>CAVQFF010000010.1:0-60173 GCA_963711785.1 uncultured Thermoleophilia bacterium
TTGGGCTTGATGTTGTATGCCGGCCGCTATAGCGCAGCTGATCCGGATCCTTCGACCTACCCGACGTACCTGAAGTCGCTTGCGCTGTTCGTCCGCTGGTTGCTCGAAAGCGACTACGACATTCGCCTGCTGCTCGGCGACGAGGATCCAACGGTCATCGCGGAGTTCAGATCCGTCTTGCAGGCGAATCTCGGGGTGTACGACGAGACACGAATCACCGACGCGCCGATGCTGTCGGTCGAGGAGGTGCTTGCCCAGCTCGCGGCGGTGGACGTCGTGGTGGCGACGCGATTCCACAACCTTGTCTTTTCGCTCCTTCTGAACCGGCCCGTGGTTGCGATCTCCTTTCATCACAAGTGCACCTCCCTGATGAACGACATGGGGCTCGGCGACTATTGCCACGACATTCACGACATGAGCGTCGAGAGGTTGCTCGAGCAGTTCCAGTCACTCGAGGACAACGCCGACACTGTTCGTTGCGCCATCGCAGCGAAGGTCGATGAGTACCGCTCGGCGCTCGACGCACAGTACGACTTGCTCGTAAGAGGCGTTTGACTGATGGTCGGAGGTCACCGGCGTTGAACCCGAGCCGCAACACACCCTCAACCGCGTTCGCGCGGCTGTTTTGGTGGCTCAATCGGCGGGCTTGGCGTGTCCTCCCGGGTTCGGTGCGCGATCTGCACGTCACGCGGCGTTACGGCTCGTGGCTCAACGAACTCGTGCGGCGGCGCGCAGACCGTGAGATGTACTTCGGCACGTTCTTCTTGCGGAATCGACCTGCACTCGAGTTGATGCGCCGGCTGACCGACGACAAGCCCGGTGGCTCCGTCGTGGACGTCGCGGTACTGGGCTGCAGCATCGGCGTGGAGGTGTACTCGATTCTGTGGATACTTCGCTCGACTCGACCGGATCTGAAGATCGTCGTGCACGCTCTGGACACTTCTTCGGACGTCGTGCGCATCGGAGAGGCGGGCCGGTACGAGCCCTCGATGACCGAGATGGTGGGGTCTCGGATCTTCGAGCGCTTGAGCCCCGAGGAGTCGCGAGAGATGTTCGAGTGGGAAGACGGAACCGCGCAAGTCAAAGCCTGGCTCCGCGAGGGCATCGTCTGGAGCGTCGACGACGCCTGCGATCCACGTCTCGGCTCGCGTATCGGTCGGCAGGACATGGTCGTCGCCAGCAATTTCCTCTGTCACATGGACGCTCGGAGCGCCGAGAGCTGCCTCCGCCACATCGGGAGCCTCGTGAAGCCGGGTGGGTATCTGTTCGTGACCGGCGTCGACCTCGACGTGCGAACGACCGTCGCGGAGCAGCTCCGATGGGAGCCCGTGACCGAGCTGCTCGAACAGATCCACGATGGCGACCCGTCGGTGCGGGCCGATTGGCCGTGGCGGTGGTGGGGCCTCGAGCCGTTCGACCGTAGTCGGCCGGATTGGCGGATTCGATACGCCTCCGTGTTCAGGCTCGGTGCCGACGGCTGATCGGTGCCGTGGCTTCATCGGCGTGTCAGCGGAGTGGACATGAGAGCCCTCAGACGGTTCTTCGAGGCCAAAAGCCTCGACTATCCGCCGGTTTTGATTCGACCAATCCGTCCTTACTATGAGACGCATGCGGGTGCTTTTGACCGGTTGCGGCGGCTACGTCGGCTCAGTGGCGCGGGGAGTCCTGGAGGATGCGGGGCATGACGTAGTCGGCCTCGACACCGGGTTGTACGACGGCTGTGACCTGGCGCCCCTGACGCCTCCACCGCTTCCCGAGCTCCGGCTCGATGTCCGCGACGTGCAGCTCGGCGATCTGGACGGGGTCGAGGCGGTTGTTCATCTCGCCGCCCTCTCGAACGATCCCCTCGGCGAGTTCGACGAAAGTCTGACCGACTCCATCAACCATCTCGCCAGTGTCCGCCTTGCGAAGCTTGCGCGGGCGGCAGGCGCGGAACGGTTCGTGTTTGCCTCCTCGTGCAGCATGTATGGAGCTTCGAGCGGATCAGGGCTCGTGGACGAGAACGCACCGCTTGCACCGCTGACCGCCTACGCCACGTCGAAGGTGCTGTCCGAGCAGTCCCTTGCAGCGTTGTCGTCCGACGACTTCTCTCCGACGTTTCTGCGGTTCGCCACGGCCTACGGTGTGTCGCCGCGCCTGCGGCTCGACATCGTCCTCAACAATCTCGTCGGCTCGGCCGTTGCAAGCGGGGCGGTCCGGCTGCAGAGCGACGGCACTGCTTGGCGCCCCTTGATTCACGTCGAGGACATGGCTCGGGCCTGCGTCGCTGCGCTGGAAGCTCCACGGGAGGTCGTGCACGGCGAAGCGTTCAACACCGGCGATCCCGGAGCGAACTACCTGGTTCGCGACCTGGCCATGATCGTCGCCGACGTCGTGGAAGGCGCCGAGGTGACCTTCGCAGACGGAGCCGGCGCAGACCCTCGAAGTTACAAGGTCGACTTCTCGAAGATCGCGGACGTCCTGCCCGCGTTTCGCTGCCGGTGGGATGCGCGGCGCGCTGCAGACGCGCTCGCCGGCGCATATCGCGCGGCGGGAATGGACGAGGCGCTCTTCTCGGGCGGCCGCTTCACGAGGCTGGCCCGGCTGAGGGCGCTGCTCGAGGAGGGCGCGCTCGAGCAGGATCTTCGCTGGCGGGAGCCTGCCACGATCGCTGGTGCACGATGATCTTTCGCGAGACGAAGCTTGCCGGCGCATTCGTGCTGGAGCCGGAGCGGCGCGAGGACAACCGCGGCTTACTTCGCGCGCTCGTTTTGCCAGAACGAATTCTCCGATCATGGCCTCAAGCCGGTGATCGCGCAGGCGAACGTCGCGTTCAATCGGGTCGCGGGAACGTTGCGGGGCATGCATTTCCAGTTCCCGCCGACCGCCGAGACGAAAGTCGTCCGAGCGACCCGGGGCGCGATCGTCGACATCATCGTCGATCTCCGTCCCGAGAGCCCGACCTACCTCGAGCACGTCGCAGTTCGACTCGACGAGGACAACGGGCACGCACTCTATGTTCCCGAGCGATTCGCCCACGGGTACCAGACGCTCGTGGATCGCACCGAGACGAGTTACTTCGTCGGAGAGTTCTACACGCCCGAATCCGAAGGCGGACTGTCGCCGCACGATCCGCGGCTGGGCCTCGACTGGCCTTTGCCGGTCGCCGAGATTTCGACAAGGATGCCGCCTGGGAGCCGCTCGACGAAGGCGAACTGGAGCTGAGACGGCGGATGGACGTGGTGCCGGCATGATCCTCGTGGATAACGGCGCTCAGGGCGCGCGAGGCGGAGGGCCGCCCGATTCGCGTCGGCATCGTCGGTGCCGGCTTCATGGGCCAGGGGCTCACGAACCAGATCGTCAACAGCGTTCCAGGCATGGCAGTCGTCGGCATCTCGAATCGACGTCCCGAGCGTGCGGCGGACGTCTTCCGCTACGCGAGCCTCGAGCCCGTCGCCGTCGATCCCAGGCCGAGTTCGATGAGGTCACCGCTCGCGGCGGTGCGGCCTACACCGACGATCCGTTCCTGCTCTGCCGGAGCGAGAACGTCGACGTCGTGTGCGAGGTCACCGGCTCGGTCGAGCTCGGCGCGCAGGTGGTGCTCGAGGCGTTCGCCTATGGCAAGGACGTCGTGCTGATGAACGCCGAGCTCGAGGCGACGATCGGCCCGATCTTGAACGTCTACGCCGACAGTCACGGTGTGCTCCTTTCGGCATGCGACGGCGACGAGCCGGGTGTGCAACTCGACCTGTTTCGCTGGGTGAACGGTCTCGGTCTCCAGCCGCGCGTGATCGGCAACGTCAAGGGCCTCCAGGATCCGTATCGGAATCCGACGACTCAAAAAGGGTTCGCGGAGACGTGGGGTCAGAATCCAGCGATGGTGACGTCGTTCGCCGACGGCTCGAAGATCTCGTTCGAGCAGGCGATCGTCGCGAATGCGACTGGTTTCACAGTGCCTGCAGCGCGGCATGTCGCGAGGCCTCGAGTACCGCGACGACGTGATGACGATCGGGCGGATCTACGACGTCGAACAAATCCGCGAACTGGGCGGGATCATCGACTACGTGGTCGGCACACCGCTGACCAAGGTGTACGTGCTTGCCGAGCACGACGATCCAAAGCAGCAGCACTATCTCAACCTGTACAAGCTGGGCGAGGGGCCGCTCTATTCGTTCTTCGTTCCGTACCACCTCGTGCATTTCGAAGTGCCGAACTCGATCGCTCGAGTCGTTCTGTTCCGCGATCCCGTATCGCGTGCGCTCGACGGCCCCGCCGTGGAGGTCTGTGCCGTTGCGAAGCGCGATCTGAAGGCCGGCGAGACGCTCGACGACTACGGGCAGTACATGACCTACGGCGAGGCCGTGGCCGTCGACGAGATGTGCTCCGGTCGTATGCTGCCAGAAGGGCTCGTCGAGGGTTGTCGCCTCCGGCGGGACATTGCCCGCGACGAGCTGATCACTTACGACGACGTCGAGTTGCCGTCCGGTCGCGTGGCTGACCGGCTACGCGGCGAACAGTACGAGCGCTTCCGCGGCGAGACGTGGCTCAGCGAACGGCTCACTGAGACCGCCGCCGCCTGACCGCCGTCTGGTTCTCAGCCGGCTTCGTCGGCGCCGGTGTCGTCGGCGGTTCCGAGCGGGCGGGCTTGTCCGTCGATGTCTTTCGTCGGGCAGGCCGCGTTCCCGGAGCAGAAGGAGGTGGGGATCGCGTTGATCCCGGCCGAGCCTGCGCTGAGGTGGAGGTTGATTCCGGCGGAGCGGTTGCCGGCATTGAGGAAGGTCGGGTTGGCGTTGGTGTTCGTGGCTCCGCAGGCGGCGGCAGTGCCGGGCTGGCTGCCGTCGAAGATGTTGTATTTGACGAGGCTGAAGGTGGCGTGCTGGTCGCCGTTGGTGCCCTCGATGTCACAGTCGCCGTGGTCGGGAGGGATGTCGCCGAAGATGTTCCCGACCATCTCGTAGTCGCCGCCGGGTTGCCAGTCCTGGAAGTTGGTGCCGTCGGGGACGGTGTTGAAGAAGAGGTGGACGAAGCCGGTGTAGGCGTAGCCGAACGAGCCGCCTGCGCCGCCGCCGCCGCTCATGTCCAGCACGTGGCCCTGGAAGAAGTTGTTCTGGAGCGTGTAGTTGCGGTACTTCTGCCGGTTGACTCCGTTCATCAGCGTGCCGGCCGCGCAGTTGATCAGCTGGCTGTTGGCGATCGTGATCGTGTCGCCCCCGACGAACTGCAGACAGTCGATGTGATTGCCGTTGTAGGCGGTGGACTGGCTGGAGCAGTTCGGCCATACCGTGCTGGGGATCGTCGAGCAGGACTCGCCGATGTCGTGGATGTCGACGTTGTCGACCACGACGTTGCTGAGCGTCGGGTAGATGTCGGCGCCGTCGGCGTTGCAACAGACGGGCCCGACCTCGGAGTTCTCCCAGGTGACGTAGTCGGTCTGGTCGATATAGACCGGAGCGTCCGCGCCGGTGTCGCCGTGCGCGGTGACTTTCATGTGATCGACCGTGATGTGGTTGGTGCGGTGCGTGTCGCCGACCGGGTAATCGCCGCCTGTGCTGCTGCACTGGGTCTGGCAGGGCCCGATGACCCCGAGCTCGTAGGCGTCGATGCCGTCGAACGTCAACCAGGCCGAGTTCGACGAGCGGCTGCCGATCGTCAGCCCGCCTTGATCGTTCGATCCGCTGACCAGCACCCCGTGCTGCGTCTGCGCCTCGAATGTCACACCTGGGCTCGACTTCACGCAGCCCGCGATCGTCTGCGCCCCATAGGTTCCGTTGTTCACCTGCACCACGTCCCCCGCCTGCGCGATCGAACAGGCCTTCGAGAACGAGAGGCAGGGCTTCGACGAATCGCCACGCACGCATGTCGAATCGCTCCCCGACGTCGACACGAACACATTTGCCGTCGTTCCGCCTCCGGAGCACGCCGTCGTCGATCCCGACACCGACGCAGTCCCCGACGCGTTCCCCGCACCGTCGACCGCCGCCACGCCGAGCGTGTAGGTCGTGCCGCACGACAGCCCGCCGAAGATGTAGCCCGGCGAGATCGACGTCGACACCTGGCTGCCGTTCTGGAACATGCGGTAGCCCGTCACTCCGACGTTGTCTGTCGACGCGTTCCACGACAGCGACAGCGACGTCTGGCCCGCCGAGCCCACGGTGAGGCCTGATGGGGTGGAGGGTGCGGTCGTGTCCGGGCAGGCAGCCGTGGTGACGCTCTTGGTGGCGGTCCCCGAGACGTTGCCGGCCGCGTCGACGGCCGCGACGCCGAGAGTGAAGGTGGTCGCGCAGGTGAGCCCGGTGTAGTCGTAGCTCGTGGTTGCGGAGGTGCCGACCTGGCTGCCGCTCTGGTAGAGCCGGTAGCCGGTGACAGCGACGTTGTCGGTCGAGGCCGTCCACGAGAGCGTCGCAGTGGTTGTGCCGACTGCGCTCGTCGCGAGCCCCGTCGGGGTGGAGGGCGCGGTCGTGTCCGGGCAAGCGGCCGTCGTCGCGCTCTTCGTCGCGGTCCCGGAGACGTTGCCTGCTGCGTCGACGGCGGCCACGCCGAGCGTGTAGGTCGTGCCGCAGGTCAGTGCGGTGAAGCTGAAGCCGGTAGCAGTGGGTGTCCCGACCTGGCTTGCCGTTTTGGAACACGCGGTAGCCGGTCACTCCGACGTTGTCGGTCGACGCGTTCCACGAAAGCGCAACGGACGTCTGGCCGATAGCGCTCGTCGCGAGGCCCGTCGGCGTGGAGGGCGCGGTCGTATCCGGGCAGGCAGCCGTGGTGACGCTCTTGGTCGCGGTGCCGGAGACGTTGCCTGCTGCATCGACTGCGGCAACTCCCAGCGTGTAGGTGGTCGCACAGGTGAGGCCCGTGTAGCCGAAGCTGGTGGTGCCGGAGGTTCCGACCTGCGAGCTGCCCTGGAAGAGCCGGTAGCCGGTGACGGCGACGTTGTCGGTGGAAGCCGTCCACGAAAGAGTCGCGGAGGTCGCGGCGACCGCACTGGTCACGAGCGCCGTCGGGGTGGCGGGGGGCGTCGTATCCGCGCAAGCAGTTGTCGTGACGCTCTTGGTGGCGGTGCCGGAAACGTTGCCCGCTGCATCGACGGCGACGACCCCGAGCGTGTAGGTCGTGCCACACGTGAGGCCGGTGTAACCGAAGCTCGCGGTGGTGGAAGTGCCGACCTGGCTGCCGTTCTGGAAGAGCCGGTAGCCGCTGACGGCGACGTTGTCGGTAGAGGCCGTCCACGAGAGGGTCGCGGAGGTTGTGCCGACGGCGCTCGTCGCGAGCCCGGTCGGGGTGGACGGCGGGATGGTGTCCGGGCAGGCAGCCGTGGTGACGCTCTTCGTCGCGGTGCCGGAGACGTTGCCGGCGGCGTCCACGGCCGCAACTCCCAAGGTGTAGGTCGTCTCGCAGGTGAGCCCGGTGTAGTCATGGCTCGTGGTTGCCGAGGTGCCGACCTGGCTGCCGTTCTGGAAGAGCCGGTAGCCGCTGACGGCGACGTTGTCGGTGGCAGCCGTCCACGAGAGGGTGGCCGAGGTTGCGGCGACTGCGCTCGTCGCAAGGCCCGTCGGCGTGGAGGGTGGCGTCGTGTCGGGACAGGCAGCGGTTGCGACATTCGCCGTCGCGATGCCGGAGACATTGCCTGCTGCATCGACTGCGGCCACGCCGAGCGTGTAGGTCGTGCCGCAGGTCAGTGCGGTGAAGCTGAAGCCCGCAGCAGTGGGCGTCCCGACCTGGCTGCCATTTTGGAACACGCGGTAGCCGGTCACTCCGACGTTGTCGGTCGACGCGTTCCACGAAAGCGCAATGGCCGTCTGGCTGACCGTGCTCGGGGCGAGGCCCGTCGGCGTCGAGGGTGGGGTGGTGTCCGGGCAGGCGGCCGTGGTGACGCTCTTCGTGGCGATGCCGGAGACGTTGCCCGCTGCATCGGCCGCGGCGACGCCGAGGGTGTAGGTCGTCGCGCAGGTCAGCCCCGTGTAGGTGTAGTCCGTCGTCGCCGAGGTGTCGACCTGCGAGCCGCCCCGGAACACTCGGTACTCGGTGACCGCGGTGTCGTCGCTCGACGCGGACCATGAAAGTGTCGCCGAGGTCTGACCGACAGCGCTCGTGGCGAGACCCGTGGGTGTCGAAGGCGGTGTCGAGTCGCCCGCACAGGCCTGCGTCGCGACGTTCGTCAAGGAGGTGCCGGAGACATTGCCGGCGGCATCGAACGCGGCCACTCCGAGCGAATACGTCGTCGCGCAGGAAAGGCCCGTGAAGGTGAAGTTGCTGCCCGTGACGGTGTCGACCTGCACGCCGTCGCGGAACAACCGGTAGCCGCTGACGGCGACATCGTCGGTGGATGCGGACCAGGACAGCGTGATCGCCGACGGGCTGACTCCCGAGACCGATAGGTCGCTAGGCGCGGAAGGCGGTGTCGTGTCCGGTGGCGGCGGCGGGGGCGGGCACGTTGCGGTCGCAACGTTCGCCGTTGTGGTCCCGGAGACGTTTCCGGCGGCATCGACCGCGGCCACGCCGAGCGTGTAGGTGGTGGCACAGGTGAGGCCGGAGTAATCGAAGCTGGTCGTGGTGGAGGTGCCCACCGCCGACCCGTCCTGATACAGGCGGTAGCCGGCGACGCCGACGTCGTCGGTGGACGCGGACCAGGACAGTGTCACCGCCGTCTGGCCGACACCGGAGACGGAGACGCCGGTGGGCGCAGAGGGTGGCGTGGTGTCGCCCGTCGGGGCCGGTGCGACGGGCGCGCTTCCGCCGCCGCAGGGGCCGGGCGTGGCCGTCACGGTCGATTGGGCCGAGGCGTTGCCCGCGGCGTCGACGGCGTCGACGGCGATCGTGACCGGAACGCCGCAGGGAAGGTTCGCGACCGTCTCCGGGCTTGTCCCGTGGGCGTCGAACAGTGCGCCTCCGACGTACAGCCGGTACGCGGCGACGCCGACGTCGTCGACCGACGGCAACCACCACACGCTGGCCGACGATGCAGTGACCCCGACGACGCTGACGCTCGGAGCGCTCGGCGCTGTCACGTCCGGCCCGGTGCCCGCCGTCGTGCTTTGCGCAGAGAGTGTCGCCCCGAAGCGCTGAACCGACGGCGACCCGAGCGTCGACACGGGAGCAACCGCCAGGTCGACGGCACGCGACGCGGCTGCCGAGGTGATCAGAGAGCCCCAGAGCTGGTCGTTGAACGTCTTGTAGAGCGGGGCGATCACGAGAATGCGCCGCTGAACCGACTTGAGCGATGCGAGCTGCGCGAGCATCGACGGCTTCGAGACGTAGACCGCGACGAGCTGCCGGGTCTTGTCTGCGGCGCCGGCCATCCGGATCGCGGCCGAAACCGACGGTGCGATCGTCGCGCAGCGCACGCTTGTCGTACGGCACAGCTTCAGTGCGTGGCTGACTCCGGGCGAAGAGCCGCCCCGCCGAGGGACAAGGGCGACGAGCGACATCTTCGACGAGTTCGCGATCGCGCGCATGGCGTCGATGCGCTTGCCGGCCGTCTTCGACTTGCCGAGCCGCTGCACGTCCAGCACGAGCGCGTTGATGCCCTCCGAGCGCAGGGTCTTCAGGTCTGACGCGCCCGGCGTCGACGCGCCGCTCGGAGCGATGCCCCAGAGCGGAGCCGGCGGCAGAGGGGTCGTTCCGGCAGCGCTAACCGCAGGCGTGAAGCACGCCAGAAGCGCGAGCACAACTATTGCCCTGGTCAAATGGCCAGTGCCTCTCCCCAAGATCCTGGACATTACGCGAGTTGGCGGGGGGTCGCCGGGTGTGGGTGCGGCGGCTCCCAGCACGGCAAAGCTAGTGATCGGTCGCAGACGATGGGCGGGACGTCCCCCGTTCGAGGGATCCCAAACCTGCCGGAGTTACGAGGCGAGGCGCAGAGCCAGATCGACCGCGGCCGCGACGTCGAGCACGCCGTAGCCGAGCTCCGGAGCCCAGGAGCCGTGGCCGCTTGCCGTCTGCTCGAGCACCGCCGCCACCTGCTGCGCCGTGAGCTTCGGATTTGCCGCCCAGACGAGCGCCGCCGCCCCGGACACCTGGGGCGCGGCATACGAGGTACCGCTTGCGAACGCGTAGCGCCCTGCGGAGTAGCCAGGCAGTTCGACGCGCCCGAAGAGCGAGGCCCTTGCCGTCGACGCGAGCGCGCCGAACACGGTCGTTCCCGGCGCCGCGATCGAGAGGTACGACCCGTGCTCCGAGAACGGCGCCCGGCGCCCGTCCATGCCAGACGCCGCGACGGCGAGGCCGAGGCCGCCGGCACCGTCGGGGCCGACCGGCCGGAGCAGTGCTGCCGGGTACTCGGCCGGGTTGCCTGTCAGCGCATCGTTGCCTGCTGCTGCGACGACGAGCACGCCGTGCCGGGCCGCGTAGGCCACCGCGCTCGCCTCCACGGCCGAATGTGCAGGCCCGGCGAGGCTGACGTTGATGATCCGCGCGCCGCTCCGCACCGAACGGACGATTCCCGCCGCCACGTCGACATCGCTCACCGAGCTGCCGTCGCCGACCTTCACGATGAGTAGTCGTGCAGCCCCGCCGAAGCCCGCGACGGCGCCGCCCGCGGCCGTCGATCCGCCGGCGATGGAGGCGACGAACGTTCCGTGCCCGCTCGAATCGCCGACCGTGCGCTCACCGGATCGGACGTCGTACGACGCTTTGACCTTTCCTGCGAGGGCAGGAGCCGAGAGATCCGCACCGCTGTCGACGATCGCGATCGTCGTGCGCGCGGCCGCCGCGAGGACCTTCGCCGGAACGCGGTCGACGCCGGTCGCGTACCACTGCCACTCGTAGGCGCCGCCGGCAGGGGTCGAGACGAGGCCGAGCGTCAGCCCCGGGGCATCCGCTTCGGCGCGGGGAGCGCACGGCGCGCACCGACGATCCCGCTCACGCCGCGCAGCGAACGGATGTAGCGCGTCGGGTCGCCGGCCGGTCGCACTTCGGCGACGCGGAGCTCGGGAACGTCCTGGACGAGCGCAGCAGGATGGCGGGCGAGCGCGGCGCGCAGCGCAACCGGCGAGGCATAGGTGACCTCGACCGCCGCGGCCCCGCGTGTCGGTGTGCGCCGCTCGGGAACACAAGGAGACGACCGCATTGCGATGAGCGCGACGGCTCCCACGAGACGCACGGTCCGTGCGAACTGCCGGGGTGCCGCCGCCAAGCCCACGCCGGACTCAGCATTGCCAGGGGCCCGAGCCTGGTCGACCGCCTGAACGACCAGTCTTTTGTGCGACGTCCGTGCCGCTGCATGCGCGGTGCGAGCTGAACCTTCGGACGTGGCGACCACGAACGTCCGGGGCTACGTTCGAGACATGGGGCTTCCCTCGACGACCCAGGCTGGACCAACCGTCCCGTTCCTCGACTTCGCGCCGATGCACCGGCCGCTCGAGCCTGCGTTGCTCGACGACATCGCGCAGCTTCTCCGGAGTGGGGCGTTCACGAACGGGCCGGCCGTCGCTCAGTTCGAGGAGGCCTTTGCCGCCTATTGCCGTGTGGGTCATTGCGTCGGCGTCGGCAGCGGGCTCGATGCGCTGCGACTCGGGCTCCTGGCGACCGGGATCGAGCCGGGCGCCGAGGTCGTCGTTCCGGCCGCGACGTTCGTCGCGACGCTCGAGGCGGTCACGCAGGCCGGGGGCGTTCCCGTCGTCGTCGACATTTCGGAGGACGACTACTGCCTCGATCCCGCGGCCGCCGCGGCCGCTGTCGGCCCGCGCACGCATGCGCTGATGCCGGTGCACCTCTATGGCCAGCTGGCCGACATGCGTGCGTTGCGCCGGGTTGCCGACGGCTCAGGTGTCGCCATCATCGAGGACGCGTGCCAGGCGCACGGCGCGACGCGTGTCGGAGAACGCGCCGGCGCGGCGGGCGTGGCTGCGGCCTTCAGCTTCTACCCAGGCAAGAACCTCGGCGCTGCCGGGGACGCCGGGGCGCTCGTGACCCGTGACGCCGAGGTCGCCGCCCGTGTGCGCGCCCTGCGCGAGCACGGCCAGACGGCGAAGTACGTCCACGCCTACGAAGGGTGGACATCGCGCCTCGACACGATCCAGGCGATCGTCCTCTTGCACAAGCTGCCGGAGCTCGAGACGTGGAACGGCCAGCGCCGCGACGCCGCTGCGTTCTACATGGACGCGCTCTCAGAGGTCGGCGACCTGCGGTTGCCGCCCGTTGCCCCCGGGAGCTCCCCCGTCTGGCATCTCTACGTCGTCCGGACGAGCGACCCCGACGGCCTCGCAACGTGGCTGCACGACCGCGGGATCGGGGCCGGCCGGCACTACCCGGATCCGGTGCATCTGACCGATGCCTACGCCCGGCTCGGGCACAGCGCCGGTGACTTCCCCGTCGCCGAGGCGCTCGCCCGCGAGTGTCTCTCACTGCCGATCTTCCCAGGGATGACGGAGCAGCAGCTCGATGCCGTGTCGGAAGCAGTCCGAACGTTCTTCGATGGCTGACGCACCGGCGAACGACGCGCCGTACCGCCTGCTCTCCGACGTGGAGCTCGGCGACGACGTCGTCGTCGGCCCGTTCACGAACCTCTACGGCTGCGCGATCGCGGCGGGCAGCCGCATCGGGCCGTTCGTGGAGATCCAGCGCGATGTGCGCGTGGGGGAGCGGTGCAAGATCCAGAGCCACACGTTCGTCTGCAGCGGCGTGGTGATCGGCGACGAGGTCTTCGTCGGCCACGGCGTGATGTTCATCAACGACAATCGACCGCACGCAACGAACGGCGACGGCAGCCTGCAGAGCGCGGACGACTGGGAGTGCCGGACGACCATCGTCGAGGATCGGGCGTCGATCGGCTCGGGCGCAGTCGTGCTGGGTGGTGTGCGAATCGGCGCAGGTGCGTTGATCGGAGCCGGAGCGGTGGTGACCCGCGACGTCGCCCCGGACGAGGTCGTGGCAGGGGTTCCGGCCCGCGCGCTGACGCGGGCCTACCCGGACGGCTAGCTCCCCTCACCCGGAGGGTTTTTCGACTCTGGTCTGGTCTGAGGCTCGACCCCGCCCTAGCCTCGGAGCAGTGGATTCCACGGGGAGAGGGTGCTGGGTTGAGGTTCGAGAGGTGCGATAGGGGTCAGACGACCCCGGGCGAGAGGCGAAGGGCGTGAACGCCTTCCAGGAGGCTTCGGCGGCGGGGCTCGACCTCGACGTGCTCGTGCTCGACCGGCGGACGGAATCGCTGCTCGAGCGGCGGCGCACCGTCGCCACCGACCATCCTGCGCGCCGCCGCGGCTGGTTCGTCCGCCGTGCTCTGCTTGCCGCCGACGCTGCCGGCCTGATCCTCGCGTATCTGCTTGCGAAGCTGATCGTGTCCGGCGGGGGCGGCGCGGATCCCCGGGTTCAGTTCGCGGTCATGGTGCTGGCATTGCCGCTCTGGGTCGTAGCGGCCAAGCTCAACGGGTTGTACGACCGCGACGAGGAGCACGTTGACCACTCCACGATCGACGACGTCGTCGGCGTCTTTCAGCTCGTGACGCTCGGAGCATGGGCGTTCTTCGTCGTTTCGTGGCTCGCCGGCCTCGCGAGCCCGCACGTTCCGAGGCTCATTGTCTTCTGGCTGCTCGCCATCGTCTTCGTGACGTCGGCCCGCGGGCTCGCGCGCACGATCGCGAGACGCAGCCCTCTCTACCTCCAGAACACGATCATCGTCGGTGCCGGCGACATCGGCCAGCTCGCTGCACGGAAGCTCCTCCAGCACCCGGAGTACGGCATCAACCTCGTCGGCTTCGTCGACGCGCACCCGCGGCCCCGCCGGCCCGAGCTCGAGCACCTCGCGCTCGTCGGACCGGCGGACCGTCTGACCGAGATCGTCTCGGTCCTCGACATCGAGCGCGTGATCATCGCGTTTTCCGACGCGGACCACGAGGAGCTACTGCGGACGATCCGCGAGCTTCGGAAGCTCGATGTGCAGATCGACGTAGTGCCTCGCCTGTTCGAGATCGTCGGTCCGAAGGCCGGCATCCACACATTCGAAGGTCTTGCACTGGTCGGCCTGCCGCCGAGCCGGCTGTCGCCTTCCTCGCGGCTCCTGAAGCGCAGTCTCGACTGCGTCGTCGCCTCCGCGATGATCTTCCTGCTTGCGCCGGTGATGGTGGCGATCGCGATCATGATCCGTCTCGACTCGAAGGGTCCGGTGCTCTTCCGACAGCGGCGGCTCGGTCGCGACATGCAGCCGTTCACGGTCCTGAAGTTCCGCACGATGCGCGTCGACACGGACCAGGAGGAGCACCGCCGCTACATCGCGGCCACACTCACGCACGATGCTTCCCCGAACACCAACGGGCTGTACAAGCTCGATCGATCCACCTCGGTGACGACTGTCGGCCGCCTCCTCCGGAAGACGAGCCTGGATGAGTTGCCGCAGCTCTTCAACGTCCTCACCGGCGACATGTCGCTCGTCGGCCCGAGGCCGTGTCTCGACTACGAGACCGAGGGCTTCGCCGAGCACCACTTCGAACGCTTCCTGATGCTGCCGGGGCTGACCGGGCTCTGGCAGGTGACCGCCCGCGCCCGCTCGACCTTCGGCGAGGCGCTCGACATGGACGTCGAGTATGTGCGCGGGTGGTCGTTCAGCCTCGACCTGCGGCTGCTTCTGAAGACGCCGTTCTCCCTCGTCCGCATGCGAGCAACGACATGACACCTTCACCGTTCCCGACTGATGTCCAGCATGAGCCGGCACGGATCGGCGTCGTCGGCCTCGGATACTGGGGGCCCAACCTCATCCGCAACCTGAACGAGCTCGAAGAGGCTGAGGTGCGCTGGATCTGTGACCTCGACCAGACACGGCTCGACACGTTCGTCCGGCGCTACCCGGCCGCGCGCGGCACGCGCTCGTTCGACGATCTGATCTCCGACCCCGATCTCGATGCCGTCGCGATCGCCACGCCGGTGTCGACCCACTATCCACTCGCGCTCGCAGCGCTCCAGGCCGGCAAGCACGTGTTCATCGAGAAGCCGCTCGCCGCGTCGGTTGCGCAAGCGGAGGAGCTCGTGGCCGTGGCGGCGGCGCGCGGCCTGACGCTGATGCCGGGCCACACCTTCCTCTACAGCCCTCCCGTGAACACCATCCGCGACCTGATCAGCGCGGGGGAGCTCGGCGACATCTACTTCATCTCGATGAGCCGGGTGAACCTCGGACTGCACCAGTCCGACGTCAGTGTCGCGTGGGACCTCGGCCCGCACGACTTCTCGATCCTTCGCTACTGGCTCGAGGTGACGCCCTCCCACGTCGCCGCGACGAGCCGGAGCTGCATCTTCCCGAACATCCCCGACGTCGCCTTCATCAACCTCGAGTACGAGCAGGGTGCGATCGCTCACGTCGAGCTCTCCTGGCTCGCGCCGAGCAAGCTGCGCCGAACGACGATCGTCGGTTCGCGGAAAATGGTCGTCTACGACGACGTCAGCAACGAGCCGGTGCGCATCTTCGACTCCGGCGTAATGGTCGATGATCCGCAGTCGTTCGGCGAGTTCCACCTCTCGTACCGCACCGGCGCGATCGTGTCTCCCGCGATGCGTCCGCTCGAGCCCCTCCAGCTGGAGATGGCGGACTTCTGCCGGTCGATCCACACCGGCGCGGTGCCGCGATCCTCGGCCGAGCTCGGCGTCGAGGTCGTCCGGATGATCGAGGCGGTCGACGCCTCGCTCGGCACGCACGGCGCGCGTGTCGAGCTGCTGCCGACGGTCGGCGCGGCTGCGGCCTGACCGTTCGAAAAGACTAGTTTTCCACAGGAAACCTTTACTTATCCCCAGGGCCTGTGTACAACTCGCAAAACCGGTGACCCGTCCGAACAAACGGGGAACCACGTCAATTGAGTCGAAAGGCGGCCCTTTCGATGAGGGGAGAGATCAACAGGACCGCTGTCATTCTGGACAGGCATCCGTTGTGGCTGGATGCGCTGGACAGATTGCTGGCGAACGTCGGGTTCATGGTTGTCGGGCGGGCAACCGACGGTGACGAAGCCCTTGCGCTGATCGAAGCGAGCACACCGGACGTCTTCATCGCCGGCATCGACGCCGCGAGCGCGGAACAGGTCGCGGTCGTCCGGAAGGCCCAGCAGGCCCAGCCGGATCTGAAGTGCGTGGTGGTTGCCGACAGCGCAGAGCTGGAGGAGATCGAGGCGTCGTTCGCGGCCGGAGCCTCGGTCTACTGCATCAGGACCGCGGAGGAGGGTGATTTCGCCTCTGCCATCCGTCAGGCCTTCGCGCGGTCGATCTACATCGCAACGAACGGGCACGAGTCGCCCTCCAGGTCGAGGGCGGTGGAGCCGGATTCGGCTGCTGCCCACCAGCTGACCAGGCGCGAGCTGGAGATTCTCCGGCTCGTCGCGGAGGGCCACTCGAACTCGCAGCTGGCGCACATGCTGTGGGTCACCGAGCAGACGGTGAAGTTTCACCTGTCGAACATCTACCGCAAGCTCGACGTCGCGAACCGCACCGAGGCGAGCCGCTGGGCTCAGCTGCACGGGCTCCTGTCCAGTCAGCGCGGGCAGGAGAACGGCGGGGTAGCTTCGGCCGCGTAGCCGTTGAAGAACTAGCCGGAGGCCCCCGGTTCGTCCAGTGACAGATGTGACAAGCGGGCGCATGCTTCAGGCATGACCTCACGTGTGGCCCTAGCCGCTGTTCTCGGCTCTGCCACATCCCTCGCTGCCGCACTGTTGGCGGTTCTGTGGCGGTCGTAGAGGCGTCGCCCGATCCGGCCGGCCAGGCGGACTCGACGGACCGGGTTCGAGCGGTGCTTGCCTCGCTCGTTCATGAGCGGCAGGCACTCCGGCATGCCGGCACCGACCGGCCCGCGCTCGAGGCCAACCGGCTCGCGATCGTGTACTGGCAGCAGGAACTGTCGAAGCGCCTCATCGAGCGCAGCGTTCGCTGACGCTTCCGGCCCTCAGCGCTCCCACGACTCGTCGCTTTGCTCGAACTGACGCGGTTCCCGTCGCCCGAACTCCTGAAATGCGCAGACGGGGCAATAGAAGCCGAGCTCGGGCAACTCGGCGCCCTCGGGATCGTCGACCCGGTGGGCCTGCCAGCCGCGCCAGCGGTAGCCGCTCGAGCAACCGCATTCGACGCAGATCACGATGCCCCCCGGGCGACGCGTCGGTTCGTTGTATCCGTATTCGTTGCGGCCCACATGTTCAGAATGCTCCCGACCGTTTCGGTCGGCTACTGGCCCTTTGGATCAGTTCTGCCCGCCGTCAGTCTGGTGTGCAAGCGGTCTCGGCCAACTAAACCATGATCGGGATGGCGCGCACAGCGTGGGGGTGTGCCCGCTGCCATTCTCAGGGCAGTCGGTAGGGCCGCACGAAGGGCCGGCCCTACCGACTGTTCCGCTACACACCCGGTGACGGGGATGAGAACTTGGCGACAATGACCAACACCACGCTCGCCGTCTCCTCGACACGCCGGCTCTCGCTCGTCGTGCTCAGCCTGGCCGCCGCAGCTGGGGCAGTGGTGTTCCGCCTGCTTGGCACGAGGACGACGGCCGGCCGGCACTTCGACCTGAGCGCGGTCCAGAGCGGGCTCGCTCTGACAAAACATGCGGAGCAGTCGAGCGACGCCGTTCTCACCGCCATCTCGATCACGTCGTTCGTCCTCATCGGAGGACTGCTCGTGGGGGCGTCTCTGCTCCGACGGCGGTTCGACCTGGCCGCCGCCGTCGCCGTGACAGTCGCCGGCTCGTTCGGGACGACCGAGTTCCTGAAGAGCCACTTGCACCACCGGGAAGGGGTCCGCGACCATCTGGCGCACGGATTCCCGAGCGGCCACTCGACGGTCGCGCTTGCTCTCGGCCTCTCGTTCATCCTCGTCACCCCGGACAGGCGCAAGTGGGTCGTCGCCACGGCAGCGGCGCTCTACGCGGCCGCGATGGGGGCGACACTCGTCTTCTACGCGTGGCATTTCCCCTCCGACGTGGGCGGCGGCTTCTGCATCGCAACCGCCTGGGCGGCCGGGGCGGCACAGCTCGCGCGACGGCCGCTCGAGCGCGGGATCCCGGGCCGTCTCCTCACCGCCGCCCTCGTTCTTGTCGTCGTTGCAGTGCCGGTCGCGCTGCTCGTGCGGCCCGGTCTCAGTTTCGCGGTGACGTCGCCGGGGCGACTGTGGGACGCCGCGGCGGGAATCGCGATCATGGCCGCGGTGTGTTGCGCTGCCTTCGCCTACGCAAACACACGGAAGACCTGAGCTTGCATGCCCGACGACATCTTCGAGCACCCGAGATTGACGGCAATCTACGACGCTGTCGTCGACCCTGACCGAAGCGACCTCGCTGTCTACGTCGACATCGCTGACGAGCTCGGCGCCCGTGGCGTCCTCGACGTGGGCTGCGGGACGGGCACGTTTGCGCTGATGCTGGCGGATCGTGGCCTCGACGTGACCGGGGTCGATCCCGCCGGTGGCTCACTCGCGGTCGCTCGAGACAAAGTTGGGGCCGACCGTGTGCGGTGGATCCATGGCGACGCGACGGCTCTACCGTCGCTGCAGGTCGACCTCGCGACGATGACCGGGAACGTCGCTCAAGCGATCGTCGACGAGTCGGAGTGGGACAGCACGCTGCAGGGGATCGGCGCCGCGTTGCGCCCCGGCGGGCGCCTCGTCTTCGAGACGCGAGACCCTGCAGACAAAGGTTGGCGGCGCTGGAACCGCGCCGACACCTATCGCGCCGTGGAGCTCGCAGGGGTTGGCGCGGTCGAGACCTGGATCGAGCTGACCGATGTGAGCGAGCCGTTGGTCAGCCTGCGGTACACGTGGAGGTTCGCCGTCGACGGAGCGGTGTTGACGTCGGACTCGACACTACGGTTCCGCGAGCGCGAGGAGGTTCAGGCGGCCCTGGAGTCGCACGGCTACCTCGTGGCGAGGTCCGCGCCGCGCCCGACCGTCCCGGACGGGAGCTCGTCTTCTTCGCCCGGAAGCCGTAACTCGGGAATCTGGTTCGCTCCGCGAATCAGATTCCGGCTGCCTGTGTGAACCTGATTCGGCGTAGCCGAACCAGATTCACGAGTTCCGAGCCGCCGTGCGATTCGTCTCAGCGCCGCCGTCGGCCCACGGGAACCTGGTTCGCTTCGCGAATCAGGTTCCTCGGCCCTCTGAGTTAGCGAGCTCGTTCCTCGTCGACGGTCAGCTCGGCCGTCGGGAATGCTTCGAGCCGCTCGTCGGGGATCGGTTCGCCGCTGACGATCGAGCGGCCGAACGTTCCCGCAGCTAGCCGCTCCTCGGCTCGAGTGACGGCCGCCAGCTGTTCGCGGAGATCCTCGGCCCGGCCCTCGTCGAGCTCGTCCTGGAGGAGGTCCGATGCGCGGTTCGCCGCGTCGGAGTCGTCGGCCAATTCGCCGTCGTCCTGGTGGCCGAGGCGGCCGAGCTCGTCCGTGATCCGGAGGCGCTCGGCGGCCAGCAGTTTGCTTGCGTGTTCAGTGTCCATGACGTGAGCTTACGTCGGGGGCCCGGCTGCGTGAGCCGGGCCCCTCGTCGCCGCGTGTTCCTAGACGGTGCGTCGCGAGAAGACCGCAACGATGATGGCGACCAGCAGCAGGATGAACAGGAACTTCGAGATGAAGATCCCCCCGCCCAGTGCGAGCAGCAAGATGAGCAAGGCAAGTAGAAGGAGCATGAACTGCCGTCCTTTCGGTGGTCTTTGAGTGGGTGTTTCTGTGGCCGGGCGAAACCGTTCGCCCGGCCACTCGGTGAGCTACGTCAGGGCTGAGGCGGCCCGTCTTGCACGACGGTGGTCGTCCGGCGGCCCGAACCGCCGAATCCGCCCCAGCTCGACCAGAAGACCATCGAGAGCACGAGGCCGATGATCCCCACGACCAGCAGGATCACGCCGACCGCGTGGATGTTGAGTCCCGAGACCGTCGCATCGACGGCCCAGGTCAGGATCGCTCCAGCCGCGATCAACAAGAGACTGACTCCGATACCCATGACACTCTCCCTTCTTCATCGATGCCGCTGATGAGCGGCAAACGCCAAAGGTGGTGTCCCATCGGCAGGAGACGAAACATCTGAGCCCGAAAATCGGCCGAAACCTAACCACTGGTGTCTGACACCGTGGTGTCAGACACCCTTCTGGCCTCACGAGTTTCGAGCCGCCGAACGCTCTCTGTGTACGGGCTGCCGCACCCTGAAAGGTCGGCCGGCTCCATTGGCGAGCGACCGACTGCCTGGCAGCCTCTGCTGTATGAACCCGGACGTCACTGATCCCGAACTGCGCGAGCTCGACCGCCGAAGCGGCGATGGCTTCGCCGTGACGTTGCTCTGGAACTCCCGCACGGACGCGGTCTTCGTCACTGTGGCGGACTCGCGGACCGGCGACCTGTTCCGGATCGCCGTCGATGCGCCCGACGCGCTCGACGCCTTCCACCATCCGTACGCCTACAGCCGCCGGCTGCAGGCCGGCCGCGCGATCACCCTTCCGAAGTTCGGTTAGCCGCACTCGCGAAAGCCTGGCGGCCGTACGGCGCTCGGCGCCGCCGGCAGCCACCCTCGAAGAGATGCAAACCGACGCAAGAGAGGGGTTCGAGATGAGCGTTCTTGCAAGCTCTGCTCCGGCAGTGGAGCAGGACCGCCGGCGGTGGATCGTCCTGGCGGTGGTCGTCGCTGCTCAGTTCATGGTCGTCCTCGACGTGGCGATCGTGAATGTCGCGCTGCCGACGATCAAGACCGACCTGAACTTCAGCCAGGAGAACCTGCAATGGGTTGTGACCGCCTACTCGATCATGTTCGGCGGCGTGCTCCTGCTCGGCGGGCGGATGGCCGATCTGCTCGGCCGCCGCAAGCTCTTCATGGCGGGCCTCGCGCTCTTCACGGTCTCGTCGCTGCTCGACGGGCTCGCGTGGTCTGAGGGATCGCTGATCGCCTTCCGTTCGCTGCAGGGGCTCGGCGCCGCGCTGCTCTCGCCCGCGGCGCTGTCGATCCTGACCACGACGTTCGAGGAAGGCCGCGACCGCAACCGTGCGCTCGGGATCTGGGGAGCAGTCTCGGGCAGCGGCGGCGCCGCGGGAGTGCTGCTCGGCGGTGCACTCACGAGCGCACTCAGCTGGTCCTGGATCTTCTTCATCAACGTTCCGGTCGGCGTGCTCGTGTTCCTGATCGCGCCACGCCTGGTGCACGAGAGCCGGGCGGAGGTGACGCACCGTCACTTCGACGTGCCCGGCGCCGTCTCGATCACCGGCGGGCTGATGCTGCTCGTCTACGCGATGACGCGCGCTGTCCAGCAGGGCTGGGGGACCTCCGAGACGATCGGACTCCTGGTCGCATCCGGGGCGCTCATCGTTGCGTTCCTCGTCATCGAGGCACGCTCGAGCGCGGCGCTCCTGCCGCTGCGGATCTTCCGGTTGCGCACGCTCACCGGCTCGAACATCGCAGGGCTGCTGATGGGCGGCGCGGTCTTCTCGCAGTTCTTCCTGCTGACGCTCTACATGCAGCAGGTGCTGCACTACTCGGCCATCCAGACCGGGGTCGCCTACGTCGCCTTGACGCTGACGATCATCGTGTTCGCGAACGTGGCGCAGGCGCTCGCGCTTCGGCTGGGAGTGCGGCCGGTGCTCCCGGCCGGCCTGCTGCTCGCTGCGGCGGGGCTCGTCCTTTACGCCCGCCTGCCGGTGGACGGCCACTACTTCTGGGATCTCTTCCCGGCCTTCCTGCTGAGCGGCATCGGCATGGCATTCGCGTTCATCCCGATGACGATCGGCGCGCTCGCCGGCATCCGCTCCGCGGATGCGGGCATCGCCTCCGGTCTGATCAACACGTCTCAGCAGATCGGTGGCGCGATCGGCGTCGCCGCGGCGACCACGATCGCCGCCACGTACACGAGCCGCTACCTCGACGCCCATCCGGGGTCGAGCGCGGCAGCGCTGACGCACGGCTTCTCGATCGCGTTCTACGTGCTCGCGGCCGTCGCCGTGTTCGCCGCGATCGTCTGCGCGCTCGTGATCGAGTCGAAGGCGAAGCTCGCAGTCGAGGCCGAGACACCGGCCGACGCGGCTCCCGCGTTCGAGGTGGCGGCATGAACGGACGGATTCAACAACACCAGGAGTCAGGAGACGAGATGAAACTCAACATCGCTGCGCGCGCCGGGCGTTGGAGCGCAGCCCACTGGAAGGCGGCCGTCTCGGCGTGGCTCGTCTTCTGCATCGTCGCGATCGCGCTCGGCGCTGTCGCAGGGACGAGGCTGCTGAAGGAGAGCGACACCGCCGCGGGCGGGACGAGGACGGCCGAGCGGATGCTCAACGACGCCGGCTTCCCGGATCGCGCGGGCGAAAGCGTGCTCATCCAGTCGAAGACGCAGAACATCGGCGACCCGGCGTTCCGCGCCGTCGTCGCCGATGTTGCACGGTCGGTGTCCGGGCTCCCGCAGGTGCAGCGTGTGCGTTCGCCGCTCGACGCCGCGAACGGAGGCCAGGTCTCGCAGGACCGGCGCTCCGCGCTCGTTCAGTTCGAGATCCGGGGCGACCAGGACAAGGCCGACAAGAAGGTGCAGCCGGTGCTCGACGCCGTCGGGCAGGTCCAGCAGCAACATCCCGCGTTCAAGGTCGCCGAGTTCGGCTTCGCCAGCTCGACGCACGAGCTCAACCAGACGCTGAGCAAGGACTTCCAGCGGGCCGAGTACTCGACGCTGCCCGTGACGCTGATCATCCTGTTCATCGCGTTCGGAGCGCTCGTCGCAGCAGGGCTGCCCGTTCTCCTTGCCTTCTCGGGCGTGCTCGCGACGATCGGCCTCTCCGCGCTCGCGAGCCATGTCGTCGCCGCGGGAACCGCGACGCAGTCGGTGATCCTGCTGATCGGGATGGCCGTCGGGGTCGACTACTCGCTCTTCTACCTCCGGCGTGAGCGTGAGGAGCGGGCGCGCGGCCTGTCGCACCGCGACGCGCTGTTGAAGGCTGCCGGCACCTCCGGGAACGCGGTCTTCATCTCCGGACTGACGGTGCTGATCGCGATGGCGGGCATGCTCTTCACGGGCAACGCCGTCTTCACCTCGATCGCAGTCGGAGCGATGCTGATGGTCGCGGTGGCGCTGATCGGCTCGCTCTCGATCCTGCCCGCGCTGCTCGCGAAGCTCGGCCCGCGTGTCGACCGGGGCCGGATCCCGTTCCTCGGCCGCCGAGGGAACCGCGACGCGCGAATCGGCGAGTCGCGCGTCTGGGGGTACGTGCTCGACCGTGTGCTGCGGCGGCCGGTCGTCTCGGCCGTGCTCTCGGCCGGCGCGCTCTTCGCGCTCGCGCTGCCGGCGCTCACGTTGCACACGCAGCTGCCGAGCTTCACCGATCTGCCGAAGTCGCTGCCGATCGTGAGCACGTACGAGTCGATCCAGCGTGCGTTCCCCGGCGCTCAGACGCCGGCCGAGGTCGTCGTCGCCGCAGACGACGTCACCTCGCCGCGCGTGCAGCATGCGGTCGCCGATCTGAAGCGGCGCGCACTTGCGAGCGGCGAGATGTTCGAGCCGGTCTCGATCGAGGTCAACCCGAGCCGCAGCGTCGAGATCGTCTCGCTCTCGCTGGCGGGCAACGGCTCGAACGGCGCGTCGGTGGCCGCCCTGCAGACGCTCCGCGACCAGGTGGTCCCGGCCAGTCTCGGGAACGTCCCGGGCGTCCGGGTGGCGGTGACGGGAGAGACGGCGGGAACGCACGACTTCAACCAGCAGATGAAGAGCCATGCACCGTTCGTGTTCGTCTTCGTGCTCGCGCTCTGCTTCGTGCTGCTGCTCGTGACGTTCCGGTCGATCGTGATCCCGATCAAGGCGGTGCTGCTCAACCTGCTCTCGGTCGGCGCCGCCTACGGGCTGCTGGTGCTCGTCTTCCAGCATCGCTTCGCCCAGGGGATCCTCGGCTTCCACTCGAACGGGGCGATCACCTCGTGGTTGCCGCTGTTCATGTTCGTGATCCTGTTCGGGCTCTCGATGGACTACCACGTGTTCATCCTCAGCCGGATCAAGGAGCTCGTCGATCAGGGCATGCCGACCGAGGAGGCGGTGGCGACCGGCATCAGACGGACCGCCGGGACGGTGACGAGTGCCGCCGTCGTGATGGTCGCCGTGTTCGCGATCTTCATGACCCTGCGGACGCTCGACATCAAGCAGATGGGCTTCGGGCTCGCGGCGGCGATCCTGATCGACGCGACCGTCGTCAGGGCAGTGCTGCTGCCCGCCGTGATGAGCCTGCTCGGCGAGTGGAACTGGTACCTGCCCAGGTGGCTCGAGTGGCTGCCCAGGCTGAACGCCGAGCCCGGGAACGGTCGCCCGGCCCGCGAACGAGCGCCCGAGACGCCTGCCTGGGACTACAAATAATGCGTAGCGGGAAGGCGATCTCCCATGAGCGCTGAGCAGCAGGAGGTGCTGCCCGAGCCGGTGCGGCCGGCCCGCCGCCTGATCCTCGTCGACGACCATTCGAGCTTCCGCCGTTGCGCGAGCGCGCTGCTCCGAGCGGAGGGGTTCGAGGTCGTCGGCGAGGCGGAGGACGGTGCCTCCGCGCTCGCTCTTGCGACCGAGCTGGCACCCGATCTCGTCCTGCTCGACATCCAGCTCCCCGACCTCGACGGCTTCGCGGTCGCCGAGCAGCTCCTCGCACGCAATCCGGAGCTGAAGATCGTGCTCGTCTCGAGCCGTGACCGATCCGCGTACGGCCCACTGATCGAGCGAAGCGGCGCGCGCGGCTTCATCGCGAAGAGCGATCTCTCGGGCGCCGCGCTCGAGAGGTTGCTGGCGTGAACAGAACGCCGGCACTCCACCAGCGCGACGGTCCCGACGGCACTCTGCACGTCGCGGCCCTTGTGTTGCTGCTGCTCGCCGTGGCTGGAACGGTCGCCGCCTCGTACGTCTTCTCCGTCAGCAGGATCTCGCCGCACCCGGCGGTCCAGTCGTTGCTCACCGCGATCGTCTGTTTGACGTTCGTCGGAACCGGCGTGCTCGCGCTGCGGTTGCCGCCGTATGCGCGCTTCGGCCTGCTCCTCTGCGCCGTCGGCTTCGCTTCGCTGATCAGCGTGCTGCACGACGCGAACAGTGCGGCCGTGTACACGGCCGGTGTGCTCGCGTCGAATCTCGTCTTCGCGGTGCTGGTGCACGCGCTCCTCGCCTTTCCGAGTGGCAGGCTCCGCACCACGAGCCGGCGCGTGCTCGTGGTCGCCGCCTATCTCGACGTGCTCGTCCTCCAGGCGGTTGCCGTTCTCTTCGACCCGCTGACCCGCTACCACAGCGATCATCCGGCGAACCTTGCGCTCGTCGACGCGCAAGCCTCGCTCTCGACCGGTCTCGAGGAGCTCGAGGCCGCGATCGCCGTCGCGATCGCGGCGGCGGTCGTCGTCGTCCTGTCGCGACGCGCGCGCGCAGCTACGCCAGCGGCGCGGCGGCAGCTGGTGCCGGTGCTCGTCGGTGGCGAGATCGCGCTCTTGCTCTTCGCGCTCGGGCTCGTGCTGGCCCCGCTCTCGTCGCGTGCGGGACTGGCCGGGTTCGGCCTCGCGCTGCTCGCCGCGCTGGCACTTCCGCTGGCCTTCCTGGGCACGCTCGTGCAGGGGCGGCTCTCGCGAGAGAACGTCGGCGACCTGCTCCTGGAGCTGCGCGATCCCGGTGGGTCGCCCGATCTCGAGGAGGCACTGCGGCGGGCGCTCGGTGACCCGTCGCTCCGGCTCGGCCGGCGCCGGTCCGAGGCGGGCTATGTCGACAGCCTGGGCGAGCCGCTCGAGCCGCCGCGACCCGGCGACGTACAGGTCACGACACCGATCCTCTACCAGGGAGAGTCGATCGGGGTGCTCGTCCACGACCGCTCGTTGAAGCTGCGCCAGGAGCTGCTCGACGCGGTGAGCGCCGCCGCCGGCTTCGCGCTCGCCAACGAGCGTGCGCTCCATACCGCCGCAGCTCGTCGAGCGGCGGAACCGCGCGCTCCTCGACGCGATCCCCGACACGATGCTCCGCGTCGCCCGCGACGGCACGTACCTCGACATCCGCCCGGATGAGAACACGGCCCAGCTCGGCCCACCGGAGGAGATGATCGGCCGCAACGTCCGCGACCTCCTGCCGGACGAGCTCGCGACCGCGGTTCTCTCCTCCATCGAGCGCACACTCGACGTCGGCAGCGTGACGGCGATCGAGTACGAGCTTGCGATCGGTGGGACAGCGCACTGGAAGGAGGCACGGATCGTTCCGAGCGGCGAAGGAGAGGTCGTCGCGATCTCCCGCGACTTCACCGAGCAACGGCGCGCCGAAGCGGAGCAGCAGCGGCTCGCGGCCGAGCAGACCGCACTTCGCCGGGTGGCGACCCTCGTGGCCGGGAACTCCCCGCCGGAGGAGGTGTTCCAGACCGTGACCGCGGAGGTCTGCCTTCTGCTGGGGCTGCGCACAGCGGTTCTCCATCGCTTCGAGGATGCACGCACATCGACGATCGTCGGCAAGTTCGGCGAGCCGACCGGCCCCTTCGAGGTGGGACGGACGAACGCGCTCGAGATCGGCTCGGCGCTGGAGGTGCTCCGGACCGGAAGGCCTGCGCGGTCGAGCTACGACGAGCTCGACGGCCCGGGCGTCGTCGAGCTACGGGCGCTCGGGTTCCGGGCCAGCGTCGGCGTGCCGATCACGGTCGCAGGCGTGACGTGGGGGGCGCTCGTCGTCGCGCTCCGCGAGGACGAGACGCTCCCGCTCGAGACCGAGCGCCGCCTGCAGGCCTTCGCGGAGCTCGTCGGCCTCGCCGTCGCGAGCGCGCAGGCGCGCGACGAGCTGGCCGCGTCGCGCCTGCGCATCGTCGAGGCGAGCGACACCGAGCGTCGCCGGATCGAGCGCAACCTGCACGACGGCGCGCAGCAGCGGCTGGTCGCCCTTTCGCTCGGGCTGCGGGTCGCGCACGCCAAGTTGCGCACCTCGCCGGCGGAGGCCGAGGCGCTGCTCGAGGACTTCGCGAACGAGCTCGCACAGGCGCTGACGGAGTTGCGCGAGCTCGCCCAGGGGATCCATCCGGCCGTCCTCACGGAGCGTGGCCTCGAGGCGGCGCTGGAGGTGCTGGCGGCGCGGGCACCGGTCTCGGTTGCGCTCGACGTCGACCTGACCGAGCCTCTGCCGAAGCCGCTCGAGACCGCCATGTACTACACCGTCTCCGAGGCGCTCGCGAACGTCGTCAAGCACGCGCACGCCGACTCGGCCAAGGTGCGGGTCGAGTGCTTCGAGCGCCGGGCGGCGGTCGAGATCGCCGACAACGGCGTCGGCGGTGCCGACGCCGATCGCGGCTCGGGGCTGCGCGGCCTCCGCGACCGCGTCGAGGCGCTCGACGGCGACCTCTGGGTCGAGAGTGCTCCGGGTCGGGGCACGCTGGTGCGGGCGGAGCTGCCGGTGTGGTCGCCGCGCCTGGCGACGGTGGGCGGGAGCGCATGATGCTCACCTTCTTCTTCAGCGACCTGGAGGACTCGAGCGGCCTGGCCGACCGCCTCGGCCCCGGCTACGCACCTGTCCTCGCCGAGATCCGCGAACTGCAGCGTCTCGCGATCGAGCGCGCAGGAGGCCGCGAGGTCGACTGTCGGGGCGACGAGCTCTTCGCCGTCTTCGACGCTCCCGGCCCCGCCGCCACGGCGTCACTCGAGATCCAGCGCGCGTTCGCAGCACACGCCTGGCCGGCGCGGGAACGCGGGCGGGTGAGGATCGGCCTGCACTGCGGCGAGGCGGAACGGGCCGGCGACGGCTTCGTGGGCCTCGACGTGCACCGGGCCTCCCGGATCTGCCACGCCGCACATGGTGGACAGATCCTGGCGTCGCAGGAGGCGGCGGCCGGTCTCGGTGTGCCGGTCCGGGAGCTCGGGACGTTCGCCTTTCGCGGGCTGCGCGAGCCGGAGCGGATCTTCCAGCTCCTTGCCGACGATCTACCGGCCGAGTTCCCGGCGCTCCGGCGTGCCCGCGCGCACGGCCGCGGCCTCTCGGCCGTGATCGCCGACGACTCGACGCTGCTGCGTGAGGGTCTGACGCGCCTGCTCGAGGAGGCTGAGATCGAGGTCGTCGGCCAGGCGCGGAACGCCGACGAGCTGATGCTCAAGGTGCGGAGCTATCACCCCGACGTCGCGATCGTCGACATCCGCATGCCGCCGACCCAGACCGACGAGGGGATCCAGGCGGCGCGCGAGATCCGTGCCAAGCATCCCGACACCGGCGTGCTCGTCCTCTCCCAGCACGTGGCGCACACCTACGCCGTCGAGCTGCTCGCCGACAGCGCCGAGGGCCTCGGCTACCTGCTCAAGGACCGCGTGACGGACGTCGAGGAGTTCACCGCCGCCGTCCAGCGCGTCGCCGAGGGCGGCTCGGCGCTCGATCCACTGGTGGTCTCCGAGCTCGTCGGACGCAACCGCGGCGACGACCCGGTCGGCAGCCTGTCGCCCAGAGAGCGGGAGGTGTTGGAGCTGATGGCGGAGGGACGCTCGAACCAGGCGATCGGGCAGCGGCTCTTCATCTCGCCCAGGGCCGTCGAGAAGCACGTGACGAGCATCTTCACGAAACTGCGGTTGCCCGCCGCGCCAGAGGACCACCGGCGCGTTCTCGCCGTGCTGCGCTTCCTCGGTTCGTAGCCCGCCCGCACGAAGTACGGGTTGCCGCACGGTTCGAAGTCGGCCTGCCCCATTGGCCGCTGCGAAGACCGGTGGCAGCCTGATCGGAGTACCGGCACTTCGATGAAAGGAGAGCGGTCATGGGCGCACGCCACAAGATCGCAGTAGCAGGGGCCACCGGCCGGGTCGGAAGCCACGTCGTCGACGTGCTCGAGGAACGAGGGCATGACGTCGTCCCGATCTCGCGCTCCGGCGGCGTCGACGTCGTGACCGGCGAGGGTCTGGCCGGCGCGCTGGCCGGCGTCGAGTTCGTGATCGATGCCGCCTCCGGCGCCTCGCCGGAGGAGCAGGCGGCGACCGAGTTCTTCACCGCGGCGACCCGGAACCTGCAGGAGGTGGGGGCGCAGGCGGGAGTCCAGCGCATCGTCGTGGTCTCGATCATCGGGGTCGACCGGTTCGCCGCGGGCTACGGCGTCGCGAAACAGGCGCACGAACGCGCGATGCTCGCAGGCCCGGTCCCCGTTCGCATCGTCCGCGCGGCGCAGTTCCACGAGTTGGTCTCGCAGCTCGTGGGGTGGGGCATGCAGGGCGGCGTCAGCTACCTGCCGAACATGCGCACGCAGCTGGTCGCGGCGCGGGCCGTCGCCGAGACGCTCGCCGACGTGACGATCGAGCAGGAATCGGCAGCGAACGGACCGGGGTTCGTGGAAGTTGCAGGCCCGCGTGAGGAGAACCTCGTCGAGATGGCGCGCCTGCTCACGGCGAGACGCGGGGACGGGCCCGAGATCGAGGTCGGGAGCGACCCGGCCGAGCCGAACAACGCTCTTTACGAGTCCGGCGCCCTCCTGCCGGGGCCGGAGGCGATTCTCGTCGGCCCGACGTTCGAGGAATGGCTCGAGGCAAACGCAGTTCCCTTCGAGCCCGCCGACGACCTGGAGGAGGCGCCGAGATGAAGCCCTCGATCGAGGCGCACGGCCTCGAGAAGAACTACGGAAAGACGCGCGCCCTCGACGGGCTCGATCTCGTCGCCGAGCCCGGCCAGGTCGTGGCGATGCTCGGCCCGAACGGAGCCGGCAAGACGACCGTCGTTCGCGCGGTCGCGACGCTGCTTCGGCTCGACGCCGGCACGTTGCACGTCTACGGCCACGATGTGCGGCGCGCGCCGCAGACGGTGCGGCGGCTGCTCGGGCTGGCGGGCCAGTTCGCGGCCGTCGAGCCCGCCATGACCGGCCGCGAGAACCTGGAGATGGTCGCCCGGCTCTACGGCCAGAACCGGAAGACGGCCCGCGCGAGCGCACGACGGGTGCTCGCGCAGTTCGACCTGGAGGAGCCTGCCGACCGGCTCGCGCGCACCTACTCGGGCGGCATGCGCCGCCGTCTCGATCTCGGCGCGAGCCTGGTCGGACAGCCGCGGCTGCTGCTCCTCGACGAACCGACGACCGGCCTGGACCCGCGCAGCCGGATCGAGCTCTGGGATGCGATCCGGGCGCTCGTCGAAGCAGGTACGGATGTTCTGCTGACGACGCAGTACCTGGACGAAGCCGACCAGCTGGCGAGCCAGATCGTCATCGTCGATCGCGGCCGCACGATCGCCGACGGGACGCCGGCCGAGCTCAAGCGACGCGTCGGGAGCAGCGTGATCGACGTGCAGACGCAGCGGCGCGATCACCTGGCGGGGATCGCAGAGGCGCTCGGCCGCATCGATCATGGCCGGCCGCAGATCGACGAAGCGACGCGTCGGGTCGCCGTCGGAGTCGACGGTGGCGGAGGCGGACTGATGGCAGCCCTCCGGCTGCTCGACGCCGCCGGCCTCGAGGTCAGCGACGTGGCGCTGAGGCAGCCGACGCTGGACGAGGTCTTCCTCGCCCTGACGGGGCGCTCGGCGACCGACGACGCCACGTACGAAACCGACGGCTCACCGCTGGACGGCGAAGCGGCCGCAGCGTGAGCAACGAGAGAAAGGAGAATCCGATGGCAACCATCCAGACCTTCGAGCGTCGCGCCGACTGGCCACCGCCCGGGCTCGTCTCGAGCACGCTCACCATCTCCCGCCGGACAGCGCTCCACTACCTGCGCACGCCGCAGTTGATCGTGATGGGCACCCTGCAGATGGCGCTGTTCTTCCTCTGTTACCGCTACATGTTCGGCGGCGCGATCCACACCGGCGGCGTTCCCTACGTCGACTACCTCGTGCCGGGCTTCGTCGCGACCGGCGTGCTCTTCGTCGGCATCGGGGCCGCAGTTGCGACCGCCGAGGACGTCGAGCAGGGGTTCGTCGACCGCCTGCGCTCGCTGCCGATCCCGCGTTCGTCGGTGCTCGCTGCACGTGCGCTTGCCGACACCGCGATTCTCGCGCTCGCGTCCGCCATCACGGTCGCGATTGCGTTTGCGGTCGGGTTCCGTCTCCACGGGAGTGTCCTCGACGGGCTCGCCGCGTTCGGGCTCGTTGTCCTGTTCGGCTTTGCGTTCGAGTGGCTGTTCGTGGGCATGGGGCTGCTTGCCGGAAACCCCCAGGCCGCCCAGGGGATGGGGATGATCGTCTTTCCGCTCGTGTTCATCTCGAGCGCCTACGTCACGGTCGCCTCGATGCCCGGCTGGCTGCAGGTGTTCGCCAAGTACCAGCCGCTGACCTACATGGTCGACTCGGTCCGGGCGCTCACACTCGGCTCACGGGCGCAGGTCGAGCTCGGCCACGCATCGTCCTACTACGTCGTCCGAGCCGTGATCTGGGCGGCCGCCATCTTCGCCGTCGCAGCGCCGCTCGCGGTTGCCCGCTACCGCCGCGGCTAGCGCTTCGCCTCAAGCCAGAAAGGAGCAAGACAGTGTCACTCGCAGATACCGAACCCGTCCGGATCCGGGCGCATGGCCGCTCGGTCAAGCAGCTCGGCGCCTGGACGACGATGCGTCGCTTCGACGTGCTCGCCTCGCGCAGCCTCGTGGTGCTCGACCTGCTGCTGCCGGAGATCGAGCCCGGCGAGATCGAGATCCAGCTCGACCTCGACCACGCGGTCGTCAAGCTTCTCGTCCCCGCCGGCGCGAACATCGATGACGACGATCTCCGTCGCATCGGCCGAGGACGCGTGAAGGACAGGACCGGGTCACCGTCGCCCGGCGGACGCTCGATCAGGCTCGTCGGAGAGCTGCGAAACTCCGAGGTGCGCATCCATCGCGGAGGTGTGGCGATTCTCTCGCTCCTGCTGTCTCGCCGGCACCGCCGCGAGGTCCGCCAGGCGCACCGGGAAGGTCGTCTCGGTCACGTCCTCTGATGTTTGCGGAGGTCCCGCGCGCGATAGGTTCACGTGGTGACCGAAGGCCTTGTGATCCGTCCCTGGGAGGACGGCGATCTCGACGCGGTCGCGGCGCTGCTGCAGGCGTCGGACGACTCGCGCGTCGTATCGCCTGCCGGATGCCTGCACTCCCATGCGACGCGGCCGGAGCGAGCACAGGATCCTCGAGCTGGTCGCCGAACTCGACGGCGTCGTCGTCGCCGACGGGGTTGCCGGGCTCAACAGTTGGACGACGACGGAGGGTGCCGCCTTCGCGTCCGTCACGGTGGACGTCGCGTCGCGACGTCAGGGCATCGGGGAGGCGCTCGGGGCGAAGCTCCTCGAGCACCTGCGCGAGGTTGGTGCGACGAGTGCCACGTCGTTCTTCCGCTTCACCGAGGAAGGCGAGCGGTGGGCGCTCGCCCGCGGCTGGCAACGGCTCCTGAGCGGCCCGTTGATCGCGCTCGACCCACGAGGACGTGCCGGAGCCGTCGCTGCCGCCGGGATTCCGCTGCGTCCCGATGAGCAGCCTGCAACCCGAGGCTGTCTATGAGGCGGTCAGCCGCGGCTGCCCTCGACGAACCGACACCCGTGCCGAACGACAACATCCTCCTCGACGACTTCGTGCGCGACTGGGACGATCCAGACCTCGATCTCGATGCGAGCACGGCCGTGCTCGCGTCGGACGGTCACGTCGCGGCGTTCGCGTTCATCAGGATCGTGGGCGACCGGGCGCAGCACGGCTTCACGGGCACGCAGCGCGACCACCGCGGCCGCGGGCTTGCGACGGCGGCGAAGCGATCCGCCCTGCGGGCCGCTGCCGCGCGCGGCGTGACCCGCGTCACGACCTCGAACGCGGAGGAGAACGCGGCGATGCGGGCGATCAACCGCAAGCTCGGGTTCGAGCCGATCGGCGAGCACGTCATCGTCGGGCGCGACCTCTAGCCGGGCGAGGTGGGTATCCCGCGCGGCGCTGCATTGGTTCGCAGATCGTCCGTCTAGCGGTGCTCCGGGTTCGCGAAGTCGAAGCGGCAGCCGGCTTCCCAGAGCGCCCGCTGGTTGCCATGTGCGGGCATGCCTCCGGCGTCCTTGAGCAAGCGTGCGAGGTGGAGGAGGTTCCAGGTCATGAAGGTCGTGTTCCGGTTGGTGAAGTCGTTTTCGGGGCCTCCCGATCCTTCGTCCAGATAGGACGGCCCCGGCCCGGCCTCTCCGATCCAACCTGCATCGGCCTGCGGCGGGATCACGTACCCGAGGTGCTGCAGCGAATAGAGGATGTTCATCGCGCAGTGCTTCACGCCGTCCTCGTTGCCGGTGATCAGGCAGCCGCCGACCTTGCCGTAGTACGCGTACTGGCCGTGCTCGTTCAGCTGCGACGAATTGCCGTAGAGCCGCTCGATCACCCGAGTGCAGACCGATGACTTCTCGCCCAGCCAGATCGGTGACCCGAGCACGAGGATGTCGGCGCCACGGACGCGCTCATAGAGCTCCGGCCACGCATCCTCTGCCGCGCCATGCTCCCGCATGTCGGGGTACACGCCCGGGGCGATCGTGTGATCGACGGCCCGGAAATGATCAACCGCGACGCCGTTGGCTTCTATGATCGCGATCGAGAGATCGATCAGTCCCTGTGTGTTCGAGAGATCGGGAGACGGCTTCAGCGTGCAGTTCACATAAAGGGCGCGCAGGTCGGTGAAATCCCATCTACTCGCGGTGCAGAGATCGCGTTGCTGTTCGGAAAGGCTCACGGTTGGTCGGCTCCTCGGTCGGGTGTCATGTGTCCGATCACAGACGACGTCGATAGCGTTACTCCGGCGATGTGTGTCGACGGCTCGGTTCCCTGTGGTCGCTTATTTCTTGATGGGGAGGGATCGCGCATAGGTCGTGCCGAGAGTGACCCACTTTTCGAGCTGCTGCTCGTCCTGGAGGTGCTCCGAGTCGATCCTGAGCCAACCGCGCATCTCACGACCGCGCATTACGGCCACGTGAGCATCGGTGTCGGTCAGCAGCGAGTCCGACTGCTCCGGGTCGACTCGGACGAGGATCCCGCCTTGACCGCTTGCTGCCACCGCCAGGTTGCCGCCGATCAGGAATGCGAGCCCACCGAACATCTTCCTTTCACTCACACCTGGTTGGGTGGAGGTGAGCTTCCGAATCCGTTCGGCGATCTCCTCGTCGTAGGCCATGGGGACGGATCGTATTGAGCAACGCTCGGGTCGGCGGAATCCGACATGATCGCGTCGAGTCGCGCGAGACTGGCGGCTGGCCACAGTGCTTTCGTGTCGTAGTAGACCTCGAACGACGGCATCGACTCCGGGATCGCGAACCAACTCACCTTCGATCTCGTGAAGATATGAACGTCAGGGATGATCGTCGACGGCTGATCGAGTGTCCCGGCGCGCACGTACCGCACTTCGGATCGCCCGTACTCGCTGAAGACCGCAACCTCGCAGGCCGGACAGCGGTAGATCCGCTGCGCGCCGCCGTCGTCACGCGGCACGTCTACCGGCCGGGGTGCGGTGCCGAGTAACTGCACCCGATCTGCCTCGATCAGCAGGTTGATCACGAAGGCGCTTCCGGTCTGACGCTGGCAGTTGAGGCAATGACAGCAGTGAACGAAGAGCGGGTCGGACCCGAGCTGGTAACGGACAGATCCGCAGGCGCAGCCACCTTCGAGCTTGAGCATGGTCTCCTTCCTTGACGCGTCGGTCAACGGGTCAGCCACCGTTGGTTCGTTTTGAGGCACACGGAGGCCCAACTTCGTCCGCCAGCGCGATCTCGGTCATGAGCAGGCCTGCCCGGCGGCTGCTGCCGTCGGCGTACGAGTCGTAGGCGCGGTTGTAGGTGTCGACCCGAACGTCGGTGAATCCGCCCGCCGGGACGCACACCGAGACCGAGCGCTCGACCTGGTTGGCGCCGTTCGCCACGCCCTTCCATTTGTCGACGTTCGAAACGACCTCGAACGGCTCCCGTTGAACCATCGTCGGCGCAAACGGAGCCTGGACGCCCACACCCAGGTAGCGCGTGACTGCGCCCTTCTGGTGCGGGAACGCGAAGACACGGATGCGCGCCGGCCGGCCCGGTCTCGTCCAGCCGTCGGGGTAGAGCCCGAACGTCAACCAGTCGGTCCGCCAGGGCCGGTCGGCGTCGATCAGGAGCGTGTCGCGTGTGACCGTGACGCCCTTGCCGGACACACGGAACCGCGGCTCCTTCGCGTTCTGCGCCACGTAGCGGGTCGGTGAGATGTTTGCGCGCCCGGTCCGATCGTCGAAGTGGAGATAGACCTTCGGGAACGTGCTGGGCGTGCCCTCGAACTCGCCGGGGTAGTGAGCATCCCGGACGACGGCGGTGTTCCAGAACTCGAGGTCCCACCAGAAGGCGGTGCTCGCGCCGGTGTCGGTCTGCAGGGTCGGATACGGGACCATGGTCACCGAGGCGTGCGTCCCGACCGTCCGATCGACCCAGTCGAAGACGCCGCCCTGCTGCACGGTGACCGGGCGGCCCGCCGTGCCGTTGTGGTCGAGCAGCTGGCGGAACGCGTCGTTGGTCTCGGCGATGAGCGCCAGCACGGTGAGCGGCACGAGCACGGCGGCGAGGTAGGAGCGCCGCAGCAGGATCGTCCCCTCGACGTAGAGCAGCGTCAGGATGCCCGCTGCAGCTGCGAAGAAGATCCTCGTCTGGGCGGCCGAGTTCAGGTTGTCCCGGAGGTAGACGACGACGACGGCGACGGGCGAGCCGACGTCCAGCCGCCCGTAGTCGGGGACCGGCAGCACGGCGAAGCCGGCCATGACGATGGCTGCGGGTGCGACGAGCGACCAACGCAGGCGGCGCGCGTCACGGAGCGCGCAGAAGAACGCGATCAGGATGAGCGGGCCGGCGTAGAAGAGATAACGGTCGCGGACGACGATCGTGCCGTAGCCGTAGCGAACGTCGAAGAGCGCTCCTTCCAGCACGATGAGCAGGGTCGTCACGAGCGCGACGGCGGCGAACGCGTGCACCTCGTCGCGGGCGTGGGGCCGCACGAGGGTTGCGAGCAGCCACGCCGTGGCGACGATGAACGGCAGGATTGCGAAGCCGAGCGCGAGCACCGCGACGTGGTCGAGCACCGCGCGTCCGATCCCGCCTGGTACGAGACGCCCGTGCGCGATCTCGCCGTAGACGCCGAGCGTGCTCGCGGCGTGCCCGGTGACGATGAGCGCGCCGACGAGAACGGCGAGCACCGCATACGCCCAGGCCAGGACGCGATGACGCTCGAGTGCAGCACGGCGGTCCTGCAGCACGAGGACGACCGGCACGACGATCAGCAGGGTGATGAACTGCGTGCGCGCAAGCACCGCAAGCGTGATCCCGAGCAGCGCGAGCACGTCGTTCCGGCGCGACGGGCGGGTGGTTGTCGCGTAGAGCGCGAGCATTGCCCACAGGAACGCCGGGTACGCCGCAACCTCGGTCAAGAGGAACGACGAGTAGACGATCCAGGGCACGCACACGGTGAGCAGCGCCACCAGGTAGGAGATCCACAGCGTGCCGGTCACCCGCCGCGCGAGTAGAAAGGCGGGGATCGCCGCGGAGCTCATCACCCAGGCGTTGATCGCATGCGCCCGCTCAAGGTCGTGTGGAACGAGGCCGTGCCGGTAGGCCGGGGCGATCAACAGCGGATAGAGCTGGTCGAGAACCGGGACCAGCCGCCCGTGGAGGTAGGGCAACGGCGAGCCGCTACGTGCAATCGAGACCGCGAGCCGCTCGTAGAGCAACTCGTCGGTCATGTAGTACCAATCGACGACGCGGGTCGTGATCGCCTGCAGGCCGACGGCGAGCCCCGCCCAGAGGAAGACGAGCACCAGCGGGATCCACACTCGTCTCATTGCCGTCTCACCAGGGGGTGATACTGCCCACGTCGTCGTCCGACGAGTCGAACCTACCTCCGGCAACTCAAGGAGGGGACAACCGAATCTGAACCAAATCCTCTGAAAACGAGGCCCTCTGCGCGGCTTGTCGGCGCGAAAGAGTAGGCACCATGGCGACCTTGGGTACCGGCGTCTGGGTCCGAGGGTTGAGTCGGTTCGCGGCTCCGGCGAGGTCGGATGGTTCGGATCCTGGCTCGTGTTGAAACTGTTCCGGCAGCCGACCGGGTCGAAGGTCCCGCCCCGGATCACCGTTGTCTTCTGGGTCATCAAGATCCTGACGACGGCAATGGGTGAGGCCGTCTCTGACTACCTCGTCCACGGCTACAACCCGTACGCGGCCGTGTTTGCCGGTTTTGTCGGGTTTGCGATCGCGATTCTCATCCAGTACCGCGCCGCGGTTTATGTCCCGTGGATCTACTGGCTGGCGGTGCTCATGGTTGCCGTGTTCGGAACCATGGCGGCGGACGTACTGCATGTGGAGTTCGGCGTACCGTACGTTGCCTCGACGGCCGTGTTCGCAGTCGCTCTTGTCGCCATCTTCGCGACCTGGTCGAGAATCGAGGGAACGCTGTCGATCCACAGCATCAACACCTCGCGTCGCGAGACGTTCTATTGGCTCGCCGTCCTCGCGACCTTCGCCATGGGCACGGCCGCCGGCGATCTTGCCGCATATACCGCAAAGCTCGGTTTTCTCTCCGCCGGCATCCTCTTCGCCTGTCTCTTTCTCCTCCCGGCGATCGCCTGGCGTTTTTTCAATCTCAACTCGGTTCTGGCATTTTGGATCGCCTACGTCCTGACCCGCCCCCTTGGCGCATCGTTCGCCGACTGGCTGGGCAAATCAAAGACCGCAGGCGGCCTCGGGATCGGAGACGGGGTTGTGGCACTCGTGCTCTTTCTGCTGATCGCAAGTCTGGTCGCCTGGATCACGTTTCGCACGGAGGCGCCCACGGCCGTTCAGTCGACCGACCCGCTCCCGGACACTGCCTTTTAGCGTGCACCTCGACGATGCGCGGTCGCTAGCCGAGCTAGGGGAGGAGACGTCAGCTCGACGTGGCCGGCGGCGCTACCCGGTGCACGACGGAGACGACCTCCTCGGGCCGGATCCAGTCGTTCGTGAGCTCGATCCCTCCGGCCCGGTCGACTGCGTCGAGCAGCGGCTTCGCCCACAGGTGCTCGAAGAGCACGAGCACCGCGCTCATGTTGTTGGGCAGGGCTTGAGTGACGCGGAAGACGTCGTCCTGGTCGAAGAGATGGCCGTCGGCGAGCTCGGCCGCGCCGGCCATCGCGCCTCTCTCGATCCCGGCGGCTCCGGCGGCCGCATAGCCGGCGAGGGCGCCGATGTAGGACCCGAACGAGACCGCCTCTTGCCACTCGAGGTCGGTGGCGGTCGTCACCATCACGCTTCCCAGCTCGTCCTTGCGGACGAGCAGCAGGTCGACGATGCGTACGATCCCTGCCTTCTTCAGCCTCTCGAGCTCCGGCAGGATCTCGCCCTTGAAGTGGTTGCCGGGGAACGCGAGGCTCGTCATCTGGATCGGCCCCATCGACTCCATTACATGCGGATCGGGCGTGGCGAGCTGCGACGAGTCGTCGTCCTCGGGCGCGTCGGCCGGGTGTTCGATGTCTCCCATCGCAGTGAAACCTAATGGATCGACCCCGAAGCTACGTGGCGCGCACGCCAGCGCCGCTGTGGCGGTGCCGGTAGGTCGCCTACTGCCGAGTCGGGAGGAGGGGAGTTGTTCTGATCTCGGCACCTGTCTCGGAGGCGCGTGCCGCCCCGAAGCCGACGAGCTTTCCCTGTCGTTCGTCCCAGAGCTTCAACCGTGTCGCTCTGAGGCCTTCGAGCAGGGAGATCGTGGGCACGCTGTGGAGGGCGGCGTTCTCGTCGTGGGCTGCTTGCAGGTTGTAGTTCGGGATCCGTGCGCTGAGGTGGTGGACATGGTGCAGCCCGATGTTGCCGGTCAGGAACTGCAGGATCTTCGGCAACCTGAGGTAGGAGCTCCCTTTGAGTGCGGCGTCGTCGTAGCTCCATGTCTCGCTCGACTGCCAGTAGGTGTCCTCGAACTGGTGCTGGACGTAGAAGAGCCAGATACCGGCGCTGCCCGTCACCAGGAGCGCGGGCAGCTGCACGATCAGGAATCCCGACCAGCCGAGCAGCCAGCAGAGCGCTGCGACGACGACGATCAGGGCGATGTCCGTGCCAAATGTGCTCCGCCGGAGCCGCCGGGGGGTCGACCAGGAGACGATCCGTGGCTCGAGCACGAACGCCCAGAGCGGGCCGATCCCGAACATCACGAACGGGTTCCGGAACAGCCGGTATTCGAGCCGTCCCCACCACCGCCGGGCCCGATATTCGGCGATGGTCAGCGTCTGGATGTCACCGACGCCGCGACGGTCGAGATCGCCGGCGGTCGCGTGATGAACGGCGTGCTCGCGCCGCCACACCGCGAACGGGGTGTAGACGAGCACGCCCAACGTCGCCCCGATGAGGGCGTTCGCGCGCTTCGACGGCAGGAACGAACCGTGCGCGCAGTCGTGGAAGACGATGAACGTGCGGACGAGGAAACCAGCCGCAAGCAGCGAGAGCGCGACCGCGAGCGCGGGGGAGATCCTGAGCGCGAAACACGCCGCCGTGATCAGCGCGAGGTACGGGACGACCGACGTGAGGAGGTTCGAGATTCCCCGACCGAGCCGCGGCACCGCGTACGGCGCGAGGGCCGCGCGCAAGGACGTCTCGCCGGCCGATGTCGAGACCGCTGTCATTCGATCGACCGTGCAGTGATGTTGGAAAGCTCCGAGATACCGCTTCGAGGGTAGCCGGTATCGGCAGCGCTTCGGGTCGGTTAGTGCGGAACGACCGCGACGGCAGTGGCTATTTGGCCGTGTCGGGCGTGGTGGGATTCGGCTCCGGTGGAGGATCAATGACGGACCCATCCTCGTACCTCGGATTGTCGTGATCGTCCTGATCGTCCACGTCCGTTTCCTGGTCTTCGTCGGGGTTCACTGGCTCATCCTCCATCGGTACACGACTTCGCTCGCCTCGCGAGCCGCGAGCGCAACTACCACGATATGCGCGATCATCCCGGACGGCTCGAGCGACCCCTGCCTCGCACCATACGGCGGCGTGCCCGACTTCGGGTCACTCTGCCGGCGTTGACTGGTGAAACAGTCGCGTAGTGCTTGCGAAGTCGGGCCGGCTCCGTGACGCTTAGGGGGTGGAGGCTGAGATCCGGTATGTGAGGAGCGGTGGCGTGGCGATCGCCTATCAGGTCGTGGGCGAGGGTGAGCGTGACCTTGTCTTCGTGCCCGACTACTGCTCGAACCTCGTGTACGGGTGGGAGTCCCGGTACTGGCGGCCGTTCTATGAGCGGCTGGCTGAGTCGTTTCGGTTGATCCTGTTCGATAAGCGCGGCACGGGGCTGTCCGACCGTGGTGGTTCGTTTCCGACGCTCGAGACGCGGATGGAGGACGTGCGCGCGGTGATGGGCGCGGTCGACTCGGAGCGCGCGCTGATCTTCGGCTCGCACGAGGGCTGCTTGATGGCGAGCCTGTTCGCTGCGACCTACCCTGAGGAGACCGCCGCGCTTGCGCTCTTCCATCCACCCTTGCTCTCGGTCGCAGGGGCCGACCATCCCGATGAGGCGGCGTTGCGCGACCTCCGCGAACGCTGGGGCACCCGGGAGCTGTGCGATGAGATCCTGGAGCTTGTCTGCCCGACGCTCGCGGCGAGTGAAGAGGGCAGACGCTGGTTCGCGAACTGGCTGCGGGTCGGTGCGAGCCCGGCGATGGGCTATGAGCTGAACCGCGCGTTCGCCGAGACGGATCTGAGCGAGGTGTACGCGGCAGTGCGCGCGCCGACGCTCGTGCTCTACCGCGATACATTGCCCGCCAGTGCGGACGCAGAAGAGTCGCGCGGCGTCGCCGCTCTGATCCCGCAAGCGCGCGCGATGCGGGTGTCCGGGAGCGACTACTGGGGTGTCTTCCTCTCTTCGAGATCGTGGACGAGCTCGAGCGACTGTCGGTCGGAGAGACCGCACCGACGATTCCAGAGAGCGTGTTGACCACGCTCCTGTTCACGGACATCGTCGGATCGAGCCGGCTCGCGACCGAGGTCGGCGATCGAGCCTGGCGGGATCTCCTGGCGAGGCACCATGCCGCAGTGCGGCGCGAACTCGCCCACTTCCGCGGGCAGGAATGCGACACCGCTGGAGACGGCTTCTTCGCCACCTTCGACGGGCCGGCACGCGCGATCCGCTGCGCTGAAGCAGCCATCGATGCCGTCCGGCCGCTCGGGGTCGATATCCGGGCAGGGATTCATACCGGCGAATGCGAGCTCCACGAAGCGAAGGTCGCGGGGGTCGCGCTCTCGATCGGCGCCCGCATCTGTGCCGCCTCGCAGGCAGGCGAAGTGCTCGTTTCTCGTACCGTCAAGGATCTCGTCGCCGGCTCCGGAATCGAGTTCGACGAGCGCGGTCTCCATGACCTCAAAGGCGTCGGGCAGTGGGAACTCCACGCCGTCATCCGATAGCCGCTATCTGCGGTGTCGGCCGCGCTTCGGGTCGCTAGCGCGGAACGACAGCGACGGTGGCACGTGTCGAGCCGGCCGCCGGTGCGCTCACGAAAACCGTCGCCTTGATCGGCCGGGACGCGGCCGGGATGCGCCAGACACAGGTCACAGCGCCCCCCGAGAACCGGCGCACGACCACGTGCAACTTCCGGTCTCCGGCCGAGGCGCCGCAGCCTGTGCTTCCCTTGCGCAGCGGTTGCATCGAAGGGGTGAGCACCGCATGCGCGCGCAGGACGAGGCGGCCCGCGTGCTGGGTCACCCGCAGCTTCTCCAGCCTGATCTGGTTCGCGGCGGGCGGCCCGGTCGAGCCGGAGTCGTCGGTCAGGCCGAAGTCCTGTGCCCACACTTCCACCCCGTTCGCGGTGACGGATGCCCCGGCGCCGGTGACGACGTATGCGGGGTTCTCGATGTTCGCGCGGTGGCCCGGCGACTGGAGCCAGGCGGCGAGCACCGCGGCGGGCGTCGTGAAGCCGGCGGCGATGTTCTCACCCCAGCCGCCTCGGTAGCCGCAGGCGGTGATGCGGTCGGCGGCGGTTCGTGCGACGGGCGGAGCGGGATCGTCGTGCCCCATGTAGCTGTAGGTCGCCATGTGGCGCGCCTTCCACACGGCGGAGGCAGAGAGCGACTGCGACACCTTCAGCGCACGCAGGCCGAGCGAGGTGCGGTGCTGGTTGACGAGCTGTATCACCTGGTCTGCGAAGGCTGCGTTCGCCGGGCGGAAGGTTGCGCCCGGGGTGCAGTCGCCGACCACGGCGGCGGGTGAGCCGACCGGAACAAAGACAACGAGGGCTGCGGCGCACGCCGCGAGCAAAGCTGGGAGGGCCCGAACCACGAGCGCGGCCAACCGTACCAGCCCTCCGCCGAGCCTCCCTGAGGCCTCAGTCAAGAGAGGGACAGGTTTCGTCAGCTTGCGTTTCCGATCCTGTTCAAGTCGGCTGCTGTCCGACCGTCAGTTCGAGCGAGGTCTGCGGGCCAGGAGGCCCGCCCAGGAACGATGCTTCGGGCTCGAAACCAGGAGGCCGTCTCTTCGGGCCTGCAACCAGGAGGCCGGTTTTGGCTCTAACACTGGTTTTGTCCGGGCGCGCTGGCGGCGTCTGTCCGTACAGATGTCAACCGGCCGTCGCAGTAACCTCCGCGTGTGGCCTTCAATGTTCGGATTGAGATTCGTATGGCGACGGAGGACGCCGGCACCTGGCGTGCGGCTGCCTCGGCGGCCGGGGTGAGCGTCTCTGAGTTTGTGCGTGACCGGGTGAATCGGTCGCTGATGTGGTTCGAGGAAGGAACCGGGGCGGTTGGGCCAGAGGGCGGGTCGAGGAGGGAGATTTTTCTGGCCGGGCTCGAGTGTGGTCTGTCAGTCGCCGCCGCCTGTCGCGAGGCGGGGGTGTCGCGGACGTTGATGTATCGCGAGCGGTCGCGGTCGCGTGAGTTCGCGATTGCCTGGGAGTTGGCGCACGAGGAGGCGGAGGACATGTTGGCTGAGAGCCTTCATGGGTCGGCGTTGACGCTGTTACCTGGACGGTCCTCGTCGATCCGATATCCAGCCGGAACTCCGCCTCAACTTGGCGGCGTCCGTAGCCGGCAGGCACGATTGCAGGTGCGGCTGGCGAGCACGGATTTGGAGGCCTGGCAGAAGGCTGCCGCTGCCGCCGGTATCAGTTTGTCTGGGCTGGTGCGGCGACTCATTAGCGGCGGGGTGGTAAACCCTGGCAGATTGGAGCGGCGACCCGGTTCGTGGCGACGCCCATTCATCGCAGCGCTGCGCCAATCGGGGCACATAACCGATGCCTGCCGGATAGCTGGCGTTTCGCAACACATCGCCTACAGCGAGCGAGCGCGTTCGCCCGCCTTCGGGTTTGCGTGGGACATGGCCAATGAGGGCGCCGCCGACCGGATTATCGCGCTGCTGTGGCAACACGGGGTTGAAGGAGTTCCAGTCGTACAACAGACAGCTGCGGACGAAACAGAACCGCGACGGCTCGGAAACGGTGACGGTCACGGTGACCGAACGCCGCCGCTACTCTCAACGGGCCTTGATGGAGCTAATGCGTCGCCTAGACCCCAGGTACCGCTTCTGACGAGCGGCGCGACGCGCACTCACGCGGGTTGCAGGTAAGCGTGACTTCGCGCTTCGCGCCCGCCTCACGAACTACTACGCGTTTTGGTCAGCGCGCTTTATGTCCCGCGAGGTGAGGTTCTGCGTCGGCTACGGGCGCTTCGCCGACACGCCGGGCGAGGACTCGACAGCATGCGCGGTTCCGCCGATCGTGACAGCGCGCAGCTGACCGTAGCTCACCAGTTTGGGCGTCTCGTACTCCCGTGCTCGAATTCGAGGCTCCGTTTTGCTCAGTCACGTCAGGTCTCATCTCCCTCGTGTCAGTCACCCGGAGGCCGCTCTCCCCGATAGGCGCTTCGTGACGTCCACCAGGAGGCCGGCCGCTCCGAGCCGAAGATTGTCGAGCTATCGATATCGCAAGCAACTGGCGGGCGAGTCACGGTTTGCAATGCGGCGCCGGTTCTTGGGGTATGAGATCACCGTTCTGTTCAGAAGCGTGAGCAGAGCCGTTCTCGCGGCATTCTGAGAGGACCCACCCGCCTGGGCCAGCGTTCGGGAGGACGCCAGAGAGCTAGACGTTGCCGCCGCGTCGCCGTCGTCGCCTGAGACTGGTCACAACGACGACGACGCCAAGAGCAATCAGGACGACCCTCCCGATGAGCAGCGGCCCACTACTTGGCACGAGAAACGCGAGCAGCGCGGCAGCGACGAACGCAATCGCCGCGAGCGTGAGGGCCTTCATCAGGAGCGGGGTGTCAAACCAGCGGTCAGTCGGCTGGGCCAGCGTTCGCGATTGTCCCCTGAGTGTCTATCTCCTTACGCGTGAGGACCGTCACGAGACCCTGCCGGAGGCCTACGCATCGGCCAAACCGGCGGGCCGCCTTCTGGCAGTTCAAACACGCCCATGTGCAGGAAGCCGAGCCGCTCGTACAGTGCCGCGCTTCGCTCGCTGCTGGCCTCGATGTACGTCGGTACCCCGGCCGAATCGGCTCTCTGCGAGCGTCGGCTGCATGAGCATCGATCCCACGCCCTGTCCCTGCAGAGCGGCGCGCACCCCGACCGTTCGCACGTAGAAGTGAGGCTCACGCAGGTGCCGCTCCGCCATCGCACGTTGCACTCTGATCGCGCGCGGCAATCGCGTCCTGAACGCCCACAGCCACTTGAGCGTCTCTTTCCCCGTCGCTGATTTCGGCATCTCCCATGCGCCGGGTGGCAGCTCGGCCACCGCGCCGTCGTACCCGGACGTCGTCCACACGGTCCCGCCGTTCGCCAGCACATACTGCTCGATCTCAACGACGAACATCGTTCGTAGCCGCGCCCTCTGCCGCAGGCGGCCCGGCCGAAGGAACGTGAACACAGGGTCGTTCATGAACGCGTCTGCCAGCGCCGCCGCCACCTTCGGCACCTCATCTGCAGCCGCTGTTCGGACTTCGATCGCTCTCAACGTGGTGATCATTGCAAGACTGAGTCGAGCGAGGCCTCGCTTAGGCCAGGGTTCCGGAATGACCCCTTAGCGGTCGGGTGCGAATGGCGGTTTTGCTGTCCGCGATGGAGCTGTGCCTGTGCGAAGCTGACGGCCTTGCTCCGGCAGCTTGAACCTGATGATTGGAGGCGTCTGCGGGACGCCCGTCTCCGCGCGCTGGCAAGCGATCCTGACGCCTTCCTCGTCACCCTCGACGAGGCGCGGAAGTACGCCGACGAACGCTGGGCGAGCGCGCGGCGCAGACGGAAAACAACGTGACGTTCGTGTACGAGCGTGCGGACGGGTTTGATGCGATGGTCGGTGCATTTTTCCGCGACGACGCCGATTCGGTCTACCTCGTCGGAATGTGGGTCGCTCCCGATCTGCGCGGGAGCGTCGCGCGCGCCAACTCGGTCCAGAGAGTTGTGGCGTGGGCGCGCGGCCGGGGCTGCTCACGGGTTGTGCTCTCAGTCGAGGGCAACAACAGTCGCGCCGCGCGCCTCTATGAGAAGTGTGGCTTCACGGAACTCATCGAACCGCCGCCACTTCCATACAAGCCGCGTCCTGGCAACCGTTTCTACGCCTACACACTGTGACGCCCTGGTCGCAGGAGTCGGGGTCGAGACTCTCGACTGGGCAAGGGCGCTGGCCCATGCCAGGGCGCGAGCGCGTCGACCCAGCTGGCCTGCCGGCGATCGCCTCTAACTTGCGATGCAAGACAAGTTGGACTACCATGCACCGCATGGTAAGCGAGAGTCGACGAACCCAACTACTCCGCGGCGTGCTTGACCTTTGCCTGCTCGCAGTGATGGAAGAGGGACCCGCGTACGGCTACGAGATGACCAAGCGACTGCGCGACCGCGGACTCTCGACCGTCGGCGAAGGCTCGATCTATCCGTTGCTCGGACGGCTGGAACGCGACGGTCTGGTCGGACATACCGGGCCGCAAGCAACGGAGGACCGCCGCGGAAGTACTACCGCCCCTCGAGCGACGGACGGCTGGCACTCACGATGGGTGTTTCCGAATGGCGAGCCGCTCGAGATGCCGTGGATTCGGTGCTCTCCCCTGTCAAGGTCGAGGTGACCTCATGAGTGATTTCGTCGAGCAGTGCCGCGAGGAGTGGAAGCGCCTCGGTGTCCCCGATCCGCTCGCCGAGGAGATGGCGACAGATCTGGCCTCCGACCTCAGCGAAGCCGAAGCCGAAGGCGTCTCCACCGAGGATTTCCTCGGAAGCAGTTCTTCGATCCGTGTTCGTTCGCTGCTTCCTGGGCAGCCGAGCGAGGGATCATCCCCGTCTCGCCCAAGCGGAGAACCCTCGCCCCCGGCCGTTCGTCCTCGTAGCGTTCACCGCCCTTGCAGCGATCGCCGTGATCGTTTCAGCGCTGTTGCTCGCGACCGGAGAGCCCAAGGTGTCGCTCGTCACGTCCGGACCACGGACACCCCCGCGGCGGGCGTCCCACCGCCGAGCGTCAAACCTCCTCAGACGAGCGCAACCTCCCCGGTCGTGTTGATCCTGCTCCTCGTCGCCTCGTCGCGCTCGGCTTTGCTGCATGGCTGTGGGCGAGTTGGGGCCGATCGCGAACCAGCCCACCCGCCTCCGCCTAGCAGTCACCCTTATGCGGCCCTGCTTGGGGTGGCTCCGGCATCACCAGCCCACGCGACGAGCGATACGCCTTAACGGCGCGCTCGATCACGGTGCGTGTCGGAACCCGCGTCGCGGCAGCTGTAGGTTGAGGTGCGTGGTGCCGGTCGTGACTTCACGTTCCGCGAGAGCGGACTGTCCGGCCGGCACCATCTTTGTCGGAGGTCAAAGGACACTGGCGCAGGGCAGGGAATCTCGATTCTCTTCCCTTGACCGGCGCGGTGAGAACACCAACTTGACTGTCAGTCTCCTTGACCATTAGGATCAGGGTATGTCCGCCGACGCTATCCCCATTCCCGCCCTTCTGCGTGCGTCCCGCGGCGCCTACGGGCACGCCATCCGCCGACACCTTGCCGCCGAAGGCTTTGACGACCTGCCGCGCAACGGACCCTTTGTCCTGGGAGGTCTCGCGAACCTCGGGGTCCCGGCCCGCGACCTGCTCCAGCTTCGGGGTGAGCAAACAGGCGGCGAGCCAGCTGGTCGACACGCTCGTCCTGCGCGGCTACCTCGTGCGCACCGAGGACGCAAGCGACCGACGCCGAAACGCGATCGAGGTGACGGAGCGAGGCCGTGCGGCGGCCAACCGCCGTCCGCGCGGGGGTGACCGAGGTCGACCAGGAGCTCGCGGCACAGCTCGCTGCTGACCAGCTCGCGAGCCTGCGCGCCCGGGCTCATCGCCCTATGCGACATCCGCGATCGTTACGAGGCCACGGCGGACGCATCTAATCGCTCAGCGGTCCCTGTCACGCCTCCCTGACAACCGCGGAGGACGGGCATCGAACCGCCGTTCGCGCTCCTTCGTCAGGCGGTCATTTCCGGAGGACTGGCTCACCGCGACGTTGACGATTGCGGAGCCGGCAAAGACACGGTTGGCAGCCGTGCACGGAGGGGGCCGCCGGAGACGACCACCACAGAGCCCAACGAACACGACGAGCGCCCCGCCTCCGGACGGATGGCCCCGCCCACCGAATAAAGATCACCTTGTGCCAGATGCAAAGAGGCAGTCAAGATGGGAACAAACAGCGTCCGGCTGTCACCACCGCCAAACCATCGACTGGTCGTGAAACCGTCATCAGAAAGGTCAATCACACCTATCGCCTTCCCCGCCCATCGAAAAGCCGAATCACCAGGTCCCGGCCCATCACGCCTCATACCGCCAACGCTTACTGGCATCACCCGTGAAGCCCGTCGGCATCGACGGCACCAGTCCGAAGAAATCGGTGGCGGTTCGCTCCGGCAGTTCGAAGTTCTGACCGTGAGCCGGGAACTGTCGCGAGAGGACGCTCGCGCAGGCGAGCCTGCTGCTTGCGTCTACGCTCGAACCATGGGGTCGTGTGTAGAAGAGCGCTACCTGCAGATCGATCTTCAACTAGGCCGTCACGTTGAGCAGGTAGTAGACGGCTACTTCGATGGAGGTAGCCGCGGGACCGCGTCGAGGTGTCGGGAGCGGCGGATTAGCGGGTGGCGACCCAGAGGCGGCCCGACCCAGCGCGATTCCGGCTAGGGGGCGTGCGAGGGTCAGTATCTGCGCGACGTGGTCGGTGCGCGGATCGATGCGTTGCAACGTGCCGGTGGATTCGGATGCGACCCAGACCCGGCTGGCGTGCTGCTCTTCGACGGCGCGCATCAGATGGGAACACGCAGCAGACGCGCTGTCAATCGCGCAAGCCATCAAGGCATCGACCGCTCGACGCCTCGCCCGCGTCACAGCCCTCACCGTCCCACCCGAGCTCCATAACACTTCAACCGCCGCTGGATCTCATCGCAATACCGACTCGCAGCGCTCTACGCGCGAGCTCTGGCTCCGAGATCTACGACACCATCGACGCCGCGCACACACCGGCCCAGACAAAGACACTTGCCAACCGCCTCGAAAAGTTCATAGCACGCACCCGACCCACTGAAGCTGCGCTGCCGAACGCCTCGAACTCTCACTCCACGTACCCGACTGCCGGAGGAGGCTGAAAGCAGCCAACGTGCAGCGCGACGTCAAGCGCGATCCCGAAAACTGAGGCACGCCAGAGCTATGGCTTCCCAACCGAACTCGTCTGTTGCAAGGCTCCGCCGTCCGGCGCCAGCACGGACGTCAGGGCTTGAACTTGTCGATCAGTTCCTCGAGCACCTTGTCCTGCGCGAGGAGGTGCTGCTGGATTTGAAGTGCCTCGTGGAGCACGGCTTCGGCGTCGAGGTAGGTGGCCTCCGCACGCTTGTCGGAGGCGGCCGCCGCGAGGTTCTGGCCGACGATGATGACGCTCAGCAGAACGAGCTGCAGGAACGTCTGCGCGATCCAGGCGATGATCACGATCAGCTGGCCGGTGCTGAGTGCGGCCGGCAGGCTCACCAGCGCTATCCCGGTGAACGCGTAGGCGCACCACATCGTGCCGACGATCGCCGTGATCTTCAGCGCCGACCAGTTGTTGAAACGCACGATGCAGTGGTGTGACGGCAGCTGGTCGGCGATCTTGACCGGCCCCTCCGCCTTCCGCTGCTGGATGCGGGGATGCGGTATGTGCGTGTAGATGTTCACCTAATCTCCGCTTTCGTGAGCGCTATGCCTGCTCCTCTCGCCCCGCTCATACCCGCGTCGAGAACGATCTGTTCGCTCAAGAGTGGATCTGCTCCGACAGGCATCCCTCTTCCGCCAACTGAGCTGACGCCGCACCCCGTCCGCTCGCCATGCTCGGACAACCCGGGACTACGGCGAAGAGAGCGCGTACCGGGGCGGCCCCATCTGAGGGAACGCCCCGAGCACGACACCAGGAGGCCGCCAGAACGCTCAGCCCCACGCCAGATTGGAGGCCCTCCCAAGCCTGGTGCCACTCGCTGAAGTACCCGAGCCGACTCACTGTCAGCAAGAGTGGACAAGTTTCGAGAACTTCACCCAGTTCCCGCGCATTGGTGCTTCTTGCGGTTTCGCGGATCCATGCCAGTATTGGATTGCACGGCTGACCTTGCGGCAGCATGCAGGTAATGGGAGAGGGGTTCGCAGGAATTGCTCAAGGGAGAGAGTCGGCGTTCGCATTCCGGCGGATCGGTCGGATCGACGGCGCCAACCGAAGTCGATGAAGCTCCGAACGCGTGGAGCCCGAACTCCGCACGCGCGGCTGACGTCGCAGCTCGCCGAGTCGCTAGTCCCGATCAAGGCCCATCGACGGGGCTGGATGCTGCGGCGGGCGCTCGCACTCGCCGACGTGGTCGGCCTGACCACCGCCTTCTTGATCGCCGAGTGGATGGTCGCGGTCCGCCAAGGCAGCGGAACCTTCAGCCAGTGAGCGAGATCGTCGGCTTCGTCCTGACCCTGCCGCTCTGGATCCTGGTGGCGAAGGCATACGGGCTCTACGACCAGGACGAGGAACGCACGGATCACTCCGCGCCCGATGAGTTCTCCGCGATCTTCCACATGGTCACGGTCTGCACGGCAGCAGCCGCGTTCGTCGAGCTACCTGACCGGCGTCGCGCATCCGACCCCGCCGAAGCTGGTCATCTTCTGGTCGGCCGCAATCGTCTGTGTGGTCTCCGCGCGAGCAGCAGCACGCGCCATGGCCCGAAGAAGCCCCTGGTATCTGCAGAACACGCTGATCCTCGGCGCGGGCGACGTCGGGCAGACGATCGCGCGCAAGCTCCTGCAGCATCCCGAATACGGCCTCAATCTCGTCGGCTTCGTCGACGACCATCCGAAGGAGCGCCGCGACGATCTCGGGAACCTGACGGTCATCGGCGGATCATCCGACCTCCGCGAGACGGTCCAGATGCTCGACGTCGAACGCGTGATCGTCGCGTTCTCCGGCGACTCGGACGCCGACACGCTGCGCCTGATCCGGACGCTGAACGACCTGGACGTCCAGGTCGACGTGGTGCCGCGCCTCTACGAACTCGTCTCGCCCGGCGTCGGATTGCACACGGTCGAGGGCATCCCGCTCGTCGGGCTTCCGCAACTGAGCCTTTCGAGCTCCTCCCAACTGCTGAAGCGCCTCCTCGACGTCGCGGTCTCGTCGATCGCGCTCGCGATCCTCGCGCCGTTCTTCCTGGTCATCGCTGCCGCGGTCAAGCTGGATTCCCGCGGGCCGGCGTTCTTCCGGCAGACGCGAATGGGCAGCGGCGGAAAGCCATTCACGATCCTCAAGTTCCGCACCATGGCGTGCGACGCCGAGCAGCGGAAGCACGAGATCGCGCATCTGAACCAGCCACCGCGGCGGCGACGAGCGGATGTTCAAGGCCCCCGCCGACCCGCGCGTCACGCGCGTCGGCGCGCTTCCTGCGCCGGACATCGATCGACGAACTTCCGCAGCTGCTGAACGTGCTTCGCGGCGAGATGAGCCTCGTCGGCCCGCGGCCCCTGATCCTCGAGGAGGACAGATCACGTCCTCGAGTGGGCTCGTGAGCGGCTACGGATCAAGCCTGGCATCACCGGGTCTGTGGCAGGTCCTCGGCCGCAGCGACATCCCGTTCGGCGAAATGGTGCAGCTGGACTACCTCTACGTCACGTCGTGGTCGCTCGGCGGCGACGTCAAGATCATCGCGAAGACGATCCCCGCGTCGTGCTGCTCCGGTCGATCGACGTGATCATCCGAGTGGTGAGTACAGCGGAATAGTTTCATTTCCTGAGGAACGAGATACCTTGTTTGTTTCAAGGAAGACCGGGCCGATGGGGCCGCCAGCCTTTGTGTTCACGAACCACGCTCCGGCCCGACACAGTGGCCAGGGCGTTCGGGCCGGCGTCCAGCGAGGAGGGGGTCGGCTCCAGCATGGAAACTGAAGCAGCCCTGATGCACTACTTGCACGTGCTGCGGCGCGGCTGGTGGATCATCGCGCTAGCGGTGTGCCTCTCGACTCGGGGCGCCATATACGCCTCGACGCGGCAGACCACCTCTCTATAGCTCGTCTGCGGATGTGTTTCTGAGCACGCAGAACTTGGCCGCAATCATCTCTAACGTTCAGGTGCCGACCGCGATCCGGTTCGTGCCGCGGCGACGCAGGCCGATCTCGCGCCCGCACTCCAGCGGTGGCCGCAAGGGCACTCGAGCTTGCCCGGCCTCGGGCCGGAGCGCTCAATCGCTTCTTTCGAGATCTTCCGTGCACGCGGCCGCGGGAGCCGACATCCTGACGTTCTCCGTGACCGATCATCAATGCCTCGGCGTAGCCGAGCTACTCGCCAGCGACTACGCCACCGCGTACACGCAGTACCGTCGGCAGCTCGATACGGCCGCAGTTTAGAGCGCCCGGCGAGGGATCGAAGCGCAACTTGCACAGTTGAAGGCCTCGGGTGACGGAGGGGGAGCGTTGTACGAGAACTATTCGAGAAGGACCAGGAACTGAGCACACTGCAGGCGCTCCAAGGGTCGAACGCCATGATCGTGCGTTCGGCCGGTCACGCAGTCCAGACTCAGCCCAAGCCTCTGAGGAACGCGCGCTCGCTGCTGTCCTCGGCCTGCCTTGGGCATTGGTCTCTGCTTCCTCCGTGAGCACTGAACACGCATGTCGTACCGTCGGTGAGCTCCAAAGTCGGCTCGGCATCCCTCAGCTCGGTCGCGTGCCCGAACCTGCTCGCCGCCTGCGCGCTGACAACGGAATCGTGATGCTCGCAGAGCCGCTCACGCCAGCCGCAGAGCCCTACCGGATTCTCGCGACCAATCTCGAGTTCGTGAACAACGGAACTGAGCGCGGACGATCATGTTCACGAGCGCACGAGGGGAGAGGGGAAATCGACGACGAGGGTCGCGAACCTGGCGGTGGCCATGGCCGCGCGGCGGTCGGCGCGTCGTCCTGGTCGATCTCGATGTGCGGAGTGCCGTGGCTGTCTGGTCTGTCTTCGCTCACCGGCCCTAAGGCCTGACGACGTCGCAGTCGGCCGCACGCATCGCTAGGCGATCCTCGCCGCCGGTTTCGTTCTCGACCTCGGGGGCGCGGCAAGCGAACACTTGGCGAGTCGCCTCTGGGTGACCTCCGCGTGCTCCCTGTCGGCCCGCTCCCGCCGGATCCCGCCGAGTTCGTCGGCTCAGCTGGGCTTGCCGCCCTCCTCGCTGAACTCGCGGACCAGGCCGACCTCGTTCCTCGTCGACGCCCCGCCCATACTGAATCTCAGCGACACAATGACATTGTCGGCAAGGGTCGACGCACTCGTCGTGGTGGTGCGCCTACCACTTCTCAAGCACTCGACGCTGCACGAACTCCATCGCGTGCTTGGCGCGGCGCCGGCGACGAAACTTGGTTTCGTAGTTACCGGTACAGCGACGAGCGATACATACGGCGGTTATGGCTACGGCTATGGACACAGCCAGCCGAGCAAACCCCAACGATGTGGGAGACGAGCGTTTGAAAGAATTGCCGAGACGTCCTCCACTCAAATGAAGCCGGCGCTCCGGTATGACCGGACCACCTTTCCCCGGAGGTTCTTCGGCCCCCCAGCATCAGCGCTCCGGCTTCATCTGGGCGCTGGCCATCTCAGGTCCGGCTCGCCTGCCGGCGACTACCCTCCTCCGCGATCTTCCGTAGCGTCCAATAACGATGTCGCGTATTGACCCGCAGACGACGGTCTTCGCGACGCTCTTCCTCGCCGCGTTCCCAGCGTTCGTTTACTTCGTCGTACGCAGCCGGGTACCTCGCGGCTTTCGCGCTTCTTGTCGCCTTCGTTCTTGAAGACGCCATTCGCGACAGCGTCGGTTTGTCTATCACCGCGTCTGGTTTCCGCCTCTCAGCTTTGGACGTAGTGTGCGGAGTCCTGCTTAGCGTCGGTGTCTACCGTGCTCTCACGCTCGGCGTCCCGTAGCTTCGCCCGTGGCCTGTCTCTCGCTCTTCTCGTCCTGCTTCGGGTTCCACATTGCCCGGGGAGTGCTCGATTTCAGCCTCCAAGACGCCATCAACGCCAGCCGACATGGGTCTACTTCACCGGGCCTCTCCTCTTCGCCGCGACCGCACCGCGGCCATGGGACAAACGGGTATGGCAGCTCATCGCATCGACCGGGATCGCGCTCGCATTGATCAGCATTCCCTATTTCCTGATCGACGGGCTGCACTCGTCGTAGCAGTACATCTACCGAAATGGGGAGCAGGTAACCGCGCGCCCCAATTCAGGCAGCGGGTGCGCTCATGGTCATGCAGGCCGCGATCCTGCTTCCCGCCCTCGGGTGGCCTTCCCGTGGAAAGAGCACAGCTCTGGCCGGTCTGGTGATCGCTGTGGCGGTGCTCGTCCAGCATCGAACGATCTGGGTCGCCGGTCTCGCTGTCGCGGCGGTCGGTTTTGTCGAGTTGGTCGAGACAACATCTGCAAGATGCCGAGTCGCTCGTCTTTGGAGCGACGGGCATCCTGTTTCTCGGCCTGCCGATTCTCGTGTTCGGTTTCGTTCGCACCGGCGCTCTCGTCCAGTCGGCTTCGGGAAACGACGTCAAGCCACAGCACGTTTACGTGGCGAACCACCGGTTGGAGCGAACTCATCGCCAGCCACCACTCGCTCGCCGACTTCGCGACTGGCGGCCCTGCCGGCGCCAGTTGGGCACGCCAGATTGCGGGTTCGACGGTGCGGGCTGCCCCGCATGACGCCTACGTCGAGGCGTTTCTCCGTTTCGGCCTTCCAGGCCTCACCGTATTCCTGGGGCTGTGGGTCGTGGTCTGGAGGAGCAGGGCCGACGTCGCTCGGCAAGTGGGACTGACGTCGACCGCGATCGTGCTTCTCCTGGCGTCGCAAGCGATCTACGGAATCGCGTATCCGCTCGGCGAGATCCAGGGTTTCATCTTTGGGATCTTCATCGCTGGGCTCACGCTGGCGCACGGCGACAGGGTCGCGACCCTGGGAGCGCGCTGTCGCTTCGAGGCGACCGGAGCGCGGCCCCCAACTCACGGGCCGTCGGCTGGTGTGTGGTCGGGTACGACCGATGACGAGTCGCCGCTCGATGACCGACGCGGATCGCGGCGGGCTTGTGGCGGCCGTGATCGCATGTCACGACGGAAGAGAGAAAACGGTGCGCTGCTTGGGACCTTCTCTGCCCAAGAAGTGCCGGCCAGGACCACACTCGTCGCGGTCGTCGTTGATGACCGACCGCCGACGAACGCCACAGATGGCTCGGGACTTCCCCGACACTCACGTCGTTAAGGCTTCGGGCAACCTGTCTGTGGGGCCGGAGCCATGGCCCTCGGCGAGCGCGAAGCACGGCGGTTGTTCTCCCCTACGTTCTTGCTCTGGCTGAACGACGACGTCGAACTGGATCGGAACGCCCTCAGCACCCTGCTCGCGACACACGAGATTCTCGCCGCCGCCGCTCGTCCAGGCATCGTGGTCGGCGCCGTACGAGATCCCGAGACCCAAGCCGTTACGTACTCGGGCGTGCGAAGAGTGGACCAGGCACCCGCTTCATTACGAGGTCGTGCAGCCGGGCGTCCCCACGAGGCCGATACATTCAACGGGCGATGTTCTCCTCGTGCCGCGCGCGGTATATGAGGCTGTCGGCGGGATCGACGGCGGCTTCACCACGGTGCCGCGGACTTCGATTACGGCCTGCGCGCGCATGAGAAATGTTTCCCGATCGTCGTCGCGCCCGTCGCTGTCGGCGCCTGCGGGCGTGCGGGTCCGGCAGGCACCTGGCACGATCGCTCGCTCTCCTTGAGGCTTCGGTGGCGTCTCGTGTCGGCCGGAAAGGCCTGCCGCCCCGGTCTCAGGCCAGGTACCTGCGGCGGCACGGTGGCCGCGCCTGGCCCTTCTGGTGGCTCAGCCCATACGTGAAGTTTGCGCTCTATGACTTGCGAGATGTTCGGCGCGCCTCATGAGTTCGACCCCGACAGAGGCCGGATGACGCGGCATGGATTTCCGGCGGCGACGACACCGGAGGGATCTCGCCCTTCACAGCGCTTCCGGCACCGATGACGGATGCCTCACCGATGGTCGAACCGCGAAGGACAATCGAGCGAGCCCGATAAAAGCGTCCTGGCCGATGACGACACGATCTGCCTTCTTTGGCTCGGGAAGGCGACAGGCGTGGAACAGCGTCGATTTCGTGGAAATCAGTGTCGGCGACGATGACGTCCGCGCCGAATAGCACTCGATCGCCGATCGAAACGTGCGTCGCCGCGCAAATCGTCGTCCCGCTCAGGCCAACGTCTTTTCCCAGATCGATCCGCGCCCCCTCATTATAGGGCTCTCAGGATGACTGGCCGACTGACCCCGGGCAGTGGCCGGTGACCGCGAGATCAGCACGCAGCGGTCGCCGATCGTGATGGACGAGCCTGCTGCGATCTCCACGATCGGCCAACCAACAACGCGGACAGCTTGTCCGAGGTTCACCCCACGAGCACGTGTGCTTTCCCTGCAGACAAACCCGACCGCAGTGTCAGTTCCAGCGCCCACACGCGCGATACCCGCCGCGACGCTCTCACGGGAGCCGTCATCCTCGACTCGTGGGTCGTTTCGACGTTAGTTTCATCGGGCGGGAGCGAGTGACGACGACCGGGGTTGTCATCACTGGCCCGCTTTCCCCTGCGGACATTGCGGATCTCCTAGCAGAGCCTGATCTTACTCGGGCGCGTTCAATCAAGGGCTACCGCGGCGTGCCAACCAGCGAGCTTGTCAGAGCCCTTGTGGGACTCGGCGTTCAGGTGGAGGTCGTGACCTGTGCGACCGAGGTGGCGTATCCAATCGAGCTCCGCAAGACCGGAGTTTCGCGTGCTCATCGGACCGCGGCGCGCCCGCGCCCGCGATGTCGCGCGCGATCTCTTTCGCCGTGAACGGCAGGTAATGAGCGTGTGCATGCGTCAGACAGAGAGCGAGATCATCCACGCGATGTGGACGTATGAGTTCGCCTGGGCCGCGCTTGACACCCGCCGCCCCGTTCTAGTCACGGCGCACGACGCCCCGCTGACCGTTCTCAGGGAGCTACGTGACCCTTACCGCGCCGTTCGGGCGGCGATGGCCTACCTCGTTCGCACGCGGATACGCAATCTAACGGCCGTTTCCCCACATCTGGCGCAGCGCTGGCGCCGCGAGATGCTGTACCACAGGCCGATCGCTGTAATCCCGAACGTCGCTCCCCGCTTGCTCCAGGAATCAGATACTCGACACTCGACCACGCGACCTGCGCTCTTGGACATCAGTGATGCAGGGCGGCTGAAGAACGTCGGAGCGCTGGTCGAAGCCTTCGCACACCTTCGGGCGGAGGGACGGGACCTCACCCTAAACCTCGTGGGGCCTGGACTCGGGAGCGACAGCCCCTTGGCAAGAAGGCTGCTGGCACAGGGTCTTGGAGATGGCATCGAATATCACGGCGTACTTTCTCGCCACTCCCTGGCGACAGTTATGGCACGCAGCGCATTGTTCGTACATCCGAGCCGCGAGGAAGCCTGTCCTATGTCGATGCTGGAGGCAATGGACGCGGGGCTACCGGTTGTCGGTGGTATTCGTTCCGGGGGCGTCCGTGGGTCCTTGACGACGGTAATGCAGGCCTGCTCGTGGACATCGAGCACCCACTCGAGATCGCTGCTGCGGTCAGCCAGCTGCTCGACGACCAAGACGCCGCAAGGGACATCGCCGACCGTGGCCGAAGCGCGCAAAAGACTGCTTCGGCCCCGAGGTCGTCGCGCAGGCATACGTCGACGCCTACGACGTCGCGCGTCAACGCCGTTCGAGACGCTCGCTGTGAGCTCACTCACAAGGAGCGCGCTCGCCGGAGTGGCGTGGAACTATGCAGGCGCGACTCTCGTCGTGACGCAAATTGCCTCGACCGCAGTCACGGCACGAATCGTGTCGCCGCGGCAGTTCGGCGCCTACGCAACGGCACAAGCGGCGGCCGGGATTCTCGGCTACTTCACGCTGTCGGCTGTCGGCAACGGCTTGCTCCGGCGGTCAGAGCTCTTACCCGGCGCGATTGGCACTGCGACCGTCATCTCGGTGATCGGCGGCGCGATCGCCGCCGTGACGATGTGGCTCCTCGCAGACCCGTGGGCGACTGCCTGGCACGTGCCCGCAGCAGCGCGTGTGGTGCACGTAATGGCCGTCACGATCCTGCTCACGTCCGGCGCAACTATCCCGCTCGCCCTCCTTCGCCGTCGGTTGCGGTTTCGCGCTACGGCGATGGCAGAAACGGGAACGCAGGTTCTGGGTGCAGCGGTCGGCGTCGGTCTGGCCATTCGGCTTCACTCGGCTTTCACACTGGCCGCGGGCCAGACCACAGCGGCGGCGGTGCTGCTGGCGATAAGCGCAAGCCTGGCTTTTCGCGATCTCGAGCTCCGTTTCAGCCGCCGGGAGGCGAGGGAGCTTCTCGGGTTCGCTGGCCAGGTACGCGCCATCAACTTCGGCTCCTATCTAATGAACACCGCGCCGAGCTGGTACACGGCGCGCATCTTCGGCACACGGACACTGGGGGTCTACTCGCGTGCGAGCGTCATCGTCGCGCTGCCGCTCACCTATCTAGCCTCGGGTCTCACGAAGGTTCTCTATCCCCTCTACGGGTTAGTCCGTGGCGACCAGGCACGGACGAGAGCCATGCTCGACGAGGGAATCACGATGGCGACGGGCTTCGCATGGCCGGTATTCGCCTTGATAGCCGGCGCAGCGCCAGTAATCGTGAAGGTGCTTCTCGGCCCTGGCTGGGAGGGCACCGCGTCGCTCCCTGGCCCTCTTCGCACTGGTTGCCTGTGCCGATTTGCCGTGCGGACTTCTTACGAATGCAGGAGAGGCGTTCGGCTTGATGCGCATGATTTGGGGCCGACAGCTCGCGTTCTTCGCGCTTCTCGCCGCCGACATCGTCGTCGTCCACCGATTCGGCTGGGGAGTAAACGCGCTCGTCGCCGGAGTGGCGATTGCCCAATGGCTCACCTACGCCTTCACGATGCTTGCGTTCGTGCGCCACGGCTTCCTCAACGCAAGGACAATTGCGGCAAGTCACGCTGTCCACATGGCCGTCTCGATAGGCGCAGTCGGCGCTGCGGCCCTTGCGCGTACGGTCTTCGCTCGGCGCCTCTTGTCGCGCAGGTTGGGAGAGATTGCCGTAGGGCTCCTCGTGTGTGGGGTGCTCTTCATCGGGCGGGCCTGGTTTCCGGCGGGACGAGTCCTCGCGCTCAGGCTCGAGAAGACGCTGCCGGGCTACAGCCTCGCTGGTCGCGTCGGCCGGGTATCGCCACCGTGGTGCTTCGCAGATTCCCGGTAGTCAGATCCGGTTGCTCATGGTTACGAATGAGCACAGCCCAGGGACCGAGTATGGGCTTCGACAGGCGTATACGACGATGGCGGTGCGTGGAGAAATCGAGTCGTTCGACGCTGTAGCGCCCGAAGTAATCGCGCGAAGCTCGGGCGGGCAAGCTGCAGCCGCCGAGATGCACGAGACCGCAAGGGCAGTTCGTCCGAACGTCCTTCTTGTCCTGTCTCCAAAGGGCCTCGGCCACGATGTGCCGTTTGTCGCGGAGTTGGTCCACTCGGCCGGAAACCCAGTCGTTCTGTACTGGGAGGGGGATCCCTGGCACAGGTGGGTCAAGCGTCCCAACGCATCCATGCACGCCTGGCTGGGAGCCGCAGACGTCGTTTTCGCCACAGCGCGACAACCGGAGACGGCCCTATTCCGGAGAGCCGGAGCTCGCGATGTGAGGTTCATTCCTAACACCTATTGCCACGTGCAATTCGCGGATGCTGAGAAGATGGATCATCCAGAGGGAGGCGAGATCAAATACGACGCGGTGCTCATCGGCAGCCGTTTCGCTCACCTCGGCTTGATCTTCGAGAGTCCCTACGGCGCGGCGCAACGCACTCCCTGGTGCGGCGACTCGAGCGGGGTGATCGTCGGCTTGCTGCCTACGGCGACGGCTGGCGAGGGGAGGCGGCCATGCCACCTGTGCCATACGACCGCCAGTCTCGGCAATCCGCGACGGGCTGATGTCCGTCGACTGGGATGATTTCCCTCGTCACGAGAGCTATTCGTCGGACAGGCTGCCCACCAGTCTTCTCGCCGGCCGAGTCCACGTCACCACAGCGCACCGAGGCTTTGAGTGGCTGCCCGGGTCGGACGCTGGTCTCTTCCTCGAGCCAACGGTATCGGCCGTCGTACGGCGTGTCGACGAGCTCAGGTACCGCCCGGCCGAAGAGGTCCTCGAGCTCGGCGCGGCCGCACATCGTTGGGTGACGAGGCGACTCAGTCGTCGGGAGGGCGCACGCTTTATGCTCGCCGACGTCAGCGAGAGCTTTCTCGCGCAGCTCCCTTCCGAGCCGTGGCATCGGTTCGCCCCGTGAGCCTGCGGCAGACGCCCGGCTCGCGACGTTGTGGCTCTGCGTGGCAGGCTCGGCAACCAGCTCTTCCAGGTTGCGTTTGCCCGCTGGCTGACGTGCCGCACCGGTCGGCCTGTTTCGTTCGATGTCTCGTGTCGTCGCGACCTTCGGCTCGACGTGCTGGCCATCCCCGGACTCGGAGAACGAGTGGGGTCTGAGCTGCTCGCCCGGACACGCTGCTGGCCGGCGCCGTGCGGTCGCGCCTCCCGAATTGCGTCCGCCATTCGAGTGGCGAGCGGCCCACGGGTGATCCATTGCGACGACAGCGCGTGGGGGCCGGATGCTCCGGACACGGTGGCGCCGGCGTGGTGGCACGGGTACTTCCAGCGAAATGAGTACGCGACTTCCTTGGTCGATGAGCTGTCATCGGCGTTAGCGGTGATGAGACGACCCGTCTGGCTGAGATCGGGGTCAGCGTGCGTCGAGGTGACATGCTCAACACGCCGACGGCCGTCCCCGCAGGTTCGTACAGGCGCGCGGTTGAGATCGCGAGTGAGACCCCCACATCGCGTACATGCGTGTGGTCAGATGACCCAGACTGGTGCGAAGAACATCTCGACCTTGGGGTCGAATTCGAGGTTGCAAGAGGGACCCCGGTCGAACAGCTTGCGGCGC
>CAVQFF010000011.1:0-43651 GCA_963711785.1 uncultured Thermoleophilia bacterium
GTGATGTGGCCGGTGATGTCGCGCGCTTCCTGGGTCGCGAGCACCAAGCGATGCAAGGACGCAGGTCGTGTTCATAGCAGTGCTATGGACACGACCGAGGACGCCGCAGCGCGACGCGTGATCGCGGGCCAGGGAGCCGGCGAACGTCGCCGGTCGCGTCACTAACTGGCCGAGCAGCGCATCGTCGTCGAGGTCGGACGCCGCGGAAAGCTGATCGTCGGCGAGCCGTACTTCACGCCCGGCGTTCCGGTCGTCCTGGAGTCGAAAGGGATCGGCGATGTCTCGCCCGGCGACCTTGCAGTCGTGCACACGGGCCGCGGCCGCGCGCGCGTCGAAGCGGTGCTCGGTCCGGCGGACCAGGTCGAGAACGTGCTCGAGGCGCTGCTCGTGGAGCGCGGGGCGCGGGCGCCGTTCGAGCCGCACAACCCACCCGAGCCGGACTTCTCCGGCCGGATCGACCTGCGCGAGCTGCCGACCTACACCGTCGATCCGGACACTGCGAAGGACTTCGACGACGCGCTCTCCTTCCGGCGCGAGGACGGCGGGATCCGCGCCTGGGTGCACATCGCCGACGTCTCGTTCTTCGTCGGCGTGGGCACGCCCCTCGATCATGGGGCTTCGGAGCGGGCCTTCTCGACGTACGTGCCGGGAACCGTCGCGCCGATGCTCCCGCACGAGCTCGCAGACGACCTCTGCTCGCTGCGTCCGAACGTCGACCGGCTTTGTGTGACGGTGGAGCTGCCGCCGGGCGGCGAGCCGCAGTTCTATCGCTCGGTGATCCGCTCCGATGCGCGCCTCACCTACGGCCAGGCCGAGCGCCGGGAAGCCGCGCCGCAGCTGCTCGACCAGCTGGCGCTGAACGACGAGCTTGCGACGATGCTCCGTGACCGCCGGTTCGCCCGCGGCGCGCTGCAGGTGCAGACGCCCGAGGAGGTGTTTCGCTTCGACGGTGCCGGCGGGGTCGCCGACGCCTGGCTCGAGGGCGAGCCGCGGGCGCACATGCTCGTCGAGGAGCTGATGATCCTCGCCAATGAGCAGGTAGGCGCATTCCTTGCAGGGAGGCGGCGTGAGGCGCTCTACCGCGTGCACGAGCGGCCGGACCCGCAGGCCGTGGAGCACCTGCTCGCCAAGCTCACCGATCTCGGAGTGCCCACGCCGCCGGTGCCCAAGCGGCTCGCGCCGCAACAGGCCGCGACGCTCGCGGGCGAGACGTCGAAGCTCGTCACCCGGTACGCCGAGCAATCGGGTCGCGGGCGCGAGGCGTTCCCGGCGCTCGTGCTGAGAGCGCTCAAACAGGCGCGCTACGACCCGAAGAATCTCGGTCACTCCGGCCTGGCCAGCGACGCCTACTGCCACTTCACCTCACCGATCCGCCGCTATCCCGACCTGATCGTGCATCGGGCTCTCCTGCGCGAGCTCGGACTGTCCGACGATCCACTCCCGGGCGATCTGCAGCAGCTCGCCGAGCACACCTCGGCCCGCGAGCGCGAGGCGGGCCAGGTCGAATATCTCGCAGACGACATCTGCCTCGCCTGGCTCCTCGAGCGCCGTCTCTACGAGCTCGGCTGGGGCGAGCTTTTGCGGGCGAGATCACCGGGATGATCGGTTCCGGGCTCTTCATCAGGTTCGCCGAGGTGTTCGAGGGCTTTCTCCCGGCTCGCCGTCTTCATGGCGAGTTCTACGAGCTGAACCAGCTCGGCACTGCGCTCGTTGGCCGGACGACCGGCCGCACGTACCGTCTGGGCGATCCGATCGAGGTGCGCGTCGAATCGATCGCACGCCACGAGGGCAAGGTCGAGCTGGCTCTGTCCTGAATCTGATTCGGCGGAGCCGAACCAGATTCACGAGTTACGAGTTTCGAGTTGCGGGCAGACGGTCGAGCTAGATGAGCCGGCGTTCGTGCGCCCAGCGGGTGAGCTCGTGACGCGATGAGAGCTGCAGCTTGCGCAACACGCTCGACACGTGCGCTTCGACCGTCTTGATCGAGAGGTGCAGACGCGCGGCGATCTCCTTGTAGCGGTAGCCGCGCGCGATCAACTGCAGCACCTCACGCTCTCTCGGGGTCAATGTCTCGAGCTCCGCATCCGCACCGACCGGATCGCCCGCACGAAACGCATCCAGCACGAACCCGGCGAGCCGTGGCGAGAAGACGGCGTCTCCTTCGGAAACGCGTGCGACCGCGTCGGTGAGCTCGGCGCTCGAGATCGTCTTCGTCACGTACCCACGGGCACCCGCGCGGATGACGCCGATCACGTCCTCGGCGGCGTCCGAGACCGAGAGCGCGAGGAACTTCACCCCCGGCCGCTCCGGAGCGACACCGGCGATCACCGCCTCGCCGCCGCCGTCCGGCAGGTGGACGTCGAGCAGCACGACGTCGGGGTCGAGCTCGCGGATCAGCGGCACGGCGGCGGCCACGCTGCCTGCCTCACCGACGATCTCGACGCCGGCGCCGAGCTCGCCACGCACGCCTGCGCGAAACAGCTCGTGGTCGTCGACCAGCACGACGCGGATCACGCTGCACCTCGGGGCAATGTCAGCTCGACCTCGGTGCCGTTGCCGGGCTCCGACCAGACGGTAGCGGTTCCTCCTGCGCGGGCCATCCGCGCCTCGATCGAATCGCTGATGCCGCGGCGGTCGCCTGCGACAGCGGCCGGGTCGAATCCGATGCCACGGTCGCGGACGAAGACCGCAACGGTCTCGGGCCCGGCCTCCGCGTAGACGGAGATCTCGTCGGCGGTCGAATGCTTGGCGGCGTTCGTCATCGCCTCGCGGGCGGCGAGCACGAGCTGGGTCAGAGGGTCGTCCAGCGGTGCGTCGCCGGCGCTTGCGAGCTCGATTCGCGCGCCGTGAGCTTCTTCCGTGTCGGCGACGGCGTCGGCGAGCGCATCCGCGAAGGTCACGGAGGCGCCGTAGCCGCCGCCGTAGAGCCAGCGGCGAAGCTCGCGCTCCTGCCGGCGCGCGAGAGCGGTCACGCGCGGGGCGTCGGAGGCGTGCCGCTGGACGAGTGCGAGTGTCTGCAGAACGGAGTCGTGGATGCGTGCGGCGACTTCGGCGCGTTCGGCGAGGCGGATGCGCTCTGTGCGCTCGGCCGAGAGTTGCCACAGCCACGGGCCGAGCACGAGGATCAGCGCGCCGCCGACGGCGCCGGGGCCGATGAAGGTGTGGGAGGGGCCGATGTGGTCGAGCAGGATCGCTGCGCCGGCCATCACGAGCAGGATCCCGCCCACCGGCAGCGAGCCCCCGGGGCGCAGCGAGCCGCCGCGGCTGAGTGCGACGGCGATGCCGCCGACGATGAGGCCTGCGCCGAGCACCGCCGCCCCGGAGAGGCCGAGCGCGAAGAGGAGAGCGAGGGAGGCGACGACCACGAGCAGGAGGCCCGCGGCTGGGAACCTGGTACCGGAGTAGGCCCAGAGGGCCAGATACAGGAGGATGCCGGCGCCGCCGGCGAGCGCAAGGAGCGCGAAGACGAGCCGGACGAGCGTCGCGTCGACATTCAAGGCCGACGCGACGCCGCCGCAGACTCCGGCGATGACGCGATCATCATCGCTGCGTTCGAAAGGAAGGACGGGGATCTGGGTCATCCCGCCCGGACGACGTCGACGCGACCGGCTCCTACCCGGGCGTCGAGGTACAGGATCCTGCCGTTCCCTGCACCTGCGTGCACGGAGGCGTTGCGGCCGTCGTCGTGCTGGTTGAGCACGTACAGGTCCCCGGCCTTGGCATGGGCGTCGACGACGACCGACGCATTCGCCGGCACGATCACCTTGAGTTCGCCGATGCCGAGTCGTGCCCTGACGTGCGTGGGCGTGGTTACGCGAACGCGCGAGAGATCGATACGGAGGTCGCCGATGCCGAGCTTGTACGACGGTTGGACGGCCGCGACGGTGGTCGGCGCGTAGACGCGGTTCCCGGTCCCGTCGCTCAGGCTGACGTTGAACCACGAGAACGCGGTCACGATCGCGGCTGCGCAGAGCACCGCAAGGACGGCGAAGAACGCCGCGAAGCGCGATCAGGATGCGATGGGCACGGCGGCCGCTCCGCGAAGCCCAGAGCACCGCCAGCCCGGCGATCAGGATCACGATCCAGCCTGCGCCGATCGTCGGCCAGGTGCTCGCCCGGGCGAGCAGGACGGCGATCGCAACGCCGGCTAGGCCGAGGGCGACGAGCGGCCAGGGATGGTCGCGCCGCTCCGCCAGCACGTCGGCGGCGATCGACTGCTTGTTCTCGGCGGGCACGACCAGGACGGCCGCGAGGTAGACGAGGATCCCCGCGCCGCCGAGCAGCGTGAGGACGACGAGCCCGAGCCGGAAGACGGCCGGGTTGAGGTCGAAGTAGCGTCCGAGGCCGCCGCAGACGCCGGCGATCCATTTGTCGTCCGAGCTGCGCTCGAGACGCTTGACCTGGGGGGTGTGTGTGATGTGTTCGCTCATGTCTCGAGGTTGCCTGCGCGCCGGGCCTGTGGCTATCCGGCATCACCCTGGTCCGACCCTCAACGCTACTCTCGGGCTGCGATGGGCGAGAAACTGATTGCCGAGAACCGCCGGGCGCGGCACGACTACCACCTGCTGGACCGCTTCGAGGCGGGCCTGGTCCTCACGGGGACCGAGGTGAAGTCACTACGTGACGGCCGCGCCACGCTGGCGCAGGCCTACGCGGACATCCGCGACGGCGAGGCCTGGTTGAACGGCCTCGAGATCTCGACCTACGATCAGGGCAATCGGGCAAACCACGAGCCGATGCGCGCGCGCAAGCTGCTCCTGCATCGCCGGGAGATCGATTCGCTCTACGGGAAGGTGCGGGAGAAGGGCCTGACGATCGTGCCCACGCGGCTCTACTTCAAGGATTCGCGCGTGAAGATCGAGCTGGCGGTCGCGCGCGGCAAGGAGCAGCGCGACAAGCGGCGGGACGTGGTCGAGCGCGATGCGAAGCGCCAGATGGAGCGGGCGCTCAAGAGCCGCCGCTAGTCCCAGCTACAATGCGCCAACACACACATACGGGGGCGCCATGGCTTCGACGTGGTCGGTTCTCCGGTTGAGCTGCAAGCCGAGGTTCCGGTCGGCCTCGTAAAACCACCGGAAACAACGCAAGTGCGGATCACAGTCTCGCACTCGCTGCCTAAGTCCTAGCGACTTAGCGCAGCGTGTCGCCCCGGGAGTGCCTGCGGCCCGGGATCGGCATCAACTAGCGGGCTCGGCGCCAAAGGAGAGTCACTCGCCGGCGGCGCGACATTCAGGAGGACTCGGCTCGACGGTAGGTCGGTCGCCAACCGGCCGGCGAGCGAATCTAAACGGCGGCCTAAGCTTGTAGACGGTCAATCCGGTGCGTCCGCGGACGCGGGTTCGATTCCCGCCGCCTCCATTCATTCATTCCTGTTGTCGGTTCCACAACGATGCTATGGAACGTCTAGGCGGAGAGAGCGAAGAGGCGCCACATGTCCGGGATGCCCTTGAGCTGATGGTCGCGGCGATCCTCGAACGCCAAGGCCCGAGCCGGCGACGTAGATCCTTCACCGTGCTGGAGATATCCTCGCCGGGGGCGTGCAGCGAAGAAGTAGCGCACCCGCGTATCGATACGGCGATCCCCGCGCTTTTGCCGTCGAGTCACCTCACATTCGCCGGTGACGGATGCCGGACCTGATCTGGATTTCGAGTGGCACGAGCGCATCGCGGATGGCAGCGGCGGCCTGAACGGCGCGGGCGGGTCCGTCGAAGGAAGCGAAGAATCACGTCGCCCGGTGTGTCGGGCTCCCGGCCCTGGACCCGCGCGAGTTCGCGACGGACGATCGCGTGATGCTTCTGAAGAAGCTCGCGCCACGCTGAGTCTCCGAGTCGTCCCGCTAGCTCGGTCGAGCCGACGATGTCGGTGAACAGAATGGTTGCCAGCACGCGTTCCGAGCCGGTCGTTCGGGTGAGGCGCGAGACGAAGCGCTCTGTCGCGTCCATCGTCGCTCGAGTGGGCAGTCGTCGGCAACCCAGGTATAGAGGCCTTGGAGCGGCGAGCAGCTCAAGCGACCTCGGCGCCTCGGATCCGCTGGGCGATGTAATGGGCCGGGCCGGGGCGTGCAAGGATGCGGCGATCACGAGCGTCGGCACGCGGACGGCAGGCGAGAACATCGCTGACTTCAGCGTCATCGCGGCGCGGAACGCGGTCAAAGCTGCGCCGGGGCTGAGGCTGCGCCGCATGTGCCAGACGAACCACTCGCGGAAAACCTCGTCCTCGGCGACCTCGGGCGCCTCATTCGCCGGCGAGGTCCTCGGGATAGCCGCGCTCAGCCCCAGCCACGGCGCACACTGAGCAGCCTCTGACGCCATTCCTCAATCGGTCGGAACCCACGGGTAGTCAGGCGGAGCGGAGTCCCAGCTTGACGGTCGGGTCGAACAGGACAAGACCTGCACAACGCTCGGGATACGTCGCCGCGAAGAGCACGCTGATGCCCGTGCTGCTGGTGCCCGTCCAGAGAACGGCGCTTTCGGTGCCGACCGCGTCCATCGCGGCTCGGACATCGTCCATAGCCGTTTCGAGCGATTGCACCTCCCGTACACGATCAGACAGCCCTGTCCCGCGCTTGTCGAGCATCACCAGACGGCTGAAAGCAGAGAGACCTCGATGTAGCATACAGCAGGGGCTGCCCCAGGACGAGAGCGTCGCCGGCGAGGCCTCGGGATGAAGCATCAGGTCGGGAGGGCCGGTTCCGACGAGCTGATAGGCGACCGAGACACTCTCCGCTCCGGCGCATAGCTCACTTCGGGCAGTTGCACGGCCCGAGTTTCGCCTATTGGTACGGGCGCCGCCGGCCGTGTCGACCGATCTAGGCGGGCGCGCCCAGAGGTTGAGGGCACGTACTCAAGCCGGCGCGCAGGGGACCGAGGGGTTTGATATCCCGCCGCCTCCACTCAAGCCACTCAGCGCAACTGCACCTTCCGACCCGAGCGTCGCGACATCGGGTGCCAGACCGACCGAGACGACCTCGCGCTCTAGGGCCTACGCGACAGGCTGGGCCCGAGAGGCTGTCGTCGGAACTGACGGCCGGAGCGGCTCTCACACGAGACGACGCGATCGACCTCGCGCGCAGAGGGAGCGATTCGGCAACGCCCGGCTGAGGTCGATCGTCGGCGCACAGGAGACGGCCTTTCCGGACCGCCTCCTGTGCGAGTCAGGCTCTGCGTTAGCGGAGCGGTTGGAAGTAGTGGGCGGCGACGTAGGTGCCGACCTTGCGCCCGAGTGCTGTGCCTTGCAGATCGGAGTTGCGGAAGTGGAAGCCGACCAGGACGCGTGCCCAGTCGACGTCCTTGACCACATCCTGGAGGCGCTTGTAGTGACGGGTCGTGCCGGTGGCCCGGCTGTCGAGGGTGAACGGAACTTTGTCGGTGCCGAAGAACGCGTCGAGCGCCTGTACGACCGCGGTGCTGTGGCAGGCGTGTGCTGACGGGTACTCGGGGAAGTTCGGCGTCGTGCCGAGTGGCGTCCAGCTCGGGTCGGCCACGGTGGCGGGGTTGCCGTCGTTGTCTGCCTGCGGGATCGCCTGGTAGGGGCGCCAGAACCAGTAGTGGTATTTGGCGTCGAAGCAGGCGATCATCGCGTCGCCGCCGGCCACGTGGGCCATCGCGAGCATGCGGGCGGTCTGCACGAGGTCGAGCCTGTGGGCGGCGGCCAGGCGGAGCATTCCGTCGTTCCACTGCCTGATGTCGTGGTCGGTCCAGAACCGTGCCTGGATCGTCTGCTCCGGCGTCCTCGTCGTGCTGTCGATTCGGCCGAGCTCCTTCACCTGGTTGAAGTCGTTGACGTACGCCTGGCTGGTCAGGGAGTAAGGGCCGTCGGGGCGGAATTGCGACGCCGTCCTGAGTGCGAGTGGCCGCATCGCAGGCAGGCAAAGGCCCAGCACCGGTCCGGGCGCAGGCTGCCAGACACCGGGGCCGGCTGCGGGCAGACCGAGCTCCGCGGGCGTGGTACTGCACCCCCGGCCGTCGTTCGCGCGAAGCGTGAGAATCGCCCGCGCAGCCTGCTCGCCGACCGTGATCCCGTTCGTCTTCGCCTGCCCGTCTGCGATGGCCGCGAGATAGGCAGCGTAATCGTTGTCGAGGATCGTCTGGTTGGCGCCAAGCTGTGGCTGAAGGCCGGAGAGCGTGTCGTAGGCCGCGGTGGCGATCGCGGCGTCAGCCGAGGTGTTTCGTGGCGCGGCGGGCGTGGGCGCGTACGGCCGGAAGCCCCCCTCGATCGCGACCGCGGCGTCGTAGATGGCGACGTGGACGATGCCCATGTACACGGCCGCCTCGCCCGGGAACTTGTTGCCGAAGTTCTCCGGGCCGAAGCTGCCGCCGGGGCCGGCCGGCACGATCGCGCACCGGGCCTCTGTGCTCCAGAAGGCGACCGGTGTCGTCGCGGCGGGGTAGTTGGCGGCAGGCGCGCACTGAGTGGTTGGCGTCGAGGCGCCGACACCCGAGCCGGCACCGACCAGGACGACCGCCGCGGAGAGGACGGCCAGAATGACCAATCTCGATTTCATTGCTACTCCTTTCGTGACGGGATCGCCTGGACGACACGGAACGGCTCGAGCCCGGCTCGCAGGGCGACCAGCGCGGCCTCCCGGCCCGACGGAGCCGCGAACGTGAAGAAGCAGACCTCGTCCTCGGGAACGTGGATGGATCCTTCGAAGGCGACGCGCGTCCCCTCTCGCGTCATAGCCCCGGCGGCCGAGCGCGCCCGCCGCTCACGCGCCTCACGCTCACCTGCGGCGCCGCGTGCGAGGAACGTCTCGACGAGGTAGCTCGGCACACGCTCGACCGTAGGCGAGCGCGCTCAGGTTGAAATCGTGGATCCCCCTTAACCTTGCTCGTCCCGCCGATACGCCCGCGCGAGCTCGGCCCGCGAGCGCACACCGAGCTTGGCGTAGGCGTGGGTCAGGTGCGTCTCCACCGTGCGCTGCCCGAGCAAGAGCGCGGCGGCAACCTCGCGGTTCGTGCGACCCTCGGCGACGAGCACGGCTACACGTCGCTCGGCAGGCGTCAGACCCTCGATTCGCGTTCGTCCCCCGATCCGGCCGAGCTCGGCCCGTGACTTCTCGACCCACGTCGCCGCGCCGAGTTGCTCGAACGCGTCAAGCGCCTCACCGATCGCGTCGCGGGCGGCACGCTTCTGACGCTCGCGCCTGCGGACCACGCCGAGCGCGAGCAGCGCTCGGGCCCGCCCGAAAGCATCGTTGAACGATTCGTGCTGCGTGGCTGCGTACTCGAGAAGTGACGCGGCCTCGGGCACGTCTCCCCGGGCGGCCGCCACGAGCCCGCGGCAGCGCGTGACGTGAGCGAGCACCCAGGCGCGTTCGAGTCGTCGCGCATCCGCCTCCCACACGTCGACGATCCGCTGTGCGTCGTCCGGCCGATCGAGCGCGAGCAGCGCCTCGACGTGGTCGGGCACCCACCAGCGTTTTCCTGCCTCGCCCCAGCCGAGCCTGGTGGTCGTCACCTCTGCCTCGTCGAACCAGTCGAGCGCCTCGCGTGGGTCGCCGTCCTGAAGTGCGACGAGCCCGAGCGTCGCCAGATGCACGGGCGTGTGCCGCCCGATCTGTTCCTCCCCGAGCTGCAGGGCTCGCTCCGAGTGCGCGCGGGCGATCTCGAGCCGGCCACGATGAGCGGCGATCACTGCGATCGGCACATGGATCCACGGCACCTCTAGCCCGTACTGGACGGCGAGCTCGTATCCGCGATCGGCGTACTCGGCCGCGAGCTGCCAGCGACCGCCCCTGAGCTCGACCTGAGCGAGAAAGATGAGCGCGCCGGCGGCCAAAAGCTCGTCGCGCTCACGCCATTCCTCGTACTCGCGCTCCATCAGCGCACGGGCCTCTTCCACGCTCCCGTGAATGTCGAGCACGGTCGCGATCGCGTCGTTCGCCTTGTACAGCAGCCGCGCGTCGCCGACCGCGGAGGCGAGGTCGTGTGCTCGTGCGGCGTGCACCGGCGCCTCGGGATCGCCCACGGCGCAACCGAGAGACGTGAGGGTCTCGAGCGCGTCGATGCGGAGCGCGTCGTCGTCGAGATCGTCGGCGATCGCGAGCGCTGCCCGGGCGTGCTCCAGGGCTCCCAAGAACCCCTCCGTGAACCGGGCCGCCCACGCGAGGCGGCACTGGATGACGGCCCGCAGGGCCGGCCGGGACGTCGCCTCGCGCAGGGCCTCCTCGAGCAGGACGACGGCCTGGTCGAGCCCCTCGAGCTCCGCGAGGAGCAGGAGAGCCTCGGCGCGCAGCGGGCCGATGTCGCTTTCCGCCGCGAGGTCGCTCGCGATCGTCCGGGCGCGCGTCCATTCTCCAGCCGCGCGCTGCACACGAGCTGCAGCCAAGGCGCGACGGCGGCGATCGTCGCGCTCGTCCGGCGGCGTCAGTCGAAGCGCCTGCTCCGCGAGGTCGGCAGCGGCGGTCGCTGCGCCGCGCTCGACCGCGAGCGCAACTGCATCTTCGAGCACGGCGGCGGTGGGGGCGTCGGGAGCGTCACTCGAGAGCGCGAGGTGACGCGCGCGGAGGAGCGGGTCCTCGACGATCTGCGCAATTCGTCCGTGAACGCCTCGTCGCTCGTCGCCCAGGTCGAGATAGAGAACCGACGAAAGCAGCGGGTGCGTGAACCGAATCGTGCCGTTCTCGCGCTCGATCACGTGCGCGGCGAATGCCGGCACGAGCGCGTCGAGGTCAATACCTGCCCGCTTCAGCAGCGACTCCGACGGCGTCCCCAGTGCCGAGGTGAGCGCGAGCGCGTCGCGAGTCACCGCGGGGAGTGTGGCGAGCCTCGCGCGGACGAGCTCGTCCAGCTTCTCCGGAACCGGGAGCGGTTCGAGCGGGTCGATGTCCACGTCGAGAACGCGTGCCAGCTCCAACGCAAAGAACGGATTACCGCCCGATCGCTCGTGGATGCGGAGCAGCGTCTGGCGGGCGAAAGACCTCTGGAAACGGTCGTGCAGCAGCCGATGGAGCGCACCGACGCTGAGCGGCCCAACCGACAGCCGCTCGACGCGCCCGGCATCCAGCGCAAGCTCCAACGGGGCCGGCGCGGCGCAAGCGATGGGCCTGCGCGCAAGCAGCACCAGAACTGGGCTCGCAGCAAGTCTTCGCAATGCGAACGCAAGCGCGCTCGACGACGAAGGATCGAGCCACTGAACGTCGTCGACGGCAAGCAGAATCGGCCTCCGCTCGCTGAGCAAGTGGAGGGCGTCTCGCACCGCCACGCCCAGCGCGCGATGATCAACAGGGTCGCCTGCCGACTCCTTGTGTAGCAGTGCGATCTCCAGCGCCCGTCGTCTCGGCGTCGAGATCAACGGGGCGACGTCAGCGAGGACATCCTCGAACAGGTCTCCCAGGCCTAGATGGACGAGGTCGCGCTCGACCTCCGCTGGTCGCGAGAAAAGGACGCCGAGCCCGCGTGAGCGTGCCAGCTCGACGCCCGCGAGCCAGAGCGTCGACTTGCCGATCCCAGCCTCACCCTCCAGCACGAGCGCGGCAGCGCCACCGCCTGCCCGGCCGACGAAAGCCTCGATCGAAGCGCGGTCTTCGTCCCTGCCGACAATCTCGAACGCCATCTGCCTCGCGAAATCGTGACCGGAGACGCTCCCCAGCGCAACCCCGCGCGCCCTCCTCACCCGCGACCCACGAGCGGGGTTGCCCGACGCCGAGGTTTCAACCGATTCGGATGATGACGGTCTCGTCCTGGAACGCATAATCAGGTGGGACGCAAAGGCGATCGAGGGAAGACTGGACAGCGTGCCGGTTCGGTGGCGCCGATCGTCGTCTACGAAGCGGGCGACGCGGACAGGCGCGCAGAAGGCGAATCCCAACGCCATCGGGAACCTCGGTGGCGTAATCGTGTGGAATTGAACGACGAAAAGGAGGAGAGATGGCGATCGGACCGGTTCAGCTACTGGTGCTGGGGTTCAACCAGCCGGAGTTCCACGGAGAGATCATCGCGGAGCTCGAGCGGCTCCGCGAGAGCGACACGGTGCGTGTGATCGACGCGCTCGCCGTGCACAAGGACGCCGAGGGTGAGATCGAGGTGGCGCATCTCAGCAACCTGAGCAAGGACGAGGCGATCGAGTTCGGCAGCAAGGTGGCCGCGCTGATCGGGCTCGGCATTGCCGGCGAGGCAGGCCTGGAGGCAGGCGCCGAGATCGGTGCCGAGAGCGCGGCCGAGGATGGGGTCCAGATCTTCACCGACGAGGCGGCGTGGGACATCCTCGAGGACATCCCCAATGACTCGGCAGCGGCGTTGATCCTGCTCGAGCATCACTGGGCAGTTCCGCTTCGCGACGCGATCCTGCGTGCCGGTGGTGTCGGCCTCTCCGACGGCTTCATCCATCCGGCCGATCTGATCGCGATCGGGATCGTCAGTGCCGCAGAGGCCGAGGAGCTCGGCGCCATGCATCCGAGCGAGGCAGCTACGGTTTGACGCAGGGCCGCTCAGAGTTTTCGACAGTTCAGCGATGGAGGTGAAAGAGATGATGGCTCGCAGAGTTGCTCGTCGCACTTCCCGGCGCGTCGCGCGCCGGCGCTAGGACGACCCGACGGCCTCTCCCGTCTCGCACGGGAGAGGCCCTCGTCACACTCGACCGGCGACGATCGGGCACGACACCGCCGCACAACCCAAGGAGCGATCAATTGCGGACGCCGATCAGGAACCCGCCGGACCCGATGTATGCCGAGCTCGAGGTCCACCGGACGATGATCTGCGACCGCGTGCGCACCGAGGGGTTCCGGCGTGCGATCGATGCCGTCGTGCGCCCGGGCGACATCGTGCTCGACGTCGGAGCGGGAAGCGGCATCCTGAGCATGTTCGCGGCGCGGGCCGGAGCTGCGCACGTGTACGCGGTGGAACGGACGACGGTCGCCGTGCTCGCGCAGGAGCTTGCCGCCGCGAACGGGCTCGGCGAGATCATCGAAGTGATTCACGGGGACGTGCTGGACGTCGAGCTTCCGGAGCCTGTCGACGTGATCGTCTCGGAATGGCTCGGAGGGTTCGGGATCGACGAAGGAATGCTCGCTCCGGTGATCGCCGCACGTGACCGCTGGCTCAAGCCGGGCGGAACCATGATCCCGCAGTCCGTGACGGCGTGGGCCGGGCTCGTGCACGATCGCTATCTCGACGAGACGGTGTCGTTCCTGCGCAGCAACCCGTACGGCCTCACACTCGACGGGCTGGTCGACCTGACGGTCAACGAGATCCTGTATTCCGGCACGTTCCGTCACCTCGCGGCGGGAGACAGGCGCTCCGAGCCAGGCCGGTTGTGGACGACGGACGCAGACCGGCTCTCGCTCGAGGAGGCGGAGGCGCCCCACCAGGCAGAGACTGTGCTGCGGGTCCGCGATCACGGGACGGCCAACGCACTCGCGCTCTGGTTCAGCACCGATCTCGCGCCCGGTATCTCGCTCTCGATCGGCCCCGGCGAGCCGCCCACCCATTGGGGGATGACGACAGCCCCGCTGCGCTCGCCGATCGAGCTCGGGCCCGACCTGGACGTCCGGGCCAGAGTGAGGACGGCCCCGGCTCAGTCGTTCGGCACCTGGACGAGTTGGGCGATCGCCCTGCCGGGCGGCGAGTGGGAGGAGCACGACGAGCAGTCGGTCTGGGAGGAGATCGGCGACTGAGCAGTGTCAGGGCCTCGCGGTGCCTGTCGTATCATCCATTTCGAACGAGGCGCCGCGAGAGTGCTCGTGACAGCCTGATCCGACTCGGGAACGCCCGGAAGCCGGTCGTTTCCCGAACCAATGGAAGGAGCTCACAGATGGGAATGAGGAGAAGGACACGGCGCCGGGGATTGATCGCCGGCGCGGCAATCGGCGCAGGCGTTGCTCATCACCGCGCGAACAAACAGCAAGACCAGGCCGACGACCAGGCGCCTGTCGACGACGAGCAGGACGAGACGCAGTACGCGCCGGCTCCGGTGGATCCGACAGACCAGATCGAGCATCTCGCGAAGTTGCACGAATCCGGGGCGCTGACTGACGAGGAGTTCGCCGCGGCCAAGGCAAAAGCCCTAGGTATCTGAAAGGCGTCCGGCGTCACGAGGCGTCGAGGCGATCCATGACTGCTAGCGGAGGGGGTTGCAGGTGAGTGAATCGCGCAAGGAAGTTCTGCTCAAGGCGCTCGAGACCGAGGTCGGCGTGGCATCGGTCGATCCGAGCACACTGTTCACCGACGACGTCGTCGGTTGGTCGCCGTACGCGAGCGTGTCGGGTTTGACGGCGCTCGTCGAGCTCATCGCCCTCCGCGAGATCGCGTTCTCCAACGTCGTCCTCGTGCTGCGGGGACTCGACGAAGTGGGCAACAAGGCGTTCGCGGAATGGCTGATCGAAGCCGATCACACCGGCCCTCTCTTCCTCGCCGAGGATGCGGCCCTGGAAGCAACCGGCAGTCGTGTCCAGTTGGCCGGCGCTACTGTGGCCGACTTCCGCGCCGGGAAGATCCGGTCGTTCCGGACCTACTTCGACGACCTTTCGCTGATCGAGCAGATCGCCGGAGCCTGACGAACCGGGCGAGATGGAGCTCCACGTCGAGAACGATCCGGACCCGCTCGACGTCGAATTCCTCGAAACGCAGATCCGTCGCGAGGCGTCCGCCGCCACGGGCCTCGGTGACGAGGTCGAGTTGGCGATCTTCCTGCGCGATGCCGGCCGGGTCGTAGCGGGCATCAGCGGGTGGACCTGGGGCGACTGCTGTGAGCTACAGAGCCTCTGGGTGGAACCGAGCCTCCGAGGACGCGGCCTCGCGACTCGGCTCATCGCCGCGGCGGAGGCCGAGGCCGTGGTGCGCGGATGCACACAGACCGTCCACTTCACCTACGGCTTTCAGGCCAAGGCGCTCTATGAGCAGAACGGTTACGAACTGGTCGGTCGAGTCGAGGACTTCCCATCCGGAACGGACGTCCTCTGGTACCACAAGCGTCTGGAACCGACGCGTCCCTGAGGGAGTGATGCGCTCAGCCGCGGGTCGGCCAGTGTCCCGGTAGGTCGACGCCGTGGTGCGCGGGCGCAGGTTTCGGAGCTGGGTCTCCGATCAGCGTTGCGGGCAACGTCGAGCGATACGGCACGTTCTCTCGAGGCCGCACTCCGTTCGTACGGCGTGATCTGAACGGGTCTCGGCCCGCCTGAGAGGGACTGGCTGTTGCGTCGAGGACGCGAACGTCATGCATGAGAAGCCTCCGAGCTTTCGAGGCCGAGCCGCGAAGGGAGCCGGCGGCTCAGTCAGGCACGTGCTCCGCATTGCCGGGGCGGTGGAACCGTGCGAGGCGCGCTCCCGGCCGAAACGATCAAAGGGGCGCGGCACAGCAGAAGGTAGCACCGAACGTCACGAACCGATCCGGGTCGTGGGTCGAATCTGCGCTGACGTATCCACGCACGAGTCGGCGCAGCGGAACCAGCGAGCGCCGGAGGGAGGTTCACGATGTCGGAGGTAACCACGGAAAGCACCGATCGCCGGGGCTTTCTGCGCAAGAGCCTGATCGCCGGAGCAGGTGTCGCGGTGGTGGCCGGCCTGCCGGGCTCGGCGCTCGCCCGCACCATGCGGTCCACGTCGGCGCTGACCGTGGGCGACGTAGCGATTCTCGGCGGCGCTGCGATCGCCGAGGCGCTGGCCGTGACCACGTACTCGAACATCATCGACACGGCCCCGTTCTTCAAGAACCTCGAAAGCGACGACCAGGGCTATCTGCGCGCCGCTCGCCACGAGGAGATGTCGCACTACCTGCTCGAGATCGGCGCGACCAAGAAGCCGTCGCCGTTCACGGCGTTCTACTACCCGAAGGGCATGTTCATGAACGCGCAGACAACCCTGAACACGCTGGTGACGCTGGAGGACGCGTTCATCGCCGCGTACCTCGTCGGCGTCCGCGACTTCAGCACTGCTGACCTGCGCGTGACCGCCGCCCGGATCATGGGGATCGAGAGTGACCACAGGACCCTCGCCCGCGTCGTCGCCCCGGGCGTTGCGAAGAAGGACGGCGGGCCGATCGAGAAGATCACCGGCGTGCTCGGCAAGCCCGAGAGCGTCGACCCCCCGAACAACAACGGGTACGAGCGCACGCTGAAGTGGACGTCGATCAATCAGGCGATCGCGGCGCTGACGCCGTTCGCCGACAAGACCGCTGCCGGCAAGGCCGGTTTCGACACCACGAAGGTGTACGCGTTCAAGCCGTTCACCCCGAAACTGCCAAATCCGCTGGGCGCGTTCCACTCCTTCGCGGGCTGACCGGTCGCCTCGGACTCCGGTCAGGGCGCCTGAGCGGCGTAGGACTGCGCCGAAACGTGTTGAAACAGGAGCCGGAGTCTGATTGGCTCGAAGGGAAACGGAGTCCGTCAGTGACATCGAAAAGAGAGGGTGGAGCATGAAACCACCGATGGCAGGCTGGATCGGGTTCGCCGGGGTGATGATGGTTGTCATCGGCACGCTCGATTTCTTCGAGGGCCTGATCGCGGTCATCCGCGACAACTACTACGTGATCCACGGCAGCCAGCTGATCGTGTTCGACACGACCACCTGGGGCTGGATCATGATGATCTGGGGCGTCTTGTTGTTCCTGGTCGGTCTCGCTCTCTGGAGCGGTGCAGGCTGGGCGAGATGGACCACGATCGTCCTGGTGATCATCAACGTCATCGGCCAGCTGAGCTGGCTCGGAGCGAGCGCCTATCCGCTCTGGGCGCTTGTGATCATCACGTTGAACATCATCGTGCTCTTCGCACTAATTGCTCGTTGGGAGGGCTATCCCGACGAGGTTCGTACCTGAACGACCACGACGAGGACGGTCCGCGCGCTGCGCGGGCCGTCCTCGCCAGGTTCGTGCACAGCCGCTGGAGCATCCTCGTCCTGATCGCCCTCGGCGCGCTCTGCTTCTGTGGGGCGGCGGCCGGTGGGACCCAGGCCGAGCGTGACCTCGCCGAGAAGTACGCGCCGGTCGTCCGGCTCGTCACGCAGGCGAAGGAGTGCGGGCCGGGCGAGCCCTACCGGCCGATCGACGTCGACATCCTCTTCGGGGCCGACACGGTCTCGTTGCGCGGTCCGTGGAACCGCACCGATCTGATCGCGATCGGCCCGACCGCGGCCCAGGTGGGCAAGGGGCTCTACGGCTATCACCTCGACTTTCCCGGCGATGCGCTCAACCCCGGCTGCTCGTACGAACAGTGGGAGCGCATGATCTCCGCGGGCACGAAGCCGACCGTCTACGCGCACGTGGCGACCGAGCAGGGGCGCCCGGGGAAGCTCGCACTGCAGTACTGGCTCTTCTACGTCTTCAACGACTGGAACAACCCCCACGAAGGCGACTGGGAGATGATCCAGCTCGACTTCGACGCGGCGACCGCCGCGGAGGCGCTGCAGCAGAAGCCTGTCGAGGTCGGGTACAGCCAGCACGAGGGCGCCGAGCGCGCGGCCTGGGGGGCGGGCAAGCTCGAGGTGGTCGACGGCACCCATCCGGTCGTGAACGTCGCCGCAGGCTCGCACGCGAACTTCTTCGGCCAGGCGCTCTACCTGGGGAGCTCGGCGTCACAGGGGGTGGGGTGTGACGACACGCGAGGCCCGTCCGACGACCTCCGGCCCGCGGTGGAGACGATCCCGAGCGACTCGAATGCGGCGCAAGCGGCGTTCCCATGGATTGGGTTCCAGGGCCGATGGGGCGAGCTGCAGCGAGCATTCTTCAACGGCCCCACCGGACCGAACCTGAAGGAGCAATGGACGGCACCGATCACGTGGTCGGAGAGCTGGCGCAGCCGGAGTTACGCGGTCCCGGTCGGCGGGGTGCTCGGGACGAGGACGACCGACTTCTTCTGCGGAGCGGTCGCAGGAGGCAGCGACATCCTCCGGCGGCTCGTCCACGAGCCCGGCCCCGTCCTCCTCGCGCTCGCGATCATCGTCCTGCTCGCACTGCTCGGCCTGTCCCGCGCGACCTGGCGGCCGACGACGCCGCTCGATCCGGCCCGCCGGCGCGCCTGGGGCCAGATCATCGCCGCCTCCGGGCGGATGTATCGCCACCGGATCGGGCTCTTCGTCGGGATCGGGCTCCTGCTCGTCCCGATCTCGCTGTTCTTCGCGGTGCTGCAGACGCTGCTGTTCAAGTCGTCGAGCGCCCTCGGCATCTCGACCGACGGCCAGGGCGCAGGTTTGCTGGTGCTCCTGCTGGCCGGCTTCGGGGCGGCCCTGACACTGCTCGCGATCGGCCTCGTTCAGATCGCGACGACGCGGGCGCTGGTCGAGATCGCGCACGACCGGCCGGTCGGACCGGTGAGGGCCTACCGGTTGGCCGCCGCCGGCGTGCTGCCGCTGCTCGGGGCGCTCGTGATCGCGGCGGTCGTGGTCGTGCTGCTCGCGACGTCGCTCTTCCTGCTGCCGATCGCGATCTGGCTCGTCGTTCGCTGGGCTCTGATCGCGCCCGCGATCGCGCTCGAGCGCCTCTCGGCGTTCGAGGCGCTGCGGCGCAGCAGCCGCCTCGTGCGGCACAGCTGGTTGAAGGTCGGCTCGCTCACCATCCTCGGCGCGGGCGTCGTCCTGATCGCCGGCCCGCTCGTCGGATCGCTCCTGCTCGTCGTGACGAACGCTCCGCTGGCGCTGCTCGACGTGGTGGCGGGGATCATCTACGCCGTGACGATGCCGTTCGTGGCGCTGACGACCGCGTACGTCTACTTCGACATGCGCGTGCGGGACGAGCTCGCCGCCGAATCGGGGCCCGACCTGCTGCCGGCCGAGATCAGCCTGGGCGGCCTCGCTACAGGCCGGTCTGGGCCGTGAGCCGCCCCTTGTCGACTGCGGCGGCGAACGTCTCGTAGTCGCGTTCGTTCTGGTCGGCGTAGGCGGTCGAGAAGTCCGCGATCGCCCGGTCGAACGCGTTTCCGCCGCCGAGGTAAGAGGCAATCGCGATCCGGTCTCCCCAGCGCGCATGCGCGCGGGCGAGCGTTGCTCCGCAGAGACGCGCATACGCAGTCGCGCCGGGGACGAGCAGGCTCTCGACGTCGGCGCTGCCCTTCCAGTCGTGGAACTGGCGAACGTAGTAGTCGCGCATCTGCCCGTCCAGGCCCTTGACGCGGATCCACCCGAGGAACACATCGCTCGCCGCCTGCATCAGACGCTGCCCGACCACCACCCGCCGGCCGTGGTGGTTGTGCTCGCTCTTGCCGACGAAGCGCTCGAGCACCGATGCCTCGGCCTCCTTCGACTGGAGAAACAGCGGGTCCTGCTCGTCTCGCCCGACGAAGAGGTGGATCCAGGCGCGCGTGCCGACGCTGCCGACACCGACCACCTTGCGCGCGGTGTGGATGTACTCGAACTCCTCGATCGGGTGGTGGTGATCGGCAAGCGATCGCCGGTACTTCTGGATCAGCGATCGCATCAGCTTCTCCGAGTCGTCGACGGTGATGCTCAGGCCGTCCTGGACCAGTTCGTCGATCGGCACGATCAGCGGCGGGTCCGGCACGATTCGCAGCTTGCCGTCGATCTCGTCGGCACGTTTCGCGAACACGTTCATGTGGTCGCGAGTCCTGGCCTTGGCGACGTCCTTCGCAGCCTGTTTTCCTTCCTTCTTCCCGAGGCGTTTTGCGGCGACCTCGGTGCGCACCCAGCTCATCACCTGCTCGGCGTCCATGTGGTCGTACCAGGCCTCGAGCGTCCCGAGGTTGGCCGCGTGCCGCATCACCAGCCGATACTCGCGGACGCCGGCCATGACCATGACGCGCCGGTCGCCGGCGGAGAATCCGCGTTCGCGGCCGAGGATCTCGACGCTCGCGGCAAGGCGTTTCACGTCCCATTCCCACGGGCCGGGCAGTGTCTCGTCGAAATCGTTGATGTCGAACAGGATCTGTCGTTCCGGTGAACCGAAGAGACCGAAGTTCGACAGGTGGGCATCGCCGCAGAGCTGGACGTTGACGCCCGAGCGGGGTGTCGAGGCGAGGTCGGCGGCCATTGTGAGCGCCGAGCCACGATAGAACGCGAACGGCGACTCCAACATCCGCCCGTAGCGGATCGGGACGAGCTCGGACACCCGGGTCGCGGCCTGTTCCTCCAGGAGCACGATCGGGTCGATCCGGTCGGCGGCCGGCTTCCAGGTGGCGTGGGCTGTCCTCGGTGCAGCCTGACGCGCCTCCTTGCCGCGGGCGACACGCTCCTCCACGCTGAGATGAACGTTCCGCCGCGCCCGCGCGAGACTCGTGGAGCCGGCGCCTCGGCCGGCCGTGCTCTCAGGAGGGCCTAAGCTCACAGCCGCAGTTTGCGTGCCTTGCGGCCGGAGGGCAAGTTCGACTCGCGCAACCCGGTGAGATAGGGTCTCGCACGCTGTGCTTCGCTCGTTGCTGATCACGTGGGCGGTTCTCGCCGTGGCGTTCGCGCTGACGTCGTGGATCCTGTCCGGCCTCACCGTGTCCGGCGGTGTCTGGGGCTACATCTGGGTCTCGGCCCTCTTCGGCATCGTCAACGCGATCATCGGAACGATCCTCCGTCTCCTGACGCTCCCGTTGATCATCCTGACGCTCGGGCTGTTCGCGATCATCGTCAACGCCCTGCTGCTCGAGCTCACCGACTGGCTGAGCCACAACCTGAAGATCGACTCGTTCTTCTGGACGGCCATCTGGGCGGCGATCATCCTCTCGATCTGCACAATGGTGCTCGACCTGACCGTCGGTCGGGCCGCACGCAACGGGTAGCCCGCGCCTCCGGCTTTGACTGCCGCCGCGAGGCGTGGCATCGTTCGCGAATGAGCAACGTGTCCGAGATCCTCGCCGGCAAGGGCAGCGGGGTGCTCTCCGTGGACGCCGACGCCTCGGTGTTCGAAGCAGCTCAGAAGATGATCGACGCGAACGTGGGGGCGATGCTCGTCTCGGTGGGCGGGCGCATCGCCGGCATCGTCACGGAACGCGACTATCTGCGCCGGGTGACACTCGAGGGCCGCAACGATCGCGAGACAGCAGTGCGCGAGATCATGTCGTCACCGTTGATCGTCGTGACGCCCGAAACGACGATCGAGGATTGCATGTCGTTGATGACCGAGCAGCGGATCCGCCACCTGCCGGTGGCCGAGCAGGGTGAGATCGTCGGCGTCGTCTCGATCGGAGATGTCGTCAAGCTCCAGTCGAAGCAGCAGAGCGTCCAGATCCAGTACCTGACCGAGTACATCAACGCTCGTTAGGTTTGCGGTGACGCCGCATGCCCCGGCGGCGTAGAGACCGTATGAAGACCGTCCTCATCCTCACCGCCATCTCGGTTGCGCTGGCCGGAACGACCACGGCCGGCGCAACGGGAATCGTGATGTGCAAGGGACCTCAGCTCACAGGCAGCTTCGCCGCAGTTCCAGGCAGTGCCGGCGCGGGCAACATCAGCTATCTGCTTCGGTTGAAGAACGTCTCGAAGAAGTCATGCAGCGTGACGGGCCTGCCGCAGGGGAGGCTGCTCGGGCGTCACGGCGAGCCGCTTCCGACGAACATCCGCGCTGGGCTCCCCGGTGCGCTCAGCGCGACCCTCGTCACGCTGCGCCCGGGCCAGTCGACGCGCGCGACGGCGCGTTTCTCGCCGGACGTGCCGGGCATCGGCGAGCAGACCATTGGCGCGTGTGAGGCGACCGCCTACCGTCTGCGGATCACCGCTCGCGGCGGGGGAACGAGCACGGTGCGCATCCTGCCGCCGACGGCCGTGTGCGAGCACGGGCGGCTGCTCTTCTCTGCGTACGGCCGCTAGCGCTTGCGCTTGCGCGAGCTGCCGCCACCGGGGCGGCCGCCCCGCGCCTGCTGCTGCATCCGCTCGGCCTGCCGCCGCATCTGCCGGTTCGCGCTCTCCGGAACGGCGCCCTGCTCCTGCGCCGCCTCCAAGTAGGCACGCCGTTCGGCCGGCGTGAGGCGGCTCATCGCCTTCTGCACGGCTTGCGGGTTCGGGTTCGCCGCAACCGGGTTGATCTTCTTCAGGGCGCTCGCGAGCTCGGGGTTCTGACGTTCGATCGCCGCGGTGCTGACCCGCGTGAAGAAGCGCCGCATGAACCCGACCCGGGAGAGCGTCTCGATCAGCGGGCGCAGGAGCGCGCCGTTCTTGTACCGCCCGAGCAGGACGAGCAGCAGGAAGACGACGAGGACGGCGCCGATGATCAGGAGCGGGATGTAGAGCCACCACATGGCGGATCGATGGTACCTAGCGGCGCGACGTAAGTACGAGGCCGGCCGCGACGATCAGGGCGAGCACGACCATCAACCAGATCCAGCCGGTGACCGACCCGTCGGGCACCACGGCCTGGGGAAGCGGGTGAACGGTGACGAAGATCACCCCGGCCAGGGTTCCCGACGTGCATGAAGCCGGCGGTGGCCCCGCTGTAAGCGTTCGTTGAAGTCGCGCTGGGGCCGAGGCCTCAGGCGCCGAGCCGGGGCTCAGTTCAGGAGCCGACGACCTTGCAGATCCAGCGGCGCGGCCGCGAACGGTCGAGCTCGATGAAGAGCACACGCTGCCACTGCCCCATGCAGAGCTCGCCGTCGCCGACCGGAATCGACTCGCCGGCTGAGCCGAGGATCATCGACATGCAATGCGCATGGCCGTTCGCCGCCTCCATGTCTTCCTCGCAGATGTTCTCGGTGCGGCGATCCCAGTCGTCGTGCGCGTAGTAGGTCTCCGAAGGAACCAGACGGCGCAACAGCGTGCCGAAGTCCTCGAACATGCCGCGCTCATATTCGTTGACGCGGACGCAGCACGTCGTGTGCGGCGAGTAGACACAGCAGATCCCGTCGACGACACCGGACTCGCGGACTATCTCGCCGACCTCGGCCGTGATGTCCGTCACGTGGAGGCCCCCGGTGGTCTGGAAGTGCCGCTCCGCCTGGAAGACCTTCATCGCGGGCGATTCTAACGAGTAGCGTTGGCTCCGCGGGCCCGTAGCTCAGCGGTTAGAGCAGGGAACTCATAATTCCTTGGTCCCTGGTTCGAATCCAGGCGGGCCCTTGTCGAACTGCCCAAGCCCCTCGGCGCACGTGCGGACCGAGCCTAGGGATGGCGCGGAACCCTACGAAGGTCGAGAGTTCGTGACGCGGCGGGCGAAGATCACTCGTTCGCGGCTTGTCGGCTACTGACTGCGCACCCATGGTTCGCGGAAGCGGCCCGCCCAACGGCCGGGATCCCAAAGCACTGTCAGGAGACATCAATGAGGAACCGGATGCGCCCACTATTCGCAGCGCTGGCGGTGACAGGCTCGATCATCGCGTTTGCGGCCGTCGCCGGCCCGGCCGTCGGCGATCCCCTACCGACAGCCGCCTTCGCGATCGGAGACGGGAACGCCACCATCAACTCGGCCGTGACGTTCTGGGGCAGCCAGTGGTGGAAGGACAACCAGATCTCGACCGGGGCGGCCCCTGCGTCGTTCAAGGGGTACGCGGTCAACGTCGACTCGACGGCATGCACGTTCTCGACCGCGCCGGGCAACAGCCCGCCGCCTCCGGACGGCCCCCTGCCGTCGGTGATCACGGTCCTGGTGACGGGCTCGGTCACGAAGTCGGGGCCGGTGATCTCCGGGACGATCAAGGAGTTCGCGTTGGTTGCGACGAACGGCGGTTACGACTCGAACCCGGGACATGCCGGTACCGGAACGGTGATCGGCGTCCTTCCGTGCGGTAACGTCGGCGGGGGCGGCGACAACTGACACCAACTGTGTGCGGTCGGATTGGGCTCGCGGCGGGTGTCAATGGAAGTCACGCTGCACCGCGAGCCCATCCGGCCAAGCCACAGGCATGACTCCCGGTGGCACACCCCATCGGAGCAGACTCGGATCGCAGTTACATCACCCCGAAGAGGCGAACCGTCGCTGACCGGGCTGCGTGGCGACTCTGAGCAGCAGGCGGGCCGGGTGGCCCCGGAGTAGGGTTTTCCGACGATGGCCGTGGCCGAGGACAAGCGGATCCTCATCCTCCAGGCCGCGGTTCGCGTGTTTGCGGCGGAGGGCTACGAGGCGACCCGCGTGGGGGACATCGCCAGGGAGGCCGGCGTTGCCTACGGGCTCGTCTACCACTACTTCGGCTCAAAGGAAGCGGTGCTCGAGGCGGTCTTCCACGAGCAGTGGGGACGGCTCCTCGCGGCGCTCGCTCTCGCCGAGGAGACGGGCGACGACGCCGGCGAGCAGCTCGAGCTCGCCGTGAAGATCGTGCTTCGCTCCTGGCGCGACGACCCCGACCTCGTCCGACTGCTCGTGCGCGAGATCACCCGCAGCCCGCACGTCCAGGACGAGCTCGACGAGATCGGCCGGGCATTCGCCACCTTCCAGCGTGTGATCGAACGGGGACAGAGAGCGGGGACCTTCCGCGCCGGACTCGATCCGCAGATCGCCGCGTGGATGCTCTACGGCGCCCTCGAGGAGGTCTTGACCGGCTGGGTGCTCGGGCAGCTGCCGGACGATGCCGAGGCGGTCGCGGCGGCCGAGCGCGAAGTGATCGGCACACTCATCGGCGGACTGCGGGCGCGCTGACCATGCTCGACCCGCAGAAGCGCTGGCGGCCGCTCCCCGACAAGCCGGACTACGCCGGCTTCCTGTCGTTCGGTGGGGTCCCGCTCACGCAGGAGGCGGCGGAGCTCGACGGGGTCGACGTGGCCATCGTCGGAGCGCCGACGGACGACCTGGTCTCCGACCGTCCGGGCACGCGTTTCGCACCACGGGCGATCCGCAGCGCTTCGTGCCCGCCCGGCGCGCACCTCGAAGCGGGCATCGACGCGTTCGCCGCTTTGCGCATCGTCGATTACGGTGACGCGCCCGTGGTGCCTGCGGATCCCGCGGCCTCGCACGCCGCGATCGAGGGGATCATCGGCGAGGTCGTCGACGCAGGCGTCCTGCCGCTCACGCTCGGCGGTGACCACTCGATCACCGAGCCGTGCATCGCGGCGATCGCGGCGCGCCGCGGTCCCGTCGGCCTGATCCACTTCGACACGCACACCGACACGGGCCGTGAGGTCTTCGGCCGCGAGCGCTCACACGGGACGCCCATGTACAGGCTCGTCGAGGCAGGCCACGTCGCTGGAGCACGGTACGCACAGATCGGCCTGCGCGGCTACTGGCCGGGACCGGCCGAGTTCGAATGGCAGCGCAGTCACGGCATCGCGAGCTTCTTCATGCACGACATCACCGAGCTCGGGATCAGGGCGGTCGTCGCGCGTGCGCTGGCGCAGGTCGGTGCGGGGCCGGTCTACCTCACCGTCGACGTCGACGTTCTCGACCCGGCCTTCGCCCCGGGCACCGGCACCCCTGAGCCGGGCGGGATGACCTCCGTCGACCTGCTCTGGGCCGTGCGAACGATTGCGGCGTCGGTCCAGCTCGCCGGGGCGGACGTCGTGGAGGTGCTGCCGACGGCGATCGGCTCCGCGGACATCACGGCTCTGGTGGCCGAGCGCATCGTCCGCGAGGTGCTCACCGGTCTTGCCTTGCGGCCGGGGATGGACACGAACACACGTTCGTATTAGCATCACGGCGTGCAGCTGTGCCTCGATGCCGCCGACCGGCTCGTCGAGCTCGTGGAGGACCATCGGGGCCCGGTTGCCGCCGATGAGGCCGCTCGGGCCGTCCTGAAGCTCGGGAGCGCGATTCCCGTCGGCCTCGCACGGTCGCTGCTCGACGATGCTGTTTCGGGCGATGCCCGGCTGCGCTGGTCGGGTGACCTGATCGGACTGGCCGGCGCGCCCGGCGAGCTGCTGCTCCTCGAGGAGGCGACCTTCGTCGTGTTCGACCTGGAGACGACAGGGCTTCGGCCCGGCACGGCCCGGCCGTGCGAATTCGGCGCCGTCCGGGTCGAACGCCTCGAGCTCACAGAACGCTTCGAGCTGCTCGCGAACCCCGGGCAGCGACTCCAGCCGGCCGTCTCCGCGCTCACCGGGCTCCGCGACGAACAGCTGTGTCGCGCTCCGCCGGTCGCTGCAGTCGTGCGGCGGTTCCTGGCCTTCGCCGGCGACAGCGTGCTGGTCGCGCACAACGCGCGGTTCGACATGGCATTTCTCGATCACGAGACGATGCGCCTGACCGGCAAGCGAACGCTCGCGACGGTGGTCGACACGGTCGGGCTCGCTCGCCGGCTGCTCGGGCGCCAGCCTGCGAATCTCGGCGCGCTCTCCTACCGCTTCGCGACTGACGTACGGCCCTGCCATCGCGCGTTGCCCGACGCAGAGGCGACGGCCGAGATCCTGCTGAGGCTGATCGGGATGGCCCAGGAGCGCGGGGCACGCACTGTCGGCGACCTCGTCGAGCTCGCGGCCACCAAGCCGCGGCGGGTGCAGCGCAAGCGCAGCCTCGCGTTCGGGGCGCCGCAGCGGCCCGGCGTCTACCTCTTCCGCGACAAGCACGACCAGGTGCTCTACGTCGGTCGCGCGCGAGACCTCCATGCGCGTCTGCGCTCCTACTTTCGCTCCGATCGTCAGCGGCCGGCCGTCGAAGCCGCGCTCGCCGCGCTCGAACGCGTCGAGTGGCGTGTGACCGGCTCGGAGCTCGAAGCGGCACTCGAAGAGCTCCGCCTCATCCGTGAGCTGCGTCCGCCGGCGAACGCGCGGTCCGTGCGTCCCGACCGGTACCTCTATCTGCGTCGGCGCGGCGACAGCGTGGTCTGCACCTCGCAGCCGACCGAGCTCGGACCGTTGACGAGCCGCAAGCGGGCACAGCTGGCGTCGCGCGCCCTGCAGGGTGTCGAGTGGGAGACACTGGACGATGCTCTCCCCAAGCTGCGGGCGAAGCTGAAGCGTTTGGCGCGCGACCTGCGCTTCGAGGACGCGGCCCGGCTGCGGGACCGGATCGACGCGCTCGAAGATGCGGCGCGCGAGATTCGCCGCATGCAGCAGCTGCGCCTGATGGCCGTGTGCATCGTCGTGCCGGGTGAGCGTGCAGGGTCCCGCCGTGCGTTCTTCGTCGCCAAAGGGCAGGTGGTCGGGGTACGTCCCTTTGTGGGACAGCGCGGGCTGGAATGGCAGGCGGGCCTCGCGGCCGTCGCCCGGGCCGAGCCGACGCTCGCGCCGGAGGCGGCCGACGAGCTCCGGGTCGTCGCCTCGTTCATCCGGCGGCCGCCGCCGGAGCTCGAGGTGCTGAGGTTGGCACACTTGACACATGGAGCAGCTGCATGAGCGGGCGCTCGGCGACGGCTGGCGGAAACTGGTGGTGGACGGCATCACCGCCACGCCGGTCGACGTTCGCCGTGGCGCGGCGGTCAAGGTGGTCGACGGGCCGCGCACCGAGACGGTGCCCAGGGCGGAATGGCCGGCCAGGCTCGATGCGCTGCTCGACCACGCGCGCAACGTGCACCTGCTCACGCCGGATGGCGACGTTCATGCGCGGCGCACGAAGAAAGGAACCTGGCTCGTCTCCACCGGCAGGCCGTCATCCGGCGCCGCGCCGTCGCGCGAACACGACCGGGCGCCTCGCCATCCGCTGCCTTCGGACCACCCGCTATTCCGGGCGACGAAGATCTCGCGGGACAAGGCGCGGCAAGTGCAGCACTACGTCGAACTGCTCCGGCCGCTGCCGCTCTGGGACCGCGAGCGCATCCGGGTCATCGACGCGGGCTGCGGCAAGGCGTACATGAGCCTCGCGCTCGTGGCCTACGGGCGAGAGGTCGGCACGCGTGTCGAGCTCGTCGGGCTGGACAGCAACGCTGCAGTGATCGAGACCGTGCGCGGTGTCGCCGAGAGCCTGGAGTACGACGAAGCGCGCTTCGAGGCGACGGCGATCGTCGACTACGCGAGCGATGAGCCGGTCGACCTGCTCGTCTCTTTGCATGCGTGCGACACCGCAACCGATGAGGCGATTGCAGCCGGGGTGAGGCTCGGCGCCGAAGCGATCGTCGTGGCGCCGTGCTGCCATCATGAGCTTGCGGCGCAGATCGCGACCGGGGGCAAGGATGCGCTGCTCCGGCACGGGCTGCTGCTCGGACGCCAGGCCGACCTCGTCACCGACGCGCTGCGCGCCTCGGCCATGGAGATGCTCGGCTATCGCGTCGACGTGATCGAGTTCGTCTCTGCCGAGCACACGGCAAAGAACGTGATGCTGCGCGCCGAGCGCGCGCCGTCGCCGTCGCGTGCAGAGCGTGCAGAGACCGAGTACCGCGAGCTGCGCGACCGCTGGGGTGTCCGGCCTGCGATCGAGCGTCTGGTCGCGCTGCCGGTATCCACTCCCGGCTGAGCACCGTTCTCCCAGTTCATTCGAACAGGGGGGAATGTCCGGTGGGAATCCTGTGGATCGTCCTGATCGTGATTCTGGTGCTGTCGCTGCTCGGCGTCTTCTCTCGCGGCGTCTGGTAAGCCGAGGCGCGGCCGAGTTCTCGGGGCCGGCAACCCGCCCTGAGCTACGATCCGGCGATGAACGAGATCGGGACGATGCGGGTGAAGAGCGGCCTCGCCGAGATGCTCAAGGGCGGCGTGATCATGGACGTCGTCGACGCCGAGCAGGCGAAGATCGCGGAGGAGGCCGGTGCCTGTGCGGTCATGGCGCTCGAGCGCGTTCCCGCCGACATCCGACGGGACGGCGGTGTCGCCCGGATGTCCGACCCGGACATGATCAAGGGCATCCAGGAGGCCGTCACCATTCCGGTGATGGCGAAGTGCCGCATCGGCCATTTCGCCGAAGCGCAGATCTTGCAGTCGCTCGAGATCGACTACATCGACGAGTCCGAGGTGCTGACGCCCGCAGACCTCGAACATCACGTCGACAAGTGGCAGTTCACCATCCCATTCGTCTGCGGCTGCACGAATCTCGGTGAGGCGCTCAGGCGCATCGCCGAGGGCGCAGCGATGATCCGCACCAAGGGCGAGGCCGGAACCGGCGACATCGTCAATGCGGTCACGCACATGCGCTCCGTCTTCGGTGGCATTCGCCGGCTGCAGTCGCTGCGCGGTGAAGAGCTGTTCGCGGAGGCCAAGAACCTCCAGGCACCGTACGACCTCGTCCGCTGGGTCGCCGAGCACGGTCGCCTCCCGGTCGTCACCTTCACGGCGGGGGGGATCGCCACGCCTGCCGATGCATCGCTCTGCATGCAGCTCGGGGCCGACGGCGTCTTCGTCGGGTCGGGGATCTTCAAGTCCGGGAACCCGTCGCAACGGGCGCGGGCGATCGTCGAGGCGACAACGCACTACATGGACGCAGACGTGCTGGCGCGCGTCTCCGCCAACCTCGGTGAAGCGATGGTCGGCATCTCGACCCAGTCGCTCGATCCGAGTGACCTGCTCGAGCGCCGCGGCTGGTAGCCCAACGCGGCTGCTGGTCACCGGCGGCTGCGGGTATCTCGGGAGCGAGCTCGTCCGGCGCGCGCCCGCGTCGGGCTGGGACGTTCGGGCGACCTGGTGGCGGCGGGAACCGTGCGATGAGGCGGAGTGGGTGCACGCCGACGTTCGAGACGCCGGTTGTCTCCGTCGTGCGGTCGACGGCGTCGACGCCGTGATCCACACGGCCTACGTTCAGGGCGAGGAGGAGTGGCAGGTGAACGTCGACGGCTCCGCTGTCGTCGCAGCAGCGTCACGTGGCCTGCGGCTGATCCAGCTCTCGTCCGACCTCGTCTTCGACGGCACCAGCGGCGGCTACCGCGAGGAGGATGAGCCTGCACCGGTCAACTCGTACGGGAGGTCGAAGGCAGAGGCGGAGCGGCGAGTCGCGGCGGTGCACCCCGAGGCGACGATCGTCAGGACGTCGCTGATCTACGGTGGCTCGGCGCCCGGCCCGCAGGAGCGGCTGGCCCGGGAGAACCGGCGCTTCTACATCGACGAGATTCGGTCACCCGTCCAGGTCGGCGACCTCGCAGAAGCGCTGCTCGAGCTCCTCGACCTGTCGGTCCCCGGGCCGCTGCACGTCGCCGGCGCAGATGCCGTGTCCCGCTTCGATTTCGCCGTGCTGCTGGGCGCCGATCCAGTACGGCTCGAAGCCGCCCACACGACGCCCGACCGGGCCCCGGACGTGTCGCTTGACAGCTCGCGCGCGGCGTCGCTGCTGGCGACCCCTTTGCGCGGCGTCTACGAGGTGCTCTCGGGCTCCTGAGCCCAGCGCTCGGCCGCCGCCCGTCCCTCCGACGTGCGCAGGAAATGCTCGAGCGGGACGTGCAGGAGCGCTGCCCTGCATTCGGCGAATGCCTCGGCCCCGTCGCCGAGCGTGGCGTTGACGTGGAGCCGGCGGCCGTGTGCGTCGTCGAGCGAGGCGCGGATCAGGAGCTCGGTGTTGATCGGCACGGGATGGCGGTAGCGAACGAAGATCCGCACCGTCACGGCCGGGAACGCGTACCACGTGGCAAGGAGGCCGACGGCCTCGTCCAGTGCGCCCGCGACGAGCCCGCCGTGCACGATGCCCGGGCCGCCCTGATGGTGCTCGTCGAAGGAGAAGTACGCCTCGTACTCGGTCAGGCCCTCGGCGGCCGGAAGCGGCAAGTGCAGCCCCGTGGGGTTCTCGCCGCAGCCCCAGCACGCCGGATCATGGTGAGGCGGGATCGGCATGCCAGATGTTCTCGAACGTCCCGAAGCGGAGCTCCTGGACGAAGTGGAACCGTGCGTCGTCGCTGTGGCGCATGTACTCGGCCTGATGCTCGGCGAGAAAGGCGTTGTACGCGTCCGCCGATTCCCAGCGGTCGATGACGAGATAACGGTCGGGCTCGTCGACGTCCTGCAGGAGCTCGGTGCCGATGTACCCCTCGCCCGAACGGAAGAACTGCGCCCATTCGCCGTCAGGCCCGTAAACCTGTTCGAAGGCGACAGGATCGCGCACCTCGTAGCGGAAGACGAGCGCGATCACCTGAGACCGCCGCGTTCGTGGTGCGCCTTGAAGAAGTTCTCGCTGCCGGCGGTCGCCATTGCGGCCGACGCACTGATCTCCAGAGAGAGTGCCGCCGCGGCGACGATCTGCGCGAAGCGGTAGACCTTTCCCGAGCCCGCGCAGCCGATCGAGGCGAGCCAGTCGCGTGCCGAGGGAAGGGTGGTGCCGCCGCCGACGGTGCCGACCTCGAGCCCGCCGAAGCGGATCGTCGCCTGCAGCCCGCCCTCGACCCGGCGCGCCGTGCCGTGCGCCATCGAGCTCGTGCCGACCATTCCGAGATCCTGGCCCGTGGCCGCGAACACCGCGGCGATCGCCGACGCGGGGGTGAATGCCACGGATTGCATCCCGCTCGCGACCGACCCGTGGGTGCCGGCCCACGACAGCGCCTCGAGGTCCTCGGCGGTCGTCCGGAGCACGCGCCGGATCTGTTCGTCCGAGAGGAACGCCTCGGCCAGCACTGTCTTGCCGTGTCCGGACTGGAAGTACTCGGCGGACGGCTTCTTGTCGCCGCCCATGTTCGCCTCGAGGATCGCGCGCTCCGGCTTGACCGGCGCCCGCTGCATCACGTACGCCATGTTCAGCGCGTAGGAGTTGCGCGTCATCATGTTCGGCCCGACGGCGTCGCCGGTCGTCCACTGCCAGAGCACGTGGCACATCGGACCGACGACGTGCGTCTTCGCGCCGCGGAGCCGCGCCCGCTTCGAGAGCGCGGCGTCGTCCGCGGAGTCGAGGAATCCCTGCATGGAGGGCAGCTCGGCATCGATCCACTTCGCGAGCTCGACCGCCTCGCCCGCGTTCCGGCAGACGAAGCAAGAGGCACGTGTGATGCGGTCGTTCAGCACGTAGGTGCGGATCGCGCCGGCAGCGAGCGCCCCGCGGGTCATCGATGCGGTGAGCCCGCCTTCGGTGTGGGCGAGCGGAACGTGCACCACTTCGGCCGCACGTCCGTTCTCGACCACGGCGCCGGTGTTGCTCAGCTCGTACTCCCCGAGCTCGATCTCGACGGGAACGGCGGAGACCGGGATCACCGCCACGCCGACGAGCGATTCCGCAGCCCCGGCGAACGGCTCCAGGTCGACCGATGTGACGAGACCGCCGTCGAGGCTCATCGCCTCACGGCGACTACGGATCGACTCTGCATCGTTCTTCCGGGGCCAACGCATGGGGAGACTCTAGAGTCGTACCCATGTCAGCGACGCTCATCAAGGGGAAACCGATCGCGGAGCGCGTCCGGGCTGAGGTGGCCGAGCAGGTGCAGGCGATCGGCCAGATCGGGCTCGTGACCGTTCTCGTCGGCGACGACCCCGCCTCAGAGGTGTACATCAGGCTCAAGCACAAGGCCGCGCTCGAAGCCGGCTTCGACGCGCGCGACGTTCGGCTCCCTGCAGAGACGAGCGAGGAAGAACTACTTGCCAAGGTCACGGCATTGAATGCGGACGACGCGATCGACGCGATCCTCGTCCAGTTGCCGCTGCCGGCTCACATCGACGAAGCGCGGATCCTGCGCGCGGTTGCCCCGGCCAAGGACGTCGATGGGCTGCATCCGTTCAACGCGGGGCAGCTCTTCCTCGGGAAGCCCACACTGGTCGGCGCGACTCCGGTCGGGGTGATGGAGATGTTGCGAGAGCACAGGATCGAGATCGACGGCGCACGTGCCGTCGTCATCGGCCGTAGCGACATCGTCGGGAAGCCCATGGCGCACCTCCTGCTGCAGGCCAATGCAACCGTCACGGTCTGCCACTCGCACACGCGGGACCTCGAGCGCCACACGCTGGATGCGGACATCCTCGTCGCCGCGGTGGGTGTTCCGACGATGGTCTCGCCCGACATGGTGAGGGTCGGCGGTGTCGTGATCGACGTCGGCATCAACCGCACTGATGCAGGCCTCGTCGGGGACGTCGATCCAGGCGCCGCCGAGGTTGCGGCGTTCATGACCCCTGTTCCGGGCGGCGTGGGGCCGATGACGATCGCGTGCCTGCTCCAAAACGCGGTTCGCTGCGCGCGTTATCGGCGAGGCGAGCTTGCATATCCAGGGTAATTCGGTGCTAATGTTGCGCGCGCTCCGTCGGTAGTGGCGGACTTGTAGTCATCCAGCAAGGAGTAGGTGCAAGTGGCTGAAGGCACGGTCAAGTGGTTCTCGAACGAGAAGGGCTACGGCTTCATCGAGCGCGGTAACGGCGAGGCGGACGTGTTCGTCCACTTCTCCGCCATCGCCGGTGAGGGCTACAAGTCGCTGACCGAGGGTCAGCGCGTTGCGTTCGAAGTCGTGCAGGGCGATAAGGGCCTGCAGGCGTCGAACGTCACGGCGCTCTAAACCCTTTCGGAACCAAGTTGGATGGGAGGCTCCGAGAGGAGCCTCTCGTCGTCTAGCTGAAGGAATCGAGATGGCACGGATCACGAGGGACGAGGTTCTGCATGTGGCGCGGCTCGCGCGCCTCGAGCTCAGCGACGACGAGGTCGGCCGTTTGCAAGAGCAGCTGTCGGACATCCTCGAAGCCGTGTCGAAGGTCTCGGAGCTCGATCTCTCCGACGTGCCGCCGACGGCGCATCCGCTCGAGATCGCGAACGCCTGGGCGGAGGACGTGCCGCGGCCCTGCCTGGAGCTCGACGAGGTGTTCGCGAACGCGCCCGACCGCGAAGACGACCACTTCAGGGTGCCGCCCGCATGATCGACACTCTTCGCCTGACCGCGGAAGGCGCGAAGAAGCTGCTCGATGCGCGCGAGATCTCGGGCGCGGAGCTCTTCGCGGCCTACCGCGGACGCGACGACGACCTGCACGCATTCCTGCATCGTTGCGGCGACCCGGGTGGCGAGGGCATCCCGATCGCGATCAAGGACGTGATCGGGACGAAGGGCGTTCCGACGACCGCCGGCTCGAAGATCCTCGAGAACTATGTCCCCGTTTACGACGCGACGGTCGCCGCGCGCTGCAAGTTGCACGGGCTCCGCCTGCTCGGCAAGACGAACACCGATGAGTTCGCGATGGGCTCTTCGACCGAGAACTCGGCCTACGGACCGACCCACAACCCGTGGGACCCGACCCGAGTCCCGGGCGGTTCGGGCGGTGGCAGCGCGGCTGCGGTGAGCGGCGGGCTCGCGCCATGGGCGCTCGGCTCGGACACCGGCGGGTCGATCAAGCAGCCGAGCGCGCTGTGTGGGAACGTCGGTCTTCGACCGACCTACGGAACGGTGTCACGCTATGGCGTCGTCGCCTTCGCGTCGTCGCTCGACCAGGTCGGCCCGGTCGCCAAGAACGTCCGCGACTGCGCGTTCCTCTACTCGGTCATCTCAGGCCGGGACGAGAACGACCTGACGACGGTCGACGCGCCACCCGTCGAGCTGCCCGCAGGGGACAGTCTGAAGGGCGTTCGGATCGGCGTGCCGAAGGAGATGAACGGAGCCGCCGGGATCGAGGCGGGTGTCACCGCCGCCGTGAACGCGGCGATCGAGCTCGCGGTGTCGCTCGGCGCCGAGGTGGGGGAGTGCTCACTGCCGCGCTCGGTCGAATACGGGGTCGCCTGCTACTACCTGATCGCGCCGGCCGAGGCATCGTCGAACCTCGCGCGCTACGACGGCGCGCGGTACGGCCTCCGCGTCGACGGCGACGACTTCCGCGAGATGGTCATGCGCACGCGAGACGCAGGCTTCGGTGACGAGCCGAAGCGGCGGATCATGATCGGCACCTACGCGCTCTCGTCGGGCTACTACGACGCGTATTACGGCACCGCCCAGAAGGTGCGGACCGTGATCAAGCGCGAGCACGAGGCGGTGTTCGAGAACTTCGATCTGATCGTGTCGCCGACGAGCCCGACGGTCGCCTTCGAGCTCGGCGCGAAGGTCGGCGACCCGCTGGCGATGTACCTCAACGATCTCCTGACGATCCCGTCGTGCATGGCGGGCCTCCCGGGCCTGAACATCCCGTGCGGACTGAGCGAGGGACTGCCGGTCGGGCTGCAGCTGATCGGCCCGCAGTTCTCGGAGAACACGCTCTTCAAGGCCGGCCACGCGCTCGAGCAGGCGATCGGCTTCGACGTCGTCCCGGAGCGGCTGCGATGACGGCTGCGGCCTGGGAAGCGGTGATCGGCCTGGAGATCCACGTCCAGCTGAAGACGGAGACGAAGATGTTCTGCCGCTGCCGAAACGGCTTCGGCGGCGGGCCGAACACCCAGACGTGCCCTGTGTGCCTCGCGTTTCCCGGCGCGCTGCCCGTGCCGAACCGGCGCGCGATCGAGGAGACGATCAAGCTCGGCCTCGCGCTCGACTGCACGATTGCGGAGCGCGCGGTCTTCCACCGCAAGAACTACTTCTATCCCGACCTGCCGAAGGCGTACCAGATCAGCCAGTACGACGAACCGCTCTGCTCGAACGGCAGGCTCGCGGTTCCGACGGCGGACGGCGACGTCGTGATCGGGATCACCCGCGCGCACCTGGAGGAGGATGCGGCGAAGAACGTGCACGTCGCTGCATCGGGGCGGCTGCACGGTGCAACCGCAACGCTCGTCGACTTCAACCGCGGCGGCACACCGCTCGTCGAGATCGTCACGGAGCCCGACCTGCACGACGCCGAGACCGCGAAGCGCTTCCTGCAGCTGCTGCGTCAGACGGTCGTCGAGCTCGACCTGTCGGACGCCGAGCTGGAAAAGGGCTCCATGCGGTTCGACGTCAACGTCTCGGTGCGTCCCGCAGGCACCGATGAGCTGCGCACGAGAACCGAGTTGAAGAACATGAACTCCTTCAACTTCGCGGCGAAGGGGATCGAGCGCGAGATCGCGCGCCAGATCCAGATCTACGAAGCAGGTGGAGAGGTGCAGCAGGAGACGCTGCATTTCGTGCCAGGCGACGAGGAGTCGCCGCCTTCCCGCTCCAAGGAGGAGGCGCAGGACTATCGCTATTTCCCCGAGCCCGACCTTGTGCCCGTGCAGCCGCCCGCCGAGCTCGTCCGCCGCCTTGGCGGTGAGATCGGAGAGCTCCCCGGCGCGCGCATTCGCCACATCGCCGACACGTTGTCGTTCTACGACGCCGACGTGCTCGTGACCGGAGGTCTGGACAGGCTCTGGTCGTCGCTCGTCGACACGGGCGCCGATCCGAAAGAAGCAGCCAACGTGCTCGCCAATCAGTTCGTGGCCACCGGCATCTCGGCCGCAGCGGTGAACGCCGTCGAGCTCGCGCAGCTCGTCACTGCGCGGGCGGAGATCCCGCGGGCCACGTTCGACGAGGCGCTCGCGCGGGTGGGGGATCCCGACTTTGCGGCGGCGCCATATCTCCAGCAGAAGGTTGTCGCCGACGCGGACGAGCTCGATCCGATCATCGACCGGATAATCGAGGCGAATCCCGGCCAGGCGGAGCAGTTCCGCGGCGGCAAGGAAGGGCTGCTCGGCTTCTTCGTCGGCCAGGTGATGAAGGAGACGGGCGGCAAGGCCGACCCGAGGGTCGTGAACGAGCGCGTGCGCGCGAAGCTCAGCGGCTGAGGTTCGTCGGGGCGGCGACGGGCGAATCGGCCGCGGGCGAATTCACCGGCAGGTTCGCGCTCGCATAGAGCAGCACCGCGGCAAGTGCGAAGCAGGCCGCGGCTGCACCGACCGCGGTCTGGGTCAGTGCGGACGCGGCCCCTGCGGCTGCCACGGCCCCGAGCAGCAGGCTGTTCGCGAGGCGACGACGCTTCATCGTCGCGACGGCGACGATCACCACTGCGAGCGTCCCGAGCGAGCTGCCGACGATCGCCACGATGCGGGGAAGCGCGTCGACGTGATCCTGGGCGTGCGGCACGCTCGTCGAGTCGAAGGTGCCGTGCACGGGCATCGCGGCGGCGAGGCCGATGGCAAGGCCGGTATAGACGAGGCCGAGCGGCGCTGCCCAGCGGCGACCCCACAGCGAGAGGGAGCCGATGCCGAGGAGCGGCGCCGAGAGCAGGGCGCCCGCGAGATACCAGACGCGGAACGACCGGTCGTCCCAGCCGTGAGCGGTGCCCCAAGCCATCGTTGCGGTTGCGGCGGCGAGCGAGAGCACGCCGCCGGCCCAGGCGTAGTGATGCGAGCGCAGCAGGGGACCCGCGAGGCGCAGGGAGATGAGCGCCGCCCCGAGCGAGAGAAGGACATCCACGGCAATAGTCTGCTTCCCCGCCGCGGCCGACGCGCGAAGCTCGGGTGCCTGCGCCGTGAAGGTGCTCATGCCGTACCCGCCGCGAGACGGGCGAACGAGCCCTGTCTCGTCCAGACAGGTCCGGGGTCTGACCCCGGTTCTTGGCCCGCCAGGACAGGTCCGGGGTCTGACCCCGACGTGTCGCAGTGCAGAAGCCCTGCGTCCGAGCCCGAGCCGTGTCGTCGTGGGACACGGCCGGGGTCTGACCCCACGCCTGTCCCGTCTGGACATGCCGCGGGCGGCGCTAGGCTGACGTTCTTGGAAAAGCGCTACCTCTTCACGCCCGGGCCGACGCCTGTGCCGCCTGCCGTGCTCGCGGCGGGCGCCGAGCCGATCGTCCACCACCGCGGGCCCGACTTTCGCGACGTCTACGCGAGCACGCTCGGTCGCCTGAAGGAGGTCTGCCGCACGAGCGCCGACGTCCTGCTCTTCACCGCGTCCGGGACCGGGGCGATGGAGTCGGCGGTCGCGAACCTCTGTGCGCCCGGCGACCGCGTGGCGGTCGTCAGTCACGGGTCGTTCGGCGAGCGCTGGATCGCCATCTGCGAGCAGCACGGCCTCGACGTCCAGGCGCTCCGGTACGAGTGGGGCGAGGTGCCCGATGCCGACGAGGTCGGTGCGGCGGTGCGCGAATCGGGCGTCGACCTCGTGTTCTGCCAGCAGTCCGACACGTCGACGGGCGTGGTCTCCGACGTCCGCGCGGTCAAGGAAGCGGTCGGCGACTCTCTACTCGTCGTGGACGCGATCTCGTCGCTCGGCGCCGTGCCGCTCGAGACTGATGCCTGGGGGATCGACGTCGTCGTCTCCGGCTCGCAGAAGGCGCTCATGTGCCCGCCGGGACTCGCACTGGCCTCGGTACCGCAGCACGTGCTCGAGCGCGTGAAGCCCTCCCGTAGCTTCTACTTCGACTGGCGCCGGAACAAGAAGGCGCAGGACGCGCTCGACGCGGCGTTCACACCGGCGGTCTCGCTCATCCGCAGCCTCGATGTGGCGCTCGGTCTGATCCTCGCCGACACGCTGGAAGCTTGCTTCGAACGGCACATCCGCCTCGGCCGGGCAGCGCGTGCAGGCGTGAAAGCCATGGGGCTCGAGCTCTTCTCTCCGGACGACGACACCGCTGCCGTCGTCACTGCCATTCGCGCGCCCGAAGGGATCGACAGCGACGAACTGCTGCTCCATCTTCGCGACCGGCACGGGGTCACGCTCGCGCCCGGCCAGCAGCACCTCAAGGGGAAGATCTTCCGGATCGGGCACATCGGCTGGTTCGACGTCTTCGACATTGCGACCGCGCTCGCCGCCGTCGAGCTCTCGCTGATCGAACTGGGCGCCGACATCGAGCGCGGCGTCGCGGTGCCGCGCGCGTTCGAGGCGTTCGAGAGCCCCGTCACCGCGTGAAGGTACTTGTCCGGGAGAAGATCGCGGACGCCGGCGATCGACCTGCTGCGGGAGCATTTCGAAGTCGACGTCGACACGGACTCGCCGCTCGAGGAGATCATCGACCGGTACGAGGGCCTGATCGTCCGGTCCGCGACGAAGGTCACCGCCGATCTGATCGCACGCGCCACGAGCTTGAAGGTGATCGGCCGCGCCGGCGTCGGAGTGGACAACGTGGACGTCGGTGCGGCCACGAGGCGCGGCATCGTCGTCGCAAACGCGCCCGAGTCGAACATCGTCTCGGCCGCCGAGCACACGATCGGTCTGCTCCTCGCGCTCGCACGCAACATCCCTCAGGCCCACGCAGCGCTCACCGCGGGCCGGTGGGAGCGCTCGAAGTGGGGCGGCGTCGAGCTCGCCGACAAGGTGCTCGGCGTGCTCGGGTTCGGGCGCATCGGCCGGCAGGTCGCGCGGAGAGCGGTGGGACTGCAGATGAAGGTCGTCGCCTACGACCCGTTCGTCTCCGCAGAGCGCTTTCGCGAGCTCGGCGTAGACAGCGCGAGCTTCGAGGAAGTGCTGGCGCGTGCAGACTTTCTCACCCTCCACTTGCCGCTCACCGACGACACGCGCAACGCGATCGACGCCGAGGCGATCGCGCAGATGCGCGACGGCGTGCGCATCGTCAATGCGGCCCGCGGCGAGCTCCTCGACGAGGCGGCGCTGATCGCGGCGCTCGAGTCGGGCAAGGTCGCGGGCGCAGCGATCGACGTCTATGTCGAGGAGCCGTACAGCGGTCCGCTCCTGCAGGCGCCGAACATCGTCGTGACACCGCATCTCGCGGCGTCCACCGACGAAGCGCAGGACCGCGCAGGCGTGATCGTCGCCGAGCAGGTGGTGGCCGCGCTCGAGGGCGGCCTCGTGACGAACGCGGTCAACATCCCGACCGTCGGCGCCGACGACCTCGAGGTCCTCGGCCCGTACGTGCCGCTCGCTGCGAAGCTCGGGCACCTGGCACGTGAGCTTGCGGCCGGTGAGGTGCGGCGGATCGCAATCGAGGTGTACGGAGAGCTCGCGGACTACGACACGCGGCTGCTCACCGTGGCCGCATTGAACGGCGTCTTCCAGGGGCACACGGATCAGCCGGTGAACTACGTCAACGCGCCGGTGATCGCCGCCGACCGCGGCATCGAGGTCGCAGAGGGCAAGAACCGCTCGTCGCGGGACTACACGAACCTCGTCGCCGTCTCCGCCGACGGCATCCAGGTGGCCGGCACCACGATCGGCACCGATGCGCGTCACTTCCTTGTCGGTGCGCTCGGATTCGAGCTCGAGATGGAGCTCGCGTCGCGCATGGTGCTGCTGCTCTACGACGACATTCCAGGCGTGATCGGCCGCATCGGCACGCTCTTCGGCGCAGCCGAGGTGAACATCGCGAACATGACCGTCTCGCGGAACCGCGAAGGCGGCAAGGCGCTGATGGCGCTCTCGATCGACTCGACACCACCGCCCGAGCTCGTCGAGCAGCTGCGCGAGGGCATGGACGAGGCCTATGTGATCATCTAGGGCCATGACCTGGCCCGACTCCGTCGAGCGCGTCTCGGCCTTCCTTCGCGCCGCCGCGGTCGAGGCTCGGATCGAGGAGTTCACGGAGGGAACGCCCACGGCGCGCGACGCCGCCAGGGCAGTGGGCTGCGATCTGGCGCAGATCGTGAAGTCGCTCGTGTTCGTGTGCGACGGCGCCTTCGTGCTCGCGCTCGTCCCCGGCGACCGTCGCGCCGACGAGGCTGCGATCGGCGCTGCGGTCTCGGCCCAGCTCGTGCGCGTCGCCCGGCCGGAGGAGGTCGTCCACGCAACCGGTTTCGAGCCCGGCGCGGTCGCGCCGTTTCCGCGGCGGGCAGTCACGCAGAGCCTCATGGACCGGTCGTTCTTCGCCCATGACGTGCTCTGGATCGGAGCCGGGTCGGAACGCCACATGGCATCGATCGCCCCGGCCGAGCTGCTCCGGCTATCCGAGGCGCGCGCGGTCGACATCGTCGGCCACGGGTAGAATCCCGGCTCCAGGCCCCAGAAAGGAGCGGACGGTGCAGGAGACCGAGAAGATCTGGATGAACGGCGAGCTCGTCGACTGGGCGGACGCGAAGGTCCACGTCGGCGTGCACGGGCTGCACTACGGCTCGGGCGTCTTCGAGGGCATCCGCTGCTACGACACCCCGAAGGGGCCTGCGGTCTTCCGTCTGGGCGAGCACATGCAGCGCCTCCACAACTCCGCGCGCCTGCTCCACATGGAGATCCCGTATTCGGTCGACGACCTGAAGACGGCGACGAACGAGCTCGTCGGCGCGAACGGCCTGCCCGAGTGCTACCTGCGCCCGATCGCGTTCTACGGGTACGGCGAGCTGGGCGTCGCGGCGCGCGGCAATCCCGTCGAGACGGTGATCATGAGCTGGCCCTGGGGCTCGTACCTCGGCGAGGATGGCCTGAAGAACGGCATCAGCGCCAAGATCTCGAGCTGGCAGCGCGTCTCGCCGAACATCGTCCCGCACGTCTCGAAGGCAACGGGCGTCTACATCAACTCGATGCTCGCGGTGACCGAAGCCAACAACGGCGGCTACGACGAGGCGATCCTGCTCACGCCGGAGGGGACGGTCGCGGACGGATCGGGCGAGAACATCTTCGTCGTCCGCGACGGCGTCATCTACACGCCTGACCTCTCGAGCGGGATCCTGCCCGGGATCACGCGCGACACGGTCAAGCAGATCGCCTCGGATCTCGGCTACACGGTGATCGAGAAGGCGCTCATCCGCTCCGACCTGTACCTCGCCGACGAGGTGTTCATGTGCGGGACCGCAGCCGAGGTGACGCCGCTCCGCGCCATCGACGACTACGAGATCGGCGTGGGGGACGTGACGCGCGCGATTCAGGAGGCCTATCTCGACACGGTGCGCGGCCAGACCGAGCGGTGGGCGCACTGGCTCGATCCCGTGCCTCAACTCGCGCACAGTTGAGCACGACAACCGATCGGATCAACCTCAGCGCGCCGTGGATCGACGAGCGCGATGAGGAGCTCGTGCTCGAGGTGCTGCGCTCGGGCTGGCTCTCGCTCGGGCCGACGGGGCCGCGGTTCGAGTCGCTGCTCGCCGACGTGGTCGGGGCGCCACACTGCGCCGCGGTCTCCTCGGGAACGGCCGGGCTGCATCTCTGCATGCGGCTCGCCGGCGTCGGCGCCGGGGACGAGGTGATCACGTCGCCGTACTCGTTCGTTGCCTCGGCGAACTGTGCGATCTACGAAGGGGCGACGCCGGTGTTCGCCGACATCGACCCCAACACGCTGAATCTCGACCCGGCCGCGGTGGAGGCGGCGATCACGCCGCGCACGAAGGCGCTCGTGACCGTCGACATCTTCGGCTACCCGGCCGAGTACGACGCGCTGATCCCGCTCTGCGAGAAGCACGGCCTCGCGCTGATCGAGGACTCGTGCGAGGCGCTCGGCGCGGTCTACAAGGGCAAGCCGCTCGGTTCGCACGGCCATCTCGCGGTCTGGGCGTTCTACCCGAACAAGCAGATGACCACCGGCGAGGGCGGCGCAGTGACGACCGGCGACGCCGAGCAGCACGAGCTGCTCGTGTCTCTGCGCAACCAGGGCCGTCTCGAGACGTCGAGCTGGCTGCAGCACGGCCGGCTCGGTTACAACTACCGCCTCGACGATCTCTCGGCTGCGCTCGGGATCGGGCAGCTCGAGAAGCTCGACCGCATCCTCGACGCGCGACGCGCGGTTGCGCTGCAGTACAACCAGCTGCTGAGCGACGTCGACGTCGAGACGCCTCTGGCGGACGACGAAGATCATGTCCGCTCGTGGTTCGTCTACGTCGTGAAGCTCCCGTCCGGGGTCGATCGCGATGAGGTGATGGCGCAGCTCTCCGCCCAGGGGATCGCCACGGCGCCGTATCTGCCCTCGATTCACCTGCAGTCGTACATGCGCGAGCTGTACGGCTTCTCGGAGGGGATGCTTCCGGTCAGCGAGGACTGCAGCGAGCGGACGATGGCGCTCCCGTTCCATGGTCGTCTCGACCGCGGAGATCAGGAGCGCGTCGCCGATGCGCTTCGCGTCGCGATCGCTTGACGTCACCCAGGGCGACCAACCCCTCTGAGCACGATGGTCATTCGGCCGCTCGACCGGGAGGATGCCGAGGAGCTGACTGCGCTTCGGCTGCGCAACCGGGAGAAACTCGAGCCTGGGAGCTCGACGCCGACGATCCGGAGCGCTGGTACACGGTCGACGGCGTCCGCGACTGGATCACCGACGGCCAGGTCCGGTTCGCGATCATCGACGCCGGCGAGCTCGCCGGCATGCTCTCGCTGACGGGCATCGACCACGGGCCGATCCAGACAGCGATGCTCAGCTACTTCGTCGACGAGGCGCACAGCGGGCGCGGCCTCGCGACCCATGCCGTCGCCGACGCGCTCCAGCACGCCTTCGGAGAGCTCGGCCTGCATCGAGTCGAAGCGGCACCGCGGTTGCGAACATCGCATCGCAGCGGGTGCTCGAGCACAACCGGTTCACGCTCGTCGGGACACTGCGCCGCCATCTCCTGATCCGAGGGGTGTGGGCCGACCACCTGCTCTGGGAACGCCTCGCAGACGACTCGTGGCGGTCGATCCACACAACACGCCGGCCGGCGGGTTCTGGCGGCGGATGCGCGTCGACAGGGGGCCGCTCGCCATCGCGACTTTCGCAACCTGTGATCGGTCAGGCCGTCTCGACGATCGGCGGGGCGATCGGCCTGGTCGCGGTGCCCTACCAGGTCTACACGCTCACCGGGTCGACGGCCCTTGTGCTTGTCGGGCTGCTCGGGCTCGCCTCGCTCGTGCCGCTGCTCGTCGTCCCCCTCGTGGGAGGAGCGATCGCCGATGCGCTCGATCGCCGCGTCCAGTGCTCCTGCGCACCGAGCTGGGCATGGCGTTCATCACCGCACTCTTCTTTCTGAATTCGTTGCTCCCTCACCCGCAGGTCTGGGCTCTCTTTCGCGCTGCAGGCGCTCGCGGTCGCCGTGTTCAGCCTAGGGGCGCCCGGGCGATCAGCTCGCTCGCGCCCCGGCTCGTACCCGATGACGAGATCGCGGCAGCTGGGGCGTTGGACGGCGTCTACAGCTCGCCGCTCGGCGCGCAGTTGCCGACCACCGCAGTCGGCGGCGTGCTGATCTCGGTCGCCGGCGTCCCGTGGACCTACGGCATCGACACGGTCACCTACGTCGCGTCGCTCGTGGCCATCCACGCATTGCCGAAGCTGCCGCCGCTGGGCGAGGTCGAGCGCCCGAGCCTGAGGTCGATCGGCGAGGGCTTCCGGTTCCTCAAAGGCAAGCAGGTGCTGATCGGGATCTTCCTCGTCGACTCGAATGCGATGGTCTTCGGCATGCCCAG
>CAVQFF010000012.1:0-176689 GCA_963711785.1 uncultured Thermoleophilia bacterium
CAGTTCAAATCGTGATATTGTTTGTTTTCATTATGAAACCTGATAGTTGGCTCGGCGTCGAGCTGAGGCACTTCGCCGCCCTCCAGGCGGTCGCCTCGGCCGGCTCGTTCGGACGGGCCGCGGAACGGCTCGGCTATACCCAGTCGGCGGTCAGCCAGCAGATCGCGACCCTGGAGCGGATCGTCGGCGAGAAGCTGGTCGAGCGGCCGGGCGGCCCACGGCCCGTCTCGCTGACCGAGGCCGGTCAGCTGCTGCTCCGCCATGCCGATTCGATCGTCGCGCGACTCCAGGCCGCGCAGGCCGACCTGCAGGCGCTGCGGGCCGGCGAGGCGGGCACGCTGCGGGTCGGCACCTTCCAGTCCGCCGGGGCCCGCGTCCTGCCGGAGATCATGCGGCGGTTCACCGCTCAGTGGCCGCTGATCGAGGTCATGCTGGAGGAGCACGACGACGAGGTGATCGCGGATGCGTTGGAGCGCGGCGAGCTCGACGTCGGATTCCTGTTGCTGCCGATCGGCGATGCGCCCCTCGACACGGTCGAGCTGCTGCGCGACCCGTACGTCCTCGTCGTGGCCGCCGGATCTCCGCTCGCCGAAGGCCCCCCTTCGCTCCAGGAGATCGCCCGGCAACCGCTCGTCGGGTTCCGCTCCGGCCTCTCGACCGACCCGATCGAGGCGGCGTTCCGCGCTGCGCGCGTCGAGCCGCGGTGGGCGTTCCGGTCGAACGACAACCAGACCGTGCAGGGACTCGTGGCCGCGGGGATGGGCAGCGCGATCGTGCCGCTGCTGACGGTCGACACGGGCGACCCGCGAATCGTCGCCGTCGACCTCGGGGACGCGGTCGAGCCGCGCGTCGTCGGCATCGGGCGCCACCGCGACCGCTATGCGTCGCCGGCGGCCCGCGCGTTCATCGAGACGGCGCTCGCGGCCTGAGCCGCCCGGCTCCTACTCGACGGTGACGGTCTTGGCGAGGTTCCGCGGCTGGTCGACGTTCAACCCGCGGAGCCGAGCAATGCGGTAGGCGAGGAGTTGCAGCGGGAGGATGGCGAGCGCCGCCTGGAGGAACGCGGGTGACTCCGGCACGTAGATCACATCGTCCGCGTGATGCTGGATGTCCTCGTTGCCGTCGGTCGCGATCGCGATCACGTGCGCGCCGCGTGCCCGAGTCTCCTGGATGTTCGAGACGATCTTCTCGTAGACGTGGATGCGCGTCGCGACGACGACCACGGGCGTCCCTTCCTCGAGCAGTGCGATCGGGCCGTGCTTCATCTCGCCGGCCGAGTACGCCTCGGTCGGGATGTACGAGATCTCCTTCAGCTTCAGCGCGCCTTCGAGGGCCACCGGCAGCCCGATGTGCCTGCCGAGGTAGAGGAAGAACGGCTTGTCGTAGAAACGCTGGGCGATGTCCTCGATCGGATGGTCGGCATCGAGGAAGCGTTGCATCTTCGCCGGCAGGTCGTAGACCTCGTCGAGGATGAACTCGACGTCCTTCTCCGGCAGCGTTCCGCGGCACTGCGCGACCTTCAGCCCGATCAGGAAGAGCAGGGCGATCTGCGCGGTGAACGTCTTGGACGCCGCGACGCCCACCTCGAGGCCGGTGCGCGTGTAGAGCACCGAATCGACCTCGCGGGTGATCTGCGAGCCCATCATGTTCGTGATCGCGACGGTGCGCGCTCCCTTCTCCCGGGCCAGCTTCATCGCCTGGATCGTGTCGCGCGTCTCGCCCGACTGGGAGATCCCGATCACGAGCGTGCCCGGGTCGATCACCGGGTTGCGGTAGATCCACTCGCTCGCAACGTCGGGCTCCACCGGCACCCGCCCCCACTCCTCGATCGCGTACCGACCGACGACGCCGGCGTGGTAGGCGGTGCCGCACGCGACGATGACGATCCGCTTCAGCACCCGCAGTTCTTCCTCGGACATGCCGAGCCCGTCGAGCACGAGATGGCCGTGGCGCACGCGGTCGCCGATCGTCTCGGCGACGCCTTCCGGCTGTTCGAAGATCTCCTTGAGCATGAACGTCTCGTAGCCGGAGCGTTCGGCAGCGTCGTCGTCCCAGTCGACCTCGAGCACGTCGTGCTCGACCGAGCCCCCGGTGACCGCGTCGGTGAAGGTGACGCCCTCGGGCGTGATCAACGCAATCTCGCCGTCGTTCGGGAACTGCACGCGGCGGGTCTCGGCCAGGAAAGCCGCGAGGTTCGACGCCAGGAAGTTCTCGCCTTCACCGAGGCCCACGACCATCGGCGTCTGGTGCCTGATGCCGACGAGCTCGTTCGGATGATCGTGATGAATGAGCACGAACGTGAAGTGGCCTTCGAGCCGCGCATACGTCGCGCGCATCGCCTCGACGAGGTCCCCACGTAGGCGTCCTCGAGCAGGTGCACCACGACCTCGGCGTCCGTCTCCGACGTGAACGTGTGCCCGGCGGCGATGAGCTCGTCGCGCAGCTCGCGGTAGTTCTCGACGATCCCGTTCAGGACGATCGCCAGCTTGTGCTCGTCGCACGGCGTGAGGGGATGGGCATTCAGCTCGGTGACGCCGCCGTGGGTCGCCCAGCGGGTGTGGCCGAGGCCGGTGGACGAGGTCGAGCCGTTCGAGCCGGCTGCTTCCTTCAGGAACGCGAGATTCCCGACGGCGCGCACGTAGTCGAGGCCGTCCTCCTCCAGGAGGGCGATGCCCGCCGAGTCATAGCCCCGGTACTCGAGGCGCTGCAGACCCTGCAGAAGCAGCGGCTTCGCGGCCCGGCCACCGACATATCCAATGATTCCGCACATCCCAGAGTCTCCTTTCCCCCGGCACTACACCGAGAATTGCCACGAAAGCCTCCCTGGAAACGCAAAAGCCCGGCTGCGGGCCCATCCCTGCGTCGGAACGGTCAGCCGAGCTCTCGGCGAACGAGCGCTGCGATGCTAGCACAGGCTTCCTTCGCGACTTCCGCATCCTCGGCCTCGGCGAGGACCCGGATCAAGGGCTCCGTGCCGGACGGGCGGACGAGGACGCGGCCCTGGCCGTTCCAGGCGCTGTTCAGCCGTTCGACCTCGTCGAGCACCTCCTGCGTCAGTTCCCGGTCGGCCACCGGGACGTTCTCCTTCTGCTGCGGCCAGCGCGACATGACGGAGGCTGCCTCGCTCAGCGTGCGGCCCTCGAGGCCCCGCAGAGCAGTAGACCGGCGGCGAGCCCGTCGCCCGTCACATGGTCACGCAGGTAGATGACGTGCCCGGACTGCTCGCCGCCGAGCAGGGCGCCCTCGCGCTGAAGCGCCTCGAGGACGTAGCGGTCGCCGACGTTGGTGGTGTGCACGCGGATGTCGTGCTCGCGCATCAACGCGTGGAAGCCGAGGTTGGTCATCACGGTGACGGCCACCTGGTCGACCTTCTGGTCGAGCGCGAGGATCGCGACGATCTGGTCGCCGTCGATCGCCTCGCCCCTTTCGTCGACGGCGAGCATGCGGTCGCCGTCGCCGTCGAACGCGATCCCGAGGTCGAACCCGCCCTCGACCACGGTCTTCTGGAGCAGCCCAAGATCCGTCGCACCACAGCCGACGTTGATGTTCGAACCGTCGGGCTCGTCCCCGATCGCGTGCACCTCGGCGCCGCACTGCTCGAAGGCCTCGGGCGCGAGACCGGAGTAGGCGCCGTTGGCGCAGTCGACCGCGATTCGCATCCCGGTGAGATCGGAACCGAAGCGCTCGATGATGTGCTCGCGGTAGGAGTCCGGGGCGACCTCGACGTGCTCGATCTGCCCCTGGTCGATTCCCGGCGCCGCGGCGAGCAGCTCCTCGATCTGCTCCTCGGAAACGTCCGAGAGCTTGTTGCCGCGAGAGTCGAAGAACTTGACGCCGTTGTACTCCGGTGGGTTGTGAGATGCGGAGATGACGACTCCGAGATCGAGCGCGAGCAGCGCGACCGCGGGAGTCGGGAGGACGCCGCCGAGGATGCAGTCGCCGCCCGCGGAGATCACACCGCGCGCAAACGCCTCCTCGAGCTCGACACCCGACGCCCGCGTGTCACGCCCCACGAACACCTTCGCCGCCCCGGTCCACAGGGAAGCTGCGCGACCGAGCCGCTCGACGAGCTCGGGCGTGATGAACTCGCCCACGACGCCGCGCACCCCATCGGTGCCGAAGTACTTGCGCGCCACGATGTAGCGCTTAGCGCTTGCTGAACTGCGGCGCCTTGCGCGCCTTGTGCAGGCCGGCCTTCTTGCGCTCCACGATACGCGCGTCGCGCGTGAGGAAGCCAGCCCGCTTCAGCGGCACCCGTAGCTCGGGGTTCACTTCGACGAGCGCGCGAGCGATGCCGTGCCGCACCGCGCCGGCCTGGCCCGAGGGGCCGCCGCCGTGAACGCGGACGCGAAGGTCGTACTGCCCGTCGAGACCGGCCGTCTTCAGCGGCGCGGTCGCGAGCATCCGGTGGACCATGCGCGGGAAATACTCCTCGATCGACTTTCCGTTCACCCAGGTGGCGCCGTCGCCGGGACGGAGGATCACCCGCGCGACGGAGGTCTTGCGCTTGCCGGTACCGAGATATTGAGCTGGAGTCGCCATTTACACCTCGAGGGGGGTCGGTTCCTGAGCGTCGTGCGGATGCTCCGGGCCGGCGTAGATCTTGAGTTTGGTCAGTTGGGCACGCCCGAGCTTGTTGCGGGGAAGCATCCCCTTCACTGCCTTGCGGAGGACTTCGGTCGGCTGGCGCTCGAGCTGCTCGCGCAGAGTCCGCTCGCGCAGGCCGCCCGGATAGCCCGAATGCTTGTAGTACATCTTCTCGTCGAGCTTCTTCCCGGTGACCGCGATCTTCTCGGCGTTCACCACGACGACGAAGTCGCCGGTGTCGACGTGTGGCGTGAAGGCGGTCTTGCCCTTCCCGCGCAGGCGGTCGGCGATCTGCGTCGCGATTCGGCCCAGGGTCTTCCCCTCGGCGTCCACGAGATACCAGTCGCGCGCGATCTCACCGGGCTTGGCGTTGTAAGTCTTCATACGAAGAAAGGGCGAACAGACCGTCCGCCGGGCGCGAATCGTAGCAGCCCCTCCCGGAATTCGGCCAGCCCTCCGCGCGCTGGATGCCGGATATACGGGGCGCCCAGGGCACCTGCCGCGATCCGGCCGACGGCGATCACCCGGCGGCCGCAGGCGAGCTCCTCGGCGAACGGCAGGCCTGCGGCCACCTCGGCGCGCGTCGGGGGCCGGTTGGACCGGTCCGTCCCCGGATGGGTGGGAACGACGTTCCAGAGCAGCACCTGGTCGGCGAGCCCCAGCTCCGCGAGCACGCGGTGCACGATCGTCGCCGTCGCCTCCGCCGGCCCCCGGCCGGTCAGCTGCCGCTCGGACGTGAACGGAAGCCCCGAGACGCGCGCGCCGCGATAGCCCGGCGCCTCCCCGACCAGGAGCAGCGGTGCCTCCACCCGCGCCTCGAGATAGGAGGCCAGGCGTTCGCGCCGGAGCGCAGCCCCCGCGCCGAGCCGGTAGAAGTTCGTCGTCTGCCCGATGCGGGCGGCAACGAGCCGGTCAATGAGCGAACGCATCGAGATCCGCACTCTGACGGACGGCGGGCAGCAGCCGCCGGCGATCGCCCACGCCGTGGCGGCCTTTCTCGACGGCGCCCAGCACACGCTCGACGTGTCCCAGTACGACTTCAACCTCGGTCCCGAGACGGCGGTGATCGTCGGCGACGCGTTTCGCCGTGCCGCCGCGCGTGGTGTCAAGACGCGTTTCACCTACAACGTCGATCATGGATTCCCGATCCCGGTTCCGCCGCCACCGGAGCCCGACGCACAGCTGATCGCCTCGCTGCCGGTCGATGCCAGGCCGATCGCCGGGGTTCCCGACCTGATGCACCACAAGTTCGTGATCCGAGACGGCGCCGACGTCTGGACCGGTTCGCTGAACTGGACCGACGACTCGTGGTCGCGACAGGAGAACGTGATCGCGATCGTCCACTCGGAGGCGATCGCGAAGGCGTTCCGCATCGACTTCGACCAGCTGTGGTCGACGTCGGATGTGATGAAGAGCGGGTTCGTCGACCCGCGCTGGGACGACGGCGTCCGCGCCTGGTTCACCCCCGGCCACGGCGAGGACCTGTCGGCGCGCATCGCCAAGCTCATCCGCCGCGCGAAACGGCGCGTGAGGATCTGCTCACCGGTGATCACGACCGGGCCGGTGCTCGGGACGCTGGCGCAGGTGATCGCGGACGGTCACGTCGACGTCGCGGGCTGCGTCGACGTCACGCAGATCCGCGAGGTGATCCACCAGTGGCGGGCCAACGGCAACATCTCGTGGAAGCTGCCGCTGCTCGAGCGTGTGATGGCCGGGCCGTTCACCGGAAAGGAGTCGACACCGTATGGCGCGGGCACGGTGCACGACTTCATGCATGCCAAGGTGACCGTCTGCGACGACACGGTCTTCGTCGGCTCGTTCAATCTCTCGCGAAGCGGTGAGAAGAATGCAGAGAATGTGCTCGAGATCAAGGACGCCGCGATCGCCGACGGGCTGGCGGAGTTCGTGGACGAGGTTCGGGCGCGCTACCCCGCGGTCACCATTGCTGCCAGTGGACCAGGTCGTCCTGCGCCCGCTGTCTCTCCTTGAGGCGTGAGCCCAGAGGCGGGTCCTCGCCCGGCTTGCCGATGAGCGCGAGCCCGATCGGCACGACGTCCTCCGGCAGGCCCAGCACCTCGTCGAAGATCCGCTTCTGGTCGGGATGGCCGATGAACGCGCTCGCGAGGCCCTCGTCGATCGCGGCCAGCAGCACGAGCATCATCAGCGCGCCTGCGTCGACGAACCAGTACGGGACGGGCCAGGTCACCTCGGTGCCGCCCGTCGCGGCGAGCTTGTCGGACTCGTTGTAACGGGCGTGATAGAGCGACTCGTTCGCGGAGATCACGAGCGAGCCGGAGCGTCGGCGATGTAGTTGCGTCCCCCGCGCGAGTAGTGCTCGTCGCCGAAAGCGCGCGCGATCTCTGCACGCTTCGCGCCGTCCGTGACGACCACGATGCTGCCGCCCTGGCTGAAGCCGCCGGACGGAGCCCGTCGAATCACGCCGACGACCCGCTCGATCTGCTCACGAGGGAGCGGGTCCGGCAGAAACGCGCGATGCATCCGACGCCGACCGAGGATCTCGCGAAGCTCCACGGTCGACACCGTATATCGTCGGCACCATGACCAGATTCCAGGGAAAGACAGCATTGGTGACCGGCGGCGCGAACGGCATCGGCGCCGCGACGGCGAAGCGGCTCGCTTCGGAGGGGTCGACGGTCGTCGTCGCCGACTTCGACGAGGCGGCCGCAGAGGAGACGGCGCGCGAGATCGGCGGACACGCGGTCCGTTGCGACGTGACGAAACGCGAGGACGTCGAGGCAGCGGTCGAGACGGCCGCGGCACTCGGGTCGCTGGACATCCTCGTCACCTGCGCGGGAATCATCCGCGACAACCTGCTCTTCAAGATGTCCGACGACGACTGGGATGCGGTGATCGACACGCACCTCAAGGGAACGTTCCACTCGGTCCGGGCGGCGCAGAAGCACATGGTGTCGCAGAAGAGCGGGAAGATGGTGCTCCTCTCGTCCACCTCGGCACTCGGCAACCGCGGCCAGATCAACTACTCGACCGCGAAGGCGGGGCTGCAGGGCATGACGAAGACGCTCGCGATCGAGCTCGGCCCGTACAACGTCAACGTGAACTGCGTCGCACCCGGCTTCATCGCGACGGCGATGACCAGGCAGACCGCCGAGCGCATCGGCATGCCGTTCGACGAGTTCAAGGCCGCGGCGTCCGAGCAGATCCCTCTGCGGCGCGTCGGCGAGCCGGAGGACGTCGCCGGCCTGATCGCCTACCTCTGCTCGGAGGACGCGAGCTACGTCAGCGGCCAGGTCGTCTACGTACGGGGCGGCCCCTAACGCGGGTATACACGACTGTGTTACACGTATACGTGTAACACCATTTGGTATAGTATCGAGGCGTGCGCCCGAGGAACCCGTTCACCTACGGCGACCTCGTCTCCGACGAGGCGTTCACCGACCGCGAGATCGAGCTCAGCCAGCTCGCCGGCGACCTCAGGAACGGCCAGAACGTCGCGCTGATCGCGCCCCGCCGCTACGGCAAGTCCTCGCTCGTCAAGGCGGCGCTGCGCCGCCTGACTGCGGAGGGCATGCTGGTCGTCGAGGTCGATCTGATGACCACGCCGACGAAGGAGCGGCTCGCGGCGAAGCTCGCCAAGTCGATCCACGACGACGTCGCGTCGTCGCTCATGAAAGCCAGGGAGGCGCTCCGGTTCTTCAGCACCCTGCGCGTGGCACCGACGGTCACCGTCGACCTCAACAGCTCGGTCCGGTTCTCGTTCGCGGCGTCCCGCGGCTCGTCGGACATCGACGCGACGATCGAGCGGCTCCTCGAGCTGCCGGCCGAGCTCGCGGCCGAACGCAGCCGTCAGCTCGTCGTCTTCTTCGACGAGTTCCAGGAGGTGACCTCGCTCGATCCGAGTCTGCCGGCGCTGATGCGCTCGATCTTCCAGACGCAGCGCGAGGTGGCGCATCTGTATGCGGGGAGCAAGCGCGAAATGATGCACAGCCTGTTCAGCGACAAGAACGAGCCGTTCTTCCGCAGCGCGAAGATCATGGAGATCGGTGCGATCTCCTCCCCGCTCTTCGCGGACTACATCAGAAGACAGTTCGACCGCACCAACCGCGCCGTGAACGACGAGGCGGTGGAGCGCCTGCTCGCCGTCACCGGCGGTCACCCGTACGCGACCCAGGAGCTCGCTTTCGCCCTCTGGGACCTGGTGCCAGAGGGCTTCACTGCGACCGTGACGGACTTCGAAGGGGCGCTGGAGGCGGTGCTGCGTTCCGAGAACGCCCGCTTCACGCTCGTCTGGGAGAACGCGACTCAGCCTCAGCGCCTGCTACTGCAGGCGCTCGCCGCCGAGCCCGGCCGGCCCTTCAGCAACGGCTACCGCCTCGCGCACGAGTTCCCGCCGGTGTCGGGAGTGCAGCGCGCGCTGAGGCCGCTCGTCGAGAACGAGCTCGTGCGCAAGACGCCCGATGGGCTCTACGAGCTCGCGGAGCCGTTCCTCGGCGAGTGGGTGCTGGGCTACGCGAGCTGATTGCCGACGACGTCGTAGGCGACGTACTCGTACGGCAGGCACGGCGACCCGGGGAGCTCCTCCCGGAGCATGGTGAAGAGCACCGAGTCTCGGCGAGGGCCGTCATCCGCGGGCTCGAGCCGGCGGCGCAGCACACCCTCCTGCGTGAACCCGAGCTTGCGCGGGATCGCCAGGCTGCGCTCGTTGTGCGGCTCGACCTGGATGTCGATCCGCTCGAGGCCGCAGAGCTCGATACCGACGCGGGTGAGCACCGCCGCCGCCTCCGTCGCGATCCCCTGCCCGATCGCGTCCGCCGAGACCCAGTAACCGATCTCGAGCGAGCCTTCGCCACCGCGCTGGTGCAGCCCGGTGCCGCCGAGCTGCTTCGTCTCCTCTCGGTTGAAGATGCCGTAGGCGAAGTTCGTTCCGAGGTCGAACCCACCCCGGAAGCCGCGGAGCAGTTCGACCTTCTCGGCGATCGTCTGCGGCTCGAAACGGATCCACGGCATCCACGGCCGCAGATGCTCGATGCTCGCGTCGACGGCCTCCTTGAGGAGACGCGCGTCGTGCGGGTCGTAGCAGCGGATGACGAGACGGTGGGTCTCGATCCGGTACGGCGGAGCCGACGCTACTCCCACTCGATCGTGGCGGGCGGCTTCGAGGTCACGTCGAGCACCACGCGGTTCACGGCAGGGATCTCGTTGATGATGCGCGACGAGACGAGCTCGATCAGGTCGTAGGGGAGCCGGGCCCAGTCCGCGGTCATCGCGTCCTCGGAGGTGACGGCGCGGATCGCGATCGGATAACCGTAGGTGCGGGAGTCGCCCTGCACGCCGACCGAGCGGATCGCCGGCAGCACGCAGAAGCTCTGCCAGAGCTCACGGTAGAGCCCGGCCTTGCGGACCTCGTCCTGCAGGATCGCGTCCGCTTCGCGCAGCGTGTCGAGCCGCTCCTCGGTGACGTCGCCGATGATGCGGATCGCGAGCCCCGGCCCGGGGAAGGGCTGGCGCCAGACCATCCGCTCGGGCATCCCGAGCTCCTCGCCGACGCGCCGTACTTCGTCCTTGAAGAGCAGGCGCAGCGGCTCCACGAGCTTCATCGTCATGTCGTCGGGCAGCCCACCCACGTTGTGGTGCGACTTGATTGTCTCGGCGACACCGTCGGTGCCGCCGGATTCGATCACGTCGGAATAGAGCGTCCCCTGCACGAGCCAGCTGACATCGCCGAGCTTCCGCGCCTCGTCCTCGAAGACCCGGATGAACTCCTCGCCGATGATCATCCGCTTGCGTTCCGGATCCGTGACGCCGGCCAGCTTCGAGACGAAGCGCTCCTGCGCCTGCACGTGCACGAGCGGCACGTGGTACAGGCCGTCGAAGGTCTCGACCACCTGCTCGGCCTCGCCCTTTCTCAGCAGGCCGTGGTCGACGAACACGCAGGTGAGCTGATCACCTACGGCTTTGTGGACGAGCAGCGCCGCCACGGCCGAGTCGACACCGCCGGAGAGCGCACAGAGAACGCGTTCGCCGCCGACCTCGGCGCGGATCCGCTCGACCTGCTCCTCGATCACGGCCGCGGGCGTCCAGGAGGGCGCAGCACCCGCCACGTCGTAGAGGAAGTTCTTGAGGACAGCCTGTCCCTGCGGGGTGTGCACGACCTCGGGGTGGAACTGAACGCCGTAGAGCTTCCGTGCGGTGTCCTCGAACGCCGCGACCGGCGTGTGCTCTGACGTCGCGACGATCCGCGCCCCGGACGGAGGCTCGACGACCGTGTCGCGGTGCGACATCCACGCCGTCTGATCCGCGGGCAGCGTCGAGAAGAGCGCTCCCTCGTTCGTCCGCATCCCGACCTTCCCGTACTCACCGGCTCCGGTCTGGTCGACGCGGCCGCCCAGGTCGAGCGCAAGCAGCTGGGCGCCGTAACAGATGCCGAGCGTCGGAATGCCGAGCTCGAAGATCCGCGTGTCCATCTTCGGAGCACCTTCGGCGTATACCGAGGCAGGCCCGCCCGAGAGGATCAGCGCGACCGGGTTGCGCCGCCGGATCTCGTCGACCGTCGCGCGATGGGAGACGAGCTCGGAATAGACCCGCGCTTCACGCACGCGCCGCGCGATCAGCTGCGAGTACTGCCCACCGAAATCGACCACGAGGACCGGCCGTTCTTCCGGAGTCGCCTCCGGATGGAGCTGCAGGACCTCAGCCGCGCCGGTAATTGGGAGCGTCCTTCGTGATCGTGATGTCGTGCGGATGCGACTCGCGCAGCCCGGCACCGGTGATGCGCACGAAGCGCGCCTGCTTCATCGCGTCGATCGTCGGGGCGCCGCAGTAGCCCATCGCCTGCCGCAGACCGCCGACGACCTGGTGCAGCACGCCTGCGAGCGGTCCTTTGTAGGGAACGCGGCCTTCGATGCCCTCGGCGACGAGCTTCTCGACGTCCTCGACGTCGCCCTGGAAGTACCGGTCCTTCGAGTAGCCCCGGCGCATCGCGCCGATCGAGGCCATGCCGCGGTACTCCTTGTAGCGCTCACCACGCGCGAGGATCACGTCACCCGGCGATTCGTCGGTGCCGGCAAGCATCGAGCCCAGCATCACGCAGTCGGCCCCTGCTGCGATCGCTTTCGCAACGTCGCCCGACGACGTGATCCCGCCGTCGGCGATCACCGGCACGCCGTGACGCGCGGCCGCGTCGGCCACATCGAAGATCGCTGTGACTTGCGGGACGCCGACCCCCGCCACCACGCGAGTGGTGCAGATCGAACCCGGTCCGATCCCGACCTTGAGACCGTCGGCCCCGGCATCGATGAGGGCATCGGCCGCCTCGGCGGTCGCGATGTTGCCGGCGATCACCTCGAACTCGCCGGTCAGCCCCGCGATGCGCGCAACCATCTCGATCACGCCGCGCGAGTGTCCGTGCGCGGTGTCGACCACGAGCACGTCGGCTCCTGCGGCGATCAGCGCCTGGGCGCGCTCGTATGCGTCGACCCCCACGCCGACCGCGGCGCCGACGCGGAGGCGCCCCTGGGTGTCTTTCGTCGCGTCCGGGAACTCGACGCGCTTCTGAATGTCCTTGACGGTGATCAAGCCCTTGATCCGGCCCTCTGCGTCGACGATCGGCAGCTTCTCGATGCGGTGGCGGTGGAGCAGCTGCTCGGCCTGCGCAAGCGTCGTTCCGATCGGCGCGGTCACAAGACCGTCCGCGGTCATCAGCGCGGACACGGGCTGAGCGTGGTTGTGCTCGAAGCGCAGGTCGCGGTTCGTCAGGATGCCGACGAGCTTGCCGTCTGCCCCGGTGATCGGCACTCCCGAGATGTGGTACCGCTCCATCACGTCGAGCGCCTCGGACACGAGGGCGTCCGGCGCCAGCGTGACCGGCTCGACGATCATGCCGGCCTCCGAGCGCTTCACCTTGTCGACCTCGGCCACCTGGGCGTCGATCGACAGGTTGCGCTGCAGGATCCCGAGACCTCCCTCGCGCGCCAGCGCGATCGCCATCCGGGCTTCGGTGACGGTGTCCATCGCGGCCGAGACGACCGGTACCTCGAGCACGACCGTGCGAGTCAGGCGAGTCGCGGTCGAGACCGCGTTCGGCAACACGGACGACTCGGCGGGAACGAGCAGGACGTCATCGAAGGTGAGCCCCTCCTTGGCGAACTTGGCCGGGAGGCTCGTTTCCGCCGGGTCGAGCCCGAGCTTCTCGACGTCCATCCGGGAAGGGTACCGGCGAGGGCGGATGAAGGCGAAGCGCTCTCGACGCTCAGGCCTGCACGGGCTCGAGCTCGGAGAGCTCGACGCCGGCCTGCAGCCGGCCCGCCTGCCGCGCGTCGAAGCGTCCGGCTCCGACCTCGAGCGTCGAGGCGGCCCCGGCGGCAACGGCGGAGCGCAGCGCCTCCTCGTGCGTGCGGCCGGCGTGGCGCGCAGCGAGGAACGCGGCGAGGAGCACATCGCCCGAGCCGACCGCTGAAACGGGCTCCACCCTTGGCGCGATCGCGCGAAACCGGTGCGCCTCGCGATCCTCGCGCAGCAGCGCAACACAACCGAGCTCCGTCGTGATGAGGACGTTTCGCGGGCCCATCTCGGCAAGCGTCTCGAGCCCGATGCGGAAGTCCTCGTCGTCGTGGAACTCCTGGCCGACGAGCGCCTCGGCTTCGCTCTGGTTCGGCGAGACGAGGAACGGCTCGGCCTCGACCGCCATCCGCAACGGCTCGCCCTCGCTGTCGATCACCGCCAGGACATGACGCCGCGCAAGATCGTGAACGGCCTCCGCATAGAAGTCATCGGCCACGTCCCGGGGCAGCGAGCCCGCGAACACGACCAGCTCGGCGCCCTGCGTCAGGTAGCGGAGCTTCTCGAGCAACGTGTCGAGCTCGTCGGGGAGCACCGCGGGGCCCCACTCGTTGATCTCGGTGTAGGTCCCGCCGGTCGGGTCGACGACGGCGGTCGACGTCCGCGACTCGCCGTCGATGTGCACGAAGTCGTTGAGGATCGCCTCGTCCGTCAACTGCTCGATGATGCGCGTTCCGGTCTGCCCGCCGACGAGCCCGGTCGCGACGACCGGCACACCCAGCGTCTTCAGGGCGCGCGCGACGTTGATGCCCTTGCCGCCGGCGAGCGTGACGCCGGCACTTGCGCGATGCCGCTGCCCACGCTGGAAGTTCGGCACGGTCAGCGTCCGGTCGATCGCCGCGTTGAGTGTGACTGTGACGATCATGGGCTAGAGCAGGTGCGTCAGGTGGTGCAACGTCCTGCCGGCGTACCACCCTAGTCGGCTCCCGAGGCCTGGTTTGTTAATGCTGCGCGTAGCCACGAGGTCGCGCATCCCGACCAGGAGCCGGCCCTGGCGGATCTCGACGCGCCCGAGCACCTGTCCCTGCCGAACCGGCAACGAGACGGCGACCGGAGCGATGACCGTCTCGGTCAGCGGCCGCCCGAGGCGGGCGACGGCGAGCAGCGGCTTCGCGGCGACGAGTGACACCGGCGCCCGGCCATAGGGAAGGCTCACGTCGGCATAGACATGACCCGACGCCACCGCTGGGACGAGCCGGAACTGGGCGAGCCCCCAGATCAGGAGCGACTCCAGGTCGACGTTGCGCTCCGCGCGCGTCGGGGAGCCCAGCAATGTCGCGTAGATCGTGACCCCGCGGCCGCGCGCCGCGGCGACCTGGCACCAGCCGGCGAGGTCGGTGTGGCCCGTCTTGACGCCGATCGTCTGCGGAAACTCCGACAGCAGGTCGTCCCAGGTGTGCAGCGTGCGCCCTCCCGAGATCGTCGCGGTCTCCTCGCGCACCGTGTCGCGGACAAACCGCGTGTGCATGACGAGCCGGGCGAGCCGGGTGATGTCCGCCGCACTCGAATACTCGCCGGGAGCGTCGAGCCCGTCGGGGCGGACGAAATGCGTGTCGTGCAGCCCGAGCTTGACCGCCTCGGCGTTCATGAGCCGTGCGAACGACGGGAAGTCCGGGGCCATCGAGAGCGCGAGGGCATCGGCCGCGTCGTTCGCCGACTGGATCAGCGTTCCCTTCAGGAGGTCCTCCACGGTCATCTGCTCGCCGCTCTCCAGTTCGATCGACGACTCGCCGACCGCCGCCGCGCGCGGGTCGACGGTCACGACATCGGTCAGCTTGTGGTGCTGCAGCGTCAGGAGCACCGTCATCAGCTTCGTCAGCGATGCGATCGGACGTTCGGCGTGCGCGTTCGACGAGGCGAGGATCTCGCCCGTCCGTGCATCCTCGACGAGATAGGCCGCGGCCCGGACCGGCGGCGCGCCTGCACGAGCGGTCGCCGGCAACAGGCACGCCGCGACGAGAACGGCCACGCAGAGCAGAAGCCTCACTTGAGCCGGATCCTCTCCCCGATGAAGAGCGACGTCGAGTGCACCTTTGGGTTGAGCCGAACGAGCGTCGCGACCGGGACGCCCGACTTCGAGGAGATCACCGCGAACGTGTCACCCGCCCGAACCACCCAGAAGCGCTTCTTCGGCGATCGCACGGTGGTGGTGACGACGACGTGCCTCCCGGGCACGGGCGACCCCACAGTCGCGGCGTGCCGGCCACCGCCGGACTCGATGCCGGAGCGGATCAACACGACCGCGATCGTCGCCGCGAGCAGGAACGCCGCCGGAGCGAGATACCGGCGCCAGTCGTCGGGGATCACTACCAACCGGAGGCAGCCCAGATCTCCTGTTTGAGCCGCGCGGCCTCTGCGCCCGCGGCCTCACGGTAATCGGAGCCGTTCTCGCGGAACGCGTAATTGATCGACCGGGCTGCATTGACGAGCGCGCTCGCGGGACCGCTCTGAAACGCGCGCGTCAGGTCGGAGACGGCGCCTCCCTGTGCACCGATTCCCGGCAGGAGCAGGATCGACCGGGGCATCAGCTTGCGCGCCTCGGCCACCGCACGCGGGTGGGTGGCGCCGACCACGGCGCCGACGGAGGTCAGACCGACCTCGCCGACGGTTCCCTCGCCCCATTCGTCGACCAGCCCGGCGACGTAATGCCACATCGGGCGGCCGTCCTTGAGCACGGCGTCCTGCAGGTCGCCGCTTGCGTTCGAGGTGCGCACGACCACGAAGATGCCGACGCCGCCGCGGCGCACAGCGCCCAGGAACGGCTCGACGGAATCGCGGCCGAGCCACGGGTTGACCGTCAGCGCGTCGGCGCGCGGCGGTTCACCCTCGAGGTAGGCCTCCGCGTACGCGCGAGCGGTCGAGCCGATGTCGCCGCGCTTGCCATCGGCGACGACCAGCAGCCCGGCGCGCCGGGCGTACGTGCAGACCTGGTCGAACGCCGCCATGCCGGCCGGCCCGAGCGCCTCGAAGAACGCGAGTTGCGGCTTCACGGCGACTGCGTGCGGCGCGACCGAATCGATCAAGCCGCAGCAGAAGCGGGCAACGTCTCCCCGCAGCTCGACGGGCATCAGGTCGATGTTCGGGTCGAGCCCGACGACGAGCTGAGAATGCTTGCGCTCGACCTCGGCGGCCAGCCGGTCGGCGAACGTGGTCGTCGTGGCGACAGCCATCAGCCTGCACGGTAACGCGTCTGGCGGCTGCGGCCGAAGTTGGTGTCTGACACCGTGGTGCCAGACACCAACTGGCCTGAGAACTAGCTCTTGAGCGCGGCCTTGAGCTGGCTGCCGGCCGAGAACTTCGGCACGGTCGTCGCCGCGATCTGGACGCGCTCGCCCGTGCGGGGGTTGACGCCCTGGCGCGCCGCACGCGCCGACGGCGAGAACTTGCCGAAACCGGTGAAGTTCACGGTATCCCCGGCCTTCAGGGTCTCGGTCACCGTCTCCATGAATGCATCCACGGCCTTGCCCGCATCGCGAGCCGAGAGCCCGCTCTTCGCGGCGACCTTCTGGATGAAGTCCTGCTTGGTCAACGAACATCCTCCTGCGTCGGGGACTGGGGATCAGATCTTGCGGAGAACCCTAACAACGGAGTCGGATATCGCTCAACCATGCGGATTTGCGGGGGTTTCGACCAACTCGGAGGCCCAGAAGAGCGGCCAGAGGCGCACCGCATGGCGCGCGAGCTCGTCGACGCCCCCCTCTTCGCGGTCGACCACGCAGATCGCGTTGGACACACGCAAACCGGCCTCGCGGAGCGCCAGCACGGCCTCGACCGCCGCCCCGCCCGAGGTGACCACGTCCTCGATCAGGCACACGCACTCTCCCGGCTCGCTCACGCCTTCGAGGCGGTTGGCGGTGCCGTAGTCCTTTGCGTCCTTGCGGACGATCAGGAAGGGCAGGCCCGTCTCGAGCGAGGCCGCGGCGGCCAGTGCGACCGCGCCGAGCTCCGGCCCGGCGAGCCGGTCGGCCCCGGGCTCGCGTTCGCCCACCGCCGTCGCGAGCGCGATGCCCAGCGCCCGCAGCAGGTCCGGCCGCGTCTCGAAGCGATACTTGTCCAGGTAGTACTTGGAGCGGCGGCCGGAGCGAAGCACGAAGTCGCCCTCGAGATAGGCCGCCTCCCGCAGGCCGCGCCCGAGCTCGTCGCGGTTCATGCCGTGGAAAGGAGCTCGTGCGCGATCGGCAGCAGGCGCTCCGCTTCGAGCGTCCCCTCGGCGTAGGACTGCATCGAGCCGTCGTCCGCGTAGAGGTCGACCCGCTCGCGACGGCGCGCGGCGCGGCGCCGGACGAGCACGGAGCCGGCGAGGGAGCCGGCGGCAAGCAGCATTCCGGTGACGACCTTACGTGGCGGCATCGTCGCCCTCACCCTTCTTCTTCGCCGGCGCCCGTCGCTTCGGCTTCGGCTCGGGCTCCGTCTCGGGCTCGGGCTCGGTGATCGAGCGCAGGCAGGTCTTCAGGTCGTAGAACACGAGCCCCACCGTCGGCTCGGGGGTCGTGGTCGCGGCGATCAGGCGGTCTCCGTCCCGCACGACGAACACGCTGCCTGAGGTCGTGGCCGCCTCGAGCTGGGCGACCCCCGGGCGCAGGCCCTCGGCGGCGTCCAGGAGCCGGCGCGCCCCGTCGGCCAACCGCTGCGCCGCCTCGCTGGCCGCGAGATTGGAGCCGGTCAGGGTGCCGTCGGCGGCGATCACGGCCACATCCTGCACCTGCGGCGAGATCTCGGTGAGGTCGGCGATCGCCTGGGTCGCGTCCATGGGGGCGAGCATACTGCCGCGGAGTGAGGCTGGTTCTCCGTAAGTACTTCGCCGACCGCGGCACGCACCTGGCCGCGATGATCGCCTACTTCGCGTTGCTCTCGTTCGTGCCGCTGCTCTTCCTCTCGCTCGCGCTCCTCGGCGTCGTGCATCAGGCGGACGAGGGCTCCTTCTTCGTCCGCGAACTGTCGAAGACGTTCCCGAACACGTCGCTCGACTCGATCCTCCGGGCGGTGCGCGCCATCCAGGCGAACGCCACGGCGCTCGGGCTCGTCGGCGGCGCCTTCCTGCTCTGGTCCTCCCTGTCGCTCTTCAGCGTGCTCGAGAGCGCCTTCAACATCGTCTACGGCCGGCCGAACCGCGGCTTTCTCCATGGAAAGGCGCTCGCGACGATGATGATGGTCGGGTCGCTGATCGCCCTGTTCGCGTCGCTCGTGGTCGGGTCGATCGGCCAGGAGGTGCTGAAGCGCTACGTCGGCTTCTCGGGCAACGCGACCTCGGCCCGGGTGGTCGCGATCGGCGTCTCGGCGATCGGCCTCTTCGTGTTCCTGACGTCCGCCTATTACGTGCTGACGAACGCCGACGTGACCTTGCGCGAGGTCCTGCCGGGGGCGATCACGTCTGCGGTCGTCCTCGAGGCGACGTTCCAGGGGCTGCCGGTGTACGTCGACATCTCGAAGCACAACCCGGTCCTCCAGACGCTCTCGGGCCCGGCGATCCTGCTCGTCTGGCTGTACCTGATGGCGAACGTGATCGTGTTCGGCGCCGAGATCAACTGGTGGCGCGCGGGGCGCGCGGATGCATCAGACCAGGTCGAGTAGCGCCCGCGCCGCGAGCGCGCGATGCGAGTGCCTCGCCTTCCATGCATCGCCCAGCTCGGCGACCGTGCGCGCCTCGTCCAGCGGGACGAAGACCGGGTCGAACCCGAAGCCTTCGCTCCCGGCCGGTTCGAGCGCGATCATCCCGTCGAGCACGCCGGTGCCCCGTAGCTCACGGCCCGCCGGCGAGAGCGCGACGAGCTCGCACACGTAGCGCGCCCGCCGGTCCCCTCCCGCGACCGCGGCGAGCGCCTTCGCAACGTGGTCGCCCTCCGACCAGCGCGCGGTGACGACGCCCGGTGCGCCGTCGAGCGCGGCGAGCTCGATCCCCGAGTCGTCGGCGAGCATCCAGCGTTCCGCGGGACCGACAGCACGGCCGTACTGGGCCTTGATCCGGGCGTTGTCGAGGTAGGTGTCGCCGTCCTCCTCCGGAAAGTCGACATCGGCGAGCAACTCGAGCTGCCAGCGGGGAAAGAGCAGTGCGAACTCCTCGAGCTTGTGCGGATTCCCCGAGCAGACGGTGGCCTCGAGCCCGGCCACGCTCAGTCGCGCGGGGCGGCCACGGCGTCCTGCTGGAACCGCTGCAGATCCTCGATCCCGGCCGCGGCCAGGTCGAGCAGCTCGTCGAGCCGCGCGCGGTCGAACGGGATCTTCTCGGCGGTCGACTGCACCTCGACGAACCGCCCGTCGCCCGTCATGACGACGTTCACGTCGACGTCCGCATTCGAGTCTTCCGAGTAGTCGAGGTCGAGCAGCGATGTGCCGTCGACGACTCCGACCGACACGGCGGCCACCGAGCCCGTCAGCGCCTTGGACAGCCCGAAGTGGTCGAGTGCCCGCTGCGCCGCGACATACGCGCCGGTGATCGCGGCGCAGCGCGTCCCGCCGTCGGCCTGGAGCACATCGCAGTCGAGGTAGACCGTGCGTTCGCCGAGCGCCTGGAAATCGACCACTCCGCGCAGGGCGCGGCCGATCAGCCGCTGGATCTCGACCGTGCGCCCGCCCTGCTTGCCGCGGGCGGCCTCGCGGTCGGTCCGGTCGCCGGTCGACGCCGGCAGCAACGAGTACTCCGCCGTCATCCAGCCACGTCCCGACCGGTAGAGCCACCGGGGCACGCCGTCCTGCACGGTTGCGGTGCAGAGCACCTTCGTCTTGCCCTGCGACCAGAGCACGACCCCGTGCGGCTGCTCGAGGAACGCCGGATCGGCGTCCACGAGACGGAGCTCGTCGGGCTTGCGGCCGTCGTTACGACTCATGCGACCGCCTCCAGCTCGCGAACCTCGACCTGCTCGACGTCGGCGAGCGGCAGTTGCAGGAAGCGCTCCCCGAGCGTCCGGAAGAGCGCCGGGTCGCCGGTGGTGAGAAAGCGGTAGCGGCCCTCTCGCGTCGTGTCATTGCCGAAGCCCTTGCGCGCGAGTGTCTCGGCGACCTCGCGCGCCGTCTCGTCGGCCGAGAACACGAGGGTCACGTCGCGGCCGAACGTGCGCTGGAAGACGGGGCGCAGCAGCGGATAGTGCGTGCAGCCGAGGATCACCGTGTCGCAGCCCGCATCCTTGAGCGGCCCGGCGTACTCGCGCACCGCGCCGACGACGTCGTCGCTGTAGGTGTCGCCCGCCTCGATCAGCGGCACGAGCTTCGCGCAGGCAACCGCCGTGACGCGCGCGCCCGCATCGAGCGTGCGCACCAGGGCCTCGTACCGTCCGCTCTCGACCGTCAGCTCGGTGGCCAACAGACCGATCCGCCGGTTCCGCGTCGCCTGCACGGCCGCGTGCGCCTCGGGAACGATCACGCTGACCACCGGCACGCCGAGCTGCTCCTGCAGGTCGGGCAGCGCAACGGAGGTCGCGGTGTTGCACGCGACGACGACCATCTTGACGCCCTGGCGTTCGAGGTAGACCCCGATCTCGTGCGCGAAGCGCCGCACCTCGTCGCGACTGCGCGGGCCGTACGGCAGGCGCGCATGATCGCCGAGGTAGACGAAATCCTCGTGCGGCATCGTCACCAGGCACTCGTGCAGGACAGTGAGACCGCCGACTCCCGAGTCGAACACCCCGATGGGCCTGGAATCCGGCATCCCGCGATTCTAGGGCGGCGGGCGACCTGCCGCGGATGACTCGTATCCTTCGTCCGTGGCGGCGTCGGTGCGGATCGGGACTTGCTCATGGGCTGATGACGCCCTGTCGAAGCACTGGTACCCGCCCGGCACGCCGCCGAAGGAGCGGCTCGCCTATTACGCCGAGCGCTACTCGACCGTCGAGGTCGACTCGACCTACTACCGCGTGCCGAGCGAACAGATGGTGCGCGGCTGGGCGGAGCGAACGCCGCCCGGCTTCGTGATGCACGTCAAGGCGTTCGGGCTCATGACCCGGCACCCCGTCAAGCTCGAACAGGTTCCACCCGACCTGCGGGAGGGCCTGCCGGTCGATGCACGCGGCCGCGTCGACCGGCCCACCCGAGCGGCGCGCGGTGCAGTCTTCCGCGAGTTCCTCGACGCGCTGGCCCCGCTGCGCGACGCCGGGAAGCTCGGCGGGATCCTGTTCCAGATGCCGCCGTACGTCGTCTGGAAGCCGTCGTCGCTCGACTACCTGGAGTGGGCGCGCGAGCAGCTCGGGACCGATGCGTTCCTCTTCGAACCGCGCCACCGCTCCTGGTACGGAGAGGACATACGCGGTGAACTGCTGCGGTTCCTCGAGGAGCGAACGATGACCTGGGTCGTGGTCGACGCGCCGAAGGTCGACGCGGCCAACGTTCCGGAGACGCTGGTGGCGACGACAACTCCGCTGGCGTACGTCCGCTTTCACGGCCGGAACGCGGGAACCTGGAACGTCCGTGGAGGATCTGCTGCTCAGCGGTTCGACCATCTGTACGCCGAGGGCGAGCTGCGCGAGTGGGTCCCGCCGTTGCGCGAGCTGTCGAACACTGCGGAGGAGGTCTACGCCTTCTTCAACAACAACAATCAGACGAACGGCGTCGCCCAGGCGCCGGCCGGCGCGCAGCTGCTGCGGAAGCTCCTCGACGAGGAGAAGATCCCCACCGCCTGATGCGCGTGCTCGCCGTCACCCACGGGCCGCTCGTGCGGCCCGAGCTTTTTGCCGACGTGATCGCCGAGGACGGCCACGACCTGCAGGAGTGGGACATCCGCCTGCAGGGCGCTCCCCCGCGGGCATTCGACGCGGTCATGGTGTTCGGCGGCGACCAGAACGTCGGTGACGAGGTGCAGTACCCGTGGCTGCACGAGGAGTACGAGGCGCTCAACTACTGGGTGCTCGAGGGCACGCCGTTGCTCGGCGTCTGTCTCGGCGCCCAGACGCTGGCGCATGCGCTCGGCGCGCGTGTCTCGCCGGTCGGCTCGACGCTGGCCGGGTTCTACGACTCGGAGCTGACGGACGAAGGTGTCGACGACCCGGTGGTGGGAGTCCTGCCACCGCGGTTCCAGGCGCTGAACGCGAACGCGTACCGCTTCGAGATCCCAGATGGGGCGACCGAGCTCGTACGCGGGCCCGTGCCGCAGGGCTTCCGCGTGAACGGCTCAGCCTGGGCGGTGCAGTTCCATCCGGAGGCGCGTCGTCACCAGTTGCTCGAATGGTTCCGCGACGACCCGACGCTGCCGAAGCCGCTCGAGGCTCTCGAGGCCGAGCTCGACGAGAAGCTGGCTGCCTGGCAGGAGCACGGCCGGCGCCTGTGCCGTGCGTTTCTCGCGGTCGCCGGTCAGCGCTCGAGCGGCAGATCGTCGTGGCGTGACCATTCGTGCCACGACCCGACGTAGTTGCGCGCGTCGTACCCGAGCGCCCGCAGCATCTGCGTTGCGATCGCCGAGCGGGAGCCGCTGTGGCAGTACGCGACGACCTCACTTCCGGCATCGATGCCGACGGCCGCCTCGATCTGTGCCGGATCGAGCTGCATCAGGTGGTAGACATCGACGTTTCGCGCACCGGGGATGTGGCCCTGCCGCGGGTCACACGGCTGACCGAGTGTTCCGTCGTACTCCTGCGGCGTGCGAACGTCGACGATCGCGATCTCCCCGAGCCGCGTGGCGAGCTCCTCGATCGCGATCTCCGTCACAGCCCTCGGACCAGCTCCACTTCGGCAGCAATCGAGGGCCGCCGTTCGAGCTCGTCGAGCCACGCCTCGATCCGCGCGGGCAGTTCGACGCCGAGCATGTCGCGCGCACGGATCACCCAGGGAACGTAGGCCACATCCGCGAACAGGCTCTGCCCCACCTCCAGCGCCTCCAGCTTGCCGGCCAGATCGTTCTCGTCGCCCCGCCGGAAGGCGTAGTAGTCGTCGCCGAGGTTCTCGTCGAAGCGGAACACGAGCAGACGCGCCTGCGCACGCGCCTCAGGATCGGCCGGGAGCAGCGGCGCTTCGGGGTAGCGCTCGTCAAGGTACGCCATGATCACCTCGGACTCGGGCAGGACGAAGCCGTCGTCGAGGATCGGCACGCGCCCTCTGGGCGGGTTCAGGTCGATCACCCAGCGCGGGCGGTCGCTGAGGTCGACCACGACAGCCTCGTGCTCGATGCCCTTCTCGGCGAGCGCAATCCGCACGCGCGCGCAATAGGGGCAGCGAGCGGCGTCGACCAGCTTCATGCCTCGAGCCCCAGCAGGCGGGCGATCTGCTCGAACAGCTCTGCGGCCGGCGGCAGCTCGGCCGGCGTCGCGGCCGTCCGGGCGACCCGGCGCACCTCGTCGCGCGAGGCGCCGGTCAGACGCGAGACGAGCGTCGGATTGGCGGCCAGCGCCAGCTCGTCGCCTTTCGGAAGCTCGCCGTACCAGGTCGGCACCGACAGGTACTCATCGACCATGCGGCCGCGCTCGAAGATGCGGAAGCGGACAACTTCTCCTTCGAGCGCGAGCGCAATCGTCACCGCGCCGAGCCGGTCGGACAGCTCACGGGCGAAACGCCCGTGAGCCTCGCGGTCGCGGTCGAAGACCGGATCCGCGATTCGAATCCAGCTGTCGGTCGTCCGAACCTCGGGCGCCTCGAGCCGGGGAATGAACTGCGAGACGGCGCGCTCGACGGACACCTCGTCGTCGCTCTGCACGTGCGTGATCGCCCGCGACTCCCCCGTGTCCTCGTTCTCGAGCCGGTTGGCGAACGCCTGCACCGGCGTCGCCATGAGCTTCGCGTGCTCCTCGAAACCGAGATGCGACCAGACGACCCGAGCCGATTCGTTCGAGGTCAGCACGTCGAGGCTCACGACTTCCGCGCCCTGCTCCTGCGCGTGCCGCGCGCACTCACGGAGCAGCGCCTTCGCGACACCTTGCCGGCGGGCGCGTGGGCGCACGTGGACGAGCTGGATGTGCGCACGCCCGCGAACCGGCGCCTCGATGCGGGCGACGCCGAGCGCCCCCTCCCCGTCCTCCGCCAGGAAGACACCGCCCACCCGGATGTCGTCGAGCGTGTCCGGCCATTCGTCGGCCCACGTCTCCGGCTCCTCGAGCGGCCACGGCACCTCTTGCTCGAACTCCTCCCACAGCTCGCGCAGGACGGCCTCGTCGGCCTCGGTCGCGGAACGGATCTTCACGGCCGCGTCAACCACCCCATCAGGAGGTAGTGCGCTGAGAGGTTCTGGAACGGATGCAGCCGGGCGCCGAGATCGGTCACAGCAACACCGTAAAGACTCTCGGCTGCCTTGCGGAGCGCGAGGTCGCCGGCAGGCCAGGCGTGTGGCCGGGCGAGGTGGCGCGCGAGGAACCACTCGGCCGTCCACGGGCCGAGTCCACGCAACTCCGTGATGCTCGCTCGGACGGCGTCATCGTCGAGTGCAGCAAGACCGTCGAGATCGAGGCCGCTGCGCGCGAGACCCACCGCGTACTCCGCCTTGCGACGCGTGAAGCCGACATCGAACAGCACCTGCTCGCCCGCTCCGGCGATCCGACCGCGGGTCGGGAATGCCCACGACTCCCCGACCTGCTCGCCCAGGCGCTCGACCAGGCGGTTGCGGATCGCTACGGCAGCGAAGAGGGAGACCTGCTGCGCGGTGATCGACGTGATCAACGCCTCGAACGGGTCGGGCTGAAGCGGCGGTCGAAAGCCGCGCAGCCGGTCGACGATCGGCGCGAGCCGGGGGTCCTTGCCGGCCCAGGCATAGAACGGCGGCAGCTCGAACGGCGCTCCGAGCAGCTGAAGAACGACCGGCCGGGTCTCCTCATCGAGCGGCTCGACGTCGACGCCCCCCGCACGGGCGGCAATGCGCACCTCGCGGCCTGCGATCGCCCGGTAGAGCGTTCCGTCGACCAGCCGGTTCGCCAGGTCGGTGCCGAACGCGCGGAAGCGGCCGGTCGACAGCTCGAAGTCGTACGGCTCAGGAAAGCGCAGCAGCGACATCGAAGAACGTCTCGTACGGCTCGTACGGAACACCCTGCTCGTCCAGGTAGGCCGCCAGGCCGGTGCGCGCGAAGACGCGGTCGCACGCCAGCGACGCGCACCGGTCCGACCAGCCGTCGCCCACGAAGACGAGGGGGCTGCCGCCCGGGAGCGACCGGCGCTTGCACTTGTCGCCGCAGACGGGGCACATGCCCTCGTCGCGAAAGATCACGCGCCACCCGTCCGAACGCACGTCGGCGTCGTTCGAGCGGAGCTCGAGGCCGTCGAGCCCCTCGCGCTGGAGCACCGGGCGAATCAACTGTGGCAGCCCGCTCGAGACGATCACCGGCCGGTAGTGCTCGAGCAGCTCATGCAGCCCGGCGCGGAGCTCCACATGCTCGACCGCCCAGGCAGCCGCCTCGTCCGCGGTCACCTGCAGGGTTTTGACCTCCGCGGCCAGCATCGCCTCGTAGCTGCCGAACGTCTCCTGGACTTCGGCGTCGTACACCGAAGGATCACCGAGGTCGTGGATCGCGGCCACGAGCGAATCACGGACGGTGCACGTCCCGTCCCAGTCGAGCACGAGCTGCACTACAGATGCGAGGTGACGCCGGCCTGGTCGTCCGGTGCTGCGTCCTCGGCCCACGAGAACATGTACTTGCCGTCGTCGAGACCGGCGCAGAGCGTCGTCAACCGGAGCGGATGGAACGTGTCGCACATCACGGCGTACTCGTGCGTCTCCGTCAGGCCGAGCGACTTCTCCGCGAGGCCGGGCTGCGGGCCGTGCGGGAGCCCCGACGGGTGCAGGGTGATCGATCCGACGTCGATGCCCTTGCGCGACGAGAAGTTCCCGTCGACGTAATAGATCATCTCCTCGCTCTGGAGGTTCGAGTGGTGATACGGGATCGGAATCGCCTCGGGATCGAAGTCGAGCTTGCGCGGGCAGAACGAGCAGATGACGAAGTTCGGCCCCTCGAAGGTCTGGTGTGACGGCGGCGGCATGTGGATGCGGCCCGTGATGGGCTCGAAGTCGTGGATCGAGAACGTCCAGGGATAGACGTAGCCGTCCCAGCCGACGACGTCGAAGGGGTGGTAGTCGATGACGTAGGTCTGATACCCGCCGCGGACTCGCACCTTCAGTACGAACTCGCCCTTGTCACGGTGCGTCCGCAGTTCGGTCGGCGGATGGATGTCACGGTGGTAGTACGGGGCGTGCTCCATCAACTGCCCGTGCTCGTTGCGGTAGCGCTTCGGGATCGTCATCAACCCGGGCGTCTCGAACACCAGGTAGCGCTGCTCTCCCACAGGAGCGAAGCGGTAGGTCGTTCCGCGTGGGACGACGATGTAATCGCCGGGCTTGTACGGAACGTCACCGAAGATCGTCTCGAACGTTCCCGAGCCCTCGTGCACGAAGATGACCTCGTCTCCTTCGCCGTTGCGGAAGAAGTAGTCCATCGGCTCGGTGGGGCGCGCGAGCGAGATCTCCACGTCGTCGTTCCACATCAGGAGCTCACGGCCGGTGATCGCATCGCCGGCGGGAGGCAGGTCCCAGGTTCGGATGTGGCGGTGGGCGTGCGCTTCGGGCACCCACTCGGCCCGCTCGATCGGCTCGAACTCACCCAGCTCGATCACGCGACAGGGCGACTGGAGGTGATAGAGGATCGACTCCAGGCCGGAGAAGCCTTCGAAGCCCATCACCTCTTCGGTCAAGAGCGTGCCGTTGTCGCGGTGCACGATGTGGCGCTTTCTCGGCAGGTCGCCGAGTCGCTGGTAGAACGGCATGGATGGAGGATATCGCCGGGCGGATCGAGCGGGAGGTGGCCTCGTGGCCCGGCGTGACGACGCACGCACATCGGTTCGGCGGCGTCGAGTTCCGGCTCGGCCGCCGCGAGATCGGCCACCTGCACGGCGAGCGCTGGGCCGACCTGCCGTTCCAGAAAGGGGTCCGCGACATGCTGGTCGAGACCGGCCGGGCCCAGCCCCACCATGTGCTGCCGGAGACAGGCTGGGTGTCACGGCAGATCCGCAGCGACGAGGACGTCGACGAGGTGATCGAGCTCTTTCGCCTCAGCTACGAGCGGGCCCGGGTCGCCCGGAACGTGCGCGAGGCGCGCGGCTAGGTCGTCGACGCGGCGACGGGCTCGATCGCCCGGGCAGTCGGTCTAGCGGATGCGGGATCGACTCCGATCTGCCGTGTGCGGGATCGATCTGCCGCGTGCGAGATCGAATCGCGCCGCCGCGGTCGCGACCTGTCCCGTTCCACCACACCCCCGCGGCCGGCTGCAGCTGGGCGTCCAAACGGTACGAGCCGGCCCGGATCCCCGCAGACGAAGTTCCACTATTGGCACACACCCGTGCGCGTCTCGTTGTGGTGGCTGCCACCAGACTTGTCTCGCGGAGGCGTGTACGGAGCGGACAAGGGGTGGTTACAGGAGCGTCACGGGGAGAGCGTCACGACAGGAGCTCGGCGAAGCGGTCGGCGGAGACGTTTCCCCCCGAGATGACGATGCCGACCGAGGGCGCCTCGATGAGCCCCTCGAGCACGGCCGCGATGCCGACCGCGCCGCTCGGTTCCACGACGAGCTTCAGCCGCTCGAAGGCAAACCGCATCGCCTCGACGATCTGATCGTCGGTGACCGTGACGATCTCGTCGACGAGCTGCGAGGCGACCTCCCACGTCAGCCTCCCGGGCGCATTCGTCTGCAGCCCGTCCGCGATCGTGCGCGGCACCTCGATCGTGACGGGCTCGCCTGCGGCGAACGAACGGCGCCAGTCGTCGCCGGCCTGCGGTTCGACCCCGACCACTCGCCGCACGCCGAGGTCCTTCGCAATCGTCGCGGAGCCGGCGATCAAGCCGCCGCCGCCGACGGGGACGACGAGCGCGTCGACGACCCCCGCGTCCTCGAGCAGCTCGAGCGCGGCAGTCCCCGCCCCGGCCATCACCAGTGGATCGTCGTAGGGGCGGACGAGCTCCAGGCCCCGTTCGGCGGCGAGCGCTGCGCCCAGCGCCTCACGATCCTCGGCGTACCGGTCGTAGGTCACGATCTCCGCTCCGTAGTCGCGCGTTGCATCGACCTTCGACCGCGGCGCGTCCTCCGGCATGAGGATCGTCGCGGCCGACCCGAGCAGGCGCGCTGAGAGAGCCACAGCCTGCGCGTGGTTCCCGGACGAGTAGGCCAGCACCGGTGTCCCTGTGGGAAGCGAGGAGATCTTGTTGAAGGCGCCGCGGAACTTGAACGCGCCGGCTCTTTGCAAGCACTCCGGCTTGAGCACGACCTGCTCACCGAGCGTGCGAGAGCGAACGACCGGTGTGCGGTGCGCGATGCCGTCCAACACACGCGCAGCCGCGCGGACATCCGACGGGCCGATCACGCGACGGTGTTGCGCAGCACGCCGATGCCCTCGATCTCGAGCTCGACGACGTCGCCTCGCTGCAGCCAGCGTCCGTCGCCCTGCTCGAGGATGCAGCCGCTGCCGACCGTGCCTGACCCGATCACGTCGCCTGGCCTGAGAACCGTGTTCTGCGCGGCTCGCGCGACCAGCGCCTCCCAGCCGTGGTACATCGCACCGAGCTCTCCGCGCGAGCGCTCTTCGCCGTTCACGCGGGCGGTCATCGTTCCCTCGGTCCCGTCGAATTCGTCCGGCGTCACGAGCACAGGCCCGAGCGATGTCGCGAAATCCTTGCCTTTCGCAGGCCCGAGCCCGACGCGCATCTCCTGACGCTGCAGGTCACGCGCCGACCAGTCGTTCAGAACAGTGAACCCGCCGATCGACCCGTTCGCGCCGATCACCGCCGCGCACTCGAGCTCGTAGTCGAGCTCGGCCGTCCCGTCCGGGAAGGGAATCGGTTCCTCCGGTCCGAAGATCGCCGTCGGATTCGAGAAGTAGAAGACGGGGACCTCGTACCACTCCTTCGGCACTTCCGCGCCCCGTTGCCGGCGCGCCGTCGCGACATGTTCCTCGAAGGCCATGAAATCGCGCACCGCGGGCGGGTAAAGGACCGGCGGGCGCAGGTCGACGTCGGCGAGCGCATACTCCGCGTGCTCACGCGCCGACCCACCCCCGGTGAAGAACGCCTGCAGTGTCTGCGCGGCGAGCTGGATCACCTTGTCGCCTTCGATGCGCCCCGGCCAGCCGCGCTCGAGCGCGAGCTCCCTGGGTGTGAACATGCACAGCTTCACGGCTCTGTATGAACTATCACGTCGGCGATATCCGGCCGCTCGCGCCGGATGCGTTCCTCGATCTCACTCGCGCGCTGGTGGGCCTCGTCGAGTCGATGCGTTCCGTCGAGACCGAGCGTCAAGAAGGCGACGAGCCCGTGCGTGGTGTTGAGAAACCGAAGCTCACGCGGGTCGCTGCCGGTTGACTCCCGCACGATGCGCCGCACGAGCGCCGCCCCCGTCGCCTCGACCTCGCGCGCCTCCGTCGCCTCGGCGAGCGGCTCGAGATGCGTCTGCACCCCGGCGATCTCCGGGACGGCACCGCAGATCGCCGCTTCGAGCTGCTCGGCAATGTCGTGCGCCTCGTTGAGCGAGAGGTCGCCCGGCAGCTTCACGTGCAGCGAGAGCTCGGTGTGGCCGTCGACGTCGACGAGCGCGAGGTTGTGGACCTCCCGAACACGAGGCACGGCGAGCGCCGCCGCATGCGCTCGCTCGCGCACGGTCGCATCCTCGATCGGCTCGACGTGCACCACGACGTCGGCGTTCGGCAGCGCCCATTCGACCGCGGCTTCGACCGCGTCCGCGGCCGCATGGCCCTGGCTGACAGCGGCGCCCGGCGAAACACCGATCACGATGTCCGCGAACTGACGGCCGCCTGCCTGGCGCATGCGAATCCTCCGCACCTCGACGGCCGGGGTCAGCTCTCCGATCGCGGCGAGAGCAGCAGCCTCGGCTTCCGCGGGCGCACGATCCATCAGGACGTCGACGTTCACCTTGATCAGGCGTGCGGCGGCAAGCAGAACAAGCACGCCGACGAACAGCGCCGCGATCGGGTCGCCGTTCTGATAGCCGTGATACGCGAAAACGAGCCCGACGAGCACCGCGACCGAGCCGAACAGATCGCTCCCGAAGTGCAGCGCGTTCGAAGCGATCGCCGCGCTCCCATAGCGCCGGGCCGTTCGCCACGAGACGACCATGCGGCTGAGGTCGATCGCGATCACGACCCCCAGCACGACGAACGCGTACCACGTGACGTGAACCGTCGAGTTGGTGATGCCGGCGAGCTGCTCGATCGCACGCACCGAGATGAAGATGCTCACGAGCGCGAGGAACCCGGCCTCCGCAAGCGCCGACAGATGCTCGGCCTTGCCGTGCCCGAACTGGTGCGTCACGTCCGCGGGGCGCGCGGCCACGCGAACCGCGAAGTACGTCAGGAGGGCGGCGACGAGGTCGGTGCCCGAGTGAGCGGCCTCGGAGACGAGGCCGAGGCTGTGCGTCGCGAGACCGACCGTCAGCTTGAGGACGACGAGAACGGCGGCCGCGGCGACCGAGAGGAGCGCCGAACGGCGTTGTGGGCTCATGTGAGCGTGTGTCGAGTGAGGCTAGAGATTGCCCCGGAGCGCCTGTTCGCGCTCGATCGCCTCGAACAGCGCCTTGAAGTTCCCGTCGCCGAAGCCACGCGCGCCGTGGCGCTCGATCACCTCGAAGAAGAGCGTCGGCCGGTCCTGCGCCGTCTTCGTGAAGATCTGGAGCAGATAACCGTCGTCGTCGCGGTCGGCGAGGATCTTCAAACGCCGTAGGTCGTCCCAGCTCTCATCGATCTCGCCAACGCGTCCCGGCGTGTCCTCGTAGTACGCATCGGGGGTCGTGAGGAACATCACACCGCGACGCTGCAACGCCTCGACCGTCTTGACGATGTTCGACGACTGCATGGCGATGTGCTGCGCACCGGGACCTTCATTGAACTCCAGGTACTCGTCGATCTGGCTCTTTCGCTTGCCTTCGGCCGGCTCGTTGATCGGGAACTTCACCTTCCCCTGGCCGTCGGTCATCACCTTCGACATCAGCGCCGAGTACTCCGTCGAGATGTCGTCGTCGGAGAAGTGGATCATCTCGGTCATTCCGAACACCTGCTCGTAGTACGCGACCCAGTGCTCCATGCGTCCCAGCTCGACATTGCCGACGATGTGGTCGATCGCAAGCAGCCCGACACCGTCGCCGGCGCCGTTGGCCGACTCCTGCGCGACATACCCAGGCAGGTACGCGCCCTCGTAGCCGTTGCGGCCGACGAACGTATGCACGATCTCGCCGTACGTTGCGATCGTCGCCAGCTCGACCTGGCCGAAATCGTCCTCGACGACGTGCGGCTCGACGACCCCTTCGGCCCCCCGCGCGACTGCCTCGCGAAAAGCCACGTTGGCATCCGGGACCCGGAGAGCGATGTCCTTTACGCCGTCACCGTGAACGAAGGCGTGACGACCGACCGCCGTACCGCTCCGGAGCGCACTCGTGACGACGAGGCGAATCTCGTTCTGCTCGAGGACGTAACTCGCGCGGTCGCGAACGCCCGTCTCGGGGCCTGCGTACGCCGTCCGCCGGAAACCGAACGCGTGCTCGTAGTAGTAGGCGGCCTGTTTCGCGTTCCCCACCCAGAGCTCGACGTGGTCCCAGCCGTCCAGGGGCATGAAGTCGTCATTCATGTGACTTCGGAGTCTATCCCCGCCGTCGCGGGCGTTCCCGCCGCCGCATCGACCGCCGAGACCTCGTCGAGCGAGCGGCGCAGCCGCTGCTCGTGGACGTAGCGAACGGCGATCAGCCACACGATGGCCGAGACGCACGCGGCGGTGAAGAAGGCCGGCCGGATCGCATCTGCGAGGGTGGCGCGCGCCTGCTCCGGCAGACGATGCACGCTCGTGAGCTCCCCGTCGCCCACGCCCGGCGGCAGCCCGTGGTTCACGATCACGCCCATGATCGTGACACCGAGCGTCGCCCCCATCTGACGGCCGAATTGCGTCAGCGCGGTCGCGGAGCCGATCTTCGAGCGGGGCACGGCGTTCTGAACCGAGATCACGAACACCTGCATCATCGACCCGATGCCGATCCCGGCGATCACCATGTTGCGCGCCGCCTCGGCATTCGTCGTCGAGGTGCCCATCCTCCAGAGCAGCAACATTCCGATCGTCAGGACGACGGGGCCGAGGACAACGTTCCACCGGTAGTGCCCGGTGCGCGAGATGAGCTGCCCGGTCAGGAGAGAGGTGACGACGGCGCCGAGCGTCAACGGTGTCAGCACGACGCCGGACGATGCCGCGGAGGTGCCGATCACGCCCTGCACGAACAGCGGCACGTACGAGATCGTCCCGAACATGACCATCCCGACGAGTGCCATGCAGGCCACGCTGCCGGCAACGATCGGGTTACGCAGGATCTCGAACGGCAGGATCGGCTCCCTGGCTCGGCGCTCGACGAACGCGAAGGCCGCAAGGAGCACCGCAGACACGGTCAACGCGCCGATGACATGCCGACTCGTCCAGGCGTATTGCTGGCCACCCCAGACGAGGCCCAGGAGGAGCGCACCGGTCCCTGCGGCGAGGAGGCCGGCACCCAGCCAGTCGATCGTGTGGTCGGTCAGCGGTGCGCGGCGCGGCATCGTGATCGAGATGACGATCAGAGCGAGACCGCCGACCGGCAGGTTGACGAAGAAGATCCACCGCCACGAGGCGTTGTCGACGATGAAGCCGCCGACCGCAGGCCCGATGATCGACGAGGCGGCGAACACTGCTCCGATCAGTCCTTGCCACTTGCCCCGGTCACGCGGCGGGACGATGTTCCCGATCACCGCGAGCGACAACGGGAAGAGGCCGCCCGCACCGATCCCTTGCACCGCGCGGAAGAGCACGAGCTGGGTCATCGTGTGCGCCAGGCCGCAGAGCGCCGAGCCGATCAGGAAGACGACGATCGCGAACAGGAAGAGGTTCTTGCGCCCCCAGACGTCCCCGAGCTTTCCGTACAGCGGCACCGTGACGGTCGACGTGAGCATGTAGGCGGTGAACACCCACGAGTACTGGGTGATGCCACCGAGATCGCCGACGATCCGCGGCAACGCCGTCGCGACAATCGTCTGATCGAGCGCCGCGAGCATCAGCGTCACCATCAGCCCCGCGTAGATCGCGAGGATGCGCCCGATCGTGAAGTTGTAACCGGGCGGCCGGCGACGAAGACGCTCGCGGAAGTTCACGGCTATTAGTTAACCAGGTTAAGTTCGGTTAGTCACCCGGAGGCTCCGGCACGGGCCGCCGGGAACGCTCGACGAGCACGGCGCCGAGGATCGCCGCACCGCCGACCACCTCCCAGCGGGTCAGGTGCTCGCTCAGGAGCAGCAGCGCGAAGAGGACGCCGAAGACCGGCTGCACGTTCGAGAAGAGCGACGCCCTCGACGGTCCGACGCGGCTGATCGCGGTGAACCAAAGGATGTTCGTGAGGAACAGCGGCCCGATCACAGCGAATGCCAGGCAGATCCACATCAGCGTGCCGAAGTGAAAGGTCTGGTTCGCCGTCTGCCGGAGACCGGCGAGCGCGAGCGGGATCCAGCCGAAGGCCAGCACGAGCGAGCTGATTCGAAACGGGGAGTAGCGGCGCATCAACGGGGTGATCAGCACCGAGTAGCCGGCCCACGTGACCGCGGTCAGGACCGCCAGCCCGTCGCCGATCAGCCGCCCTGAGAAGCCTCCGGAACCGGAGGCCACGAACCCGACACCGATCAGCGAGACGATCGTCGCGATCCAGAAGCCGCGGCCCATCCGCTCGAGCCCGATCACGCTCGCCAGGACGCCGATGAAGATGGGCGTGCTCCCGAGGAAGAGGGTCACCGTCGCCGCCGAGGTCTTGTCGACCGCGTAGATGAAGCAGACCTGGTTGCAGAAGATGAAGAGCGCTGCGAGCAGCACGAGCCGCATGTCCCGCAGTGCGATGCGGAAGCTCCGCTCGCGCGCGTAGGTGAAGCCCCAGAAGAGAATCGTCGCGCAGGCGTAGCGGATCGTCGCGTAGGCGAGCGGCTGGAAACCGTGTGTCACCACGTACCGCGTGACGGTCGCATTCAGCGCCCACAGGAGGACCGTGCCGAGGAGCATCAGGTCCACGGCACTTGGAGCGCGCACGGCTCGACCCTAGCGCTAGGCTCTCGCCCGATGGATCGCGAGCCGACCCGCGACGACGTCGACGCCCTCGTCGGGCCGGCGACCCCCCATTTCGCGTACCAGATTCGCGCGCGCGTTCGCGAGCTCGTCGACGGCTTGCCCGCCGACCACGAGGTACGCCTGTACGCCGACGGGGAGATGCAGCGCCTCGACGCCCTCGGACACGCATCCTCGAAGGCAGAGGAAGGCCAGCGCGAGTCGCCCGAGCGCATCGGCTGGGACGAGCTTCCTTCCTCCGCCCCGGTCGACAGGCCGCTCCCGCGCCGGCCGTGAACGTCTTCGTCACGGGTGGCTCGCGCGGCATCGGCCGCGCGATCGCCCTGCGGTTCGCGCAGAGCGGAGCAGACCGGATCGCGATCGGGTATCTCCGGAACGATCGCGCTGCGGAGGCGACCGCCGACGAATTGCGCGCGCTCGGGGCCAAGGTCGTCCTCGTTCGCGGCAACGTGACGTCGGATCGCGTGCTCGGCGAGGTCGCGGCGCTCGGACCGCTCGACGTGCTCGTCCACAACGCCGCGACCGGCGTGATCCGGCCTGCGCTCGAGACCGAGGACAAGCACTGGGACTGGACGATGAACGCCAACGCCCGCGCACTGCTGCAGCTCGCGCGGGCCGCGGCGCCGCAGATGACGGAAGGCTCGTCGATCGTCGCGATCTCGTCCCTCGGCGCACAGCGCGTGCTCGAGAATTACGTTCTGATCGGCACGTCCAAGGCCGCACTCGAGTCGCTCGTTCGCTATCTGTCCGTGGAGCTCGCGCCGCGGATCCGGGTGAACGCTGTCTCCGGCGGCGTCGTCGACACAGGCGCCCTCGAGCACTTCCCGAACCGCGACGAGATGCTCGCCGCAGGCGCTGCGAACCCGGTTGGCCGGCTCGTCACGCCTGAGGACATCGCCGGCACGGTCGCGTTCCTGTGCTCGCCGGACGCGGAGATGATCCGCGGCCAGACGCTGATCGTCGACGGCGGCTACTCGCTCCTCGTCGGCAGCGGCTGAGCAGCCGGACAGGCTCAGTGGCGGAACAGGCCGGCGGCGACGTAGCCCGCCAGCTTGGGATTCTCCTGCAGCCTCCGCACCGAGTACCGGTACCAGTCGGTCCCGTACGGGACGTAGACGCGTAGGCGATGTCCCGCCGCGACCAGCTCGTCGGCCCGGTCCGGCCGCACGCCGAGGAGCATCTGGAACTCGTACCGCTCGGGAGGGAGATCCTGGACGATGCGCAGCGCCTCGACGATCAGGCGCTCGTCGTGCGTCGCGATGCCGACGTACGCGCCCTGGGCGACGAGCGCCTCGAGACAGCGAACGTAGTTCGCGCGCACCTCGTCGTCGTCCTGGAACGCCACCTGCTCGGGCTCGACGTAAATGCCCTTGCAGAGTCGGACGTTGTCGAGGCCAGGCACGTCGCGCTCTGTTCGCCGTAGATAGGACTGGAGAACGACGCCGATGTTCTCGTGACCGTCGGCTCTCATCGACCGGAAGAGCTCGAGGGCACGGTCGGTGGTCGACGAATCCTCCATGTCGATCCGGACGAACGATCCACGCGCGGCGGCGTCGATGACGACGGCTTCGAGATGCTCGCGGCAAAGCTCCAGATCCAGCTCGAGGCCGAGGCCCGTGAGCTTCACCGACACGTTGGCGTCGAGCCCCTCCTCGTCGATCCGTGCGAGTGCGTCGTGGTACTGGCCGGTGATCGCCCGCGCCTCGTCCGCGCTCGTGATCTCCTCGCCGAGCACGTCGACGGTCGCGAGCTTGCCCTTTCCGTTCAACCTGCGCACCACCCGGACGGCGTCGTCGAGCGACGGGCCGGCGATGTAACGCGACGAGAGCCGTTGGACGACGGGCCTGGGGACCGCCGGCAGCAGCCAGACGATCGCGCGATCGAGAAGGGTCACGGGCGGCCGGATGGTAATCCAATCCGGTCCATGGCAAGCTTCGTAGTCGAAGGCATGAAGATCACACGCCCACTCCTCGTGGCAGCCGCGCTGGCGGCCGCCCTGGCCGGAGCCGCGCTCGCCGGCGTCGTCACGCACAAGGGCGCTGATGTGAAGACGATCAAGGTCACGGAGAAGGAGTTCCACATCACTCTGTCGACGAGGACAGGGGCCGTCGGCCCGGTCCGCTTCGTGATCAAGAACACGGGCAAGTACACCCACGGGCTCGCCATTTCGGGCCCGGGTGTGAAGCTCAAGAAGAGCGCGCTCATCAAGCCCGGCAAGTCGGCGACGCTCGCCGTCACGCTCAAGCCCGGGACCTACGCGCTCTGGTGCCCGGTGCCCGGCCATGCCGCGAAGGGCATGAAGACCTCGATCAAGGTGCCCGGCACCGCGACGGGCGGGGGTGGCAGCGGCGGCACGGGCGGCGGCGGCCCGACGACCACGTCCGACACGACCACCGGCGGCGAAGCCTGGGGCTAGCAGACCCACTCCGCACCACTCCTGATGCGACGGCGGGATCACCGATCCCGCCGTCGCTCTATTTCGGCTTCGCGATCGCGTCGATCGGGGGGCCGCTCGCGCTGGCGGTGATCTACGTGCCCGGCGCGGCCGACATGAGCTCCGCCGGGCTCGTGACCGTGCTCGGAGCTGCGCTGTACGCGTTCCCGCTCCTCGTCTGGGTGCGCTACAGCGAGGAGATCGTCTCCGCGGGCGGGCTCGCTGCGTTCGTCGAGGCTGCGGTCGGCCGGCGCATGGCGCTCGTCCAGGCGGCGATCTGGGCGTTCAGCTACTTCCTCTACCTGCCCTACACGGTCACCGACATCGTCTACGAGATGCTCGCGGACATCTTCCCCGGGATCGAGCCGTGGCGCTGGCTGATCGAGCTGCTCCTGCCGGTCGCCATCGTCGGGCTCGTGCTCCTCGGGACGAAGCCGGTGCTGCGTCTGCTCGCCCTTTCGGCAGCGCTCCAGCTCCTGCTGATGCTCGCGCTCGGCGTGGTCGTCCTGGCCAACGCCGGCGCGCCCACGCACTCGTTCACGCAGTCGCCGGGAACGCACGGGCTGCTGCACGGTGGGGCAAGCATCGCTCTCCTCTTCCTCTGCGGCAGCCTGCCGATCTTCCTGGGCGCGGAGGTCATCGGCGGTTCGCGAACGGTGCGCCGCACGCTGGTCGGGGCGTGGATCGTCGTCGCGGCGTATCTCCTCTTCGCAGTCTTCCCTCTGTCCGCCGTCGACCCGGCGCTGACGCACGCCGATCTGCCCGGCTATGCGATCGCGTCCGCTTATTCGAGCCGCTGGTTCGCCGTCACCATCGGCCTCGGGGCCGCCGCCAGTGTGGCGGGGCTCATCGTCGCCGAGTACCTCGCCCTGTCACGGCTCCTCTTCTCCGTCACCGGGATCCACGTGCGCAAGCTCCTGGCCTGGATCGCCGTGCCGTTCGTCGCGTTCGACGCGTTGAGCATCACCGATCCGGACGCGTTCGACGAGAACGTCCTGCGCCCCGCCCTGATCGCTCTGTTCCTCTCCCAGATGATCGTCTTCGGCGTCTTTCCGACCTACCGCCGGAAGCGCGGCAGGCTGACGCCGGTCGACCTGCTGCTCGCAGTCGGCGCGTTCGCGCTGATGACCTGGGGCCTCTACCGGGCGATCGCCGGGCCGGTCAGTACGTAATCGCCGTTACGACTCGCGCATGAACCCCTGGCGCGCGGCGCTGACGAGCGCCACCGCCTCGGGGAACAACACGCGCATGGCATCGCGCATGGCGATCGACTGTTCTTCGGCGCCGCCCTCGACCTGGACCTGGGAGAGCGCGGCCGCGGTCAACTCGACGGCCGTGTTCAGGGTCAGCGTCGCAAACTGCTCGCGCTGGGCCTCCTGCACCGACTCCGCCTGCTGCTCTGCGAACTCGCGCAGTCCCCGCAGGAGATCCTCCGGGTCACCGCCGAACGGGAATCCGAATCCACCTTCAGACATGCGACCAAGTTAGCGCAGGTCGACCAGGTAGCCGCGCTCGACGTCCTGCACGAATTCTTCGACGGTGCCGCTCGCCGACCGGATCGCGGTCGAAAACGGGGAAGAGAGCTCGCCGAGCGCCCGCTCGAGCGCGACGGTCGCAACACCGACCTCGTCGAGATACGCCGGCGTCGCGACGCGCGGCGGCGCACCGATGACACGCTCCAGGGCAAGCGCCGCCTCCTCCGCCTCCTCGATGCCCGGCGGCTGCTCGACGATCCGCACCTGTGCGAGCTGCGACCGCAGGCTCTCGAGATCGCCGCCCCCGGCCAGGTCGCCTGCGAGCTCGCACATCGCGACGATCGATGCCGTGTCGCGGACATCCTCGCGCCGGTCGACGAACCGGCCCTCGTCGTCGAGCACGATCCAGCGCCGCTCCGCCTCGCCGCCGAGGGCGACCAGGTAGAGACGCAGTCCACGAGCCGGCTCCGCCGCGAGCACGCCCGCCACCTCGCCGTGCGCTGCCGCGGCGGCGGCAATCCGCTCCAGCTCCTCACGCAGGGCCATAGAGTCAAGCGTATGGATGCGACCACCCTCTTCGCGCCGCTCGGGCCCGGCTATGACCGGTGGGGAGCAGTCCTCTCGTTCGGACAGGACCCGCGCTGGCGGCGCTTCCTCGTTTCCCGCATCGAGGCCGGCCCGACCGACACGGTGCTCGACGTCGCCACCGGGACGACACTCGTCGCCCGCGAGCTCGTGCGTCAGAAGGATTGCTTCGTCGTCGGCATCGACCAGAGCCCCGAGATGCTCGAGGAGGGCCGGAAACGGCTGGTGCTCGCCGCTGCGACGCGCAAGGTCCGACTGCAGGAGGGCGACGCGCGCAACCTCCCGTTCGAGGACGGGCAGTTCGATGCACTGACGTTCACGTATCTCCTCCGTTACGTGGAGGACCCGCCGGCGGTGCTGCGCGAGCTGGCGCGAGTCGTGAAACCGGGCGGCACGATCGCCGGGCTCGAGTTCGGCGTCCCGCGCGGCATCTGGCGCCCGCTCTGGGAGCTCTGGACGCGCGTCGGCCTGCCAACCGCCGGCAGGGTGATCGGGGACGGGTGGCACGAGGTTGGGGCATTCCTCGGGCCTTCGATCCGGAACCACTACGAGGAATGGCCGCTGCCGCGCCTGGTGCAGACGTGGCGCGACAGCGGGATCGACGACGTGCACGCGAAGCGGCTGAGTCTCGGCGGAGGGATCGTCACGTGGGGACGACGGACGAGGTAAAGCCGGCGTTCTACGCGCTGGAGCGCGGTGGCTGGCGCGACTACGTGACGCTGCTGCACCCGCCGTACACGCTCTGGCATCTCTCCTACGTCGCCGTCGGAGCGGCGCTCGCGCCGGTCTTCCACCTCGACCGGATGCTGTGGGCGATCGCAGCGTTCTTCCTCGCGATGGGCGTTGCCGCGCACGCGCTCGACGAGCTGCGAGGGCGGCCGCTGAAGACGGAGATCCCCGGCGGCATGCTCGTGACGATCGCCGTCGTGAGCCTGAGCGGCGCGGTCGCGATCGGGATCGGCGCTGCGGCGGCCTGGGGCTGGGGGCTGCTCGTGTTCGTCGCGGTCGGCGCGGTGCTGGTGCCCGCCTACAACCTCGAGCTCGCCCTGCACACGGACTGGGGCTTCGCGCTCTGCTGGGGTGCCTTCCCCGCGCTGACCGGCTATTTCGTCGAGGCGCAGACTCTGCGCCTCGAGGCGGTCGCCGCCGCCGGCTACGCCTTCGCGCTCAGCCTCGCCCAGCGCGCGCTGTCGACCCCCGTCCGCGCGGCTCGCCGCGAACGCTCGACCACCGCCGGCACGGAGCAGCTCGAGCGCGCGCTGCGCCTGCTCGCCGGCGCTTCGACATTGATCGCCGTCGCCCTCGTGGCGGCACGCCTACGATGAAGCCGTGACCGTTGCCACCACCGTCGCCGTCATCTCGGCGGTCGTTGCCGTGCTCGCGCTGGTCGCGAGCGTGCTCGTGCTGAAGAAGGTTCGAGCGCACCAGCGGCTGCTCGAACGCGAGATCGAGCGCGGCAAGACCACCTTCGACGAGATCGTGGCGCAGGAGCTCGCCCAACGGGCCGAGGAGCTCGAGCACACCCTCGCCCGGCTGCGCGCCGACTCCCTGTCCCAGCTCGCTGAAGAGGAGCGACGGATCGCCGAGGAGCGGCGCCGGGATGTCGCCGAGCGCGAGCGGGATGCCACCGAGCGGCTCAGCGAGAAGCTCGTCTCGGCCCAGGCTGCGATCGAGCAGCGGCTCACCGACTGGACCAGCGACGTCGGCAAGCTGCAGGAGAGCCTCGCGGACGACGTGAAACGCGTCGAGGCACGACAGCAGGCGCTGATGGCGGAGGCAAGCGCGAAGATCGGCCAGGACGCCGACCGGCTGCAGGCCTCCGTGGAGGAGCAGCGGCAGCTCGTGACGCGGCTGCGTGCCGAGTTCGCGCGCGAGGGTCAAGAGGTGATGCAGCAGGCAAACGCGGAGCTCGAGCAGCATGCCGCCGAACGACGACACGCCCTGCACGAGGTCGCCGAACGGCTGCGCAAACGGGAGAGCGATCTCAAGGAGCTGATCGACCGAGAAGGGAACGATGCGACACAGCGCATTCAGATGGCCCTGGGCGACATCGAGCGCCGGCAGGTCGAGCAGCTGCAGCGCATCGTCGGACGCGAGACAGCGCGCTACACGGAAGCCGCTTCCGCGCAGTTCGACACGACGATCCGCAGCGCACGTGAGGCGGCCGCTCGGCGATTGAGCCGGGAGCTCGACCTCGCGGTCGAGCGGTTCGCCCGCGAGGCGGAGGGGGTGCTGACCGAACGCCTGAACCACGTCAGCGACGCCGCAGCGGCGCGGGTCGAGGAGCGGCTCGCACGTCTTCGGGCCGCACTGGAGCGCCAGCGGGACGATGCACTGAACTCCCTCGAGGAGCGCGCGCATCAGGTCGAAGCCGGCCTGCGCGAGCGTTTGCACGAGATCGCGGCCGATGCCGAGTCGGAACGGACGGTGCTGGAGGCCCGCCAGCACGAGCTGAGCCGCCGGCTCGACGAGCTCGCGGCACGTGCGTAATGGTTCTGTTTGGGCCTCAAACTTCCGGAGGCAGGGTTCGTCTAGGAGAGAGCGAAAACCCGCACACCATGCCCCAGACGATCGAACAACCACAGTCGGAGCGCGAAAAGGTGGAGTCCTGGAGACTCCACGTGCTGATCGAGGCCGGCTATCCCCTGCCGCTCGCCGAGAAGCTCGCCCACTCGGACGCCGATCTGCACCGGGCTGTCGAGCTCACCCGCTCCGGCTGCACGTTCGAGACGGCCGCCGAGATCCTGCTCTAGCTCCTAGCGGCGCGGAGCGCCGGAGGCGGCGGGCGGCAGCGCCATCGTCGCCCGCAGTGCGACGAGCGGTCCGGTCGGGATGCGGATCAGCCCGCGCGTCGGGCGATCGAGGTCGAAGGTGACCAGGAGCAGCAGCGTGAGCAGGCCCGCCGCGATCACGACGGTCGTCACGCCCCGCCCGAGAATCGCGAGGTAGATGGCGAGCAGTCCGAGCGACACGGCCGCACCGATCACCTCGAGCCCCAGCACTGCGCCGGGCACACGATTGTTGAGTGCCGCGACGCGTACGGTCTGCATGTCGATCATGTTGTTCAAACTGTCGATGTACAGACGCGGCCCGGTCGCGAGGGGCGCTGAATTGAGCGCCTGCCCGGCCAGCCGCCAGAGCTGCTGCTGCTGAGCGCTCCCGGCCGCGACGACGCGCCGCTGAGCGGTGCTGCCAGGGATCTCGTGAGAGAGGAGCAGGCTGGTGTCGGCGTAGCGGGCGAGCAAGGCAAGCGAGTGGCTGCGAACTGGCTCCGAGAGCATCTGCGCCCGGAGGTACGTCGTCCCGATCGCGTTGGCATCGTCGACGACGGCCGCACGCCGCGCTTCATACCGTCCGACGGCGAGCGTGAGCCCGAACGCGAGGATCAGGCCGACCAGCCCGAGCAGTGCGGCCTGGAGGACGCCGAAGGGCTCGCGCAGGACCTCGGAGTGCCTGCGGAGATAGATGCCCAGCAGCAGACCGAGGAGCGTGGTCCCGAAGACCACCCCGAAGATGATCACCGCAAGCTCCCAGTCGTTCAGTCTGAAGAACAATTCGAGCCTCCTCGCCCGCGACGCTGCGGATTCCAGTTCGCCCTGAGCCGGAACAGGCCTGCCCGGGCGTCGACCCGTAGGCTGTCGTGGTGCAGCGCTGGGAGTACAGGATCGTGTCCCTGCCGAAAGGCCGGTACACCGAGGCGCTGAACGAGTACGGCCAGGAGGGCTGGGAGCTGATCAGTGTGGCGTCGGATGTCCGCGGTGTGGCTCCGCCGGAGCCGAGCAGCGGCGGCAGTAGCGGCATCCCGATGCCGCGCTCGTTCGGACGGCTGGAGGACGCGGCGGCGATGGTGAACAAGCTCGGCGGCAGCGCAGCAGAAGCCGCGGCGCCGGAGCCTGAGCTCACGACCTCTACCACCCTGCTGTGGGTCCTGCGCCGGCCGCTCGACGACTACTAGATGGTTGAGCGCGTGAAGGTCGAGGCGATGGAGGTGGAGGGGCGGAAGGTCTACACCGTCCGCGGGTTCAACAGCGGCATCGCGCGCTACCTCAACAAGCTACCGACGCTCTGGATCGAGGGTGAGGTGACGGAGCTGCGGCGCCAGGAGCGCTGGGCGTCCGTGTTCTTCACGCTCAAGGACCCGGAGCACGGAGCGACGCTGCCCGTCCAGATGCCGCGCGGCCAGTTCGATGCGCTCGAGCTCGGCCTCGCCGAAGGCGAGCGTGTGCACGTGTTCGGGCGGGCGGAGGTCTACGAGCAGCGCGGCGAGCTGCGGCTGAAGGCGCTCACGATCGAGCGGTTCGGCCTCGGCGCTCATCTCGCCGCACTGGAGCAGTTGAAGAAGAAACTCGCGGCCGAAGGACTGTTCGACGACGCCAGGAAGCGCCCGCTCCCCCGCTTCCCGCGCTTGATCGGGCTCGTCACCGGTAACGACGCAGCCGCGAAGCGGGACGTGCTCACCCACATCGTGCAGCGCTTTCCGCCCGCGAACGTCCTGGTTGCGGAGACCTATGTGCAGGGCCCTCGCGCCGCGGCCGCGATCGCGACCGCGATCGGCGACCTCTGCGGCCGCGGGGCCGATGTGATCGTGCTCGCCCGCGGCGGCGGCAGCTTCGAGGACCTGCTGCCTTTCTCCGACGAACGAGTTGTTCGTGCGGTCGCTGGGTGCGCGGTGCCGCTCGTCTCGGCCGTCGGGCACGAGCAGGACACGCCTCTGTGCGATCTCGCTGCAGACGTGCGCGCCTCCACCCCGACGGCAGCTGCGCGGGTAGTCGTGCCCGATCTCGCCGAGCTGCGCGATCAGCTCGAGCGCACCCGCAACGCGCTGCACAGCAGTGCACGGCGTGCCGCCGACCGTTCCGCCCAGCGGCTCGCCACGAACCGCGACCGTCTGCAGCGCGCGCCGCTCCTCGCGCTCGAGCGACGGCGTGCGCGCCTCGACACCGTGCATGCGCGGCTGAGCGCGCTGAGCCCGCTCGCCGTGCTGGAACGCGGCTACGCGATCGTTCGCCACGGCGAGAACGTCGTCCGCGCCGCCGCCGAGGTGACCACCGGCGACACGATCGACGTGCGCGTGGCCGACGGCACGTTCGGGGCGACCGTTGGCTGAGCCCACGTTCGAAGAGGCCCAGAAGGAGCTCGAGTCGATCGTCGAACGGCTCGAGCGCGGCGATGCAGGCGTCGACGAGCTGACCAGGCTCTGGCAGCGCGGCGAAGAGCTCTACGCCCTCTGCGCGGCGAAGCTCGACAGCGTGCGCGGGAGGATCGAGGAGCTAGCCCGGGCCGACCAGGACACGGGCTAGCTCCTCGCCGAGCCGGACGAGGTCGTCGCCCGCCCGCGCCCGGCGGCCTGACAGTGCGTGAGCGCGCAGCCCGCCCCGCACGATGCCGCCGAAGACCTCGCAGCGAACGCCCAGCAGCTCGCTGCGGCGAACCACCGCCCCCGGGGCCTTTCCCTCCAGGGTCGTCGCGTCGACCATGCCCTCGCCCGTGACGACGAGGTCGGCATTGCGCGCCCGGTCGTCGAAGCGGATCGCGTCGAGCACGAGCTCGGCTCCCTCCACGAGCTCGCCGCCGAGTGCGGCGAGCGCGGCGCCGAGGCCACCGCCCGCCCCCGCGCCCGGGACGTCGCGGTAGGGCGCAAGCTCCTCGAGTGCGCCGAGCCGTGCTTCGAGCAACTCCACGGCAGCGGGCCGTGCGCCCTTCTGCGGACCGAAGACACGGGCGGCACCGCGTTCGCCGAGCAGCGGGTTGCGCACGTCGCAGAGCACCCGCATGGGAATGCCGTCCAAACGGTCGCCGACCACCTCGCGCATCGAGGCGCCGCCGTCGACCGTCGCCGTGCCACCGAGACACACGAAGAGCGCGGCGGGTCGCTCGGCCAACGCGGCGAGGAGCAGCTCGCCGAGCCCGCGGCTGGATGTGCGGAGCGGGTCGCGCTCGTTCCGCCGCAGCAGCGGCAGGCCGATCGCCTGGGCCGACTCCACGACCGCCGTGCCGTCGTCCAGCAGCAGCCAGCCAGCGGCGATCTGCCGCTCGAGCGGATCGCTGACGGCCGCTTCGTGCCAGGTGCCGCCGAGAGCCTGCTGGATCACCGCGGCCGTCCCTTCACCACCGTCTGCGACCGGCGCTTCGTCCACGTCGACGCCGGGGACGCGGCGCATCCCTGCAGCGAGCCGCGCCGCTGCGGCCTGAGGCGAGAGAACGCCCTTGAGGCTAGCCGGAGACGCGAGAGCGAGCACGCTCGGGCTCCTGCTCGAGCGCCTTCTCGGTCGACTCGACCGGTTCCTCGATCGTCTTCAGCATCGCGTACGAGAGGCCCTCCCGCGCGAGGAAGATGAGACCGACGCCGACGCCGACGGACGCCTCGATCGCCTGGAGCCCGATCCCGAACGCAAACCCGCGCGCGTACGGGACACCGTAGTTCACGAGCGGGAACGCGATCGCGATCTGCACGAGCCCGAAGTTGCCGGGCCAGAGAGGGAAGAGCGTCGCGACGTTGATCAACACGAGGACGAGTCCTGCCGTGGACAGCGCTGTGTGGATGTGGAACGCGAACATCGTCGCCCAGACGGCGAACAGCTGGCAGGCCCACCCTACGGTCTGGAACGACGCCGCCGTCGCGGCGGCGACCGGCGAGCGCATCACGGCCAGCCCGAGCCGTGCCCGTGCGAGCAGTTGGCGTGCCGGGCCGAGACCTTCCAGCGCGTCGCGGTGCGCGCGCCGTGCGAGCAGGAGGGCAGCGACGAACAGCATGAGGCCGATCGCCAGGACGACCGCGATCGAGGTCAGCGCCCAGCCCGGGATCTTCGCCGTCAGCAACACCCAGATGACGAGCGCCGTCGCCGGAAACACGTCGAAGATCCGGTGCGCGAACACGGAGCCGATCAACGTCGCCGTCACGCCCCGCCGGCCCGGGAGACGGCGGCGCAGAACTGCGACACGGGCGAGCTCGCCGACCCGTCCGGGCAACACTGCGTTCGCGAACAGGCCGACCGAGAACGCGGAGAAGACGAGCGGGAAGCGCGGCCACGGCGGATCGAGCGACTGCTTGATCGTCGTGTCCCACGAGAGCGCACGGGCCAGCACGGACAACAGGTTGAGCGCGATCGCGGCGATCACCCATCGCCAACGCACGACGGTGAACGCGTCGTGGACCAGGTGCCAGTCCGGCCCGTGGTAGATGAAGAGCAACACTGCAGCCACGATCAGAGGAATGACGAGCAGAGCCCGCCAGCGGCCGTCGCGCAGCATCAGGCAGCGGCCTCCTCGTAGGTCTCCTCGAGGCGACGCGCGATGTCGTCCCACGCGTAGTTCGCAAGCGCGTGCTCACGTGCGGCCCGTCCCATCGCCACACGGCGCGGCTCGTTCGAGAGCACGTCGATCACCGCGGCCGCCAGAGCGGGGAAATCGTTCGGGGGGACGAGCCGCGCGGCCTCGGGCGTCGCGACGGCCGCGTAGCCGGGGATGTCGGAGGCGACCGACGGCGTCGCGCAGGCGAAGGCCTCGGCGAGCACGAGCCCGAAGCTCTCGCCGCCGAGCGCAGGAGTGACCGACAGCCTCGCCCGCTCGAGCTCGTGCGTTCGCACCTCGTTGGGCACGATCCCGAGCACGTCGATGCCGGTCTCGTCGACGCGCAGCCGCGCGTTCAAGAGGCGGTACTGCAGTGGATCGGTGCCGATCACCCGCAGGCGGGCGCCGGTCGCGGCGTGAATCTCCGGCCACGCGCGCAGCAGCGTCGGCAGTCCCTTGCGATGATCGTGTCGGCCGATGAAGACGATCGTGTTGTCACGGTCCGCCGGGTCGGCTTCCGCCGGGATCAGCACGCCGTTCGGGATCACGCGATAGTCGCCGGGCAGGTAGCGCGCAGCCGACTCGGCCGCCATCGCCGACACGGCGACGCGCGCATCGACGCGGTCCATCAGGAATCCCCAACACCGCATCGCCGGGCGCATCCAGCCGAGATCGCCGTGCGCGTGATGGGTCACGACGATGGGGCACTGCGCGAACGAGATCGCCGCCACGCAGATCGCGGGGGTCATCGGCTCGTGGCAATGGATGAGGTCGAACTGCTCGCGGTCGAGGATCCGCCGCATCCGCGTGATCGCGCGGGGCGAGAGCACGATGTTCGTCATCGAGCCGTTCGCCGGCACGACGACAGAGCGGCCGACGGGGATGATCCCGTCGGGCAGTGCGCCGTGGCGGCCGGTGCGTGGATGCAACAGGCGCGTCAAGACGCCCGCGGGGTCGTTGCCCATCAGGATCGTCACGTCGTGCCCGCGGCGCCGCAGTGCAGCTGCCTGATGCTCGGCGTGCTCGACGACGCCGCCCCAGTACGACCACGAGAACGGAACGACGATGCCGATCTTCATCTGCTGCCGGCTCCAGTGCGGACGGCGAACGCTTCCTGCAGGCGCTCGGCGCCCAGCTCGATCGCCTCATCGCTGACGGCGAGCGAGAGGCGCGCCCAGCCCGCGCCGCTCGGCCCGAACCCCTCGCCGGGCGCAACGGCGAGGCGGTGCTCCTCGAGCAGCTGTTCGGCAGTCAGCCCTTCGGGCAGCCGGAGCCAGACGAAGAACGTGCCCTCGCAGACCGGCGGCTCCGGGAGCACGGCGGCAATCGCGTCTCGGCGGCGCTCGTAGCCCGCGACCCGCGCAGCGACCGAGTCCTGCGGCCCTTCGAACGCGGCGATCGCTGCACGCTGCAGCGGCTCGAAGATGCCGACCCGATTGTGGTCGTTCAGCAGGTTGATGCGCTCGACGATCTCGGCGTTACCGACGACGAACCCGATGCGCCAGCCCGCCATGCCGTACGTCTTCGACATCGACCACAGCTCGACCCCGATGTCCTTCGCGCCGGTCGTCGCGAGAAAGCTCTGCGGGCGCCGCCCGTCGAAGACGATGTCGATGTAGGCCGCGTCGTGGACGACCGCCCCGCCCGTGCGCCCGGCCCAGCGAACGGCAGCCTCGAACGTGCCGTCAGGCACACAGACGGCGCACGGGTTCGACGGATAGTTGAGGTAGAGCGCCGCCGCCTCGGGCGCGGCGTCCAGGTCGGGTGACCAGCCTGCATCCGCCCGGAGCGGGACGGTGTCGAGCTGCGCGCCTGCGAGCGCCGGCCCGGAGGGATAGTCGGGGTAGAAGGGGTCCGGGAGCAGGATCCGCTCCCCCTCGTCGGCCAGCGCCAGCGCGAGCTCGCTGATCGCCGTCTTCGTGCCCGGGACGACCGCGATCTCACGCTCGGGGTCGAGCTCGACTCCGTACACGTCGCGGTAGCGCCCCGCCAGAGCCTCCTTCGTGCGGGCGAAGCCCCGGATCGGGGCGTACCCGTGCACGTCGGGGCGAGCGGCGCTCGCCGCCAGCGCCTCGACGACGTGCGGCGGCGGCCCCACCTCGGGATTACCGCGGCCGAGATCGACGAGCGGCGGCCCATCCGCCGCGGCTGCGGCGGCGACACGACCGAGAAGCGCGACGAAGTACTGCTGCGGCAGCCGATCCAAGCGTTTGGGTCTGGCGCGCACCTGGTTGGACTCTAACGAGAGGCTGGATGTGGGATTGCGTGTTCGCGGGGATGGCTCAGACCAAGCAGGTCGCACGGGGCGGGCGCAGGGCATAGCGGTGGCTACGGGCAAGCCCGACCCGGGCGAGCTGCGCCGCGTCTGGGCCACCAGCCGCGGACGCACCCATTCCACGTCCAGCCTCTAGGGTGAGCGAGATGAATCTCGTCGAGGGGCTCGCGGGCCTGATCGGCCCCCGCACGGCCGGCAGCGACGCGGCGGCGCAGGCCGCCGACCTGGTTGCCACCGCATTTCGGGAGCTCGGCCTCGACGTTCGGTTCCAGGAGTTCCAGCTGCTCGGCTACGACGCCGACGAGCCGCTGCTCGAGGTCGAGGGTGAGCGCTGGGCCGCCGGGCCGTGCATGTACTCGCACGACTTCGACGGCGAGGGCACGGTGCAGCGGATCGGCACGAGCAGCGCGCCGGTCGGCGACGGGCTCCTGCCGAACTTCGCGCTCGTCGATGCGGCCGGACAGGAGCGCGCGCGCCTTCTGACGAGCCCGTTCTCCGTCGGTGCGATCCCGTTCATGTCGACCCACACCCACATCACGACGCCTCCGACCGCATTCGTCTCACGAGCCGACGCCGAGCGGCTGGCGGACGGGATGCGGGTGCGCCTCCGCGTCGGCGGCCGCTTTCTTCCCGGGCGGCTGGAACGCAACGTGATCGCGGACATTCCGGGTCGCGGCGCCGAGCACGTCGTCCTCGGCGCCCACTACGACTCGGTGTGGCGCGGACCGGGCGCGATCGACAACGCCTCCGGTGTGGAAGGCGTGCGCCGGATCGGTGCGGCCCTCGCCGGCCGGGACCTCGAGCGTGGCGTCCGCCTGATCGCGTTTGCCGCGGAGGAGATCAAGCTCACCGGCTCGCACTACTACCTGGACGAGGCGAAGCTCCGCGGCGAGCTCGAACAGATCGCCGGAATGGTGAACCTCGACTGCATCGCCTTCGGCGAGCAGTTGAACGTCCTGGCCTCGCCGCAGGCGCTGCTCGACCGTGCGACCGAGACGGCGCGCGCACTCGGCCTGCTCGACCGGCACGAGCTCGTCACCGGCCCGGCGACCGGGGGGATCGACTCGCACTGGTTCGTCGAGAACAAGATCCCGGCCGTGACGGTCCTGCGCTTCCCCTACGACCAGTATCACCTGCCGGCCGATGTGCCGGCCCTCGTCGACGAGCAGCAACTCGCGGACACGGTGGCCCTGGGGCTCGCCCTCGTCGAGTCGCAGGTGGCCGAGCCTGTGCTTATCTAGGGACATGTTCGAAGAGGGCCTCGCCGAGCTGCACACCCATCTCGGCGGCTCGGTCGCCTCCGACATTCTCTGGAGCCTCGCGCACGAACAGGGAATTGCGCTGCCCACGCGCGACTACTGGGAGTTCGAACGGCTCGTGACGGTATCCGACCCGCGCGGCGTCCCCGATCTCGACTCGCTCGATCAGATCTACCACCTGACCGAGCTGATCCAGTCGTCGCCGCTCGCCGTCGAGCGAAGCGTGCACGCAGCGATCGGGGGCGCATACCGCTCGCAGCGGATCACCACGCTCGAGCTTCGCTTCAACCCGATGAAACGCAACCGGGGCGGCGAGCGCGACCTCGACCACATCATCCTCGCGGCGATCCGCGGGCTCGATCTCGCGTCGCTCGAGTATCCGCAGGTTCGCGCGGGGCTGATCCTGATGATGGACCGAACGTTCACGGCCGACCAGAACATGGTGATCATCGAGAAGGCGATCAAGTACATGCCTCGCGGCGTCGTGGGCGTCGACATCGCCGGCCCGCGGCCGCACGGAGCGCGTTACGACTACACCCAGATCCGCGAGCACGTCGAGCTCGCCCGCGACGCGGGCCTGGGCGTGACGATCCACGTCGGTGAGGAAGGCGGCGAGCACGGCGTCCAGGAGATCGGTGAGGTCGTCGAGTCGCTGCGGCCCGACCGGCTCGGTCACGGCATCCTCGCGGCGCACGATCCGGGCTTGATGGAGGCGATCCGCGCGGCCGACATCACCCTCGAGATCTGCCCGACGTCGAACCTCCTCACCAAGGCGCTTCGGGACGAGGCCGAGGTCCGGGAGACGTTCCGGGCCTTCGTCGAGCACGGCGTGCCCTTCACGATCGCGACCGACGGGCCCGAGATGATGCAAACCCACCTGCGCGACGAGCTCGAGCTCCTGCTGCGGATCGGCGCCCTCGACGAGGCCGAGATCCGGCTCGCCAACGAGCGGGGCCACGACGCCTCGTTCATCGCACGGCAGGCGCACGCCGCAGCCTGAGACCGCGGCCGGCCCGCCCGGCGTCGTTTCCTCGTGCAGCACTTAGGTTGGAGCGCTACCGTCCTGCCTCGATGGAACTGGGTCTGCGCGGCAGGACGGCGATCGTCTGTGGAGCTTCGTCCGGTCTCGGGCTGGCCTCCGCGGAAGCGCTCGCGGCCGAAGGTGCGAACGTCGCCATGTTCGCCCGCCGCCGCGACGTGCTCGAGCGTGACGCCGACCGCATCGGGGCCCTGGCGGTCCGCGGTGACGTGACGAACGCCGCCGACCTCGAGCGGCTCGTCACGAAAACGGTCGAGGCGTTCGGCGGGATCGACATCCTCGTGTGGAACTCGGGCGGTCCGCCGGCCGGCCCGGCGTCGGAGATCACGGACCTCCAGCTCGAATCCGCGTTCGAGCTTCTGCTGCAGCCGGCAGTGCGGCTCGTACGTCTGGCCCTGCCGCACATCCGAAAGAGCGAGGCCGGCCGTATCGTCTTCATCACCTCGATCACCGTCAAGGAGCCGACGCCCCACCTGGCACTCTCGAACGCGATCCGCCCGGGCCTGACCGGCTGGGCGAAGACGCTGGCCAGGGAGCTCGGGCCGGAGGCGATCACCGTCAACTGCGTCGCCCCCGGACGGATCGACACGCCGCGCATGACGGAGCTGTACGGCCCGGACGGCCCGCCGGCGGAGGAGCTCGCGCAGATCCCGCTCGGCCGACTCGGCAGTCCCGCCGAATTCGGCGACGTGGTGTGCTTCGTCGCCTCGGCCCGGGCCGCGTACATCACCGGCACGACCGTCCTCGTGGACGGCGGCAACTCCCGCGGGCTCCTATGAAGCGCATCACCCCCGGCCGGCTCCTCGCGCTGGGGGTCGTCCTGTTCGCCGTCGCGCTGACGCTGTACGTCGTACCGTCGAACCAGTACATCTTCCTGCCCGACAAGGCGCATCCGGTCGCACCGCTCGTGACGATGCGGGGCGGGCACGATCCGGCTCGGGGCGGCATCTATTTCGTGGACGTGATCGTTCGCAAGGCGACCATCCTCGAGAAGCTCTTCGGCGGCCTGCACAAGGGCGCCGACCTCTACCCGGCGAGTGCCGTCAATCCTCCCGGCGTGGGCGACCAGCAGCGACGACGCATCGATCTGCAGGACATGCAGCACTCCCAACAGGTCGCGGCAGCCGTCGCCCTACGCGCCGCGGGCAAGCACGTGGTGCTGCGCACGACCGGCGCACTCGTCGATCAGGTGGCCGCGGGCGTGCCGGCCGACGGCAAGCTCGAGCCCGACGACGTGATCATCGCCATCGACGGAAAACGGGTGCGCGACCGGGGAGACGTCACTGCGGTGATGGCAACACGCAAGATCGGCCAGACGGTCGCCATGACCGTTCGGCGCGGGAAGCAGACCCTCGTGGAACGGATGCGGACGGTGACATCGGGCGGCAAGCCGGCGCACGCGATCGTCGGCATCATCGTCGAGAACGCCCTCGACATTCATCTGCCCTTCCCCGTCAGCATCGATGCCGGCGGCGTCGGCGGCCCTTCCGCAGGCCTCGCATTCGCACTCGAGGTGATGCAGCAGCTCGGACACAATGTCGTTCACGGCCACAAGATCGCCGCGACCGGCGAGATCTTCCCGGACGGCTCCGTCGGCCCGATCGGCGGCATCAAGCAAAAGACGATCGGCGCGCGCGAGGCGGGTGTGGACGCCTTCCTCGTCCCGGCTGGGGAGAACGCGCGGGATGCCCGCAAGGACGCGGGTGGGCTTCGGATCATCCCTGTGGAGAGCTTTCCACAGGCGTTGCGCGCTCTGGCGACGCTCCGTTAGCGAAACAGAAAACAGCAATTTTCGGACGGTTCGAACTTGCCGGAAAATGCACGTTTTCCATTTAGGCAAGCCCTTTGCGGAGTCGATGGCCGGTCGTAGCATGGCGCTCCCCGCCCCCGTCGAACACCCCCGGAAGGGACCCCGATGACCCGACAAAACGCTCCAACCTGCGACGACTGCTACTTCCGCCGTCACGCGCTCTGCGCGATGGCCCCGGAGCGTCCGTGTCCCACGTTCCGCGCGGCGACGCGCACCCTCCAGCCGCCCCGCCAGCCCCGCCTGGTGCCGCTCGGCGGCGTTCCGGCAGCAGCCGCGGTGGCCGCCGCCTGGGCGTAGGGCCTTACGCCGTGACGGGCAGCGCCGCGGCGAGGCGGGCGACCCCGTCACGGATCTCGTCCGGGGAGACGAAGCTGAACGCGAGGCGCGCCGTGTCGGGAGCACCGCCGAAGTCCGTCCCCTTGACGAAGGTCACACCGGCCTCTTCGGCCCGAACGAGGAGATCCGACGCGTCGACCCCGCCGAGCTCGAGCCAGAGGAAGTAGCCGCCCGCCGGGCGCGTCGTGCTCACCCCTGGCAGGTCGCGGTCGAGGGCCTCGAGCATCGCATCGCGGCGGGCGCCGAGCAGCCCGCGAACGCGCTCGAGGTTCGGCTCGAAGCTGCCGCGCCGCACGAACTCGTTCACGGTCGCCTGGCCGAGTAGTACCGGCGTGATGTACGTCGCCGTGGCTGCAGCCTCGATCTCGAGCGCGAGTGCCTCCGGGAAAACGAACCAACCGACGCGCAGGCCGGGCCCGATCGTCTTCGAGAACGACGAGCTGTAGGTGACCTCCCCGCCCGAGAGCTCGAAGAGCGACGGGAGCGGCTCGCCCTCGTAGCGCACGAGCCCGTAGGGATCGTCCTCCAGCACGAGCAGCCCGTGCTCCTGCGCGAGCTCGACGATCCGCCGGCGCCGCTCCAGGCTCAGTGTCCGACCGCTCGGGTTCTGAAAGGTCGGGATCAGGTAGAGGAATGCGGGCGCCGGGCCGCTTCGAAGCGCCTGCTCGAGCGCATCGGGGTCGAGCCCCTCGTCGTCGCAGGCGAGCAGCTCGACGGCCGAGCCGAGCTCGCGGAGGATCTTCAGCGGCCTGTCGTAGGTCGGGAGCTCGGCGAGGACGCGCTTGCCCGGAGCGAGGTGCTGGGCGAGGAACACGAACCCCTGCAACGACCCGTTGGTCAGGAACACACGCTTCGGGTCGACGCCGTGCCGGTCGGCAATCCACTCCCGGAGCGGCGCGTAGCCCGACGACGGTCCATACGAGAGGATCGTCCGGCCGTCGCGCTCGATGGCGACGCGCGCACAATCCGCCAGCTCCTCGACCGGCAGGCACTCGGGAGCCGGGACGCCGCGCGCGAAGGAAATCGTCGCCATCACACCCAGATTACCGAGCCGGCACGCGTTCGCACGCTTTAGCCCGCTCTTAGGGATAACGGACACAATGCAGTCATGACGACTCGCGTCCTCGTGGTCGACGACGACCCTGCCGTTCGGTCGGCGATCGCCCGCGCGCTCCGTGTGGACTACGAGGTCGGCGAGGCGGTCGACGGCGCCGACGCGCTGGCACAGCACAGCTCGTCCCCGGCCGACGCGATCGTCCTCGATCTCCTGATGCCCGAGATCGGCGGGCTCGACGTCTGCCGTTCGCTGCGCCACCGCTCCGACCCCGTCCCGATCCTCGTCGTAACCGCACGCGACGCGGTCGACGACCGCGTCGAGGGACTCGACGCCGGCGCGGACGACTACCTCGTCAAGCCGTTCGCGGTCGAAGAGCTGCGCGCGCGGGTCCGGGCCCTGCTGCGCCGCACCGGCGCAGGCAACGACGCGGTTCAGTTCGGTGACCTGACGCTCGACGTCACGACACGCGAGGTTCACCGCGGCGAGCGGCGCCTGCAGCTGACCCGCACCGAGTTCAACCTGCTCGAGCTCTTCATGCGCAACCCGCGGCAGGTTCTGACCCGCTCCCAGATCTACGAACGCGTGTGGGGCTACGACTTCGGTGCCACCTCGAACGCACTCTGGGTCTACATCGGCTACCTGCGCCGCAAGCTCGAAGAAGGCGGTGAGCCGCGCCTGCTGCACACCGTGCGCGGTGTCGGGTACGCGCTTCGAGAAGAGCCATGAGCTTCAGGCAGCGGTTGATGCTGTACACGGCGCTCGCGATCGCCGTGACGGTCGCGGGAGCGTCGGTTGCCGTCTGGGTGGTCGCGAAGCACGAGCTCTACGCGCAGCTCGACCAGACGCTCGTGGTCCAGGCCCAAAGCGGCGGCAGTGGCCCGTTCGGCGGAGGCGCGCGCTAACTGGACAGACCATTCATGCTGACGGCGACCGGACCGGGCAGCTGGCGATTCCGGTGACGAAGCGCGCGCTCGCGGTCGCCAACGGGACGAACCGGCACTACTACTACGTCAACACGACGATCGCGAAGATCCGCTGGCGGTAGGTCGTCCTGCCGGTTGCCGGTCCAGGGCGGCGGCGCAGTCGTGGTCTCGATCATACCCGCTCGCGCCGACCGCGCACGCCCTCGCGCGGATCAGGCTCTGGATCCTGCTCGTCGGCGGCATCGGTATCGCTCTGGCAGCAGCACTCGCCGCGCTCGTGGCAACGGCGGCGCTCGAGCCGGTCGCAACGCCTGACCGCGGCCGCCGAGAACGTGACGGCAACCGGCGACCTCACCGAGCGCGTCGACGGTTACGGGCAGCGACGAGCTCGGGCGGCTCGCGACGCGGTTCAATGCCATGCTCGCGGCGCTCGAGGAGTCCGTCGGCCGCCAGCGGCGGCTCGTCGCGGACGCCTCGCACGAGTTGCGCACACCGCTGACCTCGACCCGCACGAACATCGACCTGCTGCGTGAGGGGCGGCTGCCGCCGGAAGAGGCGAAGCACGCACTCGACGAGGCGTCCATCGAGCTCGCTGCCCTCACGACGCTCGTCTCGGATCTCGTCGAGCTCGCGCGCGGCGAGGAGCGCAAGCTGCGGGTCGAGGACGTGCAGCTCGACGATCTCGTGGCCGGCGCCGTGGAGCGTGCGAGGTCTCGGGCTCCGGAGGCGACGTTCGTCACCTCCCTCTCGCCGACCGTGGTGCGAGCGGATCCCGGTCCTGCTCGAGCGAGCCGTGCTGAATCTGCTCGACAACGCGGTCAAGTACAGCCCCGTCGGTGCACCGATCGAGGTCACGGTCCGCGAAGGCGAGGTCGTCGTCGCCGATCACGGCCCGGGCGTGGCCGAGGAGGACGAGGCGCGGATCTTCGACCGCTTCTATCGCTCCGCAGCCGCCCGCTCGAAGCCGGGCGCGGGCCTCGGGCTCGCGATCGTGCGCGAGGCCGCACGGGCCCACGGCGGCGACGCGACGGTCGAGAGCTCGGCAAGCGGCGCGAGCTTCCGGCTCAGCCTGCCTGCCACGGTCTAGTTCGCTTCCGGCGCGCGTCGAGGCGAGTCTCGCCGCCGCGGTTCGAGACCAGTCCGTTCCACCACACCGCCGCGGCCGGCTGCGGGCGGGCAGGTCCAGCGTAGGCATAACGGCACCAAACGCGGGTCGAAGTTCCACTTTTTTCTCACTCGCGTGCGCAGTACGTCCGGGTGGCTGCCACCAGACGTGACTCACGGAGACATGGCCCCGCGGGAGGGGTGGTGTTACGAGTTCGTGCTGCCTAGTCCCGCGCTGCGGCGACGACGAGCTCCGCCACCTCGGTCGGTGTCGTGCCGACCTTGATCCCGGCTGCCTCCAGCGCGTCCTTCTTCGCGGCCGCCGTGCCCGACGAGCCCGAGATGATCGCGCCCGCATGGCCCATCGTCTTGCCCGGCGGCGCCGAGAAGCCTGCGATGTAGGAGAACACCGGCTTCGACATGTGCTCGGCGACGTACCGGGCAGCCTTCTCCTCCTCGTCGCCGCCGATCTCGCCGACGAGGACCACGTACTTCGTCTCGGGGTCGGCCTCGAACTTCTCGAGCACGTCGATGAAACTCGACCCGACGACCGGGTCGCCGCCGATGCCGACGATCGACGAGTTGCCGAGACCGCGCTGCGCGACCTCGTAGCCGATCTGGTAGGTCAACGTCCCCGACCGTGAGACGAGCCCGATCGACCCGGCGGCGAACACCTCGGCAGGGATGATCCCCACGTTGGCCTTCCCCGGCGAGAGAACACCGGGGCAGTTCGGGCCGATCAGCGTCACGCCCTTGGGGCGGCTGTACGTGTAGACGCGCAGCATCTCGTGCGCGGGGATGTGCTCCGTGATGCAGATCACGGTGCCGATGCCGGCGTCGACCGCCTCGTAGATCGCATCGGGCGCAAAGCGCGCAGGCACGAAGATCAGCGACGTGTTCGCGCCTGCCTCGGCGACCGCCGCCGCGACCGTGTCGAAGACGGGGACGCCCTCGACGTCCTGGCCGCCCTTGCCGGGCGTCACGCCGGCGACGAGGTTCGTGCCGTACGCGCGGTTGCGCAGCCCGTGGAACCGGCCCTCGGAGCCGGTCAGGCCCTGGACGACGAGCCTCGTCTCGGTGTCGACGATGATCGCCATCTAAGTCTGCGACCTCCGGGCCTTGAGAATCACCTTGACGTCGCTCCACGTCGACCCGTCCTCGGAGGACCACGGTGCCAGCAGCTCACGCACGCGCTCGGCGTCGTCGCCCGTGCAGTCGCAGCGCGCGAGCCAGTCGTCGAAGTCGTGCGTCTTCGTGAAGCTCTCGACGCGCTCGATCTCGAAGCCTGCGCTCTCGAGCAACTCGCGCCACTCCTCCTCGGAGTAGCTGCGAACGTGGGTCGGATCGCGCAGTTTCTCGGCCGCTTCGACCTCCTCTGCGGTGTACTGCGTGTCCTCGATCACGATCATCCTCCCGGCGATGCGGCCCATCTCTCCAACCGCACGGCCGATGTCCTCGAAGTGGTGCGGCGCGATCCGCGACACGACGACGTCGAAGGAGCCGTCCGCGAACGGGAGATCCTCCGCGCGGCAGACGACGTCCGGCTGCATTCCCGGGGCGGCGTCGGTCGTCACGACCTCGGCTCCGAGGTCGCGCAGCCGGCGTGCGACGTGCCCTCCGCCGGTGGCGACGTCGAGCACCTTCACGCCCTCGTGCGGATTGCACATCTCGACCACGATGTCGAGGTCGGCGTCGGTCGCGTGCGTCACCGACGAGCGGTAGGCCTCGGCCCGGTCGTTCCAGGGGTCGCTCATGCCGCCTTCCTCGCACGGATGATGATCATCGGCGAGGCCCACGTGCGGCCGTCCGGCGAACTGAGCGGAGCGAGGAGCTCGCGGGCCTGCTCGGCTTCGGCGGCGGAGGTCTGCGTCCGGGCAAACCAGCTCTCGAAGTCGAGCTCCATGTCGAAGTGCTCGACCCGCTCGACCTCGAGGCCGACTCCGGCCAGCACCTCACACCACGCGTCCTCGGACAACGAGTGGCCGTGACTCGGATCGCGAAGCCGCTCGGCCTGTTCGGTCTGTTCGTCCGTGTAACGGTGATCCTCGATCACCACGAGCTCGTTCGTGACGCGCGCGAACTCGCGCACAGCGTCCGGGATCGAGGTGAAATGGTGCGCCGCCAGCCGGTTCACGATGACGTCGAACGACCGGTCGGCGAACGGCAGGCTCTCGGCCGACGCGATCACGTCCGGCTGCATGGCCGCCGACGGATCGACGGTGACGACCTCCGCCCCCGCTTCCCGCAACCGCCGCGCGACGTGGCCCCCACCTGTCGCGACGTCGACAACTCTGAGCCCGGGACGAGGGCCGCACCACTCGATCACGAGGTCGAGATCGCGGCCTGCCGCGTGCACGGCCGACGTGCGGTAGGCCTCAGCACGGTCGGACCAAACACTCATGCCGCGAGCTCCACGGCCTTCTTCGCGGCCTCGAGCATCGTGGGCGAGACGTACAGGTTCGGCGGCGCAGCGTCGGCAAGGATCTTCCGCCCTTCCTCCGCATTCGTGCCGTCGAGGCGGACGACGATCGGGAGCTCGATCTTCATGCGGTCGAGCGCCTCGAGAATGCCGCGCGCGACCTCGTCGCAGCGCGTGATTCCACCGAAGATGTTGAAGAAGACCGACTTCACCTGCGGATCGCGGGTGATCACCTCGAGAGCGTCGACGACGCCCTCCGCATTCCCGCCACCGCCGAGGTCGCAGAAGTTCGCCGGCTTGCCTCCGGCCACGACGACGACGTCGACCGTGGACATCGAGAGCCCCGCTCCGTTGCCGAGGATCCCGACCGAGCCGTCGAGCTTCACGTACGTGACCCCTTTCTCACGCGCAAAGGCCTCGAACGGGTCGGCGGCACCCAGGTCCCGGAACTCGGCGATGTCGGGATGCCGGTAGAGGGCGCTGTCGTCGACTGTGAACTTGGAGTCGAGTGCCTTCACGACCCCGTCGGGAGTGACGATCAGCGGATTGATCTCGGTGAGCATCGCGTCGCACTCGACAAAGCAGCGATAGAGCTTGCCGATGATGTCCGCGAGCTGCTTCTGCTCGTTCGGATCCGCGACACCCGCGCCGTACACGAGCCTGCGCGCGATCCATGGCTGGTAGCCCTCGAGTGCGTCGACGTGGAGGCGCACGAGCGCGTCGGGGTCGTTCGCGGCGACGTCCTCGATCTCGACACCGCCCTGCGTGGTGAACATGAAGAGCGGCTGCTTTGCACCACGGTCGAACGTGATCGAGAGGTAGTACTCCTTCGCAATGTCGGAGGCCTGCTCGATCCAGAGCTTCTCGACGACATGGCCGCGGATGTCGAGACCGATGATGTCCTTCGCCTTCTGCTCGGCGTCGGCGGGATCCTCTGCGAGCTTGACCCCGCCCGCCTTCCCCCGGCCGCCCGTCAGCACCTGGGCTTTGACGACGACCTGCGTCCCGAGCTCCTCGGCGGCCGTGCGCGCCTCGGCCGGCGTCACAGCCAGGCGTCCCTCGGAGACCGGAATGCCGAACCTCTTGAAGAGCTGCTTGCCCTGATACTCGAGAAGGTCCATCGGTCGGCCAATCTAGCCGCGCCGCTAACCTCGCTGCCGGTGGAAGCGATCGTCGTGCAAGCACTCCGCAAACGCTACGGCGAGGTTCAGGCACTTGACGGCGTCTCGTTCAACGTTCGCGAAGGGGAGGTCTTCGGCCTGCTCGGCCCGAACGGCGCCGGCAAATCGACCACCGTCCGCGTGCTCGTGACGCTCACCCACGCCGACGAGGGCACCGCCACGGTCGCAGGCCACGACGTCCGCCGTGAGCCGAACGCGGTCCGCCGCTCGATCGGCTACGTGCCGCAGGACTCGGGTGTCGACCAGTACGGCACAGGCCGGGAGAACCTGATGCTCCAGGGACGGGTCCAGGGCATGAGCGGCCGGGCTCTGCACCTCCGCACCGATGAACTGCTGCAGCTCGTCGGCATCTCCGAGGCGGCCGACCGGGTCGTCAAGACGTATTCGGGCGGCATGCGACGCAGGCTCGACATCGCGCTCGGTCTCGTCCACCGTCCGCGGGTGCTGTTCCTCGATGAGCCGACCACCGGGCTCGACCCGGAGGCTCGCGCAGGAATGTGGACCGAGGTCTCGCGTCTCGCCGAGGCGGAGTCGCTGACGATCCTGCTGACGACCCACTATCTGGAGGAGGCTGACCAGCTGGCCGACCGGCTGGCGATCGTCTCCCAGGGAAAGATCGTCGTCGAGGGCACGCCGGCCGAGCTGAAGGCGAATCTCCGCGGCGACGCGGTGCAGGTCGAGCTCGCGAACGGGCAGCTCACGGAGGCCCAGCGGCTCATCGCCTCGACCGGCGCGGAGCCCGAGGCCGTGCTGGGAGAGCGCACCGTCGTCGTCCGCGTCCCTGACGGTGGCGCGGCGCTCCCCGGGATCCTCGGCGTGCTCGATTCGGCCGGGATCGCAGTCGCAAGCGTCGCAGTCTCCCGCCCCTCGCTCGACGACGTCTACCTCTCGTTCACGGGCAGGGACTTCAACTCGGAGGACCGGGGCGAGTGAAGACACTGACCGACACCTGGTTCATGACGGTGCGCCAGGCGCGCAACCTGATGCGGGAGCCGATCTGGATCGTGCTGCTCCTGGTGCAGCCGATGGTCTGGCTCGTCCTCTACGGGCAGCTGTTCCACAACGTCACCCGGCTCGGCGGGTTCGGCACAACGTCGTACATCACCTTTCTCGCGCCCGCGATCGTCGTCATGAATGCGTTCTTCGGCGCAACGTGGAGCGGCATGTCGATGATCGCGGACCTCGACCACAAGGTGGTCGAGCGGTTCCTCGCAACGCCGGCGTCACGCTTCTCGCTCGTTCTCTCGCAGATCGTGCGCTCTGCGCTGACGGCTGCGATCCAGGCGGTGATCATCCTCCTCGTCGCAACGGCGCTGGGCGTGCGCATCCACACGGGCGCGCTCGGCTGGCTCGTGATCATCCTCGCGGCGATCCTCGTGAACAGTGCGTTCGCGGGGATCTCGCAGGCGATCGCCCTCCTGACCCGCCGCGAGGCGACGATGATCGCCGTGGCGAACTTCATCGGGCTGCCGCTGCTCTTCCTCTCGACGACGATGATCGCGCGCTCCCAGATGCCGGCGTGGATGCAGTCGACGGCGAGCTTCAACCCGGTCGACTGGGGCGTGAAGGCCGCGCGCGAGGTCGTGCTCCCGAACACCGACTGGAGCGTGGTCGGATGGCACCTACTGCTGCTGCTCGCGCTGACGGCCGTCACGGCCGCGTGGGCGACGCGCACGTTCCGCGCATATCAACGCAGCCTCTAGGCGGCCGCCTCGATCGTGCAGATCGCCTGTCCGGTCGTGACCGGCTGGCCTGCCTCGATCGTCAGCTCGCTGACGATGCCCGACCGGTGCGCGGTCACCTCGTTCTCCATCTTCATCGCCTCGACGATGCAGATCACCTGGCCGGCTTCGACCGGGTCGCCCTCTGCCACTCTCACCTGCAGGACGGTTCCCTGCATCGGGCTCACAACACGGTCGGTGGCTCCCCCGGCTCCCCCGGCGGCCGCGCGCTGCCGCCTGCGGCGCGCGAGCTCGCGGTACGGCGGTTCCGGCACACGTACCTTCACCTCGACCCGGCGGCCGTCGACCTCTGCGAAGACCGTCCGCTCCACCGTGCGGCCGCCGACGGGCACAACACCGCGCGCGGGCTCGCCGGCGAGCTCCTCTGCCCGGGCCGCGAGCGCCTCTGACTCGACGATCCCATGACAGGTCTCACCGGCCCGGAAGCACGGGTGTGAGAGCAGCGCCTGGTGGAACCCGATCAGCGTCTTCACCCCGCCGATCTGGAACTCGCCGAGGGCGCGCAACATGCGTCCGATCGCGTCCTCGCGATCGGCTCCACGCACGATCAGCTTCGCGATCATCGGATCGTAGAGCGGCGAGATCTCCGATCCCTCCGTGACGCCCGAGTCGACGCGCACTCCGGGGCCGCCCGGCTCGCGATACACGGTGATCGTTCCCGGCGAGGGCAGGAAACCGTTGGCGACGTCCTCGGCGTTGATCCGGCACTCGATCGCGTGCCCCTGCAACCGGATGTCGTCCTGGGTGAACTCGAGCCGCTCACCTGCGGCGATCTGCACCTGGGCGCGCACGATGTCGACCCCGGCGACGACCTCGGTGATCGTGTGCTCCACCTGGATGCGCGTGTTCATCTCCATGAAGTAGTAGGAGCCGTCGGGGGCGAGCAGACCTTCGATCGTCCCGGCGGAGCGATACCCGGCTGCACGCGCAGCGTCGATCGCGATCTTCCCGATCCGACCCCGGAGCTCTGCCCCCACAGCGGGCGAAGGCGTCTCCTCGACGAGCTTCTGATGACGCCGCTGGATAGTGCAGTCCCGTTCGCCGAGATGGATCACGTTGCCGTGCGCATCGGCGAGCACCTGCACCTCGACGTGCCGTGGGTCCTCGAGGTACCGCTCGACGTAGACCGACGGGTCGGCGAAATACGACCGGCCCTCGCGCTGGGCGGACTCGAATGCCTCCGCCGCCTCGCCGGCGGACCGCACGATCTTCATCCCCTTGCCGCCGCCGCCCGCCGCGGCCTTGATGATCAGCGGATACCCGATCTGCTCACCGAGCGCGGCCACCTCGTCGGCCGATCCGACGGGATCGGTCGTGCCGGGAATGATCGGGACGCCGGCCTCCTGCATCGCGAGGCGCGCACTGGTCTTCGATCCCATCAGCTCGATCGCAGCCGGCGGTGGACCGATCCACACGAGCCCTGCCTGCTCGACCAGACGAGCGAACGCAGCGTTCTCGGCGAGGAAGCCGTACCCCGGATGCACCGCCTCGGCGCCCGAGCGCACAGCGGCCTCGATCAGCTTCTCCGCGACCAGATAGGTCTCGCCCGACGTGTTGCCGCCGAGAGCCAGTGCCTCGTCGGCGTAGAGCGCATGTGGCGCCAGCCGGTCTGCGTCGGAATAGACCGCCACGGACGCGATCTGCATGTCGCGGAGCGTTCTGAAGATGCGCAGAGCGATCTCTCCACGGTTGGCAACCAGGACTTTGGCGAACACACTCCGTATTCTCCTCACGGATGAGCTTCGCCGATCAGTTGACCGTCGCACGGGCAATCGCAGTGCCGATCGTCGTGGCACTGTTCGCGATCCCTTTCCAGGGACACGACTACTGGGCGACGGCTGTGTTCATCGCCGCGATGGCAACCGATTGGTTCGACGGGCGGATCGCGAGGCGAAGCGGACGCACATCGTCGCTCGGATCGCTGCTCGACCCCGTGGCCGACAAGCTGCTCGTGATGACGACCCTGATCGTGCTGATCGACCAGGGCGTCTTCCCCGCGTGGATGGTTGCCGCGATCGTGGCGCGCGAGCTCCTGGTCACCGGCCTGCGCCAGGCGGCGATCGAACGCGGCGTTGTGATCGCCGCCCGCGACCTCGGCAAGTTGAAGACGTGGGCCCAGGCGATCGCCGCCGGCGTCGGCGGCCTCGTGGCGGCCGGCGTCTGGGGCACACGCGTGTCGTGGTGGGCACTGCTCGTGGCGCTCGTCCTGACCTGGGTCTCCGGGCTCGACTACGCGCGCGCGGCACCCAGGGTGCTCCGCGGCCGGCCGGCCGCCACTCCGTAGCCGCTACGGGTCGAGCGACTCGTCGAGGCCGGCCTGCCACCACGGGCTCGGGCCGGGCGCCGGTTCGGCGAGCGCCGCTGCGATCGCGGCAGCGACCTGTTCGGGCTGCTCGGGCGTCAGCTCGACGTCGATCCCGGTCACCGGCCGAACCAGCGGGCGCGGCGGGTGGAGCCGAAGTCGCGCTTCTCCTCGACGAGGGCGATCGACGGCTCGCGGAACGTCCCCGTCGGCTTTGGGCCGGAGAGGAAGTCGACGTCCACACGGCCGATCCGTCCGGCCCCGAACTCGATGTAGCACGAGCCCTGCCCGCCGTAGGCGGCAGGCTGCTCGTCCCCGCGGAGAGTCGCGATCAACGAGGCGGCGACGACGCGTGCGGCACCCTCGGCGAAGACACCCGCCTTCGGAACGCCGACCGTGGCCACGTCCCCGATCGCGTAGACGCCGGGGAACCGCGACTCGAGGGTCTGCGAGCTGACGGGCACGTAGCCGTCCTCGGCCAGGCCGCTCGCGATCACGACCTCGGGCGCACGGTGCTTCGGGACGCCGAGAAACAGGTCGAAGGGCAGCTCGCTCCCGTCGTCGAGCACGGCCACGCCGCGCGCCACCGTCGAGCGAGGCGACGCGGCGGCCGGGCACGAACTCGATCCCCCGCTCGGCGAAGGCGGCGACCAGCGCGGCCGATGTGTCCGGGGAGGGCGGCACCGGCGTCCCGAACGGGATCACGATCGAGATCTCACAGTCGTCGCGGACGCCGCGCGCCGACAGATAGTCGTGCAGGAGCAGCGCCGCCTCGCTCGGAGCGGGCGGGCACTTGAACGGCGCCCCGCAGACGCCGACCACCGCCCGGCCACGGGTGAAGCCCGGCAGGAGCTCGGCGAGCCGCTCGGCCCCGGCGACGGAGTAGAACTCGTTGCCCGCTTCGGCGAGCCCCGGTGTGGCGTCCAGGTCGTAGTCGGCGCCCAGGGCGACGACGAGCACGTCGGCGTCGTAGCTGCCCGCATCGGTCGTCACGCGGCGGGCTTCCGGGTCGATCGCGGTGACCGTCTCGCGCAGGAAGCGAACGCCCGGCTTCAGCGACGTCGGCATACGGAAGACTGACCGCGTCGAGTGTGGTCCGGCCGAACATGACGTCGAGCTTCGAGTACCCGAACACGAACGCGTCGTTCTTGTCGATCAGCGTGACCTCCGCCTCACCGCCCACTGCCTCGGACAGCGTCGTCGCCAGCTCGAGACCACCGAAGCCCGCGCCCAGGATCACAACACTCGACATCGTCATCTACAGCGGGATATTGCCGTGTTTGCGGTGCGGGCGCGGCTCGCGCTTGGTGATCGCGGTGCGGAGCGCGTCGATGAGCACAGTCCGCGTGCGGCGCGGCTCGATCACCTCGTCGACGTAACCGCGCTCGGCCGCGCTATAGGGGTTGGCGAACCGCTCGTTGTACTCGGCGATCAACTCGGCCCGGCGCGCGTCCGGGTCGTCCGCCTCGGCGAGCTCGTGCCGGAAGATGATGTTGACGGCGCCTTCAGGCCCCATCACTGCAACCTCGGCGCTCGGCCAGGCGAAGTTGAAGTCCGCACGGACGTGCTTCGAGCTCATGACGTCGTAGGCGCCCCCGTAGGCCTTGCGCGTGATCACGGTCAGCTTCGGCACGGTCGCCTCGCAATAGGCGTAGAGGAGCTTGGCGCCATGGCGGATGATCCCGCCCCACTCCTGCGCCGTCCCGGGCAGGAAGCCCGGCACGTCGACGAACGTCACGAGCGGGATGTTGAACGCGTCGCAGGTGCGGACGAAGCGCGCCGCCTTCTCCGAGGAGCTGATGTCGAGGACGCCGGCGAGCGCCTTCGGCTGGTTCCCGACGATCCCGACGCTCTGCCCGCCGAGGCGCGCAAAGCCGCAGACGATGTTCTCGGCATAGAGCGGCTGGATCTCCAGGAACTCACCATCGTCGACGACCGCCGAGATGACGCGCTTCATGTCGTATGGCTTGGTCGGCTCGTCGGGGATGAGGCCGTCGAGCTCGGGCGACTCCCGATCGATCGGATCGGTCGGCTCGTCGAAAGGCGCAGGGTGCGCGTTCGACTGCGGCAGGAAACTGAGCAGATAGCGCGCGTCCTCGAGTGCGGAGGCCTCGTCGGGGGCGGTCAAGTGGGCGACGCCGGATTTCGACGCGTGCGTCACCGCACCGCCCAGCTCCTCGAAGGTCACCTCTTCTCCGGTGACGGTCTTCACGACGTCGGGCCCGGTGATGAACATGTACGACGACCCTTCGACCATCAGCACGAAGTCGGTCATTGCCGGGGAGTAGACCGCGCCGCCGGCGCAGGGGCCCATCACGAGGGAGATCTGGGGGATCACGCCCGAGCTCTGGACGTTGCGCCAGAAGATCTCTGCATAGCCGGCCAGCGAGACGACGCCCTCCTGGATGCGGGCACCACCCGAATCGTTGATCCCGATCAGCGGGCAGCCGTACTTGGCCGCCATGTCCATCACCTTGCAGATCTTCTCGGCGAACACCTCGCTCAGCGAGCCGCCGAACACGGTGAAGTCCTGGCTGAAAACGAACACGCGGCGTCCGAAGATCGTGCCGTAACCGGTGACGACCGCGTCGCCGTACGGGCGGCGCTCGAGCATCCCGAAGTTCGGCTCGCGGTGACGCACGAATCGGTCGAGCTCGACGAACGAACCTGGATCGCACAGTTGTTCAGCGCGTTCGCGTGCAAGCAGCTTGCCGTCGGCGCGCTGCTTCTCGACCGACTTCGGCGACCCGGAATGGCGCGCCTCGTCGCGTAACTCGGCGAGCCACTGCAGCTTCTCCGCGGTGGAGTCGTGCCCGCGCTTCTCCGTCTGCGCCATCGGCCCAGCGTATAGCGCAACGGCGCGTAGAGTCCTCGCATGGAGCCGATCGACCGCGCCACTGTGTGGCCCTACGACGAGCACGGCGAGCCGGGCGAGTTCGTTTACCAACGGTACGCCCACCCGACGGGCACCGCGGCCGAGCGCGCACTCGGCCGCCTGGAGGGCGGAGACGCACTGCTCTATGCATCGGGGACGTCCGCCGTGACGGCGTGCGTGCTCGCGTTCTGCCGTCCGGGCATGACGGTTGCGCTCGCCGCAGGCTCCTACTTCGGCACGGGTGTGACCATGGCCCAGTTCGCACCATGGGGATTGAACGTCGTCGAATTCGACCAGACGGGCCCGCCGCCCGCAGGTGCCGACGTGCTGTGGGTCGAGACGCCGGCGAACCCTCTGCTCACGGTGCCCGACTGGGAGGCGGTTCGCGCGCATCCGGCGTTCGTGGTCTGCGACGCGACCGTCGCGACGCCGGTCTTCCTGCACGCACTCGACCACGGCGCCGATGTGGCACTGCACTCGGCCACGAAGTACCTGACAGGCCATAGCAACGCCATGCTCGGGGCCACCGTGACGCGAGTGCCCGCGCGGACGAAAGCCCTCTACGACGCCCGGCTGCGCCTCGGCCTCGCGGCCTCGCCCGATGCCGCTGCCGCTCTGCTCTACGGGCTCGAGACGCTCGAGTTGCGCGTGCGGCGCCAGACGGAGACCGCGCGCGTCCTGGCAGCACGGCTGGAGGCCCACCCGGCAGTGCTCCGCGTCCGCTACCCCGGCTTCGGCGGTCTCGTCGTCTTCGACGTGGCGGACGACGATGCGCGCGAGATCGAGTCTGCGACCACGCTGATCGCGAACCAGACCTCGCTCGGCGGGGTCAGATCGTCGATGGAGAGCCGCTGGCGGTGGGAGGGCGACCGAATTCCGCGCGGACTGCTCCGCCTGTCGGTCGGCCTCGAGGAGGTAGAGGACATCTGGGCCGACCTCGCCACCGCGCTCGCCCGGGCCGCTTCGGTCAGCTGACGCGGAGAAACCGTGCGCACGCGGGCTTGCTGCGATTGCCCGCCGGATCGGTAGCGACGACGCAGAAGCGGAGCTGCCGGCTGCGGAGCTTCAACGGCACGGGCCACCGAACCTGAGCGTGACGGGTCCCGATCTGGAACACGGATGGAGAGGTTCGCGTCGCCACCAGCGCGCCGTTCTCGTACACACGAACGACCGTGCCGGCGCGGCCGCTGTCGTCGAAGACGTCGAAGTGAAGCCTCGCACTGTTCCCGCGGATCGCGGTTGCCGGGTAGGCCGTCACGAGCGGCGCCTTCACGTCGGGAGAGCCGAGGGCGCCCGCGGCGGTCAGACGCTGCACAGCCGCCGACGCGCTGCGCACGAGATCGTCCGGCGTGCCGGCCGCGACGGAGAGCGAGCGAAGCGCCTGCTGCTCCGCTGACGTCGGCCGTCCGCCGTCGTAGATGCCGACGCCGCTCGGCATGACGACGAGCACCGGGCCGGCGTACCAGAGCCCGAGCTCGATGCCGAGGAACTGCGCGTACTGGGCCGGTTGCCCGAAGAGTGAGGGGATCGCGCCGAGGTCGTTCCGGGAGTAGATGACCGCCACCTTGATGCGATCCCCGTGCAGGTAAACGATGTTCGCCGACTGCTCGAGGGCCGCGGCGACGGACGGGGACGGTGCCTCGTACGGCAGGAACACGTTGCGGAGCAGGAGGAGGTCGCTGGCTGGATCGCCGTCAGCCCGGGCCGCGGTCGAGCCGGTCGCGGCGACGACCGCGGCCGCAAGTGCGACCGCGGTCGTCCAGCGGAACTTCCCCGTCCCCGCTGATCGGTTCATTGCGTGCAGCTCGACGGCTGCGCAGCCTCGATCCTGAGCCCCGTCTTCGGCGTGCCTCCGGGCACGACCAGCGTGACCATGACGACCGCGTTCACGCTGCCCTCGTTCTTGACGGTGAACGCCTGCGCAGCGGTCTCGTAGAACGTCTGGCCGGCGCTGAACGTCTGCGACGAGCAGTCGGGCGCGAAACGAACGACCTGGCCCGAGACCACCGTCCCGGTCACGTACCCGGGGTGGGTGTGCCAGCCCGAGGACCCACCAGGCGCGAACGTGGCCTGTTGAGTCACGACCTCCGGCGAGTGCAGCAGCCCCACCGGCATCATCCCGAACTTCGCGGCCACAGCCGGATGCAGGTCGAGCCAGTCGCCGAGACTCGTGACGCCGGCCGCCCGAAGCCCCTTGAGGAACTCCGGCAACTGGTCGGCCGAGTACTTCCTGCCGTTCCAGGTGACGCCGCTCGCGTCCCCGGCGAGGCCGGTGTTGTAGGCCACGTCGCCCTGCAGAGCCCCGAGCGACAGGATCGTGGACGTCTGGCCCTTGCTCGGTGTGGCAAACGCGACCGCCGCCCACACGGCGGCCGAGACCACGACCAGCACAATGATCAACTTCTTCATCAGATACCTCCGATCGATCTCATCCGCCCACTCGTCCAGGCGAGATTGAGCTGCGACCGACGCTAGGCCCGGCAGCTCTCGCGGCCCAGGGTGGCGCCTGGCGAACCATTGGGGGGCCGCCCTGTCCCTTCTCCACTGTGCTGGCCCCCTTGACGGCGCCGGCCGGATGACGGACAACCGCTTCATGGAGACCATGCGCAGCTTTCTGCTCGCCGACGACGAAGAGCGCCGTGCGATCGAGCGTCAGATGCACGACGGCGTCCAACAGCAGCTCGTCGCCGTCGCTGTCAACCTCCAGGTCGCACGCGGCCTCGTCGAAACAGATCCGCAGGGAGCCGCCGCGCTGCTCGACGACGTTCGGACCGTGGTTGCGGAGGCGCTCGACGGGCTCCGCGAGTTGGCCCGGCGCATCCATCCGTCGCTCCTCGACACACAGGGGCTGATCGCGGCGCTGCGCGCGAGCGCCGCGGTCGCGCCGATCCCGACTCGGGTTGACGGCGACGTCGAAGCGACGATGCCGCCGGAGGTGGCGATGACGGTCTACCGCTGCTGCGTCGCGACGCTCGCGGCCGCCCACGGCGAGACCGCCCGGGCGGCGATCACAGTCCACGCCCGGGACGGTGTCGTCGAATTCGCGATCTCGCTGGCCGGCGCCCGCGTCGGTGCCGGCTCGCTCGACCCGCTCGCCGCACGCGTGGAGGCGCTGGGCGGTTCCTTCGAGGCCGCTCCGGACCGCGTCGCAGGGCGTCTGCCCTTCACCTCATGAGCCGCCCTCGGCGAGGTACAGGATGACCGCTTTCACCCGCTTGTGGACCGCGGTCTCCCAGCCCAGCCCCAGCTTGAGGAAGATCGAGTGAATCACCTTCTCCACCGAGCGCTCCGTCAGGAAGAGCGTTGCGGCGATCGCGGCGTTGTTCTTGCCGGAGGCCATCTCGCGCAGCACGTCCAGCTCGCGCGGCGTCAGGTCGTGGAGCGGCGACTTCTCGGCGCGCGCGTTCTCCGCGACGAGTGCCTCGACGACCTTCGGATCCACCACCGAGCCGCCGTCGGCGACCGCACGGATCGCGGCCACGAGCTGCTCGACGTCGGCCACGCGCTCCTTCAGCAGGTACGCCCGGCCCGCCGTCCCGCGCTCGAGCAGCGCCAGGGCGTAGCGGGGCTCGGCGTACTGGCTGAGAACGACGACTCCGATCTTCGGCTGCGACTCGCGCAGTTGCTCGGCCGCGCGGATGCCCTCATCGGTGCCGGTCGGCGGCATCCGGATGTCGGTGACGACGACGTCGGGCAACTCGGAGTCGACGGCGGCGAGCAGCGAGTCGAGATCGCCGCAGGCTGCGAGCACCTCGACGTCGGAGCTCGTCTCGAGCAGTCGCCGGGTGCCCTCGCGCACGAGGTAGTGATCTTCGGCGAGCACGACGCGGAGCGGCGGCATCGAGCAAGCTTAGGTCGCCTCGGCCGATGACGCAGCCGCTCATCCTGATCGTCGACGACAACGAGCTGAACCGGAAGCTCGCGCGAGATGTGCTCCGGGCATCCGGGCTCGACACGTTGGAGGCAACGAGCGGCGAGGAGGCGATCGAGCTGGCCCGCTCTCGGCTTCCGGACGTGATCCTGATGGACCTCCGACTGCCCGATCTGGACGGCGAGGAGGCAGTGCGGCGCCTGAAGGCCGAGCCCGCCACCGCCCCGATCCCGGTCGTGGCCGTGACCGCGCTGAGCGGCGCGCGCGCGGCGCTCCTCGAGGCGGGCTTCGCCGGCTACATCGAGAAGCCGTTCGACGCAGTCGCCTTCCCGCGACAGGTACGCGGCTTCGCCGGCGACGCGGGAGGCTGGCACCCCTGACGTACGGGAGGGAAGCACGCTGGACGGCCCTCCCCACGCCTGACACGATCGAGCCAATCCGGCGATCGAAGGAGGCGAACGGGATGAGGAAGCTCGTGTACCTGGCTGCACTCGCAGCGCTCGCGGTGGCGCTCCAAACCGGCGGCGGAGGCTCCGCGACGGCGTCGACGGCGGATTCGGCGACTCAGCGGGACGCCGATCTGTACCAGATCGACCAGATCGAAGTGAAGTTCCACCGCGCGACGTCGCACCACGACATCAATCTCATGATGTCGATCTGGGCGCCGGGCGCGGTCTTCAACATCGATCAGCAGACGCTCACCGGCAAGACGCAGATCCGGCACTGGTTCCTGACCGAGAACAAAGCGTTCATGCCGGCCCACCACTGGGAGTCGGACACCCCGTCGTACAAGATCAAGGTCGCCCTGAACGGCGACAAGGCGACGATGTACTTCGAATGCCACTACATCGATCCGAAGACCGGAATGGTCGTCGCGGCGGCCGGCGTCACCCACACCTGCAGAAAATCAACGGGCAGTGGTTGATCACCAACTCGGCCGGGTCGACCGCAACGTTGAGCCCGTAGTCTCGTCGTGGCTGCGCAGCCCGACGTGGTCGCAGCGCCGTCCACCCTGCGAAGGTGGGCGGCGCTCGGCAGGATGAAGGGCCGGTTCGCGGGCGTCGTCGCACGCACACCGGCGAAGGTCCGAACCAAGCTGCTGATCGCGTTCTTCGCAATCGCCGCGCTGCTCGTGCTCGTGAGCGTCCTCGGCCTGCAGGTGCTCGGACAGTCGAACGCACGCGTCGAACGGCTCGGCGCCCTGCAACTGCGCTCGTCCCAGTACCAGACGCTCGCCGCGACCGCCCTCGACGTGCAGGAGACGCTCACCGTGCTCCAGGCCGGGACGCCGACGTTGACGCCCTACACCGGCGGGAAGGCGCTGCAGGGTGGGCAACAGTGGCTGCTCGCGGACCGCGAGGTGGCCAATCTGCTCTCGCAGATCGAAGTCGCGGGGAACGAGAAGCTCTTCGGATTCGTCCCTCCGCCCGCGGAGGAGCGCGTCCTGCGCCGGATCCACCGCGACTACCGGGCCATTCTCCGCGCGGTCGACCGGATCCTCATGCTCGACGGCAAGAGCGTCGCGGGACACAGGGCCGCACAGCCGTACGTGCGCACGGCACGCACGACGGGCGACGACCTGTGGGTGTCGGCGACGAATCTCGCCTTCCGCACGAGCGCCGAGACGCAAGCGCTCGTCAGGACGAATCGCAGCGCATACACGTCCTCACGGGATCTCCTGGTCGCCGTGAGCGCTGCGAGCGTCGCGCTGGCGCTCGCGCTCGGGCTCGTTCTCTCGTGGTCACTGATCGACCCGATCCAGCGCACCGAGGCGCGGCTCTCACAGATCGCGGCCGGTGACTTCTCGGGCCGGCTCGATGTGCCCAACCGGGACGAGCTCGGCTCGCTCGCCAGCAACGTGAACCGGATGAACGACGAACTGCGGCGGCTGTACGGCGAGCTGGAGACCGCGAGCAAGCACAAGAGCGAGTTCCTCGCCAACATGTCGCACGAACTGCGCACACCGCTGAACGCGATCATCGGCTTCTCGCAGGTGCTGCGACAGCAGCTCTTCGGCCCGGTGAACGACAAGCAGGCGGAGTACCTCGACGACATCCTTTCGTCGGGAAACCACCTCCTGTCCCTGATCAACGATGTGCTCGATCTCTCGAAGGTCGAAGCCGGGCAGGTCGAGCTCGAGATCGCTGACTTCTCCCTGCGTGAGGCGCTCGAGCGCGGTGTGGTCATGGTGCGCGAGCGCGCAACCAGGAACGGCGTCCGGCTCGCGCTCGAGCTGGCCCCGGATGTCGATCTCGTCCGCGGTGACGAGCGGCGCCTGCGCCAGGTCGTGTTCAACCTCCTCTCGAACGCGGTCAAGTTCACACCCGCAGGTGGCAGCGTCGCCGTCTCGACTGCGCGTGTCGATGGCGAGGTGAACGTGACGGTGGCCGACACCGGCCCGGGCATCGCGCCGGGCGACCGGGAGCGGATCTTCGAGGAGTTCCAGCAGACCGACGTCGGCGTGGGCCAGCGCGAGGGCACCGGACTCGGCCTCGCGCTCTCGAAGCGCCTCGTCGAGCTGCACGGCGGACGGATCTGGGTCGAGAGTGAGGCCGGTCCCGGCAGCCGGTTCGTGTTCACGATGCCGCTCTCGGAGGCTTGACCATGAGCCGCCCGATCCTCGTCGTCGAGGACAACGAGAAGAACATGAAGCTCTTTCGCGATGTCCTGAAGGCGACCGGGTACGCCACGCTCGAGGCGAGCACCGGCGAGCACGCGGTCGAGCTCGCCGTCTCGCACAGGCCTGCGCTCGTGCTGATGGACGTACAGCTTCCCGGCATCGACGGCGTCGAAGCGCTCGCGCTGCTGCGAGCAGACCCGCGCACCGCGTCGATCCCCGTTCTCGCTCTGACAGCCCAGGCGATGCAGGGCGACCGCGAGCGGTTCCTGTCGGCCGGTTTCGACGGCTATATCTCGAAACCGATCGACGTCACCGACTTCCTCCGCACGATCGGGGAGCGCCTCCCCTCGTGACCGAGCGGCCGGCCAGGATCCTCGTCGTCGACGACGTGCCGGAGAACGTCCGCCTGCTCGAGGCCGTGCTCACGCCGCACGGGTACGACGTGCTCACCGCGGGTGACGGCATCGCCGCACTCGAGCTGGTGGCAACGGACCGGCCCGACCTGATCCTGCTCGACGTGATGATGCCGGGCCTCGACGGCTATGCGGTCTGTGCCCGGCTCCGCGCGGGTGAGGAGACCGCGGTGCTGCCGGTGATCATGGTGACGTCGAGCATCGGCCAGGAGAAGACGAGGGCGATCCAGGCGGGCGCCGACGACTTCATTCCGAAGCCGTTCAACCACGCCGAGCTCCTGACGCGGGTGCGATCGCTGCTGCGCATCAAGCGCTACCACGACACGATCAAGGCGCAGGCCGCGGAGCTGGCCGAGCTGAACCGCACCCTCGAAGACCGTGTCCAGGCGCAGGTCGCTGAGCTCGAACGCCTCCGAGGATTGCGGCGGTTCCTCTCGCCCCAGCTCGCCGATGCCATCGTCTCTTCCGGCGACGAGACGATCCTCGAGAGTCACCGCAGGCAGGTTGCCATGTGCTTCGCCGACCTCCGCGGGTGGACGACGTTCGTCGATGCCGTCGAGCCGGAGGAGCTGATGCGCGTGCTGCGCGAGTTCCACGACGTCGTCGGCCGGCTCGTGAAGCAGTTCGACGCAACGGTCGGCTTCCTCGAAGGCGACGGCGTCCAGCTCTTCTTCAACGATCCGATCGAGATCCCCGACGCACCGCTGAAGGCGGTCCGCCTCGCCTGCGCCCTGAGGGCGGAGATGGCCGATTTGACGCCGATCTGGCGCAAGCGCGGCTACGAGCTCGAGCTCGGCGTCGGCATGGCGCTCGGCTTCGCGACCTGCGGGGAGGTCGGCTTCGAGGGGCGGTCCGACTACGCTGCGATCGGCTCGGTGACCAACCTGGCCTCACGCCTGGCCGACGAGGCGACCGGCGGGCAGATCCTCGTCGCCCAGCGGCTCTACGCGGAGATCGAGGGCCGGGTAGAGGCCGAGTCGGCCGGCGAGTTCACGCTGAAGGGCTTCGCACGTCCGGTCGCCGCCTACAGCGTTCTGAACGTGTCGGAATGACAGGAGAGCCGGAGGTGGGACTCGAACCCACGGCATCCTCTTTACAAGAGAGGTGCTCTGCCAGCTGAGCTACTCCGGCGCAGCCGACATGGTACGCGGTGTTACTGCAGGACCTGGCGACCCTCTTGGTGCATGAGGATCTTGCGCTTCACTCGCTGCAGGGCGTTGTCAATCGTCTTCGTGTCGCAGCCGAGCCCTTCTGCCATCTGCTCGTACGACGCCCCCTCGAGGTAAAGGCGAAGCGCATCGGATTCGAGCGGGGAGAGTGTCGTCGACAGGCAGCCGACGAGCGACTGCAGCTCCTCGGTTGAGATCACGCACACGGACGGGTCGTTCACGTTCGGGCCGGGCAGCGCATCGCCGAGCGTGCAGTCGTCGCCCTCCTGACCGGCAGGCGTATGGCTGAACGAGACGTACGTGTTGAGGGGCGCGTGCTTGAACCGGGTCGCGGTCTTGATCGCCGTGATGATCTGGCGCGTCACACAGAGCTCCGCGAACGAGCGGAACGAGGTCTCCTTGTCGGGACGAAAGTCGCGCACCGCCTTGTAGAGGCCGACGAGCCCCTCCTGGATCAGGTCCTCCGAGTCCCCGCCGGCGAGGAAGTACGAGCTCGCCTTCAGGCGGACGAACGAGGTGTAGCGCCGCATCAGCTGATCCATCGCAACGGTCGAGCCGTTGCGCGCCTTCAGAACGAGCTGCAGATCCTCAAGTTCTCGTTGAGCCTTCTGCGGTGACTTGTGAGCGACAGCGGTGCGGACGGCCACGACAAATACCCCCGGTATCTGGGATGTTTTTTGGTGAGCCTTCCACTACGCACCGCCGAAGTCTCACCCTGAGGTTGAGGTGAATCTAGCAAGGACCTGCAAAGAGCACAAGCCCCAATTGCAAGCGGACCCGGTTACTCGCCCCGGCGGAGGCGTTCCAGACGTGCGCGCGTCTCGGGATCGAGCTTCCCGGCCAAGCCCTCCGGCCGCTCGTCGCGGTGCTCGGCGGGCCGGAAATCCCTGAAGAAGGTCTGGGACGAGAGCTTCGCGACGCCGGCGCCGGCCGCGGCGGCGACCGTCGCGTCGCTCGTCACGAGCATGACCCGCGCCCCGTCCCGGTGCTCGGCCGCAAGCCGCTCGAGCAGCGTGTCGGCATGTGCCGCGAACCGAACCTCGAGCGGTCCGCGCGTGGTGTCCTCTCCCACCCCGTCGAAGACGACGACACCGTGCGCGCCGCGCACGGCGACGTAGCTCGCGAGGGCGTCGACCAGTTCGCGCACCTCCGCGAACGGCCCGGCGTGGAGCAGGTTGTAGCCGTCGAAGAGATAGAGCTCAGCCACGCTGGCGGCGAGCTTCGTACAACAGAAGGGCCGCCGCCACCGAGACGTTGAGCGACTCGACCGCACCGGCGAGCGGGATCGCGACGAGTGCGTCGCAGGTGCGCCGCACGAGCGGGCGCAGACCCTTGCCCTCGGCGCCGAAGACGAGGGCGACCCCACCCGAGAGATCGGTGTCCCACATCGGGGTCGTCCCGTCGTCGCCGGCGGCGCCGTAGATCCAGAGGTCGGCGCCCTTCACCTCTTCGAGATACCGCGCGAGATTCGTCACGACGGCGATGGGGAGGTGCTCGATCGCGCCGGCCGATGAGCGCGCAACGGCCGCCGTGACGACCGCCGAGCCGTGAGCCGGCACCACCACGCCCGTCGCCCCGGCGCCCTCGGCGCTCCGGCAGACGGCGCCGAGGTTGCGCGGGTCGGTCACGCGGTCGAGGACCGCGAGCAGCGGCCGCTCGGCCGCGGCGAGCTCATACGCGTCGGCATACCGGTACGGCTCCACGAGCGCGAGCACGCCCTGGTGGTCCCGGGTGTCCGCCCGCTCGGAGAGGTCCCGGTCCGCCTTCAGCTTGGGGCGGGCCTCGGCGAGCCAGGGCTCGGCCTTGAGCGCCCGCTCGGTCGCCCAGACCTCGAGCACCTGACGGCGCCCGCGCAGCGCTTCCCGGACGGCCTGGCGGCCGTAGACGAGGTCAGGAGTCACGAACGCGGCGGAGGCTCGACGGAGCCGCCAGGGAGAAGCACCAGCCTGTAGCCGCCGTCGGTTTCGTCGCGCATCTGCCAGCCGAGCGCCGCAAGCTCGTCCCGCAGCCGGTCGGCGGTCTCGAAGTCGCGTTCGGCCCGCGCTGCCACCCGGCGCTCCGCCAGGTCGACCACCCCGGCCGGAGCCTCGTCGCGCTCTGAGAGCGATTCGAGCCCGAAGACCCGGAGGCCGCGCCGCAGGAGCTCCAGCTGCCCCGTGGACGCCCATTCGTGCAGGACCGCGAGCGCGGCGGGTGTGTCGAAGTCGTCGTCCAGCCGGGCCGCGAACGAGGCCCAGCCGGACTCGTCGTGGTCGGCGGCCGCCAGCGTGAAGGCGTTTCGAAGGGTGTCTCGACGAGCGACCGCCTGCGCCATCGTCTCCGGCGAGAAGTCGATCGGCTTGCGCCAGGAGGCGGTGAGGAAGAAGACGAGCACTGCCTCCCGCCCCCATTCGTCGAGTGTCTCGCGGATCGTCGCGACGTTACCAACCGACTTCGACATCTTCTCGCCGGTGAAGCGGAGCATCCCGTTGTGAGCCCAGATCTGCGCGAACGGATGCCCGAGGGCGCGCGACTGGGCGACCTCGTTCTCATGGTGCGGGAAGACGAGGTCGAGCCCACCGCCGTGGATCTCGAATGCGGGCCCGAAGATGTCCTCTGCCATCGCCGAGCACTCGATGTGCCAGCCGGGCCTGCCCCGGCCCCACGGCGACTCCCACCAGGTGTCCTCGGTCTCCGGCTTGTTGGCCTTCCAGAGGGCGAAGTCGCGCGGATCCTCCTTGAGCGCGCTCGGCTCCTCGCCCTGCTCGACCTGATCGGGCTTCTGGCCGGAGAGCCGGCCGTAGTCGGCGAAGCTCGCGACCCGGAAATAGACGTCGCCGCCGGCTGCGTACGCGTGGCCGGACTCGATCAGCTCCTCGATGAAGTGGATGATCTGCGGCACGCACTCGGTCGCCTTCGGAAGCCGGTCGGGCATGCCGAGACCCAGGTCGGCCGTATCCTCGAGGTACCACTCCGTTGCACGCGCGGCGAGCTCCGCACTCGCGCCCGGCGCTGCGTCGTAGATCTTGTCGTTGATGTCCGTGATGTTGTGCACGAACTGCACGTCGTAGCCCGTTGCACGAAGCCAGGATCGGAGCCACATCCCGACGACGAACGGACGGGCGTTCCCGATGTGAGCTCGCGCGTAGACGGTCGGCCCGCAGACATACATCCGGATCGGCCCGGGGACTGCCGGCAGTTCGACCAGCGAGCGGGTGTACGTGTCGTAGAGACGCACGCTGCCCAGGGTAGTGCGCGGCTCAGGCCAGTGCGCGGCGCAGCGCCTCGTCGCGCGGCAGAGCGCGTAGCACCGCCCAGAGCTCGGGCCCGCGCTCCTCGCCGGTCAGCGCGACCCTGAGCGCCCGCAGGTTCCCGCCGACCGCCTTCAGCTCGCGCACGACGCTCTTCGCCTCGTCCTTGCTGAGCGCCTCGGGAAGCGGAGAGCGAAGCTCCACGAACCGCTCCAGCGTCTCCGGGCTTTGTGACGGCGCGGTTGCCCGGGGGATCGAGAACTGCACGGGCGAGCGCTCGCGCCTCGACGAGGTCGTGCGCGCCGCGGAGAAGCGGCGCCGCCTCGACGGCCACACCGACCCGTTCGGCCAGCGCCTCGTCGTCGAGCGCTGCGAGAACGTCGACCGACAGGGAGCGAATGCGATCGAGGTCGAGGTGCACGTCGTGCCTCGGGAGGCCGAGCTCCTCGAAGTACGCGCGGACCGCCTCGGCCGGATAGCCGGCGTCGCGAAGCGACGCGATCGTCGTCCCTTCGGCACGTTTGGACAGCTTCTTTCCATCGGCACCGACCAGGAGCCCGTGATGGATCACCTCGGGCGGCTGCGAACCGAGCGCCTTGTGCAAGGCGCCGTGCAGCTCCTCGTTCGCCCGGTGATCCGACCCGCGGATCACATGCGTGATCTCGTAGTCGATGTCGTCGACGACGCTCGCCAGGTGGAATGTCGGCGTGCCCTCGTCGCGCCACAGCATCACACCGTCGAATCGCTGAGGGAGCCCTGCCGCTCGAGCCGCCTCCAGATGGCGCTCCGCGCGGTCGCTTTGCCGGACCGGCCCGTCGTCCCATTCGATTCCGAGCCAGCGCAGATCCTCGAGGATCGCATCCTCACCCCCAGGCAGGTTGCGGGCAGCGTCCGTGTCGTCGATGCGAAGCAGCATCCACTCGCCGAACCGCCTGTTCGCGACGGCGCTCATGGCGTTGCCGACGTGCAACGTCCCGGTCGGGCTCGGGGCAAAACGCACGCGTGGCATGCGGTGACGTTAGCCCGCGCACGCGATCCGTGTCCGAAGGCCTCCCCCGTTTTCGGGACTCGGGCGGACGCTCCCCGCTGCCGATGTAGTCCTCATGCGTTCCGTGATCGGCCTCAGCATCATCGTGGGCTCGACCATCGGCGGGTATCTCCCAGTGCTCTGGGGCGCCTCGAGCTTCTCGATCACGTCTCTGCTCTTCGGAGCACTGGGCGGGATCGCAGGGGTCTGGGTCGGCGTGCGCCTCTCGACCTGAAGCGCCTCCCGACCGGCAGACTTCGTAGCTGTGGCGGCGATCGTCGACAGCGGGCGGAGGGCTATTGCCTACCTACGGGCTCATCCGCGCCTGGTGCAGGCGCTCCAACTGGCGCTCGTCACCGGGACGGTCGCGTTTTGCGTCTGGGCGGTCCGCGGCCAGTGGTCGAAAGCAGGCCCGCTGCTCGAGCACGCACGTCCGGGCTTCCTCGCCCTCGGTTTCGCGACGGTGGCGGCCTACTACCTCGTCTTCATCCTCGGCTGGATGCGCATCCTCGAAGCGTGGGACATCCGCATTCCGTATCGGATCGCGCTGCAGTCGGAGATGATCTCCATGCTCGCGAAGTACATCCCGGGCGCGGTCTGGACGCCTGCCGCCCGAACGATCGCGCTCCGAAAATCGGCGGGCGTGACCGACACGCCGGCCGTGCTCGCCTCGATCCTCGTCGAAGCCGGGCTGTCGGCGATCTCAGGCGTCATCGTCTTCGTCGTGAGCCTGGCGTGGGTGAGTGGCGTCGACGCGCCGCTGCTCCCGCTGATCGGGTTCGCGCTGCTCCTCGCGCTGGCTCTGCATCCACGAGTGTTCCGCCCCCTGGCCCAGAAGCTGCTGCGGCCGTTCGGCGCGGAGACGATCGAGCCCGTGCCGTTCTCGCAGACGATCACGCTGCTCATCTTCTACTGCGGCACGTGGCTGATCGCCGGCGCCGCGGTCTACTTCATGCTGCGGAGCCTCGGCACCGACGTCGGGCTGTCGACGATTCCCTTTCTCGGCGGAGTCTCGGCCGTCGGGGCGATCGTCTCGGTGCTCGCGGTCTTCGCTCCGTCGGGGATCGGCGCGCGGGAGGCATCGATGTACGGCTTGCTGCTCGCGGTCACGACCTCCGGTCCCGCGCTCGGTGTGACGCTCTTGAACAGGCTCGCGATCACGTTGGTCGAGGTGCTCCTGTTCGGGGCCGGTCTCCTGTCCTGGCGGCTGACGCGGGGCGATCGGGCGGCTGCGGCTGCGACGCCGACGTCGACCTCCACCTCGACCACGTGAGGATCGTCGAGCTGGACGCGGATGCGGTCGAGGCGCATCTCGACGATCTCGCGCAGCTGCTGCTCGACGCGCACGCGTCGAACATGGCGCTCGGGCTCGCTCCCGGGCTGACGCGAGAACGCGCCGAGCATGCGTACCGGCAGACCGCCGAGCGGTTGGCGCCCGGCGAGCGCATCCTGCTCGGGGCCCTCGAGGGCAACGAGCTGGTCGGCGCGGTGCACCTTGCCCGCGCCGAGGCAGAGAACGGACGGCAACGGGCCGAGATCCAGCGGCTGGTCGTCAAATCCGACGGCCGCGGTCGCGGCGTCGGCCGAATGTTGATGGAAGCCGCGATCGGGGAGGCGCGCCGGCTCGATCTGAGGCTGCTCTGGTTGATGACGCACGAGGGATCGAACGCCGACCATGTGTACCAGCGGCTCGGCTGGACGCGCCTCGGGGTGGTGCCCGCCTATTCGACCCTGCCCGACGGGTCGATCACCGCGAACGTCTACTACTACCTCGAGCTCACCTGACCCGTGACCGGGGCACGTCTGGAGGGGCGCCCACGGGCGCCCCTCCAAACATCCTGTTCGGCTAACCGACCGCCAATGCGTTCAGGTACGGCGTGCCGAAGTACGAGCTGTAGATCCAGTTCTTCGTCCGCGAGCTGACGAAGTAGCTGTTGGTCGGGATCAGGTACGGCACCACCGGTGCGTACTTGACCATCAGTTCCTGGTCGAGCTTGGCATACGCCGCGGCGCGAGGTGCACCGGAGAGCGATGCGGCGTGATCGAGCTTCGCGTCGTAGGACGCGTTGTTGAAGTACGTGTAGTCGTTGTTGTTCGACGCCTGGATCTTCCGGCCGTCGAACAGCACGTTGAAGTAGTCGTACGGGTCGAAGTAGTCGGCGCACCAGCCGCCGTTGGTGACGAAGTTGTAGTTCGTCCCCTTGGTCTGGATCACCTGGTAGTAGGTGGTCGCCGGGGTCGGGACGTCGTTGATCTTGAACCCGACCTGCTTGAGGTTGTACTCGGCGACCTGAGCGCGGTTCGTCGAGTAGGAGCTCGTGGTGTGCACGACGTTGAGCGTCGGGGCAGAGGCGATCGCGGAGCCACCGACCTGTTTGGCCTTCGTGATGTCGGCGCCCTTGAGCGCATACACGTTGTAGGCGTGGTAGCCGGGGATGCCGGGGACCAGGATCTGGTCGGTCCGCTTACCGGCATATGCGCCGAGCAGGCGAACCTGGGCCGGACGGTCGATCGCCCAGTTGACGGCCTTCCGTAGGCTGACGTTGTCGAACGGCGCACGGGCGGTGTTCATGCCCATGTAGTTGACGCACGACGTCGCGCCGACGAAGAAGCGGCCCTTGTTGACCCCGTACTGCTTTCCCAGGTCTGCGGTCGCGGTCGGCGGAACACCGATCAGATCGATGTCGGCCTGGCCGGCCTTGACCTGCAGCAGCGACTGATCGACGTTCACGTTCGGCGTGAAGACGATCTGGTCCGGGTTGGCCGGGCGGTCACCCTTGTAGTACGGGTTGCGCTTGAGGACCGTGCTGCGGCCGGGATCGCGGCTCGAGATGTAGTACGGGCCTGCGGCCGGATAGGTGTTGAGCCCGTCCGCCGAGTACGGCATGTTCGGCTTGACCGCCGTGAACCACTGCATCGAGAGGATCGAGACGAAGGTCGCGTTCGGCTGCGTCAGATGGAACGTCAGCTTCTGGCCCTTCGCCGTGATGCCCGAGATGTGCTGGGTCTTGCCGGCGAGGAACGCGGTGCCGCCTGCGATCGTGTTCTCGAGGTTCAGGTTGACGCCGAGCGGCGAGCCCATCTTCGGGCTCAGGATCCGCTCCCACGCCCGCTGGTACGCCGCAGCAGTCACCGGCGTGCCGTCACTGAACTTCAGGCCTGAACGGATGGTGAACGTATAGGTCTTCCCGTCCTTCGAAACGGTCGGGAAGGCCGTCGCGGCCTGCGGATACAACTGGCTGCCTGCGGCACCCGACTTCTCCGGGAAGCTCACGAGCTGCATCGCGGTCGTGAAGAGCATCGACCAGTCGTCGGTGCGGTAGGCGAGCTGCGGATCGACGAAGTCGAAGTCCGAGTTGTTCTCGTTAACCCGCAATGTGCCGCCCTTGTTGACGCCCGCCTGGCCCGTCCGCTGGGGCGCCGAGGTGGCGGCCCCCACGGTCGTGGCGGCAACGAGCAACGCAACTCCCAGAACAAGCATGAACAGGGAGAGCATCTGCTTCTTGCGCATCAATACTCCTTCCGCATGGCTGATGAAGACATGAGCAAGGAGCGAAGACGGCCGCCGCGTCGAAAAGTCTGAACCTATCGAGTCTTGCGATTTGTCCTCTGTCGCGCAGAGATATGCGGGCCGCGATATGCGGGCCGCTCAAGTCGGGACGGGACCGCGATCTCCGGCATCGACCGCAAAGCCGATGAAGCGGTCGACGACGTCGCTCGGCCGGCGGTCACGATTCCAGGCGAGGCCGATCAACCTCGGCGGCTGATCCTCCAGGGTCAGCATGCGCAGCCGGCCCTTGGCGCACGCCTCGAGGTCGGCCTCGACGGCCAGACGTGGGACGAGGCCGCAGCCGAGGCCCGCAGCCGCGAGCGTGAGCACGGAGCGATAGTCCGCGAGCCGGCTGACGATCCGGAGCTGTGCGCCCGCCGCCGCCAGTGAGCCTTCGATGAAGCTTTGCGAGCGGCACCGCTCGTAGGTGACGAGCGGGACGTGGGAGAGGTCACGGGCAGTGGCCGGCCGCCGCAGACACGCGAGGGGATGGTCCTGGCGCACCACGATCGTCCAGGGATCACGGAGCACTTCGATCGTCTCGAGCTCCGGCCGTGCGATCGGCAACAACACGAATGCGACATCGAGCTCGCCGGCAGCGAGCAGATCGACCAGATGCTCGATGTCGGCGTCCTCTCTCAGCGAGGCCTCGACCGGGGACGGCTCCTGCACCAACCGCCGAAAGAGGCCGGGCAAGAGCGTCTGCGAGACGCTCTGGAACGTGCCGATGCGCAAGACGGCGGTTCCGTCGTCGCGCGCACTGTTGAGATCTGCACGAGCGGCGCTCAGACGCGCGTTGATCGCCTTCGCGTGGTCGAGCAGCAGTTGCCCTTCCGGAGTGATCGCGACCTTGCGCGATCCACGCAGCCGCGTGACGAGCCGCGCCCCCACGAGCCGCTCGAGGGTCGCTATCTGTCCGCTGATCGCGGATTGGCTGTAGCCCATGCGCGCACCGGCGCCGCTGAAGGACCCTTCGTTGGCGATCGCCTCGAGCGCGGCCAGATGACGGAGCTCCACGCCGTGCCACGAGCCGCCGTTTCCCTCCATAGGACGTTCGACGGACGAATCGCTCCGCGGTTGAAGGGTTATCTGCAGTCTCGATCTAGCTGCAGGTATCTACAGTGTCGATCTAGCTGCAGGGGGGTGAGGCCGCCGAGGAGGAAGAGGAGATTTTCTCGGCGACCCCACCTCTGGTTCCGTTCAAGCCCGGCGAACAGTTGCGCAGACACGCGCAATGAGCAACGCAAGGCTGCGATAACCCAGCTGCGAGATTCAGCGAGAAGCGACCGGAGTCACAGAGAACGAACCTCTGCGCCCGCGAGGCGTCGTAGCGCAGCGACGAGATCTCTCAGCTCGGCGCCTCGCGCGGTCAAGCGGTATTCCGCCCGCGGCGGCCGGGCCTCGACCACCCGCCGTTCGAGGATCCCCGCCCGCTCCAGTTCACCGAGGCGTGCCGTCAGCGTTGCGGGCGGGATCGAACCGAGGCTCTGCATGAACTCGCCGAAGCGAACCGCACCGCTGTGCGAAGCCCAGATGATCGAGACCGTCCAACGGCGCTCGAGGAGGTCCGCCGCGCGGCGGACCTCCTCGGGAATCGGCGTGCAGCTACGACAGCGCATGCTCGTGCACCGGCTCGAGCGCGAGAGCGAGCACCTCGCTGAGCGTCATCACCGGGTGGAACGACATCTCCGACTTCACGTCCTCGGGGATGTCCTCGAGATCAGCACGGTTGCGCTCCGGGATGATCACGTCGGTGAGCCCGGCTGCGTGCGCGGCGAGCACCTTCTGCTTGAGCCCGCCGATCGGCAGCACGCGGCCCTGGAGCGTGACCTCGCCCGTCATTCCGACCGTGTGCTTGACCGGGCGCCCTGAGAGAAGCGAGGCGATCGCGGTCGTCATCGTGATGCCGGCGCTCGGACCGTCCTTCGGAATCGCTCCCGCCGGAACGTGCAGATGGAATGACCGGTCGTCGAACGTGTCACCGTCTATGCCGAGCTCGTCGGCGTGCGAGCGCACGTAGGAGAGCGCGATGCGTGCCGACTCCTTCATCACGTCGCCGAGCTGTCCGGTGAGCACGAGGCCGTCCTTCCCCTTCATCGACGTCGCCTCGACGAACAGCACGTCGCCGCCGGTGCCCGTCACAGCAAGCCCGGTCGCAACGCCCGGCACGGCCGTGCGTTCGGCCGACTCCTGGTAGAAGCGCTGGCGGCCAAGCGCGTCCCGAACGAGCTCTGCGTCGACGGAGACCGGTGCCTCGAGGCTCCCGGAAACGATTCGTGTCGCCGTCTTTCGCAGCAACTTTCCGAGCTCGCGCTCGAGCTGCCGCACTCCGGCCTCCCGCGTGTACTGGCTCGTGATCGTCGCGAGGACGTCGTCTGCGACGGCGACCTCGTCCTGGCGCAGCCCGTTTCGCTCGCGCTGGCGGGGCCACAGATAGTCGCGAGCGATCGACACCTTCTCGTCCACGGTGTAGCCGTCGAAGCGGATGACCTCCATCCGGTCGAGCAGCGGGCCGGGAATCGTGTCTGCCACGTTCGCAGTCGCGATGAAAACCACCTGCGACAGGTCGAGCTCGACGTCCAGATAGTGATCGCGGAACGAATGGTTCTGCGCAGGATCGAGCACCTCGAGCAGGGCCGCAGAGGGATCGCCACGCCAGTCCGCGCCGACCTTGTCCACCTCGTCGAGCAGGATGACCGGGTTCATCGTCTTCGCGTCGCGCAAGGCGCGAACGAGCCTGCCGGGCATGGAACCGATGTAGGTGCGCCGATGCCCGCGGATCTCCGCTTCGTCGTGGACACCCCCGAGCGACATGCGCACGAACTCGCGGTTCAACGCACGTGCGATCGATTCGCCGATCGACGTCTTGCCCGTGCCGGGAGGCCCGATCAAGGTCAGGATCGCACCGGAGCGCTTGTCCTCCGCGATTCCCCGGTCCTCCCGGAGCTTGCGCACCGCCAGGTACTCGATGATCCGGTCCTTCACGTCCTGAAGCCCCGCGTGATCGGCGTCCAGCACCTCACGCGCGTGCTCGGGATCGAGCCGCTCCTCGGACCGCTTGCCCCACGGCACCGCGAGCAGCCAATCGAGATACGTCCGGATCATCTGGGACTCGCCGCTCTGATCCCCCATGCGCTCGAGTCGCCCGACCTCGCGCTCGGCCTGCTCGCGCACTGCGTCCGGCATGCCGCCTTCGGCGATCTTCGAGCGGTACTCGTCGGCGGCAGACGCGTCGTCCTCGCCGAGCTCCTTGCGGATCGAGTCCATCTGCCGCCGGAGGATGTAGTCGCGCTGCTGCTTCTGTGCGCCCGACTCGACATCGTCACGGATGCGCTTGCGAACCTGCAGTTCCGCCAGGCGCTCACGCTGCAGATGCAGCGCGAGCTCGAGGCGCTCGACCACATCGAGCTTCTCTAGCAGCTCGATCTTCTCTGCGAACGACACGTCGGGTGCATACGCGGTCGTGTCTGCAAGCGCCCCGGCGCCGGTGATCGCGCGCACGAAGTCGTGGATGCGGGCGTCTGCGTCGCGCAGGTCGAGGATCTCCTCGACCACTGCCCGATACTCGCGCTCGAGGTCGGCCGTCTGCACACGCGGCGGCTCTTCGTCGGGCCGCTCTTCGACCTCGACGCGGAGACGGCCGTCGGACCCTGTGTTGGCCGCACCGGCGATCCCACGGTGCAGGCCCGCGAGCGTCGCTGCCCGGGCCCCGCCCGGGAGCCGGACGACGCTCGTGGCCTCCGCGACCGTGCCGACGTCCGCGTAGGTGCCTTCATGGACGGGAACGAGGAGGACGCGCTCGCCTTCGGCGACGTCGACGGTCAACGTCACGGACATGTTCGGGAAGACGACGGTGTCCTCGAGGGGGATCAGCAAGAGTTGAGACAACGGAAGCTCCTTCATTCAATCGTTGATGGTACTTCAACGAATGAAGTAACTTTAGCCATTCCCACCCACCCTGTGCGGCCAGCGACCCGCCGCGTCCTCTAGGCTCGAAGTAGTGCGGGAGCCGCTCCTGGCCTGGTACGAGGAAAACGGGCGAGATCTGCCCTGGCGGCGGACCCATGATCCCTATGCCATCCTCGTCTCCGAGGTCATGCTGCAGCAGACGCAGGTCGACCGCGTGATCCCGCGCTGGCAGGCATGGCTCGAGCGCTGGCCGACCGTCCAGTCGCTCGCCGGCTCGACGCCGGCGGACGTGATCGTCGAATGGCAAGGGCTCGGCTACAACCGGCGCGCGATCAGCCTGCACCGTGCGGCCCGGCAGGTCGCCGCTCACGGCTGGCCGGAGGACCTGACGGAACTGCCAGGCGTCGGCCCGTACACCGCCGCCGCGGTCGGCAATTTCGCCTTCGGGCGCGACGTGCTTCCCGTCGACACGAACGTGCAGCGCATCCAGGAGCGCACCGGCGCCGCTCTTCGACGGCGCGTGCGCCCAGGCGCTCTTCGACCTCGGGGCAACCGTCTGCCTCGCCCGGATCCCGCGTTGCGGCGCCTGCCCGCTCGCGGCCGCCTGCCCGGCCCGAGGGCCGAACGCTACGAACCGGCGCGCAAACAGTCGCGCTTCGAGGGCTCGTTCCGCCAGCGTCGGGCGGTCGCCCTGCGCGCGGTCGCGGCCGGCGAGCACCCGTCCGACGGCGAGGCGCTCGTCTCCCTCGAGCGCGATGGCCTCGTCGTCCTGCGCGACGGGACCGCGTCGCTGCCGGTCTAGTCCGCCAGGGGCAGCAGCGCGCCCTCGTGCTCGAGGAGGAAGCGCTTCAACTCGAGGCCGCCTCCGAAGCCCGTCAACGATCCATCGGCTCCGATCACTCGGTGGCACGGCAGCACGAGTGGGATGGGGTTCTGGCCGTTCGCAGCACCTACCGCGCGTGCAGAGTCCCGCCCGAGCTCGAGCCGGCGCGCCTGTTCGCCGTAGCTCACCGTCTGCCCGTACGGGATCGTCGCGAGGGCGAGCCAACAGCGGCGCTGAAACTCGGTGCCGCCGAGGTCGAGCGGAAGATCGAAGACGGTCAGGTCACCCGCGAAGTAGGCGTCGAGTTGCGCGGCCGCGTCGTCGAGGACGGAGCAGCCGCCGTCGAGGTCGAGGCCGGACGTCGACCACCTGACATAGCGGAGCCCGGCGTCCGAGCCGACGAGCCCGAGCGTCCCGATCGGAGTCTCGACGGCGCGGCTCGCCACCTCAGGCGCGCTCCAGGAGAGCCACAGCGTGGGCAGCGAGGCCCTCGCCACGTCCGGTGAAGCCCAGGTGATCGGTCGGTGGTCGCCCGCACGTTGACCTCCCCGCCGCCGAGCGCCTCCGACAGCCGCCGTCGCATCTCCTCGCGCTGTGGGGCGATCCGCGGCTGCTCTCCGATGAGGATGCAGTCGGCGTTGACGAGGCTCCAGCCGGCTTGCTCGACCTGCCGGTAGGCCTCACGCAGGAGGTCGAGGCTGGAGGCGCCGTGGTAGCGCGCGTCGTCCGACGGGAACAGCGATCCGATGTCGCCGAGCCCGGCCGCGCCGAGCACCGCGTCGACGAGCGCATGTGCAAGCACGTCGCCGTCGGAGTGACCGGCGAGGCCGCGGTCGTAGTCGAACCGCACTCCGCCGAGCACGAGCGGCACGCCCCGCTCGAGCGCGTGTGCGTCGACACCGATTCCGATCCGAAGCGTCATGCCAGGGCGTCCGGCAGTTCGTCGAGTGACGTGATCCGGATCGCCCCAGCCGGCGGGTCCTGGAGGTGGCCCCACGGCCCGCGCCGAATATGCACGCCGACCATTCCGGCGGCGATTGCCGGCCCGACGTCGTTGTCCGCGCGGTCGCCCACGTACGCGATCATCCCAGCCTCGACTCCGGCGAGGTCGACCACCCGGGCGAAGAAGGCAGGGTCGGGCTTGTGCACGCCCCAGGTCTCCGACGAGCCGACAGCGTCGAAGTGGGCGCGCAGCTCATCCTCCACGAAGGACGGCGTGTTGCCGGACGCGCACACGCGGTATCCGGACACCCGCAGGCGCGCGATGCACGGCAGCGCGTCCGGATACCAGTCATCGAGCATCCAGGTGCCCGCGGGATGCTCGATGCCGAGCATCCCCCAGACGTCGTCATGATGGCGACCGAGCGCGATCGTCGCCCCCAGCCCGGCCATCAGCGTGAACGGTGTCACGCCGCCGGCCTCCGCCACCCGAGTCCACATGTCGGTCTCGTCGACGAGGGTCTCGCCGACGTCGAAGACGATTACGCGGACAGCCACGCTGCCACACGTTCGAGATCGGCACGGGTCGTCACCTTGAGGAGCCGCTCGTCACCCGGCACGACCTTGATGCGGCCGCCGTTCGCCTCGACGAGCGACGCGCAGTCGGATCCTTCGCCGCCGGTCAGAGCGGCGCGCAATGCGGTGGCGACGAAGCACTGCGGCGTCTGCACCGCGACGAGCTCGTCCCGTCGGAGGGTCTCGTGCACGGCGTCGTCGCGCACACGCTTCACGGTGTCGGCGACGGGGAGGCCGGGAACGGCGCCGTCGAAGCCGTCGGCGAGCGCCTCGATCACGCGCTCGATCACGTCGTCCTGGAGCAGCGGCCTCGCTGCGTCGTGGACGAGGATCAGGTCCACGTCGTCGGGCACTTCGGCGACGCCGGCGCGCACGGACTCCGTTCGCGTCTCACCACCGGTGACGCAGGCGGTCACCTTCGAGGCGCCCAGTTCCTCCGCAAGGAGGATCGCCGGCTCCTCCCACTCGGGCGGCGCGACCAGCACGACTGCGTCGATCCAGTCGCTCTCGTCGAGGCGACGCAACGGCTCTGCCAGCAGCGGCAGATCGCCGAGGCGAACGAATGCCTTCGGGCGGTCCTCACCGAGCCGCTCCCCTCGCCCGGCGGCGACGAGGACGGCCCAGGCGCGTCTCATCTCATCAACGGGTGGCTGTGGCCTTCCGCGTCGCCGTTGCCGGCTTCTTCACCGCGGTGGTCGTCTTCTTGACCGCTGCGGCCGGCTTCTTCGCGACGGCCTTCGCCGGCGAGGCCTTCGCCGCCGCAGCCTTGGCGACGGGAGCAGCCTTCGCGGCGGGGGCAGCCTTGGCGGTGGGCGCGGGCTTCTTGGCCGACGCCTTCCGCTCGGCCGGCGTGAGCTTCGGCTTCGCGCCTTCGGTGAGCGTCATCTCGAGCCACTCGAGCGCTTCGTCCTCGCTCATGTTCTTGGCGTACATCAGCTCGGACGCGAGGATCTTCTTCGCCTTGACGTACATCTGCTTCTCGCCGGTCGAGAGCCCCTTCTCACCGTCGCGCAGCGCGAGGTTGCGCACGACCTCGGCGAGCTCGTAGATGTCGCCCGTCTTCATCTTGTCGCGGTTGTGCTTGAAGCGGCGGTTCCAGTTCTTGGGCATCTCCGTGCCGCCCGAAGTCAGGTACTTGACGACCTTCTTGACCGCTTCCTCGTCGATCACCTTGCGCAAGCCGACACGCTCGGCGTTGTCGGCCGGGACGTTCACGGTCATGTCGTTGTGCAGGATCTTGATCGTCAGGTACTCGCGCTTCTCGCCGAGCACCTCGCGCTTCTCGCGCTTGACAACCGTGCCTGCACCGTGGTGCGGGTACACCACCTTGTCACCAACCTTGTACAAGCCGCTCCTCCGGTTTCCGTCCGTAGTCACAGAAAGTGCCGGCGGCCTCGAAAAGGCTCCACCGGCGGGAACGACAGGGTACCAGAAACCCTGCAAATACGCCATTTTCGGGAAAATGCCTGCTAGTCGGCGAAATCTGCCAGCGCGGCCCCGAGGGCCTGCCGGAGCGTCTCCGTCTCCGGCCCGATCACGGTGGAAATGCCGAACTTGCGACATTCCTCGGCCCGACGGTCGGCCTGGGTCGCCCCGCGGAGCCGTCCGGTGAGCCCGATCTCGCCGTAGGCGGCAGTGCTTTCCCGCACCGGAACGCCCCTCGCGGCCGACGCGATCGCCAGCGCGATCCCGAGATCGGCGCCGGGCTCGTCGATCCGCACGCCGCCCGCGACGTTGACGAAGACGTCCGCGCCGCCGAGCGGCAGGCCGGCGTGCCGGGAGAGGACGGCGACGATCATCGCAAGCCGCTTCGGGTCGACTCCGGTGGCGACCCGCCGCGGCATCGCGAGGTCGGTCGGGGCGACGAGCGACTGGATCTCGAGCAGCAGCGGGCGCGTGCCCTCGAGCGCGCACGTCACCGCGGCGCCGACCTCGCCTCCGTGGGTGCGGCCGAAGACCTCGGACGGGTCGGGCACGCCGACGAGCCCGGTCCCGGTCATCTCGAACACACCGAGCTCGTTCGTCGAGCCGAAGCGGTTCTTGACCGCTCGCAGGATGCGATGGGCGTGGTAACGGTCGCCTTCGAACTGAAGAACGCAGTCGACGAGGTGCTCGAGCACGCGCGGACCGGCAACCGAGCCGTCCTTCGTCACGTGGCCGACGAGGAAGGTGGCGACACCGTTCTCCTTCGAGACGCGCAGCAGACGACCCGCAGCCTCGCGCACCTGCGACACGGAGCCCGGCGCCGAGCCGATCTCCTGCGACCAGAGCGTCTGCACCGAGTCGATCACGCAGACGGCCGGCCGTTCGCGCTCGAGCGTCTCGCACACGACGTCGAGCTCGGTCTCGGCGAGGATCTCGACCTCGTCGCAGCCGCCGAGCCGGGCCGCGCGCAGCTTCACCTGCGCCACCGACTCCTCACCCGTGACGAGCAGCGCACGCCGTTCGAGCGAGATCGCGCCGAGCGCGTTCAGTAGCAGCGTCGACTTGCCGACGCCCGGCTCACCGCCGACGAGCACGAGCGACGCCGGCACCAGGCCGCCGCCGAGCACGCGGTCGAGCTCCGGGACACCGGTGGAGATGCGCTCCGACTCCTCGGCGACGACATCGACCAGCCGCAGCGGCGCGCGAGCCTGCGCGGCCGGCTTGAGGCCGCGCACGGGAACGGACTCGGCGAGCATCGTCCCGAACTCGCCGCAGCCGGGGCAGCGCCCGAGCCAGCGCCCGGACGACGTGCCGCACTCGGTGCACACGTGCTGGACGGCTGCGGCCTTCGACGCCATGGGCAAGTGACGGTACTCGTCGGTCCCGACGGCAAGCGTGCCGACTCCGGAACATTCAGTCCCCACGAACCGACGGCAGCCTGGGCGTTAGGTTTGTCTGGATGTCGCGCCGCAAAGCTCCGGTCCCAGTCGAAGGTCGTCGAGCGGTGCCGTGCCATGCGCGGGGAGCTCGAGGACGCACTGGCGCGGCTGCCCGAGGCTGCAAGCGACCCCGCCGTCGTCGATGCCGTGTGGCAGGGCGAGGCGCTCGGCACGCTGCTCTGGGCGCTCCAGCTGGCCGAGCTGCCGGCCTACGACCGCCCGTTCGAGTCCGAGCTCGTCGTCTCGCTCGACGCGGGCAGCGGGAACCTCCGCGAGGCAGAGGACATCGAGCTGGAGCTCGACTCCGCCCGCCTCTGGCACTGGCGGGCGCGCACGACCGAGCTCCAGGCAGCGGGCGCGCTCGAGCTGCCTGCGCGCTACGCGACCTTCGACCAGCTGATCGCCGCAACCGCGATGCGCGGCTACGAGCAGGGCGTCCTGCCCTCGCCGCTCCGCGGTGACTTCCGCGCGTACGGCAAGGTCTACCGCCACCTGACGCAGGAGCAGCATGCCGAGGCGCTCTCGATCGCGGTCGAGCGCCACCACGCGCTGAACTGGCTCTGCGGCGCCGGGCGCGGGCTGGGACGACGTTCCGCTCGACACGTGATATCGACTTCTCTATTGTCAGCCCCGATGACCAAACGCATCGATGCCTACGCCGACCTGATCGTCCGCGTCGGCGCCAACGTCCAGCCGGGCCAGCAGGTCTTCGTGCTCGCTCTCGTCGAGCACGTGCCGCTCGTCCGCGCAGTCACGGAATCCGCCTACGCAGCCGGCGCCCGCAACGTCGACGTCCGCTACGTCGATCAGCACGTTCGCAAGGCGTTCATCCGCAATGCTCCCGACGAGGATCTCTCCGCCACGCCGCCGTGGGAGCTGGCGCGCACCGAGGCGCTCCTCGACGGTGCAGCGGTGATCCAGTTCGCCGGCGAGGCCGAGCCGGAGCTCCTCGCCGACCTCGACCAGGCCCGCGTCGGACGTGCGCGCCCCATCGAAGGGATGAAGATCTACCTCCGGGCGGTGAACGAACGGCTGATCAACTGGACGATCGCCGCCTTCCCGACGGAGGGACAGGCGCTGCAGGTGTTCGGCGAGCCCGACCTGGAGCGGCTGTGGGATGCCGTCGCGCGTTCGGTCCGGCTCGACGAGCCCGATCCGGTCGCATCCTGGCGCGCTCACGTGGACAAGCTGCATCGCCGCTGCCAGGACCTGACGGCACTCGCACTCGACGCGGTTCGTTTCTCCGGCCCCGGCACCGACCTCACGGTCGGCCTGGTTCCCGGCGGGCGCTGGGTCGGCGGCGCGATCGAGACGCAGGACGGCATCGCGCACGTGCCGAACCTCCCGACCGAGGAGGTCTTCGCCTGCCCCGACTGGCGCCGGACCGAGGGGACTGTCCGCTCGACGCGCCCACTCGCGCTCGGCGGCACCATCGTCCGTGACCTGGAGTTGCGATTCGCAGGCGGCGAGTGCGTCGAGGTGAAGGCCTCGACCGGCGCCGAGGCCGTGCGTGCGCAGATGGACGGCGACGGCTTCGGCAATCGCCTCGGCGAGGTCGCACTCGTCGACGGCGAGTCGCGGGTCGGTCAGACGGGCATCACCTTCTTCGACACGCTCTTCGACGAGAATGCGACCTGCCATATCGCCTACGGCTCGGCCGTGACCTTCGGGCTCGACGACCTCGACGGCCTGTCACCCGACGAACTGCGCGAGCGCGGCATCAACGTCGCCTCGGTGCACACCGACTTCATGATCGGCGGCCCCGAGGTTGCGGTGGACGGCATCACCGCCGACGGCCGGGCCGTGCCGATCCTGAGGGAGGACGCATGGCAGCTCTAGACCCCGAGGAACGGCTTGCCCGCTACGCGGAGCTGGCCGTCCGCGTCGGCGCGAACGTCCAGAAGGGACAAACGGTCTTCGTGCTCGCCACCCACATCGAGCACACCCCGCTGGCGCGCGCGATCACGAGGGCCGCTTATGAGGCAGGCGCCACGTACGTCAACGTCGAGTACCGGGATCCGCACGTTCGCAAGGCGATGATCGAGCTCGGCCCCGACGAGGCGCTGAACTACTCGCCGGAATGGCAGAAGACGCTCGCGCGGGCCGGGGCCGGTAACGCACTGATCGCGACCACGGGCGATCCGGAACCGGAGCTGCTTTCCGAGCTCGACGGAGAACGGGTCGGACGTGCGCGAATGAAAGAGGTCAACGAGATCGTCCGCGAGCAGATGGTCGACCGCTCCGTCAACTGGACGGGCGTTGCGTATCCGACGAGCGGCTGGGCGACTCAGGTCTTCGGCGAGCCCGACGTCGAGCGCCTCTGGGAATCCGTTGCGTTCTGCACCCGGCTCGACGAGCCGGATCCCGTCGCGGCCTGGCGCGACCACATGGCGCGCCTCGAGTCACGCGCCGCAAAGCTCACGGCGCTGAAGCTCGACGCGGTCCACTACAAAGGCCCCGGAACGGATTTCACCATCGGCCTGCTCGCTCACGCCCGCTGGATGTCGGCGCTGTTCCACACGGCGTCCGGGATCGAGTACGTCCCCAACATGCCGACCGAGGAGATCTTCACGACCCCCGACTGCCGCCGTGCAGAGGGCACGATCCGCTCGAGCCGTCCGCTCGCGCTCGCCGGCGACGTGATCGAGGGCCTCCAGGTCGACGGTTCGAGACGGGAGGATCGTCGAGGTGCGGGCGGACAAGGGCGCCGACATCATCCGGGGCCAGCTCGCGACCGACGAGAACGCCGCCCGCTTCGGCGAGCTCGCGCTCGTCGACGGAACCTCGCGGGTCGGGCAGACGGAGACGACGTTCTTCGACACGCTCTACGACGAGAACGCAACGTGCCACATCGCCTACGGCTTCGGGATCCCCGAGGTGTTCGACGGCGATCCCGGCGAGGGGATGAACGTCTCGGCCGTGCACACCGACTTCATGGTCGGCGGGCCCGAGCTCGAGGTCGACGGCGTCACGAAGGACGGGAAGTCGATTCCGATCCTCCGCGAGGACACGTGGCAGCTACCCGACTGACGAACGAGGCACGCATCGCCGCGGTACGCCGAGCTCGCAGTCCGGGTCGGCGCGAACGTGCAGCCGGGGCAGCTCGTAGAGGTGATCGCGCGCGTCGAGCATGCACCCGTCGCCCGCGCAGTCACGCGAGCGGCGTACGAAGCTGGTGCGCGCTACGTCGACGTCTACTACTCCGACCAGCACATCCGGCGGGCGCTGATCGAGTTCGCGTCGGACGACATCCTCTCGTGGACGCCACCCTGGCTCCTCGAACGCGCCGTCGAGATCGGCGATGAGAACGCCGCGATCGTCGCGCTGACGGGCGATGCCGAGCCGGAACTGCTGGCCGACCTCCCCGGCGCACGGGTCGGCAAGGCACGGATGCTCGAGCTGGCGCACGAGAACAACCGCCAGGTCAACGAGCAGCTGAACAACTGGACCGTCGTCGGTGTGCCCAACGACGGCTGGGCCAGACAGATGTTCGGCGAGGCCGACACGGACCGGCTGTGGGAGGTGGTCGAGTACTGCGTGCGACTCGACGAGGACGACCCTGTCGCAGCGTGGCGCTCGCACGTGCGGCGGATCGGCGCGCGCGCGCAGACGCTCAACGACATGCAGGTCGATCGTCTCCTGTTCACGGGCCCCGGCACCGAGCTGACCGTCGGCCTGCTGCCCGAGTCGCGCTGGCAGGGCTGCGAGTCGGAGACCGCCGCGGGCATCCCCTACGTCGCCAACATGCCGACGGAAGAAGTCTTCACGACCCCCGACTGCCGCCGCACCGAGGGCGTCGTGCGCTCGACCCGGCCGCTCGCCCTGTACGGACAGGTGGTGAAGGGCTTGGAAGTGCGGTTCGAGGCCGGCCGGATCGTCGAGCTGCACGCCGACGAGGGGGAGGACGTGATCCGCGGCCAGCTCGACACCGATCCGCAGGCTCCGTTCCTCGGCGAAGTGGCGCTCGTCGACGGCCTCTCGCGCATCGGCAAGACGGGCCTCACCTTCTTCGACACGCTCTTCGACGAGAACACGACCTGCCACATCGCCTACGGCAGCGCCTACGCGGAGGCGGTCGAGGGCGGTGTGATCGACGGCGTCAACGTCTCGACCGTCCACACCGACTTCATGATCGGTGGCCCCGAGGTGTCGGTCGACGCGGTCCTGCAGGACGGCACCGACGTGCCGCTGCTGCGCGAAGACGCCTGGCAGCTCGACGAGAGCGCCTGACACAGTCCTCCCTCTGCGAACGCTCGCGCCGATCGCGGATCATGAGTCTTTGTTCCTCCGCGCCTGCGGATGCACCGTCTCGCCGCGCGCGAGCATCGCGACGAACTCCGCGATCTTGCGGGCACGCGCCTCGGGCCGCTTCACCGCCTCGATGCGATGCAGAATCGCGTACCGATTCTGGCTGGTGAGCCGTCCGAACATCGTCTCCGCCTTCGGTTCGGCCGCAAGCGCAGCTGCCAAGTCGTCGGGCACGCCGGCCGTCGCGGGGCCGGCGTAGGCAGCCTCCCAACGGCCGTCGGCGTTTGCGCGCTCGACCTCGGCGAACCCCGAAGCCTGCATCTTGCCCTCGCTGATCAGCCGCTCGGCGAGTGTCGTGTTCCGCTTCGACCAGCGGCTCCGTGGCCGCCTCGGCGTGAAACGCTGAAAGTACGTTCGCTCGTCACGGCGGCGAACCTGACCGTCGATCCACCCGAAACAGATCGCCTCCTCGAGTGCCTCGTCGTAGGTCAGGCTCGTCGGCGAGGTCGTGCCCTTCTTCGCCAGCACGAGCATGACGGCCGCCCGATCGGCGTGGTTGCGCTCGAGCCATTCACGCCACGCGCGCGCGTCACGGACAACCAGTTCTCCGTCCTCACTAGCGCGGGCTACCCGCGACCACCTCCGCCTTTGAAGTCCACGGGTGGGCCACTCTCATTGCCTTGCGGCGTCTCGCCCGTTCGAGACGAGTCGAACACGTTCAGCCGCCTCAGCAGAAGCCGAAGACGTCGGTGAAGTTCCGATTCGCTCTTCGCCATGTCGGAACCCTACGCCGTGCCCGTGCCTCGCGTTGACGCGATCGCTGCTGGTCTGGGCCAGCGTCCGGAAGACACCCGGAGGATCGATTGGATGGTTGCGTCAGGTGCCTGGCTGGTTGACCCAGAGGGAGGTGTGCCCGGGGGCCAGAGACAGGTGGACGGCTTCGAGGAGCTCGTTTTCGATCGTCGCAAGGTCGACGGTTTCGCGGAGACGGCCGCTGAAGGCCGAGAGGATGACTTCTGCGTCGTACCGGGAGCGGTCGAAGCGGTGGTCGACTCCGCGTTGGCTGCGTCGGCGGAGGGGATTGAAGAGCGCCGCAGCGATCAGAGTCGAGGCGGCGACGCCGACCGGGGAAGAGAAGGGCAGTACGCGGGTAGCGAGGACGACGATTCCGAGAAACACGCCGACCACGATGCCGGTGACGATCGCGTAGGAGATCGTGCGGCTGATCAGTCTGTCGATGTCGTAGAGGCGGTAGCGCAGCACGGCGATCCCGACGGACACGGGCAGCGCGACCAGCGCTAGGGAGAAGGGCATTGCGCCGTAGTGACTCGAGTTAAAGACCGCGGCGAAGGGCAGCGTGATGAGCAAGAGCAGCGCGCTCGCTGCCAGCCACTTGTACTGCTGCCGCTCCGTCCCCGTCGCGCGTCGGAACCGGCTGACAGCAAGCACAGCCGCCCAAAGCACAGAGAGAACACAGCCCACGATGATCGGGATCGCCACGAGGAAGTAGCGTCGGTCGCCGACAAACGCGATCGGGCTGTCGAACCGCCGAAACGGCGCGTCGAGTCTGCCGGGAACGGTCGCTAACACACACCAGATCACGGCGAAACCGGTCAGCACCGCGCGCAGCCAGCGACGGGTGGACCGACTCCGAACGACGCCCTCCGGGAAGACGACGAGAAGCATGAAGATGCCCGCCATCAGCATCGTCCAGGCGCCCCCGGAAACGGCTGCAGCGGCGATGCCCGCAGGAAGGCCCCTGTGCTGCGGATCGAGGAGGGCCAGCTCGGCGTACACGTCGAGGAAGTCGCTGATCAGAAAGCCGGCGCCTACGAGCAGGAGCGCCCACCCGACCAGGTTCTGTCGCCGCTTCAGGGTGACCAGGGCGCCGACAACGACCGCCGATGAGCCGCTCGCGAGATCGAAGAAAAGGCTCACCAGCGAACCACGGGGCGTGTACGGCCCGATATCGAGGACGAGCACGAGCGCAACGAGTGCCATGAGGAGCACAACCTCGAGCCCACACCCCCCCGAATCCGTGCTGCCGCGGAACCGCTAACGCTTGCTAGCGTCGCGGCGTGGGTCAAGACGAAGCGCTCGCGCGGAGCGTGCAAGAGGGCGGGGCCGGTGACCTGTCGCAGTTGAGCGCGACACTTGCGGACGCATTCGCGGTCGACCCGATCCTGCAGTGGTTGGCTCCGAGCCAACGAAGCGACAGGCGCCTGCGGCGGCTGATCGAAATCGAGCTTGAGTACTACGTGTTCCCGGCTGGGCGTGTGCTCACGACCAGCGACTTCCGTGGTGCGAGCCTCGAACTGCCACCTGGCAGGTGGGAAATGACGGTGCCCCTCTCGGCCGCTATCGGCTTTGTGCGCACTTTTGGCAGGCGGCTGCCTCGGGCGACACGGCTCCAGAAGTTGTTCGAGGCCAACCACCTTCAGGAGCCGCACTACTACATTCGCTACGTGGGTGTGGCCACAGGTTTTCAGGGCCGCGGCCTCGGCACTGCGTTGCTGCGTCCTACACTCGACCGCTGCGACAGCGAGCAAGTACCGGCATATCTCGAAGCCAGCACCGAGCGCAGTGCGGTGCTGTACGAGCGGCTCGGGTTCGTCCACCTCGGCGCAATCCAGGTACCGAACGGGCCATGGTTCTGGCCCATGCGACGGCCTCCGGTGGCCCGCCAGCCCTGAGCTTGGCACGGCCACGGTTCCCTTTAAGCTGCGGCCGGTGACCGAGCACGCCGCCGCGACACTCACCGTCCGACCTCTGACCCTGGAGACCTGGGACGCGTTCGCCGATCTCGCCGAGCGGCACAAGGGTGTGTGTGGGGCGGTTGCTGGTGCACGTGGTTCCACACCTTCCACGCCGAGAAGGAGTTCTCATACGACGCCAATCGGGCGCTGCAGGAGCGACTCGTCCGCGAGGGCCGAGCCCACGCCGCGCTGGTCTTCGACGGCGACGTCGCCGTCGGGTGGTGCCAGTTCGGAAGCCCGGACGAGCTGAAGAACATCAAGCACCGCAAGGAGTACGAGGCCGAGCTCGACAGGCTGCCGGACTACCGCCTGACGTGCTTCTTCGTCGACAAAGCGCTACCGGCGCCGCGGCGTCTCGGCCTTGGCGCTTCACGGCGCGCTGGACCTGATCGCCAAGGCTGGCGGCGGCGTGGTGGAGGCCTATCCGCAGGACACCGGCGGCAAGAAGATCACGGCTTCGTTCCTCTACAGCGTCACCCGCAGCCTGTTCGAGCAGGCCGGTTTCAGCTACGTGCGGCCCAAGGGCAAGAACCACACCGTGATGCGGACGACGATCGACCCGGGCCGGTAGCGGGACTGCTGTCTGGCTCGGCCCGGTCGCAGTCGAGAGCGCGCTGCCCTCCTTCTTCGAGGACATTGCCGCCAACTGGCGAGGCTGCGGTCGCGTAGCCCCGCATGCGTAACGAAAGCGGCCTGGGCTAGCCGTTCTCCGCTATGGGCCCGGTGTTCGTAACTCAGTTAGTGAGCTGCCCTGCAGCCGATAGATGATCCAGGAAGAGCGGCTCTTCTGATCGAAAACGAGCGAGAAAACCGACTGCGGCGATGATCGCGTCCGGCCCGTGCACAAAAGCTTGTCCCAGTTGCGGCTCATGCCGACCAGAGAACTGGATAGCCACGGGGGATAACCGCGCATCAGGATCCCTGAACACTTGATGGAGGTCGGGATGATGCCTCGGTACTGCCGCCTCAGTTCCACCTGCGCCCATGACGTGGTTTGTCCCCACCCATCCGGCTTGAGGCCGGCCATCCACGTTATTGGCTTGCCGGCATGGGCCGCACCCGCCCAGGCGCATACCAGGGAGATAACTCCTATTGCGACGATCGACCGCAAGACCGTGGGGCAAGGATAAGGCAGTTGGCAGACCGTTCCAACCCCTGCCGACGGCTACGGCCTCCCTTGCGTGCTTTGGATCAGGTGCTCGACCGGGGTGCAGGCGCTCCGCGACGTTGGCGTGCTGGTGCGACCAGGCTGCGCGCCTATCGACGGGCCACGAAGACGTACTCACGGCTGTCGTCTTCGAGCGGCTCCCCATTGAATCCGCCGTAGAGAGCTTCGAGGCGCAGGCCCGCGACGTCGAGGAGACCCAACCATTCGTTCCTGGTGGCCCACCAGAGCGAACCGGTTCCACCGTCGTCCAAGGTGATGTCGACTCGGTTATCGCTGACGCTGTAGTGGTTCGTGTGCGGCAGCGGCACTCCGGTGTTCGCGTCGGCGTGCTGGCCGTCCATGGCAGCCGCAATGTGATGGTCGAAGGTGAATGCGTTCCAGGCGAAGCGACCGTGAGGCAGGAGCGACGCCGCGACGCGCTCGAAGCAGCGGCGACGGTCAGCCCAGGTGGGCAGATGCAGCAGAGACCGGCCGGGGCAGTAGATCAAGGCCGCGGGTTCCCCGAGTTCAAATTCTCGTATGTCACCCTCTTGCAGGTCGAGCTCGACTCCCTGCTCAGCCGCGCGCAGCCGTGCTTGCGCGAGCATCCCCCGAGAAGAGTCAATCCCGACCACCAGTCTGCGCGTTGCCTGAGCGACCGGGATCGCAACTCGCCCGGTACCAACGGCAAGCTCGACCAGTGGCCCGTCAGCCTCGAGGGCAAGCCCGACGTAGAACGGAATGTCAGCGCTGACGTCAGTCGACGACTCCGCGTATCGGTCCGCCCAACTGTCGTACCAACTCGACATCGCAACCCAATTTACGCGCAACGGAGGCGGCGTTCGGCTGGGCCAGTGTTCACGAACACCCCTGACGGGCATCGGTGGGCCGTGACCCGCTGGAGGCCCCGGCGCCCTATTCGGCTAGCGCCTTGCGGACGAGCTCTGCGTTCGCGTCCCACACCTCGCGCGGCGTGGGCGGGAGGATGTCGTCCCAGATCGCCGCGAACGAGCTCCGCAGCTGCTCCATGCGTGCGGTGCGCGCCATGAACCAGATGTGGCAGTGCTCGGAGCCTTCGCCCCAGCGTCCGATGTGGACGTTGCCGACGCCCGGGATCGACGCGACCGCGCGTTGAATGCGGAGGAGCAGCGGCCCGAGCTCCGCGGCATGCTGGTGGTCGAGGTCGGGGAAGTCGAGATGCGCGCGCGTCTCGAGCAGGCACACGAACGGGAGCCCTGACGGGTCGCGCAGCGGCCGGAGCATCCAGCGCTCGTCGTGCCAGATCGCAGACTGGACGCCGTTCTTGCACGCGTTGCAGTCCCCGCCGACACCGTGGCGCGGCTTCTCCTCCGCGACTGGCGGCTCGAGCTCCTTCGGCGCGATGTCCCCCACGAACGGCCACGACTCCCAGTCCTCGACCGGCGGCATCCGCAGGTCGGTGCGCGCGCGCTCCCAGAACTGTTCGGGTGTCTCCGGCACGCTGTCATCATATGAGCGCCATGGAGTGGCCGAAGCGGTTCTACGAGCGCAAGCGCGGCGAAGGCTGCCCCATCTGTGAGCAGGGCCGACCCGACGAGACCGCCAATGGCATTCGCTTCTTCTCGGGTGAGCTGACCGATGCGTATCTGAGTCGCGGCGGCGTCCAGCGCGGCCTCTCGCACGTCTACTACCGCGGCGGCCACGTCGTCGAGCCGACCGAGCTATCCGCGCCGGAGGCGATGCGCTTCTGGCTCGAGCTGCTGCACGCAGGACGCGCGATCGAGCGCGTCTTCGGGCCGGTGAAGATGAACTACGACATCCTCGGCAACTCGGTGCCTCACCTGCACGTCCACCTCGTCCCGCGCTACGCGGACGACCCGCGCCCGGAGTGGCCGTTCCCGTTCCCGGAAGAAGATCCACCGCCGTTCCGCGACGACGAGGTTCGCGCAGACGCCGAGCGCCTGCGGGTCTCGTGTCAGGCGTCCTTGGACGCCTTCTTGTAGGCGGGGGTTCGGCGATCCGAAAGCGCCGGTGGGACCGAACCACGCCTAGCTGACGTCGCGACGAGCGGTGAGCGCGAGACCTACAAGGGCGAGTATGACGACCCAGCCGAGCAGCACGGCGCCACCGGCCGCGGCGGAGAGCAGGTGCTTGGTCGTCAACCCGGTGAGCGCGTTCTCGGCCTCGCCGGGCGTCAGCCGTCCGACCGAGGGTACGAACGCGAAGAGGAGGTTCTCGACGATGAAGCCCCAGGCGAGCAGGCCGACGACCGTGCCGATCTGGTTGCGAACGATTGCCGCGACACCGACGCCGATCGCGCCCCAGAGAGCAACACTCGCGACGGTTCCGAGCAGCACGAGGGTGATGGCGGCGCCGTGGAGCGCCAACGGGATCCCACGCGCCTCGAGACACACGTAGCCGATCGCGAAGCCGAGGCCCTCACCGACGACGCCGAACGCGACGCCTGCGAGCATGCTCGCGACCAGCTTGGCGGCGATGACTCGTGACCGTCGTGGTGTGAACAGGAACGTGGGCCGAATCGTCCCGAACCGGTACTCGCCGGTGACCAGGAGCACGCCTGCGAGAGCTGAGAAGACGCCGGCAAGGCTCCCGACGCCGAGCAGGCCGCGCTGATCCTCCGGCGTGGTGAGGCTCTCGGCGTGTGTCAACAGCCCGGCCAGAAGGCCGAACAGAATGATCAGCGCCAGCATCCCGAGCACGAGACCAACCGTGGTCCGGGTGGAACGGAGCTTCAGGAGCTCGGCCTTGGTTTGGGCGATCACGGCTGCGTCTCTGAGGTCAGCTCGAGGAAGACTTCTTCGAGCGACGAGCCTTCAGCGACGAGCTCATGCACTGGGAGGCCGGCGGCGAAGGCGACGTCTCCGACCCGTTCGCTCGTCGTGCCGTGCGCGATAAGTGCGTGGTCGTTGCTGGTCGTCGTCTCGATCTGTTCGCGTCGAAGCGCCTCTGCGAGCTGCGCCAACTGCGGGCTGCGGACGCGAACCGAGCCGCCGACGCGGGCGGTCAAGCGCTCGAGCGAGGTCTCGACAACCAGCCGCCCGCGGCTGATGATCAGAACCTGATCGACGGTCTGGGCGACCTCAGCCAGCACGTGGCTCGAGATCAGCACAGTCCGTCCCTCCGACGCGAAGGTGCGGAGGAAGTCGCGGAGCCAGCGCACACCCTCCGGGTCGAGCCCGTTCGCCGGCTCGTCGAGCACGAGTAGCTCCGGATCGCCGAGCAGCGCGGACGCGAGGCCGAGCCGTTGGCGCATCCCGAGCGAATACCCCTTGACGCGGCGTCTCGCGGCACCGGTGAGCTCGACCAGGCCGAGGACCTCGTCGACGCGTGAATCAGGCAGGTCGACGGCACGACTGAGCGTGCGCAGATGGTCGCGGCCCGTGCGGCCGGGATGGAAATCGGTCGCCTCCAAGACAGCGCCGACGCGGCGCGCCGCGTCGGCGAGCTGCGCGTAAGGCTGATCGAAGATCAACGCCCGCCCACCCGACGGCGCTGCCAGCCCGAGCAGCATCCGCAGCGTCGTCGTCTTCCCTGCCCCGTTTGGGCCGAGGAAGCCCGTGATCGTCCCTGCCTCAAGGGCGAACGACAGATCATCGACAGCCGTCAGCCCACCGAATCGCTTCGTCAAACCCTCGCTCAGAACAACCGACATGACTACATCCTCACCCAGCCGTCAAACGGCGGCGCGCCGGCCCGACGAGTACCGCTGACAGTGAGCGATCTCCTCTCTACTCGACAGCACCGGAGGTCTGCGCGACACTTCCGCCAGGGTGACTCCGAAGGCTTTCATCCAGCGCCAAGGACTCATGGCTCTCCTCGCCACAGTGCTTGTCTCCTTTGTCGTTCTCCGGGGCTCGGCTGCTGCGGACGACGCAAACCTGACGGCCTGTTCTGTGAGTCACGTCCGCTATTCCCCCGACACAAGCGCCAGCGGCGGGCTGCGATCGATCCCCTGGATCGCCACCACGCCAAAGGGAATCTTCCACGCCCATCTCTTCTTGTACGGCGGCACGCCCTGGCCGAAGCAGCACCTTGTAGGCGCTCGAATCTTCACCACCGTGAAGACCCGTTCGATCAACCCCAAGGTGCTCTGGACAGCCCAACGCCCCGGTGCAGGCCCGACACTTCTGATCTCCGGGAAACGGCTCGACAAGCCGGGACACTTCTCAAGCCGCTACCCGAGCGCGTCCTCGGGGAAGAGCCAGTTCCCCTCGTACGTCGAGGTGCCGCAAGCGGGATGCTGGCGCGTCACCGTTAAGAGCGGAAAGCTCGAAGGTGCCGTCACCTTCGCTGCCGTCGATTCCTTCTGACCCTGACAGAACCTTCGAACCTGGCGTAGGCCCAGTGTTCGCGAATGACCCTGACGAACCGTCAAGCTACGGCGATGCTCGTTGTGGTCATCGGCGGCCCAATTGCCAGTGGGAAGTCTTCGCTGGGCCGAGCGACCGCTGCTCGTCTCGAAGAACTGGATGGGGCGGAGGTTGGGGTGATCGACCTCGATCTGATCTACGAGATGCTCGACCCGCAAGGTGGGTCCGGTCGGGCAAAGAATGACGGACACTTGTGGTCGCAGGCGCGGCGGGTCGCGGGTCGACTGTCAGCAATCTTGCTCGCCGAGAGGCGGCGTGTCGTGGTGGAAGGGAACTTTGCCGAGGATCAGTCACTCGCTGAGTTTGAGCGAGCGCTGCCGGGAGCTGTCCGGCTGCGACTCGTCATGCTCGACATTGACTTCGAGATCGCGCTGCAGCGGACGCAAGCGGATGCCTCTCGCGGACTCTCGAAGGATCCGGCGTTCTTGTCGGTCCACTACGACCTGTTCTCGCCCCAGTGGCGTGAGCGAGAAGTGCTTCAGCTCAACACGGGCGTACTGTCGCTCGCCGACGCCACGGATGCGGTGATCGCCTGGCTTACCCAAACAGGGTGATGGTTGCCGGTGCCAGTGCGCCGGAATGCCACCCGAGTTGTGGCAGTTAGGGTTTGACGGCCGTGTGGGAGGGTTCGGGAATGCTTGTCCTTCGCGAGGTCGAAGATCGCGATATCGGCGTGCTGTTCGAGCACGCTACGGATCCCTACGCGATCCGGATGGCCGCGTTCACTTCGCCGGAGGCCGATGATCGAACGAGCTTCGAGCAACGGTGGGCGCGGTTGAGGAGCGACAGCTCTACGACGAACAGGGTCATCGAGATCGACGGTCGAGTTGTGGGTCACATTGCGACCTTCGACTTGGAGGGTCGGCGCGAGGTCACCTATTGGATCGGCCGTGAAGATTGGGGTCGCGGCATTGCCACGCTTGCCCTTCAGGCGCTCTTGCAGCTGGAGGCGACCCGGCCGCTTTACGCTGGCGCTGCGAGCGACAACGCCGCGTCGATTCGTGTGTTGACGAAGTGCGGTTTCCGTATCGTCGGCGAGGGCCGCGGGTTTGCTCATGGGCGCAACGAGGAAACGGACGAGGTCGTCCTCCGACTCGATGCGTGACGCAACTTCCCTCGGCTGGGCCGGTGTTCGGGAACCTCACGACCCGCTGCTAGCCCGGCGCGGGCCATGCCCGAGGTGCGTCGTGCGGAGCGAGGTGAGCCAAGGCTCGATCCAGCGTAGTCTGCGCGTCCCTCGGGATAGTCCGCCAGTAGGCGGCGACGGGCTGCGGCCCATAGATCGTGCGGCTTTGCCAGATTCGTACTTCGTGTCGCGTCGGCACGTAGAGCATCTGCGTCACCCCAGTACTCGGAGCGACAGGGGCACTGCTTCGGATCGAGAAGTACGAGGCTGGCGCAGGAGCTTTCTTCGGGCCGAAAGGGCCGCTCCAAGACGAAAGAACCTTGACGGCGGCATTGTTGTGGTACGTGACACAGCGCGACGCTCCGCAGACCTGTAGGAGATACCAGTCCTTGGCAGACGTCGAGGCGGCCGAAGCTCCGGTGAGCGCGAGCGACGCTACGAGTGCGACAACCAGACGAAGCATGGTTCACCTTCCCGCCGACCAGGTCGCGGGAATGGTACGCGCCTCCCCCGTCGCCTGGGCCAGCGTTCGGGAGTGACCCCTGAGCGGTCGTGCCTTAGGAGGTGCGGAGGCAATGCATGATCGCGTCCGCATCCGATCTTCCAGGCGTGTCGTTCCATTCGATCGAAACGTTCCTCTTGCGCGTCAGGAGAGACGACGAGGGCACGCCCGCGGCGCCCGCGATGCGCCCGTACATTCGAACCGCTGCAGTGGCAGCCATCGGTGATCCCCAGAACGCGAGGACGGCTGAGTTGCCGCCGATCTCGACGCGATAAGAACCCCCGGCCGCTCTGCGCGAAAGCCGGTCTGTGCCCAGGTAATCGATCGTGGCTGCGCTCACACTCGAGTCGAGGCACTCCGTCGTCGCCCCGGCGGAGTAGGGCATCGAGCTCGCGCCACAACCAACCAGGCAGAGGGCGGGAACTGTGCAAAGCGCGATCGACGCGACTCGAAGCTTCACGGACGAAGTATGCGCCCGAGCAGCGACCTCTGCCATGTCCGTCATCGCATGCGCCCGCGTGCCAGGATGGCGCCCGAGCGGGCTACCTGGTCGCTTGGTCGAGTAGCGACCTGACGGTTGCAGCGTCGTGCGGAAGATGCTGAATATGTACCTTGACGGTTACGTAACCGTCTTGGTACGCTTGCGGCATGGAAGCTGTTCTGCGGGCGGTTGCCGACGAGAGCCGGAGGACGGTATTGGAGACGCTGGCCAACGGCCCGGCGACCGCGGGTGAGTTGGCGGCCTTGCTGCCGATCGCTCGTCCGGGCGTCTCACGCCACCTGCGGGTGTTGAGGGAAGCGGGGCTGGTCGAGGCCCATCAGGAGGCGCAGCGGCGGGTCTACACCCTTCGCCCCGCACCGCTCGCAGAGCTAGATCAGTGGCTTGGCCGCTACCGGTCTCTGTGGGAGCAGCGATTGGACGCCCTGCATACCGAGGTGGCGCGAGGAAAACGCGAACGAAGGAGCGCGAGATGACTACCAACGCGAGTCCGGGCAGCCGCATTCTCGGCAGTCTGCGATCAGCAGACGGCGCGGGCGTCGTCCGGATCGAAGACCGCTACGACACCGACATCGACGACCTCTGGTCGGCAATCACCGATCGCCACCGGCTCGCACGCTGGTTCGGCAAGGTGGATGGCGAGCTTTCACAGCGGGGCGAGTTCCGTGTGCACATCGCCGACGCGGGAGATCGCACCGGTCAGGTTGAGGCGTGTGAGCCCCCACAGCGGCTAGTGGTGACGACCAGGGAAACCGACGAGTCCTACCGCAGAGGGCAAGGTGTGCCACCGTTCGACGCCGTCTGGGAACTCACGCTGACTGCCGACGGCGACCGGACCACCCTCGTCATCGAGGTCACGGGCATGCCCCTGGAGAAGATCGCCTTCTTCGGAGCCGGCTGGCAGATCCACGCCGAAAACCTCGCCGCGTACCTCGCTGGCCGTGAGCCCGACGACGTCGAGACACGCTGGAAAGAACTCGTCCCTCCGTATCAGGAGTTGGCGGCCAACATCAGCTGAGCCGGCAAAGCTTCCGTCGAGACACGGGACGCGCGAAACCGCGGCACGGTGATCCGAGAGGAGTGACACTCGCCTGGGCCAGTGTTTCGGAATGACCCCTGGAGGTAGGCCCGCGGTTCCAAGAATCGCGTCTCGTTCGCCGCGCATCTCCTGCAAGGATTCTCCCATGACCGAATCCGTTCGCGAGGCGCAACTGAAGAGAACCGACGCCGGGCTCGTCCCACAGGCTGAGGGTTGGTTCGTCCTTAATGCGCGCGACGTTTCGTGGATCCGAAGCGAGGAGCGTGGCCAAGACACCGACTTTGAAGGCGAGCAGGAGTGGCCTCAGCTCGGCTTCCGCATCCATGTGCTGATGCCTGGCCAGCGGAACGGCCTGTACCACCGCGAGCGCGGCCAGGAGGACTTCCTGGTCGTTGCTGGAGAGTGCGTGCTCGTGATCGAAGGTGAGGAGCGCCGCCTGAAGGCATGGGACTTCGTCCACTGCCCACCGTGGACGCACCACGTCTTCGTCGGCGCCGGCGAGGGGCCGTGCGTCATCGTGATGACCGGCAGCCGAGCGGGCGGTTTCGAGGCGGTCTATCCGATGAATGAGATGGCGGCGGAGCACGACGCGAGCGTGCTCGAGGAGACGTCGAAACCGGCCGAGGCCTACGCCCGCTTCGGGCCGGAGGAGCGCTCGGCGTACCGTGAAGGCTGGCTGCCGTGACTTTCCATCCCGTTCGCCCCGGGCCAGCGTTCGGCAATGTCCCCCGGGCAGCGGTGACTTGTGTCTAGCGACAGCGTTCGCCGCGAACGAGCACGGCGCGCCCGCGGTCTGTAAGCGCCACGGTCGAGTTCTCGGCCCGGGTGCGTTCGATGCGTATCAATCCGTCGATCAGCGCATCTTCCCAGGTGGTCAGCCGCGGACATTGGCTATGCCAGGCGTCGATCGCCTCGTCATATGTTCGCGACCTCATGGCGAGCCAGGACAGAAGCTCGACCGTTGGGGCCGGCGGCGCCGGAGCAACCTCGGCGTGAAGCTCGTTGACCACGTACGAATCGTAGGGACAAGAGCGTGGCCTGCGCCAGCGTTTGGGAAGGACCCTCGAACTAGATGCTCGGTTGCTCGTCCGGCGTTGGTTCTCTGACTCAGCCATCGCCAGACTAACGCTGGCTCCCTTCGGAAGTCAGGCTCGAGCCTCGACTAGCCAGAGACCGTTTCCCTCTGATTGAGGAGCGACGTCAAGTAGTCCTCCAACTTGTCATAGCTGTCCTCTTGACCGTCGTGCTTTGTCATGTGGTCCCGGCCGGCCTGGTCGCGGAACGCCAGTCGCATCGTCAGGGTCGTCACTCCGTCCGTCTCGCGCAGCTCAGTCGTCTCGTCGGCCCAGGCATCCGGCCACCCTTCGAAGAGCCACGTTGCGACGGTCCGAGTCGGCGGCTCGACTTCCGAGTAAGTTCCGCGAAACGAGCATTCCTTGCCGTCTTCGGTCACGAAGACGATGTGGTAGTTCCCTCCGACGCGCAGGTCGATCGAGCACTCCGTTACTCGATCGGTGAACGGAGCGAACCAGTGGCGCACATGCTCAGGCTTCGTCAGGACGTCGAAGACGAGGTCGATCGGCGCGTCGAACGCCCGTGTGCTGACGATCTCGAGCTCGTTCGGATATTCGTGAACTGCCGACCCGTGCCGATTAGGTGTCACTGCGGGCCTCCTCCTTGTTGTAGGTCTTTGAGGTAGTCGTCCATCCGATCCATGCGTTCGTTCCACGCCTGCTCGTACTTGGCCAGCCAGTCGTGAAACGGTTGCAGGCGATCGGGTGCGAGGCTGTAGAGCCGACGACGTCCCATCGCCCGACACCTGACGAGTCCCACCTCGCTCAGCACCCGTAGGTGCTTTGAGACCTGTGGCTGGGGCATCGAGAGCTCGTTGACGATCGTCCCGACCGCCTTCTCGCCTGCAAGCAGCGTGTCCAGGATGTCGCGACGCCGCGCCTCGCCAATCGCGTTGAAGACATCCAGTGTCGTGGAGGAGCGGGCCACCGCACTATCATATTCCGATATAGGCACGTGTCAAGGATTGGGCCAGTGTTCCGGGGTGGGGCCTGAGCACGGGTTGGTCTACGAGTGGCCGCAGTCGGGCGACAGGACGCCCGCCGCAGGCGCTTCCTACGGGTCCGCGACCGGCGTTCTGGTGAGTTCGTCGACGTACTCCGCGGGAAGCCCGTTGGCCCGTGCTGCGTTGACGATCGGGTCTCGATATGAACGCATCGGCATGATCGAGTCGTCGATCATCTCGGGGCGGGCGACATATACCGATGCGTCGTGTTCGGCGCCGTCTGGGCCTACGACTGTCACGCGCTCCTCGCGATAGCCAGCACCGCGTTGTGCTTCGTCGATTTGCTGCCAGGCCGGGTCGTCCACTTCATACACGACCCCCCAAACGACGTCATCTGGGTGACCGGTGCGTAGCGGGGCGAGTTTCCCCCCTTCCGAGCTTCGCTTGTGCCATCTCAACGTGAACCTCGACAAGGACGCGATGGTGAGCCGTCGTGGAAAAGGAATCCGAATCCAATCTCGCAGCAGCTCTTCGTCCATGTTGGTGCCGACCGCGAAGAACTTCACCGTCTCGACGATACCGGACGCTCGAGAGGGGGTTACGAGCCGGGATCGCTCGTCTGCGCCAGTGTTCGGGAACGACGCCTGAGCGGCGAACGTCCTCTAACGTCTGACGTTGTTTTCGCAATCGTCGGCGGACCCTTCCTCGGGTGCGCTGGTGGGCCAATGCCATGACCGGAATCGACGCTTCGACGTCTCCCCCTCCCTTGCCGCGCTGGTTCGGACCCAGAGCCAGCCCAGATGATCCGGCCGTCTCGGCCCTGATCGACCGCGTCGCGCGCGGGGCCGGATGGGCAGACATCGGCGGTGCGTTCAACCTCAACGTGCGGATAGACGCTGAGCCGCCGGTTGTCCTCCGGGTTCACAGGCCCTGGGTCCGCCGCGGGCGGGTAGCGGGACTGCGGAGCCTGCGGGAACGGCTCCAGCGGACGCAAGTCCGTGTCGCTCGACCGATTCTGATTTCCGGCTGCGACCTCCTGAGGGTCGCTGATCGTTGGGCTGAGACTGAGGAGTTCATCGATCACGTCGAGCCACGGGCGGACGAGGACTCCTACGTCCGCCTGTTCGAGGAGCTCGGACGCGTTCACACTGCGCTCAAAGCGGTCTGGGAGCCCAGCCCGCCCGAGCCCCTCGACGACCACAGAACCTTCGGCCAACTGCGTTACTCGGTCGGCTTCACACGCCGCAGGCTCGGACCCCGCAGCGAGCCGGTCGTGCATCGGATGCGCCAACTGACCGGCGAGCTCTCCAAGCTCCGGAAGGAGGTCGAACTGCCATGCACTCCGATTCATGGGGACTACAAATTGGGCAACGCGGGAGAACTGTCAGACGGCTCATGGGCCACCTTCGACCTGGATTTCGCGAGGGTCAGGGAGCGGCTGTACGACATCGCCGGCAGCCTGCACCACGTCGCACCGAGCGGCGAATTGCTCGAGCCGCGGCGACTGCTCGACGCCTACGAAAGCACGGCTCCCGAACCGCTGACTCGCGACGAGCACAGATGGCTCCCCGGGGCTCTAGCCCTTGTACCCCTGCACTGGGCTGCCACCGCAGGGCTCGTGGGCGACGGAATCCACGAGGCCGAGAGCGCAATGACCGCCGCCGAGACCTGGTGGTCGCGCAGGGCTGAACTCTCGTCGTAGTCCGGCGGCCGCGCTCGGGGACTGGAGTTCTCGGTATCGCTCCGACCTGAAGTGCCCAGGAACGACAGCTCGGGGACGATCAGGATTCTGTTGGGGCGTGGTCGTGTTCGAGGCGTCGGCCCAGGCTAACGACATCATCAGTCGAGTAGCCGAGGGCGTGGTAGAAGCCGAGCGCTTCCTGATTCGTTTCGCGAACTTGAAGATTGACCTTGGGGCAGCCCGCGTCGCGAAGTCGTAGCTCCACTTCGTTCATGAGTGCTCGTCCGATACCGGCGCGCCGCGCGTTGGGCGACACGGCAAGGTAATTCACCCAGCCCCGGTGGCCGTCATAGCCAGCCATAACCGAACCTATGACCTCGCCTCGACTGACCGCAACAAGGAACCACTCGCCCTGCACAGTGAGCTTGCGCGCGATGTCCTTACGCGGATCGTTCCACGGGCGCGTCAGACCCGCGGCGTCCCAAAGGGCGACGACAGCGTCCTCATCCCCATGGACAAAAGTCCGGATGACAAGTTCACCAGGTTCAGGCTGGATGCTCATCGCTCAACTTCTAGCAACCATCCACGCAACGAGGGCGATCACAGCAAGATGCTGGCCTCGGCCAGTGTTCAGGAACGACGCCTGAGCGAAATACAACGGAACGGCGTCCACATCTCACACCGTGAGGAGGATGGTCGCGACGGAAAGCTCCGGGTTCTGCGAGTCTCTACATCACAGGGATTCACGGCAAGAGCAAGCTTGCTCAACGGACTCCGAGAGACGGCATGAAACTTCTTCTCACCTCGGCTGGCATCAAGAACACGAGCATCCACGACGCGTTGGTTGACCTCTTGGGCAAACCGATCGACCAGTCCAATGCCCTCTGCATTCCGACCGCGACGTATGCCCTCCCCGGTGGCGCTGCCAGCGCCTGGCGGCTGATCAACGGACGCGCTGCCTCGCCCCTGTGCGAGCTCGGTTGGAAGTCACTGGGAGTGCTGGAACTCACCGCGCTGCCGAGCATCGAGAGGACGATTTGGATCGACGCGGTCGAGGAGACGGACGCCCTTCTGGTGGGAGGTGGCGATCCCCTCTATCTGGGCTACTGGATCCAGCAGTCAGGACTGGTCGACCTGTTGCCCTCGCTGAGCAACATGGTCTGGGTGGGAGTCAGCGCCGGGAGCCTGGTGATGGGGTCACAGGTCGGGCAGGGGTTTGTCTCTGGGAGCCCCGTCACCACCGGTGACGACCGAGCGCTGGGCCTCGTCGACTTCGCAATGTTCCCGCACCTGAACCACGAGGCGATGCCAGATCACTCGATGGCCGCCGCGGAGGTCTGGGCGGCCGGTCTGCCGGTTCCGGCGTACGCAATCGACGACGAGACGGCGATCAAAGTGGTCGGTCGCACCATCGAAGTTGTCTCCGAGGGGAACTGGAGGCTGTTCACGCCAAGCCCGGTAGCGAGCGGAACGGACTAGAAGCAACCTCGCCTGGGCCAGTGCGGGAATGACCCCTGAGCAGCTGCGTCTCCCTGACGCGCTTTACTGAGCGCGGTGGAGCCTCTCTCGGTGACGATCGGCCAGAGCGGCAGTTACCTCGTCCTGGCTCGCGGCGAAGTCGCCCGCGAAAGCGGCGACGAGCTGGAGCTGTGGTCGCTCGATGTTGCACAGGTGGACGCTGGATTGTCCGCGCGGACTGGTGTCTGGCTCGGCCCTGTCGCAGTCGAGAGCGCGCTGTCGTCCTTCTTCGAGGACATTGCGTCCGACTGGCAAGGCTGGCAGGGCGCTAAGGAGTGGCGGGCGGTCGAAGGAGGCCTGCAGCTTTCGTGCAACGCAGACCGCCTTGGGCATATCGCGATAACGGTCGTTCTGAGTTCGGGTGCAGCCGTCGAAGGCGGCTGGCTTGTCGAGGCGAACATCAAGATCGACGCGGGCCAACTCGACCAACTGGCTACCGACGTTCGACGGCTCTTTGCGGTCGGTTAGGCCACATGCGGAACCAACGCGGCCTGGGCCGGTGTTCGTGAATGACCCCCGAACTCACCCGCTAATCGCTCCGAAGCGAAAGCCTGCAGCCGGCGGCCCGACGCGAAAGGCTGCGGCTCGCCCGGGTCTAGAGTGATTTTCCATCGATGTACAGGCTCGCCCTGATCCCAGTGCTCACTCTTGCCCTCCTTGCGGGCGGCTGCGGCTCGGCGGCCGAACCGCCGCCACCGATCGGTCTCACTTCGCCGCTGGTCGTCACCGTGCTCGGCGAACTGCAGCAAATGCAGGACGAGGCCGCCCAGGCAAACCAGCAGATCGCCACCGACCAGATCGCCTTCCTCACGGCGCTCAAGTTCGACCGCGCAACACCACCTCAGCAAGCCGCGGGACGCACCGCCGCCGTCAACGGGACACTCGCCGCCCACCAGCGGATCGACGACGACGCCATAGCGGCTTACACCCGGCTCGACGCTGCCTGGAAGCTCCTGCGCGGCCCGCTGCCCACCAGCAGCGGCCTCGACGCAGCCGCCCGCCGGAAGCTGCAACGCGCCCAGCGGGCCGCCCAACTGTTCGTCCGGCGCGAGCATGCCTCCTTACTGGCAGCCCTACGCGCCGCCGACGCTCGTCTGCACCGCTTCATACGCTCGCACGACAAGAACGTCCGCTGAGAACGCCAGAGGCCACGCACTTCGGAGCGGGTCGCCTCAATACGGTAGGTCGCCTGGGCCAGCGTTCCGGAATGACCCCCGAGCGAATTAGGGATACATCGCGTGAAAGACGGCGTTGGCAGTGGCGGCGTCATTGCCGCGTAGCCGCTTGCAGCGCCCGTCGTAGTTCCAAGCGTGTGCGCGACCCTTGGTATCGAGACACCACCACACGAAGCGGAAAGGCTGCTGCGGATCGAGGTCGGCACGAAAACGGGCTGTGAAGGTCGCTCCGGGGGCCAGATCACCGACCAAGTGTGCTTCGAGTCCGCCGCCGGGCGCCTCCCAGACGTACTGAACCATGACTGCGGTGCGTGACCCCTCACTTAGGAACTCAACACTCGGCGGTCTTCCGGATTCGTCGAGCACTGCCGATACCTCAACGCCTCCCCGACGACCGCCGCTGAAAAGCCCCGAGACGAGACCCTTCGCTCCCGGCGGAATCATCTGATTAGGACCGAGCGCCATCGCCTTAATCGTGCGTTAAGGAGCCATAGAGCGCAAGCAGCGTTCTTACGCCGACGCCTGGGCCAGTGTTCGCGAATGACGCCCGACGAGGGTTGCGGCCCGGCCGCCGATTCGGAGACTCTTTTAGAGTTCGGGTATGCCGCGGCATGTGCACTGGCACCACGTCCGCCTTGGGTTGGTTGTCGCGCTCGTCCTCGTCTTCGCTGGCGTGATCCTCGACTCGCTTCTCAGCGCCAACTGGGCTCTAGACGACGGCCTTCTCCTGCTGGCGGCGACGGTCATCGTGCTGGCGCTCGTCCTAACCCGTGGTCGGGGCCGGTTCGAGGCGAGATGATCGTCGCCTGGGCGAGTGTCCTTACACCCGACAGCCCTGGCACCGGTCGGACCAACGGCTCGAGCGGCGGCGCGATTTCGCCTCTAGGCAGCGCCCGGAAGATTGAAGAGGGTGTCTGACACCTCACGGTGTCAGACACCCTCCGTCTTAGTCTTCGTCCGCCACCGGGGGTGCGTCCGGCGCCGCGCTGACGCCGATCACCTCCGGCGGCGACGGCGGCAGGACGGTGATGTCGACCTCCTCGTCGTTCTTGCGGGCGACGAGGATCGTCGAGCCCGGCTCGAGCTGGCGGCCGAGCACGAAGTCGGCGAGCGGATCCTCGATGTAGCGCTGGATCGCGCGGCGCAGCGGCCGGGCGCCCATCGCCGGGTCCCAGCCCTTGTCGACGAGCAGGTCCTTCGCCTCTCGCGTCAGCTCGATCGTCACCTCGTGCTCTGCCATCTGCACGCGCAGTCGGTTCATGAGCAGGTCGACGATCTGCAGGATCTCGTCCTTCGCGAGCTTCGGGAAGACGATGATCTCGTCGATCCGGTTCAGAAGCTCGGGCCGGAAGACCTTCTTCAGGTCGCCCATCACGCGCGTCTTCATGTCGTCGTAGGAGAGACCGTCCTCGTTCGACATGGTGAAGCCGAGCGAGACGTTCTTCGAGATCGACGCCGAGCCGATGTTCGACGTCATGATCACGATCACGTTCCGGAAGTCGACCTTGCGGCCCTGCGAGTCGGTCAGCTTCCCGTCCTCCAGGATCTGCAGCAGGATGTTGAACACGTCCGGATGCGCCTTCTCGATCTCGTCGAACAGCACGACCGAGTACGGCTTGCGGCGCACGGCCTCGGTGAGCTGGCCGCCTTCGTCGTAGCCGATGTAGCCGGGGGGCGAGCCGACGAGCCGGGACACGGCGTGCTTCTCCATGTACTCCGACATGTCGATCTGGATCATCGCCTCCTCGTCGCCGAACAGGAACTCGGCAAGCGTGCGGGCGAGCTCGGTCTTCCCGACGCCTGACGGCCCGAGGAAGATGAACGAGCCGGTCGGCCGCTTCGGGTCCTTGATCCCGGCGCGGGCGCGGCGGATCGACTTCGACACGGCCACGATCGCCGCGTCCTGGCCGATCACGCGCTTGTGCAGCTCCTCCTCCATGCGGACGAGCCGCTGCGACTCGGCCTCGGTGAGCTTGAACACCGGGATGCCCGTCCACATCGAGACGATGTCGGCGATCTCGTCCTCGCCGATCTCCGGCTGCTCGGTCTGCTCCGAGTCGCGCCACTGCTCCTCGAGCTCGCGCTTCTTCTGCGTGAGCTTGCGCTCCTTGTCGCGCAGCGACGCGGCCTTCTCGAACTCCTGGTTCTCGATCGAGTCTTCCTTGTCCTTGCGGACCTTCTCGATCTCCTCCTCGAGCTCGCGGTAGCGCGGCGGCGCGGTCATCGTCTTGATCCGCATCCGCGACGCGGCCTCGTCGATCAGGTCGATCGCCTTGTCGGGCAGGTGGCGGTCCTGGATGTAGCGGTCGGCCAGCGTCGCTGCCGCCTCGAGCGCCTCGTCGGTGATCTTGCAACGGTGGTGCGCCTCGTAGCGGTCGCGGAGGCCGCGCAGGATCTGCACGGTGTCGTCGGTCGACGGCTCCTCGACGCGGATCTGCTGGAAGCGCCGCTCGAGCGCCGCGTCGCGCTCGAGGTACTTGCGGTACTCGTCGAGCGTCGTCGCGCCGATCGTCTGCAGCTCGCCGCGCGCGAGCGCCGGCTTCAGGATCGACGCGGCGTCGATCGCGCCCTCGGCGGCTCCCGCCCCGACGAGATTGTGGAGCTCGTCGATGAACAGGATGATGTCGCCGCGCTGGGTGATCTCCTTCATCACCTTCTTCAGGCGCTCCTCGAACTCGCCGCGGTACTTCGAGCCGGCGACGAGGGCCGCCAGGTCGAGGGTGTAGATCTGCTTGTTCTTCAGCAGGTCCGGCACCTGGCCCGAGGAGATGCGCGATGCGCAAGGCCTTCGACGACGGCGGTCTTGCCGACGCCCGGCTCGCCGATCAGCACCGGGTTGTTCTTGGTGCGGCGCGACAGGATCTGCATCACCCGCTCGATCTCCGTCTGCCGCCCGACGACCGGGTCGAGCTTGCCCTCGGAGGCCTGCTTGGTGAGGTTGCGGCCGAACTGGTCGAGCAGCTTCGAGCTCTTGCCCTTCTCGCTCGTCGCGCCGGCGGTGCCCCCCTGGCGCCGGCCGGGGCCGGAGAGCATGCGGATGATCTCGTTGCGGATCTTCTCGGCGTCGGCGTCGAAGTCGAGCAGGATCCGGGCTGCGACGCCCTCGTTCTCGCGCACGAGCCCGAGCAGGATGTGCTCGGTGCCGATGTAGTTGTGCCCGAGCGAGAGCGCCTCGCGCAGCGCCAGCTCGAGAACCTTCTTCGCCCGCGGCGTGAACGGGATCTGGCCCGTGGTGACCTCGTCGCCCTGCCCGACGATGCGGGCCACCTGCGCGCGAACCTCTTCGACCGTGATGTCGAGCGACTCGAGCACACGCGCGGCGAGACCTTCTTCTTCGCGCAGCAGACCGAGCAGGATGTGCTCGGTACCGATGTAGTTGTGCTTGAGAGCGCGCGCCTCGTCCTGCGCGAGTACGACGACCTGGCGGGCCCGTTCGGTGAACCGTTCGAACACTCAGATTGACCTCTCTCCGCCTCCAGGCGGCGCGAACGTGGGCATTTCCGAGGCGCTCATCGTACTCGCCACCCCGGGGGTCCCGCGGTGACACACATGGGGGATCTTAACGTCAGGCCAGCCGGGGCCTGAAACGGACAGCCACCGCCCGGTAGGTCAGCTCTGGCTCTGGCGCTCGCGCTGGGCCGGGAACAGGATCACGTCGCGAATCGAATCCTTGCCGGCGAGCACCATTGTCAGGCGATCGATCCCGAGGCCGATCCCGCCCGTGGGCGGCATGCCGTAGGAGAGCGCCTCCACGTAGTCGGGGTCGCCCTGCTCCGCCTCGACGTTGCCGCCGGCGCCCTCCTCCGCCTGCATCGCGAACCGCTCCGCCTGCTCGTCGGCGTCGTTCAGCTCCGAGAAGGCGTTGCCGAGCTCCATGCCGCCGACGTAGAACTCGAACCGCTCGATGATCCTCGGATCGGCATCCGTCACTCGTGCGAACGGCGAGAGCTCGATCGGATAGTCGTAGAGGATCGTCGGCTCGATCAGGCGCGGCTCGATGTACGCCGTGACCGCCTTGTCGACGAGCTGCGACCACGTCTTGTCGCGCGACACGTCGACGCCGCGGTCCTCCAGGCGCCGCTTCAGGTCGTCGTACTCCGTCGTCCACAGGTCGAACTCGGCCAGCTCGTCGATCAGCCGCATTCGCTTCCACGGCGCCTTCAGGTCGACGTCGTGCCCCTTGAACGTGACCTTCGTCGTGCCGAGCGACTCGAGCGCGACGAACTCGATCAGGTTCTCCATGCGACGCATCGTGTCCTGGTAGTCGGCGTAGGCCTCGTACCACTCGAGCATCGTGAACTCGGGGTTGTTCTTGTACCTCACGCCCTCGTTGCGAAAGTCCTTGCCGATCTCGTACACCTTCTCGAGCCCGCCGACGATCAACCGCTTGAGGTAGAGCTCCGTCGCGATGCGCAGGTAGAGATCCTGGTCGAGCACGTTGTGGTGCGTGACGAAGGGCTCTGCGAACGCGCCGCCGTAGCGCGGCTGGAGGACCGGCGTCTCGACCTCGACGAAGCCCTCGCTGTCGAGGTAGCGGCGGACCGCCGTGACGATCCGCGCCCGCAGCATGAAGTCGCGGCGCACCTCCTCGTTCATCAGCAGGTCGAGGTGGCGTTTGCGGTAGCGCTGCTCGATGTCGGTCAGGCCGTGAAAGGTGTCCGGCAGCGGCGAGCGGTTCAGTGACAGGAGGACGAGCTCGTCGACGATCAGAGACGGCTCGCCGCGGCGCGACTTCGTCGGCTTGCCGGTGACTCCGACGACGTCTCCGAGGTGCACGTCGAGGCTGCCGGTGCGTGCCTCCGGGCACAGGAGCTGGATCCGGCCGGTACGGTCGACGAGATCGAGGAAGACGAGCTTGCCCATGTCGCGGCGCGCCATCACGCGGCCGGCGAGCCGCCGGGCCTCGGCGCCCTCCTCGCCCGGCTCGACGCCTTCGGCCTCCTCGCGGACACGCGCGATCTCGTCGCGGTCGGGGAACCTTTTCGGCGTGGTGCTCACGGCCACTTGACCATAGCCCAGGCGTGCGGGCCGTTCTCGGGCGTCGATCCTTCGCGCACGACCTCGAAGCCGTGTCCTTCGTAGAACGGAAGATTGACCGCGCTGTTCGTCAGCAGGACGGCCGGCAGCCCGTCCCTGGCCGCCGCGGTCAGGCCGGGCTGCAGAAGCGCCGAGCCGATTCCTTGACGCTGCGCCAACGGGTCGACACCGATGCCCGCGAGATACCAATGCTCGCCGGGCATGGCCTCGGCTCGGAGCGCCTCGACCGCCGCGCCGTAGGAGAGAAACGGGCCGGTCGCGGTGCCGAGGCGCAGCGGCGTCGTCACGAGGGCGCGCAGCGTCGGCCCGACGCGCATCGCTGCGCGGCCCGGCGGCATCCAGCGCGCCGCTCCGAGCAGCGGGCCTGCCGACGCCCACACGTCGGCGGCCGTCACGTCGAAGCCGACGCGGAAGAGCCACGGCAGGACCCGCGCGCGCCGTTTCGCATCCGGGATCAGCCAGACCCAGGCTGGATCGTCCTGAAAGGCGCGCGCGAGCATGTCGCTCGCCTCGCCCAACCTCGCCCGTTCGAGCCGCACGATCTCCACCGCGCGAGCGTAAAGGTGTCTGACACGGCGTGTCAGACACCGGCTCTACCGTCAGGCTGCCTTGATCTCCATGATCTTGAATTTCAAAGCGCCACGCGGGGCCGTCACCTCGACAACCTCGCCCTTCTTCTTGCCCATGATCGCCTTGCCGACCGGCGACTCGTTCGAGAGCTTGTTCTCGGCCGGGTTCGCTTCGGCAGAGCCGACGATGTGGTACTCGAAGGTCTTGTTCGCCTGCATGTCGCGCAGACGGACGTGGGAGCCGATCGAGACGGCGTCCTTGAGAATCTCCTTCTTCGTGATCACGCGCGCCGAGAGCAGGCGCTCCTCGAGCTGCGCGATCTTGTGCTCGAGCATCGCCTGTTCGTTCTTCGCGTCGTCGTACTCGGCATTCTCGGCGATGTCGCCGAATTCGCGTGCGACACGGATCCGCTCGGCCACCTCGCGGCGCTTGTCGCCGCGCAGGAGATCGATCTCCTGTTGGAGCTTCTTGTAGCCCTCAGATGTGAGAATGACTTCCTTCAACAGAACTTCCTCCTGACCCCGTCAGAAACGGGCGGGAATGGTAGCGACCGCGTCAAGTCGGCCGCAACTCTGCCCGGCTACCCTTCACAGCCTGTGAGCATCGACCTCGAGGACACCTGGCGGATCGGCGCCGTCGAGATCCAGGGCCGCGTCGTGCTGGCGCCGATGGCAGGCGTCTCTGTGCAGGCCTTTCGCCGCCAGGGCCGCCGCTACGGCGCGGGCCTCGTCTGCTCGGAGATGGTCTCCGTGGCCGGGATCCGTCACCGGAACGAGAAGACCCTCGGCTACCTGCGGGTGAGCTCCGACGAGCATCCGCTCGCGATCCAGATCTTCGGCTCCGACCCCGGGGCCATGGCCGAGGCTGCCCGCATGGTGGAGGCCGCAGGGGCGGACATCGTCGACATGAACTTCGGCTGCCCGGTCAAGAAGGTGACGAAGACCGGTGCGGGGGCATCTCTCCTGGACGATCCCGATCACGCCTGCCGCCTGGTGGAGGCGGTCGCGGGCGCGACGCCGCTGCCGGTCTCGGTGAAGATGCGCCGCGGCGTCGAGAACGGCTCGCGGACGTGCCTGGTCGTCGGCCCCCGGCTCGTCCAGTCGGGAGCTTCCTCGCTGACGTTGCACCCGCGCTCGGCGAAGCAGATGTACACGGGCACCGCGGACCACTCGCTCACCACCGAGCTGGTGTCGCTGGTCGACGTCCCGGTGATCGCCTCGGGGGACATCACGTCACGGGCGCGCGCGCAGGTGGTGCTCGCGACGACCGGCGCGGCGGCGGTGATGATCGGCCGGGCAGCGCAGGGGAATCCCTGGGCGCTCGCCGAGATCATGGGCGACGATCGCGAGCCGTCGCGCGAGGAGGTCGTCGCCGAGCTGCTGCTCTTCATGCGCGAGACGGTGCGGGAGCTGGGCGAGCAGCGTGCGTCCGGGTTCCTGAAGAAGTTCTACGGCTGGTATCTCGGGCGCGGACGCTTCCCGCGGCCGTTCAAGCAGGAGCTCGTCACGCTCCCGACCCTGGCGGAGGTGGAGCAGCGTCTCCTCGACGAGGCCCCGGGCGCCCGCTTCATCTACGAGCGTCTCGCCGCCGAGGTCCCGGCCCCGCAGGACGAGGTCCTGCTCGACTCGCTGCCGATCTCGATCTACGGCGGCGGCTGAAAGCCGAAACTCCGAAACGAACCTGATTCACCGGAGGCGAACCAGGTTCGCGAGTTTCGAACCTAGGCGCGGTTTCGCTCCCAGACGATCCGCAGGCCCTGCAGGGTCAGCTCCTGGTCGACCACCGTGATCGTCTCGGAGTGCGGCGCGATCAGGTCGGCCAGCCCCCCGGTCGCGACCACGGGGGCTGTCGGAGCCCCGAGCTCCGCCCGGATCCGGCCGACGATCGCATCGACCTGCCCGGCGAAGCCGTAGACGAGCCCCGACTGCAGCGCAGCGGTGGTCGTCTGGCTGATCACCCGTTCAGGAGCGGCGAACGGCACCTTCGGCAGCCGAGCGGCGCGCGCGAAGAGCGCATCCATCGACACCTCGACGCCGGGCGCAAGCACACCGCCGGCGAACTCACCCGCCGCGTTGACGACATCGAAGTTCGTCGACGTGCCGAAGTCGACCACGACGGCCGGAGCACCGTGCCGCTCGCGCGCGGCGACCGCGTTCGCGATCCGGTCCGGGCCCACCTCGCGCGGGTCGTCGTAGCGGATCGGCATCCCGGTGGAGACGCCCGGACCGAGCACCAGCAGCTCGGTGCCCGCCCACCGCTCGGTGAACGCCTCGTACTCGCGCACGAGCAACGGCACCGACGAGCAGAGGACGATCCCGTCGAGCGTCTCCAGGTCGACGAACGCCCGGAGGAGCACGGCGAGCTCGTCGCCCGTATGCGTGCGATCGGTGCCGACGCGGAACTGCTCGGTGAGCGTCGCGCCGTCGAACAGCCCGAAGACGGTCTGCGTGTTCCCGACGTCGATCGCGAGCAGCATGGCGAAAGGGTGTCAGACACCGAAGGTGTCTGACACCTCTACAGGTCTTCGATCTCCGATCGACCTTCGCCGATGCGCTTGGCCAGCGCCTCGGCAGTCAACACCGGCTCGTCGCCGTCACCGCGCAGCTCTTCGATCGTCACGTCGCTGGACGTGTACACCTCGGCGCGCGGGATCATTCGCGTCGGCCGGTTCTTGTCCCACACCCAGACGTCCTCCATCTTGAGATGGAAGAACGGATAGTTCGGCTGGGGGACGTACTGCATGTCCAGCTTGTTGCAGAGGTACGTCGCATCCTGGGTGAGGACGCAGTACCGGAAGAGGGAAAAGACCGCCGCGTACTCCTTCTTCAGACGCAGCTCGGCCTCGGCCTCGAACTCGTCGAGCTCGTCGAGGTGGCTCACCCGGCTGATTGTAGCCCTGCGAGGGCAGCCTGGACCGTGCCGGAACCGGGAATTCTTCGTGACGGAACGAGCTCCGCAAGCGGCTCGAGCACGAACAGCCGCTCCTCGAGGTGCGGATGGGGCACCACGAGGCCCGGTTCGTCGAGCTCCTCGTCGCCGTAGAGCAGCAGGTCGAGATCGATCGTCCGCGGCCCCCAGGGCCGTCCCGGCCGCTCACGGCCGAGACGCCGCTCGACGTCGAGCAACTGCTCGAGGAAGGCACGGGCGCCGAGCGGTGTCTCCACCTCGGCGACGGCGTTCAGGAAACGCGGCTGCTGCTCGTAGCCCCACGGCTCGGTCTCGATGATCGTCGAGAGCCGGGTCGCCCCGATCAGCTCGGCGGCCGCACGGATCAGCGACTCGCGATCGCCGAGATTCGAGCCGAGCCCGACGTATGCGACCGTCACGGCCGCTCGACGGTGACGGCGGAGTACTCGACCGTCAGCCCGGCCGGCTCGACCTGCGGCTTGCGCACGCGGAGGCGCAGCGACTCGGGCGAGAAGCGCTCCATGAGCATGTCGGCGGCCCGCGTGGCCAGGGCCTCGAGCAGGTCGAAGCGCTCCCGGTCCGAAAGCTCACGAATCGCACTCGCGACGTGCGTGTAGTCGACGGCGTCGCCGAGCCGATCGGTCGCACCACGGTCGCCCACCTCGAGCTGAACGTCGAACAGAAAGAGCTGCCCGAGCCGCTGCTCCGCTTCCTCGACTCCGTGGTAGCCGAAGATCTCGAGCCCGCTGAGCTCGACGATCATCCGGCCACCGCGCTCGCGACGGCGAGCGCCTCCACGTGCTCTCGCACGTCGTGCACGCGCAGGATCGACGCACCGTGGTGGAAGGCACTGACTGCGCCTCCCACCGATGCCGCAGCTGAACCGACCTTCGCGTCAGGGCCGCCCGCGAGCTTGCCGAGAGTGCTTTTGCGCGAGAGCCCGACGAGCAAGGGCCGCCCGATCGCTGCGAGCTCGTCCAGCCGGCGCACGAGCTCGAGGTTGTGCGCAACCGTCTTGCCGAAGCCGATCCCCGGGTCGAGACAGACGAGCTCCTCGCGCACGCCGCTCGAGACGGCGAACGCGAGCCGCTCCTCGAGAAAGCGCTTCACGTCGGAGACGACATCGTCGTAGGTGGGGTCGATCTGCATGGTGCGCGGCTCGCCCTGCATGTGCATCAGGCAGAGATAGCAGCCGGCATCCGCGACGACCCCGGCGAGCTCGGGATCGCTGCGCAACGCGGTCACGTCGTTGACGAGCTCGACGCCGAGCTCGAGCGCGCGGTGGGCCACCGCGGCTTTCGACGTGTCGACCGAGACGGGCGCGCCGCTGAGGTCGAGCAGGACGGGCTCGATCCGTCCGAGCTCCTCGTCCGCCGTCACCCCGTCCGAACCGGGCCGGGTCGACTCGCCGCCGACGTCGATGATCGCCGCTCCGTTGTCGAGCATGGCCCACGCCTCGGTCACCGCAGCCCCGACGCGGAGATGCACGCCGCCGTCCGAGAACGAATCGGGTGTGACGTTGATCACGCCCATCACGGAGGGGGCGGGAAAGCGTTCCTCGATCGGCGTGCGGGTGTTTGACACACCCGAATAATGGCGTGATGGACCCCGGCTGGCGTTATCTCGGCGTCATCTCGAAACGGCTGCGCTGGCCGATCGCCGGCGCCGTCGACTCGGGGATCCTCGCGGGGGGCGGGTCGGCGCCGTGGTGGTCGTGTGCCGCGCTCGTGGCGCTCGGCGCGGCCGAGGCCGCAGCCGGCGGGAGCCGCCACTACTTCGCCATCCGCAACCGCGCGCTCGCGGACGCGACTCGATCTTCCGGCGCGCCCTAGAACTCGAGCCCCGCTACGCCCGTCTGTGGGCCAGTTGGCAGGCGGGCCTCGTGGCATAGATGATTGACCCACCCGACTGGAGGACGTCATGGCCGTGAAGCTCTACCGCTGTAGCAACATGTGGGCGAAGTTCGGCGGGCACCCCTGCTGGAAGGTCCAGCAGGCGCTCGACGAGCAGGGCGTCGAGTACGAGGTCGTCGCCGGGCCGTGGCCCAGCCGGAAGAAGCGAACCGCGCTGATCGAGGGCACGGGACAGAACAGCTACCCCGCGATCCAGTTCGAGGACGGCAGCTGGTACCGGGAGCAGTCCAAGGACATGGCGCAGACGATCCGCGACGGCCGACTGATGGAGAAGAGCGGCTAGAGGACTTCGGGCGGCGGCGAGCTGATTCCCGGCTCCCACGCATCCCAGAGTGCGTCCAGGTGCTTGAGCGGAAAGTGCCGGAGCACGAGCTTCCACTCGGTCGTCGGGGTCTGGATCGAGTCGGCCTGGTGGAGCGTGAACCCGTCGCCTTCGATGCTCAGGAACTCCATCGGCTCGTCGGGCATCGACGTGGACACGTGCTTCAAGCCGATGTCGTTCGCCCACACATAGACGTTTCCACCGTGCTCGAGGACGTATTCGCGCACATCCGGTTCCGCAACGACGGTGACGTCAGCCATCGCGCAAGCCTAGCCCTTGCCGCGCAGCTTGTTCGTGAACCGCGTCCACCAGGACTCCTTGCCGGGCCGCCAGGTCGTCTGCGGAGCCGCCGCCTCGAACGGCGCCAGGCTTGTCGCCTCGGCAGCCGCGATCCTCAGGGTCACCTCGCCGGGGTAGATCGCCGCGACCTGCTCGCCGGGCACGTAGCGCACCTGCTTCGGCTCGCCGGACTCGACCGCCAGGCCGTCGAAGATGTCGGCGGACTTGTCGCCCTCGATCTGCGCGACCGTCCCCACGCTGGAGCCGTCCGAGGTGACCACGTTCCACCCCTGCTCGATCTGTAGCCATGAAACGGGATCTGCCACGGGCAGGGACGGTAGCAGGCCAATTCTTTGTTCACACCCGCAGATGGGAGGGCTATGCTCGGCGTCAAGTGGGAAGCGATGCGCTACCTCGGCTCTCGAGCCCGGACTCGCTCGACGCCTCTCCGGCGATCTTTCCGTCGCCGGCTCTCGACCGCCTGACCCGCGCCCACCCGGCGACCCCTGCAGTCCTCTTCCTGCCTGCGGTCGCGATCCTCGGCCTCCTTGCCGTGCGCGATCTCGGTGTCGCCGAGGCATTGCTGGCCGCGCTCGGCGGCTATCTCTTCTGGACCCTCTGCGAGTACTGGGGCCACCGCACGCTGTTCCACTTCGAGCCCGACCACGGCGTCGGCAAGAGGCTCCACTGGATGATCCACGGCGTTCATCACGACCATCCCAACGACGCGCGCCGCCTGGTGCTGCCGCCCGCGTTCTCGATCCCGCTCGCCGTGCTGTTCATGCTCGCGTTCGTCGGTGTGCTGGGCACTCCGCTCGCATGGGGCTTCGCCGCCGGTTTCTACCTCGGCTACGTCATCTACGACACGCTCCACTTCCTGCTCCACCACACTCATCCCAAGAGTCGCGTCGGTCGCCGCCTCCGCGAGCTGCACATGCGTCATCACTTCGAGGACGACGAGAGCGGCTTCGGCGTGAGCGCGCCCTGGTGGGACATCGTGTTCAGAACGCGCCCCCGCCGCCGGACGGAAGCGCGCCGGACAACCGGGTAGGCGTCGCCCGGCATGGCGACGATGCGCGACCTCGACGAGCTCGCTCTGGCGATGCCTCAGACGACGAAGGAGGTCTCCGACGACGGCCGGCCGTCGTACCTCGTGCACGGCAAGGCGTTCTGCCTGCAGCGGGGCCGCCGCCCCGACGCGCTCGATCCGGCGACGGGCGAGCGCCTGGACGACGTGCTGATGTTCCGGGTCGACGGAGCCGAGGTGAAGGCCCTCGTGCTCGCCGATCCGCGTGGTGTGTTCTTCACGACGCCGCACTTCGACGGGTATCCAGCGGTGTTGATCCGGATCCCGGACCTGGGTCGGCTCGAGCGGGACGAACTGCGAGAGACGGTCGTCGAGGCGTGGCTCACGCGCGCACAGAAGCGCGTCGCCAAGGCGTGGCTGGCCGAGCACGATCAGTAGTGCGGGACGACGAAGAGCCCCGCGATCCCGATCGCGAAGACGACGATCGCGAGGATCGAGTCGGGCCCGAGCCGAGCGCGGCAGCGAAGCGGCCGAATCACGACACCCATCGCGAAGATCGCCGTGAGCGCGACACCGAGCGACGCGAGCCACGCGTTCTGGCTGCCTGCGGTCGGTAGCACCGGCGAGCCTGCGATCAGGTCGGCGACGAGGAACAGGCAGAGCTGGAACGCATTGCCGCCGAAGATGTCGCCCAGGGCGAGGGCGTTGTCGCCGAGCCGGACGGCGGCGATGCCCGAGCTGATCTCCGGCAGCGCCGTCGCGCCCGCGAGAACGGTGGCGCCGAACACGACACCGTTGATGCCCGCGCGGTCGGCGAGCGTGTTGCCGGTCATCTCCAGCGCAACCCCGGCCCCGAGCGTGACGGCGCACGCTGCCGCGAAGATCCCTGCGACCTGAGAGGTTGCGCGACTTGCAAACGGATGCGGCTGCGTCGGGTGCGGGTCGCGGTGATGCCGCCGCCCGGGCTGCGAGCCCTCCATCGTGATCTTCCAGCGCGGGCGCTTACGCACCCTGTTGATCACATAGACACCGATTGTCCAGACGACCACGATTCCGATCGACGCCGGGCTGACGACACCAGCGATCGCCGTCGTCGGCGAGAGGAGCGCACCCATCAGAACACCGGAGACGACGAGCGTCACGAGCAGCCCTTCGAGCACCGGGCTCAACGCGCCGACGAGAAAGGTCAGGGGCCGCTTGCGGCCGACAGCGAGGTCGCAGACGACGAGCACCATCGTCTGCACGGCGATCCCGCCGATCAGATTGCCTGCGGCGAGCCCGAGGTTGCCCTGAGCAGCCGCCGAGATCGTGATCGCGAGCTCGGGGAGGCTGCCCGCTACCGAGAGCAGCAGGAGGCCGCCGAGCTCCTCACCCAGGTTGAGCCGGACGTCGAGCGCGTCGGTCGACTTGGAGAGCGTCATCCCGGCGATCCACGTCGCAGCCGCCGCGACGAGAAAGAGGAGGACGAGCAACGGCGACGCGAGCCCGGTCACGACCTTCAACTATCGAGCGGGGATCGGCTGGCAGCCCCCGAGGCGGTTTCGTCGCCTCAGTGGTCGATCGTCGCGAGCCGAACGCCGAATGCGATCAGGACGGTGCCGCTGATGCCCTCCATGATCCTGCGGATGCGCGGCCGGCGCAGCACGTCCCCGGCCCTCGCGACGAAGACGCCGTAGCCGGCCAACCAGACCAGGGTCATGAGACAGAACACGAGACCGAGCGCGAGCAACACACCGAAGCTCGCACCGGCCGGCGCGAACTGCGGCAGGAAGCTCGTGAAGAACACCGCGATCTTGGGGTTCGCGAGATTGCTGAGGAACCCCTGGCGGACCGCGCGCCGCGGCCTCTGCCGAAGGCCGCGGGCCGGCTGGGCCGCGCCGTCCTCCCGCGGCCCGCGCCAGGCGATCCGCAGCGCCTGGAATCCGAGCCAGACCAGGTACAGCGCCCCGACGATCTTCAACGTCATGAACGCAGGCTCGGACCGGCGCAGCACCGCAGCCACACCGACGCTCGCCGCCAGCGACCAGACCGTGAGCCCGAGCACGACACCGGCCGCGGTCGAGACGGCGACCCGGCGACCCCCGAAGAGCGCGTTCCGCCCGACCAGCGCCATGTCGGGACCGGGTGCGACGATCACGACCGCGGAGACCGCCAGGAACGGGATCAGGTTCACCGGGCCAGCCTAGTCGGATACCTGACCGATGAGAATCGCCGGATCGCCTAGAGTCTCACCATGGACGAAGAGCCTTGCCGGTTGCTGCAGGTGCAGGACGAGTCGGAGGGTGACGAGATCTGCGGGCGCCTCCGAGCCGCCGGCATCAAGTGCGCGGTCGAACCGCTGCCCGACCCGAACTCGCTCGGATCGTTCATGGGAGGGATGTCGGCCACCGCGCTGTTCGTCCTCGTGAACGAGTCGGATGCGTCGAAGGCGCGTTCGGTGCTCGCCGGCTCCTGACCCGTGAGCGAGCTCTCCTGGTGGTTCGCGCCTCACCCGGCCTGGGAGCCCACCGAGGACTGGCCCGAGAACGTCCCGGTCGTTCGCTACGAGACGCCCGACGAGGTCACGCTGATCGACCCGTTCCTGCCCCCCGACGGCGACTTCGATGCACACGGAAAGGCCGTGCGAGTGCTGCTCACGCAGCCCGCGCACTACCGAGGAACGAGTGATTTCGTCAACCGCTACGGCGCGTCGGTCTGGGTGCCGCCACGCGCCGAATGGAGACGGCGTCCCGATCCGGCGACGACCACCGAGCTCCCGCCTGGGGTCGAGGCGATCGAGCTGGACGGTGAGCCGCAGCAGGTCGTGTTCTTCATCCGCGACCACGCGACACTCGTCTCGGGAGACGTTCTGAGCGGAACGGGCAACAGGCTGCATGTGTTCGTCGACGAGGCCGACGCCGACCGCCTGCTCGTGTCGCTCGGGGCCCTCTGCGACCTGCCGATCGAGCAGGTGATCATCCCGCACGGGGATCTGATCCTCTCCGACGGCGCGGCACGCATCAGAGCCGCGGTCGCCGAGGCGGCGGGGGATCAGTCGGCGGCGTCGTAGCGCGGGCCGTCGGGCGTCTCCACGACGGTCCAACCGAACGCAGCCAGAGTCACGTCGTCGCGTCGTCCGAAGTCCCGGACTGCTTCGAGCAGTTCGGGCGGACCGGTCTCGGCAACCTGGCCGAACAACGCCCCGGGATCGACGCCGAGCCTGGAGGCGCAGTCGTAGTACGGGGCGAGGGCGACGAGCAGATCGCGGGTGTCCGCCGCCCAGCGCGCCCGGTCGGCGCCGAGCATCTGCAGGATCCCGGCGCGGAGCAGCGCGGGAGAGGCCCTCCGCAGTGCTTCTGTGGCTCCGGCTCCGTCGCTCACACGAGAATGGTTGCACGCTCGGCGGCAGGCCGGGTTCGAAACTCGTGAATCTGGTTCGGCTGCGCCGAATCAGGTTCACTCTCGCCGTGCAGCTCACGATCAGGGAGGCGTCCGCGGAGACGCATCGGCTGCTCGCAACCTGGCGCTATCCACCGCCGTACGACTTCTACGACGGGACCGTCGAGCCGGTGCTGAACCCGGAGCGCTTCTTCGAGGCCCTCGACGAACGGGGCGAACTGATCGGCTTCTACTACTTCGAGCCGAAGCCTCCGGACCTCGATTACGGCCTCGGTCTGCGACCTGACCTCACCGGGCAGGGACTCGGGCCTCGCTTCTTCAGCGCCGGGCTCGCGTTTGCGCGCGAGCGCTTCCGGCCCGGACAGGTGTTTCTCCACGTCGCGGCCTTCAACGAGAGGGCGCGCCTGGTCTACGAACGAGCCGGCTTCCAGGTCGTCTCCTCGCATGTCCGCACGTTCGACGGCTTCGGAGAGGTCGTCTTCCTGACCATGGCCGAAGTCGGGCAGCTCTAGTCCGCGAGCTTGATCGCCACCTCGAAGGCGCGCTTCGTCTTGCGCGGCTCGAGTTTCGGGTCGGTCAGGCACGCCTCGTAACGGCACGCAAACCGGTCGCCCTCGGGCACCTCGTGACGATCGAACTCGAGCTCGTGGTCGCGAGCCCACTCGATCAGCGCGCGGTTCGCTCTCAGCGCGTGATTCTTGTGGGTGAGCGTGGCGTAGCGGCCGGGAAGCAGAGCACCTGCGCGAACCCGCCCCGTAAAGCCGGTCGCCAGGGGGGTGACCAGCCCGACTTCCAGGTCCATCGGTCCGCTCATGTCGATCACGTGCAGGCGCAGAAACCCGTGCCCGACTGTCTCGACGCCCGATTGCTCGACCCACGCGGACAGCTCGGCGAAGAGCTTGTCGCTCGCCCCGAGCATGCCTCGAAACGGTGTCACGGCCCGGATCCCGACGTACGGCACCTCGGGTCGCGACTCGACTCTGGGCGGTTCGATGAGCTCCACTGCGCGCGCCCTCGTACGGACGTCAGGCGACGGTCGGAGGATCCGCAGGCGCGGCAGGGACCTCAGGAGCGGCAGGACCGGCAGGAGCGTCCTCGCCCAGTCCGCGAAGCGTGAAGTACATGAGCGTCAACGCGATAGCGAAGAAGGGCCCGACGACCGCGTTCGCGATCGCGCTGCCGATCCAGTAGCTCAGGAACGATCCGAGGAAGGAGAAGATCGCGTGAATGATCCCCGAGGCGATCCCCGACAGGATTGCGGTCACCACGACAACGCCGAAAACGGTCCAACCGTGCCCGCGCACGAGCTCACGCGAGCGCGAGAAAGACTCACCGACGTGCTTCCCCTCGAGCACGATCACCGGCACGATCAAGCACCACCAGGTCAGGAAGATCAGGCCGGGCACGATGAACAGCACCAGCCCGACCGCGATTCCGAGGGCCGCGAGTATCCCGGCCAGAATCAGGGTGCCGAGGTACGGACGTGCTCGCTCGAACAACTGGCTGATCGTGCTGTCGATCCTGCCGTCCCGCACGTCGTCCACCGCGAAGACGAGCGTGCCCTGAAGCCAGAACGTGCCCACGAGAGAGACGACCGCGGTGAGGAGCGCGAGCAGGAGCGCGATGCCCACGCTGTGCCCGAACAGGGTCGCGACGAGCGCATTGAGGAGGTCCACGATCAGGTACACGATCAACGCGATCACGAAGAACCGCTTGAAGAACTTCGTATAGAGCCCCCAGGACTCGCCGAGGATGCCGCCGACGCTCATGTGGAGACACACTAAAGCCCCGCGGCGCGGGGTCAAGCCGCAGGCGCTACCCCTCGTAGGAGGGGTAGTCCGTCCACGTGCACCTCGACGCGTTGCAGACGACGTCGAACGAAGCGAGCCGCACCATGTCGGTCCGGTCCTTCGCGAGGCACGTGAAGAGTCGACCATGATCGTCGAGTCTCGTGCACGAATAGTCGAACGACGGCGAGCCCTTGGTCGTGCCCCAGGTGTGTCTGAGCAGTGCTGCCACCTCGCCGGCCGTCTCGTGCGGCGTCGGTCTTCCGGCCCCGCAAGCGGTGACTCCCGCCAGCGCGAGCAGGACGAGGCCCAGTGTGAGCAACTTCATCTCGTTGCAGAAGTTCTACCGAGCTGCGCGTCAGAGATCCATGCAGCGGGTGGGTTGATGACGATCTCGGATCGGTCGGCGACGATCGCTCCGGCGGCGCTAGCGCGTTGCGCGTGCGCCGAACGCGCGGCCGTGCAGCTCGAACGCGCCGCTCGGGCTGCCGAGCTGCCGGTACAGCTCGTCGTGAGCCAGTGAGCGCTGCTCCTCGTCGAGACCCTCCAGCCACGCGCCGGCGGGACCGACCCCGAGGGTCAGCGAGCGCCAGAAATCCTCGAAGTCGGCGTAGGGCGCCGTGACGTCCAGCTCGCCGGTCTCGACGTTCGTCAGCCCCGCTCCCGCCAGCAGGTCGTGGAGCTCCTGCTGGGTGCGGTAGCGGCGCGCCCCTTGCTCGGCGTAGCCCCCGCCCACCACACGGGCCGCCCGGCCGATCGCAGCGAACATCTGCACCTCTTCGACGCCCCACATGTTGATCGCGACCCGGCGTGCGACGCGGCCGAGCTCTCGCATAGCGGCCGGTGCGTCCTCCATGAACGCGACAACGAGCTGTGCGAGCCCGAGATCGAAGCTGTCGTCGGCGAACGGCAGCTCTTCCGCAGGCGCTTCGTGCACCTCGAGCTGCGGGAAGCGGGAGCGCAACGTGCGAACGAATTCGGGCGACGGCTCGACCGCGACGACAGTCGCGCCCCGTGCAACGAGCTCGCGAGTCAACGCACCGGTGCCGGCGCCCACGTCGAGCGCGCGTTGTCCCTCAGCGACTCCGGCGAATTCCGCGAAGAGCGGCGCCAGCCGAACCGAGTAGCGGCCCATGAAGTCGTCGTACGACTCCTCATCGTTGTGGAAGACGCCGCTCAGGGATCCAATTCAAGCACCCGGCCGATTCGGCGGCGTGCGAAGTCCCTCGGGAGCTCGGCTAGGAGGCTTCCGGCTCCGGCGGCTGCATGGCCGCTCCGCCGGGAAGCGGGAACGGGCGCGGCTTCGCGGGTGCGGGACGCCGCTCCGGCTCCTTGGTCGGCTCCGCCTCTTCGGGCTCCGGATCCGGGAAGACAGCCTCTTCCTGCTCGCCGGCAAGCAGGCGCTCGAACTGTTCCTTGTCGATCGTCTCGCGGTCGATCAGGATCTGCGAGATCCGGTGCAGGTCGTCGATGTGGTCGCGCAGCAAGCGCGTCGCGATGTCGTGGCCCTCCTCGATGATGCGGCGGATCTCGTCGTCGATCTCGCGGGCGACCTCGTCCGAGTAGTCGGGCTCGTGGCCCATGTCGCGACCGAGGAACGGCATCCCGGAATCGCGGCCGAGCACGCGCGGCCCGAGCTTCTCGCTCATGCCGAACCGCATCACCATCTGCTTCGCCGTCGCGGTCACCTTCTCGATGTCGTTTGCGGCCCCGGTGGTGACCTCGTTGAAGACGATCTCCTCTGCGGCGCGGCCGCCCATGGTCATCGCGATCTGCTCGAGCAGCGCCTTGCGCGTGGTGAGATAGCGGTCCTCGGTGGGCAGCGAGACCGTCAGGCCGAGAGCCTGACCGCGCGACACGACGGTGATCTTGTGAATCGGATCGGTGTTCTCGAGGAAGTGCCCGACCAGTGCGTGGCCCATCTCGTGATACGCGGTGATCCGCTGCTCCTTCTCGGAGAGCAGCCGCGCCTTCTTCTCGGGGCCTGCGATCACGCGCATGATCCCCTCCTCCAGCTCCTCCTGCTCGATCACCTTCTTGCCACGGCGCGCAGCCAGGAGCGCGGCCTCGTTGACGAGGTTCGCCAGGTCGGCGCCCGTGAAGCCCGGCGTGCCGGCGGCGAGCGAGTCGAGATCGATCGACGACGCGAGCGGCTTGCCCTTCGAGTGAACCTCGAGGATCTTGCGGCGGCCGTTGCGGTCGGGCCGGTCGACCACGATCTGGCGGTCGAAACGGCCCGGGCGCAGAAGCGCCGGGTCGAGGATGTCGGGACGGTTGGTGGCGGCGATCAAGATGATGTTGTCCTTCATCTCGAAACCGTCCATCTCGACGAGAAGCTGATTGAGCGTCTGCTCGCGCTCGTCGTGGCCGCCGCCGAGGCCGGCGCCGCGATGACGGCCGACCGCGTCGATCTCGTCCATGAAGACGATGCACGGCGAGGCCTGCTTGGCCTGCTCGAAGAGGTCGCGGACACGAGACGCGCCCACGCCGACGAACATCTCGACGAAGTCGGAGCCGGAGATCGAGAAGAACGGCACGCCGGCCTCGCCGGCGACTGCGCGCGCGAGGAGCGTCTTACCGGTGCCTGGAGGCCCGTAGAGCAGGACGCCCTTCGGGATACGCGCGCCGAGGGCCTGGAACTTCTTGGGGTTCTCGAGGAACTCCTTGATCTCCTGAAGCTCCTCCACCGCCTCGTCGACGCCGGCGACGTCCTTGAAGCCGATCTTCGGCGAGTCCGGCGCCATTCGCTTCGCGCGCGACTTGCCGAAGCTCATCACCTTCGAGCCGCCTCCCTGCACCTGGTTCATCAGGAAGATCCAGAAGCCGATCAGCAGGAGGAACGGCAAGAAGGATCCGATCAGCGCCGTCCACGAGAAGCCGCCGGTTCCCTTCGAGTCGAACTTGATCCCCTGCTTCTGCAGGACGTCCTGGAACTGCACCTGCGACTGGTCGCTCGGGTAGTGGACCGTTGCCGACTTGCCGGTCGCGAACTTGACTGCGATCGCCCGCTTGGTCGGATTGAAGTCGACGCTGGTGAACGATGCCGGGTCGGCCTTCGCCTGCGCGATCACCTCCGAATACGTCAACTTGACCGCGTTCGAATGCTTCGGGATCAAGGTCTGGCTGGCCAGCCAGACCAGCAAGACGATCACGATGAGCGGGAAAAACGCGCTGCGGAAGAAACGATTCACGGATTGTCTTCGCTCAGGGTAGCCAAGTGGATGTTCTCCGGGCTACCCGCGTAACTCTTTCGTAATCAGGGTCAGGTTCCTTCCGGGAGCAGATCGGCGTGCAAAACGCCTACGTAGGGCAGATTTCGGTACCGCTCGGCGAAATCGAGGCCGTAGCCGATCACGAATTTGTTGGGGATCTCGAACCCGACGTAGCGCACCGGAACGTCGATCTCCCGCCGGTCCGGCTTGGTGAGGAGCGCGCAGATCTCGAGGCTCGCGGGCTCCCGGGATTCCAGATTGCGCAGGAGATACGACAGGGTCAGCCCCGAGTCGATGATGTCCTCCACGACGAGCACATGCCGGTCCTCGATGTTGATGTCCAGGTCCTTGAGGATCCGGACGACACCCGACGAGTCGGTGGCAGCGCCGTAACTCGAGATCGCCATGAAGTCGATCTCGCACGGCACGGTCAACGAGCGCATCAGATCGGCCATGAAGAAGACCGCGCCCTTGAGCACTCCGACGAGCAGCAGCTCGCGGCCCGCATAGTCACGCGAGAGCTCGTCGCCGAGCTCGCGAATCCGTTCCTGCAGGCGGTCCTCGTCGATCAGGATCTCCCCGACCCCACGTTCCAGCTCAGTCTGCGACACGAGTCGCAATCACCCCCTCGGCCTCGACGATCCCCGGGACCGCAACGACCTCGTCGCCGCGAACGACGAGCGGCCAGCCTTCACGGTCGGAGCGCGGGATCTTGGCATCGACGAACACATCTTGAACCTTCCTGGCGCGGCCCACGAGCCGGTCGCCTGCTCGCCAGCCTCGCACCTTGAGCCCCGGCAGGCGCGACTCGATCCGCCAGGCGCCCCACTCGACGGCGCCGTCGAGATCACGCGGGCCTGGCTCGAGCCAGACCCGGTCGTATTCGCGGACGACCTGCAGCCCGTCCCCGAGGTCGATTCGCTTCGAGCCGGCCGGCGAGCCGAGCAGCTCGACGAGTGCCGGCGGCATCGTTCGCCGCTCGTCGAGGACACACAGCACGTTCTCACGTGCCGCCGGATGGATCCGGTCGAGGAGCGGCAGGATCTGGTTGCGAATCACGCCGCGCAGCGTGTCGGGATTGGAGGAGTCGGTCCGCCATTCGAGGCCGCGCTCGCGGCAGTACGCCTCGGTCTCCTCGCGCCAGACGCAGAGCAGCGGCCGCACGACGCCGTCGGCGCGCCGCACCTCGATCCCCTTGGTGGTGCCTCGCGCGGCAAGCCGGTAGACGATCGTCTCGACCTGGTCCGAGAGCGTGTGACCGGTCGCGCGTAGAGCATCCGCGCGGAAGGAATAGCGAATGTCACGGAGCGCAGCCTCTGTGGCGGAGCCGGCGGCAGCACGGACGATCTCCGCGTCGAATCGCTCGGCACACCAGGCCGCGTCGGCGTCCGACTCGTCGCCCCGGAGGGCGTGGTCGACGTGCAGAGCCTCGACGCGGTAGTCGAGGTCGCGCAGGGCGTGGAAGAGACAGGTCGAATCGGCGCCACCCGAGACGAGGCACAGCACCCGGCCTCCCGGCGCGATCAGATCGTGCCGGCGGACATGGCTCTCGATCCGCGCGAGCAGTTCCAGAGGTTCATTAGAGCATGCACCGGCTCAAAAGAGAATGCTGCGGTACTCGAGCGCCTTGTGCATGCCGACCGTCTCGTAGAGCGCGATCGCCGGGGCGTTCTCGCTGCGCACGAACAGCGTCACGTTCGGCGTCGTCTCGAGCAGCAGCCGGCAGAGGTCCCGCAGCCCGCGCGCCCCGTAGCCACGCCCGCGTGCCCCGGGATCGACCCAGACCTGCTGAATCTGCACCGCCTGGGGCGTCCAGGCGGACGCCTCGGCCTTGAAGAGCACGACATCGCCTTCGAGCCAGACCCAGGAACGGCCTTCGTCGATCTGCGAGAGGGTGCGCCAGCGGAAGCTCTCCGGGTTCTGGGCGAGCGGATCGATGCCGAGCTCGAGCTCGTGCGCAGCGGCGCACACGGGCACCAGCAGGTCGAGATCCCCGGATCTGGCGGCGCGCAGCCCGGTGTCCCCGGCCGGCGGCGGCTCGCCGATCGTGTACACGGGCTGGCCCGGGCGATCCTCCCGCGGCCTCGGGAACCTGCTGCGGGCCGCCTCCCACAGGTCGCCCACGGCAGCGGCCTCTCCGATGATCATCCTCGAGCGCGCATTGCCTGCCGCGGTCGCGAAGGCCGCGCAGCCGGCACCCGACGGCACGAGATTCGCACCGGCATGGCAGAGGGCGCTGAGAGCGCCGTCCGCACCGGGGACGGCGATGAACCGCCCGAGACCACGCCGGGCGACATCTTCGAGAAACACCCGCTCCACCGGATCCGCGGCGCAGAACGCGAGCACCTGGTCGCGCGTCGGCTCGATCGTCTTCATTCTGCGAAGTCTCCTACAGACCGCCTTGTATAGGCTGCGCCGATGCCGATCCACGTTCGTGCCGAGCCTGGAGAGTACGCGGACGCCGTCCTGCTTCCCGGCGACCCGCTGCGCGCCAAGTACATCGCCGAGACCTATCTCGACGACGTGGTCCAGCGGAACGCCGAGCGCGGCCTTCTGGGCTATACGGGCACCTACAAGGGCACGCCGGTCTCGGTGCAGGGCACGGGCATGGGCTGCCCGGGCGCGACCATCGTCTTCGAAGAGCTCGTCCAGCTGGGCTGCAAGAAGCTGATCCGCGTCGGGACGTGCGGCGGGCTGCAGCCGCATCATCAACTCGGCGACTTGATCGTCGCCCTCACCGCGGTGCCGGCCGATTCGACGGCGATGCATCTCGTCGGGAACGAGCCTCACTGCCCGACCGCGTCCTGGTCGATCATCCACCGCGCCGTTCACACCGCGAAGGGAATCGGCCAGGAGCTCCACGTCGGCCCGATCGTGTCGAGCGACGTCTTCTACAACCCGGACGAGGGCCAGTACGAGCGCTGGTCGAAGCGAGGCGTTCTCGCGGTCGAGATGGAGGCGTCGGCGCTCTTCACGGTCGGCGCGATCCGTGGGATCGAGACCGGTTGCCTGCTCACCGTCAGCGACATCGTGGTGGAGGGCGAGTTCAAGCGCATCAGCGATGACGACCTGCGCGCAGCGGTCGATCGCATGACGAAGATCGCGCTCGACGTCGCTATCGCCGATTAGCGCCGGGACCGTCTTCCTCGTCAACCCCGCGTCGAACGGTGGTGGCACCGGCCGGCGCTGGCCGGAGCTCGCCCACCGCGCTGCGCGGCTCGGCCTCGAGGGCGAGAGCCTGTTCTCCGAACGGCCCGGCCATCTGATCGAGCTCGCGGCCGCCGCCGTCGATGGCGGCGCGTCGCTCGTCGTCGCGGTCGGAGGAGATGGGACGCTGAACGAGGTCGTCAACGGCATCGCCCGCCGCGACGTGGAGCTGGCGACGATCCCGCTCGGGACCGGTATGGACTTCGTCCGCACCTACGGCATCCCGACGGCGTTCGACGACGCCGTTTCCGTGGCCCGCGACGGCCGCCCACGCACGATCGACGCCGGGCTCGTCCACTACCGCACCTGGGGCGGCGAGAGCGCCGAGCGCTGGTTCGCAAACGTTGGCTCAGTCGGGATGAGCGGGGCCGTCGCGCAGCGTGCGAACGGGATGTCGAAGGCACTCGGGGGAAAGGCGACGTTCTTCTATGCACTCACCCGCGTCTTCCTCTCCTGGGAGAACACCGAGGTGACGGTGCGGCTGGACGACGCCGAGCGCCGCGGGCGGATGCACGACGTGATCGTCGCGAACGGCGTCTGGCACGGCGGCGGGATGATGCTCGCCCCGGACGCCCAGCCCGACGACGGGCTGTTCGAGGTCGTGCTGATCGGTGACGTCGGCAAGGTCGACTTCCTCACGACCGCTCCGAAGATCTACAAGGGGAAGCACGTCGGCCATCCGAAGGTCGAAGTGCTGCGCAGCGCGCGTGTCGAGGTCGACGCGGCAGAGCACCTGCCGATCGAGGTCGAGGGCGAGCAGGTCGGCACGACCCCGGCGGCGTTCGAGCTCGTGCCCGGCGCCCTCCGGGTGCGCGTTCCTACTCGTCCGTAGGCGGCTTCGGCACCCCGCTCGTCTTGGCCGCGCGCTTGGCGGCACCTTCGAGCTTCGCGATCCGCTTCTCGAGCTCCGCGATCTGCTTCTCCATCGCCTCGAGGCCGCGGACGCGCTTCGACAGGTCGTCGACCCGGTCCTTCATCTGCATCGCGCCCTGCAGCACACGGTTCGCGGTCGGATACTGCGACGCCTTGCCGATCACGTCCTCGCCCAGCGAGGTGAGACGGTCGATCGTGCTCTTCGTCATCACGTTCCTTTCTCCGTTGGCGCACACGGCTGACCGTGTGCGGGACCTGAAACATCCCTTCACGTTCGACGCCTGACAGCCCGAGCCTACGGCGGATTATCACCCTGGCGGGCTTCCTGCCGCGTCGCGTCCCCACCAGAGGCATCTCTACCCTCTGCTCATGATCGTCGCGCACCTCGACCTGGACGCGTTCTTCGCCGCCGTCGAGGAGCTGGAGGACCCGTCTTTGCGCCGGGTGCCGCTGATCGTCGGGGGCGACCCGCAGGGGCGCGGAGTCGTCGCGACCTGCAACTACCTCGCCCGGGGCTTCGGGATCCACTCTGCGATGTCGGCCGCAGAGGCGCTTCGCCGCTGCCCCCACGCGGTGTTCGTCCGGCCGCGCCATTCGCTCTATCGCGACTACTCGCGGGAGGTCTGGTCACGCGTCCGCGAGATCGTGCCGTCCGTCGAGCAGGCGGGGATCGACGAGGGCTACCTCGACCTGGGCGAGGTAGCGCCTGCGTTCGACGATGCGCGCGCGCTCGCCGAGGCGGTGCGGGCGGTCGTCAGGGCACGCACCCGGCTCTCGTGCTCGCTCGGGGTGGCTACCTCGAAGGTGGTCGCAAAGGTGGCCTCGGACCGGCGCAAGCCGGGCGGGTTGACCGTGGTTCGGCCGGGCCGCGAGGCGACGTTCCTCGCGCCGTTCCCGATTCGGATCCTCCCGGGCGTCGGACCGCGCGCGGAGGAGCGCCTCGTCCGGCTCGGGATCGAGACGATCGGCGACATCGCCGCGATCACCGACGGCGACCTGCAGCAGGTCCTGCGGGGCAAGGTCGGGCACGAGTTGCGCGACCGTGCGCGGGGCATCGACCCGCGTCCGCTCGAGCTGTCGACCGAGCGCATCTCGATCTCCCAGGAGGAGACCTTCGCCCGCGACATCTCCGACCTCGAGCAGCTCCACGACGAGCTGCGACGCATGTCAGTGAAGCTCGCAGAGCACCTACGCGGCCGCGGCCAGGTCGCGCGCACCGTCACGACGAAGGTTCGTTACCCCGACTTCTCCATCCGGACCAGGTCGACGTCACTGCCGGTCGGGACCGACGACGCAGCGCGGATCGGCGAGCTCGCCTGCTCGCTGCTCGACCGCGCACTGCGCGACCGGCCGGGCCGCCTGCGCCTCGTCGGGGTGGGCCTCTCCGGCCTCGACGAGCACGTGCAACTTTCGTTGCCGGCATCCGTCTGAATTGTCACCGCCGAGACTCAACTTCGTCACCGTCTCGGTCTGTTCAATCCCGGCGTCGACCACTACTGTGAAAGACACGATGACATTGCGGCAACCCACGAGCATTCACGAGCACGTCGCCAAGCGCGTCCACGTGCTCCTGCAGCGCTCCGGCGTCCCGTACGAGATCGAGCGGCACGTGTGCGCGTCCTGTGCCCGCGTCCTCGACGAGAAGCCCGTCCGGCGCGCAGCCGCCTAGGCCGAGCGCAGCGCCCGCAGGCACGCGGAGAGCGTCGCCGCAGCCGAGCTCTGCAGCACGAGCGCCGCGTGCCGGTCGTAGGGCGTCGGGTCCCGGTTCACGATCGCAAGGAGACCGCCGCGGCGCACGGTTTCCTCGGGCAGCCCGGCCACCGGCCACACCTCGAGCGAGGAGCCGATTACGAGCAGGAGCGCGGCGTCCTGGGCAAGCGCGGTCGCGCGATCGATCGCCGCTGCCGGCAGCAGCTCGCCGAACATCACGACATCCGGCTTGAGGACGGTCCCGCAGTCCGCGCAATGCGGCAGCGGCAGCAGCTCGACGACCCGTTCTCTCGCCTCGCACCGGCCGCAGCCTGGACAGCTCGCGGTCGCGATCGACCCGTGCACCTCGACCACGTCCCGTGAGCCGGCGCTCGTATGCAGCCGGTCGACGTTCTGGGTGATCACGGCCTGCACGAGCCCTCGCGCCTCGAGCTCCGCAAGCGCATGGTGCGCGAGGTTCGGCCTGGCGTCGGCGAGCACCTGCAAGCGGCGGCCGTAGAACTCCCAGACTCGCGCGGGGTCGCGGCGAAAGCCGTCGATCGAGGCGACCTCGTACGGGTCGTACATGGCCCAGATGCCGGTGGGGCTCCTGAAGTCGGGGATCCCACTCTCCGTCGACACGCCCGCGCCGGTCAGAACGACGCAAGGCTGATTCGCGGCGATCAGTTCTGCGAGCATGGCGCCCTCGTGCATGGCTTCAGTTTCGCAACCGAGGTGCGCGTCCGCTTCGCGGAGACGGATGCGCAGGGGATCGCTCACAACTCGAACTATTTCGTGTGGTTCGAGGTCGCGCGCGTCGACTACCTCGGGCGGTACGCAGGGGGCTATCAGCGTCTGCGCGACTCCGGCATCGAGGCGGTCGTGCTCGAAACGCACGTCCGCTATCTCGTGCCGGCGAAGTTCGACGACCGCCTCCTCGTCCACGCGCGCTGCCTCGATGTGAGAGGAGCACGCTTCCGCTACGAGTACGCGATCGAGCGCGCCGGTGCACTGATCGCCGACGGCTGGACGGCACACGCGACGGTCGACGCCGACACGTTCCGGCCGACCCGCGTACCGGCCTGGCTGCAGGCGGCGATCGCTAGTGCGGAGGCGACGGGGTCGTCGTCATAGCGGACGTGGTGGTGGTCGCGTCGGTCGTCGTCGCCGTCGTGGTGGTCGCGGCCGGCGGCGTCTGCTTCTTCGGCCCGACCCGCACGATCTTCGGGGTCGAGCGGTAGCTCGAGTACCAGGTCTCGTCCGACAGCAGCTTTCCGCTCGCCGAATAGACCTTGCGCTGGACCGACGTGGATTGCGCCGGGGTGCCGGGATCGTCGACCACGACCTGACCCGCCTTCAGCGTCGCGTCGACCGTCTTCGTCACGGGCGGGGGCGCGACGACGACGAGCGGAGCGGTCGTCGTCTCGATCCTGCGGTGCTGCGGAGTGCCGTAGAGCGAGACGGTGAGGGACGACGGGCCGACCCACGTGCGCAGGAGCAGCCAGTGGCCGGTGTCGTTGACGAACTTGAGGTCGATATCGGGATAGTTGACGGTCGCGTCACGGCCGAGCGGGTAGTGCGAGATGTAGAGCGAGTGATTCGTGCGAGCTGTGATCCGCAGTCCTGCCTCGTACGCCGCGTTGAAAACGGTCGTCGAGACCTGGCAGACCCCGCCCCCGAGCCCGGTCTCGAGCTCGCCGTTGACGATCACCGGCGCCTCGAGGAAGCCCTTCTCGGCGGAACGCTCGCCGGTCGTACCGTTGAACGAGAACGTCGCCCCGGGGGCGATGAGCTTGTTGTCGACGAGGTGCGCGACCAGCTGCACGTTGTGAATACGGTTCGGGTCTCCCCCGTACACGGTCTCGTAGCTGCTGACCGTGCCGGTGATCCCCATCGCACGCGCGGCGGCCGTCGAACGAGCAGGGTGCTGCACAGAGAACGTGAGCGTCGCAACCCGGTTCGTCGGACGCGCTGCTGCCGAGAGCACGGCCGCCACCGAGCGCGGGACGTCGAGCGTGAGGCCGGATGACGCAGGGACGACGCTGATCTTGCTGCCGTTGATCGCGAAGGATGCGTCCTTGGCCGGGCGGTCGACCCTGCGCTCGAGCCGCGCAAAGAACGCGTCCGCGGCCGGGCCGACGAATCGCATCGACTGGAGATCGAGCAGCTTCGCGAGGCGCCAGCGCGGGATGCGCAGGCGCGTCGGGCCTGCAACCACGGTCACGGGGCCGGAGATGATCTGCGACGCGCGCATCTGGTTCGCCGTCAACGAGGCGACCGTCACCTGCGGCTGGTCGAGGCGGACCGGAAGCACGACGGGCGAGCGCGAGAAGGAAGCAAGCGCCCGGACGAGGAGAGCGCGAGCCGCAGGCCGGTCGAGGGCCCGACCGGTCTTGCCGGGCGCGATGGTGATGTGGAGCCCGTGCCGGACGAGCACCGCCTGGCGGTGCGGAGTGTCGAGCGCGTGCGCGAGCAGTCCGAGCTCGTAGTCGACGGCGGCGCCGTAGGATTGGATCGGTGGGGCGACGTTCTGCGGGAAGAGCTGCAGCTCGAGCCGGCGGTAGCCGCGCACCACGCCCGCGCCGCCGCCCTGGCGAGCGGCAGCCGCCACCGCCGCGTGCCAGTCGACCTCGACCCCCATCGACTTCGGGGTGATCGGGAACGCACGGCCGTCGGCGACGAACGTCACCGGCACCGCGACGAGCTGCGCCGAGCGCCGCTCCAGCAAGGCCTGCGCGGCTTTGGGGCTCATCCCTCCGACATCGATTCCGGCGATCCGGGTGCCGTCGGCGAGCCGGTCGGCAGAACCGGCGAAGAGGAGAGGAACACCGACCGCGAGCACCCCCGCAACGAGCGCCAGAATCACGATCCTGGTCCAGAAGCGAGAGCGGACGACCGAACGCCCACGGACGGCCGAAGTCGAGGCAGCCACGGCCCGCGCCATGGTAGCTGCGGACCCCGCCGCGAGGCTAGAACACGAACAGCTCGACGCCGCCCGAGACGTTGAGCTCGATGCCGGTGACGTACGAGGCGAGATCGGAGCAGAGGAAGGCGATCGCGTTCGCGATGTCCTGCGGCTCTCCCGGCCGCTTGAAGACGGTCCGGTTGGCGATCCGCTCGTTCATCGCCGGGTTCCCCAGGTGGTAGGCCTCCGAGCCGATGATCCCGGGGACGATCGCGTTGGCCGTGATCCCGTGGCGGCCGCCCTCCATCGCGAGCGTCTTCGTCAACCCGATCAGCCCCGCCTTCGTCGCCGAGTAGGACGCCTGCCCGAAGCCGCCGAGTGTTCCCGCGACGGAGGCCATGTTGACGATCCGGCCCCACCGGCGCTCCTTCATGTGGGGCCACACGGCCTGGGCGCAGTTGAACGCGCCGGTGAGGTTGACCCGCAGGTCACGCTCCCAGAGCGCCGGTTGCTGATCGTGGAACTGGCCGACGTGGTCGAGGGTGCCCGCGTTGTTGATGAGGATGTCGACGGAGCCGAGCTCGTCGACCGCGCGCCCGACGGCGGAGGCGATCTGGTCGCGATCGGTGACATCGCAGCGCACGGCGATCGCACGCCGGCCCATGGCCCGGATCTCGTCGGCGGCGGACTCGGTGCCCACGAGGCCCTGCGTGCGGGCCACCGTCGCGAGCGGCCCGTAGACATCGGTCTCCTCCGTCAGCTCCGACTCGACGAGCAGGTCGGCGATGACCACGTCCGCCCCGGCCCGGGCGAGCGTCAACGCGTCGGCGCGGCCGAGCCCACGCGACCCGCCGGTGACCAGCGCGACGCGCCCGCTGAGGTCGATCTCGATCGCCATCAGGTCGAATCTACCCGCGCGGCAGGAAGATTTCCTTGGCGATCACGAGGCGCTGGATCTGCGAGGTGCCCTCGTAGATCTGGAAGAGCTTCGCGTCGCGCATCAGCTTCTCGACCGGATACTCCTTCATGTAGCCGTAGCCGCCGAACACCTGCACGGCGTCGGTGGTCACCTTCATGGCGGTGTCGGCCGAGAATCGCTTGGCGAACGACGAGTAGAGCGTGGCTCGGTCGCCGCGGTCGAGCATCCATGCCGCCTGCCAGGTCAGCAGGCGCGCAGCCTCGATCTCGGTCGCCATGTCGGCGATCATGAAGTTGACGCCCTGGTGCATCGCGATCGGCACGTCGAACGTGACCCGCTCTTTCGCGTAATCGACGGCAAGCTCGTAGGCGGCCTGGGCGACTCCGACGGCGCCGATCGCAGTGCCCGGCCGCGTGACGTCGAGGGTCTGCATGGCCAGCTTGAACCCCTGCCCCTCCTCGCCGAGCCGGTTCGCGGCCGGCACGACGACATCCTGGAGCGCAAATGCCGAGGTATCGGTAGCGCGCTGTCCCATCTTGTCGAGGTGCTGCTCGATCGTCACGCCGGGCGCGTCCATCGGGACGATGAAGGCGGACATCCCGCGATGCCCCTTCGAAACGTCGGTCTTCGCGAAGACCACGGCCCAGTCCGCGTAGCCCGCGTTGGTGATGAACGTCTTCGAGCCGTTGAGGACGTACTCGTCCCCGCGGCGCTCCGCCGTCGTCTTCAGCCGCGCCACGTCGGAGCCGGCCTCCGGCTCCGAGAGCGCGAAGGAGCAGAGGATCGGCGCGTCGAGCAGGGGCGGCAGCCACGTGGCCTTCTGCTCGTCGGTGCCGGCGATCAGGACCGGGCCGGCGCCGAGGCCGTTCGCGCCGATCGAGGTGCCGATCCCGGTGCAGCCCCAGTTGACCTCTTCACCCACGAGCATGCCGTCGAACGTGCCGAGGCCCGGTCCTCCGTAGGCGGCCGGGATGTGCAGGTTCATCAGGCCGACCTCGTGCGCCTTCGCGATCACCTCGACCGGGTGGCGCATCTGGACGTCGTGCTCGGCCGAGACCGGCCGGATCTCCTTGGTGGCGAAGTCGCGCGCGAGGGCGCGAAGCTCCTTCTGCTCATCCGTCAGGGCGAACGAGACGCCGCCCGCGACGGCCTGCTCGGTGGCGGCCATATCAGCGCTCCCTGTGACTTGAAGAGGTGTTGATTGACGAGTCAGTCAGTTAGGGTAGCGGGCGGCCAACAGCCTCGCAACCGAGGCACCACGCTAGTCTTGCCGCGATGGATTTCGACCTCACCGACGAACAGCGCCTGATCCAGGAGACCGTTCGCACCTTCGTGGACGAGCGCGTCCTGCCGGTCGCAATCCAGAACGACATCGACCACAAGCTCGACCTGGACCTGATCGAGGGCATGGCCGAGCTCGGGATCCTCGGCATCGTCATCCCCGAGGAATACGGCGGCGCAGGGCTCGACTTCGTGGCCGAGGCGCTCTCCTGCGAGGAGATCGAGCGCGGGGAGGCCGCGTTCCGAACGCTGATCTCGGTGCACGTCGGGCTCAACTCGCTCTCCCTGCTCAAGTACGGCACCGAGGAGCAGAAGCAGCGCTGGCTGACTCCGCAGGCGAAGGGCGAGAAGCTCGCCTGCTTCGGCCTGACCGAGCCCGGCGCAGGCTCCGACGTCGCGGCAATGCGCTCGACCGCGCGGCGCGAAGGGGATGTCTTCGTGCTGAACGGCCAGAAGAACTGGATCTCGTACGCCTCGGTCGCCGACCACGCGCTCGTCTTCGCGAAGACGGATCCGGCGGCCGGGCACAAGGGGATCAGCGCCTTCGTCCTGGAGAAGGGCATGAAGGGCTTCACGACCCAGGACACCGAGAACAAGCTCGGCATCTGGGCGGGCTCGACCGGCGAGCTCTTCTTCGAGGACGTCGAGGTGCCCGCCGAGAACCTGATCGGCGACGAGGGCCAGGGATTCGAGATCGCGATGCACTCGCTCGACCAGGGGCGCTTCACCGTCGCCGCCGGCGCGTGCGGCGTCGTGCGCGCGTGCCTCGAGCGGTCGGTCGGCTACGCGCGCGAGCGCGAGACGTTCGGCCAGGCGATCGGCAGGTACCAGTTCGTGCAGGACATGATCGCGAAGATGGTGCTCGGCTACGAGACCTCGAAGCTGCTCGTCATGCAGGCGGCGTGGATGAAGAACGAGGGCAAGCGCAACACGCGCGAGACGTCGCTCGCCAAGTGGCATGCGACCGAATCGGCGTTCGAGGCCGCGCATCTCGCGATCCAGGTGTTCGGCTCGTACGGCTACTCGGGCGAGTACGGCATCGAGCGGTACTTCCGCAACGCGCGGGCGCCGATCATCTACGAGGGCACGACGCAGATCCACAAGATGATGCAGGCCGAGCACGCGCTCGGCTACCGGCGCCTGAACGGCCGGGGCGGCGAAGTCTCGCCGATCTGCTCGTGGGCGCCGGCGCTGGCGCCCGTGCACGCGGGCGCTTGGCGAGCTCCCGCCCGACCAACGCCACGCTTCGCGCGTCGCGCAGAGGCCGGCGCGCACCGGGTTGTCGGCGACGTACGCACACGCGGCCGCGAGATGAACATCGTCGCGGACGACCTGTGAGTGGAACCGCTCCTGGAACAGATGGCCCCGCCGGCCGTGGCGAATGTTGAACGTCTGCGCGTGTCGCCCGTTGAGCGTGTGCATCCCGCGCGTCATCGCTTCGCGCTCGCAGAGGACGATCAGGTGGAAGTGATTCGTCATCAGGCAGTAGGCGAGCACGCGCCAGCGAGCCCGGGTCGTCGCAAGCCGCAGGAAGCGCACGAATCGATGGCAGTCGAGCTCGTCGGTCTGGATGGCGCAGCCGGCGACCCCGCGAGCGGTGACGTGAAACGCGCCGAAGTCAGGCAAGTCGGAGCGAGCAGCCCGAGCCATGCGTGGACCGTCGCCAGGATCCGGCGTCACCGCATCGGACCTTCCCGCCACGTCTCCGCGAGACGAGTCCCGGGGACTGTCCCCAAGACATGTCGCGAATAGCGGTGTCCGCGCCGCGGGATTCGCTGCGCGAGCCGGCCTTGCGCGCGGGCGATTCGCCGGGGACTGTCCCCGGGACGCGACCGTTTCGGACTAGGCCTCGCCGTCCCAGTAGTCGACGGCGTCGGCGAGGCGGAAGAGCTTCCCGGGCGGCCACGCGCCGACCTTCCCCGAGTCGGGGTACACCGACGTCGCGACCGGCAGGCGATTGGACCAGATGCAGACGCGCACCGGCTCGTCGGTGCCGTTCGTCACCTTGTGCGCTCCCGCCTCGCCCGTCGGGAAGAACGTGCAGTCCCACGGCCCCAGCTCCTGCTCGCCGTCCGGCGTCCGCAGCGTGGGCCGGCCGGTGAGCACGATCAGCCACTCCTCCTCGGCATTCTCGTAGTGGTACGGGCAGATGCTCTGACCCGGCGGCAGCTCGTACACCGACAGCCCGAGCTGGTCGCCGCCGACGAGCGGGCCGACGCGCACATACGAGGTGCCGTAGCCGTCGGGGTCGTCCGCGTCCTTCTGCACCTCGACGCCAAAGAGGTTGACCTCGCTCACGGCTCGCCCTCCCAGTAGTCGACCGGCTCGCCGAGACGCCCGCGGTGCTGGAAGCCCGGCCCGGAGACCTTGACCTTGCCGCTCTCCGGGTACACGCAGGCATCGCCGTAGGGCGCACGGCTGGACGGCATCGCGAAGCGCGCGGTCGCGCGCCTGCGTTGCGCATGGCGTGGGCGCCCGCGGCGCCCGCGGGGAAGCAGGCGACGTCACCGACGCCCAGGATGCGCTCGCCGTCGGGCGTGCGCAGCGTCACCTCTCCGGCGACAACGATCAGCCATTCCTCCTCGTTGAGCTCGAAGTGGTACGGCCACGTCGCTTCGCCCGGCTCGAGCTCGTAGACGCCCACGCCGGTCAGCGACGCGCCTGCCAGCTTGCTGACGGACTCCGCGCGGAACCGATGCCCCTCCGGACCGTCGTCCTGCGACTCGAGGTCAACGTCAGCAGGTTGAAGATCTTCGTCACGCTGCCAGCCCCGCGTGCGTCACGTCGACCACCGTCGCGACCGCACGGTCGACATCGCGTTTCTCGCCCGGCAACTGACCGAGCACCCAGCCCGTCAAGATCTCCTCCAGCGCGCCGTAGACGACCCACGCCGCGAGCACCGGATCGCAGTCTGGGCGCACCTCGCCGCGCTCCTTCGCTGCCGCGATCATCCGGCCCAGGGCGAGGAAGACCGCGCGGATCTCGTCCACCCGCTTTCCGACGTCGGGGCTGCGCGCGATCTCTCGTACGAGCACGCGGATCGCATCCGGCGTGATCAGCCACGAGCCGAGGTAGATGCCTGCGAACCGGCGCAGCTGTTCGCGCAACGGCACGTCGGACTCCTCGATCCGCTGCGTCTCGACGAGAGCGCTACCAGGTCTCGCGGAAGATCTCTCGAGCACCTCTTCCTTCGAGCGGAAGTAGTGGTAGAGCAGGCCGTGTGCGACGCCGGCCTCTTCCGCGATGTCGCCGACGCGCGAGGCATGAAAGCCCTTCCGCGCGAACACGACCGCCGCGGCACAGCAGCTCCCTGCGCCTGTCGACGGCCGCTCGGTCAAGGACTGAGCATAATCGGCCGATGGGGTCGCTCTCGGGGGTAACGGTCGCCGATCTGACGCGCCAGCTGCCCGGCCCGTTTGCGAGCCGCGAGCTGCTTCGGCTCGGCGCGCGCGTCGTCAAGGTCGAGCCGCCCGAGGGAGACCTGATGCCCGAGAACTGGTACCGCGCGCTTCAACGACGGGAAGGAGATCGTCTCCTGGGACGCGCGCACCGAGCCGCCGCCGGCCGAGCTCGCCGCGGCCGACGTCGTGCTCGAAGGGTTCCGTCCCGGCGTGTGGGAGCGGCTCGGGGTCGAGCTGCCCTCGACGACGATCCTCTGCTCGATCACCGGCTACGGCTCCGGCGGACGCGTGAACAGGACGCGGGCCACGATCTCAACTACCTCGGTTACGCCGGCGTCCTCGCCGACACTGCCCCGGCCGTTCCGCCCGTTCAGGTCGCCGATCTCGCGCCGGCGCGCAGGGTGCGGTGATCGAGGTGCTCGCGGCGCTGCTCGAACGGGAACGCACGGGGCGAGGCGCGCGCATCGTCATCTCGATGACGCACGGCGCGCATCGCTTCGTCGCCCACCGCCTCGCAGGCGAGCCCGTACCGCGCTTGCTGACCGGCGGCGTGGCCTGCTACCGCATCTACGAGACCGCCGACGGCCGGCATCTGACGGTCGCGGCGCTGGAGCCGAAGTTCTGGCGCAATCTCTGCGAGCTGCTGGAGCGCCCCGACCTGGCCGACCGCGCGTACGAGCCATCGCTGCCCGAGCTCGAGGGGCTCTTCCGCTCACGCACGCTGCGCGACTGGCGGACGCTGCTCGAGGGCAAGGACACGTGCGTGGGCCCCGTGCTGACGCTCGCGGAGGCGGCAGCCGAGCTCGCGTGAACGGGCTCGCAGCACTCGCCTTCGCCCTGCTCGGCATTCACGTCGGCGCCCACCGCGTGCTGCCGATCGGCTACGCGCCGACCTGGAGCCCGGACGGCCAGCGGATCGCCTTCGTGACGCGCGGCGATCTCTGGGTGGCCGACGCCGACGGCACGCATCGCGGGCAGCTGGCGAGCGATGCGGATCAGCCCGCCTGGTCGCCGAACGGGCGGCGGCTCGCGTTCGAGCGCGACGGTTCGATCTGGACGATCCGTGCCGACGGGCTCGACGAACGCCGGCTGGCAACTGGTGCACACCCGGCGTGGTCGCCGGACGGCACGCGACTCGCCTTCGACCGAAACGGCGAGGTGATCACGCTCCGCTGGTACGGCGGCGACGGGCGCGACGCGGGCATCGGCGTCGATCCGGCATACGGGCCGGCCGGACAGCTTGCCGTCGTCCAGGACGGCCGGATCGTCGTCCGGGGGAACGTGGTGGGGAGCGGCACCGAGCCGGCGTGGTCGCCGTCGGGGAAGCTGGCTTGGGTCGACGGGGACACGATCTACGTCGAGGGCCACCCGGTGCACAAAGGGCAGCAGCCGGCGTGGCGTCCCGCGGTCCGCGTCCGTGAGCTGTTGCCCGACTTCGACCAACGAGCGCCGACCGACCTGACGATCGCCGGAGGGCCAGGCCGGTGGCTGCTCGGCTTCACATCGCTCGTCGACAACATCGGCCTCGGCCCGTCGGTGCTCGTCGGCGTGCGCGCGCCGGGCGAGAAGCGGATGGTCGGAACGCAGCACGTACGCCTCGCGAACGGAAAGGTGCGCATCTACGACAACGTCGCCCGGTTCCGCTACACGAACTCGCCGCCGCATCATCACTGGCACCTGATGCGGTTCGACAGCTTCGAACTGCGAACCCTCGACGGGCGCACGCTCGTCCGCGACCGCAAGAGCGGCTTCTGTCTCGCCGACCACTGGGGAGCCGCACCGGGCTCATGGCCCGGACGGCGACCACACTTTCTGGGCGACTGCGGGCAGTACCGCCCGGAGGCGACACGCATCGTCATGGGCACGACGCCCGGCTACACGGACCGGTATCCGGCGTTCTTCCACGGCCAGAACGTCGATCTCACGAGGGTTCCTGCTGGGGTGTACGACCTCACACATCGCGTCAACGCGGCGATGCAGCTGCGGGAGCTCCGCTACGACAACGACGCAGCATCTGTGCGGCTGCGACTCACGTGGCGAAAGGGCTATCCGAGCGTGCGTGTTCTGCGCAGCTGCCCGGCGACGGCGAACTGCTGAATCCGGCCCTGCGCATGCCAGGCGCCGAGCGCGAGCACGAACGCAGCGCCTGCTGCCATCAGAAGCGCCTGCGCCGCGATGCCGAACGCGACTGCGTCGTTCGCGTGCATGCCCGACGCGATCAGCATCGCCGCGCCCGCGCCGGCCTGCATGGCGGCCCCGGCCGGAGCGACCGGCAGCACTGCGGAGGCCGAGGACGCGCAGAGGAAGGCGAGCGCCAGCGCGAAATCGGTGCCGAGCCCGAGCGCGGCGAGCAGCACGAAGACCGCGAGTGCGCGCAGCACCCAGGACGCCGCCACGGCGAGCCAGGCCCAGGCGGCCTCACGCGGCGGTGGTCGCGTTCTCGCCCACCCAGCCCGCGAGCCGGAACCGCGCGAACAGCGGAACGCGCGCGAGCCGCGGCAAGGTCGAGCACGACGGCCGCAGCGGCGACGCCGGCGACCGCGACGACGATCAGGCCGAGCGCATCCACCCCCCGACGTGCGCGACGCCGGCCGCGACCGACGCCAGCGGCGCCAGCGCGGCGCTGTCGAGCAGCCCGAGCAGGAAGAGCGACAGCGCGACGGCGCCGAAGCTCACGCGGCGACGCCGGCAGCGCCGCACGACCGCGAACCGGATCACCTCGTCACACCGGCCCGGCAGCGCGATACCGCCGACCGAGGCCGCGCCGCCGGCGGCCGCGAGCGTCAGCACGGCGGGGCGCTGGCCGGTCCGGAACAGATGCTGCCAGCCCCAGGCTTTCGCCGCGTAGGCGCCGAGCAGGATCACGCCGGCGAGCCCGACGAGCCAGAAGTTCGCGTGATGCAGCGGCCAGCCCGACTCGACGAAGTGGCGGATGACGAGACGCCGACACCACGAGGCCGCGAGGACGAAGACGATGTTGAGGAGCCGCTTCGAGGGAAGGGCACCTACCTGGTCATCGGCAGCTGCAGCCCCTACGTTGTATCCGAGTCGTCCCTCACCTGGGCGGAGCAGGCGGTCCGGAAATGCCCCCGAGCGCCTGCGTCAGCTCGCTCGGGATCACCCAGACCTTGTTCGCGTCGCCCTGGGCGATCTGCGGCAGCACCTGCAGGTACTGGTAGGCGAGGAGCTGCGGGTCGGGGTTGCCGTCGTGGATCGCCTTGAAGACGGTCTCGATCGCCTTCGCCTGGCCTTCGGCGGCCAGGATCGCCGCCTGCCTCTGGCCCTCCGCCTTCAGGATCGCCGACTGCTTCTCGCCCTCGGCGGTGAGGATCGCCGCCTGCTTGATCCCTTCGGCCTGCAGGATCGCGGCGCGCTTCTCGCGGTCGGCCCGCATCTGCTTCTCCATCGTGTCCTTGATCGAGGGCGGCGGATCGACCGACTTCAGCTCGACGCGGTGGATGCGGATGCCCCACTTGCCGGTCGCCTCGTCGAGGATGCCGCGCAGCTGGTCGTTGATCGTCTCGCGCGAGGTGAGCGTCTGCTCGAGCGTCATCCCGCCGATCACGTTGCGCAGCGTCGTCACCGTCGAGCAGGTCGATCGCGTTGACCGGAGTTGGCGATCTCGTAGGTCGCCGACTTCGGCGTCGGTGATCTGGAAGTAGATGACCGTGTCGATGTTGACGACGAGGTTGTCCTCGGTGATCACCGGCTGCGGCGCGAACGAGACGACCTGCTCGCGCAGGTCGAGCAGCGGCCGGACGCGGTCGACGAACGGGATGACGATCGCGAGGCCCGGCGTCAGCGTGCGCGAGTAGCGGCCGAGCCGCTCGACGACGCCGGCCCGCGCCTGGGGAATCACGCGAATGGTCTTCGCGAGCGCGACGAGAACGAACAGGACGATCACGATCGGCACGATCAGCAGCGATGCCAAGGCGGCGCCCTCCTTATTCGGCGACGAGGGCGGTTACGCCCTCGATCTGGATGACCTCGACGGTCTGGCCCTCTTCGAACACCTCGCCGTCGAGGTACGCACGCGCCGTCCACTCCTCGCCGCCGATGCGGACCCGCCCGCCGACTGCGTCGATGCGGCGCGTGACGACGCCCTTGCGGCCGACCAGCGCGTCGGTGCCGGTGCGCGAGAGTCGCCGGCATGCGGATGTGCCTGCGCGCGACCGGCCGGAGCAGCGCGAGCGAAGCGATAGAGCAGCCGAAGAAGACGATCAACGATCCGATCACGCCGCCGCCGAGGGCCGCTGCGATCGCGGCGGTCAGGCGGCGAGCGCGACCGGGCCGAGAAAGAACAGCCCGGGCGTCAGCACCTCGCCGATCGCCAGGCAACCGCCGCGACGACCCAGATGAGCCAACTCACGACGTTGACTGTAGACGGTCGAGACCGAGCGCTGCAGGCAGCGATCGGAGGTCGGGCAGGCGCTCTCCTTCGTCCGGGTAGCGGCCTTCGCGGTCGACGAGCATCGCGCGCATCCCGATCGCGAGCGCGCCCTCGACGTCGTCCTCGAGCGTGTCGCCGACCATCACCGCCTCGCCGGCGTCGACGCCGAGCAGGTCGAGCATGCGCTCGAAGATCGCCTCGTGCGGCTTCGTCTTGCCGTGCGCGCGCGAGGTCAGCACCGCATCGACGGTCAGGCCGTGATGCGCCACGAACTCGTCGAGATCGCGCGCGGTGTTCGAGAGCAAGCCCGAGCTTCAGGCCCGTGCGCGCAGGGAGTCGAGCACGGGCAGCGCATCGTCGTAGAGCTCGAAGTGGTCGCGCGTGGCCCACGCGCCCTCCATCTCGACGGCGGCGGCATAGCGTGTCGCCCGTCCCGCCCATCCCCTCGATGATCCGCTCGGTGAAGAGCACCCAGATCTCCTCGTCGTGGTCGAGCTCGGGATGCCGCTTCAGCGTCGCGAACGCCGCGCGCCGCGCCTCGTCGTAGCGCGCCGGGTCGAGCTCGAGCCCGTAGCGCTGCCCGAGCCGCGCGTAACCCTCGGGGCCGAGGTCGGGGCCGGGCTCGGCGATCGTGAAGTCGACGTCGAAGACGACAGCTCTGAGCACGGGGCCGACGATAGCCTCCGGCGGTGACCGACGCCCCGCCCAGGCACGCTCGCCGCGTTCCCGAGCCGCGACTTCCGGCTGCTCTGGGGCGGCCAGACGATCTCGTTCGTCGGCGACGCGGCGTTCATCGTCGCGCTCGGCTGGCGCGTCACCGCCCTGACGGGCAAGGCGAGCTCGCTCGGCTTCGTGCTCGCCGTCGAGTCGCTCGCGATGCTGGCGACGCTGCTGCTGGGGCGGCGTGCTCGCCGACCGCTACTCGCGCCGGCTCCTGATGATCTGCTCCGACCTCGCCCGCGCCGTCGTGATGCTGGTGTTCTTCGCGGTCGACGTGACCGGCCACTTGAACCTGGCCGCCGTGTTCGTGCTCGCCGTCTGCTTCGGTCTCGCCGACGGGTTCTTCCAGCCGGCGTTCGGCGGCATCGTGCCGCTCGTCGTCGAGCAGCCGATGCTGCCCTCGGCGAGCTCGTGGCTCGGCATCGCGCGGCAACGGGAGCGCGATCATCGGGCCGGCGATCGCGGCCGGCCTCTACGGCAACGGTCGGCCCGCCGACGGTGTGGGCGATCGACGCGCGTCGTTCGTCGTCTCCGCCGTGGCTCTCTGGCTCGCCCGGCCGCGCCCGATCCAGCCCGGCCGCAGCTCGGGCTCGCGCAAGGAGCTCGCGGTCGGGTTCCGGTACGTGATCAGCGTGCCGTGGATCTGGACCGGCATCGCCGCCGCGACGGTGATCCTGATGGTCGCGATGGCGCCGTACACCGCGCTGCTGCCGCGATCGTCGTCGAGTCCCACTACCACCGCGGCGTCGGCGCCTACGGCTTGCTCTTCAGCGTGATGGCCGCCGGAATGGTCGCCGGCTCGCTGGTCTGGGCGACGCTGGCATCCGCGCAAGCGGCGGGTCGCGATCTGCTTCGCCGCGTTCGGGATCAACGACCTCGGGATCGTCGTGCTCGCGCTGTCGCCCTGGTACTCGCTCGCCGTCGTCGCCGTCGTGTGGCGCGGCTTCTGGATCGGGATCGGCATCTCGGCGTGGATGACGCTGATCAACGAGCTCGTCCCCGAGCACCTGCTCTCGCGCGTCATGAGCTTCGACTTCTTCGGCTCGTTCGGGCTCACGCCCGTCGGCTTCGTGCTCGCCGGCATCGCCGCGACGGCGATTCGCGCCGACGACGATCCTCGCGGTCGGGGGCGCGCTCGGGGCCGTCCTCTGGTTCGTGCCCCTCACCTGGCGGAAGGTGCGGGTCGTGGACTGAGGAACGCGGGGAAACAGGGTTTCCCCCGCGTAAATCGGGGTGCGGAGATTTGAACTCCGGACCTCTCCGACCCGAACGGAGCGCGCTACCAGGCTGCGCCACACCCCGAGACGCCCGACAGGTTAGCGGCCGAAGAACTCCAGCGCCGCACGTGCGCATACCTCGGGCCGCTCGCCGATCAGCAGGTGGCCACAGTCTGCGATCACACGCAGCGGGGCGCGCAGCCGGCGGGCGTACTCGAACCCGTCCTCGAGCGGGACCTGCCGGTCGCGGGCGCCCCAGAGCAGGAGCACCGGGCAGGCCACCCGCCCGAGATCGCGGCGCGGATCGTCGGCGGCGAGCGCCCGCCCGGCGCCGATCGCGTCCGTGTGCAGCAGGGGGCCGCGCAGGAACCCGTGCACCGCCCGCTCCGTGAGCAGATCGGGGTTCGAGACCTCGAACGGGCCGAAGACGGCGCGCCGCAACAGGCGCGAGGCGCAATCCGGTCGACGCGCCGGCCCGCGATCCGGCCCGGCTGGACCAGGCCCAGGAACGCGATCGTGAGCTCGGCGCGGCGGGTCGAGGTGGAGATCCCGGCGGCAGCCGCGAGCACGAGCCGCCGCACGAGCGCCGGGTGCCGCTCGGCAAGCCGCAGTGCGACGACGCCGCCGAGCGAGTGCCCGAGCACGTCCGTCGGACCGTCGAGGAGCGGGACGAGGGCGTCGGCGTAGCCGCGGAGCGTGGGCGTCGCGGGCAGGGGCGACGAGCCTCCGTGCCCCGGAAGATCCGGCACGATCAGGCGCCGCCCCTCGAGCAGCGGCGCCAGCTCGGCGAAGTTCCACGCCGCCCCGCCGAAGCCGTGCACCAGGAGGAGCGGCGGGCCCTCGCCGCCGGCGAAGAAGCGGATCCGGGCGCCGCGGAACTCGTAGACCCGTTCCGTGAGGCCCGGGAGAAGATCTGTCGCATCCGTCACGCGGATCGATTATGGTTCGAAGCAGAATGAGCTGGACGGCGACAAGGCGGGGCGCATGAAGATCCCCGCCCTGCGCCCAGACAAGCTGGAGATCCAAGCCCGCTAGCGCATTGTGCGCGGCGGGCTTTTTCGTGGAAGGAGCGAAATGGCCAACCACCTGACGCCCGACGAGCTCTCGAAAGAGGTCGGGATCGACCGGGACGAGGTGATCAGGATCTGCCTCGAGGAGCACGTGCCGATCTACCAAGGGAAGATCGACAAGACACTGTTCCAGGCTCAGCTCCACGCGCTGGGGGCATTCCCCGCGTCGCACTGAGACGACGGACTATTTGCGGGAAGAGGCGGCAGCGCGCTTGCGCGGTGCCGCCTTTTTCTTGTCGTCCGCCGGCTGCTGCTTCTTCGACGCCGCGGCGACCGACGCCTTGAGCGCCTCCATCAGGTCGACCACCGGAGCGGGCTCCTCCTCTTCGGGCAGCTCGAACTCCTGCCCCGCAAGCTTCGCCTCCAGCAGCTCGCGCAGCGACTCCCGATACTCGCTGCGCAGCGCTTCCGGCTCGAACGGCGCCGCGAGCGACGCGATGATCTGCTTCGCCAGCTCGAGCTCGGGCGCCTTGACCTTCGAGCTCGCGACCGCCTCGTCGATCTCGGCATGGTCCTTCACGTCGTCGTGCACGAAGAGCGTCTCGAGGGCCAGCGCGTCGCCCATCGGGCGGATCAGGCAGAGCTTCTCCTTGCCCGCCAGCACGAACCGGCCGAGCGCCGCCACACCAGCATCCTTCATCGCCTCCAGCAGCAGCACGTAGGGACGGCGCTGCGCCTCCGCTCCTGCGGGAACGAGGAAATAGGTGCGATCGAAGTAGATCGGATCGACCTCTTCGAGGCGCACGAACCGGCTGATCTCGATCGAGCGTGACGTGTCGTGCTTCTCGATCGCCTCGAGGTCGGCCTCCTCGACCGTGACGAACTGATTCTTCGCGACCTCCCAGCCCTTGACGAGCTCGTCCGACTCGACCTCACGCTCGTGCACGGGGCACCAGCGCTTCTGCTTGATCGGCGAGCCGCATTCGCGGTGGAGCAGCCGGAACGAGATGTCCGACTGGCGGGCGACGGGCTTCGTCGCCGGCGCGAGGCCGACGGGAATGCTGACGAGGCCGAAGCTGACTGATCCGTTCCAGGTTGTGCGCATCTGCAGGGAGAATCCTAGCGAGGGCAGGTCTATTTCGCCCGCGCAACGAGTGTTCCTGCGGCTAGATTCCAGGAAGTGGCCCGCGCCCGGACGATCGCGAATCTGTGGCGGGACGCGGCCGCGGCCGCGCATCCCGACCCTGCATACCTGCACGAGGTGGACGGCGAGTGGGTCGAGGTCACCTGGGCCGAGGCCGCCCGGGCCGTCGACGAGCTCGCGAACGGCCTTCTGGCCCTGGGCGTGCAGAAGGGCCAGGCCTTCGGCCTGCTCGCGCGGACGAGTCTCGAGTGGTCGCTGTTCGACTTCGCCCTGGCGCTCGTCGGGGCTGTCGGTGCGCCGATCTATTCCTCGAGCTCGGCCCGCGACACGCACTACGTCCTCGAGCACTCCGAGGCGATCGGCGTCCTCGTCGAGGACGAGGATCAGCGTGCGAAGGTCGCAGGGTCGGGCGTCGGGCATGTGATCTCGTTCTCGGAGCTCGACGCGCTCCGGGAACGCGGACGCGACGTACGCCGCCGAGCACCCGACCGCGCTGAACGAGCGAGCCGACTCGATCGACGAGGACGAGCTCTTCACGTTCATCTACACCTCGGGGACGACCGGCCCGCCGAAGGCCTGCATGATCCGCCACCGCAACTACTACGCGATGGTGCAAAAGGCCGATGAGATGGAAGACCGGCTCACCCGGCCCGGAGACGTGATGCTCCTCTACCTGCCGCTGGCTCACAACTACGGGCGCCTCCTCCATCTCTCCGCGGCGTACACCGGCTTCACGACCGCCTTCCTGCCGGACCCACTTCGCGCCGGGCCGGAGCTGAGGCGCGTGCGCCCGCACCTCTTTCCGAGCGTTCCGCGGGTCTACGAGAAGATCCACACAGCCGTCGTCGGCGAGTTCGCCGACCAGACCGGGGCGAAGAAGCGCACGGTGCGACTGGGCGATGCGGGTCGGCTACCGCGTCGCGAGGCTCCGCCAGGCAAGCAGCCCGTGCCGGCAGCGCTCCTCTGGCAGCATCGCCTCGCCGACAAGCTCGTCTACTCGAAGGTGAAGGCCCGGCTCGGCGGTCGGCTGCGAGTCGCCAACGCGGGAGGCGCGCCGTCGTCGCGCGAGATCGCGGAGTTCTTCTACGCGATCGACATCCTGATCCTCGAAGGCTACGGGCTGTCTGAGGTCACGACCGCCGCGACGGTCAACCGGGCGGGTGACTTCAAGTTCGGAACGGTCGGCAAGCCGTTGCCCGGCGTCGAGCTCGAGTTCGCCGACGACGGCGAGATCCTCATTCGCTCGAACACCGTCTTTGCCGGCTACTACCGCGACGACGAGGCGACCAAGGCAACACTCGACGAGCAGGGCTTCGTGCACACGGGTGATGTCGGGCATCTGGACGAGGACGGCTTCCTCGTCATCACCGACCGGAAGAAGGACATCATCGTCACGGCGGGCGGCAAGAACGTTGCGCCGCAGAACCTCGAGAACGAACTGAAGGCGCACAGAGTGATCTCACAGGTGCTCGTCGTCGGCGACCGCAAGCCGTACGTGGCCGCGTTGATCACCGTCGACCCCGATTCGACGCACGACATGAGCGAGAACGACGTGCACGATGCCGTCCAGGGCGCAGTCGACAGCGTGAACGCGGAACGCTCACGGTTCGAGCAGATCAAGCGCTTCACCGTGCTGCCACGCGAGTTCTCACTCGAAGAGGAAGAGATGACGCCGACCCTGAAACTGCGCCGCAAGGTGATCCTCGATCACTTCGCCCACGAGTTCGCAGCGTTGTACGACAGCTAGCTTCACGCTGGAACCTGGTTCGCTGCGCGAAACCGGGCTCGTGTGCTGCTCAGAGGATGCGGCGGGCGCCGACGAAGGTCGCGGAATACCACGCTTCGTCGAGGCTTGAGATCTTCACCACGTCGCCCGTGTGCGGCGCATGCACGAACTGCCCGCCGCCGATGTAGATCCCGACGTGACCGAGACCGTCGAAGAAGACCAGGTCGCCGGGCTCCAGCTGGTCGCGGGAGACCGGGACGCCGTAGCCGTACTGCGCGTACGACGAGTGCGGGAGCGAGACGCCCACCTGGGCATACGCCCACATGACGAGACCGGAGCAGTCGAACCCGCCCGGAGCAGAGCCCGCCCAGACGTACGGCGTACCGAGCTGTGACAACGCGATGTTGGCCACATTGCTGTGCGTCGAGGGCGGCGCGACGACCGTTTCCGCGGCCGGCGCGATCGCGGAGACGCCGACCACCGTGGTCGACTGTTCCTGCTGGGAGACGCGTTGCTGAGCGGCGAGCCGCGCCGATGCCTGGCGCGCCATCTGCAGCTGCCTCGCCGCGTCGGCAGCGACCAGCTGTGCGATCTGGCCCTTGAGCGACGAGAGGAGAGTTGTTCTGCTCGTTGATCTTCGATTCGATCGACTGCTTCGCGGCTGCGCGCTCTGCGACGACTCGCGCCTGCGAGGCGCGAGCCTGCGCGAGCAGCGTGCCGTGACGTTTCACGGCGCTTCGGAAGGTCTTCACCTGCGACAGGATGTGCGTGTCGAGCGCGGTGACGCTCTTCGCGCTGTCCATGCGATTGATCATGTCGTCGAGGTTGCTCGCGCCGAGGATCACCTCGAGCGTCGATGCTTGATCCGTCGTGTAGAGCGTGACGAGGCGCTTCGCGATCGTTTTCTGGCTCTGGCGGAGGTTGTGCTTCGCAACGTGCAGCTCATGACGGTTCTCGCGTAGGTCGCGCTGGATCTGTGCGAGCTGTGCGTTCGCGGCGTCGTATTGCGAACGTGCACGCTCGAGCGAGTCGGACAACTGCTGCAGTTGCCCCATGACCTGTTGCGCCTGTGCTCGCTTCGAAGAAATCGAAGGATCCGCAAATGCCGGGACTGCCGCCAGAAGGGCTAAACAGATCCCTGCGAGAACGTACGGCGCCAATCCCAGCCTACGAATGACAACTCCCAGAGCGGGAGCGGGACGGGCGCACCGGGTGGGGCCGGTACGTCACGAGTACGCAGGTTAGCAATGTGTTCGGATCAGCGTCAACGTGAGTGACGCAAACCTCCGCGAAACTTGTTCATTTCTGCACGAAGTGGGGTTGTCCTGCTCCGCGACTGTGGTACGGTCCTGCCCCGTGCTAGGGCAGGCACACACGCCGCGACGGCGCGTATTTCCGTTCGCAGCGATCGCCCTGGCGGTGCTGATGGCACCGTCGGTGGGTGGCGCAAATCCGTCGCAGACCGCAGGGTCGTTGCGGGCGCAAGATGCTGCAATCGTGGCGAAGTCTCGCGCTGCCGTGCTCGGGCTCTATTCGCTCGACGCGCGGCTGGCAGTTGCGCAAGCGAAGCTGGCGTCGCTTCGCATGCAAGCCCAGTCGCTCCGGTTGGAGCGGCGAAGCTTGCGTCATCAGCTCACCGTGGCGAAGCGAAGCACGCGCATCTCACAGGCGCGCGTCGCGCAGCGGCTTCGCGTGCTCTACGAGCAGGACGAGGTCGAGCCGCTCGAGATCGTCCTCGGCTCGACGAGCCTCGACGAGGCGTTGACGAATCTCGACGACCTGAATCGGTCGACCGGCCAGGGTGAGGACATCTTGCGCGAGCTCGCCGGCGCCCGGAAGGAGATCGCCCGCGCCTCACATGGGCTCGCCGCCAGGACGGCGGCGCTCTCAGCCGCCACCCGCACAGCGGAGGCGACGGCCTCGTCGCTCGCCGCTACACGCGCGCAGAGAAGCTCGTACATCGCGTTGCTGTCGGCGAAGCGCAGGATGACGGAGGATCAGATTTCCAGCCTCCTCGCAACAGCGAACGCAGCACAGGTTCACAGCTCGCAGCTCGTCCGCAGCGACGCGGCAGTCGCAACGTCGGCCGGGAGCCGGGTGCTCACGGTGTCGGCGACCGGATACGCGCTCCACGGCAACACCGCCAGTGGTCTCCCCGTCGGCTGGGGCATCGTCGCGGTCGACCCGTCGGTGATCCCGCTCGGCACGCACATGACGATTCCCGGGTACGGCGACGCCGTCGCGGCGGACGAGGGCGGCTCGATCGTCGGCACGACGATCGACCTCTGGTTCCCGACGGTCGCCCAGGCCAATGCGTGGGGCCGTCGCACAGTGACGATCGTGTTGCACTGACGCTCGCGGTTAGACTGACGCGCGGGTTCCCATCCCCCAGGTAGGTCGAGTTGAGCGACGAAGCGAACAACTCTGAAGCGCCCATGACGCGTGTCCTGCTCGTCGACGATCACGATCTGTTCCGCACGGGCCTGCGCAACCTGCTCGAGGAACAAGGCGTGCAAATCGTGGGCGAGTGCGACAACGGAACCGAGGCCCTGCACGCCGTGCGTGAAGTGGCGCCCGACGTCGTCGTGATGGATCTGAACATGCCGGGGATCAGCGGCGTCGAGGCGACCCGACAGATCTCGATGATCGCCCCGCTCACCCGCGTGCTCGTGCTCACGATCTCCGACAGCGACAGCGACGTGATGGATGCGATCCTCGCGGGAGCGTGCGGCTATCTCCTCAAGGATTCGTCGATCACCGAGCTGATCAGCGGCATTCACGCCGCCGCCGTCGGTGAGTCACTCGTCTCGCCGGCGATCGCGTCGAAGGTGCTGCAGCGCGTCCGTGCGTCGGGCGCGTCACCGCACGAGGCGGAGTTGATCCAGTCGGAGCTCTCCGACCGCGAGATCGAGGTGCTGAAGCTGATCGCGAACGGCAAGGACAACGGGATGATCGCCCTCGAGCTGCACATCAGCCCGAAGACGGTGAAGAACCACATTTCGAACATCCTGATGAAGTTGCAGATCGACAACCGGATCCAGGCGGCCGTCTACGCCGTCCGGTCGGGAATCGTCTAGCGCGTCGGAGAGCCGACGCGTGCGTCGTCCGCGAAGCGGCGCAGTTCGGCGAGCAGGCGGCGGAGCTCCGCCAGGTCCTCGCCGTTCCGCTCGAGTCGTCTTGCGACATCGGCGAGGTCGCGAGCATTGGCGACGATGTCGCCCTGCTCGATCTCCTGACTGAGCACCGACACACGACGCTCGAGCCGCCAGCCTTCCGCCTCGAGTGAGAGCGCCTTGGCGTAGCCGTCCGTCAGCGTGCCCTCGATCTGATCGAGGTCGCGCGTCGGATCGTCGAGCAGCGCGCAGATGCGTTCGAGAAGGTCGGTCATGCCTACCGTGCTCGATTCTCCGGTCACGGCGACACGGCAACAAGGGCCGGGCGGCCCATTCGGCGGCCGGACGAGGCCCAGCCCGCCGCCCGGTCGGTCACAATGGCCCGAGTGCGGAGGGGTCTTGCAGCTGTGGCGCTCCTGCTCGTCCTGGCGCCGGCAGGTCGCACGGCCACGCTGCCGCTCACGGCGCGGCTTGCACAGGCACTCGCCGTCCCGGGCTACCCGAAGAGCACGTCCGCTGCGGTCGCCGTCGACCTGACCACCGGCAAGCCGTTGTTCATGCGCAACGCCGACCTGTCGCTCGCACCGGCCTCGAACGAGAAGCTGCCCGTGACGTTCGCGGCACTGCGCGAACTGGGAACGTCGTATCGCTTTCGCACCGAGGTCCTGGGCCGCGGCAGTCAGATCGGCGCGACCTGGCAGGGCGACATCTTCCTGAAGGGATTCGGCGACCCGACCCTGACCTCGGGCGGGATCAACCGGCTCGCCGTCCAGATCGCAGCCCTCGGGATCACTCAGATCTCGGGTCGGGTGCTCGGCGACGAGTCGTGGTTCGACGCACGCCGGACCGCGCCGGGCTGGAAGTCGGACTTCTACATCAGCGAGTCGCCACCGCTCTCCGCGCTGGCCGTCGATCGTGCGGTGTACGACGGGCACGTCGCAGTGCGACCGGCGCTCGCGGCGGCCGGAGAGCTCCGTCGGGCGCTGCGCCGCCACGGCATCGCCAGTGGCCGCGTCGGGCTGGGAAGGGCGCCTGCAGGCTCGCCGGCGCTCGCCCAGGTCGACTCGGCGCCGCTGCCGGCGATCCTCCAGGAGATGGACCGTGAGAGCGACAACTTCACGGCAGAGCTGATGCTGAAGGAGCTCGGCGCCGAGATCGGGAAGAGCGGAACGACGGCCGCCGGCGCAGCAGTCGTGCGCGGCACGCTGGCGGCCGCAGGCGTGCCGCTCGCCGGCGTCAGCATCGTCGACGGCTCGGGCCTTTCACTCGACGACCGCCTGACCGCCCAGGCACTCGCCGCGATCCTCGTCTCGGCCTGGCGGGACCCGGCCCTGCACCATCCGTTCTGGGCCGCCCTGTCGGTCGCGGGCGTGAACGGAACTCTCGAGCACCGGATGGAGTTGAGACCGGCCCGCGGCGCGGTGCACGCGAAGACCGGCACAACCGACGAGGCATCGGCCCTGTCGGGCTATGCCGGCAACCGCTACGCCTTTTCGGTGCTGCAGAACGGCGAGCCGATCGCGACTCGTCCTGCGCAGCGCGCGCAAGACCGGTTCGCGAGCGCGCTCGCGTCGGTGCACTAGCTCTAGCGGCCGACGAGAGCCTTGAGGTCGTCCTCGGCGAGCAGCGGCACGCCCGCCTTCTGCGCCTTCGCGACCTTCGATCCGGGGCTCTCGCCCACGATCACGCCTGTCGTCTTCTTCGACACGTTGTCGGAGACCTTTGCACCCAATGCCTCCAATGCCGCCCGCGCCTCCTCACGGGAGAACGACTCGAGCGTGCCCGTGACGACGTACTGCGTGCCCGTCAGCGGGCCTTCGACCGGTCTGTCCTCGTCGCCGGATTCGAACCGGAGGCCCAGCTCACGCAGCTCCGCGACCAGCCTGCTGTTCTCGTCGTCGGCGAACCACTCGGCGATCGCCTCGGCGCGCTCGGGCCCGATCCCCTCGCATTCGATGATCTCCTCCTGGGAGGCCGCGGCCAGACGGTCGACGCTGCCGAAATGGCGCGCGAGGTTCTGTGCCGTCACCCAGCCGACGTCGGGGATGTTGAGGCCGAAGAGCACGCGGCGAAACGGGATCTCCTTCGATGCCGCGATCGAGTTGATCGTGTTCGTCGCCGAGGTCTCGGCGAAGCCGTCGAGCTCGAGCAGCTGCTCCTTCGTGAGCCGGTAGAGCTCCGGCAGCGACCGGACGAGGCCGAGCTCCCACAACCTGCGCACGAGTTGCTCCCCGACGCCGTCGATGTCGGCGGCCGCCTGAACCCAGTTGATGAGCGATTCGAGACCGCGAGACGGGCAGGCCCGATTCGGGCAGCGATGCATTGCCTCGCCTTCCGGCTTGACGATCTCGACACCGCAGAGTGGACAGTGGGTGGGCATCTTGAACGGCTTCGTTCCCCGTTTGTGCGGACCGGCAGGCCCCACGATCTGGGGGATCACGTCGCCTGCGCGCTGGACGATCACGTCGTCGCCCTCGCGGATGTCCTTGCGGTTGATGTCTTCCTCGTTGTGCAGCGTCGCGCGCGAGATCGTCACGCCGCCGACCTCGACCGGTGCGAGCACGGCCCACGGATTCAGTGCCCCGGTACGACCGACCCGGATCATGATCTTGTCCAGCCTCGTCGTCGCGGTCAGCGGCGCCCACTTGAAGGCTCTCGCCCAGCGAGGACGCTGATGCAAGGCGCCGAGCCGCTCCTGCTGCGCGTAGTCATCGACCTTGACGACGATCCCGTCGATCTCGTAGTCGAGCTCCCTCCGGCGGTGCTCCCAGACGCGACAGCGCTCCGCGACCTCCTCGACCGATTCGAGGCGCTCCGCGAACGGGTTGATCGGGAAGCCGTGACCGCGCAGCCACTCGAGCGTCTGCCAGTGCGATGCGAGCTCCACACCGTCGTGCACACCGATTCCGTAGGCCCAGAACGAGAGAGGACGATTCGCGGTGATCGAAGGATCCTTCTGGCGCAACGAGCCGGCAGCTGCATTGCGCGGGTTCGGTGTGGGCTTCTTCCCCTGTTCGACGAGCCGCTCGTTCAGCTCGCGAAAGCCGGAGAGCGGCATGTACACCTCCCCGCGCACCTCGATCAGCCGAGGTGCGTCGCCGCCGAACATCCGCAAAGGAATCGCAGGGATCGTGCGCAGATTGACGGTCACGTCCTCGCCGACCTCACCGTCACCGCGCGTCGCACCGCGTGCGAAGACACCGTTCTCGTAGGTGAGGTTGATCGCCAGACCGTCGATCTTCGGTTCGAGCACGTACGCGACGGACGCGGCATCACCGAGGCGCTTGTGGACGTCTTCGGCCCATTTCTCGATCGCTTCGTCAGTCGTCACCTTCTCTAGCGAGCCCATCGCAGTCAGATGCCGGACCTTCTGGAACCTCGTCGAGGCGGGAGCGCCGACGCGCTGGGTCGGCGAATCCGGCGTCACGAGCTCCGGGTGCTTGCGCTCGAGCTCCTCGAGCTCGTCGTAGGCGCGGTCGTACGTGGCGTCGTCGACCGACGGGTCGTCGAGCACGTGGTACTCGTGCAGCCAGCGATTGAGGAGATCGCGCAGCTCGGCGGCTCTAGACGAGCTCAAGAAGCTCCTCCGGGCGATCGACGATGACGTCGGCCTCGACCAGCTTCGCGGCCGCGTGGATGCGGCCCCAGCTGACGCCGATCGCGTACAAGCCTGCTGCCTTGGCCGCCTGCATGTCGAACGGCGAGTCGCCCACGTAAGCGGCCCCGGCTACGTCCGCACCGAGGCGCTCGAGCCCGAGCAGCAGCGGTTCCGGGTCGGGCTTGTGGTGCGCGGTCTCGTCGCCGCCCACGACCGTTTCGAAGAGATGCTCGAACGGCAGCTTCGCGAAGGCGAGCTCGACCGTGACGCGGCGCTTGGCGGTGACGATGCCGAGCCGGTGTCCGCGTTCCTTCAGCCGGGCGAGCACGACGTCCATGTCGCCGCAGAACTCCAACGTGTCGTGCAACGGTTCGTTGTGTGCCCGGTAGACGCGCACGAGCTCGTCGACCTGGTCCGGATCGAGCGCCACCATTTGCGCCTCGAGACCCGGTCCGCCGACGGCCTTCATCAGGTCGTCGTCGCTCCACTCGCCCCCGACGACGGTCTCGGCGGCGTGACGCATCGACGCGAGGATGATCGCGCCGGAGTCGATCACCGTTCCGTCGAGATCGAAGAGAACGACCGGAAAGCGCACGCGCTCGATCGTACCGAGCACGCTCGCGGTCACACACCGGGGTCAGACCCCGGCCGTGTCTCGACAGGACACATGCCGGGTCAAACCCCGAGCACGCGCGCGGTCACGCGGCGGGGTCAGACCCCGGCCGTGTCTTCAGAAGACGTCTGTTGGGGTCAGACCCCGGCCGTGTCTCGATAGGACACGTGCGTGAGATACAGGCCGTGAGGCGGCGCGGTAGCGCCTGCATCGCTGCGCGGGCGGCCGTCGAGCAGCGCGGCGAGGTCGCGGCCCTCGAGCATCGAGCCGACGAGCGTTCGCACCATGTGCCGCAAGAACGAGTTGGCGGTGATCTCGAACGCGATCACGGCTTCTCCCAGCTCGACCCACTGCACCGCGTGCACCGTTCGCACGAAACCGCGGTGCTGCGTCTCGGCGGGCGTGAACGCCCGGAAGTCGTGCTCGCCGAGCAGCACCGCGGCATTGTCGTTCAGCGCGGCCAGGTCGACCGGGCGCGGCCACCAGAGCGACCGCCTCGCCTCGAAGACGGAGCGCTCGCGACGCCGCCAGATGCGGAAACGATACGACCTCGACCGGGCGTCGAAACGGGCGCTGAACCCGTCCGGTGCCTCCTCGACCGTCGTGACCGAGACATCGTCGGGCAGAACCGTGTTCAACGCCATCGCCGCTCGTTCGGCCGGCGGGCCTCCGAGCACATCGACCGAGACGACGTTCGCAAGCGCGTGCACGCCGGTGTCGGTCCGCCCGGCGACCGTCAGCTCGCTGCGCGTGCTGTAGAGCGCTGCAAGTGCCCGGCGCAGCTCGCCTTCGACCGTGCGCGCGGCGGGCTGTCTCGCCCAGCCGCGGAAGCCTGTGCCGTCGTACTCGATCGTCAGCTTGAGCCTCACACCGCGCTCCCGCGGAGGAGCAGCCCGTTCGTCAGGTGCGCCTGACGATACTTGTAAGGAGTGCCTGATGCTCTAGTCACTTGTCATCGCCTTGTTATAATCTGCTCATGTCCGACCGCCAGAGCTTCCTGCTGCAGCGGGTGCAGCCGGCGATGGTGGGCCTGATCGACGGCTCGCTCTCGACCCTGGCGCCCATCTTCGGCATCGCCATCTATACGCACAACCCACATGCGGCCTTCATCGCCGGTCTCGCGACCGCGGTCGGCGCGGCCATCTCCATGGCCTACAGCGAGGGCCTGTCGGACACAGGAGAGCTCACAGGGCGCGGGAACCCCATCACGCGCGGCCTGATCACCGGCGGTGGGACGTTTCTCGGGGGAATCCTGCACACCTTGCCGTTCCTGATCCCGAGTTACCACGCGGCAATCGTGACCGCTGCGATCGTGGTCGGGTTCGAGTTGGTCGGTTTGGCGGTGATTCGGTGGCGGTTCTTCGAGACGAGCTTCGCGAAATCGCTACTGAACCTCGTCGTCGGCGGCGCTGCCATCGCCGTCGTCGGTGCTCTCGTCGGCTTCGCCGGCTGATTCGACCTCGGGGTCTGCTTCGGCCTCGGGCTCCTCGCCTGCTTCGGCCTCGGTGTCCGGCGCCTCCTCGGCGTCCGCCTCCGGAGCCTCCTCGGCCTCGTCGACGGGCTCCTCCACCGCCACGGCAGCCGGCTCCGGCGTCCGCTCCTCCCGCTGGGCGGCGACGTACTCCTCGTTGACGAGCTCGAGGTACGCCATCTCCGCCGCGTCGCCCTGCCTCGGGCCGATCTTCACGATTCGCGTGTAACCGCCGGGGCGATCCTTGAAGAGCGGAGCGACGTCGGCGAACAGCTTGTGCACGACGTCGCGCGAGCGCAGGAAAGCCGTCGCCTGGCGGCGTGCATGCAGGTCGCCGCGACGCCCGAGCGTGATCATCTGCTCGGCGATGGGCTTCACTGCCTTCGCCTTGGTGACGGTCGTCTTGATGCGGCCGTGCTCGATCAGCGCACCGGCAAGGTTCGAGTAGAGCGCCTTGCGGTGCGCCGAGTCGCGGCCGAGCTTCTTCCCTGAGCGCGCGTGACGCACTTATTCCGCGCCGTTCCCGCCGCCGCGCAGATTGAGACCGTGCTGCTGCAGCGTCTCCTTGACCTCTTCGATCGACTTCTTGCCGAAGTTCGGGATCGCAGCAAGCTCCGACTCCGACTTGGTGACGAGATCGCCGATCGTCTCGATGCCGACGCGCTTGAGACAGTTGTACGAACGAACACCGAGCTCGAGCTCCTCGATGGGGAAGTTCTCCATCCCACCCGCGAGCGAGACGCCGGCGGCCTCGCCGGCACCGTCGGACGACGGGGCAGCGGACTCGCCGTAACCCTCGATCTTCTCCAGGTCGGTGAAGATCGCCAGCTGGCGGATGAGGATCTCGGCGCCTTGCGCGATCGCGTCCTTCGGATCGATCGAGCCGTTCGTCGTCACGTCGAGGATCAGCTTGTCGTAGTCGGTGCGCTGCCCGACGCGTGCCGCCTCCACGTCGTAGGCGACGCGGTTGATCGGCGAGAACATCGAGTCGACCGGAATGACGCCGATCGTGTGCGCCTGACCACGGTTGCCCTCGGCCGGCACGTAGCCGCGACCGCGGCCGATCGTGAGCGTGACCTCGAGGCGGCCCTTCGACGAGAGGTTCGCGATCTCGAGGTCCGGGTTCAGGATCTCGAGGTCGGCGGGCGCCTCGATGTCGGCGGCCGTGACCACTCCCTCACCGCGCTTCGTCAGCCGAACCTCCACCTCCGGCGACTCGCCGTGGAGGATGCAGACGAGCTGCTTCAGGTTGAGGATGATGTCGGTGACGTCCTCGCGGACGCCCGGAAGCGTCGTGAACTCGTGCGCGACGCCCTCGATCTTCACCGAGGTGACCGCGGCGCCCTCCAGGGAGGAGAGGAGCACACGGCGCAGCGAGTTGCCGAACGTGTAGCCGAAGCCGCGATCGAGCGGCTCGATCACGAAGACGCCACGATTCTCGTTCACTTCCTCGTGCGTGATCTTCGGCACCTGGAAATCGGTCGCGCGTACTGCCAATTTGTGTCCTTTCTTTGCGAGCGCTAACGAAGTATTCGAACTACTTCGAGTAGAGCTCGACGATCAGCTGTTCGGAAACCGGGGTGTCGATCTCGGCACGCTCCGGCCACTTCAAGACGGTCCCGCTGAGCCCGTCGTGGTCTGCTTGCAGCCACGGGGCGACAGCGGCGGTGAGGTCGGTCGCGTCACGGACGATCTGCTCCGCGCCGGACCCTGTCTTCAGCGAGACCAGGTCGTCAGGCTTGACCTGGTAGCTCGGGATGTTCACGCGGCGCCCGTTCACGGAGAAGTGCCCGTGCCGGACGAGCTGGCGCGCCTGAGCACGGGATGCCGCGAACCCGAGCCGGTAGACGACGTTGTCGAGGCGGGTCTCGAGCATCCGCAGCAGGTTGTCGCCGGTGATGCCACCCTGCTTGTTGGCCTTCTCGTAGTACGTGCGGAACTGGGTCTCGAGGAGGCCGTAGTAGCGGCGCGCCTTCTGCTTCTCGCGCAACTGCAAGAGGTACTCGCTCTGCTTGATGCGGCCGCGGCCGTGCTCGCCCGGCGGATACGAGCGGCGCTCGATGGCGCACTTCTCGGTCAGGCAGCGCTCACCCTTCAGGAAGAGCTTGATGCCCTCCCGGCGGCACTGCTTGCACTTCGGTGAACGATCGCGAGCCACTACACGCGCCTCCGCTTCTTCTGGCGGACGCCGTTGTGTGCCTGCGGCGAGACGTCCTTGACTCCGAGAATCTCCAGACCCGCCGCCTGCAGCGAGCGGATCGCCGTCTCGCGGCCGGAGCCCGGCCCCTTGACGAACACCTCGACCTTCTGCAGGCCGTGCTCCATGCCCTTGCGCGCAGCGGCGTCGGCAGTCACCTGCGCGGCGAACGGAGTCGACTTGCGGGAGCCTTTGAACCCGGCCGAGCCGGCCGACTCCCAGACGATGACGTTCCCATCCTTGTCGGTGAGCGCGACGATCGTGTTGTTGAACGACGTCTTGATGTGCGCCTGGCCGATCGCGATGTTCTTGCGAACACGGCGGCGCGTGCGACCGCGCGTGGTCGCTGCTCTGCGAGGAGGTGCCATTACTTCGCCTTCTTCCCGCGGCCGACGGTCTTCTTCGGCCCCTTGCGCGTGCGCGCGTTGGTCTTGGTGCGCTGGCCGCGCGCCGGGAGGTTGCGCCGGTGCCGCAGCCCGCGGTACGCCCCGATCTCGGACAGCCGCTTGATCGACTGGGTGCGCTCGCGGCGCAGATCACCCTCGACCTGCTCGTTCTGGTCGATGTAGTCGCGGAGCTTCGCAACCTCTTCTTCGGTGAGGTCACGGACCTTCGTGTCCCGTGAGAGGCCGAGCGCGTCGCAGATCTTCTGCGCCGTCGGCTGGCCGATGCCGAAGATGTAGGTCAGTCCGATCTCGAGCCGCTTTTGATTCGGCAGGTTGACGCCTGCGATACGTGCCATGTTTTGTGATCTACCCCTGACGCTGCTTGTGGCGAGGATTGGTGCAAATGACCATGGTCCGTCCGTGCCGCTTGATCACGCGGCAGCGCTCGCACATGGGCTTGACTGAAGGTCTGACTTTCATTCAGAGTTCCTCGAAGATGTGGTAAGGGCGCGCACGGCTACACGCCTCGCAGCGCGGGTCGTCATGGTACCAGGACCCCTCCGCCTGTGAGGATCCTCGGCCCGGCCGACGTCACGGCGACCGTGTGCTCGAAATGCGCCGCCAGGGAGCCGTCGGTGGTGGAGATCGACCACTCGTCGTCGTGGATGTACACGTCGGGGCCGCCCGCCGTGATCATCGGCTCGATCGCGATCGTCATGCCCTCCTTGAGGGCGGGGCCGCGATAGGCCGAGACGAAGTTCGGGACCTGGGGATCCTCGTGCATCGACCTGCCGACGCCGTGACCGACCAGGCTGCGGATGACGCTGTAGCCGGCGTCCTCGGTGACGGCCTGGACGGCCTGCGAGATGTCCCCGATCGAATTGCCGAGCCGCGCCTCCCTGATCCCCGCCTCGAGAGCCGCCTGACACGTGTCGAGCAGTCGCTGCGCTTCGGCCGAGATCGAGCCGACCGCGAAGGTCCAGGCCGAGTCGGCCACGAACCCGTCGAGCGTCACACCGACGTCGACGGAGAGGATGTCGCCGTCCTGGAGCTTCAGCGGGCCGGGGATCCCGTGGACGACCATCGAGTTCGGAGACAGGCAGGTGGCCGCCGGATATCCCTTGTAGCCCTTGAACGTCGGCACGCCGCCGTGGGAGCGGATGAACTCGTCCGCCAGGTCGTCGAGCTCGGCCGTGGTGATGCCGGGCTGCAGCTGCTCTTCGATGAGCGCCAGGGTCTCGGCCACCACCTTGCCCGCACGCGCCATCGTCTCGATCTCCTGGGCCGACTTGCGGATGATCATGCGACCACCTGCAACGAATCGGAGATCTCCGACCACACCTCGTCGATCGAGCGGTCGGCGTGCAAGGGCACGAGCTTCCCGGTGACGCGGTAGTGCTCGACGATCGGCTCGGTCTCGGAGTGGTAGATCGCGAGCCGCTTCGCGATCAACTCGCGCGTGTCGTCGGCGCGGCCCTCCACCTGTGCGCGCTCGAGCGCCCGCCGCATCCCGACCTCGTCGGTCACGTCGAAGAACAGGATCGCGTCGAGTCCCCGGCCGATCCCGCCGAGCATGAGGTCCAGCGCCTCGGCCTGGGCGACGTTGCGCGGGAAGCCGTCGAGCACGAACCCGGCTTGGGCGTCCGGCTGCGAGAGACGCTCCTCGATCATCGCGATCGTCAATTCGTCGGGAACGAGCCGGCCGGACGCCATGATCTCGCCGACCTGCTGCCCGAACTCGGTCCCCTCCGCCTGCGCGGCGCGGAACATGTCACCCGTCGAGACATGCGGAATCCCGTACTCCGAAGCGATGCGCTTGGCTTGCGTGCCCTTGCCGGCCCCTTGCGGGCCGAGGACGAGGAGATTCACCGCAGGAAGCCCTCGTAGGAGCGCATCATCATCTGCGACTCCATCTGACGCATGGTGTCGAGCGCCACGCCGACGACGATCAGCACCGAGGTGCCGCCGAGCGCGCGCGAGGTTGCCTGCGAGAAGCCGAAGTGCTTGATGAAGATCGACGGCAGGACGGCGACGATGGCGAGGAAGAGCGAGCCCGGGAGCGTCAGCCTCGTCAGCACGCGGTCGAGGTACTGGGCGGTGGGCGGGCCGGGCCGGATGCCCGGGATGTAGCCGCCGTACTTGCGCAGGTTGTCGGCCTGGTCGACCGGGTTGAACTGAACCGCGGTGTAGAAATAGGTGAAGACGATGATCAGCACCGCCTCGACGGCGAGGTAGGTCCACGACGAGGGTGCGAAGTGGGTGTTGATCCACGTCGACGACGACGGCGCGAACGACGAGATCGTCTGCGGGAGCGCGAGCAGCGCCGCCGCGAAGATCACCGGGATCACGCCCGCCATGTTCACGCGCAGCGGCATGTAGGTCGCGCCGCCCTGGGTCTGGCGGCGGCCGACCATGCGCTTCGCGTACTGGATCGGAATGCGCCGCTGGCCCTCCTGGACGAAGACCACCGCGACCACGATCCCGATGGCGATGAGCGGGAAGAACAGCTTCTCGACCGCGCCGCCGTTGAGCCAGGCGTTGATGCCCTGCGGCATGGAGGTCAGGATCGACGCGAAGATCAGCAGCGAGATGCCGTTGCCGATGCCGCGCTTCGTGATCAGCTCGCCGAACCACATCAGCACGATCGTGCCCGCCGTGAGCGTGACGACGATCAGCACGAGGCGGCCCGGGTTGGCCGGCAGCGCTCCCTGGGTGTGGAACAGGTACGCGTAGCCGGTTGCCTGCGCCGCTGCGAGGAACACGGTCAGGTAGCGGGTGTACTGGTTGATCTTGGCGTACCCGGCCTCGCCCTCCTTCTGGAGCGCCTCGAGCTGCGGGATCACCACCGTGAGGAGCTGCAGGATGATCGACGCCGTGACGTACGGCATGATCCCGAGCGCGAAGATCGAGAATCGCGAGAGCGCTGAGCCGGAGAAGAGGTTCAGGAGGCCGAGCAGCGAGCCGCCGCGGCCGTTGAAGAAGCTCTCGATCTGGGCGGAGTCGACGCCCGGCGCGGGCATCCACGAGCCCATGCGGTACAGCGCAAGGATCCCTGCCGTGAACAGGAGCCGGCGCCGGAGCTCCGGGACCCGCCACGCATTGGCGAGCCAGGACAGCAAGGCTTAGGAGCCCTCGCCTTCTGCGGGCTCTGCGGCGGGGGTCTCGGCGTCCTGTGTCGCTTCGTCCGTGGTGTCCTTCGTCCTGCCCTCGGGCCGCCGCTTCAGGTTCTTCGGCTTCCTGGGCTTCTGCTCCTTGAGCACGGTCAGCGAGCCGCCGGCGGCCTCGACCTTTTCACGAGCGGTCGCCGATGCACCGTGCACCGTGATCGTCAGCTTCTTGGTCAGCTCGCCGACGCCGAGCAGCTTCACGTCCTTGCGGATCGAGCGGATCAGGCCTTTCGCCTTCAGCGACTCGGGTGTGACCTCCTCGCCCACCTCGAAGCGCGCCTCGAGGTCGCGGAGGTTGACCGGCTGCGAGTACGTGCGGAACGGGCCGATCGGCATCGCGTCGGCCGAGGTGTTGCCGCGGAGCTTCGCCGTGCGCATGTGCAGCGGCATCTGGCCGCCCTCGAAGCCCGCACGCATCGCGTGCGAGCCCGCGCGGGACTTCTGGCCCTTGATCCCGCGGCCGGAATAGCGCCCCTTGCCCGAGCCGAGCCCGCGGCCGACCCGCTTGCGGTCGACGCGGGGCTGAGCGGGCTGCAGGTTCGACAGGTTCAGATCGCCGGCCATGATCTAGGACTCCTCGACTTTCACGAGATGACGCACCTTGCGCAGCATGCCAGCGAGGACCGGCGAGTCGTCGATCTCGTTGGACTTGCCGATGCGGCCCAGGCCGAGCGCGCGCAGCGTGCCGCGGTGGCGCTCCGACTGACCGATCTGGCTACGCACCTGCGTCAGCTTCAACTTCGACACCCGTGCTCACCTCCTCGGCCTCCGGAATCTCGGGCTTCTTGTACGGCAGGACTTCGCTGATCTGCTTGCCACGCGCCTTGGCGACTTCCTCGGGGCGCCGTAGCTGGCGAAGCGCCTGCTCCGCCGCCTTCAGCATGTTGATCGGGTTCGTCGTGCCGAGCGACTTCGCCAGCACGTCCTTGATGCCGCCGAGCTCGAGCACGGCGCGCACACCGCCTCCGGCGATGACGCCGGTTCCGGGCGAGGCAGGCCGCAGAAGCACCCGGGCTGCATCGAAGCGCCCGAGCGACTCATGGGTGATCGTCTGCCCGTGCTTCGGCACGGTGAACATGTTCTTCTTCGCGTCGTCGACCGCCTTCGAGATTGCCAGCGGCACCTCGCGCGCCTTTCCATAGCCGACGCCGACGCGATCGACCTCATCGCCGATCACGACCAACGCCGTGAACGAGAAGCGCCGGCCGCCCTTGACGACCTTGGCGACGCGATTGATCTCGACCACGCGCTCCTTGAGCTCGCGGGTCTCCTGCACGTCGATTGACACTAGAAGCTCAGTCCTCCTTCGCGCGCGCCTTCGGCGAGTGCCTTGACGCGACCGTGATACAGGTAGCCGCCGCGATCGAAGACGACGCTCTCGACGCCCGCCTTCTTCGCCGCTTGGGCGAGCCGCTTGCCGACTTCGGCAGCCTGCTCCGTCTTGTCACCCTTGAACGACTTCGGCAGCTCGAGCCACGACGCGCCGGCGAGCGTGCGGCCGGCGTCGTCGTCGATCAGCTGCGCGAAGACGCCGCGGTTCGAGCGAAACACGAGCAGGCGGGGACGCTCGGCCGAGCCGCGGACCTTGCCGCGCACCCGGCGGTGCCGGCGCAGGCGCGCTTCGCGAACAGTCAACTGGCTCATGCGCGCTTCCCGACCTTCCGGCGGACGTGCTCGCCCTCGTAGCGAATGCCCTTGCCCTTGTACGGCTCCGGCGGCCGCACCTTGCGAATCTCGGCGGCGGTCTGGCCGACGGCCTGCTTGTCGATGCCGCGCACGACCACCTGGGTCGGGATCGGCACCTCGAACTCGATGCCCTGCCGCGGCTTGATCTTCACGGAATGGGAGTACCCGACCTGCAGCTCGAGGTCGGTGCCCGCAAGCGCGGCGCGGTAGCCGACGCCCTGGATCTCGAGGCGCTTCTCGAAGCCCTGCGTGACGCCCTCGACCATGTTCGCGATCAGCGTCCGCGTCAGGCCGTGCAGCGCCCTGTCCTCGCCGCGCTCGGTGGGGCGGGTGACGGTGATGACGGCCTCGTCCTGTGCGATCTGCATGCGCTGGGGGACGTCCTGACGCAGCTCGCCCTTCGGCCCGGACACCGTGACGCGCCCAGGGTCGATCGAGACGATCACGCCGGCGGGGACTTCGATTGGCCTTTTTCCGATGCGAGACATGTGTCGTTACCAGACGTAGCAGATGACTTCGCCGCCGATGCCCTCGGCCTCGGCGGTGCGGCTCGTGACGACGCCGCGAGAGGTGGACATGATCGCGATGCCCATGCCGCCCAGCACCCGCTGGCGGCGATCCTTGCCGGCGTAGATCCGCCGGCCGGGCTTGGACACGCGCTTGAGGCCGGAGAGGACACGCTCGCGGCCACGGCCGTACTTGAGCTCGACGACGAGAGTCGGATGCGTGCCCGCGTCCGAGACGTGGAAGTCCCGGATGTAGCCCTCCTCCTTGAGGATGCGGGCGATCTCGACCTTCAGCTTCGAGGTCGGCATCTCGGCGTTGTCGTGCAGCGCCTTGTTGGCGTTGCGGATGCGCGTGAGCATGTCGGCGACGGGATCGGTGAGCACTGTTCCTCCTACCAGGAGCTCTTGGTCATGCCGGGGATGACGCCCTGGTGGGCGAGCTCCCGCAGGCAGATACGACAGAGCCCGAACTTCTTGAAAACGGCGCGCGGACGACCGCAGCGGTTGCAGCGCGTGTAGTTGCGGACCTTGAACTTGGCAGGCCTTGCGGCCTTGACTCTCAGCGATTTCTTCGCCATTTACCTGCTGCCTCCGTCGGCGGCGAACGGCAGGCCGAGCGCTGTGAGCAGCGCGCGCGCCTCGTTGTCGTTCGTCGCGGTCGTGGTGATCGCGACGTCGAGGCCGCGGATCTGATTGATGCTGTCGTAGTCGATCTCCGGGAAGATGATCTGCTCGCGAATTCCGAGGGAGTAGTTCCCGCGGCCGTCGAACGAGTCCGGGCTCAGCCCGCGGAAGTCGCGGATGCGCGGGAGGGCGATCGACACGAGCCGGTCGAGGAACTCCCACATCCGGTCGCCGCGCAGCGTGACCTTGACGCCGATCGGCATGCCTTCGCGGATCTTGAACTGCGCGATCGACTTGCGCGCCTTGCGCACCTGAGCACGCTGGCCGGCGATGATCGTCAGCTCCTCGAGGGCTGCATCGATCTGCTTCGCATCGGTCTTGCCCTCGCCGACGCCCATGTTCAGCGTGATCTTGTCGATCGTGGGCGACTGCATGATCGAAGCCAGCTCGAGTTGCTCGCGCAGTTCGCCGCGGAGCTCGTCGTTGTAGCGCTGCTTGAGGCGCGGGGTATAGGTCTCGGTCGCTGCCATTACTTGTCGATCTCCTGGCCGCAGCCGGCGCGCTTGCAGACACGCACCTTGACGGTGCCGTCCTTGCCCTCCTTGAAGTGGTAACCGACGCGAGTCGGGAGCTTGCACGTCGGGCACACGAGCATCACGTTCGAGACGGCGACGGCAGAGGCCAGCTCGACGCGGCCGCCCGGCGCGATCTGCGTGCCGCCCATCCGGCTCGCATTGCGAATCGGACGCGGCTTCTGATGCTTGGTCATCTGGTTCAGGTTCTCGACGATCACCTTGCCGTCACGCGGGCGCGCGTCGAGGATCCGTCCCTGCTTCCCGCGATCCTTGCCGGTCAGCATCTGGACGGTGTCGCCCTTCTTCAATTTGATTGCAGTCGTCATCTCTAGAGCACCTCTGGAGCCAGGCTCACGATCTTCATGAAGTTTTTCTCACGCAACTCGCGGGCGACCGGCCCGAAGATGCGCGTCCCACGCGGATTGCGCTGTGCATCGATGATCACCGCCGCGTTCTCGTCGAACGAGATCAGTGTTCCGTCGTCCCGTCCGAACGGCTTTTTCGTCCGCACGACGACGGCCTTCACCACTTCACCCTTCTTGACCGTGCCCTGAGGGGCCGCGGCCTTGACGGTGGCAGTGATGATGTCGCCGACACGCGCGTAGCGGCGCTTCGAGCCGCCCGCAACGCGGATGCAGAGTAGCTCACGAGCCCCCGTGTTGTCGGCGACCTTGAGGCGTGTCTCCTGCTGGATCATCTACTTCGCCTTCTCCACGATCTCGGCGAGCCGCCACCGCTTCTGCTTCGACAG
>CAVQFF010000013.1:0-310923 GCA_963711785.1 uncultured Thermoleophilia bacterium
ACGTCATCGCGCGCACCCATGAGTCGCCGCTGCCAGAGCTGACCGCGATCCGGGAAGAGACGTGGAGGCCGTCCGAGCTGGTCGGCGTCGACCTACGCCTGCCCGAGGCGTGGGCGCTCTTGGAAGACGACCTCGCGCCGTTCATCGCGGAGTTCCCAGCCGACTTCAACGTCCGCAACGGCACCTATGAGATCGCCGATGCCGAAACGCTCTACGCGATGCTCCGCTGGGCGCGGCCCCGTCTGGTGATCGAGCTCGGGTCGGGCGCATCCAGCCATCTGATCCAGGCGGCCGGCGTGGCCCGGCACCGGATCTTCGACCCGTATCCCTGGACCGCTAACCGCCTCGGCGCCGTCGCCGGTCTCACCGTCACGCCGCGCCGCACCGAGGACGTCCCGATGACGGAGTTCGCCGATCTCACCGCGGGCGACCTCCTGTTCGTCGATACGACCCACACCGTCAAGACCGGCGGCGACGTGCCCCGAATCGTCCTCGAGATCCTCCCGCGGCTCGCCAGCGGGGTTCTCGTCCACGTCCACGACATCTTTCTGCCCTACGACTACCCGCGCCTGTGGGTCTGGGTGTTGCGCCGGGCCTACGCGGAGCAGTACCTACTGCACGCCTTCCTGGCCTTCAACGATGCGTTCGACGTGCTGCTCCCGCTGCACGCGCTGGCAACCTCGGACCCGGAGAGACTCGGACGCCTAATCCCAAGCTTTCGCGCCGGCGGCACGCCGGGCGCGTTCTGGCTGCGGCGTCGCTAGTCCCGACACGGCGAGCCGTGTCAGAGCCGGGCTGATGGCGGGCCCAGGATTCGAACCTGGGAAGGCTGAGCCGGCAGATTTACAGTCTGCTCCCTTTGACCGCTCGGGAATCCCGCCCAGCCTCTGAGTCTAACGTCGGTGAGTGGGTTCGGCGGTTACCCCTGGGGCTCTGGAGTGGCCGACGGGCGGGCCTGCAGGGGCTCTCCAGGCTCGACCTCGTACTCCTCGTATTTCGGACCGCCGAGCACGATTCCGCTCCCCGCCGAGGGGCGCTCGCGGGTATGTACCAGCGCCGGCCATCGCGTACGTGCACAAACAAGGCGTCGCATCGCGTCGCATCCAGCCGTTTCACCAGCCCGCTCCAACTCTGATTGCCGCCCCGCGTCGCGAGGGTCACGACGAAGCGGTTCTTCACCCAACACGTCGAAGTCTTCACCTGCACACGTTCGATGCGGTCGCCGAAGTCGGCGATCAGGTCGTAGTCGGGGCTCTCGAACAGCGGCTTGCAGACGAGTGCGCCGGCGGATGACAACCAGTTCATCGCCGACAGCTCGCCGGCATCACCCTGGCGCCGTGGTGTCCATGCCAATTCCATGCACGAGATCATACGTTCGCAGCCGGACGGAAAGCCCCTGGAAATTGCAACAATCCTGCTACAAATCCCACGACCGCGCATCCCAGAAACGGACGCCGTCATCGACGCATTCCGCAACGCGACCCGACGATAAGGACTGCGACGCAGTGCGGTTAGCGCTCTATCCGTACCTTCACTGGGCCCAACCAGACGGCACGGTAATCCGCGGCCGCCAGAACGTGCTCGCGATGCTGACCCAGGCGGCCGAGGCGCCGGCCCCGCCAAAGCGGGCAAAGCTCCGCGACGGACAGACCTACCGCTGGGTGTACTGAACCGAAGGCCGGAGAACTACGACGCGTCGCGCAGACGCTGCGCCTCGGGCAGCGCCTCGAGCTTCTTGAGCGTGTGGTTCTCGATCTGCCGGATCCGCTCGCGCGTGACGTTGAACGCGCGCCCGACCTCCTCGAGCGTGTACGGCCGCTCGCCGGTCAGGCCGAAGCGCATCTCGATCACCTGGCGACTGACGCGCTACGGGGAGAGCCGCCAGCGCACGCCGCAACCGGACAGCTCATCTTCCTACCGCTTCTGGCGGCGATCGTGACGAGCTGGGGCTGGCGCTATGCGTCGTTCACGGTCAGCCTCGTCGCGCTCGCGATCGTGCTGCCGATCGTCGCGCTCTTCCTCCGCGACCGGCCGGCCGATCTCGGTTTGATGCCGTTCGGCGCAACGGAGCCCGATCCACCGCCCGCGCCCGCGGGCAACCCGTTCGCAGCTGCCGTCGGTGGGCTGCGTGTGGCACGGACGAGCCCCGCGTTCTGGCTGCTCGCCGGCAGCTTCTTCATCTGCGGTCTCTCGACCAACGGCCTCATCGGGACGCATCTCATCCCGGCTGCGATGGATCACGGCTTCGGCGAGGTCGCCGCCGCGAGCCTCCTCGCGACGATCGGCGTGTTCGACATCGTCGGGACGACCTGCTCCGGGTGGCTGACCGATCGGTACGACCCCCGGCTTCTCCTGTTCTGGTACTACGCCCTGCGCGGGCTGAGCCTGCTCGCGCTGCCGTACGCCTTCGGCTCACCTCACTTCGGACTGATCCTCTTCGTCGTCTTCTACGGCCTCGACTGGGTCGCGACGGTGCCTCCGACCGTGGCGCTGACCGCAGAGATCTTCGGTCGTGAGCGCGTCGGCGTCGTCTTCGGCTGGATCTTCTGCTCGCACATGTTCGGCGCGGCGCTCGCTGCGTGGGGCGCGGGCGCGATCCGCACGTGGTTCGGCGGCTACGGCTGGGCGTTCGGCAGTGCCGGCCTGCTCTGCCTTTTCGCCTCGGGGCTCGTCGTGCAGATCGCGCGCACACCGCACCTCGAGCCGGCGCTCGCTCCCGCCTAGACGTCGAGGCGCGAGTCCTCGAGGTCGATGTCGCGCTGGACCCGCTGCATCACCTCCTCGGTGATCATCCCTTCGTTTCGCAACTGGAGCACCGCACCGCGCTCGGCGTCGAGCAGCTCGCGCCGCAGGCGTTGGTAGGCCTGAGAACGCTCCTCCTCCCCGTCGTCGTCGACCCCGTCGAACCGGGCTCGGAAACGCCGGGTGCGGAAGTTGTACGAACCGCGCATCCGCTCTGCGGTGTCCTCGCGCACCCATTCCTCCGACTCGAGCTGCTCGAGCCGCGCGAGCGCGGCCTCGGCCGCCTTGATCCGGGCCTTCGCGTCCTCGCGATCGGCGCCGTCGTCGTCCTCGAGACGGAGCACGCGGATGAGGAGCGGCAGCGTCAGCACCTGGCCGACGAGCGTCCCGAGGATGACGACGAACGTCACGAACACGATCGTGTCGCGGTACGGCAGGTCGATGGGCAGCGCGAGCGCCGCGGCGAGCGAGACGGCGCCGCGGACTCCCGCCCAGGCGAGCACGACCGGCCACTGCCACGGTGGGTACGGGTCACGCTCGCGGACACCGCGGAAGAGCCAGCGCGGCAGATAGGCGAAGACGGGCACCCAGACGATCCTGGTCAGGATCACCGCCGCCGTGATGAGCACTGCATCGGCGAGCAGGGATGCGGTGATCGAGATCCGGCTCGCAATCAGGTGCAGCTGGAAGCCGACGAGCGCGAAGAGCAGGGCGTTGACGAGGAAGACGAGGATCTCCCAGAACGCGTTGCCCGAGAGGCGGGTCTCGACGGTCGTGAGCTGCGGTGTGAACCAGCCCATGTAGACACCGATCGTGACCGCGGCGAGGACGCCGGAGACGCCGAGCGCCGCCGCGGGCAGGTAGGCGAGGTACCCCGAGAGGAGGGCGATCGCCACCTCGGTCGGCGTGTCGTCGACGCGCCTGCGCACCTGGCGCACGACGTAGCCGACCGCGAGACCGACGCCAATGCCGCCGATCACGTTCACGACGAGGTGCCACGACGCGTTCCAGAGCGAGAACGAGCCGGCGACGGCGGCCGCGACGGCGGTCTTGTAGAGGACGAGCGCCATGCCGTCGTTGACGAGGCTCTCTCCTTCGAGGATGGACACGAGGCGTCGGGGCACGTTGAACCGGCGAACGACGTCCGCAGCCGCGAGCGCATCGGTCGGCGAGACAATCGCCCCGAGCGTGAATGCCGCAGCCCAGGACATCCCGTCGAAGGCGGCGTGAGCGACGACGGCGACGACACAGGTGGTCGTGGCGACGAGCCCGATCGCGAGCAGCGAGACGGGCCTGAGGTTCGAGCGGAGATCGCGCAGGCCGGTGAAGAAGGCCGCCGAGTAGAGCAGCGGCGGCAGGATCGCCACGAGCACCAGGTCTGGCGGCAACTGCACCTGCGGCAGGCCCGGGACGAAGCCGAGCAACAGGCCGCCGATGACGAGGAAGACGGCCACCGGCATCCGTCCGCGCGCGGCCACGACGAGCATGACGGCGAGCGCCAGGAGGAGCGCGAAGAGCTGAAGCTCGGCATGGGCGGTGAAGTTCACCGCCTCGACCTTAAAGATGTCGGACACCGCTACGCGGTGTCCGACATCCAGTTACTTAGGCAGCGTCAGCGAGGTCTTCGTTCTGCGCCAGCTTGCGCAGTGCCTCGGTCTCGATCTGGCGCACGCGCTCGCGCGTCAGTCCGAGCTGCTTGCCGATCGACTCGAGCGAGGCGGGGCCTTCGCCGACGAGGCCGAAGCGAAGCTCGATCACGTCGCGCTCGCGGTCGGGCAGGTTCGCGACCGCCTGGCGCACCGCCAGGTCGCGGAGGGAAGCAGAGGCCTCCTCCTCGGTCGACGGGCCGGTGCCGGCGATCAGGTCGCCGAACGACGCGTCGCCGTCATCACCGACGGGCATGTCGGTCGAGGCGACCGCGCGGGCGGCCTCCATCACCTCACGCACGTGCGTGATCGGCAGCTTCGAGTGGAGGGAGATCTCCTCCGGAGTCGGGTCACGCTCGAGCGTTGCGACGAGCTCGCGCCGCGCGCGGGCGACCTTCTGCTCGCGCTCGACGACGTGCACGGGGATGCGGATCGTGCGCGCCTTGTTGGCGACGCCGCGCTGCACCGCCTGGCGAATCCACCAGGTCGCATACGTCGAGAACTTGAAGCCCTTGCGCCAGTCGAACTTCTCCGCAGCGCGGATCAGGCCGAGGACGCCCTCCTGCACGAGATCGCCGAGCGTGATCCCCTGCGTCTGGTAGCGCTTCGCGATCGAGACGACGAGGCGCAGGTTGCAGTTGATCATGCGCTCCTTGGCGACCATGTCGCCCTTCTCGATGCGCTTGGCCAGCTCGACCTCTTCCGCGGCGGTGAGCAGCGGGTAGCGGCCGGCCTCGTTCAGGAACATCTGGAACGAATCGGTTGTGTAGAGGCTGGTGCCGATCGACAGATCGAGCTCGAGCTCGTCCTCGTCCTCCGCATCGGGGGCCACATCGTGCACGGCGAGCTCCTGGGCGAGTGCTTCCGCCTCGGCCTCGTCGAGATCGTGGGTGAGGACGGCATCCGCAACATCGGCAGGGGTGATCGACCCATGCTCGGTACGGAGGGCAAGCAGCGCTTCAAGCGCTTCGGCGACAGCCGCGGTCATGCTGATTTCAGTCAACGAACTCCTTCAGTCTTCGAGGTAAACGGGCGCGCGGTTTGCGCGTCTTCCGTCAACCTATTCAACGCCGGGAACGGGCACACCATTCCCTCTGTCGTACCGGGCTACCTAGAAGTTAGTAACAGACTGTTACAAAGATGTAAGGACCCGCCCCGCACTCATATTAAGGCGCAATTCGCTCATTTGCAACGAATGCCGCATGGGTGACCGGCATCCTCTGCTCGAAGAAGGCCTCGACCGCCTCCGCGAAGCGCCGGATCTCGAGCTGGGCGAACTCGGCGTTCCGGAGCGAGATGAAGTTCATCAAGGCCCTGGCGTTGACCGTCCAGTAGAACTGGGTGTAGGCCCCGACCGGGATCACCGCGCGGGCGAGCTCGCGGGCGACGCCCTTCTCGACCAGGCGGGCGTAGGCAGCGTAGGCCTCCGTGTAGACCGCCTCGAGCTCCGCCCGGGCCTCCTCGGCCAGCTCCGGCGAGACCTGCTCGAAGCTGTAGGCGCCCGGCTTCCCGACCTGGCTGCGAACGTCTTCCGGCTCCGGCACGTAGAAGTCGTCCGTCGCCTTCGCATATCTCATGCTGAACTCGTTGAAAGAGCCGATACGGTGGCGAAACCATTCCCGCGCCACGAAGATCGGGCAGCGGATGTGAAAGCGGAAGGCGTTGTGCTCGAACGGCGAGCCGTGCCGGTCTCGCATCAGAAAGCGGATCAGGCCCTCGTCGGACTCCTCCATCTCGGTCTTGCGGCGGGCGAAGCTGACCCGAGCGCCATTGACGACGGAAAGATCATCGGCCATCGCGTCGTCGAGCCGCACGAAACCGTGGTCGAGGACCCGGATGGTGTTGTCTGGGATCACCTCAGTCACGGTCACGGACGGCGGACCCTAGCTCGGTCCCCGGACGTACCGTAACGCCGCGCACCGCCCTTTTGGACATGCCCCGGGGACTGTCCCCAAGCCACGTCCCAGTCAGACACGTCTCGAGGACTGTTTCCCGGGATGCGTGGGCAGCGGCCGTTTTGGACATGTACCGGGGACTGTCCCCGGGACACGTACGTTTTCGACATGGCGATCAAGATCGGGACATCCGGCTGGTCGTACCCGTCGTGGCGGCCGGGGTTCTACCCGGCCGACCTGCAGCCGGGCGAGTTCCTCCACTTCTATGCCCAACGGTTCGACACGGTCGAGCTGAACTCGACCGGTTACCGCCTGCCGAGCGCCGACCAGTTCCGCCGCTGGGCGGACACCGTGCCCGACGGCTTCGAGTTCGCCGTCAAGTTCTCCCTCGTCCGGCTCGACCGCGTCACGACGTTCCTCGAGCGCGTGGTCGCGCTCGGCGACCGGCTCGGCCCGGTGCGGGTGGTCTACGAGGGGCCGCGCGACGACGGGACGGTCTCCTTCGTCGAGGGATCGGCGCCTCCGGACGTCCGGATCGCCTGGGACCTCCGCGACGAGTCCTGGGCCGGCGTCGACAGCGTGCTGCGCGTCAACGACCCCGGCGCCGAGCCGTTCCGGTACCTCCGGCTGCGCGAACCACCGTATTCCGACGACGACCTGCGCGACGGTTGCGGCAACGATCCGCGACCCCGGCTACGTCTACCTCCGGCATGAGGACGAGCCGACCGCACCGGCCGCCGCCGAGCGTCTGCGCGCCTTCCTATAGTCACACCGTGTGGGTCGTCCGCGAGCTCGTTCGGCTGATCGTGCGGATCGTCGTGGCCGCCGCGATCGCCGCAGCGATCGCGGGACTTCTCGCGCTGGTCAGCGCAGGCAGCCTCCACTCGAACGCGCGCATCCTCTTCATCGTCTTCGGCTGCGGGCTGCTCGCGATGGCCGGGGTCGGCAGCGGCTCCAACGTCGAGCGGTTCATGGATACGAGCGTGCAGCAGGTCGCCTGGGGAAACATCCCCGGCTTCGACGCCGTGCGGCGCCATCCTGAGGACCCGTCGCTTGCACCAGGCGCCACGTTCTTCTGCAGCGGCCTCGTACTGCTCGTGATCGGGATCGCGGTTCTCTAGTATCCGGCAGCAGCGTGCGCGCGCTCGAGATGCGCGCCCGAGGCGAGAATCTCGCTCACCTGGTCGACCGCGAAGCGCAGCTCGTCGTCGGTCGTGAAGAAGTGCGGCCCGAAGCGGATGCCGGCGTCAGGGCGCGTGTCGCAGATGATCTCGCGCGCGGCAAGCTCGGCGTGCACGGCCTGGAAATCGGGAACCCGGAACACGACGGAACCGCCCCGCTGCTCGGGCTCGCGCGGGGAGGTGAGCTCGAACCCCGCCGCGTCGACGAGCTCGACGAGCAACGCGGTCTGCCGCATCGAGTTCGCGCGAATCCGGTCGACCCCGATCTCGGCGATGATCTCGTAGCCCGCGCTCGCCGCGTAGTTCGCGGCCACGTTGGGAGTGCCGGTGAGGAATCGCCCCACACCGGGCGCAGGATCCATCTCCGTCTCGAACGCGAACGGCCGCGCGTGCCCCTGCCAGCCGGCGAACGCGGGCTCGAGCTCGCCCGGCGAGATCCGGGCGGACGTACAGCCAGCCGGCGCCCGGGCCCGCCGCAGAGCCACTTCACCGAGCCGCCGACACAGAACGCGATTCCGAGCGCGGTCACATCGAGCGGCACCGCGCCCGCCGACTGATACGCATCCAGGCAGACATGGGCACCGAACGCGTGCGCGCGCTCGACGATGCGTTCGATCGGCTGGATCTCGGCCGACTTGTAGAGCACGTGTGAAATGGGAACGAGCAGCGTCCGCTCGTCGATCGCGTCGATCACCGCATCGGCGTCCTCGCAGACGACCACCTCGGCACCGAATCGCTGCCACGCCTGCTGCACGTAGCGCACGGAGGGGAACAGCCCCTCTTCGAACACGATCCGGTTGCGCGGCGGCTCGAGGTCGAAACACGAGAGGACGATCGCCTCGGCGACGGTCACGTTCTGGTGCATCACCGTCGAACCGGGCGGCGCGCCGATGATGCCGCCGATCAGGTCACCCGTCGTGAAGACGGAGTTCCACCAGCCTTCACCCCAGGCCCGTGCGCCGCGGGTGGCCCACTCGCGCGCGAACTGCTGCAACCGGCGCTCGGCCTCCTGCGGCATCGCTCCCAGCGAGTGGTTGATGAGGTACGTCGTCGACGCGAGGATCGGGAAGCGATCCCGATAGCCGGTCAGGTCCACGACCGGAGTATCTACAAACGCCAGATCGCGGTCCCCGTCGTGTGCGAGACCCACACGTGGCCTGCGGCCGGCAGCACGACGATCGGGCCGGGGCCGGCGGGGATCGTCTTCACGACCTTCATCGTCGACGGGTCGACCACGACGATGTCGTTCGAGTCGATGCACGGCACCCACAGATCGCCGGACACGATCGCCGAGCCGAGCGGGTTGCGGTGCACCTTCACGCGACCGAGCACCTTCAGCGTGCGCGCATCGACGCGAGTGACGACATTCGTCTCCTGGGAGACGTAGAGCGAGCCGTGGAAGCCGGTGACCCAGTCCGCCCCGGAGAGTGGCACCTGGCCGGTGACCCGGTTCGTGCGCGGGTCGAGCCGAAGCAGCTTGCCGGCGGTGTGATCGGTCACCCAGAGGTAGCTGCCGATCGCCGCGAGGCCGTTCGGCTCGACACCGACCTTGACCGTCTTCACCACCTTCTTGCCGGTGATCCGGGAGACCGTGCCGTCGAGCGAGTTGGAGACCCAGGCGGAGCCGAACCCCCACTCGATGTCGTAAGGCCCGTTGCCGACGGGAACCGAAGCGGTCACCTTGCCCGTGCGCGTGTCGATGCGCGCGGCAGTGTTCGTCAGGTTGGCGATCCCCCAGACTGCGCCCGGCGCGGCGGCGAGATTGAACGCGCGCGCACCGATCGGGACACGGGCGAGCACCTTCCCCGAGCCCGGGTCGATGCGCAGCACGTCGCCGCTGCCGAGACCACCGACCCAGATGCTGCCACCGCCCCCAGCGAGCCCGTAGGTCGGCTCGCCGACGTCTCGCTTCATGGCGGCGGGCGCCGTCACGACCGCGGCCACGATGAGCGCGACGAGGATCTTCACGGACGGAGTGTGGCCGCAGATCCTCCTGTCGGGGCTGACGTATTCGAAGTTCCGATCGGGCGCGGCGGCGGCCGCGAGTCGACGAGCACCGCCGCGACGAGCAACACGGCGACGCCCACCAGGCTCTCACCGACGAGGCTTCTGCCGATCCGCGACAGGAACCCGGTGTCGGCCCGGTCGAGCGCGGGCCTGACGACGAAGTGGTGGAACGCGCCCCAGATCAGCGCTACACACACGAGACCGATCTTCACGAGCAGCACCTGCCCGTAGCTCTGGGACCAGAGATCGGCGAGGTGCGGCAGCCTCACGATGCTGAGATAGATCCCCGCCGACAGGACGAGCACGATCAGCACCGTCGCGAGGCGCGAGAAGCGCATGAACGCCTCGCGGCGCAACTGCGGGGCTCCGTACCAGAGCAGGGCGGCCATCGTCGCGAGCGCACCGATCCAGAGCGACGCCGCCGAGATGTGCACCCAGTCGGCGAGCTCCGTCTTCCAGGACGATCCTGCGTCGACCGCGTCGTGGCCCGAGAGCGAGAGCCCCCCGGCGAAGAGCAGCGACAACACGAACGCCGGCACAAGGAACTCGACCCGGTCGAGCAGCCACCCGAGATAGACGAGCGCGAGCACGAGCGCAAAGCCGAGCGTCATCGTCACGAACGCAGTGCCGAAGCGTGTGTCGGCCATCGGCGACAGGTCGCCGTAGAGAAACTTGCCGAACGGGAGCTGCAACGCGTCCTCGGCGCGGAGCGAAAACGCCGCGATCCCGGCATTCAGCGCGACGACCGCGCCGAGGCCCGCGGCCACCGCGATCTTCCGATCGAGCTCGCGGGGCACGTCGAGCCCGCGGAGGACGATCAGCCGCAGCCCGAGCGCGCCGATCGTGAGCGCGATCCCGAGGAACCACAGCCAGCGCACGAAATGCTCCGTGTCGGTCGGACCGCCGGCTCCGTATGCGTCGTTGATCGACGGTGCCGGCACGCGGAGACCGAACGTCCAGACGCCCGAGACGACATGCGAGTCGGCGGAGATCGCCTGCCAGCGCACCGTGTAGACCCCGAGCTTCAGCGGCTGCACCGACGCGACCACGTCGGTGCCTTCGGCGCTCGACGTGCCGGCGAAGTTCTTGCCGACACCGTTCAACACCTTGATCGCGCCGGGCAGTACCTTCACCCGCTGGTCGAAGTGCAGGCGGATGAGCGTCGGCGCCCGCTGCACCTCGTGCCCGAACCTCGGCGTCGTCGACTGGAGCGTGGCATGGGCGGACGCTGCCGCCGGAAAGGCGAGCGCCGCCAGCACGATCACCAACATGCCCCTCATCGGTGCGGCGTCCCGGCGAGCGTCGAGAGATGGCCGAAGATCGGCGCCACGTCGCGGTCGGAGAAGAGCATCACCGACACGCTCACGATCATCAGCGCGAATCCCGCCTGCAGTACCGCGGACCGCGGCCGCCAGACGAGCAGCAGCGGGAAGATCGCCGCCACGATGAACGTCCATCCGAGCAGGTGGTGCAGGAACGCCGAGCGGGCGAAGAACCACGGGTTCTGCTCATGAACGATGAACGCGGTCCCGGTGACCACGAACGCGAGCGGCCACGTCAGCCGCCAGAGCGGCGAATGCAGCCGACCGTGCACGAGCCCGAGCTCGGCGCCGCCCGCGAGCATCAGCACCTCCGCCCAGGAGCCGTGGGCGTACATGTGGATGGACGAGTTGGTGAAGAACGCCATCACGGGCCAGAGCAGCACGCCGAGCGCGAACGCGAGGCCGGGCCAGAGGTACCTGCGCCACGGTCGCATCCGCCACACCTCCTGGCCGACGATCGCCTCGCAGAGGAGGCAGAGCCCGACGAGGAGGATCCCAGCCGCGAAGGCCCAGTGGATCATCTCAGCGTGCGGCTGCATCGTGCTCCTCCAGATCGGCGAGGAGCGGCCGCGCGACGAGCAGTACGAAGACGACTCCTGCACCGATCACGAGCAGCGGCGGCTCGATCACGAGCCACCAGAAGCTCTGGCCACGTGGATGCAGCAGCGTGACGCGGTACGGCTGCAGGATGGCCCAGATCAGCCCGGCCGCCGCGACGGTTGGGCCGATGGCCGAGACGATTTTCATGCGTGCCGTACTGGCAACGGTCGCCGGTAGGCGAGAGACCAACGGTGTTTCCATGTCCTCCTCCGTGTTCTCGAGGAACGTCGGGCGCCCGCGGCGGCTGCTAGGCCGCGCCGCGGGTCAGGCGCGAAGTGGAGGAGGACGCGATTCGAAAGCGAGGCCGAAGCGGCGGCGAGGCGCAGCGTCGGTGCCCGCGGCATGCGGGTGCGGAACAGGGAGCGCGCCGAAGGCGGCGCTGAGGATGCGGCGGGCGCGGTCGATCGTGCTCGCGGCGTAGTCCTCGACGTCGTAGAGCCAGCCGGCGACACGCCAGAGCGCCGCGACTGCGACCGCGAGCACCGCGAAGGTGGGCAGCGCGTAGGTGTGGAGCCACGGTGCGAGCAGCGGCCACCGGCCGGCAGCCGCTTCCTCTGCGTCCGCGTGCACGAGGTAGATGACCGAGGTCGCGGCGAACGCAGCGAGCCAGATTCGCGGTGAGAGACCGGGGCGGAACCGCGGGACCCGCCGCTCGTGCCCGTGCCCGATCGCCGCAAGCAGCCGCTCGCCGGCATCGGCTGCCGCCCAGGCGCGCGTCGACCTGGCGAGCAGTGCGGCGCAGGCGAGCGCCGTCACGATCTTCAGGATGACGAGCAGTAAGGGGTAGTAGCTCGCGCCCGACGGCGCCAACGGAGCGACGTGGAAGAGCCGGTCGACGTGCGCCGTCAGACTGCGTCCGGCGACCTCGGCGACGACGACGAGGAGCGCGAACGCCGCCAACCCACGCCGGGGAAGGAGCCGCGCATGCATCGTCGTCGAATCATACCCCGGTGACCCTCTCTGGCAGAGAGCGGCGGGCTGCGTGGTCTTCACCCGATGCGGATGACGCGCGCTGGTTCGCCGGGCGCGTACCGTCTCCTCGAGATGACCGTCATCCAGCCCAGAAGCCGCGCCGAGAACCGCTCGACCGTTGAGGTTCCGCCGCTCTTCTGCGGCGAGGTGGCAGCCGTCCCACGCCACGAGCTCGGCCCGGGACTGCCGCCGGACGTCGCCTTCCAGGTCGTGCACGACGAGCTGATGCTCGACGGCAACGCGCGACTCAACCTGGCGACGTTCGTGACCACGTGGATGGAACCACAGGCACGTCTCCTGATCGACGAATGCCTCGACAAGAACATGATCGACAAAGACGAGTACCCGCAGACGGCGGCGCTCGAAATGCGTTGCACCAACATGCTCGCCCACCTCTGGCATGCGCCCGAGGCGGAGCGCGCGACGGGGTGCTCGACGACTGGTTCGAGCGAGGCGGCGATGCTCGCCGGGCTTGCCCTCAAACGCCGGTGGCAGCATGCGCGCCGCGCTGCCGGCCTCTCGACCGACCGGCCGAACCTCGTCATGGGAATCAACGTCCAGGTCTGCTGGGAGAAGTTTGCGAACTACTGGGACGTCGAGATGCGGCTCGTGCCGATGGAGGGCGAGCGCTATCACCTGTCGGCGGAGGAGGCGGTCAAGCTGTGCGACGAGAACACGATCGGCGTCGTCGCGGTGCTCGGCTCGACGTTCGACGGCTCGTACGAACCGGTTCAGGAGATCAGCGCCGCGCTCGACGACCTCCAGGAGCGCACCGGGCTCGACGTGCAGGTTCACGTCGACGGCGCGTCCGGCGGATTCGTTGCGCCGTTTCTCGACCAGGACCTCGTCTGGGACTTCCAGCTCCCGCGGGTCGCGTCGATCAACGCCTCGGGCCACAAGTACGGGCTCGTGTATCCGGGCGTCGGCTGGATCGTCTGGCGCGACGCGGCCGCGCTCCCGGACGACCTGATCTTTCACGTCAACTATCTCGGTGACGACATGCCGACGTTCGCGCTCAATTTCTCGCGCCCGGGCGCGCAGGTTGTCGCGCAGTACTACAACTTCCTCCGCCTCGGCTTCGACGGCTACCGGCAGGTACAGAACGCCGCGCGTGAGGTGGCGACGCGGCTCGCAGGCGAGATCGAGCAGCTTGGTGTGTTCCGGATGCTCACGCGCGGCGACGAACTGCCGGTGCTCGCGTTTGCCGTGGACGAGACGATCGACAACTTCAATGTCTTCGACGTCTCGCGCGCTCTGCGCGAACGAGGCTGGCTCGTGCCCGCGTACACCTTCCCGGCAAATCGCACCGATCTGGGGGCGCTTCGAATCGTCGTGCGACAGGACTTCAGCCACGATGTCGCCGACCTGCTCATGCACGATCTCGAACGCCAATTGCCGCGCCTGCAGGCACAGAGCGCCCCGGTGCAGACGGCGGACGCCGTAGGGTTCCACCACTGATGAATGCTGTCCTGGTCGGGTACGACGACAGCGCGGCCGCCGGCCGCGCTCTCGATCGCGCGATTGTCGAGGCGCGCGAGGGAGGCGCCAGGCTCATCGTCGTCGCTGTCGAAGAACTGCCGCTCGACCCGACCGGCCTGCAGAACTTCGGTTCGCTCGACTACAGCCCACCCGATGCGACTGCCCTCGGGCCGCCGGCCGACATCCAGAAGCTCCTCAGCCGCGCACGCACCGTGATCGAGGCCGCGGGACTCGACGCGGAGTACGTGTGGGCCGCGGGATCGGCGGCGTCGACGATCGTCGATGCTGCTCGCGACAACGGCGCCGAACTGATCGTGCTCGGCGAGCACCACCACGGCTTCCTCGGCCGCGTGTTCGGCTCCGATGTCGGGGCCGAGGTCGAACGCCGCGCGGGCGCGCGCGTCGTCTCCGTCCCGTAACCGCTACCCCACCGGGACGAGCGGCGCGAACGAGTGCATCTCGTCCTGACCCGGCTGGATCACGCCGTAGGTCGCCTCGGGAACCTCGTTCCAGACACCGGGCAGGTCGCCGAGCGGCTCCGAGACGACGAGGCGCGACTCGGCACCGACACTGGTCAGAAGTGGATTGTCGGGATAGAGCTCCCGCAAGGTCTCGACGTTGGTGCTGAAGTAGAGCGAGCGCGACGCGCCCTCGCTCGAGTAGCGGAACGCCCAGAGCTTGACCCCGTCCGACGTCGCGATCGTCCCCTGGAAAGGATGCTCGATGCCGTTGCGGCGGCCGACGTCCTCGACGAGGCCGATCGTTCGCGCCACTGCGGTGGGCGGATCGTCCTCGAGGCCGAAGCTCAGGGCGAGGTAGAAGAGCGTCTCCGAATCGGTCGAGCCTGAGATTGCCGGGAAGAGCTCCGGATCGATTTCGAGCACGAGGTCCCGCTTGATGCGGTGGAAGTCATGGATCAAGCCGTTGTGCATCCACAGGAACCGGCCTCTGCGGAACGGGTGGCAATTCGTCTGCTGCACGGGCGCACCGCTCGAGGCGCGGATGTGCGCGAAGACGAGCGGCGAGCGGACATGGGATGCCAGCTCGCGCAGGTTCCGGTCGTTCCAGGCGGGCTCCGTACTGTGAAAGACGCCGGCCTCCTCGCCCTCGCCGTACCAGCCGAGACCGAAGCCATCACCGTTCGTCGTTTCCGCGCCGAGCTTCGAATGGAGGCTCTGGTCGATCAGCGAATGGCGCCCCTCGTACAGCAGATGCTCGATCAGGATCGGCGTGCCCGAGTAGGCCAGCCAGCGGCACATCAGGTGCTCCTCTCGTGTTTGGTGGAGGCTGGACTCTCGCGTCGGACCGGGTGCGCCGCATCCCCCGAAGTGGATGAGCGGGCGCCGGCCGGCGGCGGCTCAGGGGACGGTGCCGCCGCTGACGCTCCACTCGGCGCCGGTGACATAGGAGGCCGCGTCCGAGGCGAGGAACACGATCACGTTCGCGATCTCCTCGGCGCTCGCGAAGCGCCCGAGCGGCCGCCCCGCAGCGGCCTTGGCGAGCACCGCCTCGCGGTCTCCCTGCTGTGCGGCCAGCCCTGCCGGCCCGGTCCACGCCGGCGTCAGCGTCGGGCCGGGGATGACCGCATTGCAGCGAACGCCGTCCGAGGCGTAGGCATCGGCGACCTGGCGCGAGTACGCGAGCAGCGCAGCCTTCGCGACCGAATAGTCGGGCATGCTCCGGCTCGGACGCCTTCCCGCAGTCGACGCAACGTTCACGATCGAGCCCGCGCCCCGCTCGCGCATTCCAGGCAACACCTCAGCCGTCGCCCGAATCGCACTCAGGAGGTTCAACCGGATCGAGAGGTCCCACTCCTCCTCGGTGACGTCCTCCAGCCGCCGGATCACCGCCAGCCCGACGTTGTTGACCAGGACGTCGATGCTCCCGAGCGCGGCCTGTGTCTCGGCGACCGCCCGCTGCGGCTCGCTGGCCTCGCTCAGATCGGCCACAACGTGATGGGCCTCGCCGAAGCCGGGCGCGTCGGTGCGGCCGACCGTCGCCACCGTCGCGCCGCGCTCGACCATCATCCTGGCCGTGGCGAGGCCGATGCCGGCGCTTCCGCCGGTGATCAGGACGACCTTGCCTGCCAGCCCGAGCTCCACGCGGAGCACCCTAACCTCACCGCCCGGAGGGCCGAGAAGCCGGGACTGCGCGGCTACACTAGGCGCGCTCCACGGAGCAGATGCCGACGTAGCTCAGCTGGTAGAGCACTTCACTCGTAATGAAGGGGTCGGGAGTTCGAGTCTCCCCGTCGGCTTCATTGTCCCGAGCCCCAGGTCAGAGCTCGGCGATTGCGTCTTCGGTGAGCTCGGAGCCGGGCCGCCAGAGCCAGCGAAGTGCATCGGGAAACGTGACACCCGCGTGGTTTCCGTCATGGCCACCGTCGCCGAGCACCAGCCGGAGGTCGTAACCGCGTGCGGCGAGGGCTGCAGCGACCTGGAGGCTCGCGCTGAACCAGCTGTACTCGGGCTCGTCCCAGTTGAGGTCGCGTGACGCGGCCTGGAGCCAGATGCGAAGGGGCTTCGGTGGCGTGCTGCGAATCAGGTCGGGATAGGGATCGCTGCCGGGGATCTGGACGAAGCTGCCGGATGAACAGAAGACTCGACGGAAGAGGTCAGGACGGAACCAGGCAACCGTCAGCGCGCAGTTGCCGCCACTGCTTCCGCCGCCAACCGCCCAGGACCCTGGATCGTCACTGATCACGTAGTCGGCGCGGACCGCCGGCACGATCTCCTCGACGAGGAACCTCGCATATCCATCGCTGAAGGCGTCGTACTCGGCATTGCGGTTCTCGCTCGGTTCGACGAAGACAACAATGGTGACCGGCATGTCGCCACGGTGGATGAGGTTGTCGAGGACGATTGGCGCGCGAACCTCGAGGTCCGGGTCCATGTACCACTGCGCATCCTGAAACACCATCAGGGCTGCCGGAACGGATCCCGTGTACTGCGCAGGCACGTACACCCAGTAGCGCCGTCGACTCCCGGGAAAGACACGGCTCTCATTCAGCTCGTGCTCGTGCAATGAGCCGCGCGGCACGTCCGGCTGAACGAACGAATCAGGACCGTGCGCGTAACGCGCAGGAAACTCCGTCGGTTGGGGGACGTAGGGGATTTCGGATCCCTTGCCCATGTGCTCACCCTATGCGCGCAAGATCGCGTACCAGGTCCCGATTCTTCGGACAGACGCGTCGCCACTTCATCCGGTCGGGATGATGCCTCCCCGGCAACGCCCCCAGAGAGTTGCCCGCATGGAAGCATCCTTCTGGTTCAAGATGTTCGGCGTGATCGTCGGCGTCTGCGTGGCAGGCGCCCTGGTCTTCCTGTTCCTCGGGTGGGCCTGGTACACGTGGGGCCCGATCATGGCGATCGTCGCCGTGTTCGTGCTCGTGTGGCTCGTCGCCTACGTCGTGGACCGCAGGCGCACGGCCGAGCACCTCGACTGACGCACGGCCGCTCGACCCCGACGAACGACCGACTCAGGCGGCAAGCTCGCGGGCGAGCTGGACGAACAACGACTCGAGGGCGAGCTGGGGCGCCAGGTTCAATTCCTCGAACCCACGCCACGTCTCCCGCACGGCCTCGGCGGCCCGCTCCGCACCGAGCAGCCGCTCGCGCGTCGCGTCCTCGCGGAGCATTGCCAGCTTGTCGAGGTGGATCGCCGCACGGTCGGCCCCGACGCCGACGGCCACGAGGTCTCGATACCACGCTCCGAGCTCCTCGAGCTGCGCCAGGAGCTCCTCCCGTTCCGCGCCGCGACCGGCGCGTTTTACACGCTGCTCCGCGTCGCGCGCGCTCAACTCGAGATCCGCGATCCGCGCCTCTTCGGTGTCGCGTGCCTCCGCAGCCCGGCCCTGTGCGTTCGCGAGCAGAGCGGAAGCAGCCTCCTCGGCGTCGAACGACTCCGAGCGATACACGGCCCGCGCCTGGTCGATCAGAGCGTCGCGCCGCACGGCGGCGGCCGGGTCGAGCAGGCGCTCCATACGATCGATGCGGCCGGCCGCGACTCGCGCGAGTGTTGCCCGGCCCTCCTCGCCGAGCTCCGGCGCACGCGCATCGACGAGGTCTCGGATCGCGCGCTCGGAGAGCCGGCGGAACGGCACGAGCTGGCAGCGCGAGAGGATCGTGCCCGGCAGCGGCCCGAGGTCGTCGGCGATCAGCACGATCACCGCATACGGCGGCGGCTCCTCGAGATCCTTGAGGAGCGCGTCCGCGGCATCCTCGTTGAGCAGGTGCGCACGGTGAATGAGGTAGACGCGCCGGTCTGCCTCGAACGGCCGCATGTGCAGGTCGCGCCGCAGCTCGCGGATCGCGTCGATCCGGATCATCTCGCCGAGCGCGTCGAGCTCATACAGATCGGGGTGGAACTCGCGCGTGGTGCCGAGCAGCGCGTGGCCGAACGCACGCGCGACCTGCCGTTTGCCCACCCCCGGCGGACCGTGGAACAGGTAGGCGTGGGCAGGCCCCTCGCGCAGGGCGGCATCGAGCAGCCGCCCCGCCTCGGCGTGCTCAGAGAAGCTCGCGGATGTGTTCACGAACCTCCTCGGCTATCTGCTCGGCCGGCCGTGCCCCGTCGAGCGCGATGATCCGCGTCGGTGACACCGCGGCGAGCGAGCGGTACGCCGCGTCGACCCGGCGCATGAACTCGCCTCCCTCACGTTCGATGCGATCGGGCTCGTCTCCGCCACGGGCCAGCGCCTCCTCCGGGTCGAGCAGCATCAGGAACGTGCGATCGGGAAGCAGCCCGCGCGTGACGGTGAGATTGAGCTCGAGCACCTTGTCCTCGCCGAGCCCGCGCGCAACGCCCTGGTAGGCGACCGACGAGTCGAGATAGCGGTCGCAGACGACGTCTTCGCCCCGGTCGAGGGCGGGCCTGATCGCCTGCTCCACGTGGTCGGCGCGCGCGGCTGCGTAGAGAGCGGCCTCGGCCCACGGCGTCATGTCGTGCCCGTGCAGGACGACCTGTCGCACCGCCTCGCCCACGGCCGTGCCGCCCGGCTCGCGCGTGGCCAGCACCGTCCGCCCCTGTTCGCGGAGCCAGGCGGCCAGAAGCTCGGCCTGCGTGCTCTTCCCGGACCAGTCGACACCTTCAAACGTGACAAACATTCCGCGCCTAATCTACGGCCTCCATGCGGACGGCTGTAACTGGGGGCGCTGGTTTCATCGGGTCGAACCTCGTCGATGCCCTGCTGGCGCGCGGCGATTCGGTCACCGTGGTCGACAACTTCGCCTCCGGAAAGCACGAGAACCTCGACTCGGCAGCGACGTTGGTCGAGCACGACATCCGCCAGCCGTTCTCGGTCGAGGCCGACGTGATCTTCCACCTCGCGGCCCAGGCCGACGTGCAGACCTCGATGCAGCGCCCCGAGTACGACGCGGCGGTCAACGTGGTCGGCACGGTCAACGTGCTCGAGGCTGCGCCCGGCGCGCAGGTGATCTTTGCCTCATCGGGCGGCGCCGGTTACGGCGAATGCGCCGAGCCCGCCACCGAGGAGACTCCGTTCCTGCCGCTGTCGCCGTACGGCATCGCGAAGAAGTGCGGCGAGGAGTACCTGGCCGGCTGGAACCGCATCCACGGCACGCACCACATCGCGCTGCGGTTCGCGAACGTCTACGGGCCCCGCCAGGACGCCGGCCTCGAAGGAGGCGTGGTCGCGATCTTCCTCGAGCGCCTCGCGCGCGGCGAGGAGACGGTGATCTTCGGTGACGGGAAGCAGGCACGCGACTTCGTCTACGTGGAGGACATCGTCGGCTCGCTGCTCGCCGCCGTGGGCCATGCGGGTGGGCCGTACAACGTCGGAACGGGCCGCGACACGACAGTCGCCGACCTGCACGCCGCGTGCGTCCGCGTGGCCGGCAGCGACCGCACACCGAGACACGAGCCCGCTCGCCTCGGCGACGTGCAGCGCTCCGTGCTCGACGCACGCCTGATCGAGCGGGAGCTCGACTGGCGGCCGCGGGTGCCGCTCGACGACGGGCTCGCCCGGACGTGGGCCTGGATGAAGGAGCGCGGCGCGCACTAGCTGAAGGAGACGCCGTTCTGAGGGCGAAACCGGGTCCCGCCGATGGACGCGCCACTCCCAGCCGACGCCCTGATCCGCCCCTGGCGGACCGCGACCCTCGTCGCAAGCCTCGTTGCGGCGCTCGAGTTGATCGTCCTGATCGTGCTGGCGCTCCTGCTGCTCGCGAAGCCCCTCGCCCACGCGGTCCAGCACCACGCAGAGGCGGCGGCGCTCGCTCCGGCTGCCAAGCACCACGCGACGGTCGTGCACGTCAAGAAGCCCAAGATCGGCAAGCCGAAGCTCAGCCGCGCGGCAACCGGCGTGTTCGTGTTCAACGGAAACGGCCGCACCGGCGCCGCGTCCGCAGCCGCGGCCAGGCTCTCCGGCCTCGGCTACCCGATCCGCGGCAAGGGCAATGCAGCCCGCCAGGACTACGCGACGACCGTGGTGATGTACAGGCGCGGCTTCGCTGCCGAAGGCGTTCGCCTCGCCCACGATCTCCACGTGCACGTCGTCGGGCCGCTCGACGGCATGAGGCCGACGGCACTGCACGGCGGCAAGCTCGCGATCGTGCTCGGCGCCTCGTAGCGCTCTAACAGGTCGGCTTGCCCGTGTTCACAAGGTCGCGCGCGCGCCGGTAGGCGTTCCCGCCTTTGTCCTGCGGCTCTTGCGGATCGAGCTCCGTGAAGGGCTCGAGGTACGCGTAGGCATGTCGGGGGCAACCGTGCGCCAGCTCGAACAGGCCCGCGGCGAGCAGCGTGTCAGGATTCTTCGGCTGGGCGCGCACCGCCTCCCGGTAGTAGCCCCGGGCGACGAGCGGCCTGTTGGAGATGTCCGACGCGAATCCGAGCGTCAAGAGCGGCTGGACGAGGAGCGGATCGACCGAGCGCGCCCGCTTCGCGAGGGTGATCGCGTGCTGCGGCGAGAGCGCCACCGCCGCCTGCCCCGACCAGCGCTGGCCGAGCCAGGGCAGGAACAGCAGCCCGAACGCGAGGAGAGCCGCGCCGGCCGCTGCGAGCATCGGGTAGAGCGACACCCGGCGCACGGGCGGCTTGCCCACGAGCGCGCCCGCGGCGAGAAATGCGAGCGCCGAGACGGCGACGAAGTCCCAGTCGACGTCGACGAGCGAGTGCAGGAGGAACGCAGGGAGGATGAGCCCGAGCGCGAGCTCGTGCCCGCGGCGCCCGAGGCTGCCGCGCAGGAGCGCAGCCGCACTGAGCAGGAGCAGGACGAGCCCGACGATCCCCGCCTCGGCGAGGAACTGCAAGGGCAGGTTGTGGGGCTCGATCGTGTAGTCGAGGAAGCTCGAGCGGAAGCGAAGGTTCGCGAGATGGAACGAGCCGGCGCCCGTGCCCAGGAGCTCATGGCCGCGAAACTCCCGCCACGCCTGCCGCCACCAGACGAAGCGGAAGTTCGAGCTCGTCGAGCCCAGCCGGCCGCCGCCGTTTCCGACCGCCCCCGACCCGCCGCCCTTGACGACGACGAAGACGACGGCGGCACCAAGGCCCACCCCGGCCGCTACGAGCAGCCCGCGGCGCAGCGTCGGCGTGACCCGGGGCCGCGGCAGCCGCTCCAGCAGCACGGCCGCGACCGCCCCCGCGAGCAGGAGCACCCCGAAGACGAGACCGTCGCGCCAGCGCACATGATCGGACTGGCCGTCGCTCGTCACGCCCGGCAGCAGAAACGCAACCGCCGAGACGACACCCGCAGGCACGACGGCCGCCACCAGCGTCGCGGCGCTCTCCGTGCGCTCGTCCGTCAGGGCGAACCACGCCACCACCACGACGACCGCGGTCAGGATCCCGCCGCGCGAGTAGGTCAGCAGCAGCGCAACGATCCAGCCGAAGGCGAGAAGCGTTCCGGCGAGTCGCCGCCGCCAGAGCGCAAGCGGCAGTGCGAATGCCCCGAGCACGGCAAGCTGGTTCCACAGCCCCACGGGAGCACTCAGCCGTGCGACCTCAGGCGGTCCGTAGTCATGGACGGGCGGCAGCACTTTCCCCGCGAGCGACCAGACCACGACCGCTCCGAGCAGGATGCAGAGGCCGTTCGCGAGCTCTCGCGTCCGCGGGGCGAGCCAGAGCCCGAGCGCCGCGAAGAGGAGATAGACCAGGGCCCGGTCGGCGTAGTCCCACGAGCGGTCGGGCAACAGCGACCACGAGATCGTCAGCCCGAGCCAGGCGGCGAGGATGGCGAGGGGCAGCAGCGCGAGCAGCCCGCCCGGCAGCCCCTGGGTGGCGAGCAGCAGGAGCAGCACCAGCAGGGCACCGCCTCCGAGCCACATGGTCGAGCCGTTTCCCGGGCCGCCGCCGAAGAAGATCGCGAGGCCAGCGAGGCCGAGCGGCGCGGCGAGCGACAGTTCCCGGATCGCTCGCATCTCGCGCGAAGCTACCATCCCCCGGCGACGTGCCCGGATCGCTCACAAAAGCCTTACAGCGCCGTCGTACGCTCGGCTTTCTCGTGCCCTCCCTGAAGCTGTTCGCACGCGCGGCGGTCGTCGTCGCCGCCCTGTTCGCTGCCGTCGTGCACGCATCTCCCGCCGCCGCGGCGACCCCGTGCTGGAAGCTGCTCTTGAACGACTGGTACGACGGCCGGATCGACCACACCTACGCGGTCCACTGCTACCAGGACGCGCTGAATCATCTCCCGGCCGACGTGCAGACCTACTCGAGCGCGCACGACGACATCCTGCGCGCGCTTCAGAGCGCGATCGCGAAGGAGAAGAAGGCCGGCAAGACGGTCCAGCCGAACAGCCCCGTCGCGCCGCAGACGTCCACCACGACCACGACGACGACGTCCACGACGGGGACGAGCTCCACCAGCACGACGACCGTCGCGGTCGTGCCCGGACGCAAGCCGGACAAGGGCATCGGCGGCGTCGCCGAACAGCTGAACCCATCGAGCTCGACGTCGCTGCCGCTCCCGCTGCTCGTGCTCGGCGGCCTCGCGATCCTGCTCGTCGCCGCCGGCGCCGCCGGGCTCGCCGCGAAGCGGATCCAGGCCCGAAAACAGGCTCCCTAGAGCGCGACTTCAGCCCGCGGGCCGGCGGTACCATGTGCTGTCCGAGGACCGCTCTACGCTCCGTCTCCCTTTCGGATCACCGAACTATCGAGGTTCGCACGCGGAGACCGTGCGTATGGAGGAGGCGACACAGATGGCGTCCGTAGAGCACGAAACGACCGTCCAGATTCACCCCGACGAGCTCGTCAACCACGTCGTCGACGAGGACGCCACCCTGGCCGTGAAACGGCGGTTCACGATCGAGGGCCGCGACCCCTATCGACGAGGTCGAGTGGGAGATCCGCGACGCACACATCCCCGGCAAGAACGGCCCGGCCTTCGAGCAGAAGGACGTCGAGTTCCCGAAGTTCTGGTCGCAGACCGCGACGAACATCGTCGCCCAGAAGTACTTCCGCGGCCGCATGTCGAGCCCCGAGCGCGAGCGGTCGGTGAAGCAGATGATCAGCCGCATCGTCGACACCGTCGGCACGTGGGGCCGCAACGGCGGCTACTTCGCCGACGAGGACGAGGCGCAGACGTTCGAGGACGAGCTGAAGGCGATCCTCGTCAACCAGCTCGCCGCGTTCAACTCGCCGGTCTGGTTCAACGTCGGCTTCGAGGAGAAGCCGCAGTGCTCGGCCTGCTTCATCCTCTCGATCGACGACTCGATGGACGCGATCCTCGACTGGATCCGCCGCGAGGGCGTCATCTTCCGCGGCGGCTCCGGCTCGGGCGTCAATCTCTCACGGCTGCGCTCGTCCAAGGAACAGCTTTCGAAGGGCGGCTACGCCTCCGGCCCGGTCTCGTTCATGCGCGGCGCCGACGCGTCCGCGGGGACGATCAAGTCGGGCGGCAAGACGCGCCGCGCGGCGAAGATGGTCGTGCTCGACGTCGACCACCCGGACATCATCGAGTTCATCTGGTGCAAGGCGCACGAGGAGGAGAAGGCACGCGTCCTCGAGGCGGCCGGCTACGACATGTCGCTCGACTCCCCCGACTGGGCGTCGATCCAGTACCAGAACGCGAACAACTCGGTGCGCGTCTCCGACGCGTTCATGGAGGCCGCCGCGGCCGACGACGACTGGAACCTCACGGCCCGCACCGACGGCACGGTCGTCGAGACGATGAAGGCGCGCAAGCTGCTGCACGACATCGCAGAGGCTGCGTGGCGCTGCGCCGATCCGGGCGTCCAGTACGACACGACGATCAACTCGTGGCACACGCTGCCGAACACCGGCCGCATCAACGCTTCGAATCCGTGCTCGGAGTACATGTCGATCGACGACTCCGCATGCAACCTCGCGTCGCTGAACCTGATGAAGTTCCGCCGCGAGGACGGCGAGCTCGACGTCGAGGCGTTCGAGCACGCGTGCGACGTCGATGTTCCTCGCCCAGGAGATCCTCGTCGGAAACTCGTCGTACCCGACGCCGGAGATCGAGCGCAACGCGAAGGCGTACCGCCAGCTCGGCCTCGGCTACGCGAACCTCGGCGCGCTGCTGATGGCGCGCGGGCTCGCGTACGACTCGGACGAGGGCCGCGCCTACGCCGCTGCGATCACCGCGCTGATGACGGGCCGCGCGTACCGCAAGTCGGCGGAGATCGCGGGCCGCATGGGCTCGTTCGCCGGCTACCGCCCGAACGCTGCGGCGATGATCGGCGTGATCGCGAAGCACCGCGCCGCCGTCGGCAACATCGCGAATGCTGAGACCGTGCCGTCCGACCTGCTCGGCGCAGCCCGCAAGTCCTGGGACGACGCGCTCGACCTCGGTGAGGTGAACGGCTACCGCAACGCGCAGGCGACGGTGCTGGCACCGACCGGGACGATCAGCTTCATGATGGATTGCGACACGACCGGCGTGGAGCCGGACTTCTCGCTCGTCAAGTCGAAGAAGCTCGTCGGCGGCGGCGAGATCACGATCGTCAACAAGACCGTCGCCGGCGGCCTCGAGAAGCTCGGCTATGCGCCGAACGAGGTCGACGAGGTGATCGCGTTCGTCGACGAGCGCAACACGGTCGTCGGCGCGCCCTACGTGAAGAGCGAGCACTACCCCGTGTTCGACTGCGCGGTCGGCGAGCGGGCGATCCACTACCGCGGCCACGTGAAGATGATGGGCGCGATCCAGCCGTTCATCTCGGGCGCGATCTCGAAGACGGTCAACCTGCCCGAGACGGCGACCATCGAAGACGTCGCGCAGCTCTACCTCGATTCGTGGAAGCTCGGCGTCAAGGCCGTCGCGATCTATCGCGACAACTGCAAGGTCGCCCAGCCGCTCTCGGGGAAGGGCGACAAGGGCGCGCAGACGACCCTCTCCCACGCGGGTGGGGCGATGGCAGCACCGAAGCGCCGGCGGCTGCCGGACGACCGCAACGAGATCGGCCGCAAGTTCCGGGTCGGCGAGTACGAGGGGTACATCCACGTCGGCGTGTTCGACGACGGATCGCCCGGCGACATCTTCGTCGACATCGCGAAGGACGGAACGACGCTGCAGGGCCTGATGAACTCGCTGATGATCGCGGTCTCGATGGGCCTGCAGTACGGCGTGCCGCCCGAGGTGTACGTCTCGAAGCTCTCGCACCTGCGCTTCGAGCCGTCGGGGCTCACGAACGACGCAGACATCCGCGCTGCGAAGTCGATCCCCGACTACATCTTCCGCTGGTTCGGCAAGAAGTTCCTCTCCGTCGACCAGCAGGAAGAGGCGGGCATCCTCTCGATGGAGGTGCGGGCACAGATGGCCGACCGGATCGCGAACGGCGAGCCGGCGCACGTCGAGACACCCGCACCGGGCCAGACCGCGCTCTTCAACCCGCTCGAGGACGCGATCGAGTGCAACCGCTGCGGCGGCCGCATGGTGCGCGCCGGAACGTGTTACACGTGCCGCGACTGCGGCACGTCCACCGGCTGCGGCTGAGAGGCCGAACCGCAACTCGCTTGACGGGAGAGGCCCCGCAAGGGGCCTCTCCCGTTGGATCGCTCGTCAGGAGACCGCGATCGCGTCGAGCTCGAGCATCATTCCCGCGGCTGCGAGCCCGACGACCTGGACTGCCGTCGATGCCGGTTGAGGCCCCGGCAGCAGCTCGCTCTTGATCCGTCCGTACTCGCGCAAGGTGGCGATATCCGTCAGGTAGACGTTCGTCTTCACGACGTCCGCGAGCGACATGCCGGCCTGGCGAAGCACCACACCGAGGTTCTCGAACGTCTGTCGCACCTGAGCTTCGAAGTCGCCCTCGCCGGCCAACTGACCGTCGGGCGTGATCGGGCCCTGACCGGCGACGAACAGCATCGACTGTGCGCCGTCGACACGCCACGCCTGCGAGAAACCGAACGCCTCCTGCCAGCTCCACGGGTTCACCTGCGTCTTGTTCATCATCCAGCGACCGGGGACAGTGGCGGACCGACGATCTCGCTGCCGTAGCGAGCCGCGACTTCCTTGAGCTTCGGAACGTCCGGCGGTCCCGGCGGCGGCAGCCCCGGGCCTTCCGGTTCCCGGCCTGCCTCCACGAAGAACTGTTCGCCGCCACCGGGCGTGAGCAGCGTGAGGATGTGCGCATCCTCATCCCCTTCGACGACGAACGTGTGCGGAATCTCCCTGGGCAGGAAGACGAACGAACCGGGGCCTGCCTGAATGTCTTCGTCTCCGACCCGAAATCTGATGGTGCCTGCAAGCACCCAGAAGGACTCGTCTTCACGGTGGTGCACGTGCAGCGGCGGCGACGAGCCCGCGCGAATGTGCGACTCGACGAGCCCGAACGCTCCACCGGTCTGCTCACCGGAAGCCTTCACCGTCATCCGGTTCGGCTGGAACCAGGTGGTTCTCACCTTCACCGGGCAGAGTCCCGAACGGCGCAGGTGCGTTAGCTGTCATCCCCATCTCCTTTCCCTTCACACTCGTTGCACATGTGTGCAATCGCTGCGCTGTTGTATACTGAACCTGTGGACGATGTCAAGCCTCCGGCGGGCGAGACAGCTGCCCCGCCTCCGCCGGGAAACGGACGCGAGCGGCAGCGACGGCGAACTCGCCGGGCAATCGTCACCGCGGCCGCTGCGCTCCTTGCGCGCGGCCAAGCTCCCTCCGTGTCGGAGATCGCCGACGAGGCGGACGTGTCGCGGCGAACCGTCTACCAGTACTTCCCGACGCTCGAGCATCTGCTCGCAGACGCGGCGCTCGAAGTCGCCCGCACGACCGCCTCGATCGAGCCTGCGTTCGGAGCACTGTCGAGCCCGGAGGACCGGGTCGAGGCACTTGTCCGGGTGATGCAGCAGGGTTTTGCCGAGACCGAGACGCTCGGCCGGACGATCATCCGCCTGACGGTGGGCGGAACCGGACAAGCGCCTGCCGACGCTCGCGGCGAACCGACGGAGGGGCAAGCGCCCCGCCGCGGCTACCGGCGGGTCGCGTGGATCGAGCGGGCTCTCGAGCCGCTCCGCCAGGACCTTCCACCGGAACGGTACGAGCGGCTCGTCTCCGCACTCACGCTGCTGATGGGCTGGGAGTCGATGATCGTTCTCCAGGACACCCGGGCGCTCAGCACGGCGGAGGCCGAAGAGGTGTGCGTCTGGGCGGCCCGGGCACTCCTCGCCGCGACCATTGCGGCGCCCTGACAGGTGCCGCGCGGGCAGATGCGTCCGCGCTAGCGCACCGAGCGTGCCTGGAGATATCCCCAGACGGCTGCAGCGGCGACGACTCCCACGATGATCCCGAGCACCCAATGGTGCAGCGCCAGCAGCAGGAGGGCCAGCAGGACGAGGCCGCCCGCGATCAACGCGACCCGGCGCAGGACCTGCCCGCGCGTGCGGGCTCTACCGCCGACGCTCATCCGGCCGATTCGGTCGTGGACACCCCTGCATCTCAGCACAGCACGACGGCAGCGTCCAGCAACTGGAGATACTGACCCGTGACCTCGACCGAGATCGAAGCAGGCCTCTCTCCCGAGCCCGAGGACGAGCTCGTCCAGGTCGAGCTCGACAACGCGCACCGGAAGCGACGCACGGGGCGCGCGCGGATCATCGCCACCGTCGCCTCGGTGCTCATCATCGCCGGCGTCTTCGCGTTCGCTCTGCCACGCATCGCGAACTACGGAGAGGTCTGGGGCGTCGTCAAGACGCTCTCCTGGCAGTGGCTCCTGGTGCTCGTGCTCGCAACCGTCCTCAACCTCGCCACGTACGCGCCGCCGCTCGTCGCGGCGCTGCCCGGCCTGCGGTACCTGCACGCCTCGCGCGTCACCCTGGCTTCACGGCGCTCTCGATGGTCGCGCCGGGCGGCGCCGCCGTCGGCATGGCGACGTCGTTCGCGATGCTGCGCGCCTGGGGCTTCAGCGGCCGCCCGGTCGGGCTCGCCGTCGTCGTCACAGGGGTGTGGAACCAGTTCGTGATCCTCGGCTTTCCGATCATCGCGGTTGCCGGCGTCGTCGCCGAGGGCGGATCGAACCGCACGCTCGAGATCGTCGCGATCGTCGGGCTCGCCGTCTTCGCGGCGATCGTCGCGGGGTTCGCCATCGGCCTCTCGAGCGCGCGACTCGCCCGCCGGATCGGCGACCGGGCGGCCCGTCTCGCCAGCTGGGCGAAGGGGCTCGCTCACAAAGCACCGGTGAAGTGGAACGGCACGTCGTTCGTGCGCTTTCGCGAGGAGACGATCGAACTGATTCGCCGGCGCTGGTTCTTCCTCACCACCGCCACGCTCGCCGGGCATCTGACGGTGTTCATCATTTTCCTCGCCTCCCTCCGGGCGATCGGTGTGCCGCGCGGCGAGGTGACGATCATCGAGGCGTTCGCCGCCTGGACGCTCGCGCGGATCCTCGGCGCGATCCCGATCACCCCAGGAGGCGTCGGCTTCGTCGAGCTCGGCCTCACGGGTGTACTGGTCGCGTTCGGCGCGAACAACGCCGACGCAGTGACGGCAACGTTGATCTACCGGTTCCTCACCGTCGTACCGACGCTGGTCGTCGGGCTCGTCGCGGCGGCGACGTGGAAGGTCGGGCAGCGGCCCGCTGCACCAGCGACGTAGCCTGGAACCTGTGAGCGCCCTCGCCCTCGTCGTGCCCGGCAACGGCCTGTTCGGACGTGACGGCTCGTACCGGATCAGCCGCGCCTGCCGCCGGCTCGTCGCGGAAGCGGAGCGCCTTGCCCGCCGGGTCGATACGCGCCTGGTCGTGTTCACCGGCTGGGCTCCCGACAACGGGACGTCCGAGGCCGAGCAGATGCGCAGGATCTGGCGCGGCCCCTCGCTGGAGCTCGTGACCGAGGAGACCGCATCGACCACCGCGGAGAACGCTGCACGTACGCTGCCTCTCCTCGTCGACCGGGGGGTGACCCACGCCATCGTGATCTGCGCTCCGCTGCATCTCTTCCGGGCGCGCTGGATCTTCCGCGGCATCTATGAGGCGCACGGAGTCGCCGTCCGGTTTCGGCTCGCCCCGGTCTTCCCGACTCCCGGTGCCGTCGCATGGGAGCTCGGTGCGCTCACCGTCATGAGCCGGCAGCTGCGGGCAGCACGAGCGGAGCTCGAGGGCCTATGAACGACACCGTCGTCTTCATCCCCGCGTGGAACGAGGAGGACAATCTGCCCGCCGTGCTCGACGCGCTGCGCGCAGAGCTCCCCGACGCAGACGTGCTCGTCGTCGACGACGGGTCGACGGATCGAACGGCCGACGTCGCACACGAGCACGGCGCCCAGGTCTATTCCCTCGGATCGAACCTGGGGCTGCGGTTCGGGATCGCCGCCGGCTACCGCTGGGCGCTCGAGCACGACTACGCCTACTGCGGGCGCGTTGACGCCGACGGGCAGCACCCCGCGCACGAGCTCACCCGCCTCCTCGACCTGGTGCGCGCCGATCGCTGCGATGTCGCGGTCGGGTCGCGCTTCGTGTCGGGCGAGGGCTATGCGGCCTACCGCTACCGGCCGAGCCCCGCTCGCAGGGTCGGGACCGCAGCGCTGCGCCGTGCGATGGCGCTCGTACTCGGGCGTCCCTTCGGCGACGCGACGAGCGGGCTCTACGCCGTCAACGCCAAGGCGCTGCCGCTGCTTGCGGAACCGTTCCAGAGTCGCGCACCGGAGGTGGAGGCCCTGATCCGCATCACCGACGCGGGTCTGAGGCTCGAGGAAGTCCCCGTGACGATGGAGGAGCGGGCGAGCGGAGTCTCGAAGCTGCGTGGCTCGAAGGCCGTCAAGCTCGTCATCACGGTGACGGCGACGCTGCTCGCGGCACGCTTCATGCGCCGGCGGCGACGCGGACGCTGACGCTGTCGATCTAGTAGAAGCCTTCGCGGCGCGCGTAGCGGTCCGCGCGCTCGCGGTCGTACTCCTCGGGATCGAGCCGCGAATCGCTGATCGAGCGCAGGATCTCCCCGCCGCTCGGCAGCTCGGCCCGGTCGATGTGCTTCTCGGGGTTCCAGAGGTCGGAGCGGATGAGGGCCTTCGAGCACTGCGTGTAGGCCTCCTCGATCGCGATGAGGATGCCGAGCTTCGGCGCCTTCCCATCAACGGTGCTCGGTGCGAGGAGCTCCACGTCGTCGGTCACCTCCGCGCGGCCGTTGACCCGGAACGAGTCACCGACCCCGGGGATCAAGAAGAGCAGCGCGACGCGGTCGTCGACGAGCAGGTTCGTCAGAGTGTCGGCGATCTTGTTGCCGGGTCGGTCCGGGAGGAGCAGACGGCGCTCGTCGAGGATCCGCACGAAGCCGGCCGGATCGCCGCGCGGCGAGACGTCGAGACCGCCGTCCGGGTTGGCCGTCGCGATGCACAGAAACGGCGAGCGCTCGATGAACTGGCGCGTCAGGCCGTTCAGCCGATCGGCCACTTTGCCGGCGACGAGCGCCGAAGGCGAACCGATCACGTCACGAAGCTGGGACTCCGACTCGATCACCCACCGAGCATAGCCAGCGGTAGCGGAGGGCCGGGCCGTGGGGCCGTACGATGGCGCGGGCGATGAAGCGCAGGCTCGCACCTCTCTTCCAGAACAAGAGCGCGTGTGTCGGCATGGCGCTGCTCGGGCTCGTCGTCGTCGTCGGCCTGATCGGGCCGCTCGTCGCGCCCGGCGACGGCTCGCTCCTGTCGATGCTTGCGGGCCGCGACTCTGCACCGTCGTGGCCGCACCCCTTCGGCACCACCCGTGAGGGATACGACGTGTTCTCACAGGTGCTGACCGCAGCGCCGTTGACCCTCGAGTTGATCGTGGGCGCCACCGCGTTCGCACTCGTGCTTGCGGTCGGCTGCGGCTGTGCCGCGGGAGCGTTCCCGGGCCGCGCCGACACGGTGCTGAGCACCGTCACGGGCATCTTCCTCGCCCTGCCGATCCTGCCGCTCGCGATCGTCGTCGCCGGCGTCGTGCCGCGGGGCCGCCACACGGCGCTGGCGACGATGCTGATGATCGGCCTCGGCAGCTGGGCGGCCGAGGCGCGGGTGCTGCGCGCCCAGGCGCTCACCCTGCGCAACACTGATTTCGTCGCAGGCGCGATCGCGATCGGCGAGAGCCGGACGCCGGGTCGTGGTGTTCGAGTTCATCCCGAACATGGCCGGCCGGATCGCGGCCGGAGCGTTCTTCATCGCGATCCAGGCGATGGTCGCCCTTGCGACACTCGACTTTCTCGCGTCGCTCTCACGCGGCCGCTTTGCACTCGGCGACACGGATGGCTCGACGTGGGGCTCGCTGCTCGCAGTCGCTCAGGTCCAGGAGGCGCTTCTGACGGGCTCGTGGTGGATCTTCACGTTCCCGGCGCTCGCCCTGCTGATCACCGCAGCCGGGCTCGTCCTGACGATGTTCGGGATCGAGCAGGTGGCCGACCCGCGCCTCGCCTACACGTCGGCCCCCCGCCCTCGCCGGTCGAGCCTCCGCTTCCGCATCCGTCCGCACCTCCCCAGTCTCCGCTCGCCGCTCCCGGCGCTCGCCTCGTTCGCCGCTGCGCTGCCCTACCTCGCCCGTTACCTGCTGCGGCGCCTGCCGATCTATGCCCTGGCGCTCTGGGTCGCCGTCACGGTCGCCTACGCACTGCCGCGGCTCGCCTGGCGCGGGAGCGTGAGCGCACCTCCGCCGACCGGGCCGTTCTGGGGCGGCTACGCGCACTTCCTGCGAGACATCGCCACCGGCCACCTCGGCCTCGATCGCCCCGGTGTCGCAACGACGATCGAGAACTCGCTCCCGTTCTCGCTGGCACTGGTCGGCACGGCCACGCTGATCGCCTTCGCGATCGGCGGACTGCTCGGCCTCGTCGCGGCCTGGAAGCGAGGGGGGCACTTCGACCGCTGGGTGACCACCGGCACCGCCGTCCTCTGGACCGTGCCCGCCTTCGCGCTGGCGGGGCTCGCGCTCGAGTTCTTCGGAGTGAAGTGGAATCTCTTCCCGGTGCAATGGGCCTACGACATCGACCTGCAGCCTGCCTGGACGTGGACCTTCGCCACCAGCGCGGTCCGGCATGCCGAGCTGCCGCTGATCGTCCTCGTCGTCGCGAGCGTCGGCCTCTGGGTGCTGAGCGTGCGCACGATCACGCTCGGCGTCGCAAACGACGACTACGTCCACTTCGCCCGCGCGAAAGGCCTCTCGGAGTCGCGGACGATGCTCCGCTACGCGGGGCGGAACGCCCTGCTACCGGCGTTGACCGGCCTTGCCGTCGCCTTCAGTCTCGCCCTCGGCGGCGTGCCTGCACTCGAGGAGGTGTTCAGCTACTCGGGAGGCGGGTTCGCCCTCCAGCAGGCGGCAATGGCCGGCAACCTGGTCCTCGTGCAGGCACTCGTCGTCGCGTTCGCAATCGCGGTCGTCGTCGTCAACCTGCTCGTCGACGCGGCGCAGGTCCTGCTCGATCCGCGGCTTCGTACCTAGAACGTCTCGAGCGTCGCGGCGCGACGGCCCTGGTACTCGAACACCCGCAGCATCACAACGCCGAGGACGAGGTAGACGAAGCCGACGAGCGCCTCCGTGCCGAGCAGGCCCGACACCGATGCGAGCGACGCGCCCGCCCCCAGCTCACGGCCCGCGGCGATCCCGTGCGTCAGCGGCAGGCAGCGTCCGACGGCCTGCACCCCGGCGGGCAGCCGGTCGAACGGCACGTTGGCCCCGGACACGAGCAGCATCGTCCCGCCGACCATGTCCGCGAAGAGCGAGACGCTCCGCCCGCGCAGCCCGAGACAGCCCAGGCACAGGCCGAACGACGTGCACGCGAACGACGCGACCAGCGCGGCGACCGCAAGACCACCGAGCTCGCTCGCGGAGAAGTGGACGCCGAGAATCAGGCTGCAGATCGCGAACGCCGTCGCGGCGACGAGGAATCCGGTGACGATCGACGGGACCGCCCGGCCCAGGAACAGCGCGAGCCGGTTCGCCGGAGACGCGAGCAGCGTCGAGAGCGTCTGCGAGCGCCGCTCGCCGCCGATCGAGCTTCCCATCCCGAAGAACCCGGTGATCGCGATCGCCATGAAGGCGTTGCCGATGAGGAAGAACTTGTCCGACTCGACGCCCGCGAAGCGGCCGAGGTACGCGAAGAAGAGGATCTCGAAGATCGGATACCCGAGCGTGTGGGGGAAGAACACCCACGGATTGATCCAGTTGAACAGCGCGCGATAGCTCATCACGCCGCCGACGAAGAACACCCTGAGCGAGTTCACGTGAGCTTCAGCGTGCCGCGGGCGCGCGCGACCCGCACGAAGGCGCGCAAGCACGCGGATCCCAGGACGAGGTAAGCCCGTGCTGACGACCACGCACATGCCGATGTTCTGCCACGGAGACGACCCGAACACCGCCTCGTGAATCGCCCGGAACCCCCAGTACGGCCCGAGGAACCAGCCGATCTCGTGCACGAACGCCGGCAGTGTCGACAGCGGGACGAGCAGCCCGGTCGCGATCCACACCGGGTACTGGACGGCGATCCCAGGCTGAACGCGGCGCGGTACAGCACGAACGTCGAAGCCATCACGAGCCCGAGCATCCCGATCGCGAGCATGCAGGCCGGCAGCGCCACGGCGAACGCGAACGGGTGGAGATCGAGATCGGCACGCCGTACAGCAACCTCCCCCAGAGCAACGTTGCCGCGATCCCGTAACCGCCGACGAGCCCGCTCGCGACGCAGATCGGCGCGATCACCACCGCGAACGGCATCGGGGCCGCAACGAGCAGCTCGAGCGTCCCGAGCCAACGCTGGTTCTCGAGGGCGTTGGAGGAGCCGATCACGACCAGCGACCACATCAGCATCACTGCGGCGCCGAGCGACGCGCTGAGCAGCAACTTCGGGTCGTTCTTCGAATCGAGCAGGTAGTACGCGATCGACGCGTAGAGAATCGGCCACAGGAACACCCCGCTCAGGTCGAACGGGTTGCGTGAGAACTGCACGACGTGCACCCGCATGCCGCTGAGGAACGCGCGCGTCATGCCGCTTGGACCAGCTCGACGTAGGCGTCCTCGAGGGTCGGCTCGCGGGCGATCACCTTGCCGAGCGTGATGCCGTGAGAGCTCCCGCAGCAGGGCGTGCGTCAACTCGGAGCCGACGCTCGACTGGACAAGGATCACCTCCGCCTGCTCGCGCTGCTCGGTCGAGACCGAGATCACTCCGGGCAGAGCGCGCAGGCGGTCGAGCCCCGAGCCGAGCGCCCCGAACGACTCGATCTCGATGATCGTCCGGTCGAGGACACGCGCCTTGAGCTCGGCCGGCGTCCCTTCCGCGACGATCCGGCCGGCGGCGATCACCGCGACTCGCCCGCACAGCTCGTCTGCCTCGTACATGTAGTGGGTCGTCAACAGGACCGTCTTGCCCTGCTCGCGCAGGCCGGCAACCGTCTCCCGGACCTCACGCGACGCCGACGGGATCGAGCCCGATCGTCGGCTCGTCGAGGAACAGCACCTCCGGGTCGTGCAGGAGGCCGCGGGCGATGTGCAACCGCTGGCGCATGCCGCGGGAGTAGGTCTCGACCCGCTGCCGCTCTCGCCCCTTCAGCTTGACGAGCTCGAGGAGGTAGTCGATCCGCGCCTTCTTCTCGCGCACCGGAACCCGGTAGAGGTCGGCGAAATAGCGGAGGTTGTCGAGAGCGGACAGACGGTCGTACAGGCCGCGGTCGCCGCCGAACACATGACCGACCCGGCGCCGGATCTCGCCCGGCTCGCGTGCAGGGTCGAAGCCGAGCACCGACGCGGTTCCCGACGAGGGCAGCAGCAGCGTTGTGAGGATCTTGATCGTCGTCGTCTTGCCGGCCCCGTTCGGGCCGAGCAGGCCGAACAGCTCGCCCGGCTCCACCTCGAAGCTGATCCCGGCGAGCGCCTGGACGTCGGTGCGCCGCCGGCGGACGATGCCGATGTGCGTTCGGTAGGTCCGGCAGAGGTCATGCACCTCGATCGCAGCCATCGCTCGACCCTACTTCAGACCTGTGCACGGTCTGTACGGTTCGAGCATGGAACAGCGGGAGCTCGGCCGCACCGGCGTCAGCGTCAGCCCTCTCTGCCTCGGGGCGATGATGTTCGGGGCGTGGGGCAACACGGACCACGACGAGTCGATTCGCATCATCCACCACGCGCTCGACTCCGGGATCAACTTCGTCGACACGGCCGACGTCTACGCGCGCGGCGAATCGGAGGAGATCGTCGGGAAAGCGCTCAAGGGGCGCCGCGACTCGATCGTGCTCGCGACGAAGGTGCACGGTGTCATGCACGACACCGATCCGAACATGCGCGGCAACTCGCGCCGATGGATCGTGCAGGAGGTCGAGGCGAGCCTGCGCCGGCTGCAGACCGACTGGATCGACCTGTACCAGATCCACCGCTGGGATCCGTGGATCGCGCACGAGGAGACGCTCGGCGCGCTGACCGATCTCCAGCGCGCCGGGAAGATCCGCTACCTCGGCTCCTCGACCTACCCCCCGTCGGCGATCGTCGAGGCGCAATGGGTCGCCGAGCAGCGCGGCCTCGCCCGTTACGTCTGCGAGCAGCCGCCGTACTCGATCCTCGTCCGCGGCGTCGAGGCGGAGGTGCTGCCGCTCTGCGCGCGCCACGGCATGGGCGTGATCCCGTGGAGCCCGCTGGCAGGCGGCTGGCTCTCGGGCAGGTTTCGCAAGGGAAGCGACGCCACGAGCCACCGGGCGACGCGGATCCCGGCCCGCTACGACCTCTCGATCCCCGGGAACCAGCAGAAGCTCGAGGCGGTCGAGCAGCCTCGCGCTTCTGGCGGAGCGGGGCGGGGTGAGCCTCATCCACCTCGCGCTCGCGTTCGTGATCCGGCATCCCGCGGTGACCGCCGCGATCGTCGGGCCGCGCACGTTGGAGCAGCTCGAGGGCCAGCTCGGCGCCGCCGACGTACAGCTGTCGGACGACGTGCTCGACGCGATCGACGCGATCGTTCCGCCTGGCACGAATCTGAACGCCGCTGACGCCGGCTGGCGCCCGCCCCATCTGGACGAGCCGGCCTCCCGGCGCCGCTAACAGATCCGTAACGAGGCTCTTAGCGTGTTCTTCAGGTCGGCGAATACGTTCAGCCTCGTGCTGAAGGCCTCGCTCGCGGTCGTCACCGGTCTTGCGGCGTCGCTCGTCTGGCCGGCGGGGCATTCGCTGCCGCGCCGGAGGTGAGCTCGAACTGGTCGGGATACGTCGCCGCAGCGCCGGACGGCGCCGTGACCACGTTCAGCGACGTCACCGGGACGTGGGTCCAGCCGAAGGCGACGTGTGGATCGGGCCGGGTCGACGCTGCCGCGTTCTGGGTCGGGCTCGGTGGCAACGATCCGCCTCACCGGCGCTGGAGCAGCTTGGCACGAGTGTCTCCTGTGACGGGCGAGCAGCATTCCCGACCTACGAGGCGTGGTGGGAGATCGTGCCCGCTGCGTCCGTCCCGATCCCGCTCAAGATCCGGCCGGGCGACGAGATCAACGCAGCGGTGCTCGTCAACGGGCAGACGGTCACGATGAGCCTGAAGGACCTCACCCGCCATACCCGGTTCTCGAAGACGATGGCGCTTGACCCAGCCGCTCGACGTCTCATCGGCGGAGTGGATCGCCGAAGCGCCTTCGGACTGCTCGTCGAGCGGTCGGTGCAGGGCGGTCCCGCTGACCCGGTTCGGCAACATCACCTTCACCAACGCCGCGGCGATCGGCAACACGCATGCCGGCACGATCTGCGACCCGCGTCGGCCGAGCCCGGTCTGGCTTCCGACGGCCGATCGAGCTGATCGGCGGCGGCGACCAGACGGGCCGGTTCCTCGGAACCGGCGACCCGCTCGGGTCGGGCATCGGTGCGGTGCCGAGCGACCTCTCGACCGACGGGCGCTCCTTCAGCGTCTCGTGGCAGTCGAACCTCTCGCCGTAGCGCTGCCACGGCGCCCGCCGTCGCTGCCGCGCCGAAAACCTGAAAAGCTGTCGCGATGGCAACGGTCGTCGAGACCGCCGACGGGCGGTCCCTCGAGCTGCACGAGGCAGGTGACCCGGGTGGTCTCCCCGTGTTCGTCCACCACGGGACGCCGGGCTCCGGCATCCTCTACGGCGCCTGGACGACGCCCGGTATCCGCCTGATCGGCTTCGACCGGGCCGGCTACGGCGGCTCGACGCGCAACCGCGGCCGCGCGATCTTCGCCGCCGTTCCGGACGTCGAGGCGATCGCCGACGCGCTCGAGCTCGAGCGGTTCGCGACGTGGGGCATCTCCGGCGGCGGGCCGCATGCGCTGGCCTGCGCGGCACTCTGCGGCGACCGGCTGATCGCGGCCGCCTCCCTCGCCGGAGTGGCGCCGTGGGGCGCCGAGGGCCTCGACTGGCACGCAGGCATGGGCGAGGACAACGTCAAGGAGTTCGACCTCGTGCTCGCCGGCGAGGACGCGCTCCGGCCCGTCGGTCGAGCGCGACCGCAACCAGAGCCTCACCCTGAGCGCGGATCAGCTGGAAGAGCTGTTCAGGACGCTCCTGGGGCCTGTCGACCGCGCGGCGCTCGCCGGCGCGCTGGCCGCCTGGATGCACGAGGACATGCAGCCACGGTCTCGAGCCCAGCGCCGACGGCTGGATCGACGACGACCTCGCATTCGCCGCTCGCCGTGGGGCTTCGACGTCGGCGACATCGCGCGGCCGACGCTGATCGTGCACGGCGCGGACGACCGTTTCGTCCCGCTCTCGCACGGCGAGTGGCTCGCCGCGCACATTCCCGGCGCCGAGGCGTGGATCGACGACGTGAACGGGCACCTGACGCTGCTGCAGAACCGAGTCGGCGAAGTGCACGAATGGCTGCTCTCGCACAGCTGAGCGACGCAGCCAACGCGACTCTCCGCAGGGCGATCCTCGCCGCGGCCGACAGCCGGCGCGTCCAGGGGCTCGTCCGCCGGCACGGCAGCCGCTTCGGAGCCACGCGCTTCGTCGCCGGCGAGACGCTCGACGAGTGCATTGCGGTTCTGCGCCGGCTGAACGAGCAGGGCCTCGCGGCGAATACGACACTGCTCGGCGAAGGCGTGCTCGAGCCGGCCGCAGACCGAGACGGTCGTCGCGGCCTATCGCGAGGTCATCGCCCGCATCGCCGACGAGCACCTGCAGGCGAACGTCGCGCTGAAGCTGACGCATCTCGGGCTCGACATCGACGAGGACCTCGCGTTCGAGAACCTCTCGCACCCTGCTCGCGCAGGGATCGTTCATCCGGATCGACATGGAGCAGTCGCAGTTCGTCGACGCAACGCTCCGGATCTATCGGAGGCTGCGCGAGGCAGGTTTCGACAACGTCGGCACCGTGCTCCAGGCTTACCTCTACCGCACGCCCGACGATCTCGAGTCGCTGCTCGACCTCGAGCCGAACCTTCGTCTCGTCAAGGGCGCGTACCTCGAGCCGGAAGCGATCGCCTATCCGCACAAGCCCGACGTCGACGCGGCCTACGCGCGACTGCATGGAGCGAATGCTCTCGGGCATCGGGCACACGGCGGTCGCGACACACGACGAGTCGCTGATCGAGCAGGCGATCCGGTATGCGGACGAGCAATGCGATCGACCGCGACCGCTTCGAGTTCCAGATGCTCTACGGCGTGCGGCCGAAACTGCAACTCGACCTCGTCCGGCGCGGGTACAAGGTGCTGGTCGCGACGCCCTACGGGCCCGAGTGGTACCCGTATCTGATGCGCCGCCTCGGCGAGCGCCCCGCGAACCTGCTCTTCTTCGTCAAGAACACACTGCGCGGCTGAACGTGGCCTCGATCAGCCGCGTCACGATCCAGGGCTATCGCGGTGCGCGCGACGTCGTCCTCGAGCCGGGTAGGACCTGCGTTCTCGTCGGCGAGTCGTCGTCGGGCAAGTCGACGGTGCTCGCAGCCATCTGGACGCTGCTGGAGGCAGCGGCGCCGATGCCGACCGGCGACGACGTCTCGCGCGGCTACACGCGGGTCCACGTCGAGGCGATCGTCGGGGAGCGCACACTGTTTCTCGACGCTCGGCCACCGGCGACCCTGAATCTGAACCGTGAGGGTGCACCGCACGCGCTCTTCTTCCCCGCCCACCTGCGGCCGTCGACGCTGATCGCCCGCACCGACTCGGCGACCAGGCGCGCGCTCGGCGTCGTCCACGACGAGACGAGCACGGACGGCGGGCTCTCGCTCATCCGGTCGATGGCGGGCCTGATCAAGTCTCGCGTCAAGGACCACGTCATCCTGATCGAAGAGCCCGAGCTCTATCTGACGCCGCCGGCCCAGCGTCACCTGCACCGCCTGCTCCGGCGGCTCGCAGCGCGCGGGCGCAACCAGGTGATGTACTCGACCCACGCTCCGGTGTTCCTCGGCGTCGATCGCCTCGAGGAGCTGGTGCTCGTCCGGCACGACGAGCGGACCGGCACGACGCTGCTGCAGCCGAAAGCGCTCTCGGAACAGCGAACGTTCCGGCTCGTCAGCGAACTGGATGCGGAACGCGCGGAGATGTTCCTGTCGCGCGCCGTGCTGCTCGTCGAAGGGAGGACCGAGAAACTCGTGTTCCCGCTCATCTTCCAGGCACTCGGGCTCGACGTAGACCAGGAGGCGATCGCGGTGATCGACTGCGCCGGGAAGGGCAACATCCCGTTCTTCGCGGAGATCTGCAACGTCTGCGCGATCCCGTACGTCGTCGTCCACGATCGGGATGCGCCGCGCGGGTCGATGCCGGCCGAAGCCGAACGAGTCGCGAACGAGACGATCCTCCGGGCCGCCGGGAAGCGCCGCACCGTGACCCTGATCCCCGACTTCGAAGGAGTCACGGGGCTGCGGGCGCGCCGCGGCAAGCCGGCCGCCGCCTGGAGGCGCTTCCAGACCGGCGACGGCGAGGTCCCCGGCCCGCTCAGACAGGCGGTGGAGCGCGTCGTGTCGTCCGCGCGGCGCGCCCCGCGGACGACCCGCGGCGCTTGACTACCATGGCCCGCGTGCCTGGGCTGCGGAAGGTTCTCGACTGGGTGGTGACGATCGGCGTTGCGCTCGTGCTCGTGCTCGTGTTCGAAGCCGAGGTCGCCAAGCCGTACCGCATACCGTCGTCGTCGATGGAGCCGACGCTCCACTGCGCCAAGCCGGGAGCCTGGTGCGAGGGCCGCTTCAACGACCGTGTGATCGCGAACCGGCTCTCCTACCGCTTCGCGAACCCGAAGCGCGGGCAGATCGTGGTCTTTCACGCCCCGTCGGACGCGTGCGGGATCGGCGGAACGTTCGTCAAGCGGCTGATCGGGCTGCCCGGCGACACGGTGTCCGAGCAGAACGGCTTCGTCTCGATCAACGGCAAGCCGCTGCACGAGCCGTACGTCGACCCGAAGCTACGCGACACGATCACCAATACGTGGCATGTCCCGAAGGGCCGGTACTTCTTCATGGGCGACGACCGGGTGCACTCCTGCGACTCCCGGATGTGGGGAACGGTGCCGAGATCGAGCCTCATCGGGCCCGTGCTGTTCACGTACTGGCCGCCGAGCAGCTGGTTCTGAGCCCGCTCCGGGCTCGTCAGCGAGGTTCCATCACCGCATCGACGAGCCCGTACTCGACGGCCTCCTCGGGCGACATGAAGCGATCGCGGTCGATGTCACGGAGCACCTGCTCGACGTCCTGGCCCGAATGGCGCGAGATGATCTCGGCCATCCGGCGCGTCATGTCGAGGATCTCGCGGGCGGCGATCTGGATGTCCGCCGGCGTGCCTCGGAACCCGCCGGAGCCCTGGTGGATCATGATCTTCGCGTTGGGCAAGGCGAACCGCTTGCCCTCCGCGCCGCCGGAGAGGATCATCGCGGCGGCGCTCATGCCCATGCCCAGGCACACCGTCGAGACATCCGACTTCACGTACTGCATCGCGTCGTAGATCGCCATACCTGCGTACGCAGACCCGCCAGGCGAATTGACGTAGAGGTAGATGTCCGTGCCGGGAGCCTGCGCATCGAGGTGCAGCAGCTGGGCGGCGATCAGATTCGCGATCTGATCGTCGACCTCTTGGCCGAGGAACACGATGCGCTCGCGCAGCAGGCGCGAATAGATGTCGAACGAACGCTCCCACCGCCCGTCCTGCTCGACGACCATCGGTACGACCGATCCCACCAGCACTTCGACCTCCTCGGGTAATGTGCAACTCGTCGGTTGCACTCTAGCGCAACCAGGAGGTTGCAGATGATCCGGAAGGAGATCGTCCTCCCCGCGCCGCGCGAGGAGGTCTGGGAGGCCTTGACGGAGCCCGAGCGGCTCGAGGACTGGTTCGCCAACGACGTCGAGCTCGACCTGCAGCCCGGCGGCGGTGCGAGCTTCCGCTGGTCGAACGGCGAGGAGCGGCACGCGACCGTGACGGAGATCGAGCCAGAGCGGCGTCTCGCCTTCGAATGGGACGACGAGGGCGAAGTCGAGTTCACCCTGGAGGACGACGCGGACGGCACGAGGCTGACCGTCGTCGAATCGTCGCCCGCCTGGAGCACGGCGCTCGATCTGCAGGCCTCGGCGCTCGTCTGCTGCTGAATCGGTGCAGTCTGATTCGCTCAATCTGGTCTTCGGAGCCCTGGCCGATCCCAGCCGACGGCAGGTGATCGGCTACCTCTCCGCACGGGGCACGGCGACCGCGACCGAGCTGACCGGCGAGCTGCCGATGACACGTCAGGCGGTGTCGAAGCACCTGACCACGCTCGCGGACGCGGGGCTCGTCGAGGCGGAGCGTCAGGGCCGCGAGACGCGGTACCGCCTGACCAGCGCCGGCACGGAATGGGACGACCGCCTCGACGCGCTCGCGCAGCACCTCGAGCGCCGCAAGCCGTGAACCTGATTCGGCGAAGCCGAACCAGATTCACGAGTTCACGAACCTAGATCGCCTACCTCGCGAATCTGGTTCGCTCCGCGAATCAGATTCGGGCAAGTAGGCTCGAGCTGATGACAACCTACGACAGCCTCCGCTCGCTGCCGCTGCACATCGACGGCTACTACCTCGAGCCGCTCGAACGCGAGGTCGCACGCGGCTTCACGCTCCGCCGCACGGTGATCGTGCTCCACGGGCGCGGAGAGGAAGGCCGCGGCGAGGAGGTCGACTACGACCCGCTGCAGCAGACGAGGTTCCAGGAGCACGGCGGCGAGATGCCGCTTGCCGGCGAGCACACGCTCGAGTCGTTCTCGCTCCTCCAGTCGGGGCAGACCGAATACCGCCGCTGGGCGCTCGAATCTGCCGCGCTCGACCTGGCGCTCCGGCAGTCCGGTCAGTCGCTCGGCGAAGCGATCGGGCGACCGTCGCGGCCGCTTCGCTTCGTCGTCTCGACCCGCGTCGCGAGCGTGCCGCGCTGGCTCGAGCTCTATCCCGAGCTTCGCTTCAAGCTCGACCCGGGCACCGAGTGGACGGACGAGCTCGTGGCATCGCTCGCCGCGACCGGCCGGGTCGAGACCGTGGACTTCAAGGGGATCTTCCGCGGCGAGTTCGGCGCGCCGCCGGATCCCTCGCTCTACGGCCGCATCGTCGCGGCGTTCCCCGACGCCTGGATCGAGGATCCCGCGCTCACGCCGGCGACCTCTGCGATTCTCGCCGAGCACCGCGAGCGCATCACGTGGGACGCCGGGATCCACGAATGGACCGACGTCGAGGCATTGCCGTTCGCGCCGCGCACGCTCAATTGCAAGCCGTCGCGATTCGGCTCGGTCAAACGGCTCTTCGACTTCTACGACGCCTGCGAGGAGCGCGGGATCGCCCTCTACGGCGGTGGCCAGTACGAGCTCGGCCCGGGGCGCGACCAGATCCAGCTACTGGCTTCGCTGTTTCATCCCGACGCCCCGAACGACGTCGCGCCGGACGGCTTCAACGTGACCGACCCCGTCGCCGGCCTGCCCGATTCACCGCTGGCGATCGAGCCCGCACCCGGCTTTCGCCTCTCCTAGCGGAGCGCCAGCGCTTTTGCCGCCAGCCGGTCGACCGAGCCGTCGCCGGCCGTGCCGATCGCATGCCACGCGGCGCCGGCGCCCGGGTCGCCACGGCCGATCAGCAGGTAACGGACGTCGAGATGGAAATGGGCCGGCTCTCCCGGGCGGTCCGGGATCTCGTGGACGTCGACGTCGAACGGGCGCGGAGCGGTCGGATGCAGCTCCACCTCGAGGGCAGTCTCCTCGCGCGCCTCGCGAATCGCCGCTGCCTCGAGCGAGACGTCGCCGAGCTCGATGTGGCCTCCCGGCTGCAGCAGGCGGCCGAGCTTCGCGTGCTCGACGAGACAGGTGCGCACGACCGTCTCGTCGATCACGTATGCCGAGGCGGTGAAGTGCGCGGACGGCTCATCGCGCGACAGCGGCTCGGAGAGCTCGTGGGCGAGCCGAACCATCGCGCAGCGATCCGCCTCCTCGGTCGCATCGGCGGCGACATGCGCCTGCAACAACCGCACGAGCACCTGACGCTCGATCATTCGTACTGCAGCGCCGCGAGGACGTTCAGACGCGCTGCGCGTCTCGCCGGGAAGATCGCGGCCAGGAGGCCGGCGATGATCGCTGCGATCACGAAGACGATCAGCGTGCCCCACGGGATTGCGAGTGTGAATGAACCGAGCGCCTGGCCGACGAGCAGCGCCAGCCCGACACCCAGCGGTATCCCGAGCGATGCGCCGATCAGCGCCGTCACGACGCTTTCATGACGGATCATCCGCCTCGTCTGGCGCCTCGTCAGCCCGACCGCGCGCAGCATCCCGAGCTCGCGGGTGCGTTCGAAGACCGACAGGACGAGTGTGTTCACGATGCCGAACAGGCTGACGAGGATGGACAGCGAGAGCAACACGTAGAGCAGGTTGAGGAACACGTTGATGCCTGCCTCCTGCTGCTTCTTGAACGCCGACTCGGTCTGGATCTTCGCGTCTGGGAACTCCGCCAGAGCTGCGTTGAGGGCGGCGGTGTTCTGCGGTGTGACACCGCCGGCCATGTTGATGAAGGCAAAGACGTTCTGGGGCTCTTGATAGATGCGGTCGAAAAGGCTCGTCGAGATCGTCACGTTCCCGAACGGTGAGCCGCCGCTCGGTGCCTTGAAGATGCCGCGCACGCGCAGCGGCACGGTCTCGCCGGTGGGCAGCTCGAGCGGGATGGGCGAGCCCATCGCCAGGTGATGATCCTTCGCGTACGTCGAGCTGACGAACCCACCGGTGTCTCCGAGCGCGGCCGGCACGCCCGGGCCGCCCGACTTCCACGTGATCTTGATCACACGGCCGACATTCGGCTCGACGCCGGTCACGTCGACGTGGCTGCCGAACACCTTTCCCTCGCCCGCGCGAACGCCGGAGACGACCAGAACGCCGGGCACACTGCGGACCGCCTGCTCCGAGGCGACGCCCGTCGGCGTGAAGCCGTTCTCCGAGGTCAGCGCGTAGTCGCCGAGGAACTGGGCGTCGACGGCCTGCTCGAACGTCGCCTTGAGCCCGGAGGCGAGGACGCCGACCGCCGTGACCAGCGCGAGGCCGATCATGAGCGCGGCTGCCGTCGAAGCGGTGCGCGCCGGATGGCGCATCGCGTTCTCGCGGGCGAGCGAGCCCGAGACGCCACCGAAGCGGGCTCCGGGCCAGCCGAGCGTCGAGGCGAGCGGCGGCACGAGCTTCGGTGCGAGGAGTGCCATGCCGATGAAGCTGATGACGACACCGAGGCCGATCGCGAGGAGGCGCTGAACGCCGGAGGCACCGGTCGCGAGGCCGCCGAAGAGCAGCAGAGCGAGCGCCAGAGCGAGCGTGACGAGGGCCGCCGGCATCCCGAAGCGTGCGAGGCGGGACGGTGGCAGCACGCCTTCGCGAACGGCCGCGATCGGCTCGACCCGTGTTGCACGGAGCGCGGGCAGCAGACTCGCGAGCACCGTCACGACGGTGCCGACGACCAGCGAGACGATCACGGTGCGGGTCGCGAAGATGGTGTTGCCGTGCGGCAGATCGATGCCGAACGAGACGAACAGCGCCTCGAGGCCCTTCGCGATCCCGAGCCCGATGAACAGGCCGGAGACCGAGGCCAGAATGCCGATCACGCCACCCTCGACGATCACGGAGGTCATCACCTGTCGACGCGTCGCGCCCAGAGTGCGCAGCGTTCCGAATTCGCGCGCGCGCTGCGCAATCGTGATCGAGAGCGTGTTGGCGATCACGAAGATGCCGACGAAGAGCGCGATCCCTCCGAACGCGAGCAGGAACTTCTGCAGGATGCTCGTGAATGCACTCGTGTCCTGGACCTGCTTCGCAGCCTCCTGGGTGCCGCTTCGCACCTGTGCTGTGGGAGGCAGGATCGGCTTGATCTCCGCGACGAGTTGCGCCGGCGAGATGCCTTGCCGTGCAGCGACGTCGATCGCGTCGAGCTTTCCGACCTTGCCGAAAATCTTCTGCGCGGTCGGGAGGTCGAAGATCGCCATGGTCGCCCCACCGATCGACGAGACGTTGCCGAGCTTCACGACCCCGGTGATCCGGTACTGCTGAACCGGGCCACGCGCAACCGCGCCGATCGTGTTACCGACGGTGTAGTGCTTCTTGTCCGCGGTGCTCTTGTCGATCGCGATCTCGTGAGGTCCCCGCGGCCACGTGCCGGCCGTCAGCACGAGCGGGTTGAACTGTTGCGTTCCGTTCGGATCGACACTGAACGCGAGGCCCGGCGCGAAGCCGTTGGAGATCACCTTGCCGTCGCGGCCGACGAGCTGTGCCTCGTCGCTGACGCCGCCCTTCGCCGCGGAGACGTCCGGGAGGCGCTGGACCTGGGCGAGCAGCGACTCCGGCATCGACGGGGCGATGTTGCCGTTGTTCCCGTTGCCGATCGCGCTCTTCCCGGTGATCACTGCATCGGAGGACTTGTAGACGCTCGTGAAGATCTCGCCGAAGCCGGCCTTCAACGTGTCGGTCAGGACGAACGTGCCGCTGACCATCGCGACGCCCAGCACGATCGCGAACCCGGTCAGAAACGCCCGCAGCTTCCGCCCTGCGAGCCCCTTGAGCGCGACCTGGAGCATCAGCTGTCCAGCGACTGCATGAGCGACACGACGTCGGCCGCCGACATGCCCTTGCGCTCCTCGACGATGACGCCGTCCGCAAGGAAGAGCACGCGGTCGGCGATCGCGGCGGCTCGCGGCTCGTGCGTCACCATCACCGTCGTCTGGCCGAGCTCCTCGACCGAGTCGCGCATCAGCTTGAGGATCTCGCCGCTCGTCTTCGAGTCGAGGTTCCCGGTGGGCTCGTCCGCGAACACGATCGCGGGCCGGGAGACGAGCGCGCGTGCGATCGCAACGCGCTGCTGCTGGCCGCCGGACAGCTCGGAGGGCCGGTGGGTCCGCCGGTCGCCGAGGCCCGTCTTCGCCATCAGCTCGTCGAGCCACTGCTTGTCCGGCTTCTCGCCGGCGATCGACAGCGGAAGGACGACGTTCTCCTCCGCATTCAGCATCGGCAGCAGGTTGAAGAACTGGAACACGAATCCGATGCTGCGCCGCCGCAGCTTGGTCAGCTCCGTGTCGCCCATCGACGTGATCGACTCGCCGTCGACCTGCACGTCGCCCGACGTCGGCTTGTCGAGCCCGGCGAGGATGTGCATCAGCGTCGACTTGCCGGAGCCCGACGGTCCCATCACTGCGACCAGCTCCCCGGGCTGTACTGCGAGGGAGACGCCCCGCAGCGCATCGACCGCCGCCTCGCCTTCGCCGTAGCGGCGCGTGACGTCGGTTGCGTTCACAACTGCACCGTTTGCGTTCATGTGCCCGAGGCTACCGACCGGCGCGATCGCGCCGCCATTGGGTACCACCCTAATTCGACCCTGGTCCTACGCGGGGGCGCCGGAGAACCGGGGAATGATCTCGTCGCCGTAAGCCTGCAGCGTCTCCTCCTGGCTGTGCGTCATGAGGTAGATGTTGAACTGGTCGACGCCGATTTCCTCAAGCTCGCGCAGTTTCTTGGTGCACTGTTCGACGTTTCCGATCACGCAGAAGCGGTCGCAGATCTCGTCGGTGACGAACTCGCCGTGCTTGGCGCCGACGCGCGAGTGCTCGTTGTAGTCGTAGAACTTCCGCGCCTGGACGTAGTCGGTGAGCGCCTTCGGCACAGAACTGCCGTCGGTGCCGTAGCGGTCGATCAGATCCTGGACGTGGTTCGAGACCATGGCGGGGAACCAGCGAACCTGATCGCGTGCGTCCTGGATGTCGTCGGTGACGTGGCTCGGCGCGCTGACGATGCACTTGAGCGCGGCCGGGTCACGCCCCGCCTCCTCGGCCGCGCGGCGCGCCGTCGCCATGATCCACTGGATGATGTCCGGGTCGGCGAGCTGGATGATCACGCCGTCTCCCTGACGCCCGGCGACCGCGAGCGCCTTCGGCCCGTAGCCGGCGACGTGCATCTCGATCCCGGGCAGTTCGGGCCGGACCCACTTCAGCTGCAGGTCCTTGTCGTTCCAGTCGACGGGCTCGCCGTTCATGAACGGCTTGATCATCTTCAGCGCCGCCTCGAACTCCGCCACCTTGACCGGCTGGCGGCCGATGTAGCGCACGGCGGAGTCTCCGCGCCCGATGCCCATGATCATCCGTCCGTCGGAGATGTCGTGCAGCGTCGCGTACGCGCTTGCGAGCACCGTCGGCTCGCGCGTGCCGGGGTTCGTGACCATGTGCCCGAGCTTGATCGTGGAGGTGCGGTCTGCGACGAGCGCGAGCACCGGGAACGACTCCTGCCAGAGCACGTGCGAGTCGTACGTCCACGCGTACTCGAAGCCACGCTGCTCCGCGAACTGGATCAGCTCGATCATCCGACTGTAAGGCGGGTCGGGGAGCACCGTGACGCCGAAGCTCAAAGCCACGCCGATGAGCCTACTTCGTCCCGATCCCGGCGTGAAGACGACTGACCGCGGACGCGTCCGAATCCGGCACGTCCGGGGTCTGACCCCGGCGTGTGCCCTTCGGGACGCGTCTGGAAGGGCCTGGCCGCTACGCGCGGCTCAACCGTGCGGCTCAACCGTCCCCACCGGACACGGCCGGGGTCTGACCCCGCGCGCTTCGAGCCTCGCCGCGCCGGACGCGATCAGGCGAGCCAGGCGAGCGTCTTCGAGGCGAGCCGGTCGAGCGCCTCGACGCTCAGCTCGAGGTGCTCGCGCTTCGTGTCCTCGAGCTTCGTGTGCGAGAGGCCGCGCAGGCTCTGCACGAACACCATCACCGTCGGGATCCCCGCACGCGAGACCTCCGCCGCATCGTGAAGCGGGCCCGACGGCAGCCGGTGCGACGTCTCGGCGACCTCGCGGATCGCCTCGTCCGCGAAGCCGATAAGCGTCTCGTCGAAGAGGATCGGCTCGATGCTCCAGATGCGTTCCCACTCCACGTCGATGTTCTCCTCCGCAGCGAACCGGTCGGCCGCCTCCTTCGCCATCTGGAGCATCCGTGCGAGCGAGCCCGCGTCGAGGTGCCGCTGGTCGAGCAGCTGCTCCGCCGTCTCGACGACGGACGTGACGATGCCGGGCCTCGTGACGACGCTGCCGGACGTGCACACCGCGCCGTCCCCGACCTCGGCGGCGATCTCGCGAATGTAGAGAGCAAGCTTGGCGGCGCCGGCGAGCGCATCGCGGCGGCTGTCCATCGGCGTCGAACCGGCGTGTGCCGCCTGGCCGCGCCAGGTGAACCGCGAGCGCTCGACTCCGTAGGTGCCGAGAACGACGCCCAGCGGGAGGTCGAGCGCCTCCAGCACCGGGCCCTGCTCGATGTGCAGCTCGAGGTACGCCGCGGCGTGCTCGAGCTGCGAACGCGCCCCGATCGCGCCGTCCAGCTCGACGCCGTGCTCGCGCAGAGCGTCCGGCAGCGCGATCCCGGCCTGATCGGTCAGTGCGCGCAGCTCGTCCTGGTCGCGCATCGAGCCCGCCGCAGCCGACGAGCCGAAGAGCGAGCGCCCGAAGCGGGCTCCTTCCTCGTCGGCCCAGGAAACGAGCCGGACGGTCACCGGCGGCTCACCCTCCGCCGCGATCCGGCGCAGCACCTCGGCTCCCGCCAGAACGTTCAGGCAGCCGTCGAGCCAGCCTCCGTTCGGCACCGAGTCGAGGTGCCCGCCGATCAGCAGCGCCCGGTCCGAGGCGCCCCGCAGCGTGAACCACTGGTTCCCGGCCTCGTCGATCTCCTCGACCGCGCCGGTGCCCTCGAGCTTGGCGCGCAGGAACGCTCGCGCCTGCTCCCAGGTCTCCGTCCAGGCGACTCGCTGAGCGCCGTTTTCGTCGCCCGTGAGCGCGCGCAGTTCCATGAGCTCCGCAACCGTGCGCGAGGTTTCGAGTGCCACGACAGCGATCCTAAACCGTGATAAGACCCCGACTGTGTCGAACGCAACCGTCAGGCGCGCAGCAGGCCGCTCGCTCACGGTGCTTGCGCTCCTCGCCGGGCTGCTCGTCTTCTGGGAGCTCTACCGCTGGGTCTGGACGTCCGCAGGCTGGACGTGGCCGTTCCCGGTCAACGACACGACGATGCCGCACATCTGGACGATCGCCAAGGCGTTCGGCCAACCTGCACAGGTCAATCAGCCACCGCTGATCACGGTGCTCCTGCACAAGGCGCTCTTCACCGCGAAGGAGGCTCTGGCCGGCTTCGCGCTCGGCGCCGTGATCGGCTTCACCCTCGGTGTCGCGCTCGTCCACTCGCGCACCCTGCAACGCGGCTTCCTGCCGTACGTCGTCGCGAGCCAGACGATCCCGATCCTCGCGATCGCGCCGATGGTCGTCGTCTGGGTGAATCCGAAGCTTCCGCACAACCTGCAGGGCTGGGGCGCGGTCGCAGTGATCGCTGCCTATCTGACGTTCTTTCCGGTCGTGATCAACACGCTGCGAGGCCTGCAGTCCGCCGACGCGCGCGCACTCGACCTGATGCGCACGTATGCCGCGAGCCGCTGGACCGTGCTCTGGAAGCTCCGGGTGCCTGCGTCGCTTCCATACGTGTTCTCGGCGCTGCGAATCGCCGCCACCGCGTGCGTCGTCGGCGCGATCATCGGCGAGCTCCCGTCCGGCCTGCAGTCCGGTCTCGGCGGGGCGATCATCAACTTCAACCAGTACTACTCGATCGAGCCGCAGGAGCTCTGGGCGACGAACATCATCGCGGCGGCGTTGGGGATCCTCTTCTTCCTCACCGTGGTCCTGGCAGAGAAGGTCATCGTGCATCGCGCGCCCGAGGTACCGGCATGAGCACGGTGGAACCGGTCGTCCGGGTCGAAGGCGTCACGAAGACCTTTCCGCGCGGGAACGTCACCGCTCTGCAGGACATCGACCTGGCGCTCGCGCCCAGGGAGTTCGTCTCGTTGATCGGGCCGTCGGGCTGCGGAAAGTCGACGCTCTTGCGCGTGATCGGCGACCTCATCGATCCGACCCAGGGCACCGTCACGATCAACGGCAAGCCGGCCCGGCAGGCGCGCGCCGATCACGACTACGGCATCGTCTTCCAGGACGCCGTCCTCTTCGAATGGCGAACGGTGAGCAAGAACATCGCGTTGCCCCTGGAGCTGCTCGGCTGGGATCGCGCGCGCCGCAAGACACGAGTTGAAGAGATGCTCGAGCTCGTCGAGCTGCAGCAGTTCGGCGACCACCACCCCTGGCAGCTCTCGGGCGGCATGCAGCAACGCGTCTCGATCGCACGCGCCCTTGCATTCGAGCCGGCGCTGCTCCTGATGGACGAGCCGTTCGGAGCGCTCGACGAGATGACGCGCGAGCGCCTGAACCTGGAGCTGCTCGCCATCTGGCAGCAGCTCGCGTCGACCGTCGTCTTCGTCACGCACTCGATCTCGGAGGCGGTGTTCCTCTCGACCCGCGTCGTCGTGATGAGCCCGCGCCCGGGGCGGATCGCCGGGATCGTCGAGATCGACCTGCCCGCGCAGCGAACGGCCGAGACGCGCGAGGACCCGCGCTTCTTCGAGCTGGTCACGCAGGTGCGGGAGCTGCTGCGGCTGCGCGGCGAGCACCTCCTGCCGGAAGAGGAGCAACTGCTGCGCGAGGCCGCCGAGTGAGCATCCGCCGGTCGGTCGAGTGGCTTCCGGCGATCCTCGTGTTCGTCGGCGCGATCGCGATCTGGGATCTCGTGATCCGCGTGTTCGACATCCAGCAGTTCCTGCTGCCGCGGCCGGGCGCGATCATCTCCACATTCTGGAACGAACGCCACACGCTCTGGCCGGCCGGCTGGTACACGTTCAAGGAGGCGCTCGGCGGCTTCTTCGTCGGCTCGCTGCTCGGCATGCTGACCGCGACGTTGATCGGGCGCTTCAAACTCATCGGCGCGGCGATCCTGCCGCTCGCGATCGCGGCGAATGCCGTGCCGATCATCGCATTCGCTCCGATCTTCAACGTCTGGTTCAACCCGCTCTCGCCGCACTCGAAGATGGCCATCGCCGGCGTCCTGTGCTTCGTGCCGGTGCTGGTGAACACCCTGCGCGGGCTGCAGAGCGCAAGCCCGCGCCAGATCGAGCTGATGCGTTCATATGCCAGCAGCGACCTCGAGATCTGGCGCCGTGTGCGCGTGCCGACGGCGCTCCCGTTCGTCTTCACGGCGCTCAAGGTCGCGAGCGTCCTGGCGATGATCGGGGCGATCGTCGGGGAGTATTTCGGTGGCTCGTTCAACGCCCTCGGCGTTCTGATCAACTCCGACGCCAACACGTTCAACTTCGAGCGGGCATGGGCAGGGATCCTCGTCGCTTCGCTTCTGGGCCTGGCGCTCTACGCCGCGGTTGTCGTCACCGAGCGGGCCGTCGTGACCTGGGCCCCCGAAAACCGCGACTCGTAAACGAGCCGCGATCCGTGCAGAATCGACCAGAGGCAATCCCCAGGCAACCACGGCAACCCCGAGGAGGGACACGAATGAAGAAACGCTGGCTCACGAGCCTGCTGCTCGTAGCGCTGCTCTCGATCGCGGCGATCGTCGGCGCCTCGACGCGCGCGTCGGCCGCGCCGAAGCTGACGAACATCACACTGCAGCTCAAGTGGGTCCCGCAGGCCCAGTTCGCCGGGTACTACGCGGCGAGCCTGAAAGGGTTCTACAAGGCCGCAGGGCTGAACGTGACGCTGAAGAACGGCGGCCCGAACATCATCCCGGAGCAGGTCGTCGCCTCCGGGCAGGCGCAGTTCGGCGTCGACTGGCTGCCGAGCCTCCTCGCAGCCCGCGACAAGGGCACCGATCTCGTGAACGTCGCGCAGGTGTTCGCCCGGTCGGGGATGACGCAGCTGACCTGGAAGTCGAGCGGGATCAACACGATCGCGAAGATGAAGGGCAAGAAGGTCGGCAACTGGCTCGGCGGGAACCAGTACGAGCTGTTCGCCGCGCTGACGAAGAACGGCATGGACCCGTCGCACAACAAGGGCGTGACGATCGTCCAGCAGCCGTTCGACATGGGCCTCTTCCTGAACCATCAGGTCGATTCCGCGTCGGCGATGACCTACAACGAGCTGGCCCAGGTGCTCGAGTCGAAGAACCCGAAGACCGGGAAGCTCTACCAAATGTCCGACCTGAACGTGATCAAGATGCAGAACGTCGGGACGGGGATGCTCGAGGACGGGCTCTTCTCGACCGGCAAGTGGCTCAATAGCTCCGCCAACCAGGCGATCGCGGTCAAGTTCATCGCGGCCTCGCTCAAGGGCTGGATCTACTGCCGCGACCATCAGGCCGAGTGCGTCTCCATGACCCTGAAGGAAGGGCCGACCCTGCCGAAGGGCCATCAGACGTGGATGATGAACGAGATCAACAAGCTCGCCTGGCCGTCCGCCGCGAGCGGGATCGGCGTGATGAACAAGGCCGCGTTCACCCAGACGGCGGCGATCGCGAAGCAGTTCGGCGTGATCAAGAAGGCACCGACCGGCGCCTACCGCACCGACCTGGCGACGAAGGCCGTCGCAAGCCTCAAGGCGAGCGGCGCAGACGTGAACGGGAAGAACTGGAAGCCTGCGGTCGTGAAGCTCACGGCCGGCGGCAAGTAAGTAGCGTGAGGCTCTCGAACCTGGTTCGCCCGCGGGCGAACCAGGTTCGAAGCTGAGGAACGAGCGAGAGGAGCGGAGCAGATGTCAGTGCTGATCAAGGGTGGCCGCGTCGTCACCGCGGCGGACGATTACGTCGCCGACATCTTCATCGAGGGCGAGCGGATCTCTCTGATCGGCGAGTCGCTGGAGGTGGCCGCCGACAAGGTGATCGACGCGGCAGGGAAGTACGTGCTGCCGGGCGCCGTCGATCCGCACACGCACCTCGAGATGCCGTGGCGCGGCGAGACGACGATCGACGATTTCGAGTCGGGACATACCGCCGCCGCGTTCGGCGGAACCACCACGCACGTCGACTTCTGCATCCAGGGCAAGGGCCAGACGTTCGGCGAAGCGCTCGAGCTCTGGCACGCAAAACGCGAGGGGAAGGCGCTGATCGACAACGGCTTCCACATCGCCGTCACCGACCTGCGCGAGGGCGGAACGCTCGAGGATCTCGCACGCCTGCCCGAGGAGCACGGCGTCACCTCGTACAAGCTCTTCATGGCCTACAAGGACTCGCTGATGGTCGACGACGAGACGCTGTTCAAGGTGATGCAGGTCGCCGCCGAGACCGGCGCGCTCGTGATGGTGCACGCCGAGAACGGCGACGCGATCGAGGTCCTGATGGGCGAGGCGATCGCGGCCGGGAACGTGACGCCGAAATACCATGCGCTGACGCGCCCGCCCGAGCTCGAGGGCGAGGCGACCAACCGCGCGATCCAGCTCGCACGCGTGGCCGGCTCACCGCTCTACGTCGTCCACGTCTCGTGCCGGGAGTCGGCCGAGCCGATCGCGCTCGCACGCGACAAGGGCTGGGACGTCTGGGGCGAGACCTGCACGCAGTACCTCTTCATCGACCAGTCGTTCCTCGACCGGCCGGACTTCGAAGGCGCGAAGTACGTCTACACACCGCCTCCCAGACCGAAGGAGAACCAGGAGATCCTCTGGAACGCGCTGCGGACGAATGTCCTGCAGGCGATCTCGACCGACCACTGCGCCTACCTGTTCAAGGGGCAGAAGGACGCAGGTCTCGACGATTTCCGCCAGATCCCGAACGGCGGGCCCGGGCTCGAGAACCGCCTGCACATGATCCACCACTTCGGCGTCCGCCCGGGCCGGATCTCGTTGAACCGGATGGTCGAGCTGCTCTGCACGAGCCCGGCGAAGCTGTTCGGCCTCTACCCGCGCAAGGGCACGCTCGCCGTCGGCTCGGACGCCGACGTCGTCGATCTTCGACCCCGAGAAGAAGGTGACGATCTCGGCAGCGACGCACCACTCGCGCTCGGACTACAACCTGTACGAGGGAACCGAGGTGGAGGGCTCGCCCGAAGTCGTGCTGATCCGCGGGCACGTCGTCGTCGAGAACGACACGCTCGTTGCCGAGCCCGGCAGCGGCCAGTTCATCAAGCGCGCCAGGTTCGGCGAGGAACTGAAGTCCGCAGACGCGCTCGCCCGCTAGCGGCTAGCGCGTCTGCGGGAAGCCGAGGTCGACCTTCGACGTGGCCGGGTCGGGCCAGCGCGACGTGACGACCTTCGAGCGGGTGTAGAAGTCGATTCCCTCCGGCCCGTAGATGTGGCGGTCGCCGAACAGCGATGCCTTCCAGCCGCCGAACGAGTAGTAGGCGACGGGGACCGGGATCGGGACGTTGATCCCGACCATGCCGGCCTGCACCTCGAACTGGAACTGGCGGGCCGCGCCGCCGTCGCGGGTGAAGAGCGCCGTCCCGTTCCCGTACGGGTTCTCGTTCACGAGCCGCACCGCCTCGTCGTAGGTCGCGACCCGCGTGACGCTGAGCACCGGGCCGAAGATCTCGTCCTCGTAGGCCTTCATGCCCGGCTCGACGCCGTCGATCAGCGTCGGCGCGAGGAAGAAGCCGTCGTCCGGGCAGCCGTCCCGGCCGTCGACGACGACGGTCGCGCCCTCGTCGGCGCCGATGTACGACGCGACCTTGTCGCGGTGCTCGCGCGTGATCAGCGGCCCCATCTCGGACGTGGCGTCCATCCCGTCGCCGACCTTCACGTTCGGGATCCGCTGCTTGATCGCCTCGACGAGCGGGTCGGCGACGTCGCCGACGGCGACGAGCAGCGACACCGCCATGCAGCGCTCGCCGGCCGAGCCGTAGGCGGCCGAGACCGCCGCGTCGGCTGCCATGTCGATGTCGGCGTCGGGCAGCACGATCATGTGGTTCTTCGCGCCGCCGAGTGCCTGGCAGCGCTTCCCGCTCGCAGTCGCCGTCTCGTAGACGTACCGCGCGATCGGCGTCGAGCCGACGAACGAGATCGCAGCGATGTCCGGATGCTCGAGCATCGCGTCGACGGCGACCTTGTCTCCGTTGACGACGTTGAAGACACCGTCGGGAACACCGGCCTCCTTCAGCAGCTCGGCCGTGAAGAACGACGCCGACGGATCCTTCTCCGACGGCTTCAGCACGAACGTGTTCCCGCAGGCGAGCGCCGGCGCCCACATCCACATCGGGACCATCGCCGGGAAGTTGAACGGCGTGATCCCCGCGACCACGCCGAGCGGCTGCCGGATCGAGTACACGTCGACGCCGCTCGAGACCTGCTCGCTCATCCCGCCCTTCAGGAGATGCGGGATGCCGCAGCAGAACTCGATCACCTCGAGCCCGCGCGTGACCTCCCCCAGCGCATCCGAGAGAACCTTGCCGTGCTCGCGCGTCAGGTGCTTCGCGATCTCCTCACGCTGCGCGTGGAAGAGCTCACGAATCGCGAAGAACAGCTCGGCCCGCTTCGCAAGCGACAACGCCCGCCACGCCGGCAACGCCTCCCGCGCGGCCTGGACCGCCAGGTCGACCTCTTCGACCGACGCGAAATCGACCGCGCCCGACTGCTCACCGGTCGCCGGGTTGAACACCGGGCCCGTGCGGCCCGACCGCCCATGGTAGGCCGCTCCCGCAATCCAGTGGTTGATCGGCTTGACGGTGCTGGGTGCGTCGACGACGTCGGTCATTTTCGGTTCCCTCCTCGCGTGATAGAGAGGAGCGTACCGTGACGCCGACGCTGGAGGAGCTCGCCGAGGACACCGCTGTGCACCTGCTGCCGCGTGCCGGTTTCGATCAGATCGACCGCGGCGAGTACTTCTTCGAGGCCGGGCCGCTGCGGGCGGCCGTGCACCGGATCCGGCTCGGCGACGTGGGAGCGGCGGTCGCCTGGACACGCGATGAAGGGCATCGCCGCGGCGTCAAGACGGTCGAATGGTGGACGGGCTGGCACGCCGAGCCGGCCGACCTCGGCAAGCAGCTGCTCGCGCTCGGCCTGGCGCCGGACGATCCGCCGATCCTCACCGGGATGACCTGCAAAGCCGAGCCGCCGCCCGGGCCGGCGGAGGTCGAGGTCAAGCTGATCGAGACGATCGACGAGCAGCTGGCCGCGCTGGAGATCGACTGGGACGTCTGGCGCATCCCGGACGGCGAACGAGCCAATCGGCGCGAGATCGAGCGAGGGCGGTTCGAGGCTCTGCGTGCGGTCTCACAGCACTACGCCGCCTACCTCGACGGGCAGCTCATGGGCTTCGGCCGTGGCGAGTTCATGGACGCAGGAATCGCGCTGATGGGCGGTGCAGTGCTGCCGGAGGCGCGAGGCCGCGGCGTCTACCGCGCGCTCGTCCACGCGCGCTGGGAGCATGCCGTGCAACGCGGAACGCCGCTCCTCGTCGTGCAGGCCGGGCCGATGTCCGGGCCGATCCTCACCGGGCTCGGCTTCGCGAGCCACGGAGAGCTGCGGCTCTACGTCGACCGGTTGTAGGATCGAGCTCGTGGCCACGACGGAGACGAACACCGAGCTCGGCCGGCAGATCGTCGAGGACGCGAAGAGGTACGTCCTCTACTCGTGGAGCGTGCAGGACGCGATCAACCCGATCGCGGTCGAGCGCGCCGAGGGCCGCTACTTCTGGGACTACGACGGGAAGCGCTACCTCGACTTCGCCTCGCAGCTCGTCAACGTCTCGATCGGCCACTCGCACCCGAAGGTCGTGCAGGCGATCAAGGACCAGGCCGAGACGCTCGCGACGATCGGGCCGCCGATGGCGACCGAGTCGCGCTCGCGCCTCGGGAAGCTGCTCGCCGAGGTGACGCCCGGCGACCTCACGATGTCGTTCTTCACGAACGGCGGCGCCGAGGCGAACGAGAACGCGATCAAGCTCGCCCGCTGGTACACGGGACGCCACAAGATCATCGCGCGGTATCGCAGCTACCACGGCGCGACCGCGGGCTCGATCTCGCTGACCGGCGATCCGCGCCGCTGGCCCGCCGAGCCCGGCATCCCCGGGGTCGTGCGGATGTTCGACCCGTACACCTACCGCTGCCCGGCCGGCCATCCCGATCCGTGCCCCGTCTGCACCGGCGGCCCGCACCTCGAGGAGATCCTCCAGTACGAGGGCGCGCACACCGTCGCCGCCGTGATCCTCGAGACGGTCACCGGCACGAACGGGGTCATCGTCCCGCCCGACGGCTACCTGCAGTCGATCCGCGAGGTCTGCGACCGGCACGGGATCCTGCTGATCTGCGACGAGGTGATGGCGGGCTTCGGCCGCACCGGCAAGTGGTTCGCCGTCGACAACTGGGACGTCGTGCCCGACATCATGACCGTCGCCAAGGGCATCAACTCGGGCTACGTCCCGCTCGGCGCGATGGTCGTGCGCGAGCCGATCGCCGACTGGGCGCGGGACAAGCTGTTCGCCGGCGGCCTGACCTACAGCGGACATCCGCTCGCCTGCGCGTCGGGCGTCGCGTCGATCGAGGCGTTCCAGGAGGAGGGAATCGTCGAGAAGGCCGCCGCGATGGGCGAGGTGTTCCGCGTCGAGCTCGCGAAGCTCGCAGAGAAGCATCCGTCGATCGGCGAGGTGCGCGGGCTCGGCTGCTTCTGGGGCCTCGAGCTCGTCAAGAATCGCGACACCCGCGAGCCGCTCGTGCCGTTCAACGGGTCGGGCGATGCAGCGAAGCCGATCGCGGCGTTGATGAAGCGCGCCCTCGACCGCGGCCTGTACCTGATGACGCACTGGAACGTCGTCATGTGCTGCCCGCCGCTGACGATCACGCGCGAGGAGCTCGACGAGGCGCTCGACGCGCTCGACGATGCACTCTCGGTCGCCGACGAGTTCGTCGCTTAGGGAATACGCCGAGACTCCCGACCGCTTCACCCAGCTGCCGGAGAGCGGTTCGGTCACTCGCTTCGACGACGGACGGGTCTGCGTCCTGCAGGGACGACGTGGGCTCGGTCTCCGGCGTGAAGGTCGGCGAGGGCGACGTCGCCGCCCTCGTCGAGCAGGTCCGTGAACTCGTGCCGGCCGGGAAGCCGTGCGCCTGGTGGCTCGGCCCCTCCTCGCGCCCGTCGGACCTGCGGGAGCGGCTACTGGAGCAGGGCCTCGCAGTCCCGGAGAACGGGATCGACCTCGTGAAGACGCTCGTCCTCACCGAACGAGCCGGGCGGAATCCCGCCGGAGATCGAGGTCCGCCGGATCGAGACGTTCGAGGACTTTCTCGCCGCTCGCGAGGTTCAGTGGGAGGCGTTCGACGTTCCACCCGAGCGGCGCCGGCTTCAGCAGGCCCACCTGGAGGATGAGTTCGCCGAGGTGATGGAGCACCGCTTCCCGGTCGACTTCCTCGCGCTCCTCGAAGGCCGGCCCGCGGCGACGGCGACTGCCATCCCGTCCGGACGCGGGATGTTCCTCGTCGCCGGGTCGACCTGCCCTGGGCGCGCGGCACGGGCTCTATCGCGCGCTCGTCCGCAAGCGCTGGGACTACGCGGTCGAGCGAGGCACGCCGGCGCTCGTCACGCAGGCTGTTCCCGGCACCTCGTACCCGATCCTCAAGCGCCTCGGCTTCCAGGACGTCTGCGATACCCAGCGCCTGGAGGAGCCGAGCTGAGCGCCGCCGGCTAGAGCGGAAGGACCTCGCCGGCGTCGAAGAGCCGGCCGAACATCTCGACGACGTCGGGATCGAACTGCGTGCCCGCCGACGCGCGCAGACGGCGAACGGCCTCCTCGGCCGGCAGGCGATCGCGGTACGGGCGGTCGGTGACCATCGCGTGGAACGCGTCGCAGACGAGCACGATGCGCGCCTCGAGCGGAATCTCGGTCCCTGCTCTGCCGTCCGGGTAGCCGAGGCCGTCCCAGCGCTCGTGGCAGGCACGCACGATCGGGCGCACATCGGCAAGGCGATCGATCGGCGCGAGGATCTTCTCGCCCAGCTCCGGGTGCTGCTTCACGATCTCGAACTCCTCCTCCGTGAGCGGCCCCGGCTTCTGCAGGATCTCGGACGGGATCCCGATCTTGCCGATGTCGTGGAAGAGGGCCCCGAGCTCGAGCCGCTTCAGCGTCTCCCGGTCGAGGCGAAGCTCGCGGCCGACGAGCAGCGCCATGTCGGTGATCCAGCGGGCGTGCGACGACGCGTACGCGTCGTTTGCCTCGAGCGCGTTCGCGAGCGACGCGACCGTCGACACGAACGTGTGCTCGAGGCTCTCGAAGTGCTCCGCGCTCTCGATCGCAAGCTTCGCCTGATGGGCGAGCCCGTCGAGCAGACGCAGCTGGCGGTCGTCGAGGTCGCGGTCGCCGATCGTGGCGGTGAGCGCGCCGACTCGGCTGCCTTCGAGCCGAAGCGGAGCGATCACGAAGCGGGCGATCCGCTCGTCGTCGACGCCGTCGATGTGGGCGACCACGTCGCGGCTCGAGCACGAACGGCTCCGTGCGGCCCTCGAGCCACTCGTGCGCGAGCTCGCCGGGGAACGGCGGCCGCTCGCGGGTCGGCGTCCGGCGCGTAGCCGATCGACGCACGCGCGACGAGATCGCCGGGTGCCGCGTCCTCCTGGATCCAGAGCGCGGCGCGCTCGGTGCCGAGCACGCGCGCGGTCACCTCGACGCTCCGCGCGAGCACATCGTCGGGCGACTCGGCCGTCGCGAGCTCGCGGCTCGCCTCGAGCAGCGAGTTGGCGATCTCCGCCGCCTCGAGCTGCTGCCAGTACAGGCGCGCCTTCTGCAGCGCCACCGAGGCCTGGTAGGAGAACGATGCCAGCAGCCGCTCGCGGTCCTCGTCGAGTGCGGCTCGCCGAGAGCACGAGGCGGCCGTCGATGCCGTCGCCCTCGGCCAGCGAGCGGTGGTGCCCTCGGCTGAGCGGCGGGCCGACGCTCGCGGCGCACGGCGTCGCCGAGCCACAGCGATGCGCCTTCGGTCTCGAAGAGCGACGCGGCGGTCTGGACCATGTGCGTCGCAGATCTCCTCGAACGTCTGCGCCCGCGAGACCACGTCGGCGAAGGCGAGCAGCGCCTTCGCGTTCTCCGCCTCGCGCCGCTGCTGCTCGTAGAGGCGCGCGTTCTCGAGCGCGACCGACGCCTGGCCGGCGAGCACCTCGAGCAGGCGGACGTCGTCCTCGTCGAACTGGTTCAGGCCGAGCTTCGAGATCACGATCACGCCGGTCACCCGTGAGCCGTAACGCAGCGGCACGAGCGCGAGCGACTCCTCGATCTCCTGCGTGCCCGGGATCCTGAACGCGAACTCGCACTCGAGGGCGTTCGGGCACGAGCAGCGACTCGCCCGTCTCGGCGACGCGGCCCGTGATGCCCACTCCGACCCGCTGCGTGTAGGCCTCTGCCGCCGAGTGCACGCTCGCGTCGTAGTCACCGACGAACGCGATCGGGCGCAACTGGTCGCCGTCCCGCAGGACGACGCGGCAGTTGTGGTAGTCGATCAGCAGCCGCAGCTCGGTCGCGATCGTCTCGCCGATCTGCTGCACGTCGTTCAGGCGGTTCAGCTTGCCGGCGAGCGACTGCAGCATCTTCAGGTGCGCGATCGAGCGCACGTCGCGTGCGGCGGCTGTCGCACCGGCCGCCGGCCGCTCGGTCGGGCCGTCGTCGTCGTAGAGCACGGTCTGGTTCTTGCCGCGCGCCTTCGCCGTCATCATCGCCGCCTCGGCGCAGGCGACGAGCTCGCGTGGGTTCATCGCGTGCTGCGGGCCCTGCGCGATCCCGATCGAGACGGTCATCCGGCCGGCCGGCTCGAAGTCGACCTCGCGCAGGCGCTCGGTGAGGCGTGCCGCGAGCCCGAGCGCCGCGCCCGCGTCGCACGAGGGCATGATCACGCCGAACTCCTCGCCGCCGATGCGGCAGACGACGTCGGACTCGCGCACGGTCTCGCGCGCCAGACGCGCGACCTGGATGAGCAGCTGGTCGCCGGCTCCGTGGCCGTAGACGTCGTTGACACGCTTGAAGTCGTCGAGGTCGAACATCAGGACGGCGACCGAGTCGTGGGCGCGCGAGGCACGCGTCAGCTCGGCGCGCAGCCGCTCGTGGAAGTAGCGGTGGTTGTAGAGACCGGTGAGCGAGTCGGTCTGCGCCAGGTGCTCGAGACGCGCGCGGATCTGCGCGTTGTCGAGCGCGAGCGCCGCGGCGTCGCCGAACCACTTCGCCAGCTCGAACTCGTGCTCGACGAAGCCTGCGTCCTCGCCGATCCGGTAGATGTTCAGCGCGCCCTTGAGCGCGCCGCGCGCGATCAGCGGGACGCTGATCAGCGCCTCGGGCTCGACCGGCGTGCCCGGGACGGTGACCACGCGCGGATCGAGATGCGCCTGGTTCGTCCAGACGGGCTGTCGGTTCTCGACCGCCCAGCCGGTGATGCCCTCGCCGAAGCGCGGCCGGCTCGCTCATGATCTCGTCCTCGTAGGCCTGCGAGCGGGCGAGCATCGGGATCAGCACGCGCGCGGTCCTCGTCGGCCTCGTAGATGTGCAGCGCCTCGTAGGGCATCAGGTCGGCGAGCGTCTCCGCGATCCGGTCGAGCAGCGCGTCCAGGCTCTGCTCGGAGAGCACCTGGTGGAAGACCTCGGCCAGGCGCCGGTACGACTCGACGAGGTTCTCCGGCCGGCCGCTTCCGTCACCCGCTCCGCCCGGTCCGGGCTCGAGCGCCGCAGTCGTCTGCACGGATCATTCCAGGGTTCATCGGCGCCCGGCGCGCCTCCCTTGAGCCTCAGGCTGGGGTCAGAGCAGGCCGCAGACGCGGGCCGTGTTCGGCCAGGGCGTGAAGCCCCGGCCCGACTGGTACGCCCGGACCGCGGCCTGGAGCTGCGCCCAGACCGGCCAGTTGTCGGCCGTGCCGAAGCGGTCGAGGAATTCGGGCCCGTAGTGGCTCTGGAACGTGCGGTCGAACTGCAGGCCGCCGTAGTAGCCGTTGCCGGTGTTCGCGTTCCAGGCGCCCTCGTAGCGGTGGATGCAGAGAAACGAGTCGTGCGAGCCGAGCCGGGATCGCCGGCTCGTGCTCCGAGACGACGAGGGCGGCAGAGCGCGCTGCGGCGCTGCCAGAGGCGCAAGGTCGCCCGCGCGGTCGGAGCGTGAGCGCGCGCGAACCGCGTGGTCACGCGGCCCGGGATAGATCCGGCGCAGGCTGAGCGCAAGCCGCCGGCTGTAGCTGACGCGGGCGTCAGAGCCGGGCGTGCAACGCGGGCGCCTTCGGGAGCGCGGACAGCGAGTCGCCTGTGGATGACGGCGAGCGCGCGCCGCTGCGCGAGGTACGCACGGCGCGTCCAGGTGTCGATCGACCGCTGGAGGATACTTCGCGTCGTTCGTGTGGCGGTCGAGGAGCGAGCTGGGTGTCCGCCGCTCGTGGGCGGCGCGCTGGTAGGTCCAGGTGAGGCCGCGGTAGTGATCGACGAGCAAGCCGCATCGCGCTGACCCGGCCGGGCTGGTCCGGCCGCAGGCCCATCCGCGCGTGGGCAGCGCCGGCGAGGGTGAACGTCAGGACGAGCGCAAGGCCGATCAGGCTCAGCGGCAGGTGAAGCGCACGACGAGGTGGTCCTCCTTGGCCCAGGGTCCGCATGGCATCGAAGAGGGGGGTTGCCGCGCGACGGTAGGGCGCGCACCGCCGCAAGCGACCGCGGGACGGTACAGGCCTCGCCGGTTGTCAGGACGGAGAACCGCTAAGGAGTCTGTAAGCGTCTCTTTAAGATAGAAAACCCCTGTAAAACGGGCACTAAGAGAACAGATCGAGCTCGTGCTCGATCACGATCTCCTGCGCCGTTCCGTCACCTTCGAGCCGGAGGCCCGCGGACGACCACCGCCGGAACGCCCTCGCCTTGCCCCGCGCGAGGTCGGCTGCGCCGGCGATCTCGTCGGCGATCGCGACCCGGCTCGCACGCAACTCGTAGCCGATCCGATCGGTCGTGCCGCGCAGGTCGACGATCGGTGCCAGGCCGGCGACGCCGATCGCGACGTCGGTCGTTCCCTGCCGGAACGGCCGGCCGAACGAATCGGTGACGATCACGCCGACCGTCGCGGCCGGTCAGCTCGCGCACACCGTCGCGCACACGCCGGGCGCGTCGCGTCGGGATCGACCGGGAGCAGCACGAGCGTCCCCGGCTCGGGCGCATTCGAATGGTCGACACCCGCGGACGCGCAGATGAACCCGTGCGAGGTCTCGGCGATCACGAGTGGTCCGCGCTCGCGCACGATGCGCTTCGCCTCGCGCAGAATCGCCTCGACCTCACGGGGGTCGCGCTCGTCGCCGGCAAGCTCGATCGCGTGCGGCGACGCTTCGAGCGAGTCGATCCTGATCACGCGGCCCTCCGCCTTCGAGACGGCCTTCTGCGCGATCACGAGCACGTCGTCGTCGGCGAGCTCGATCAGCTCGACGATCAGCGCCGCCAGGTCGTCTCCCTCCCGGATCTCCGGCAGGCCCGGTACGGGAAGGAGCGAGATCACCGCGCGCCGTCGACGCCGGTGATGCGGAAGCCGGCGTGCGCCCTGTAGCGCCGGTTCAGGTTGACGATCACCGCGGTCATCCCTTCGAGCGCGCGCGCGCTCGCCAGCGGGCCTGCGTCGAGTGCGCGGCCGCCGACCAGCTGCCCGGCGAACTGGAGCGCCAGCTCCTTCGCGGTCGCGTCGTCGCCGCAGATCAGCGCGTCCTCGTCGGGTGGATGCGCCTCGAGGTTCGCGGCCGCGATCGAATGCAGGCCGGCGACCACGGGCGCGTCGACGACGGCCTGAACACGCTCAGCCAGGCTGAGGGCGTCGGGATCGGGTGCCATGCCTGACTCCCTTGCGAAACTCGATCGCGCTCGCCACGCTGAGAAGCGGGGTCGACCCGAGCGCACCGGCAACCGCCGCCGCGGTCTCGAGGGCCGCGTCCGCCTTCACCGCGAGCACGACGAGATCGACGCCGGCGACGGCACGCTCGTTCGTCGCGCCTGTGACCCGAGCGCCGCCGAGCTCCGCCGCCGCCGCCTCTGCCCGGGCTCCGTCCCGCGAGCCGATCACGACGTCGTCGCTCGCCGAGCACGACGAGCCGGACGGCGAGCGCCCGGCCGAAGCTGCCCGTCCCGCCGAGGATCGCGACTCTCACGTTGACGGCCTCCGCCGAGTGAAGCGCAGCGGCCGCGAGCTTCCGGGCGGCGCTCGCGTCCGACATCAGCGTCTTCGTGACGAGCGTGTGCTTCACCCCGCGCAACCGGACCGGTTGCTTCATCCAGCTCGTCGATCACGAGCACGTCGATGAGGCCCGTCGTAGCACGATGCGACGTGCGCGGGCGTCGTGCCACCGGCGAGCCGCGCGAGCATGCGGTCGGCAGGGCCCTTCACCGCGCGTCCGCCGATCAGCGGGCTGATCGCAACGCACGGGACTGTGCGCCGCTCGAGCGCGGCCCGGATCTCGGCGACCGCGAGGATCGGTCCGATCGACACGTACGGATTGCTCGGTGCGATCAGGATCACATCGGCGGTCATCGATCGCCTCGACCACACCCGGTGCGGGAACGGCGGTCGGCGCTCCCGCGTAGTGCACCGCGTCGACTTCGTCGCGGTGTCCGCGCGCGACGAACCAGGTCTGGAACGCGAAGGTCCCGGCCGGCGTCTCGAGGAACGTTCGCACGGGATCGTCGGTCGCGGGCAGCAGGTGCGCTTCGAGCCCGAGCACGCGCGCGATCCGGTCGGTCGCGTCGCTGAGGGCCATCGCCGTTGCGCAGCAGCTCCGTCCGCACGAGGTGCAGCCCGATGTCGCGGTCGCCGAGCCTGAACCAGGACTCGCCGCCGAGCTGCGCGACGGATGCGAGCGCCTGCCAGGTCTCGTCCGCCCGGCCCCAGCCGCGCTCGTCGTCGGAGAGCCCGGTCAGCGTGTAGAGGATGCTGTCGAGATCGGGCGAGACCTGCAGCCCGAGCACCTCGATGTCGTCCGCGATGTTGCCTATGATGGAAACGTTGCCTGGTTCGACGACACCCACGACCCCGCGCAGGAACCGCGCGCCGCCGACGCCGCCCGAGAGGACGGCAACCTTCACGCTGCGGTCTCGAGTCGAAGCGCGGCGAGCACACGCCGGGTGTGCGCTCCGAGCCGAGCACCGAGCCGCGCGAGATCGTCGGGCGTGTCCACGTCATCCATGAGATTCGGCGAGTCCAGCCGCCGCGACTCCGCCAGCGTTCGCGAACCGCTCGGCGCTGCCCGGGCCGTAGACCGGCTCGAAGAGGCGCTCGTCGGCGAGTGCGAGCGCGTTCGTCGTGCCGTCCGCGGCTGCGACGAGCGCAAGCCCGCCGTCGGGCATGGCGCCGACGAGCGCGAGCAGGTCGCGGGTGGTCGCGCAGGGCAGATCTGCGTTGACGACCAGAAACGGAGCGGGCAGTCCCGTGGCCGTGGCCGCGTCGAGAGCCGCGCGCACGGCGGCGCCCTGGCCGCGGTGCGGATCGGGAACATGGGTCGCGCCCTCCGGCAGCGTCATCGCCTGCGGCGAAACGACGAGCACCGGCCCCGACCCCGACGGCGGCAGCAAGGACGTCCGCCAGCATCGCCTCGGCCAGGCGCAGCCGGCCGCGCTCGGACAACGCCGCGAGGCGGCGCTTCGGGTCACTGCTGCGGAAGGGGACGACGACGGTCGTCATCGCCCGAAGACGATACCCGGGCGGGCTAGCGAGGCCGTGGGAACTCGTGCACGTCGATCCAGTGCGTCCCGCGCAGCGCCTCGACGATGCGTGGATCGGTGTGCTCCGGATTGAAGACGTGCGAGTCGAGATCGCAGCAGACCGCGACGGTGTCGGACGAGAGCCCCTCGAGCTGGACGAAAGCGTCGACGGGAATCTGCACCTCGCCCAGCGTGTAGTGGCGGAACTGCAGTTCGGGTGCGATCTCCATCAGCGCCGGCCAGTCTGGGCAGGATCGAGTGCTCACGTCCGCGAAGTTGGCGCGCCTTCGCCGATTTCCTGCAACGACCACTCGCCGTCGAGGAGGACGACGCCGGTCTCGTCGCCGCTCGGAAAGACGAAGAACCGCAGGGCGTCGTCGAGCGTGTGCAGGAGACCGCCGGTCTCGCCGTCGACCAGCGCGAAGCGCAGATGGAACCGCCCGTCGGCCAGCGGCAGGCGACCGAGCCGGAACCGCAGCTCGCGCTCGCCGCCGTCCGGCGACCAGCCGAGCTCCCGCGTCTCCTGCGCTGCAGTCCCCAGGACGAGGCCGCCGTCGTCGCGCAGCTCCACCGAGACCCGCGGCGCGGCGAGCCCCGGCTCGGCCACGACGACGAGCCGAACCGTGACGGGCTCCCCGGCCGCGAACTGCGTGCGCTCCTCGCCGTCGTCGTCGAGCAGCTGCGCCGACACGATCCGCGCCTCGCCGCTCCCCCACTCGCGCAGGCCCGCGCCGAGCTCGTCAGGGTTGGCGTCGGCGGCGAGCAGCCGGCGGTACGCGCCGATCGCCTCGCGCGTGTCGCCGTCGAATGCAACCTCGCCCTGCCGCAGGAGCACGGCGCGATCGCAGAGCCGCTCGACCGCCTGGGCGTCGTGCGAGACGAACAGGATCGTTCCGCCGCGGTTCTTGAACTCGGCGATCTTGCCGAAGCACTTCCGCTGGAACTGCTCGTCGCCGACGGCGAACACCTCGTCGAGGAGCAGCACGTCGGACTGGATGTGCGCCGCGACCGAGAACCCGAGCCGCATGAACATGCCGGACGAGTAGGTGCGCACGGGGAGGTCGATGAACTTCTCGAGCTCGGCGAACGCGACGATCTCGTCCATCACCTCGCGAACCCGCGCACGCGGCAGGCCGTGGATCGAGCCGTTGAGGTAGACGTTCTCGCGCCCGCTGAAATCGGGATGGAAGCCGGCGCCGAGCTCGAGCAGCGACGCGATGCGACCACCGGCCTCGACACGGCCTGACGACGGCTTGATGATCCCCGAGATGACACGCAGCAACGTCGTCTTCCCGGAGCCGTTGCGCCCGACGAGCCCGACGGCATCGCCCGGCTCGACCGTGAGCGAGACATCGCGGAGCGCTTGCACCTCGCGCACGCCGAGCCGCCCGCGCGAGACGAAGACGTCCTTGAGCGTCCGCTGCGCCTTCGGATAGACCCGGAAGCTCCGCGACACCCGGTCGACGACGATCCGGCCCGACTCGCTCATACGGCGACCGCCGCCAAGGCGCCGCGCACGATCTCCGCCAGGGCATGGACGAAGCGCGGGTCGTCGTTCGGCATCTCGATCCGGTCGAGGTGCAGCCCCAGCTCGCGCGCCTTGTCCTGCGCCTCGGTGTCGATGTCCCAGCGGATCTCGAGATGATCGGACACGAACCCGATGGGACAGACGAGCACGTCGGCCACGCCGCGCCCGCTCAGCTCCTCGAGATGGTCGAGGATGTCCGGGCCGAGCCACGGCTCGCCGGTCGGAGACTCGCTCTGATACGAGAACGACCAGTCTTCGACACCCGCGCTGTCGGCGACGAGCCGGGCGGTCTCCAGGAGCTGCTCCTGGTAGGGGTCACCTTCGTCGAGGATGCGCGCGGGAAGTGAGTGGGCGGTGAAGACCACGTGAGCATCCGTGTCGCGAATTCGGTCGGCCAGGAACGCGACCAGCCCGGGATCGTCGTGCCAGCTCTCGACGAAGATCACCGTCGCCCGGTCGGCAACCGCTTCGTCGAGCAGCCGCCGATAGCCGGCGATCGAGAGCCGGCTGTAGTGGGGTGCGAGCACGAGACCGACGAGCCGTGAGGCGCCTGCCGACAGGGCTGCCTCCGCCGCGTCGGCGATCCTCGGGTCCCAGTGCTTCATGCCGGTGTGGACAGGCACGCCGAGCTCCTGCTCGAGCGCCGCACGCGTCGCCTCCGTGATCGCATTGAGCGGGTTCGAGCTCTCGATCCCGAGCCTGCGATACCGGGCGACGAGATCCTCCAGGTTCTCGGGCGAGATCGGGCGGCCGCCACGGATGTCCGCGTAGTACGCGGGGACGTCCGCGACCCGCTCGGGCGACCCGTAGGCCATCAGGATCACCGCGGTCTCGCTCACGCAAAGGACGGTAGCCGAGCAGCCGCCGCCGAGGCGAGCGCGGCGTAGACGTCGGCGAAGTGCTCGCTGATCGCCGGCGCCCAGCCGTAGCGCAGGGCATTGCCCACGAAGAAGCAGTATTCGGCCTCGGGCACGAGCGTGGGATCGAGCGCTCCGGAGTAGGCGTCCCAGATGAGATCGATCACGTGCTCGGCTTCCTCGACGGCGTAGAACCCGTCGAAGAGCACGTCGCCCGCGAGCACACCTGCGTCGGCGCCGGGCACACCGACGCCGCAGAACGCCCAGTCGATCACGACCGGATCGCCGCCCGGCCGGAAGATGTTCCCGGGATGGAAGTCGTTGTGCACGAGCACGCTCGGCCCTGCCTCGACGCGCGCGACGATCTCGTCACGCCGCTGCCAGAACAGGGAGCCGGGATCGAAGCGAAACGCGCGCAGATCCAGATACCGAGGCAGCCAGTCGCGCGCAAACCACCGCGGGCCGCCCGCCACGCCCGGCATGGCGGCGAGCCGGCGGGCGACGTCGGCGAGATCCGCGTAGGGCCACGGCTCCGGGTCGCCGACATCCTCGAGCCACAGCGCGACCGAACCGTCGCCGCGCTCGAACACCGTGCTCGCCGGCAGCCGGAACGGCACTCCGTGAGGCAGTCCGTGCTCGTAGACGTCGACCTCGCGCCGCCAGTAGTGCGGTGAGTCGATCTCGGCGTCGGACGGCCAGGTTCTCGTCCCACCGGCGCCGAGCGCGAGGTGCTTGAGCACGTGTGCGCGACCAGCCGAGATCACGCGCCAGACGCCCATCGTCGAAGCGAACCGCTTGCCGCGGAGATCGTGCACCTCCTCCGGCGGGGCCGCAGTCCCGAAGACCGCCTCGAGCTCCGCCGCCGGCAGGTCGGGGGTCAGACGGCTGCCTCGACGGTGGACTCCTGCACCAGCGCGACCAGCCGCGACAGCGCATCCGGATCCGTGCCCGGCAGCACGCCGTGCCCGAGGTTGAAGATGTGGCCCGGACGTCCGCCCGCGCGCGCGAGCACATCCCGCGCCGCCGACTCGACGCGCTCCCACGGCCCGAGCAGCACCGCCGGGTCGAGATTCCCCTGGACGCCGTGCCCAGGCCCGACGATCGCCCAGCCGTCGTCGAGGCCGATCCGCCAGTCGAGCCCGATCACGTCCCCGCCCGTCCGCGCCAGCGCAGGCAGCAGGGTCGAGGCGCCCGTGCCGAAGTGGATCGTCGGCGCGCCGGCGGCGGCCAGAATCCGGGCCGACCACGGTGCGACGAACTCCTCGTAGTCGGCCGGCGACAGGGCCCCGACCCAGGAGTCGAAGAGCTGCACGACGTCGGCGCCGGCACGCACCTGCGCTGCAAGGTAGGACGCGAAACAGTCGGCGAGCTTCTCCATCAGGGCCTGCCAGACCACCGGCTCCGCGTACATCAGCGCCTTCACGAGGGCGAACTCCCGTGACGGCCTGCCCTCGACGAGATAGCCGGCGACCGTGAACGGACCGCCGCAGAATCCGACCACGGCCTGCTCGTCTCCCAGCTCCGCGCGGACGAGGCGGATCGCCTCGAGCAGGGGCGCGAACGCCTCGTCGGGGTCGGGCAGCCGGAGGGCCTCGACGTCGGCGAGTGTCCGAACCGGCCGCTCGACGACCGGACCGACCCCTTCGACGAGGTCGACGTGGAGGCCCATCCCCACGACCGGGGTCATGATGTCGGCGAACATGACGGCCGCGTCGACGCCGTGCCTGCGCACCGGTTGCAACGTCACCTCGGCGCACAGCTCGGGCGTGCCCGCAACCTCCCAGAACGAGTGGCGCTCGCGAATCGCCCGATATTCCGGCAACGACCGGCCCGCCTGGCGCATGAACCAGACAGGAGTGCGCTCGACCGGCTCACGCCTGGCGGCCCTCACGAGAAGCGGCTCCATCGAGGGTTAGGCTAGCCGCCGTGTCGAAAGGGCCACTCGCCGTCCGCTGGGGCGCTTCTCCGGAGATCGTTCCCCATGCGGGCGCCGTCGCGGAGGTGCGCGTCGAGCTGGAGAACGCCGGCACGATCGCCTGGCGCGCCGGGGTCAACCTCGCCTACCACTGGCTCGACGATCGCGACAATCCGATCGTCTGGGACGGTCAGCGGACGGCCGCGCCCGGGCTCGAGCCCGGCGAGCGGGGCGCCGTCGAGGCGCCGGTGCGCGCCCCGATCCCGCCCGGTCCCTACCGGCTCGCCTTCGACATGGTCGCCGAGAACCGAGCGTGGTTCTCGGAGCTCGGCAGCCCGATGCTCGTGCAGGACGTGCTGGTGGGCGAACGCCCCGGCGAGCCGAGGGCCGAGCTGCCCGCCGGCGTCGAGCCGGCCCCCGACTGGCAGGAGCGCGTGCGGGCCGCCCACGCCGAAGGCTTCGCCGTCGTCGCAGGTGCGATTGCCTGGGAGGGACGCCGTCGGCCCCACGTGCTCGCGGGCTACGCGCCGGGCCCTGGTCGGGTCCCCGGGTTCGGAGCCCCGCTCCTCTGCCCGTCGGTGCTGCCCGGCATCGAGCTCGACCGGCTCGACGATGTCGCCGGGCTACCGGCGTTCGCCGCACCGCGCAGCGAGCCCTGGGTCTACGACGGCCGGATCGTGCTCAAAGTTCGACCGCAATCCGGTCGTCGACCCTCATGAACACGACGGCGCCGAGCACGAGTGCGAGCGCGGCGGCGACCACGAGATAGATCACCTCGGCCGCGCCCGGCAGACTCCCCGACCAGATCGCATCCCGCACGGCGGCGATCGGCGGGGCGATCGGATTGCCCCAGCGCAGCACCTCGACCAGCATCGGGTGGCTCTTCGCCTTGTCGGGCGGCGAGGCGGCATTCCAGAGGATCGGCGTGAGGAAGAACCACGGCAGGAGCGCCGCCGTGAGGACATGCTCGATGTCGCGGAAGAGCACGTTGAGGCACGCGACGATCAACGCAAGCCCCGCAACCAGCCCGGCGAAGACGACGGCCAGCGGGATCGCGACCCACACTGTCGTGCGGCCCTCCGGAATGAACACCAGCGAGAGCACGATCAGGATCACGAGCATCACGCCGAACGTGACTGCCTGCGTCGCGACCATCGAGAACGCGACGAGCTGGCGGGGAAAGCGCACCTTCCGGATCAGCTCCGCGCTGTCGACCATGGAGCGCGAGGCCGATTGCAGTGAGACCGAGAAGAAGATCCAGCAGGCGAGCCCCGCCAGCAGGTACACGGGGTAGTGGGAGATGCTCTTGTTCGGGAAGATCAGCCCGAAGACGACCAGGTAGACGCCGAGCAGGACGAGCGGGTTGAGGAGCGACCAGAGGACGCCGAGCAGCGAGCCCTTGTACTTCGCCTGGAAGTCCCGGCGAAACAGGTTCGCGAAGAGCTCGCGGTAGCGAAGCAGATCGGCGTAGACCGTCATCGTCGCGGACTAGTGTAGGGACGGATTGTGCGGGCAAACACAGCCCTAACACCGCTCCACTACCCTCGCGTCGCGTGAGCACCCTCACGGCGGCTGCCGCCCTCCCCGCTTCAGCGCTGACGGTGTACCTGCTGCTCCGCTGGCCGTTCGCGCGGCGCCTGGTCGCCGCACCGTCGGCCGACCGTTGGCACGAGAGCGCCACACCGCTCTTCGGCGGGGTCGGCATCTTCCTCGGAATCACGGTCGGCCTCTGGCTGGCGGTGGCTGTGAACGCGATCCCGCTCACGAGGGAGCTCGGCGGCATCTACGCCGGCATCGTCCTCCTCTTCGCCGCCGGGCTGATCGACGACATCCACGCACTGCCCCCACTCGCGAAGCTCGCGGTGCAGTTCGCCGCCGCCGGGCTCGTGCTCGCCACCGGCACCGATGTCCAGATCATCCACTCCGAGGTCGTCGCCACGGTGGTCGCCCTCCTCTGGCTGGTCGGGATGACGAATGCGTTCAACCTGCTCGACAACATGGACGGGCTCGCTGCGACGCTCGCCGCAATCGCCTTCGGCTTCTTCGCGATCGACGCGGTCACCGTCCACCCGAACGACGCGGTGCTCGTCCTGTCGCTCGCCGGCGCTCTCGCCTGCTGTGGCTTCCTGCCGTTCAACCTCCGTCCTCATCGCAAGGCGCTCGTCTTCATGGGCGACTCCGGCTCGCAGGTCCTCGGGTTCACACTGGCCGCTCTCGGCCTGTCGGCGAGCTGGAAAGTGGCGGGAACGACGGTCGCGACGTTCCTGCTCCCCATCCTCGTGCTGGCGGTGCCGATCCTCGACACGACGCTCGTGACGATCGTGCGCCTTCTGGAAGGGCGGCCGGTCTACCAGGGCGGGCGCGATCACAGCTCGCATCGCCTCGTCCGGTTCGGGCTCTCCGAGAAGTACGCCGTGCTGCTCCTCGCGCTGATCGCCACGGCGCTCGGCGGCACGAGCCTCGCCTACAACGTGCTCGACGACCAGAAACTTGCGCTCGTCGGGATGCTCGTCACGTTCTTCCTGCTCGTGCAGTTCGCGAGCTTCCTCGCCGACGTGGAGCGCCGCGTCTCGCCGGGCGAGGACGCGGCTCCGCTCAATGCATTTGCCGTCCACTCGCGCAGGCTCGTCGAGGTCGCCGTCGACTTCGTGCTGATCACGGGCGCCTTCGCAGCGGCGTACCTCGTGCGATTCGGCTGGCCCGGCACGATCAACCAGCGCCATATCGCCGAGGTGACGCTCCCGATCCTGATCGCCGCCCGGTATCTCGCGTTCGTCCCGTTCGGCCTCTACCGATCGATCTGGCGCTTCGCCTCGAGCCGCGATATCGCGGCGATCGCGTCCGCGGTGGCCGTCTCCGAGATCGTGACACTCGCCTACATCGCACTGACCCGGACGATGGGCGACTTTTCCCGATCGTTCTTCGTCGTCGATGCGCTCCTCTGCACGGCGGCGGTCGGGGCCTCACGCCTGGCGGAGCGCACGATCGTCACCGGCATGCGGTCCTACCGCAGCCGCACGGGCCGGCGCACGATCATCGTCGGCGCAGGCCGGACGGGCCGCAGCTTGATGCGCGAGCTCCGCGAGACGGCGGGCGAGCGCGTCGTGGGCCTCATCGACGACAACCCGAAGCTACGGCGGCGGCGCGTGCACGGCGTGGCTGTGATCGGGGGCACACACGAGCTCCCGAGGCTCCTCGACCGGTTCGCGCCCGACATCGTGCTCGTGACGATCCCCGACGCCGGCCGAGAGCGACTCGACTCGATCGTCAGCGCGTGCACCGCCGCCGGGGTCGAGTGCCGGTTCGTGCGACGCGAGATCGACCTCGATCCTCGTGTCGTGCTCGGAGCAGAAGCCGAGTGAGCTCACCAGAACCGGGCAAGCGGTCGTTTCTCGACCGCTACCTCGCGGTCCTGCCGTTCGCGATCGCCGCGCTCGCGCTCCTCTCGCTGCTCCTCTGGGAGGCATCGACCAGGCGGACACCTACGATCTCCACCGACGAGTTCGAGTGGGCGCAGATCTCCCGTGCGATCGCGGCCACCGGCCACGCAGCCCGGCGAGGCGAGCCGATCGGATTCAAGTCGCTGTACGCGTTCCTGATTGCCCCGTTCTGGTGGCTGCATTCGGTGAGCGCCGCCTACACCGCGATCAAGTACGCCAACACGTTCGTGATGGCGCTCGCCGCCATACCGACCTATCTGCTCGCCCGCACGATGGTGTCGACCCGCGCCGCCGCGATCGCAGGGCTTGCGGTCCTGTGCACCAGCGCCTTCTTCTACGCGGGCTTTCTTCTGCCGGAGGTGCTCGCGTATCCGACGTTCGTGCTCTGCGCCTGGGTTTCGATTCGCGCGCTCGCGGGCGGCGGCCGCTGGTGGATCAGCGCAGCGATCGTGCTGAACGTCGTTGCGACCCAGGTGCGGAGCGAGCTCATCACTCTGCCCGCCGCGTTCGCGCTCGCGGCGGCGGTGCTCTGGGTCGTCGGACCGCGTGGCCAGCGGCTGAGACGAGGCTGGAGCGTGCTCGACCACATCGCGGCAGCGTTGGTGCTGGTGGCGGCGTTGCTCGTGCTGAACCGCCTCGCCGGCCCTCATGCCTCGCAGTGGCACACGGTGACGACGTCGTGGCGGGGACGCATGTGGTCGCTCGGCATGCAGGCGACCGAGGCGCTCGCACTCGGCCTGGGACTGTTTCCGTTGGTCGGCGGGCTGGCCTCGCTCTGGATTCCCGAGCGGCGTCACGACCCGCACTGGCGGGCGTTCGCAGCCTTCACCGCCGCCGCGATCGTCACCGTCTGGACGTACACCGCCGTGAAGGCAGCCTATCTCTCCACGGTGTTCGCGACGCGCGTCGAAGAGCGCAACCTGATCTACCTCAGCCCACTGCTCCTCGTAGGAACGGTCGTCTGGCTCTGCTCACACAAGCGTTGGCTTCCCGGGACGCTTGCTGCCTTTGCGTTCACCACCTGGCTCGTCATCTACTACGGCTACCAGCTCGACTACCCGTACTTCGAAGCTCCGGGCTACGGCATTGCCACCATGGCGAACCGCTCGTGGCACTGGAACCAGCCGACGATCCGCATCGGGCTCGGGGTCGCGTGTGCCGTGCTGCTCGTCGTACTGCTCGTCATCCACGCACCGCGCGTCTCGGCGCGCACACGGAAAGTGGTGATCGTGCTCCTGGCCGCGGTAACGGTCACGTGGATGCTCACCGCCGAGATCACGAGCGCAAACGGATCGGCGAGTGGGTCGAAGGCGTACGCAGACGGGCTCCCGAAGCCGCTCGACTGGATCGACCGTGCGACCGGACGGGCGCCGACGACGTTCATCGGACAGAACATCTCGTCGGGCGACGCGCTCGGAATCGACATGCTCGAGTTCTGGAACCGGTCGCTGAAGAACATCTGGTCGCTCGACGGGTCGGCGCCGGGCCCCGGAGGCACCGTCACCCCCGACCTGGAGAACAGGTACGGGACACTGACGAGCGACCCGGGCCTCGACTACGCCCTCACGACGAACGATGTCGATCTCATCGGTCCCGTCGTCGCGCGCAGGCCGGGCCTGACGCTGCGTCGCATCGTGCACCACCCCTGGGCGCTGCGGAAGTCCGTCTACGGCGTCTCGAACGACGGTTGGATCTCTGCGCCCGAAGCGACAGGCACGGCCGCGGGCCGCTTCGCCTACTTCGGCCCGGAACGGACACCGGGAACGCTGACCGTGGTCGTCGGGCGCAAGGGATTCTGTTCCTCGACCGCTCCCCGCGCCCACATCGTGGTGCGCGTCGGCCCGGTTGCGCTCGATCAGCAGCACGCGCCAGTCGTTGCCCACGCACAGCGGACGGTGCGCTTCGTGCTGCCGAACTGCACCGAGAAGTCGACCAAATTCACGGTCGTTCCACCGGTCGCGGTGCAGGTCACCGCGTCTCCGACCTTCAGCCCGCTCGACTACGGGGTCGGCGACAACCGTCATCTCGGCGCGCAGGTCGGCTTCTCGTTCGAACCGAAGCGGTGATCCGCTCCGGATCGGCTCAGCGCGACCGCAGTGTCTCGGGATGCTTGCGCACGAAGCGCGCGATGCCGGCCCAGTGCCACAGGGTGCGGCGGGTCAGCCAGTTCTTGTCGGTCTCTGCCTTGTGCTCGTGCCGCACGACCGCCTGCGGCACGTACCAGCGCTCCCAGCCGGCACCGCGCGCGCGATAGGCGAGATCGATGTCCTCGCCGTAGAGCCGGAAGCCCTCGTCGAACCCGCCGAGCTCCCGGAGCATGCGTGCGCCGGAGCATCAGGAAGCCACCGAGCATCCAGTCGGCCTCGACCGGGTCATCGGGCGGAGACTCGTCGAGGTGGAAGTGATGCCGCTGGGGCACGACCAGCCGCAGCGGCGTGCGCCGGACGATCGTGCCGGCGACCGTCGGAAAGCGCCGCCGCGAGGGCTGCCACGTGCCGTCGGGGAACACCATGCGCGGCCCGGCGATCCCGCACCGCGGGTGCTCGATCATGAACGCCGCGGAGCGCCGCGACCGCGCCCGGCGCGGCACCGCGTCGGGGTTCGCGCTCACCACGAGGTCGGCCGTCGTGCGCGCGACGCCGAGGTTCACGTTCGCGCCGAATCCGAGCGGCCTGGCGTTGTGCAGGGCCTCGACGCCCGGCGGCACCGAGCCGGGAATGTTCGCGATCACGACGAGCTCGTCGACCTGCGTCGCGTAGCGCGGGCAGCGACTGCTCGAGCTCGTGCGGATGACCGTGCGAGACGACGACGGCGGCGACCTTCACCCGAGCGCCTTCCGGTAGACCTCGACGGTCAGACGAGCCGTCCGTCCCAGGAGAAGCGCCCGGCGCGTTCGAGGCCGGCGAGCACGAACCGCGGGCGGTCGGCGAGCGCGCGCCGGACCGCGCCGGCGAAGTCGCCGTCGTCGGCATACACGCCGGCGTCGCCCGCGACCTCGCGCAGCGCAGCGTCGGCCGAGAGCACGACCGGCATGCCGCTCGCCATCGCCTCGAGCACCGGCAGGCCGAACCCCTCGTACCGCGACGGCAGGAGAACCGCAGCTGCGCCGCGATAGAGCTCGACGAGCTCCGGCTGATCGACCGCAGCCGCGCACGTCGGCGCCTCGTGAGCGCAGCTCGCGCGCGAGGCCCGGCTCCTTCTCCGGGACCTGCGACGACGAAGCGGCAGCCCGACCGCCGCTGCAGCCGCGGCGCGGCGAGCGGGTCTCTTGCGCGCCTGGACGGCACCGACGAAGAGCAGATAGCCGCCGTGCGAACCGTCGCCCGGCGAGAACAGCCGGGTCGACGCCGTGCGGGATGACGGTGATCTTCTCCGGCCGAGTGCCGTACAGCGCGATCGCATCGCGCTTCGTGCGTTCGGAGACAGCGATCACCTGGTCGGCGCGCCTCGCGGCCCGGGGCACGACCGCCTTGAAGGTCAACCGGTCGACGCCGGCTCATCACGCTCGGGTCGCGCTCGAAGTGCAGGTCGTGCAGCGTCACGACGCTCGGCCCGCCGAAGCCGAGCGGCAGAGCATGCTGGAAATGGCCGAGCTCCGGCCGCAAACGGCGCAGAAGCCGCGGCAGCGACCAGGACATGCGCAGCTCCTGCGAATGCGCCTGAAGTACGAAGCGGCTCGACCCCGTCGGGCACGAGCTCGGGATGCCGGGTGACGGCGGCGAAGCGCAGGTCCGGCGCGGCGAGCGGCAGACGCCGCAGCAGGTTCAGCAGATAGGTCTCCTCACCGGTTCGGTTGCGGCCGAGCACGTCCGCGTCGAGAACGATCACGCGATGCTCCTGCGTAGACCGCGCGGGTCCGCGGCTGCGACGTCGGCCCACGTCGGCCCGCGGCGCGGCTCGGGCCGGCTGGCCTGCTCGATGCCCGCCCGAATCGACGCGATGTCCTCGCGGGTCGACATAGGTCGCGGCGCTTCCGGCGAACTCGTCCATCGCCGAATCGCGACTCGTCACCACCGGGCAGCCGCAGGCGAGCGCCTCCGCCACGGGAATCCCGAAGCCCTCGTAGAGCGAGGCGTAGACGAGGCACCGCGCACCGCGGTAGTGGCGCGGCCAGGTCCTCGTCCGAGATGTCGCCGAGCCAGGTGACGTCGCGCGGAGGCTCGACCCCGCCCCAGCCCCGCGCGCCGACCACGCGGAGCTCGCCGTCCACCGCCTGCGCGATCCGCGCGAGATTCTTCCGCGGCTCGAGCGTTCCGACGGCGAGCACGTAATCGCCCTCGGCGCGCGGCCCCTCGGGTGAGAAGACATCCTCGACCGCGTTCGGCACGACTCTGATCTTCGCGGCGTCGGTTCCGAGGAGCGAGCCGAGCTCGCGCTTCGTGAACTCGGAGACCGCGATCACACGATGCGCAGCCGCTACGACCCGCGGCACGGCGACGCGCGAGTAGGTGCGTGTCCAGCGGTTGAACCACTCCGGATGGCGCAGCACAGCGAGGTCGTGCACGGTGACGACAAGAGGCTGGGCGGCGCGAAAAGGGCCGCGGAAGGTCGGGCAATGCAGCACGTCGGCGCTCGGCGCGCAGGCGCGGATACCAGAGCACGTCGGCGGCGACCGTTCGCGCCCGCGATGTCGCCGGGATACGCGCACCTCGACCACCTCCAGGTGATCGAGCAGCCCGCGCACATAGCGCGCCGTGCCCGCGCGTGTCTGCCGAAGCGGCGTCGTGTCGAGCGCTACGCGAATCGCTGATACCCCTCGAGGAAGATCTCGCCGGCCCGCCGCCACGAGAACGCGCCGGCGTGCTCGAGCCCCGCCGCACGCAGCTCGTCGCGCCGGGCGAGCGCCTCACGCACCGCCGCGCGCGAGCGCCTCCGGACTCTCCGGGTCGGCCCGCAGAGCCGCCGTGCCCGCAGCCTCGTCGAGCGACGGGTGCGAGGACGCGACGACCGGGGCGCCCGAGCGCCATCGCCTCGGTGATCGGCATGCCGAAGCCCTCGAAGCGCGACGGATAGGCGACGACTGCTGCCCCGCGGTAGAGCCGCGCGAGCTCGTCGTCGCTCACCCGGCCGAGCCGGACGACCCCGGGCCGGTCGAGCTGCGGGCTGCTCGCCCCAACCCTGGCCGCCGGCAACGACCAGCGACAGCCCCGTGTCGGCGAGCAGCGCAAACGCGTCGCACGAGCGTGCCCAGGTTCTTGCGCGGCTCGAGCGTCGCCACCGTGAGCACGTAGGGCGCCTCCGAGATCGGCCGCCTCGCCCTCGGCGGTGAACTCGGCGCGCGATGCCCGGATGCGCGACCAGGACCCGGTCGCGCGGGAAGCCGAGCGTGCGCGCGACGTCGTCGCGCCGTGAACGCCGAGTTGGCGAAGATCGACGTCGCAGGTCTGCGCCGCGTTGCGGTACTTCCGGCGTGCATCGAGTCGGGTCCGGCCGGTCGTCCACTCCGGATGATGGAGCGGGCACGAGATCGTGGATCGTCGTCGCGCGCACGCCGCGCTCGCTGCGGCGGATACATCCAGTCGGTGAAGTGCAGCGCGTCGAACGCGCCCGAGGAACCGCTCGGCCGGCGGGTGGCCGGCGCATCGACCAGGCGCGTGCCGCCAGCCGTGCGCGCCGGGAAGCGTCACGAGCTTCAACTCGACGTCGATGCCGGCGAGCGCCTCGGGGATGCGCGCGGCGCCCGGCAGGCGAGGTCGGCGCGAACGCGACGATCTCGTGGCCGAGTCGGCCGCGACCTCGGCGAGGCCGCGCGAGCGAGCCCGCGGATGTAGTTGTTCGACGCCCGGTCCGCTCGTGCGACAGCGGGCTGACGTCGAATGCGATCCTCATGGTGGAGGTCGAATCGCAGGAACCGCACGCCGAGCAGCCGGGTGTCGGTGCTCGCCGGTTCGACGACCGCCGGCTGCGCGACGTCGGCGCGACCGCGAAGCGGACCGATGCAGCGCGGCCTGCGTCGGGCGTGAGCGGGACCGGATCGTGCGCTCGCGTCGCCGAGCGGGACGTGCGCGACGCCGACACCGTGCCGCCGCTCGTCGCGGTGACGATCTGGTCGGCCTGGAACAGATTCGGGTCGCTCTGGAACCGACGCGAGCAGGCGTGCCGCCCGTGCAGCGATAGCGCGTGTAGCCGTGGCCTGCGGCCCGGACCACGAGATCCCGGTAGAGGCCGGTCGCACGTGCGTCTGCACGCACGAGCGGCCCGTCGACCGGACGCAGGTGAGCCCGTGCCGGGTTCTGGAGGCGACGACCTTGCCGACGACGGCCGGCTCGTCGAGCTGCAGCGCGTCGCGACGTGAGCACGTACGTGCGCCCGTGATCCCGAGACGCGCCCCGTCATCGGGTCGATCTTGACGGGCGTCTCGGGCAAGCCGCCGGGCGTCGGAGCCGCCGAGGTCGTAGACGCGCGTGAACGCTGCGGTTGAAGAACTCGTTCGTCCAGACGGTGAACTTGTCCATCGTCCGCGAGTCGAACAGGACCGAGACGTCCGCGTCGTGCCCGACGGCGTCGGTCGATCCAGTCGCGGTGTCGGCGACGAGATGCCGCCGAACAGGGAGCCGACGGACGCGATGCTGGATGCCGCCGTGCTGATTCGCCTCGATCGGCCAGAGTGCGGCGGCGAAGAGCGCGAACGACGAGCAGCGGCAGCACGAGCGAACCGCGCCGGATCAGCAGGAGCAGCAGCGCGAAGCAGATCGCGACCGCGAGCACGATCGAGCCGACCTCGTCGAGCGTCGTCACGAGTGGTCGTGCAGCCACCACCAGCGGGAGCAGCGCGAACGTGTCCGAGCGTGCGCGTTGCCGTTGATGAGACCGGTCGAACGGGACGACCGCCGAGCAGCAGCGGCCGCGATCGACCGCGGCAGACGCCGCCGCGCCGCGGGCGCGGCGAGGCCGCGCTCGACCCGACCAGCGAGAGCGCGATGAAGAGCGAACGGCGCGACGTAGAACATGTTGCGCTCCTCGATCCGCTGCGCTCGGCGGCTGGCGGCGAAGCGGCGACCTCGAGCGATCAGGAGCACGAGACCGGCAGCGATGCGGCGGCGAACGCGCGCCCGGCCGGCGTGCAGCGCGCGCGGCCGCAGCCAGAGCGCGAGCAGCGCCGCGAACGGGATCACGCCGAGGTAGAGATCGAGCTCGGCGACGTGCTAGACGAGCCAGCGCAGGATGCTCCCGAGCTCGTAGTGCGAGCTCCGGTCGTGCGCGCGATAGGCGCCGAGCAGCGTGAGCGGCGAGCGGCCGCGCGCACGGTCGCCGACGAGCGACGACGCGCAGCGGCGCCGAGGAGGACCCGTACAGCGGCGAACACTCGCGCCAGCGGCGCGTCGATCAGGCCGAGGAGCAGCGGGGCGCACGACGATCGCCGGCGACGAGCGCGACGGCCTGCGCCCGCGTCAGGAACGCGAGCAGCGAGAACGCGAGCAGCGCAGCGACTGCGCGCCGCGTCGGCCGCTCGAGCACGAGCACGAGCAGCAGGCCAGGAGACGAACAGCGGATAGAACGCGTTCTCGGTCATCAGCGTGCCCGTGTAGAGCATCGACGGCACCGCACGGTCAGCACCGCGGCGACGAGCGCGAGCGGGGGACGCGACGACGCGGCGGCCAGCAGATAGGCCGGGACCGCCGTGAGCGACATCACGCACCGAGTTGATCGCCTTCGCGGCCGCGTACGCCTGCGGCACGGAGCTCGAAGAGCCGCCAGGCCGGCGCGATCAGCATCGGGTAGACGAAGCCGTAGCCGGTGCTCGCGACACGCCGCGCACGCAGGAAGTGCCCGTTCGCGGCGAACGACTTCGCGAGCTCGGAGTAGATGAGCTCGTCGACCATGATCCACGGCGCGACGATGCGCCGCGCGAGCACGATCCGGAGCGACGGCGGAGAGCACGACGATCGCCGTGAGCCACGACCCACGGCGGGATCGTCGAGCACGCGCGCGCCTCGTCACTCGACGATCCCCGCTCGACGCGCCGCGCGGCGCGAGCTCGGCCACGTCGTCGATGCCCGACCTCGGCGGCGGCCTCGGCGATCCGCCAGAGCACGGCGTCGTCGACCGCGTCGCCGCCGGCCGCGACCTCGAGCGCCGCGACGTACGCGTCGGCGACCTGCGGCGAGAGCGTGCTCGCGCTCGACGTACTCGCGCGCCGCCGCGCCGAGCGCGTGCCCGTGCTCGGCCGCGAACTCGAGCGCCGCCTCGAGCGTCGGCGACCTCGAACTCGTCGACCGGGACCTTGAGCGACGACGTCGTCGGGCAGCTCCGCGAACCAGCCGACGTCCGAGACGACGAGCGGCTTGCCGAGCGAGAGCGCGCGGATCACCGAGCCGGAGGTCTCGCCCATCGTCGGGTAGCGGAGGTTGACGAGCACGTCGCACGCCGCCATCAGCGACCACATGCGCTCCTCGGGCACGTAGTCGAGCCGCTCGACGCCCTCGGTGAGGCCGAGCCGCTCGAGCCGCCGCCCGACGTCGAAGCGCTCGCCCGGCGGCGCCGACGAGCAGCAGCCGCGCGCCGGGCAGCCGGCGACGCAGCGACGCAAAGGCCTCGAGCAGCTGCGGGATCCGCTTGTTCATGTTCAGGAAGCCGAAGCAGCCGATCAGCGGCGTCGCCGCGACACGTCGGTCGCCGGCGCGACCTCGGCACCGGCCAGGCGGGGTGCGGGATCCGCCAGAGCCGCCCCTCGTAGCCCGCTGCGCGCGCGCGCTCGCCGACGTAGTGCGAGTGGACGATCAGGCCGCGTGCGCTGGTCGAGGATCGACCCCGGAGAGCGGGAACCGCTCGGGCTGGGTCTCCCAGAGCAGCGGCAGCAGGTTGTCGAGCACGCCGAGGCCGAGCAGCCGGCCGGCGACGCCGAGCTCGCGCTCCATCGCGTCGAGGTAGCCGCGCCCGTTCGCCGCGGCCGATCGTGATCCCGGCGATCAGGTGGTGCAGCACGTACTCGTGCAGCACCACGACGCCCGGTCGCTTGTTCAGCGCGTCGACGATCCAGCCGTGCGCGTCCGGATCGTTGCCGATGTGGTACAGCGCGACGTCGGCGTCGGGCGCGCGCTTGCCCGGCTCGGCGACGACGACGTCGACGCGCTCGCGCAGCGCCGGCAGGAGCAGCGCCGAGTAGTCGGCGATGCCGGAGCGCGACGGCGGCAGCGGCGAGTAGTAGGCGACCCTCACGACAGCAAGCGCGTCGACGCAGGCGTCCCAGGTGACGCGCTCGGCGACCGCGTGCCCTGCGCGCCCCCACGCCTTCGCCTCGTCGAGGTGGCTTGCGAGGTACGCGCAGGCCTGGGCGATCTCGGCTGCCTCGGGCGCGACGACGATGCCGGTCTGGCGGTCGCGGACGACCTCGAGCGGGCCGCCGGCGTCGAGCGTCGTCACGACCGGCTTGCCCGACAGGAACGCCTCGTACGGGACCATCCCGAAGTCCTCGTCGACCGGCGCGTAGTACACGGCGAGGCAGCGCGCGTAGAGGTCGGCGAGGCGCTCGTCGTCGACGCGTCCGGCGAACTCCACCTGGCCGTTCAACGCCGAGCGAGGCCGCTCGAGCCGCTCGCGGTCGGGCCCTTCGCCGGCGATGACGATCCGCAGGCCCGGCTCGCGCTTCGCCGCCTCGATCAGCAGGTCGATGCGCTTCGCGCGGTCGAGCCGGTTGACCGAGAGCACGAAGCCCTCCGGCTCCGCGCTGCGGTAGGCGAGCGACTGCGGCGGGTGCGGCAGCAGCTCCGCCTCGATCCCGTTGAACCGCCGCAGCCGGTCGGCGACGTTCTGCGACGTCGCGAAGACGCGCCGCGCCTCGCCGAGCGAGACCGCGTCGAGCCGCTCGACTGCACGGCGGGTCGCGCGGTCCTCGGGCGATTCGTCGAACTGGCCGAGCTCGGTGCGGTCGTAGTCGTAGGCCTGCCGGAACTGGTGCAGGACCCAGGCGACCTTGTTCGGATGGCGCACGCAGTACGCCGGGAACTTCGTCGCGATCACGCGGTCGATCGGCCGCCCGTCGGACTCGGCCAGGTCGACGAGCCGCCAGAGGAACGCCTGGTCGAGGACGCGCGTGCCCGGGTACCACTTGAACGGGATCGGTCACGAGCTCGGCCTCGTGCCCGCGAACGCGCAGCGCCTCGACGAGATCGTCGGCCATCAGCTCCGCCCCGCCGCGCACGAACGGCACCTGCGGCGCGCAGACGGCGACTCTCATTTCTGCTCGAGCTGCTGGAGCCGCTCGTCGAGGTCGTCGATCAGCTTCAGCACGGCGTCGTTGAAGGCGCGCTGGTCGGCGAACGCAGGCTCGACGTACCACCGCATCATCCGCCGCAGGATCGCTTTCAGCGGCCCGCCCTTGCCGACGATCGGCCGCTCGGCCGAGATCGGCCAGAGCCGCTCGGCCTGGTCGCGGATCGACAGGCGCACCTGCGCCGGCGGCACGTCCGCGCCACGCGGTCCTGCCGCGTGGAGCTCCTCCTTCAGCTGCGCGAAGAGCGCAGCGACGTCTGTCGTCTCGTCCGCCACCCGCCGGAGTGTAAAGAGCGGGCATTACGGCTCTGTGTGCAAAACGTCAGGCGGGACGCCCCGGCACGGCCGTGAGGCCCCGTACAGAGCCAGAGTTCGCGCCAGGGCCCGCCCGGAATGCTCGCTACACTCGCTGCCAGGCAGGTGTGGCCCGAGCCGTAGCCAGCGCGCCGTCGCCTACACCTCGATGTGTCCCTGCTGCGTTCATTACTCCGCCCTCGTGCAATGAAGCTCCTCGCTGCGGTGCTTGCCGTCGTGGTTGTGGCGACCTCCGGCTTCGCCGCGCTGCATCACTCCAAGGGAGCAAACGCGCAATCCACGGCCGTCTCGTGGAGCGTCAGCAAGAAGCCCTTCCGGCTGACGTTCACGTCCGGCGGGAAAACGCTGACGAGCGAGACGGCAAGCGGGAACGGCCCGGCGCAGCGCTTGGGGTACCTGGCAGGCGGAGTGGCCCATACCGTGACGAACGTCGTCTCGTCGAAGGACGTCTCCGGCGGGACGAAGTACACCGTCGCGACCGACGAGCCGGGCCGGCATGCCGACGTTACCGTCACTCACGGCCCGAGCGGCGCGAAGGTTCGCGTCGACTTCGCGCCGTCCTCCGGAGTCGATGCGGTCTTCGAGAGCTTCACCGCAGCACCCCAGGAGCACTTTCTGGGAGCGGGCGAAGGCGGCGACTTCGTCGACCTGCGCGGGCACGTGGTCTCACTGAAAGTCTCGTACCACTGCGGCAACGAGTTCCCGATGCCGTACTTCCAGAGCACCGCCGGCTACGGCGTCTTCGTGCCGACCCTGAGGATCGGCCGGTTCGCGTTTCCCGGTGCGACCTCGAGCGACGGTTGCACGACCGGCCCGGCGCTCTGCCCGGTGACGCCGGCTGCGGACCGCGTCGAGCTCTGCTTCAAGGCACCCACGCTGCGGTACGACGTCTACGCCGGCACGCCGGCCCAGATCATGACCGCCTATACGGGCGCCGCGGGCAGGCCTGCCGCGACCACGCCGCTCCAGTTCGGCGGTGAGAAATGGCGCGGTCTCTGGGCCGACAACAACTCGAAGACGATCCTGGCCGACGCGGCCAAGTACCGCCAGTTGGGGATCCCGTTGACGTGGGATCACATCAACGATCCATGGGAGGTCTCGACCTGCTGGGGCACCGACACGTTCGACGGCAGACGGTTCCCCGATCCGGCCGGGCTGGTGCGCGATCTCCGCGCGCAGGGCCTCCACGTGATGATCTGGATCTCGCCGCTCGTCGCTCGTCTGCCGCAATGTCCACCGAGCGGCTACAGCCCGAACCAGTTGCTCGGGAGCGGCCGGGACACGACGGAGATCGACCTCACCGAGCTGGCCGCGAAGGCGGTCTTCGAAAAGAAGCTCAAGCGCGTCTTCGCGCTGGGAATCCAGGGGATCAAGGGTGATCGCGGCGACGACCTCGATCTCGAACGCACGACGTTGCACGCCGGCAGCGGAGTCGCCTACCAGAATGCGTACCCGGTCCTCTATGCGCGGGCCGCGGCAGAGGCACTGCACGCCGTCTGGGGCAACAAGTTCTCCACGATCTTCCGAACCGGCTCTCTCGGCACACAGTCGGTGCTCCCGGGGATCTTCCTCGGTGACGAGCCGGGAACCTATGGAGGTCTCCAGGTGGCCATCCGCGCCGGGCTCACCGCCGGAGTCAGCGGCTATCCCGTGTGGGGGTCGGACATCGGCGGCTACGCGAACGACCACGCAGACCTGACGCCGCAGCTCTTTATGCGCTGGGCGCAGTTCGGTGCGGTCTCGCCCGTCTTCGAGGTCGGTGGCATCGGGACGAGCAGTCACTTCTGGGACTTCGGCAAGCCGACGGTGGATGCGTTTCGCGCCGCGGCGATCCTGCACTACGAGCTCGTGCCCTACTTCGTCGACCTGTCGCACCTCGCCTCCACGACCGGCGTGCCGATCGTTCGGCCGCTCGCGTTCGCGTACCCGGCGGACGAGGGCTCCTGGCACGCCGAGCTCGAGTTCCTCGTCGGCGACGGGCTGCTGGCTGCTCCGGTGACCGGCGGCGGAACGACCCCGAGTGTCTATCTGCCGCCGGGGAAATGGGCCGATCTCTATGCAGGCGGGGTCGTCGGCGGCCCGGCGTCGTTCACACGGCCGACTCCCGACAACCAGTTTCCGCTCTACCTCCGCAGCGGCTCGGCGATCCCGTTCAACCTCCGGGCGAACATCTGGAAGACGTCCTGGGGCCTGAGCGACCTGATCCGGCCGGGGCGCGCAGGCTGGCTCTATGCGCCGGGCGCCGGGACGACCAAGGTCGAATCGAGCACGGGCGGGACGTTCACCGCCAACACCAAGGGCTCGAAGGTCGACCTGCAGGCGACCGGCGCCCCACGCGAGCTCCAGGTGCTCGTGCTCACCTCGGCACGGCCGAGCTCGGTGACGATCGACGGCAAGACCGTGCTCGAGGCGAAACCGGGCGCCCTGCCCACAGCCGCCACGGGCTGGCTCTGGCGCCCGGCGCCCTTCGGCGGTGTCCTGCTCAAGCTGCGCACGACGAACGGCAGTGCTGCTGCCACCGTCGACATCACTTCTCCGTAGCGAATGGTCGGCATCTCACTTCTCACCCTCGTGCCCGGCGAGCTGGGCGGCAGCGAGACCTATGTGCGCGAGCTGCTCCGCGGGCTCGGACGCGTGGGCGAGCTCTCCTACCGCGTGCTGCTGCCACCGGTGGCGCCGGACGCGGCCGAGGGCCTGCCGGCCGAGACCGCGAGCGAGTATCGAACCGCGCACACGACCGTCGAACGCCTACTCGCGATGACCGCCGCGGCCGCTCACCCCTCGCCGTTGCGCCGCCGTCTGCGGGGCGCGGATGTCGACTCACTATCCGCTGACGCTCCGGATCCCACCGCTCTCGCCGAGCGTCGTGACGCTGCACGACGTCCAGCACCTCGACCTGCCGACCATGTTCCCGCGCGCCGAGCTGCTCTTCCGCAAGCTCGCCTGGCATCGCTCTGTGCGCGGCGCGGACCGCGTGATCGTGATGAGCGAGTTCGTACGCGAGCGTGCGGTCGCGCGACTCGGGCTCGATCCGACGCGAATCCGCACCATCCCGCTCGGGCTCGACCACACCTCGCTCAAGCCCGGAGCGGACGAGCGCGAGCCGTTCCTGCTCTATCCGGCGCGCCGCTGGCCGCACAAGAATCACGAGCGGCTCTTCGCTGCGTTCGCCCTTCTGCGCCGCGAGCGGCCCGAGCTCCAGCTCGTCCTCACCGGCGGCGGTGACTTCCCGGTCGTCCCCGAAGGGGTGGACGTGCGCGGCCAGGTCCCTGCCGCCGAGCTCGTCAGCCTGATGCAGCGCGCGTCGGCGGTCGTGTTCCCGTCGCTCTACGAGGGCTTCGGCCTGCCGCCGCTGGAGGCGATGGCCTGTGGCTGCCCGGTCGCGTCGTCGAACGCAGGGGCGCTGCCCGAGACGGTCGGCGCTGCCGCCCGGCTGTTCGATCCGAGCGACACGCGTGCGATCGCGGACGCGGTGCTCGACGTGCTCGACGCGCCAGAGGAGTGGCGGCGGCGCGGACTCGCGCGCGCGGCGCAGTTCTCGTGGGACGCGACGGCGCGCGCGACCGACGCAGTCTACCGCGAGCTTCTCTGACCGAGGCGCCCGGCGCGAGCATCGCGCCAGCCGGCCAGCACCGCGCGGGCCGCATCGATCCGTGCGGGGTGCGTGGCAGCCTGCGCGAGATGCGACCCGACGACGACGGCGCGGCGCAGACCACGCAAGCCCGGCGGGAGTGGAGCCCGGCGTTCATCGACCACGATCGTGTTGCGTGTGTCGTAGTAGAGATTGACCGTCGAGGCGCGCCCGCCGGTTGATGCGGATCCCTTGTGGCGGACGCGAGCGTCGGGCACGAGCACGACGGCGAAGCCCGCTTGGCGCATGCGCAGTGACCAGTCGACATCCTCGACGTAGAGGAAGAGCGTCTCGTCGAGGAGCCCGACCCGTTCGGCAGCCACCCGAGAGACCGCGATCGCCGCGCCGTCTGCGCGGTCCACGTCTCGCGGCGACGAAGGCGGCGTGGTCTCGACGCGACCGGAGTACCCGAACCGCGGGTGGCACGACGCACCCGCGTACTGCACCGTGCTCCCGTCCTCGCCGAGGATCAGGCAGGCGAGCAGGCCTGCGTCACGTCGCAGCGCCGGCCGCGCGCTCCAGCGCCTCCGGCAGCGCCTGGTTCCGCGACGGCGTCGTTGTTCAGGAGCAGGACCCAGTCGGCGCCCCGCTCGAGCGCGCGCCGGATGCCGACGTTGTTGCCGCCGGCGAAGCCGAGGTTCGCTCCCGTCCGGATCAGCTCCACGTCCGGGAAACGCTCCTCGACGGCGACGTCTGAGCCGTCGGTCGAGCCGTTGTCGACGCAGATCGTCTGGACGGGGCCGAGCGAGGCGAGCGCGGCGAGCGTGTCGTCGCCGCCGTTCCAGTTGAGAACGACCGCGACGAGCTTCACGCCGACCGGATGAAGTGGGCGATCGAGCCCGCCCCTGCCTGCCGTTCCCAGCCGGCGCCGATCTCGGTCATCAACCGCGCGACGCCGGGGTAGACGTTCCCGTAGCCGCCGCGTGTCGACCGCGTCGTGGAAGAGCAGGTGGCCGCCGCCTCGCCGCACGAAGGCGCCCCACCGGTCGAAGTCGGCCTTGGCGCCCTCGTAGGAGTGGTCGCCGTCGACGAACAGAACCTCGAGCGGGCTGTCCGGCGGCACCGCGGTGCGCGAGTCGGCGACGAGCAGATGCACCTTGTGCGCGAGCCCGTAGCGGTCGAGCGCCTCGCGCAGCTCGACGTCGAGCTGCTCGCCGGGCATGTCGGGTCGTAGCGCGACGTGGAAGTCGTACGACCACAACTCGACGCCTTCCGGCATCGCCGAGGCGAAGATGAAAGTGCTGCCGCCCTTGAAGCGCCCGATCTCCGCGATCGGGCCCGTGGTGGCGTTGCGGCCGAGCCGGTAGAGGAGTGCTGCCTCGTCGAACTGCAGCGAGGCGACCCCGTGGTTGAGCTGATTCGACGAGAAGAGAAACGCAAGATCCTCGAACCCGTGCAGGCCGTCCGGCCAGCGCTCGACGTTCGGGAAGCGCATGGTCGCCGGATCGCTCAGGACGGAGGCGTGGATGAGGTTCTTGCCCGCCGAGGTGCGGCCGGCGCGGCGCACGAGCTGCTTGACGTTCAACACCGGGCGGACGCTACTGCAACGTGCGGAGGTACGCCCACGCCTGGCGCAGGCCCGCAGGCCGCCAGAGCGCGAGGGCGCCGGAGTACAGCACGAGCCCGACCGCGGCGGCGGGAACCGCTCCGATGACGAGCCGTGGGAGGCCGAAGGCGGCCGCGGCGAGCCCCCGCACACGAGGGCCGCGAGGCCGACGCCGACGACGACCTTGCGGACGGCGCCGAGCGCGGCGAGCAGCACCGTCAGGACGAGCGCCGTCGTCACGGCGAGCCCGGCCGCGAGCCCGCCGAGGTGGAACGCCGCGCGAAGCGCCCAGTCGATCACCACCTGTCCTACGAGCGCGCCCGAGCGCGAGCGCAGGGAGCCAGCCGGCCCGGCCGCGCACGAAGATCAGCGGGTAGGTCACCGTGACCGCGACCGAGGCGACCATCCACGGCGAGAGATAGACGACCAGGCGGCCGAGCTCGGCGCCGGTGCCGCCGCCGTAGCTCGGCCCGAGCACATGCCGCGCGACGGTCGCGCCTGCGAGCGCGAACACCCCGGCAGCCGCTGCCACGGGAGCCAGCGAGAGCCACGAGCTCGCGACGACATGCTTCGCGACGCGCTCCGGCGACGAGCCGCCGCGGGCAAACGGCACGGTCGCCACGAGAGCGATCGACGCCGCCGTGACCGACACGAGAAAGGCCGCGATCAGATAGGCGTACGAGAAGGTCGTGGCGCGCCCCGGGCCGAGCCCGGAGGCGAAGCGGTACGCGATCAGGTAGAGCCCCTGCAGGGCGAACGGAAGCGAGACGCCCTCGCCCAACTCGAGCAGCCGGCCCCAGACTCCCACGTCGGGGCGCCCCACGCTGCTGCGTGCGAGCAGGGCCGCCAGCGGGATCCCGAGCGAGAGCACGCCGTTCAGGGCGAGGCCCCAGCCGAAGGCGATCACGCCGTGCCCGACGAACGCGAGCGTCAGCACGACCCCGGCGATCGACCCGACGGCAAAGCCGAACGCAGCCCACTGGTAGTCGTCGAGTGCCGCGAGCGCACTCGCGACCAGCCCGCCGTAGATCTGGGCCACGGCGGAGACGACGACCCAGGGCAGAAGCGCCGCCGCCTGGCTCCGGGTGTCGTGGTTCGCGGCGAGCGCGCCGGCGATCCCGTGCGGCCACGCGATTGCGATCGCCGTGAGAATGGCGAGCGGCAGCGCCAGCCCGGCCGACCAGGCCCCGACCTCGTGCCCGAGCCGGCCGTCGTCCCGGGCGGCGACGAACCTGCGGCAGGACGATCACGCGGAGTGATCCGGCGACGAGGACGAGCGCCAGGTAGACACCGTAGGCGGCGAAGAAGCCGTCCGTCTTTACGCCGTGCCCAAACTTGCGCGAGAGAATGATCCCGAGCACCGCGGCCGACGCACTGACGGCCACGGTGGAGATCCCCGTCAGCAGACCGCTGCGAACAGCCCCCTGACCGCGTGAACGATTACCCTCCATCCGTGCTCGGCGACGATACAGCGACCTGGTCCGCAGGAGAGCTCGACGCTCTGCGCAGCGAGTTCGGAGATGCCTACACCGGCCGAACCGTGCTCGTCACCGGAGCCGACGGTTTCATGGGCTCTCACCTGACCGAGGCGCTCGTCCATCTCGACGCGAACGTGATCGCCTTCGTGCGCGCCACCTCCTCCGGGGCGCTGAACAACATCGCCCATCTGCGCCGCCGGCTGCGCGTCGTGTTCGCCGACCTGACCGACAAGACGTCGATCGACTACCTGATGCGAGACCTCGCGCAGGCGCCGGACAAGCCGTACGTGTTCCACCTGGGCGCCCAGGCGCACGTCGGCGAGTCCTGGCACCGCCCCTACGAGACGGTGATGGCGAACACGATCGGCACGCTGAACCTACTGCAGTCGATCGTCGACTACGGCGTCGAGCTGGAGAAGTTCGACACGGCCGGCACGTCGGAGGAGTACGGGAACGTGCACGAGTCGGTCGCGCACCAGCACGACTTCGACGAGTCGGGCGGCTTGATCCTGCACGAGCGCTCGCCGATCAACCCGAAGTCGATCTACGCCACCGCCAAGGTGGCCGCCGACTTCTTCACGATGAACTACCACGACGCCTACGGCGTTCCCGGCGTCGTCACCCGCATGTTCAACAACTACGGGCCGCGGCAGAACCCGCGCTATGTCACCGGGACGATCATCACGCAGGCGCTGACCCGTCCCGAGGTCGAACTGGGCGCGCTCGAGCCGTTGCGCGACTTCTGCTTCACGACCGACGGGGTCCGCGGGCATCTCATGGTCGCGGCACGCGGCGTGCCCGGCGATCTCTACGTCTACGGACAGGGCGAGAACATCTCGATGGCCGACTGGTGCGAGCTGATCTTCACGACCGGCGCCGAGCACGGCTACTGGCCGGCCGACCGCCACGTCGTCACCGACGCGAAGCGCCTGCGCCCGGGCGTCACCGACGTGATGGCACTGCGCGTCGGGTACGAGAAGCTGCACCGCGAGACCGGGCTGGGCGCCGAAGATCTCCTGGGAGGAGGGCGTCCTGCGCACGATCCGCTGGTACGCGGAGAACCGGGAGCGGTGGATCGGACGCGTCGACTGGCAGTCGGGCGACCGCGCCGAGCAGCGGTGAGCCGGGTCACGGTCACCGGCGGCGGCGGCTTCGTCGGTTCGCACCTCGTCGAGCGGCTTCGAGCACCGGGGAGACGACGTGTTCGTCGCACGGCGGCGAGACTACGACCTGACGCGGTTCGAGGACGCCGAGCGTCTCTTCGCCGACGCGAAGCCGGACGTCGTCTTTCACCTGGCCGCCGAGGTCGGTGGGATCGGCGCGAACCGTGCCAATCCCGGCCGCTACTGGTACGCCAATCTGATGATGGGAGCACACGTGCTCGAGCAGGCACGGGTGCACGCGGTCGGCAAGCTCGTGATCGCCGGAACGGTGTGCTCCTATCCGAAGTTCACGCCGGTGCCGTTCAACGAGGACGAGCTCTGGAACGGATACCCGGAGGAGACGAACGCGCCGTACGGCGTCGCAAAGAAGACGATCCTCGTCGGAGGCCAGGCCTACCGCGAGCAGTACGGCCTCGACACGATCTACCTGCTGCCGGCGAACCTGTACGGGCCGCGCGACAACTTCGACCTCGACTCCTCGCACGTGATTCCGGCGTTGATTCGCAAGATGGTGAATGCGTCCGACGAGGTCGTCCTGTGGGGTGACGGATCGCCGACGCGCGAGTTCCTGTTCGTCGACGATTGCGTCGAGGGCCTGCTCCTTGCCGCCGACAGGTACGAAGGCGAGGAGCCGGTCAACCTCGGGACAGGCGTCGAGACCTCGATCCGCGAACTGGCAGAGCTCGTTGCCGAGTTGACCGGCTTCGGCGGAGAGCTCGTCTGGGACGACTCGATGCCGAACGGACAGCCCCGCCGGCAGCTCGATGCTGCGCGCGCGCAAGAGCTGTTCGGCTTCTACGCCAAGACGTCACTCCGCGACGGCCTGGAGCGCACGATTGCCTGGTACCGCGCTTCAGCGCCTCACGATGCACCTGCGTAGCACGATCGGCGCTGGAGCCTCGTGGTTGAGGACAGTTCGACCGGCGCCGTTCCTCGCGATCCTCATTGCGATCCAGCTCGGCGTGGTGGCCTGGCTGGCGCTTGCGACGCCACACAACGGATGGGTCTGGTACAGCGGCGGTGACGCGACCGAGTACTGGAGCGCGCAGTGGACGATCGCGCACGGGCTCATCCCGCAGGCACTGATCGGCTGGGGCCTGCCGATCTTCTGGGCATGGGTTCCGCTTGCAGCCGGGACCTCTCTCCTGTCCGGCCTGCCGCTGATCGTGCTCGTCAACGCACTCGTGCTCGTCCCGCTCGCGCTCGTGCTCGTGTGGGCGCTCGCCGATCAGCTGTACGGCCGTCTTTACGCATGGGCGGCTGCAGTGTTCTGGGTGCTCTGGCCGCTCCTCGCGATCTGGGCCTTCTCGGCCGACTACCGCCCGAAGTTCGAGCAGTACGTGCTCGCACCGCACTGGGCCGGGCTGACGGACATGGCGGATTTCCCGTCGCTCGTCGCCGTGCTCGCGACCGCCTGGGCCTCGGTGCGCGCCGTCCGGAACGGGCGCCTTGAATCCGCCCTGGGCGCAGGAGTGCTCGGCGGGATCCTGATCGGGCTCAAGCCCGCCAACGGCTTCTTCCTGCCGGCGCTCGTCGTCCTCTTCGTCACCTGGCGCCGCCCGCTGATGGCGCTGGGATGGGCGGTGGGATCTCTGCCCGCCGTCCTGACACTCGTGATCTGGAAGCAACGGGGCCTTGGACAGCTCCCCCTGTTCTCGGTCTCCCAACCGAGGCGTGAGGCAAGCGCCGCCGTCTCGAGTCTTCCTGCAGCTCGCTACGTGCCGTTCGACTGGCACCACTTATCGGTCGAGTGGTCGGAGCTCGGTCACGTCTTCTGGGATCTTCGGCTCCTGGAGTTCCTGCTCCTGGCCGGTGCGCTGGGAGCGGTGCGGCGCAACTGGAGGTCGGGCCTCTTCCTGATCGTGTGGTTCGCATCGTTCTACGTGCTGAAAGGGATGTCGTCGCAGGCAGACATCACGACGACGAGCTACTTCCGCCTCACCCTGCCGGGGCTCGGAGCCTTCGCGCTGCTCGTCCCCGCGATCGGGTTCTTGTGGCCCAGCGCGCGGCGCGAGCGGATCGGCGACCTCCCTCCGGAGTCGCGAGCGTTGCCGCGAACGCCCCTCGCGCTCACCGCGGCGGCGGTCGCGCTGTTTCCGTTGTGCATTGTCCTGGTCGAGCATCCTGCCTCCACCGCACGCACCGTCCGCCTCGAGACAGCCTCGACCGAGGCGCCGATCTCACCCGCCCTCGATCTGCACGTCACGACGGCCGGGACGAGTGTGTTGTTGACCTGGCATGCGCCTGCCCGAGTCGGTTCGACACGCGTGTCGTACGCCATCTTTCGCACACGCGGCGGTGACGGTTGCAGGACGCCGCCACAGGGCGCACGGACCTGCGAGCTCAACGTGCCCGTCACGATGTTCGCGCCGGGCCTCACGGCGACCGATCACCCGGGCCACGGGCACTTCTGGTACCGCGTGGCGGCGGTCGCCGACTACCGCGCGATCCCGACCTCAACCGATCTGATGCTGGCTGGGACCGCGGTCGACATCCGCAACTAGCCCGCGTGGCGGGGCGTCAGGTTCCTCGTCGGCCTGCGACTCCGACACTCGATTCTCGAGCAGTGCCAGGCGCTGCGCGAGCACGACGTTCTGCTCCGACAGACGGGAGATCACCGTCGAGTAGTGCAGCAGCACGAGGATCACGAAGAGGAGCCCGACCGCGAAGAGCACGGCCGGTGGATAGCCGCGGACGCCGAACCAGCCGGCGATCGTGTTCAGCCCTCCGCGCCAGGCCGAGAGCACGACGAGCGTGACGCCGGTCAGGAGCCACAGCAGCGCATAGCGCTCCTGCAGGCGGCGCGAGCGGATCAGCTCGAAGACGACGAGCAGCAGCAGGAGCGAGGCGATCGTTGCCGCGATCGAGACCTTGAGCGGAGTCTGCGCTGCGAGCGTCACACGTCCTCCACGGGCACCACGCTCCGGCGGAAGAGCCCGACGAAGAGCGCGAGGGACACCTTCACCATGTAGTAGACGGAGCGCAATGCCGTGATCGACGAGCGGCCGTGCTGGCGCTCACGCATCCGCACCGGGACCTCGCAGAGCGTGAGGCGATGCTTGATCGTCATCACCATGCCCTCGACCTCGGGGTAGTCGTGGGGATAGTCGGCGGCGAAGAGCTCGAGGGCACGCCTGTTCAGCGCCTGGAACCCGGAGGTCGTGTCGGTGACGCGCTGGCGCGCGATCGCCGAGACCACGAGCGCAAGCAGCCGGATGCCGACGCGGCGTGTGGCCGAGGAGCGGTAGCCCTCGCCGCCTGCGAAGCGCGAGCCGACGGCGATGTCTGCCTCGCCCGCCAGCACCGGTGCGAGCACCTTCGAGAGCTCGGAGGGAATGTGCTGACCGTCGCCGTCGCAGCGGACGACGAGCTCGTAGCCGTTGTCGCGCGCGAAGCGGAACCCGGTCTGCACTGCGCCGCCGATGCCGAGGTTGAATGGGAGCTGCAGCACGTGCGCGCAGTGCTGCTGCGCGATCTCCGCGGTGCGGTCGAGCGAGCCGTCGGAGATCACGACGACGTCGAGACCGGCGTCGAACGCGCGCAGCTCGTCGAGCACGCGGCCGATGTTCTGCTCCTCGTTGTACGCGGGGACGATCGCGATGCGGCGACCGCCGTCAGCCGACATGGGCCTGCTCTCGGAGGCCGATCAGCTCGAGCAGCCGCCGGGCGCGATGACGATAGGTGTGCTCGTCGAGCACCCGCTCGCGCGCACGACGGCCCATCTCTTCGGCCTGAGCCGGGTCGGCGAGCAGGTCGCGGTAGGCGTCGATCGCCTGCTGCGCGTCCTCGACGATGACGATCTCCGCGCCGGGCTCGAACCACCGCTCGATGCCGTTGTACGGGTTCGCGACGATCGCCGCGCCGGCGGACGCGAGCTCGAACGGCCGGCAAGAGGACGACGCGTAGACGGTTGCGTGAGAGCGGCGCGTGATGCAGAGGTTGACACGCGCGGCGGAGATCGCCCGGGCGAAGGCGTTGAACGGGACGTCGCCGGTCAGGCGCGCGTTCCCCACATCCCCCTGGAAGTCGCGCCCGCCAAGTGCGAAATCGACGTCGGGCAGTGCGCGCGAAGGATCGCCGACGAGCGTCTGCATCCACTCGCGCCGGAACTTGTCGCCGTAGCCGTAGAAGAAGACATCCGTCTGCTTCTCGACCTCGCTGCGGCGCGAAGAAATCAGGGTCGGCGCCCCAGAAGACCGCCTCGGCCCGTCGTGCCCCCAGTTCACGTAGCCGCTCGAGCCCTCCTTCGGAGTTCGAGACGACGAGGTCGTACTCGGACGGGTCGGCCTGGTGGTACCAGTTGAAGCCGGTGTCCATGCCGCCGAACTCGGGCAGGCTCATCGGCACGTCGCCGTCGTAGAAGACGATCGGCAGCCCGTAGCGCTCGCGCAGGTAGGAAGGGATGCCTCTGAGGTGCGCCATCGGCACCGTGAAGACCACGAGCGCGTCGGGCCGCTCGTCGCGAACGAGCGCGTCGAGATGCTTGCGCCACCGCGGCGTCACCCAGCGCCAGATCGCCTCACGCGTCATCCGTTCGCCCAGCCCGTCCTCCGGGTTGTCCTCGGCACGGCGCAGATACGAGTCGCCCTTGAGCCGCGCGACGACGTCGCGGGCACGGGCGAACGACTCTCCCTCGACGAACGTCGGGTTCGGGGCCGTGCGCCACCACGGTGACTCGACCGCCCGCCCGCGGTACGGCGTGACGACCAGGTCCACCCCCTCCTCGTAGAGGCCCTTCCAGAGCTGCCACCACGCAGGCGTGCAGCCGTAGCGGAAGTCGAGATCGACGGCGGAGGCGGCAACGAGCAGCTTCACGCCTGGAAGTGTCTCATGGGCGCGTTACGGAGCCGTTAGCGCCTCGGAGGGTTAAGAAAAGGGGCGGCCGGAGAAATGCCGCCAAACGTGGACATTGCTTTTCTGAGGGCAGGTGACGTTCTTCCACGCGCCGTCGGTAGATGCTTTGCGGCGGCCAAAGGCTTCCTCCGGCCGTAGCTCCGGGTCTCGATCTGTCTGACCCGGTTCGAACTACCTAGGCGCACCGAGGCTCACACACGTGAGTATCGGTGTATGTATCCCTTTGTGCGGGTCGTCTGCATTCGGATGCTTGCTAGTCCGCTTGCGTTTGTTGCCTTCGTGGCGCTTGCGGCGCCGGCCGCGGCAAGCGGGCACGTCCGGACAGGCGTCGTGGCCGTCGACGATCGGGTCATCGTCTTCCCGTTGCGTGCTCCGCTTCGGTCGGCCGTCGCGGTACGGGTGTTTGGAAGCGATCAGGCACTTGCCCTGACGGGTTACCGCGGCCACGTTGTTGTTGTTCTCGGATACACAGAGGAGCCATTTCTTCGCATCGACGCTTCGGGCGTGGCGGTGAACGCCGCCTCGCCCACGGCGGCAGCCGTCGGGCTTCTGGGGTCCTCACAGCCTTCAGTCGGCGGCACGCCAGTTTGGAAGTTGCGCTCGAGCGGGCGAAGGGCCGTTTGGCACGACGCGCGCATGCGATCGCTCCCATCGGGGGTGCGTCGCAGCGAGTGGCGGATTCCACTCGTCGTCGATGGTCGCCGCATTCGGCTCGACGGCGAGGTATGGCGCGTCCGGCCGCCCGCGTCATGGCCATGGCTAGGTCTGGGCGTGCCGTTCGTCGTGGCGACGGCATTGTTACTCTCGTTCTTTCGGTCCCTGCTCCGGCAAGCCGCTGTCGTCTTTGGGGCTGCGGCGGCGGCAGGAACCCTGGCAATCGCGGCCACGTTCGCGCTGGGGGCCAATGCATCGACGGGAAGATGGATCGAGGGTGCGTACATGTCCATGTTCGTGCTAGTCGGCCTTGCGGTCGTCGCCCTCGGTTCAGCCAATACGCGACCGGTCGTCGGTGGTGCACTCGGTTTGCTCGGCCTAGCTGTCGGCCTCACCAAGTTGCCCGTCTTCCTGCACGGCGTCGTGCTCGCGGCATTCCCGGCTGCGTTGACTCGTGCTTCGGTGGTTCTCGCGATTTCTGCGGGTGTTGCAGCAGCGGCGTGTGGAGTCGCCGTGTTCTTTGAACTGCTTGAGGCGCCCGACGAATCGCTCGCCCGCTACCGCCAGGTGGGTCGACCGTCGTAGCGTCGACTGTCTGAGGCAACGACCGCTGTCCTCTGGAGAAGTGTCCTGAGAGGCTACGCCTGCCTTATCTCTCAACCCGTCGACTCGGAGGGTCGCGGTCCCGACGCTCGATCAGCCGGCTACGTGCGCGGCGAGCACGGCGTCCAGCTTGGTGAGCGCCTCGGCCCAACCCCCCTCGCTGGGAGACACGTGGTCCTCGCGAAGCCACTGGCGGATCTCGAGTCGCGTGCGGCCATCGGCCTCGTCGTAGAACTCGATTCGCATTCTCGTCTCGAACGGCTCGAAGCCTCCCGGCAGCTGGCCGGTGATGTGCATGACGCCGTCGAGTAGCTCGCCGTCGACGACATCCGTGAGGTCCAGCCGGCCGTGGGTCCAGATACCGGGCTCCGCCGGGAAGACCTCCGACCACTGCTGGTAGCCGCCCGGGCGCACATCGAACTCGACCTCGTCGCGGGGCAGTGAGTTGCCGATCGGGCCCCACCATGCCGCGAACTGGTCCGGGTCGGTGAACGCCTGGTAGACGAGCGCGCGCGGCGCATCGACGATGCGCGTCAGGAAAAGCTGCGGAGCGGTCGTGGTCATGGTCATGGCCTACCTCTCTTGGTCTCGGTCTTGGGATTCGGTTTCGGTCGGCTCCTCTGAGGTGAGCCGAGCGAGGTGGTCGTCGAGCCGGTCCAATCTCTCCGCCCAGAGCCGCTCTTGCAGCGAGAGCCAGGTGGCCGCGCCGGCAAGCGACGTCGGCGAGAGTCGCGCGTGACGCCACCTGCCCTGGTGGCTTCGGGTGATGAGCGAGGCGCGCTCGAGCACCTTGAGGTGCCGGGAGATCGCCGGGAGGCTGATCGAGAAGGGGGCCGCAAGCTCCGTGACCGTCGCCTCACCCAGCGCGAGTCGTTCGACGATGCCCCGGCGGGTGGCATCGGCGAGCGCACCGAAGAGCAGGTCGAGATCCTCGCTGGTCGGTTCCGGGGCAACGCTTAACACGATGGTTAACTATAACAGAGAAGTTCGGCAGACGGGCCGCGCCGGCCGTCTCAGCTGACCGGGGGGATGGCGGCCTCGGCACTGGCGGCAAGGCCGGGGTCCCAACCGCAGACCAGGCATGCGTGTCGAACGGCGGATCGGGCGAACTCGAGCGCATCCTTGTGAGGGTCAGGGCCCGCGCAGATGTCGTCCCAGTCGAGGATGTATTCGCCGAGCGCCGAGTCCCAGTGGGCGGCCGCCGGCGAAAGCGTCGCGTCGGGAAACCCCGTCGGCGCGGGATGCGCATACGCGTAGAACGCCGCCTTCGGGTAGCGCCCGTCGCCGGGCCACCACCCCACAGCGACCTCCTGGGCGTTCATCGAGTTCCGCATGATGAAGTCCTGCGACGGAGGGTCGGCGGGCAGTCCGGAGAACAGGCTGACCGCCAGGTCGAAGGACCCCCACCAGGCATTGACCGGCGTCGAGCGTCCGCGGTAGGGCGCGCGGAGCTCCGCCAGGACGAGTGCGGCATGGGTCGCGGCTGCGAAGTACTCGGCCACCTGGCCCTTGCTGTAGGTCGCATGCCCATCGTCCTGGTCGAGCGGCGTCTTCCAGGCAGTCTCCTGTGGCGTCATGTCGATCTCCACCGGCCCGGCAAGAGTGCGAACCGCTGTCAACACATTGCGTGTGACGTCGCCTACCGCGCGATCGGGCGTGAGCGCCACCCGCTTCACTGGACCGTCACTGTGCTCGACCACCGCTTCATGGCTGTGCAGGTCGAGCGCGACGATGAACGCACCCGAGCCGTCGGGCGCCGGTAGCGGTAGCGTCTCCCACCCTCGAGCGCTCAGGCGCAATGCGGCGTGTTGAAGCTGAGGCTCGGGCGGGGCAAGCGCGGCCGCCAACTTGCCGAGAACCTGCGTGTGCGCGTGCAGCGTGTCGCGCGTGGCGCTCCACGCCTCGTACGGAAGCGTCGGCCAGACGACCGTCATGAACACACGCTACCGCGGTTCAGCCGCTGCTGTTGACCCTGAATCCGAGACTCTCGATGTGCCGAGTGAGCCGGTCTGCGGGTCTTTCACCGGCAACGAAGTCTGCGCAGAACTGTCCCTGCTGCTGGTCGCTGACGCAGATGTGACCTGGGCTCACGGCCGGCCGGCGGTCCGTGGCGCGCCAGCGGATCGTGACGACACCTCCCGGGGGAAGCGCCATTACGGTGATCGCGGGGACGACGCCCGCGGTGTAACTCGGCTTCGCCGGCACGATCGGCAGTCGGAGAGTGCTCGTCAGCGCAACCCGGTCGTACACATAGCCCACTGCAACCGCGCCGAGGCACGCCACCACAGCCAGAGCGAGAACCGTCTCGCCCAATTTGCGCGCCGGTCGTGAGGCCGGCGTCGATTGACCTTGGCCGACGCCGAAATACATCTTCCGCTCATCGTCTGTGAATTGCGCCCAGTCGCGGTCTCTCCAACCCATCACCGCTCATGTCGGTAGGCCGATCGGATTCCTGAACCCTTCGCACAGCCCCCTCATTCGGGGGCTTGACCGTAGGCATCGAGGCCAAAAGGATGAGCGCGTGGCTCTGCGGCGGCGCCTCCTGTTGGTTTGTGCGGTCTCGACCGCCGCCCTGTCGTGGGCGGGAGTGGCCCAGGCCGGCTACGGCATCCAACCGGCCGCCGGATCCACGACGGGCTCACAGCCGACGTTTCTTGTCTACCTCGACTCGCAGGACAGCAATCCGGAAGTCTACGTCTCGACGAGCCCATCGATGGACAGCGTTGGAACTCCGGCCGACGAGGCGGGGCTCTGCAGCCCGACGACGCCTTTCGGCGAAGCGAACAAGTACACCTGTCAGCCGTCCGACTACTTCACCACCAGCACGAGCTCATTGTCGCCGGGCACCTATTACTGGTGGATGAGCTTCTGGCGAACGGACCCAGACCACCCGTATGGCGCAGAGGAGATCTCAGGCCCGTTCCAGTTCACGGTTGCAGCGCCGGTAGCGCCGGCCGACACGTACCTGGAGAGCCCGGCGGACGGAGCGACGGTCTCCACGTCTCCGCAGGTCACGGTGCATGCTCCGGCTGGCGCGCAGCTGCAGTTCTATCTCTCGGACAGCGACGTTCGGCTCGACGACGATTCTCCCGCCGGCACAACGATCAAGTCGTGCACGGGGACGGCGCCGAACAGCAGCGACTACTACTGCCAGGCGGCCGCCGGAACCTTGCGCGACGGCAAGACGTATTACTGGTGGGTGATCGTGACGGTGGACGGCTCCGGGTGGATTTATGGCCCTCGCTCGTTCAACTACGCCGCGTCCGGAAACGGTGGTGGCGGTGGTGGCGGCGGCGGTTCCGGGATTCAACCGCACAACCTCCTGTTCGCTCCGCATCTCCGCTCGTTGGCGCACTTCACCGGGCTCGTGAGCATCAAGCAGAACCGACTCACGCAGGCGGCCTACGCACTGTCCAAGGCGCTCGGTCACCCGAAGTCCATTGACGTTGCCTGCTGGGACTCGCTCGACTGGGAGAACATCAGCGGAGACAACCCGGAAAGCACCTACTCCACGCTCGGTCTATGGACCGACCTGCTCCCGCATTGGGTCAACCTTTCGCCGTCGATCTGCCATACCTTCGAGACGCTGATCTATCACCGTCCGGAGTACGCGAATGTCTTCACGGCGAACGCTCTCGATACGTTGACGCACGAAATGATTCATGCTCTTGGCATCCATAACGAGGCGATGACCGAGTGCTTCGCGATGCAACTCAGCTTCGCTACCGGCTGGAAGATGGGCCTTCCCCTTCAGTACGCCGAGAACCTCGATCGCCTGTCGCTGCACAACTACCTCAGGCATCCGGCGAACTACGTCGACACCCTCCGATGCCGTGAAGACGGCGCCTGGGATCTCGACAAGGGAGAACCGTCTCTGCCCTGGCACCTGCTCAGCCTCTAGCGCGACTAGCCCGGAAGCGCGACACGCGTTCGCGGAGAGGCGTGAGGTAGAAAGGGGCATCGCCGCAAGCCCCGACCCTGGATCGCGCCCGATCGGCGCAACATCGACCTCTGGCGAGGCTGCTGGGGCGAGTCGTACCTTGATACGCGTCTTCGTTGCGTGCGCGGCAGCCTGCTTTGTCGCCTTCTTCGGGCTGGCGCTGTTGTTCGCGATCACGATCCCGTACCACGACTGGGACGCCTTCGCGTATGGAGAGTGGTCACGTCGAATCGCGACGGGCGGAAGTCTTGATCCTCGTAGTCTCGGCCCGTATGTCGCGGCCCGGCCTTTGTTTCTTGGGCTTCAGGGAGCCCTCTGGTGGCTCACGGGCGTCTCATTCGTAGCCGGTCGGTTGCTGTCGCTCGGCTTTGCCGTGGTGGCGGCAATGGCAACGATGTTCATGGTCGAGTCGCGGGAAGAGCGTGCGTTCACGCTGATCGCGTTCGTGTCGATCGCAGTCTTCGCACAGGAGGCGATTGCCGGGCTGACGGACGTACCTGCTGCGGCAGCCGTTGCTTGTGTGTGTGCGGTGTCGCTGGCACACGGGTTTCGGAGGCAAAGGCTGCTCGTCCTCGTGCTCGCCCTGCTCGCTGTGTTGACCAAGCCTTCCTCGGTGTTGCCCGCCCTGTTCGGATTGGCTATCGCACTGCTGATCGTCGAGCGACCTCGGAGTCGTTCCGACGTGTTCGGGTCGGTTTCGTTCGCGCTCGGCGTCGGGGCGTTGCTCGGCCTCGTTTACGACTGGGGAATGGCCCTCCACTTGAACATGGGGCTGTTTGCATTTCTGCGTGCCGGGACGACCGGTTACTACGCTCAACTCGCGGACTCGCTGCGCGCGGACACGATCCTTCGTCTCGACTTCCTCGGACCTGATCTCCGGTTCCCTCTTGCCTTCGTTCTCGTGTACGGGCTCGCGTGCCTCGTCGGGATGAGGCACCGCCTCGCTGCGACGCTTGCGCTTGCGATCGGCGGCGGTTACGCGCTGATCGGGCCGTTCATCGCCGGCGACCCGAACGGCCCGTTCACCTCGGCCTATGCCGGATTCGCGTTCGTCGGCTTCGCGTTGCTCTTCGGCGTCCTCCCGTTCGCGCCGGCCGACCTCCACCCCAGTCGAAGACGAACGATTCAGTTGTTCCTGATCGCGCTGCCGCCAACCATTGTCTGGGCCGTGTTCGGGGTGTACGAGTATCGCCTCGAGGCCCCCGCCTGGCCGGCACTCGCCGGTCTCATCGGCATCTGCATTGCCTGCTCCATTCGTGTCCTTCACCGTTTCGCCGGTGTTGCAGCGCTTGCGCCGGTCGCGGTTCTGGCCGTTGCTGTCTGGGGAAGCATGGCGAGCATCGACGGTTTCCACGGTCCGCTGTGGACCGAGTACCGAGCGCTCGGCATCGCGGGAATCTGGAACCGAGCCGAGACGACGAACATCGTTCTCCCCGCCGTCTCCGAAACCGTCGCCGCACTTCAGCAACAGATAGGAACCGGCGGAAGGCTCGTTGCCTCCGACCCACACTTCCTCTTCTGGTTTCCACACACCACGATCGAGTACCCGACAAAGTGCTCCGACCTGCGCAACCAGGACGGGTTCGTCCTCTCGACGGCCGACGAATCGCAACTCGTGATGCGCGAAGCCGGCGGTTCACCGGACCCCAAGACGTGGGCCGCGTGCAGCAACCCGCACCTCCGCCAACTCACCGACGGATCGAATGGCCTCGCTGCGTTCGTCGTGCTCAAGGGCTGACCGCGCCCGCGCCGACCTAGGGCCTCTACTCGGCTACCGGACGAGCTTGTAGAGCATCCCCGACAACGAGACCGCGTAGAGCTCGCCGTGACCGTCCACCCCGAAGCCCGAGAGCGACGGGATGTGACCGCTGACGCGCGCGCTGCCTGCGCGGCCCTTCGCGCCGACCGGGAAGCTCCAGACGGTCCCTGCGCAGTAGTCGCCGTAGAAGTAGCGGCCCTGCGCGGCCGGAATCGCGGTGCCCCGGTAGACGTAGCCCCCGGTGACCGAACACCCGTGGTCGTGCGAGTACACGAGGACGGGGAACGTCTTCTCTCCGACATTCGTATAGCGGTGCGACGCATCGAACACGACATTTCCCTCGTACCGGCTCCAGCCGTAGTTCGCGAGCGTGTCGAGCTTCGCTGCGGGCCGGAAGTCGATCTCCTCGAAGTGATCCTGCCCCACGTCGCCGATCCAGAGGTTGTCGGTGCGGCTGTCGAAGGAGAACCGCCAGGGATTGCGGAGACCAAGGCCGACGACGCGCCACGAACCGTTCGGCGAGATCGTCGTCGAGCGCAACAGCTTGCCGAGGCGCGTCGACATGTTCTGTGAGGTCTGCTGCGGGTCGTTCTCCGACCCGCCGTCGCCGAAGCCGATGTACAGGTAGCCACGGTTGTCGAATTGCAACTGGCCCCCGTTGTGGTTCGGATACGGCTGGTGGACCGTCAGAAGCACTTTCGCGCTGGAGCGGATCCCCACCCCGTTCGAGGCGCGATAGCGAACGATGCGGGAGTTGCCCGACACGTCCGTGTAAGACACGTAGAAGAGGTGGTTGGCGGTATAGCGGGGGTCGAACGCCATCGAGAGCAGACCTTGCTCCCCGCCGCTTCTCACCAGGTGCCGGATATCGAGGAAGGTGCCGGCGACCTTGCCGCCACGGACGATCGCGATCACGCCCGGCTGCTCGACGACGTACAGCGTCGTCGCAGCACCGGGAGCCGACGTCACGAACACGGGCGAATCGAGCCCGGAGGTCATCTGGCGGAATGTGAACGCGTCCACCGAACGCTTCGGGGCTGAGCCGGCGACACCGGCGACGCAAAGACAGACGCCAAGCGCGGCCATGACCGCCCAGACGCGCTTCGACCTCGTTCGCTTCACAACCTGCATGCGTCGATCTCTAGCGAAGGGCGTCTTCGACCGCCCTCTCGAGGGCCTGGTCGATTCCATCCTTGCAGCACGGTTCGCCCTCGACGCCAATCTCCAGGTCGCGGACGCTGACCGGAAACGTCCTCCCGTGGATCCGGCACGTGACGCTCCGAACGCGACTTCGAATCTGATCGTTGGCCCGCGCTACGACGTGACCCGCCACGCTCAGCGTGTCGAAGCTCGATGTGGCCTGAACGTCGAACACCCGCGGCACCTTTCTCTCTGGAGGGAGCGGTTCAGAGAGGAACTCCCCTTGCCTTAGACCGCGAAACGGCGACCGAGTTAGGGACGGCGCTGCTCTTAGTGGGCTATCTCCCAGATGTGCCCGCCGGGATCGCGAAAGCTCGCGGTGCGGATCCCCCACGGCCGGTCGATCGGCCCGTTGAGGAGCTCGACGCCACGCCGCTTCAGCTCCTCGGCCATGGCGTCGACATCCTGGACTTCGAGGGTGAACTGGAACCGGGCCCCGGCGTCGGGGGAGGCCACGGTTGCCGGGTCGACGAGCCCCGGCGCCTCGGTCACCCGCAACAGGTTGACCAGCGTCCCGCCGAACCCGAACACCACTGAGTTCTCGTCCTCGTACACCACCGCCAGGCCGAAAACCTCGCCGTAGAAGCGCTTCGCCTCCTCCAGGTCCTCCATGAAGAGCGTGATCGCCGCGATTCCTCCGGGCCACGCTCCGTCTCCGGTGGCCCGTTCTCCAGCCGAATGCTCCATCGGGTCAGATCGTAGTCAGGCGCGTCGATGCCGGCCAATCGGTTTCGACGAAGGCGATACTCTCTCGCGCATGGGCCCCGGACAGCGGCCGAGCGCCGGGAATGGCGAGGTCAGCCATCACGCCCAACGACTCGACTGGAGGCCAAGCTCATGTCCACGCCCGCCCGGCAGCTGATCGAACAACACGATGCGGCCTGGAACGCTCAGGACGTCGACGCGTTGAACACCCTCTACACGGACGACGTCGTCTTCCAGAACCACACCGCCGGCGAGGCGCCGGTCTCCGGGCGCGACGCGGTTCGAGCGCATATCGCCGGCATCTTCGAACGTTGGCCCGACCTGCGCTTCTCGTCACGCAGGCTCTACCTCACATCCGACTTCTGCGTCAGCGAATGGACCGCGCGCGCGACCACGCCGGACGGCAGACGCATCGAATGGGACGGCGTCGACGTCTTGCCGATCCGAGACGGCGCAATCGCCCGGAAGGACGTCTACTCCACCTCGCACATCCCGCGGCCCCAGGGCGGGTGACCGCGTTCGACCTGGGCTACCTGGACGGTGACCGGACCGTGAGGATCCGGTTGACCGCGACGTCGTGGAGCCGCTGTACGCGTCCGCCCGGGTAGCGGATCGTGAGGGTGGTGACCCTGCTCGCGGTGCCGAGCCCGAAATGGGCGCGGGGGTCCTCGGAGGAGAGATAGCTGCTGCCGGCATGGAGTTCCTGGACGAGCGTGCGGCCGTCGCTCAGGGTGGCCGTGACGACCGCGTCGGGATGGAAGCCGGTCAGCGCGACCTCGAGCCAGTTGCCCGTCGCGCCCGTGTTCTTGAGCAGGACGAGCGGCCCGCCGATCGAGTTGATCGCGACGTCCATGCGGCCGTCGTTGTCGAAGTCTGCGGCGGCGAGCCCACGGCCGATGATCTTCGGCAGGCCTTTCTGGCTGATGATCCCGGTCGCGTTCTCGAACCTGGCGTGGCCGAGATTCTGCAGCACCTGGATCGGCTCGGTGTCCTTCTTCAGGTTCGTGACGGGGATATCGCCGTTCGCGAGGATGAAGTCGGGCTTGCCGTCGTTGTCGAAGTCGACCCAGGAGTCGCCCCAGCCGACCGTCGCCTTGCGGGCGAGGGCGGTTCCGAACTTCGCCATCTCCGGGAGGTAGCGCGTCTCGCCGGTCTTGAGCACCTGGCTCTGATAGACGGCATGTGGCTGGTCGCGTGCGTTCGTGATGAAGAGATCAGGGCGGCCGTCGCTGTTGTAGTCGCCCTCCGCGACACCCATGCCTGCGTTGCGGTCGGCGACGCCGTACGACTTCGCCTCGTCGACGAAGTGGAAGCCGAGCGGGCCGCCGGGCTCGTTGATGTAGAGCTCGTTGGGGTCCGAGTCGTTTGCGACGTAGAGGTCGGGGCGGCCGTCGCCGTTGATGTCCGTGAAGACGGCTCCCAGGCCGTGGCTGAAGTGAGACGACTCGATCCCGGCTTGCACACCGACTTCCTTGAACCGAGCGCGGCCGTTCGGCGCGTTGCCTTCGTTGAGGTAGAGCAGATCGCGGACGCCTTCGTAATTGGTGGGGAAGCCGGAGACCGAGTTAATGATGGGAACCGCCAGGTTCGTGTACCCGGCGATGTAGATGTCGGGGCGGCCATCGCCGTTGACGTCGGCGACCGAGGCGGCCGCATACCAGTCGTAGCGCGGGTCGATCCCGGCTGCGTGAGTGCCCTGGGTGAACGTTCCGTTGCCGTTGTTCCACAGGAGCACACCGCCGGTTGCCGTCGTGACGAGCAGATCGGTGTGGCCGTCACCGTTGAGATCGGCTGCGACACAACCGGTGCCCTTGACCTGGATGTCTGCCCGGGACGCCTTGCTGACGTTCGTGAACTTGCCGTGCCGGTTCTCGAACAACGCGCTCCGCGGCAGCCCCCCGTGTGCGTCCCAGGTCGGTAGGTCGACGTCGGCGTAGGAGTTGACGGCGAAGAGATCGATCCAGCCGTCGTTGTTGTAATCGAGCGCGCAGACGCCGCCGCCCATCATCGCCTGCTGGTCGTACGCCCACGAATAGCGGAAGGCGTCCTGGCGGAAGTTCAGGCCGACCTTCGACGCGACGTCGGTCAGATGCACCTTCGGGAAGTTGCCGGACCCCTTCGAGCTGTTCGCGTTCGAGGAGCCCGATGCGCTTGCCTCGGCGCGCGGGGCCGCGGTGCCGTTGCCGATGATCAGGAAGCGGCCGTTGCTCAGTGAGAGATCGAAGACACGGGTGAAGGGCTGCGTCGCGCTGCTCTGCCCCGTCGCGGAACCTGGTGCGTACGTGAGCTGCGTCACGTAGCCGGTCAGGGTGGCGACGACCGTCGGCGGCGCCTGGCCGACCGCGGGCTGCAGCTTCAGGCTCACCTGGTGCACCTGGTAGCTCGGCACCGTGATCGACCGCCCGGCGCTCCTGTCGATCTGCGTCCGCAGGACGGCGAGGTAGTTCCCGCCCGCGCATTTCGACAGGTTCCCGGCGCTGCGCGCGCGCAGTGCCTGCCCGGCGAGGCGGAGGTCGTCGATCGCGTTGGCGGCAATGCGGTTCCCGGTCGCGCGGTCGATCCTCACGAGCCCCGGCGTCGACGCGATGCTGACCGAGACGCCGCTCGACATCGATCCGGCCGAGAGGCCGGTCAGCCGACCGGGCCGGGCTGCCGGCGACGACGACCAGGCCGGCGAAGCAGGCTGCCCCGAGCATCGCCCCCGCCGCCCTGAACGCCGGGCGGCGGACGAGCGGGCTGCCGTCGGCCTGAGCGGCTCCGGTGGCGCGGCGGCGGGCGATCGCCTCGCGTGCGAGCAGGATCAGCGGACGGGCTGCACACACGATCGTCAGCGTCCCGAGCAGCGCCACCTTCGCCGCGAACTCGGTGGTCTGCGGCGCGATCAGCAGCACCGACAGGAGCCCGATCCCGATCGCGTAGATCCGCCGTCCCGTCCGGGACGCAGGAGCGGTCTGCGGGTCGGTGATCATGAACGAGAGGAAGATGAACACCTCGGGCGAGGTGATCAGAACGCGCCAGAAGTAGCCGTCGGCGACCGGGCCGAGGTGCCAGTTCGCGGAGAAGGCGTGACCGCTCAGCGTGAGGATCCCCAATCCCGCGGCGAACGTGACCCAGAAGAGCGCTGCGACCGCGAGCAGACCGACGCGCGAGAGGATGACGAACGCGCCGACCACGATCACGCCGAGCACGATCACAAGCGCCGGCGACATCGGGCCCCACCAGAACTGCAGCGGCTCGACCCGGCTGCTACCGAGGATCAGGAAGCAGAGGACGAGGCCGAGGTTCGAGGGGTTGAAAACGTGCCGGCCGCGGAACTGAATCAGGTACTTCGACAGGATCGAGACGACCCCGACGGCGACGTAGATCCAGACGCCGTGGAAGCTCCACCAGTCGCCATGCTGAGTGCCCGGGACGCGCAGGATGAACGCGATTCCGTTGCCGGTCAGCAGCGCGCTCGCGGGCCAGAGAAGCACACGCTTCTTGTGGAACGCGATTGCCGCCTCGAGGAGCCCGCACGAGAGGAGCGCGGCGAAGATCTGCGGGATCGAGAGCGCGAAGTGGAACTCGACCTGCCCGAGCGTGTGCAGACAGAGGAAGGTAGTGGAGAGCAGCAGACGCGGGTCCTTCCACGACGACGGAAGAATGACCGGATACGAAGCCCCGCGGATGCGCAGCGCCCGCTGGCGCGGTGGGCGAGCGTCGGCCCCGACCTCTGCCTCGGTGATGTCCTCGAGGCTGCGCCCGCGCGTCTCGACCCCGACGAACAGCAGCAACACCGCTGCGAGGCCGGCGGGCACCGCTGCGAGCAGTGCCGCTCCGGCGAGGCTCGGAGGCGCCCAGGCCGCAACGGCAATCGCGAGCGCGAGCACGCCGCCGAGCTTCGTCGCCCCGGCCACCACGCCCGTCCCGGCGCCGCGAATCGCAGTCCGGTACACTTCCGAGCTGTACGGCGCGAGGGCGGAGATCGTCGCCCACATCGAGACGAGGAGCACGACGAGCGCAGCCGTGAAGAGCGTCGGGTTGCCGACGATGGTGCTGCCTGCGACAGCGAACGCGCCGAGCGCGGCCGCCTCGAGTGCGGCGGCCAGAACCAATGTGCCGCGGCTGCTCCAGCGGCCATACAGCCACGCGACGACGACCGAGCCGGGGACCGCGAAGAGCGCCGCCTTCGCGAGAATCGTCGTGACCTGTCCGGCCGAGACGCCGCTCTTCGCGGCGTAGGTCGGGAGCCACACGAGGACGCCGAAGTTCACGAGGCCCCACGCGAGCCCGTACAGGATCAGAACCGGCGTGATCGCCTGATAGGGATGCCGGAAGACACCTGCGATCCCCGGCCGGGCACCTGACGACTCAGCCGGTGCCGCGTCAGCGGCGCGGCGGTCGGTGACCGTGACGCCGAACGAGCGCATCACCTCGTGCGCCTCGTCGGCGTGGCCGTTCGCGAGCAGGAACCGTGGCGACTCCGGGATGAAGCGGTTCAGGAGGATCAGGGCGAGCCCGGTCGGCACCCCGAAGAACCACATGATCCGCCAGCCGAACTCAGGGATCAGCCAGTGGGCGGTCCAGCTCGCGAGCAGGAACCCGAGCGCCGTCCCGATCCCGGCAACGAGCACGATCGCCTCCCCACGACGCCGCTTCGGAATCGTCTCGGCGAGCAGCGCGTAGACGATCGGGAGGAGACCGCCGGCGCTCAGCCCCATGAAGAAGCAGGCGACGAGGTTCCAGTGGAACGCGGGCATCGCGCTGCACATCGCCGTGCCGATGAACAACGTCGACGCCAGCAGGATCGCCGCGCGCCGCCCGATGCTGTCGCCGAGCAGGCCCCAGAGCAGCGAGCCGAGCACCGTGCCGACGATCGCGACGAAGGGGAACAGCGCCACCGGCCAGTGACCGGGCGCCGGATGGGCCGGAGACCTCAGGTTGTACTCGTTCGCGACGCCCGGGAGGATGAAGGTGAACGTGAACGGCTTCTGCGTGTCGATCGCGACACCGAGCGTCAGGACGACCATCAGCTTCACGTGGGCCGCCGTGAGCTTCCCCTCGTCGAGCCCTTCGAACTCGAGCTCGGACGCCTGACGCGCAGCGCCCCGCGAGAACCGCGGCGAGAGCCCGTAGAGGATCAGGGCGTAGCCGGCCAGCATGACCGCCATGCCGACGACCATCCAGCGGTCCCAGGGCATCCCACTCAACATGTAGTGGTCGTCCTTCGCGCCGAGGAACATCGGCACGTGCAACGCGACGCCGCCTGTGACTCCGGCGACCCCGAGCCAGAAGGCCCACGGGTGACGGAAGCCGTTCACCGACCGCCGGCGCGCGGCGGTCATGCCAAACCCTCTCTGCAACAGGTCAGCGACATCCGCGCGACCCTAATTGCAGGGCGACGCCGACGCAATGCTTCAGGGAGTGAAGTCTCGAGCTGCTACCGCGACGCGTTCAGCGCTGCAGCGGCACGGATGAGCGTCTTGAACGCCACCTGGTCGAGCTGATCGTCCTCCCGGATGTCGATCGCGCGCCTGACGTTGCCCTCGAGGCTCGAGTTGAACAGCCCTGCCGGATCCTCGAGCGACGCGCCCTTGGCGAACGTCACTTTCACGATGCTCTTGTACGTCTCGCCGGTGCAGATCATGCCGTCGTGGTACCAGACCGGAACGCCTCGCCATTTCCACTCCTCGACCACCTCAGGAACCGCCTGCTTGATGAGCGTGCGGACCTGGGAGAGCGTCTCCCCTCTCCAGTCACCCAGCTCCTCGATGCGCGCGTCGATCAGCTGGGAAGGAGACTCGGCTTTGCTCGTTTCGCTCTTCTTCATCTTGCGAAGCTACCAGCGAGGCGGCGGCCCGAATGCCTGCGCGCGTCCGCTCCCGGGCGCGGCGGGATCCGGCCGCCTGTTCTCCGGCGACTTGATCGCCGAGCGGCCGCCTTCGCTTGCGAATGGCTCGTCGTCGAAGCGAGGGAGGACGTGCAGATGCGCGTGGTGCGGCGACTGGCCGACCTCGGAAAAGCAGTTCCAGATCAGCGCGTAGCCGTCGGGCGAGATGCGTGCGTCCTGTGCGGCCTTCGCCAGCAGAAGGAGCTCGTGCGTCGCCGCCCACTCATCGGCGGTGAAATCGAACGGAGACAGGCGGTGCGCGATCGGGATGATCACGCCGCATCCCGGAAGCACGTCGACAGGGTCGCGAGGATCGCGCGTCGAGGCGTACAGGCAATAGTCATTCTCGAAGCACACCTCGGCGGCACGGAACTGAGTCAGGTCACAAAACACGCAGCCGAGCTGAGCCACGCGGCCATTCTCACAGCTCGCGCCGGACGCTTGTCGGGCGAGCTGCGGCTGTATCGTCACCGCGACCAGGAGGATGACGGATGAACAGGTTCGAACAAGCTGTCTACGACTGCATGATCCCGACGGCCGAGCTGCTGGCGGCGACCACCAACCCGCTGCACCGTGCGATCCTGCTCAACTTCTGGCGGCACGTGCACCTCGAGGGCGCCGGCGAGTTCGAGACGATCGTGGCGCCCGACATGATGGTCGACGAGCCCGTCTACCGGGTGACCTGGGGGGCGAATCCCGCGGTCATCACCGGCAAGGAAGGTGTGCTCGGGTTCTACAACAGCGTCGGCGAATCCGTGCTTTGGCACTCCGACGACCGTCTCTCGGTCGCCGACTGGGGGATCTGCGACGAGCTCACGTTTCACGTGCTCGCCCGCGGCGCCGACCTGCAGGCGATCGGCTACGGCGTCGACGATCCCGCCGCGCTCTACCACACCTCGAGCCGGCAGGCCTTCATCTGGCCCTACGACAGCCAGGCGCGGCTCGCGGGCGAACATCTCTACGAGGACAAGACGAGCCTCGAGATCGAAGAGGTCAGCGCCGAAGAAGCGATCACACCGGCGCGAGTTCGCGAGATTCACCGGGAGCAGCTCGCCAAGCTCGAAGCCGGCCGCGAAGCGCGTTACTGGGTGTTCACGACCTCCGCATGACTTGCGGCGCAGCGGGCCAGACCGATGGCTCGAGGTCGCTACTCGGATGCTCGGTGGCCGGACCGCGAGACTCTGCCGGGAAGAGCACGAAGGAACGCGAGGTCAGCCTTGAGCCGCTGACCAGGCGTAACGGCGTGTTGAAGATCCATTACGCGCTCGTCGACCTTTCTCACGCAGTCCGCTAGATAGTCGACCTGGATGTTGCTCGCCTGCTGGAGATGTTGAAGGATGAACTCGTCGCGGTCCCGTTCGTGCCTCAGCGAGTTGACGATCACTCCCAGTCCTGGTCTTCCCGATGAGATGTCGCGTCTGAGTAGCGAGTTTGCCACCTGGTTTTCGAAGTAGCGGTGGCGATCGGTGTAGACGGCGTTGACCTCAGTACGGCTGCCCGTTGGACGATGATGGTAGAACGCGATTGCCTCAGGGGTGCTGAGGTATTCGATGTCAAAGTGCGTGAGGAAGCGAAGCGCGAACTCCCAGTCGCCGGCGCTGTCCAGTTCCTCGTCGTAGTCTCCGACCGTTTCATACGCCGTTCGGCGGTAGATGAAGCAGATCGGCGTCGCGTAGTTGTCCAGGCACATGCGGTAGAGGTTCACAAAGCGCAACTCTGGGTGAAGGCGGGTCTCTTCGACGCGAATGATCTGTTCATCCTCGACCCGTTCGAGAATCTTGTCAGCCGTCGCGATCACACCCATCGCATTGGTCTCTTCGGATCGCCGGACGGTTTGCTCGAGAAAGGTGGGAGCCCACGTGTCATCGTCGTCATGGATTGCTATATGCGTCGATCGGCTGTCGTGGATCGCCAAATTGGATGCTGCGCCCATTCCAATCGACTCGGCACTGTGGAGGACGCGCACCCGCTCGTCGGATCCCGATGCTTCGACGGCCTGCTCGACAGACCGGACGTCACCCCCATCGTTGACGATGATCAGTTCGAAGTCCACGAATGTCTGGGCGAGGACGCTCCGGAGGGCGCGCCGAAGAAAGAGCGGGCGGTCCCTGGTTCGCACGACCACGACAACCGCGCGATCACCGCCTGCAGCTCGGCCCGCTTCGATCACCGGAGCACCTTCTCGGCCAGAGCGACCTCTCCTCTCCCGAGTCTGGCAGTCACCGATGCCTGAATCAGGCTGACGCGCGCAGACCACCCGACGATCCGTCTCAGGACGGAGGCACCTTGCAGGCGCCGCCGAGCTCATCCGCGAGCCCGATCTCCGTGAGGAACACGCCGCCCCGACGCGGCAGCAACGAGCTCGCCAGGGTCGCCTGATCGCCGGGAATCGCCGAAGCCGCGGCGGCCCGGAGACGCACCTCGGCGTAGCCGCGCGCCGGGACGCAGACCTGGATCGCGTGAAACGTTGTGTTGTACTGGATGGCAACGGCACGCACTTCACCCTGGTTCGACGACAGTTGGACCAGACGCGATGCCACGCCGTCCGGAGCGCGGATGCCGAAGGTGAGAGTCCGCAGAACGGGTCCGCGCTGATCCGGCGCGGCGAACACGCGCACCCGGGCTGTCCCTCCTGGACGGGTCCAGCCGTCGTCGTAGAGCCCGAAGGAGAGCCAGTCGGTGCGCCATGGCTGCGCCGCGTGGATCAGGTTCAGTCCCTGCTGATCCCCGATCTCCTTCCCGGAAACCCTGAAGCGCGATTCCTGATCCGCCTCGAGCACGTATCGGGTCAACGACACGTCGGACCGACCGGTCCTGGGGTCGAAGTGCCAGTACACCTTCGGGAACCAGAAGCTGCTGTAGGTGAACGCTCCCGGCGGCAGTTCGACGTCGCGATCGACCGACGCATTCCAGTACTGGTAATCGCGCCAGATCCGAAAATTGATGAACCAGTCGGTCGTAACGGGATAGGTGGCAATCGTCACGTCTGCATTTCGCCCAACCGTCTGGTCGACCCAGGTGAACTGGCCGACCTGCGGGTTCGTAATCGGCCGGGTGGCCCAATCGTTCGTGCCGAAGAAGCGTGTGAACACGTACGTGGTGGTCGAGATGAGCGCCACAACGAGCATGACCGAGAGCACCCCCCCGATCCGGAGCCGGGGCCGCGCACGACCGGCTACGAGCACGAGCACGCTCCCGACCAGCGTGAAGAGCACAAGGGCGATCCGTGCGCCCGTCAAGCCGCCGAACGCGTGGGCGAGCGGCCGGTAGACGCCCGCGATCGGGCTGTCGGCGTCGATCTGTTGGAACTCGCCCCAGGTCGCCCATGGAATCGCGCCGACCGCGAACCCGAGTGCCACGAGGATCGCAGGGAGGCACAGCGACCAGCGCAGCGGCCTCGCATCGATCGCCGCGCAGAGGACGCTGATCACGACAACCGGAACGAGGTACGGCAGGAACCGGTCGTGGACGAATGTGTTGTAGAGCACGTCGAAGTTCGTGCTCTGGAACATCACGACGGCGACCGTGATCGATCCGATCCACGCGAACGCGAGCCGCTCGCCGTTCGCACGGCCGCTCGCGGCGTTCGCCAGCATCCACGCGACACCGCCGACGAATGGGAGCACGCCGAAGGCGAGCGAGAACGTCGCCAGGTGCTCCACGAACGACCCGGCGATGCCATGCGGAAGCAGCTGCTCGTGCTTCGCGTATCGGCCATAGATGCCGGCGAACCTCGAGAGCTCACCGGTCACACGCAGAGCGACGGCGGCGATGAAGAACACCACGCAGAAGGCCGCAAGGAGATCGTGCTTTCGCAGCAGGCTGCGAACGCTTCGCTCGCCGCCGCGCACCTCGTATCCGATCACGGCAACCGGGAACACGATCATGAGCCCGAGCAGCTCGCCCCGCGCAAGGTACGCGAGCGCGATCGTGGCGAGCGCGAAGAGGTCTTTGCGCCTCGACGGGGACACCGTCGCACGCTGCATCGCGAACAGCGCCCAGACCGACGCCGGGTACGACACGACCTCGGTCATCATCATGGTCGAGAGGACGATCCACGGCATGACGACGGTCAGGCCCGCGGTGAGACAGGCCGCCCACATCCGCCCGGTGACCCGACGTGCCAGGAAGAAGGCGGGGATGCAGGCAGAGGACATGATCCACGCGTTGGCCAGATGCACGGCGTGGACGTTCTGCGGCACCAGCCCATGCCGGAAGAACGGTGCGATCAGCAAGGGGTAGAGCTGCGAATAGCTCCCGATGTTGACGCCGTGAATGCGCGGGACCAGCGAGTGCGTCCGCGTGATGCTGATCGCGAGGCGCTCGTAGCGAAGCTCGTCGTCCTTTGCGAACCAGTCGAGGGAGCGCGTCGTCAGCTCGGAGAGGAACGTCGCCGCGATGATCCAGAGCAGCACGGCAAGAACGCCGTCGCGAACTCGTTCGGTCAGGAGCCGGCCTGTGCGCCAACCGGCGGGCTTCGCGACAGCCGATCTCTGCACCTCGGTCATCCTACGTGGCGGCTCCCGTGCGCCTACATTCCTAGTACGCGCCCCGGCGCGAGAACACAGCCCACGGCGTCTTGAAGAGGATCGACACGTCGAGCCAGATCGACCAGTTCTCGAGGTAGTAGAAGTCGAGCCGCACCAGGTCGTCGAAGGTCAGGTCGGAGCGCCCGGCAACCTGCCAGAGACCGGTCATGCCCGGCAGCACGTTGTACCGGCGCCGGTGCCACGGCTCGAGTTGGTCGTAGTCGCGCAGCGGAAGCGGACGTGGGCCGACCAGGGACATCTCGCCGCGAAGCACGTTGACGACGTTCGGGATCTCGTCGATCGAGAACCTGCGAAGCCAGCGCCCGACTCGCGTCACGCGCGGATCGTCACGGATCTTGAACAGCGCACCACTCGCCTCGTTGGCGCGCGCAAGCGATTCCTTCTGCTCGTCGGCGCCGCGCACCATCGTTCGGAACTTCAGCATCTCGAACGACTGCTCGCCCAGCCCGATGCGGCGATCGGAATAGAACACGGGACCGCGCGAGGTCACCTTGATCGCGCCGGCGATCAAGAGCCACACCGGGATTCCGACGACCACGATCAGGGCGCCGACGACCAGATCGAAGACGCGCTTCGTCGCCCAGTCGGTGCCGGCGAAGATGGGGGGCCGCAGCTCGAACAGCGGGACTCCCTGCCCGGGCACGTACTCGCCGCGCTCGATCAGGAGCTCGGTCGTCCGCGGCGCCACGCGCACCTTCACACCCCGACGGTGGGCAGCGTCGACGATCTCGAGCAGTCGGGCGTCGTCGAGACCCGAGTCGGCGACGATCAGCTCGTCGATGTGCGGCCCCGCGAGCGTCTCCTCGACCTCGGGGCCGGGATCGATCTCACCTGCGAACTCGTAGTAGATGCCGCCACGGCGTGCGCCGAGCGACTCGCGCAAGTGCGTTCGCGCCGACGCCTCACCGACCAGCACCGCCTTGCGCCGCACCCCGACAGCCGCCATGACCGTCCCGGTGACCAGCTCGTAGCTCGCGCGGAACGCACCGATGCAGGTGGCCACGAGAATGGCACCGACGATGTAGAGCCCGAAGGTGGTGTAGTGCTGCCCCGTGCCGATCACAAACGCGAGCGCGAGCGCGGCGACGAGGAACACGCTCGGCACGACCCGCCCCGCGCCTTCGCGCAGCTCGCGCGGGGCGTACAGGCCGGCTCGCCAGAAGACGAGCACGAGCAGCAGGATGAGGAAGGCGAGCCACGACGTCTCCTGGTCCCAGAGCAGGCCCCAGAGGATCGGCTTCGGGTCGACGACGAGGGCGCGAAGGGCAAGCGCGCCGTACAGGCCGATCAGGAGACCGCAGATGTCGATCGCCACCAGCGCGGCGATGCTCCCGAGCCGTCGCAGCAGCGACTTGAACGGCGAGGACGACAGAAGATATGGGCGGGAGGCGCGGACATCCTCGGCCGGGCGAGGTGCTTTCACGGGGCGATCGTAGCCTCGTGCCAGTCGAGGATCGGCGCGCCGGACGCTCGAGCGGCGAGCTCGTCGACGCTGAGAGGACGCTTCCGCAGGCGCAACAGCCTCAAAACGCCGGCCAGCGCGAGCGAACGCCGGCGATCGACGAGCTCCCAGTCGTGGAAGTGCACGTGAACGAGGCCGCCGAGGTTGGCGAGGCCGCGTCCGAGCATGCCGAGCGAGTGCGTCGCCGGCAGCTCGAGCAGCTCTCCGCCGCCGGCGAGGCGCAGCCGGCGCGGCGCCTGCAGCTGCAGGCGTGGGGCATCCGGCCCGAGGTAGCTCTGGCGAAAGGTGGTCGCCGAGCAGTCGACATAGTCGAACGCCGCGAGGACCTCCGCGACCGGCTCGTCGAGGTACCAGCCGCCGCCGCAGAAGTACCGCGGTGCCAGGTCGTGAGCGCGTAGCCACTCCGCTTCGTCATGCACGACCGCTGCTGCGTCCTCCGCACCTTGCGGGCGCGCCTGCGTCGGCCCGCCCCAGTGTGTGTGGTGACCGAGCGGCGCCAACGCGGCAGCGCGCCTGGCGCGCTCGAGCCAGAGCTGCGCGTCCTCTCCGGCGGCGGCGGAGGGAGGCCGGAGCAAAGGCGTGATGACGAAGCCGGCGGGGCGCCGTTGGAGGAGACGCTCGAAGGCACCCCATACCCGGTCGTCGAGCACTCGCTCGACGTGACACGAGACGACCGCGTAGCTTTCGAGCTCCTCCACATGCGCATCTTCGCACCGAAACAAAGCACCGCTGTTGTCGCCGTCGTCGCCGCGGCTGTGCTGCCGCGGCTCGCGGTTCTGGCGCTCGAGCGCGGGTCGATTCTCACTGCTTACACCGAGAAAAGCGACGACTTCGCGCGGACCTTCGTCGCATCCGGAACGTTCGGCTTCGTTGCGGGCCATCCCTCGGCGTCGACCCAGCCCCTGTACGGCTTTTTCCTGATCCCGCTCTACTGGATCCTCGGGCGCTCATGGGAGGTCGTCGGGCTCGCACAGATCGGCCTCGCTGCCGCGACTGCCGTACTCGTCTACTTCGCATCCCGACTGGTCGTTCCGCGCCTCGCCCTCCTCGTCGCCGTCGTCGCGACGCTCAACCCGTATCTGATCTGGCACGACGTGCACGTCAATCGCGAGATCACCGACCAGGTCGTCCTCGTAGCGATCGTGCTCGTCTCGCTGCTCGCCGTGCGCCGGCGTTCACTCGCTCTGCCGGCGCTCCTTGGGGCGCTGTGCGGCGTGGCGATCCTCGGCAACTCACGGCTCGCCGCGCTGCCGCTCGTGCTCGCCGTGTTCGTCTGGCTCTTCACGCCCGGCCGCAGAATGGCCGGCGCGGTGATCGTTGCCGTCATGGCCGGCATCGTCGTCGCTCCATGGCTCGTTCGTAACGACGTTCAGGTCGGCTGCTTCGCGATCACGACGGACGCCCGCGCTCTCTGGAAAGCGAACAACGCCCTGACCTACCGGACCCTGGCGGCCGGAAAATGGATCGACGACGTCCCTCAGCCCTCGTCGTTCCCGCCGACGCCGCAGGATGCCGCGAGCATCTACCACGAGACGGGCCACTACCCCGCGGTGAACGAGTGCGCCCAGATGCGCTACTTCGAGCACCTGAGCGTGAAGTTCATGGTCCATCACCCCGGCGAGAAGGCAAAACTCGCAGTGCAGGCAACGCAACTCCTCTGGGATCCCCGTTCACACGAGACGCAGGGCCGGTCGGGCAAGGGCACGTGGCGCGACACCGCACGCCGCATCGTCGAGCCGGTCTGGGCGATCCCGATCATGCTGCTGGCTCTGGCCGGGATCTTTCTTGCCGTCGACCGGGTGTTCGTCGTGCTCGCGACAAGCCTGCTCGTCTACAACACGGTCGCCGCGATGATCTTCGCCGGCACGACTCGTTACCGAGTTTCGTTCGACTTCCTGCTCGTCATGCTCGCGGGCGCTGCCGTCGACCGCCTCTTGAGCAAGTCGCGATACACGAGCTCGACGCCGTCTGCGGTGGCCTCCGCCGAGAACTGATCGAGCGCGCGCCGGCGCGCGGCGGCACCGTAGGCGCGCACGAGCTGCTCGTCGCCGGCGAGCGCGACGATGGCCCGTGCGAGCGCGGCGACGTCCTCGCCCGGGACGACGACTCCCGTCTCTCCGTCGGCAACGATCTCGGGCAGGCCCCCCACTGCGGTGACGATGGCGGCGCGACCCCGCTCGGCCGCCTCGAGCGCGACCATGCCGAACCCCTCGCCACGGGACGGGACGACGACGATCGCGTTTCGCTCGTAGACCTCCGCTGCCGGTGAGACGCGGCCGAGAAACGTGACCGCTTCGGGCGCGCCGGCCCGAAGCTCGGTGTCGAGCGGCCCGGAGCCTGCAATCTCGAGCGTCAACCCGGGCAGCTCGGTGCGTGCGTGCGCGAACGCGCGCAGCAGGAGGTCGAAGCCCTTGATCGGAATCAGCCTGCCCACTGCGGCGAGCCGTGTCGGCACAGGCACAGGAGGCGGCTCGGGGCCAGGCTCGATTCCGTAGTGAACGACGGTGAAGTCATCCTCCCGAAAGCCTTCGGTGTCGGCGAGGTACTTCGCGAGGCCGTGCGAGATCGCGATCTGGCGGTGAGCGAACCGTCCGACGGCGCGATCCGCCCAGGCGATCGCCCGGCTCGACCGAAACTCGTTGAAGCCGTGCTTCGTGCTGACGCGCACTGGCGCCCGCGCGAGTGCGGCGGCAGGAAGGCCGAGCAGATCTGCGTGCACGAGATGCGTGTGCACGATCGTCGCGCGGCTCCGCAAGAGACGCGCCGAAACCGTCGGGTCGAGATCGAAGCGCATGCGAGCGGTCTCGGTCGGTACCCCCTGAGCGCGCATCGTCTCGACGAACTCGCGCGCCCCGGGCTCGCCCTCGTGCAACACGAGCATGCGCGCGTCCCAGCCTCGCGTCCGAAGCAGCGGAAGCAGCGAGAGAAGATGCGCCTCCGATCCCGAGACGCCAGAGACCTTCTGAACGTGCAAGGCCCTCATCGCGCTGCCTCGAGCACCCCGTCGGCCCAGTGGCTCACCGAGTGGTCGCGCTCGACACGCGTGCGAAGCTCGCGGCCGATGCGCGCCCGTGCCTCGGGCCCCGCGTCGAGCAGGCCGCGAATGCGCTCGGCGAGTGCCTGCACATCGTCCTGCGGGAACATCAACGGCGGCTCGATGCCGTCGACGAACGCATCGAAGCCCGGGTTGGAGACCAGCACCGGCAGGCACGAGGCGCCCGCCTCGAACACGACCTTGTCCAACGCGCCGCTCCGCATGTTGTTGACGAGCGCGCCGGCCCGCGCGTACACCGCCGCGATCTCGGTTCGCGGGACCGGATCCTCGACCGGATGGGCCAGCGCTGCCCGATAGGCGCGCTCCTCGTCCGTGAGCGACGGCCCGCGGAGCTCGAGCTCGACCCCGTCCACGAGCGCTGCCGCGGCGACCACGGTGTCGAGGCCCTTGGCGGGCGACGTCCTGCCGAGCGCGAGCAGCCGAAATGGGCCATCCGACTGGGCGACGCAGGGGATCGCGGCGACGTCGATCCCGTGGCCGATCGCGCGCACCTTCGGCGAGTCGAGCGGGAAGGAGCGCCGGTCGACGGTGAGCACGGCGGTCGAAACGCGTTCGCCGGCCCGCAACATCCTCGAGGGGCGCCAGTGGGTGAACCACAGGAGCAAGGGAATGCGCAGTGGGCGCACGAGCGGCGCAGCCAGGACCGCGTAGATCGGCGACATGTGCGCGAGCACCGCAACCGGACGGGCGCGTAGTTCCGGAGCGAGCGCCGCGACGAACCGCGCGCCGCGCACCGCCTGCGTCCGCCCGCCGATCGTCTTCACTCGCACGTTCGCCGGCAGCCCTGCGTCACGCGAGACAAGGGTGATGACGACGACCTCGTCCACACGCTCGGCAAGCGCCTTCAGCATCGAGACGGTCGCGCCGAGCGCGGGATCCGCCGGGTCGACGCGCTGCGTCACCACGACGAGCCTCATGACTCGACCAGCTCGCGCATCCGCTCCGCATACTCGTCGGGCGAGGCGAGCCAGCGCTCGCCCGCTGACCGCGCGTTGGCGGCGAGCCGCTCGAGCTCCCCGCGGTCGTCGAGGACACGGAGCGCGGCGGCGATCGCCTTCGGGTCGGGCTCGAAGAGCACTCCGTCGGCGCCGTCCGTGACGAGATCCGGAATACCGCCGACGTTCGAGCCGAGCACCGGACGCCCGCGTAGCTGGGCTTCGATCACGACCCGTCCCATGCCTTCGCTCCGCGACGGAAGAATGAGGACCGAGGCGGCATCGAGCGCCGCCACGACCTCGGCGGTCGAGAGCTCCGGTTGCCAGGTCGCGAGCCCCTCGCTGACGAGCGCGGCGACCACGTCGGTTCGCGTGCCCTTCCCGACGATGCGGAGCTCGGCGTTCGGATGTGCGAGCCGCCATGCCTCCGCGAGCCCGTCGATGTTCTTGTACGGCTCGAGCACGCCGATGAACAATGCGGCAGTGGTCTCCGGCAGCGGAGTGGGCGGCCCCGCGAACGGCACCAGGTCCATGAACGCGGGAAAGGTCGCAGCGGGAACGCGCCCGGCCTCACGCGCGAGCCGCTCCGTGTAGGGCGAGACCGCACGCACCTTCGCGGCGTGGCGAACCGCCCAAGTACCGACGGCATCTGCCGCGCGCGCGATCGCCCGGCGCCAGGCGGATCCGTACAGGCGTCCGAAGGTGCGCCAGTCACCGTGCAGCTCGACGATCACGGGCACGCCGGTGCAGGCGAGCAACGCCGCAGCCGCCTCGAACGGGCTTTGCGCGACGATCGCCGCCGGACGAAACGCGGCTGCGTCTCGCCGAATGCGGGCGGGCAGCGAAAGCCAGAAACGCGGCCCGTCGAACGCCGTTCGCGGGCGCAGCCGAAATGTCTCGTCACCGCGCGACGAATCGGGCGCGGCGGCGAGCACGCGAACCTCGAACACTCGCGCGAGCGCGTCCCACTTCAACCGCAGGCTCGGCGACAGCGGCAGGCGATAGCGATTGCGCGCGACGAACAGCAGCCGCGTCATCGCGCCGCGTCCTGCAGGATCGACTCGAGCCGCGCGTAGACCGCGTCGGCATCGTAGGCGGCGACCGACGGCCTCGCGGCGGACCGGAGCCGTGCCTGAAGCTCCGGATCGCCGAGGTAGCGCCGCACCGCTGCGGCGAATGCGGGCGCGTCGCCCGGATCGACGAGGAGGCCGTTCTCACCGTCCGACACCACCTCGGCAACGCCGCCGGTCCGCGTTGCAATCACGGGAGTCCCGACGGCGAGTGCCTCGACGACACCGTGCGGGAAGTTCTCCCACGCCGAAGTCAGGACAGCCGCATCGGCGGCACGAAGGAGCCCGAGCACCTCGGCCCGCGGCAACGCGCCGAGGAAGACGACACCCGGACCGGCCGCGGCCTCGAGCCGCGCGCGCTCCGGTCCGTCGCCGGCGATCAGCAGCCGAGGACCGTCGAGCTCGCGCACCGCCTCGAGCGCGATGCCGAGGTCCTTCTGCGCCGTCAGCCGCCCCGCGAACGCGAGCACGGGCCGAGGGCCCGGGTCGAACTCGACCGCGTCTGCCACACGCGGAGCGGGATTCGGCAGCAACGTGACGCACCCGCCGGGGACGCCCCACGAGAGCACGAGCTCGCGCATGAACGAGCTCGGGCACACGACGTGAGCGGCGCGCGCCACCGCGGCATCGCGCGCCGTACGCAAGAGCCCGGCGAGCAGCCCGCCGCCGCCGGACTGGAAGTCGCCGACCTCCCCCGTTACGAGCCCGCGGCGCCGTGCGCGCTCGAACGCAGGGTCGGCGGTGAGCTTGAGGACGAGCGGTGTGCGCGCGAGCAGCGCTCCGAGTGACGAGCGCCCGAACATTCCGGTCGAATAGACGACGTCTGCCCGCCTGGCGCGCGCGGCGATCAACCTCACGGCAGCAAGATGACGAAGCCCGGGCGGAAGTGAACGCGACACCCAGCGGACGGGGTACGCCTCCGTCGCAGGCGCCGAGCCGGCGGTGACGACCGCCTCGACCTCATGGCCCCGGTCGCGCAGCCAGCCGGCAGCTTCCGGCGCGTGGCTCGCGGGCCCACCGACGTCCGGCGGCCAGATCCCCGAGACGACGAGAATCCTCACGCGACGCTCCGGCGCAGACGGGCGAGCCCGCCGATCCAGTAGATCCCGAGTGCGACGGCTCCGGCCAGCACGCCGCCTGCACCACCCGTCGCCCCGTAGCGGGCACCGAGGATCAGCACCGCCGGGACGAGCACCGCGATCTCGATCACCTGGCCGACCGTGCGCATGCCGGGGCGACCGATCGAGACGGGAAACGATTTCGTCCACGCGAACACGAGCTGCACCACGGCCGCGAGCAGCATGACGCGAAACGCGTCGGTGGCCGACACGTACTTCGGCTTGAGGATCCACCGAATCAGCGTCGGCATCGCCCACCACAGGATCGGCGTCACGACGAGACCGAGAGCGACGGTCGACACGATGTAACGGCGCAGCAACGCGAAGGCGCGGTCGACGCGTCCGTACTCGATGTCTCGCGTCTGCTCGGCGAGCAACACGAGCCGCACCGGTGCCGACAACGCGGCGAACGCCGTCTGCGGTGCGAGAGCCGCCCGGAAGTTCGCGACCTGTGCGGGCTTCGCAACGATGCCGATCAGCACCACGGGCATGCTCGTGCGCACCGACATGAGGCCCGACGCGATCGTCGACTGGATCGCGAACGCCCTGATCTCCGGCTGGTCCTCGCCGAGCGGCTCTGCGTGAACACGCGGCCACCGGCGGAAGACTGCGAGCGCGACGGTGCCGATCGTCAACGTCGAGATCACCTGCGCGACCACAACCGCGCCGAAGAGCCAGTCGAGACCGTGCTGTGCACCGATGACGATCGCCGCCAGCCGCAACAGCATCGACCACAGCAGCAGCATGCCTCGCAGGTCGTAACGGTTGCGAACAAGCAGCACGGCACCGCCCATCCCCTCGGGCTGCTGGATCAGCGGAATCAGTGACGCGATCAGCATCGGCGTGCGGAGCCCACCGGTCGCCCAGATGTACGGAGAAAGAACTGCAGCGACCACGATCGCGAGCGTGCCGACCGCGCCACCGAGCATCTTGATCGCCAGCCCGACCTGGAAGAGACGCCGAAAGCGGCCCCACTGCTCTCGGGCGGCGTAGCGGTTGCCATATTTGACGACGACCTCGTCGATCGTCAGGTCGACGAAGAGCTGCAGCAGGCTCGTGACACCGAAGACGAGCGCGAAGCGTGCGAAGTCGTGCTTCGAAAGCTCACGGGCCGCGACGATGGTGGCGGCGAAGCCGAGGACCGCGGACCCGTAGATCCCGAAAGCCGTCGTCGCGCGACGCCTGAGGAGGCGCGAGGCCATCTAACCGCGCGAGTATAGTGGCGAGCCTTGGCGAGCCCGCTCAGGACGTTGCGTGCGCGATACGGCGCCGGGCCGCTCGTCCTCACCGCGGCGCTGCCGTTCTTGTTCCTCCACCGGCACTATCAGCCGTCCGTCGCCGGCGGGGGCGTCACGATCACGCTCGCGGATGTCGCGCTCGTGACGGTCATCGGCACAGCCATTCTCGACGGTCGGCGAAATGGTCTCGAACCGCTCCGTCATGCGCGGTGGATCTGGCTGCTCCTCGGGCTCTTCCTGGCCTGGATCTTCGCGTCTCTCGTCTGGGCGAAGAGCAACGACTCGGCGTACACGACCGGAGCACACGTCGTCAGCGCGCTGAAGTTTCTGGAGTTTGCATTGCTCGCTCCGGCCGTGGCGCTGTTGCTCCGGCGCGAGCGCGACGTTCAGGTGCTGTTCATCGGCATGACCATCTGGTCTGCGTTCATCACGCTCATCGCCCTCTTGCAGTTTCTCGGCCTCGTGGACGAGTTCGAAGGCAGGCGGCCGCTGCAGCGCGAACCGTCGTACGTCGGTGTCCATGAGCTCGGTGCCCTTTCGGGCGCGACACTCGCCCTTGCGTTCGCAGCGCTGCTTGCGGGCAAGTGGCGGCGGCGGTCGACCGTTGCCGCCGTCGCGGGGGGGCTCGGCGTCGCGCTCGCTGCGGCGCTCGACAGCGTCGGGGGCATCGGCGTCGCGGCGGCAACACTCTGGGGAGCGACACGTGTTCGCGGGCCGGTGCCTGCCCGGCGCACGCTCGCCCTCATTGCGGTCGTCGTGACCGTCGGCGTCGCAGCCGTGTCCCTACGGGGCAGCGCGGTCACGGCGTTCCTCGAGTTTCTCGGCGTGCGAGCCGAGACCCGGCAGACCCAGACACACGTCGAGACGTACGCACACCGCACGCTCCTCGGCTACATCGGCCTGAAGATCTGGCTCGACCATCCCATCGTCGGCGTCGGGTGGCAGGAGTCGATGGAGCCGGCCGCGTTCGTGCCGCACCTTGCCGCCGCACATCGTCGCTTCCCGACCGAGCCGACGCTGGCATTTCCGGCGGCGAATCACAAGTGGGGCGTTCAGAACGGCATCATCCAGACCGCCGCCGACCTCGGCATCGTCGGGCTGCTGCTCCTGCTCGCCACCGTGGCCGCAGCGTTCCTGCTCGCGCTGCGCACCGCGCTCGATCGCAGCGCTTCCACCCCCGAACCGGCGCTCGTGGCGCTCGCCTGGCTCTGGGTGTCGTTTGCCGTCTTCACCGGCACGGGGCTCCTGGCCGGCGCGGCCGTGGACACGCTGCTCTGGATTTCGATCGGCCTGGCGGCCGCCGTTTCGGCACGACCACTTCACGATTCGCTCACCACCCCGAGGTAAGGTGCCGCGGTGTCAGCCGACGTGGAGACCTGAGTGAGCCGCGTGCTCGTCACCGGAGGCGGAGGGTTCATCGGCTCGAACCTCGTGCGGGCGCTCCTCGAGCGTGGCGACGACATCTGCGTGCTCGACAACTTCTCGACCGGCAACCGGTCGAATCTCGCGGGGCTCGACGTCGAGGTCATCGAGGGCGAGCTTCGGTCCTACGAACGTGTGCACAATGCGGTTCGGGGCCGGGAGATCGTCTTCCATCTCGGTGCGCTCGGCTCGGTGCCGCGCTCGGTGCAGGACCCGTTGACGTCGAGCGCGGTGAACATCGAAGGAACGCTCAACGTCCTGCTAGCAGCGCGCGACGAGGGCGTCCGCCGGGTCGTCTACTCGTCGAGCTCCTCCGTGTACGGTCCCCGGCGCGAGCTGCCGGTCGGGGAGGGTCTGCCGCCGGACCCCATCTCCCCGTACGGCGTCGCCAAGCTCGCCGCGGAGCGGTACTGCGTCTCGTTCTCCCGCGTCTACGAGAGCTTCGAGAGCGTCGTCGTCCGCTACTTCAACGTCTTCGGGCCGCGCCAGAGCCCGTTCTCGCAATACGCTGCCGTGATCCCACTGTTCGTGACGGCGATCTCGGCCGGTGAGCCGATCACGGTCTTCGGCGACGGCGAGCAGCGCCGCGACTTCACCTACGTCACGAACGCGGTCGACGGCACGATCAGGGCCGCCGAGGCTGCCGACGCGAGCGGCAGGATCTTCAATGTGGCCGCGAGCGCGCCGGCAAGCGTCAACGACGTTGCGGCAGCCATCGGCGAGGTCCTCGGCAAGCCGGTCGAGAAGGTCTTCGAGCCGCCGAGAGTCGGGGACATCCGCGATTCATGGGCGGACATCTCGGCCGCACGCGAGGTGCTCGGCTGGGAGCCGACCGTCGATCTCGAGGAAGGCCTCCGCCGAACGGTCGAAGCACTGGTCTGAGGCAGCGCCCGCGCTACACCGTCCCGACCACGTGGAAGTTCGGGATCAGCGATCCCGGTACCGGGTTGCGCAGAGCAGCGCTGCGCGCGTCGAGCGCCGCGCCGGCCGTGTTCAGCAGCCAGACCGGAGGCCGTGCGAGGACACTCCGCCGCAGCGCGAGCCGGATGAACGTGCCGAGCAGCATCGCGAGCCCCGACGCGGTGCCCGGCGCCCGGCTCGATCGTCAGCGCCGACCAGGTCGCGTTCTGCTCGAAGACCCGGCGCAGCCCCTCATGCGTCCAGCGCCAGTAGTCGACCGGAGACGGGTGGTAGACCTGCACGCCGTGCGTCGAGCAGAGGACGCGGCCGCCCGGAGCCGTGACCCGCCGCAGCTCACGCACCGCCTGGGCCGGATCGTCGCAGTGCTCGAGCACCTGCGTGCAGAGCACGACGTCGAAGCTCGCGTCGTCGACAGGCAGCGCCTCGACCGACCCGAGACAGATCGGCCGCCGGGTTCTCGACCACGTCCACCCCGACGTACTCAGAACTGACTCCGGCGAAGTAGGGGTAGTACGGCTTGACGCCGCAGCCGACGTCGAGCACGCGAACAGGCGGACGCGTCTCCGAGCTCGGCCGCCTGGGCGCGCAGCCAGCCGGCGAGCGCAGAGCGCACGACCCAGGTCGGCGAGGATCGCGGCGGGTTGCGGCGCTCGGTTCCTGGCCAGGTCGCGAGCGGGTCGGCCATCGGCGGGGCCAGCCTAGCCCCCTAGTGGATCAGATGCTCGAAGGCGGCAAACGACGGCTTCTTCACGCCGCTGTAGGTGATCAGGCCCGACTGCCAGCCGGCGAGGTTCGGCTCGTCCTTGAGCAGGAACCAGAGCATCATGTCGATGCGCGGGTTCTTGCGCGCGATCCCGAACGCCTGCGTGAGATAGGCCGCCTGTTTCTTCCACGAGACTCCGAAGATCGGGTCGGGCGGGTTGGTCTGGTAGCCGTACTCGGTGATCCAGATGCGCTTGTTGCCGTAGAGCTGCGTGACCTCGTTGATCAGGTCGCTGAGATTGCCGAGCGTGACCGCGGTCGCCGGCGCGCCGTTGGCGGTGACCGGCTTCGTCGTCGGGGTGTCGCTCGGCCCGGCGTAGTACGGGTGGTGCGCCCAGGCGTCGAACGTCTTCAGCCCGGCCAGCTTCGCCGCACGGAGAAACGCGAGCGGCGAGACCGACGGCCTCGAGCTCGAGGGGTTGTTGTTGCCGCGCGGCGCCGTGCCGCCGCAGGCGACGCGCTCGTTCGCGAACAGGCTCGCGTGCACGCCGTTGTAGACCGCGTTGCAGATCTGCGCGTAGGCGGTCGCGCTCTGGATCACCCAGCCGTGTGCGGTCTTGCGTGTACTGCGGCGTGAGGAAGATCGGGTTGTTCGGCTCGTTCCAGGCAAGCCACTCCTTCACCGCCGGCAGGATCGTCCCGTCCGGCGCCTTGTAGCGTGCCGCTGTAGCGCTTGGCGGCCGCGAGACGCGAAGTTGCGCAGGTCGACGGCCCTGATCGGCGCGACGTTCATCCCCTTGCCCCCGTTCGCCCACCCGGGCGTGCCGTAGACCGAGAACAGCACGTGCACGCCGTTCTGTGCCGCGTAATCGACGGTGCGGTCGTAGAGCGACCAGTCGTACGCCGGGTCGGCCGGGTTCGTCGCCGATGCCGGCCGGCGCGTCGCCACGCCGTACTTGCCGCCCCAGTAGAGGTTCAGCCGCACCTCCTGGACGTGCAGCTGCTTGAAGAGGGCGAACGTCTTGTCGACCGGGCCCGTAGAGCGTCTGCGCCTCGTCGTAGATCCCGACGCGCAGATAGCGCGACCCGTCGGCCGGCCTCGCGGTCGCAGCGACGAAGGCCGTCAGCACGACGGCGGCGATGACCCCGGCCCAGCGCATCCCTAGACGGTCGCCGGCTCCCGGCCGAGCGCCTTCACCCAGCGGCGGAGCCCTTCCTCGAGGTCGATCTCGGGCGCCCAGCCCAGCACCTGACGCGCGCGCGTGATGTCGGGGCGCCGTACCTGCGGGTCGTCGGTCGGCAGAGCCTCGAACACGACCTCGCTCGTCGAGCCCGGCCACGCGGATCACCGTCTGCGCGAGCTCGAGCATCGTCACCTCGTGATCCGGGTTGCCGATGTTGACCGGCAGATGCTCGTCGCTCATCGCGAGCAGGTAGAGGCCGCGGATCAGGTCGTCGACGTAGCAGAGCGACCGCGTCTGCGATCCGTCGCCGTACACCGTGAGCGGCTTCCCCTCGAGCGCCTGGTTGAGGAAGTTCACCGACGCGCGGCCGTCGTTGCGGCGCATGCGCGGCCCGTAGGTGTTGAAGATCCGGGCGATGCAGGTGTCGACTCCCTGCTGAGCGTGGTAGGTCATCGTCAGCGCCTCGGCGTAACGCTTCGCCTCGTCGTAGACACCGCGCGGGCCGATCGGGTTCACGTTGCCCCAGTAGGTCTCGGGCTGCGGGTGCACCTGCGGGTCGCCGTAGACCTCGCTCGTCGACGAGATCAGGAAACGAGCGCGCTTCCACTTCGCGAGCCCGAGGGCGTTGTGCGTGCCGTACGACCCGACCTTCAGCGACGCGAGCGGCGCGCGCAGGTAGTCGACGGGGCTCGCCAGGGCGGCGAGATGGAAGACGTAGTCGACCGGCCCGTCGATGTGGATCGGCTCGATCACGTTGTGGTTCAGGAACGCGAACTCGTCGCCCTTGATGTGGGCGATGTTCTCCAGCGAGCCCGTCTCGAGGTTGTCGACGCAGATCACGCGATGCCCCTGGGCGAGCAGGTGGTCGCAGAGATGCGAGCCGAGGAACCCGGCTCCGCCGGTGACCACTGAAGTCGGCATCCCCGCGATCGTACTGGGCAAAGCGGATTGTTCGACTCCTCCTTACGAACCCTTTTCATCCCAAGCCCCGGGAAGGCCGCGCTCCCACCGTTTTCCTACCGTTTCCCGCTGTGAGACCTCCCGGCCGGGAGCGATGATTCGTGCCAGAGATGCGCAAGTCACCTGCAATTGCCATCGTTGTCGCCCTGGCCGCGCTGCTCGCCGCGGCCACGGCGCGCGCCGCAACCGTGACGACGAGCGCAACGGTCACTGCCGGGACGACCCTTTCGGTGGCGGGGAACGGCACCCCTTCGTTCAGCCTGACGTTGAACGGCAACGACCAGACGACCTCGTACTCGCTGCCGATCCAGGTCGTCGACGCGCGCGGACTGGCCGTGGGCGGCGGCTGGAACGTCACCGTGACGTCGACACAGTTCAGCAACGGCGCCGGGCGCACGCTCCCGGCGACAGCGTCGACGATCACAGGCGTCACCGCGGCGTGCGCCAGCGGCTCGACCTGCACGCTGCCGACGAACAGTGTCAGCAACACGAACCTCGCGCTGCCGGCAGCGGCGACCGCCCCGACCGCGGTGAAGTTCTACAACGCCGCCACGGCGACGGGGCTGGGCAAGATCAACGCGAACGCAACGGTCTCGGTCGCGGTCCCGGCGAACACGATCGCCGCGACCTACACGAGCACGATCACCGTGGCGATCGCAGCAGGGCCGTAGGCTACGAGGCGTGCGCACCCTGCTCGTCCTCCTCGCGGCTCTCGCGGTCCCGTCCGTCGCGGTTGCCGCGCCCTCGTTGGCTGTCAACACCACGAGCCCGGTGACGGCGCCGGGCGTCACGTTGAGCGGCATCGACCAGTCGACAACGTTCACGATGTCATACACGGTCACCAACACAGGGGCCGGCAATGGGGCCGGCTGGAACGTCCAGGTCTCCTCGACGACGCTCACGTCGAGCGGGAAGACGCTCCCCGCGATGCAGGTGACCACCGTGGCACGAGGAAGCTGCTCGGGCACCCCCTGCACGAATCCGACGAACAGCGTGACGTGGCCGGTGACGCTCAGCACGACGGCGGCGAAGATCTACAACGCGGCCGTGAACACCGGCACCGGCGCGGTCACACTGACCCCGACCTACAAGGTCTCCTATCCCGCGAACGCGCTCCCCGGCACGTATACAGCGACGGTCACGGTCGCCGTCACGGCCGGCCCGTAGCATCCGCCGATGCGCCGTCTTGCAGCACTCGCGTTCGTTGCGCTGACATTCGCGCCTGCGGCGCACGCGGCAGCGAAGCAACCCGTCTTCGGGCTGCGCGCGGTCGGTAGCAACCAGCGCGGCTACTTCGTCTACACGCTCGCCGCCGACACGGCCGGCACGGGTGCGGTGATCGTCTCGAACGCGGGGACCGCGAGCGGTACCGTCAAGCTCTTCACCACGGATGCGACCACGGGCCGAACGACGGGGACCGTGTACGAGACCAACAAGACACCGACGCGCGCCGGGTCATGGATCACGCTCGATTCGACGTCAGTGACGCTCGCTCCCGGTGCGCACCGGGAGGTGGGGTTCACGGTGCACGTCCCGGCGGGCACACCTCCGGGCGAGTGGGTCGGCGGCATCGTTGCGGAAGCCTCCCACCAGCAGGCCACGTCGACGACGCAGCAGAAGGCCAACGTGCAGATCAAGATCCGGGACCTGACGATCGTCGCGGTCGAGTCGAAGGTCCCCGGCCCGAGAGTGGTCGACTTCGGGATCGGGAAGGTGACCACGGGTGGCCGAAGCGGCTTCCAGCAGCTGTTCGTCCACTTCGCGAGCCGGGGCAACGTGCTGCTCAAGCCGACCGGACGCGTCTCGGTCTTCGACTCCGGCAACAAGCTCGTCGAGACGCTGCCGTTCACCATGGACACGTTCCTGCCGCGGACGGCGATCGACTACCCGCTCCTCCTGAAGACGGCCCTGCGCTCGGGCGACTACCGGGCGGCTATCACCTTGCGTGTTCCAGCCAGCAAGGTGTTCGCGGCGACGCGGCCGTTCTCCATCTCCCAGGCGGACGTCAAGCAGGTGTTCACCTCGGCGAGCCCCACCCAGTCGACCTCGTCCGGCTCGAGCAGCTCGACCACGATCCTCGCGGTGATCGCCGCGGCTGCGCTCGGCGCGCTGATCGTCGTGCTGGTGCTCTTCCTGCGGCTCCGCCGCAGCACGGCCTGAAAAACCTGGCCTCCTCCCCCTTACGGGTGAGGCAGCATTCACCCCTCCGAGGGAGGAGTGCATGCGGACGGTGGGACCGAGCTCACCCGACACGGGGACAACGAGGCTCGCGTGGCGGGACTGGCCGGCGGGCCGGCACGAGACGAGCATGAGACCAGTGCTGCGGCGGCTGCTCCTCGGTCCGATGGTCCTGGCCCTCCTGGCGGCAGGCCCGGCGAGCGCCGGCACGATCACGGTGAGCCTGGCGCTCACGCCGGGAACCCTGAAGGTGAAGGCGGCGCCGATGACGGTTCCTACGACTCGCCAGGTCTCACTGCCCGTGACGGTCGCGGACGGGCGAGGGCACGGGAACGGCTGGACCCTGAAGGTGGCCGGCTCCGCGAACGTGACCGTGGTCTCGATCACAGCGCGGTGCGCCGCCAGATCGACCTGCGTCCTGCCGACGAGCGTCGAAAAGCCGTCGGGCGCCACCGTGCTGCACGCTGCGCCAGGCACTGGGATGGGTGTGATCCGCCTCGTCGTGACGCTCAGTGCGCCGGCGAGGTCAGCGATCTCGTTCACCGTCGCCTAGCGCAGGTCTTTGTTCGACTCCATGTCGAACCACATGGCGAACAGTGTGAACTGGCTGCCGGAGATGAGGAGCAGCGCGACCAGAACGATCGTCGCGGGTGTGATCGTGTGGCCGCCGAGGCGACGCACCGTCTCGAAGAGGCCCAGGAGGAGACCGACGGTCGTCATCACGAAGCCGAGGAAGTAGAAGAAGACGAGCGGATGAAAGTCGCGGATCACGTACTTCTCGCGCATCCGCCAGAAGAAGCCCTTCCAGAGGAGCCACGAGATGCGCGGCACCACGCGCCGGATGCGGATGCCCGAGCGCTCTCCGACGCCGTAGATCGGCCGCGAGGGAAAGTCACGCACTCTCGCGTTCCAGACGTTCAGGTGCACGAGCATGTCGTTCGGGAAACCGTATGAGGTGTAGATCCGGTCGAGGTCGAGCAACTGCATGAGGCGAAGCGAGAGAACCGTGTAGCCGGCCTGGGAGTCGGCGATGTGCCAGTAGCCCGATGCAACCTTCGTCAACAGACTGAGGATCGCGTTCCCGATGTAGCGGTTGCGGGGGATCAGCTTCCAAGCGCTGCCCGTGAAGAGCCGGTTCGCCTTCGAATAGTCGAGCTCGCCGCGAACGATCGGCAGCGTCAGCGCCTCGAGCTCGTCGGGGTCCATCTGATTGTCGCCGGCCATCACCGCGGTCGCATCCATCCGGGTGGTCAGCGCGCGCTTGTATCCCGTGACGATCGCCGCGCCCACCCCGCGGTTGCGCTCGTGGACGATCACCTCGACGCGCGGGTCGTCGACGGAACGTGCTCGTTCGGCGGTCGCATCGGTCGATGCGTCGTCGATCACGAAGATGCGATCGACGAACCCGGGTATCCCCTGCAGGGTGGCCGCGATCAGACCATCCTCGTTGTGGGCGGGAACGACGACGGCGACGGTCTTTCCTTCGAGCATGGGGGCGTTATTCGCCCTCGCTCGAAGCTTGCCTTCGCCCGGGGCCCGGGTCGCTCGCCTACGCCTTCGCAGGCGAGCGTACGTCTGCGACGATCGCAGCGATGGCGCCGAGGATGAGGCCGATCAGCGCACCGACGAGCAACGAGGTGTTCCGCGAGTGGGCCGACGCCTTCACCGACCGCGCGGGAACGACGACCTTGGCGCTCTCGACCTCCTTGGCGAAGGCCAGCTGCTGCTGCAGCGTCTCCTGTTGCGCGATCAGGTTGCCGAGCCGCGTCTCGGCGTTGTCCTCCTGGCTGACGATCAGAAGCTGCTGCAGTGGATCGAGGTTCCTGGCCGCAGTCTCTGCCTTCTGGATGACCGTTAGTCGGTCCTTGACCGACTGGAGCTGCACGTTGACGCTGTCGAGCGTCGACTGGAAGGTGCGGATCTTGACCCCGACGTACGACGCTGTCGTCTGGCCGACGACGATCGAAGCAAGGACGTTCGCTGCCGCGGCCGTCGTCGTCGGATGCGAGCCCGTCACGGTCAACGCAATCAGCGGCGTCGCCCGGGCCGCTCCGGCACCCGTCACCGTGCCGACCTGGGCGACCGAGACGTGGCCGCGCAGCGCGCCGGGCCGCATGTCGGCTCGATTCGCGGCCTGCTCCTGGGCCGCGGCGGAGCTGACGATCAGCGAGATGGCGCGCGGGTTCGTGCCGAAACCGTTGACGAGGACGCCGCCCGGCGAGGTCGGCTGGCCCAGCGAGATGAGTGCGGTCGCCTTGTAGGTCGTGCCGCCGCGGAACGAGTAGAGGACACCGAGGATCGCTCCGATGACCAGCCCCGCGACGGGCAGCCACCAGAACGCGACGACCGCACGGCGCCAGCGGGCGAGGTCGACTTCGCGCTCCTCGTCGTTTGCGCCGCTCATCGGCTGGTGAGCCTAGCGCGTTCTGCCCATTGCCAGTGTCTCGAGAGGCCGTCTCGAAGCGGGGTGGCGGCGCGCCAGCCGAGCTCACGCTCGATCCGGCGGGTATCGGCCTTCGTCCGCCGCATGTCGCCCGTCTGGGTCGGGCCGTAGGTCACCTGCAGGGCGCGGCCCGCCACCGTCTCGAGCACGCTCAGGGCGTCCTTCATCGTCGCCTCTTCCCCTCCGCCGACGTTGTAGATGCCGGGTGCTGCCTCGAGTGCAAGCGTGGTTGCCGCGACGACGTCGGCGACATACGTGAACGAACGCGACTGCGAGCCGTCGCCGTAGAGCTCGAACGGCTCGTCGGCGGCGAGCGCGGCGACGACGCGCGCGAACGCCATGTCGGGACGCTGGCGCGGCCCGTAGACCGTGAAGTAGCGCAGTGCGACCGCACGAAGCCCGAAGACGCGCGCATAGGTGTCGTGGAGCTGTTCGCAGGCGAGCTTCGTGATCCCGTACGGGTTGTTCGGCCGCGGCGCGACCTCCTCGGGCGTCGGGTACTGCTCCGCGTCGCCGTACACCGACGAGGAGCTGGCCCACACGACCTTCACATCGGCGGCAACGGCCGCCTCGAAGACACGCTGCGTCGCGAGCACGTTGCGCCGCAGGTACAGCGGGAAGATGTCACCGAAGCTGCGGGCGCCCGGCTGCCCCGCGAGGTGGAAGACGGCGTCGAAGCCGGAGAAGTCGAGCTCCTCCTCGGCCAGATCGATCCGCTGCACCTCACGCCCGCGCGCGTTCTCCTCCTTCAACGCCGCGTCGTAGTAGTCGGTGAAGCAATCCAGACCAACGACGTCGTGTCCCTCGGCGAGCAGCGACTCGGTGAGGTGGGAGCCGATGAAGCCGGCCGCCCCGGTGACGACATAGCGCACCGCGGAAACCTACCGGCACGCCTGCTGGAGGACTCCGCCCGCCCAGCGGACGCTCACCTTCCTGCCGCGCACCGCGATGTGACAGACGTGCTCGACGACGACGCGGTGTCCCGCCGGGCAGCGATGCCGACCCCGATCGTGAGCGGCTTCGTCCCGACCACCCGGACGTTGCGCAGCCCGGCCTTGCGTAACGCGTGTAGCGCCGACGTCGTGCTCAGCGTCCGCAGCGACTTCGACCGCCGTTCCCCGAGCCCGTAGAGACGCGCGTAGCCGACCAGGTAGAGGCGCTTCGCGTCCGCGACGACCGGCGAGTACTTGCCGTCCGGAAAGGTCCAGGAAAGCGCTCCGTTCCTCGCGTCGAGCGCATAGGTCCTGCCCGCCAGCGTCGCAAAGTAGACCCGCCCCGCGACGATCGTCGGCGATCCGGAGATCGGGCCGTTGGCCTTGAACTTCCACAGGACATCGCCGGTCGCCGCGTCGAGACAGAAGAAGTTGTGGGAGTAGGAGCCGACGTAGATGCGCGAGCGCCAGACAGCGGCGGAGGAATAGACGTAGCCCCCGGTCGACTGCGACCACCGCAGCTTGCCGCTCGACGCGCCGAACGAGTATACCTTGCCGTCGGTCGCGCCGACGTAGACCCGTCCGTAGGCGAGCGCCGGCGTCGCGTAGAAGTTGCCGGTGCTGCCGAAGCGCGGCTGGACGCTCGCCTCCCAGACGATCTTGCCGCTCGTCTCGTTCAGCGAGTAGAGATGACCCGAGTAGTCGCCGACATAGAGTCGGTTGCCGGAGATCGCAACACCGCTCTTGACCTGCGAGCGCAGCTTGGTGACCCACCGCGGCTTGCCCGTGCGCCGCCGCAGCGCCCACACCCGGCCGTCCCAATCACCGACGAAGATCGTCGCGCCGACGACGACCGGCGACGACTCGGACGGGCCGATGACGTGGCGCCAGAGGACGCGGCCCGTTCCGACCGCGAACGCAATCACCTCACCGGTGAGCGCGCTGCTCGGCTGCCGGTTGCAAGGCGGCGCGTTGAGGAACGCCTCGTAGACGACGTGGCGATCGAGTGCCGGCGAGGCCGCGACGCAGCGGTGCGACGAGAATTTCCACGCGCGCTTTCCGTTCTTCGCGCCGACCGCGAAGACCATGCCGTCGTTGTTCGCGAAGAACAGGCGGCCGTAGCCGACCGCCGGGGGAAACTCGACCAGGCTCTGCGCACGAAACGTCCACTCGGTTCGAAACGGCGGTGCGAGCAGCACCCCGTTCGCGAACCGCTGACGCTCGGCGTCGTGCCCGTACGTGGGCCAGGCGATCCCCGGCTCCGGCGGAGGCGGCGCGGCGGCCTCCGTCGTGACGAACTCGATCGTCGAGGAGCCTTCGATGTCGCGCGCCTGGTGCTTGACGTGCAGGTAGTACGCCACACCGGCGCCGACGGCCGCGAGAACGACGACGGCGGCGATCGTGATCAGCCGGCGCTTCATCGCTGCACAACCGCGTAGATCCTCGAGTAGCCGTGCAACAGGAGGCGGCGGCCAGAGCCTGAGACGGGCACGTATTCGCCGTGAGGGAAGTCGAGCACGACCCGACCGCTCGCTCACGTCGACCCCGACGATGCGGTGCGCGAACGAGCCGGCGTACGCGACGCCGGCGACGACGGCTGCGGCACCGGAGATCGGGCCGCCGGTGCCGTGCGCCCAGAGCGTCCTGCCCGTCCGCGCCGAGAGGGCGTAGAAGACGCCGTTGTAGGAGCCGAAGAAGACGCGCCCGCCGGCGACCGCCGGAGAGGAGTAGACGTAGGAGCCGGTGGAGCGGCGCCAGAGGAAGCGGCCGCTCGTCGAGAACGCGGTCAGCGAGCCGGCCGTGGAGCTCGGCACGAAGACGCGGCCTGCCGAGACGGCAGGCGTGCCGTAGACCCGGCCGCCGACGCTGCGCGTGAACTGGACCCGCCCGGTTCGAGCCTGCAGCGCGACCAGCCGGCCGCAGTAGTCGCCGAGGTAGAGCGTCGTTCCTGCCAGCGCCGCCGACGAGGTCACCTTGCAGCCGTCGTCGAAGCGCCAACGGACGCGGTGCGTGCGCAGGTCCAGCGCGGTCACCGTCCCGTTCCAGGCCCCGAACACGTCGGCTCCGTCGACGATGACGGGTGACGACTCGACGGGAGAGCCGACCGTTGTAGCGCCAGAGAAGATGACCGTCGGATCGCCGCAGCACCCACACATGGCCGTCCATCCCGTGCACGATCAGCTCGCTTCCCCAAACGGCCGGTGACGCCGCCATCTTCCCGTGCGGCGTGTCGTGCCTCCAGATGACGTTGCCGTTGCGCATGTCGAGCGCCCGGACGGTGCCGCTGCGCGTTCGCGATGTACGCGACGCCGTCCTGGACGACGGCGGGGAACTCGATCAACGTGCCGAGCCCGCGCGACCAGACGACCCGAAACGGTGGGCGGACGGTCGAGGCTGGGCTGCGTCCTGCGATCGCGCAGGATTCGCGCCGTACATCGCCCACTGCAGCGCGCGCCGGTAGATCCGGATCGTCGACTTCGGGTGCGTCCGGAACGGCCAGTCGCACTGAACGCGCGGCGTAGCCGGTCTTCCCCACGCTCGTGAGGAGAGAGCTCCGGTGGGCCAGCGGGACGCGGGCGACGCCGCGCCGGTTGCTCCCGCCGAGCGCTCGCCGATCGTCACGCGTGCACCGCGGACGAGAGCGTTCGTGTCCCCGTCGACGACCGTCACCTGCACGGCCGGGTCGTGCCGCGGCGAGGTGACGTCCGGGGCGGGGCGCCGCGGGCCGGACGACGATCGGCTGCGAGGCGCCCGTCGTCCCGGCCTCACGTTGCGAGCCGCAGGCCGACGAGCAGCGCCGCTCCCAGAGGCAGAGCGGGACGAACGTCTCACGCTTCCTCGGGCACCGCCTCCGCCTGCGCCGGCTCGAGCGTGCCGCCCGCGTCTTCGAGGATCACCTGCGAGAAGAAGCGGGTCATCACGACGCCTTCCCGAAAGTCGCCGAAGCCGCGGCTCAGGGCGCTCGCCGTTGCGCGAGGGCGAGCGCCAGCTCGGGGTAGCGCGAGCCTGCAGCCGTCGGCAACGGGAATCCGCCGCCGAAACGTGGATTGACGTCGGTCACGACCAGCTCGGCCGTCGGGCTCCCTGAAGCACTGCACGTTGGCAGGACCGATGATGCGCAGCGCCTCGGACACCCGGCAGCTGAACTCGATCAGATCCTGATCCTTGATCGTCATCCCCTTGATCGATTCGCCGCCCTTCGACTCGATCATCGTCCGTGGCACCGCTGCGAGGCAGCGAGCGTCGAGGTCGCAGAAGACGTCGATCGAGAACTCCGTCCCGAGGCACTCCGCCTGCACCATCGAGTCGGCGGCGGTGTACCGGAGGAAGAACTCGAGCTCGGTCGCGTTCGCGGCGCGGTAGATGTGCCGCGAGCCGAAGCCTCGCCGCGCCTTCACGAGCACGGGAAACGGCAGCTCGGCGGGCAGCGCCGTGGGCAGCCACGTGGGCGGCGAGCCGATCCCCTGCTCCACGAAGAACTGGTGCGCGAGGTACTTGTCGGAGCAGCGCGCGACGGTCTCGACGCCCGACACGAGCACCAGTGCCCCGCCCAGCTGTTCTCGGGCATCTGCCAGCACGTGGTGGTCGAGGTCGGTCAGCGGCACGATCAGGCGAACGTCGTGCAGGTCGACGAGGTCACGGAGCGCTGCGACGTAGCCGAAGTCGTCGACGCGAGGCACGATCGCCCGACGGTCGGCGTGATAGAGCGCGGGCGCGAGCTGGTCGACGTCGACGGCGATCGTTGTGGCACCGGCCTCGCGGAACGCGGTGACGATGTCAACCCGCTGCCCGGCGCACGTGAACAGGACGGCCGTCACGATCCCTGAGGGTAGCGGGGGCGCCTGAAGGCGCCGTCAGCCTCCCGGCGCCTGCCAGCCTCCGCTCGAGCCCTTGTACGTGCCGCCGAAGAGCGCCAGCGGCGTGCGCAGCAGGATCAGGAGATCCGTCTTCCAGTCGTGATGGCGGACGTACCAGAGGTCGAGCTCGATCCGGTCGGCCCAGGGCAGCGTGGCGCGGCCGTGGATCTGGGCCCAGCCGGTGATCCCGGGCTTGACGTCGAGCCGGTGCAGCTGCCGCTCGTCGTACTGATCGACCTGATAGCGGAGCGTCGGGCGAGGCCCGATCACCGACATGTCGCCGCGCACGACGTTCCAGAGCTGAGGGAGCTCGTCGAGGCTGAGCCGCCGGAGCAGGCGTCCCGGTCCGCGTGATGCGCGCGTCGCCCTTGTCGACGGCGTAGCCCGCTCCCTGCTTCTCGGCGCCGACGATCATCGTGCGCAGCTTCAGCAGCTCGAAGTCGGCCCCGTCCTTGCCGACCCGGGTCTGGCGGTAGAGCACCGGGCCGCCGTCCTGCAGCTTCACGGCCAGCGCTGCGGCGGCGAGGAACGGGCTCGAGACGACGAGCCCCGTGCCGGCGATCGCGACGTCGAGCGCGCGGTTCAAACGCGAGTGCCCTCCGCGACCTCCCACGTCGCGGGCACACCGCGGCGCAGGTAGTTGAAGAGGGCCACGAGCGTCGCCCAGGTGACGAGCGTGTAGTACCGGGCGATGCCCACACCGACCGCAGCAGCGGCGAGCAGAGCCAAGTTGGCCGGCGAGCACGACGGCATAGAACCAGCCGTGGGAGTAGAGCGCGAGCGACGTTGCGAGCAGCACCACGTGCAGGATCCCCGAGCCGTAGCGCAGCAGGCGGTGCGACACGATCTCGACGCAGGTAGAGCGGCCCGAGGCGGCGGAGCATCTTGCCCCGCAGCACGATCAGCCAGCAGTGCTCGAACATGCGCACCTTGCGCCGGTACTCGGTCTCGTTCGACGGTGTCGGCTTCTCCCACGCGTGCGCGCCGGGCTCGTAGACCGCACGCCGCCCGTGCTGCACCATCAGGTACGGCAGCGAGAGGTCGTGGCCGAAGCGTGGGTCGACCTCGACGTAGTCGGCGCGGCGCACGGCGTAGATCGAGCCGTTGCCGCCGGTGACCGAGCCGAGCTGCGACTCGGCTGCAGCGCTGCTTCATCTCGTAGCTCCAGTAGACGCCCTCCTTGTTGCCGCCCTCGGCGTCGAGGATGCGCAACTGCCCGCAGACGTAGGCGACATCGGGATCGGCGAAGCCGCGCACGAGCGTGCGCAGCGCGTCGGGTGACCAGGTGCAGTTCGCGTCGGAGAACGCGACGATCTCGCCGTCGGTCTGCCGCACCGCCCGGTCCTGCGCGGCGACCTTGCCCCCACGCGGGTTCGAGATCACCTGCACGCCGGGGAACTGCGAGGGCGATCTCCTCGGTGCGGTCCGATGACGCGTCGGAGCTGACGACGATCTGCAGCTTGTCGGCCGGGTAGTCGAGCTCGAGCAGGTTCTCGATCCGGCGGGCGATCACCGACTCCTCGTTGTACGCCGCCGCGATCACCGTGACAGTTGGCTCGATGGCCGCCTTCTGCACCCGCCGGGGCGCGACCCGCGCCAGCACGGCCGCGACCGCCGGGTAGAGCACATGCGTCCAGACGAGCACCGCAAGCGAGAGCCAGAAGCAGACGGTCAGGATGAGCACGGGGCGAGTCTAGATACGCTGGCGCGGATGCCCGACATCGTTTGTTTCGTCGATGGTCGTCGACGCTCAGTTTCGTGAAGGCCGCACCCGTGATCAAGGCGCTCTCGGCCCGCAGCCCCGAAACGGAGGTGCTGCTCCAATACCGATACCAGGGCCAGCACTACGACAGCTCGATGTCGGACGTGTTTCTCGACGAGCTCGAACTGCCGACGGTGAACACCTTCCTGGGCGTGGGATCAGGCACCCACGCCGAGCAGACGGCGCGGGCGCTCGTCGGAGTCGAGCAAGTCCTGCTCGAGCGTCCGGTCTCCCTCGTCGTTGTGCCGGGCGACGTCAACTCGACGCTCGCAGCGAGCCTCGCGGCCGTGAAGCTCCGCATCCCGGTCGCCCACCTCGAATCGGGGCTGCGCAGCTTCGACCCGGATATGCCGGAAGAACACAACCGCCGGCTCACCGACCACGTGAGCGACCTCCTCCTCACGCACTCGGAAAGCGCGAGTGCGAACCTCGAGCGCGAAGGCATCGATCCGGCGCGGATCCATCTGGTCGGCAACCCGATGATCGACTCGCTGTTTGCGTCTCTCGACCGTGCGCGGAGCGTTTCCCGTGGCGCGCGCTCGGCGTCGAGCAGGGCAACTACGGGCTTGTGACGCTGCACCTGCCGGCGCTCGTCGACGACCCACAGCTCCTCGCGCGAACAGCGGCGGCCCTGGCAGAGCTGACCGACACCGTTCCGATCGTCTTCCCCGTGCACCCGCGTACGGCTGCCGATCTGGAGAGAAGTGGCGACGGGCGCGTCCTCGCCGACGCCGGCGTGAAGGTCGTCGCGCCGGTCGGGTATCTCGAGTTCATCGGGCTCGAGTCAGACGCCGCGGATTCGTGCTCACCGACTCCGGCGGGGTCCAGGAAGAGACCTCCGCCCTTGGCGTGCCGTGCTTCACATTGCGAGAAGACTCGACCGAGCGTCCGGTGACCGTGGAGCTCGGGACGAACACGATTCTCGGAGCGGAGCCCGAGCGAATCCGCGAGATTCCTGGACTGCCTCTCGTCACAGCGCACCGCGATGCCCATACCGTTCTGGGACGGCCACGGCGGCGAAAGGGCGGCGGCGGCGCTCGGCGAGTTCCTTGCTCCGCGGGCGCGAGCCGCGGTGCGCTGACATGTGCGGCATTAGCGGCGCGCTGGCCTTCGTCGAACGGCACGTTCCAGCGTCACCGAGCCGTACGTCACACGCATGCGCGACACGATGGTCGCACCGCGGCCCGGACGGCGCGGCGACCTGGGTCCAGAGCCGACCGGCGCGTCGGCTCGGCCATCGCCGGCTGTCGATCATCGATCTGTCGCGACGGCGGCGAGCCAGCCGATGGCGAACGAGGACGGCTCGCTGCTGGTCGTCTTCAACGGCGAGATCTACAACCACGCCGAGATCCGCGCGAGCTCGAAGCGTCGGCGGCCACGCTGGAAGACCGACCACTCCGACACCGAGGTGATCCTGCACGCGTTCGAGCAGTGGGGCATCGACTGCCTGCAGCGGTTCCGCGGCATGTTCGCGTTCGGCGCTCTGGGACGCGCGCAGCCGCGCAGCTGTGGCTCGTGCGCGATCGCATCGGCATCAAGCCGCTCTACTACAGCGTCCACCACGGCCGCCTCGACGTTCGCGTCTGAGATCAAGGCGCTGCTGGAGGATCCGCGAGCAGCGCGCGCGGCGTCGACGAGACGGCGCTGTTTCACTACCTCTCCTTTCTTGACGACGCCCGGCGCCCGAGACGCTGTTCGACGGCATCCGCAAGCTGCCGCCCGGGCACGTGGCTGCGGGTCGGCGCCGACGGGACGATCGCGGAGCGGCGCTACTGGGACGTCTGGGACGACGTCACGCCGCTCGATCGGAGCGGCGAGGACGAGATCGCGGAGCGGGTGCTGGCGGAGCTGCGGACCGCGGTCAGGCTGCGCAAGGTGAGCGACGTCCCGGTCGGCGTCTTCCTGTCCGGCGGCATCGACTCGAGCACGAACGCGCGCGCTGTTCTCCGAAGGCGAGAGGCGCGCCGGTGCGAGACGTTCACCATCGGCTACGACGGCGACGTACCAGCGTATCAGAACGAGCTGCACTACGCGCGCGCAGATGGCGGCGCTCGTCGGCGCCGAGCACCACGAGTACCTGATCGCGCGTCGACGACCTCGTCGATTTCCTGCCGCGAGATGGTGCGGCTGCAGGACGAGCCGATCGGCGATCCGGTCTGCGTGCCGCGTCTACTACGTGTCGAGGCTCGCGCGGCGAGAACGGCGTCGATCGTCTGTCAGGTGGGCGAGGGCGCCGACGAGCTGTTCTTCGGCTATCCCGAGCTGGATGAGGCGCTCAAGCGGCAGCACTGGAACGACTGGCCCGGTGCCGAACCCGGCCTGAAACGCGGGCTCGCGCCGGCGCTGGCCGCGGCTGGGGTACGACCGCACGGTGCACCGTCGAGTGGCTCCGCCGCGGCTCGCGCGACGAGCCGCTGTTCTGGAGCGGCGCCGAGGCGTTCACGGACGCGGAGAAGCAGCGGCCTGCTGTCGCCGCGCCTGCGCCGCGCGCTCGGCGGCCTCACGTCCTGGGACGCGATCGGGCCGATCCGCGCAGCGGTTCGAGGCGCAGGCGCGCCGAGCCGTCGCACTCTCAACTGGATGTCGTACGTCGATCTCAACCTGCGTCTGCCGGAACTGCTGCTGATGCGCGTCGACAAGATGACCATGGGCGTCGGCCTCGAAGGCGCGGGTGCCGTTTCTGGACCACCGGTTCGTGGGGCTGGCGATGAGCATCCCGACGCGCTCGAAGACGAAGAACGGCGACGCTGAAGTACATCGCTCAAGAAGGCCGTGCGCGGGCTCGTCCCGGACGAGCTGATCGACCGGCGGAAGCAGGGATTCGGCGTTCCGGTGTACGAGTGGTTCTTCGGCGAGCGCTCGGCGAGCGCACGCGCCGGGAGCTCGATGCGTTCTGCGGCGAGACCGACTTCATCGACCGCCGCGCTGTCCACCGCCTGATCGAGCAGAAACAGGGCCCGCAGCTGTGGTACCTGCTGAACCTCGCGCTGTGGTGGAAGCACTACATCGCGGTATGAGCGTCCAGGAGGACCGAGAGCTCGGCGATCGAGTGCTGGACCGCGGATCCATGCGGCTCGGTGCCCGGCACGCCGGGCACCGCACTTCTCGCCGAGGATCTGGTCGCACAGCGCCACGCTTATGCCCCCTGGCTCGCAGCCGAGCTCGACTACGAAGGCTCAACCGACCTCGATGTGTTGGATGTCGGATGCGGGCAGGGCATCGATTTGATCGGTTATGCACGCGCCGGCGCACACGTGACCGGAGTCGATCTCACACCACGGCACGCCGAACTCGCTCGGGCACATCTCGCAGTTCTGGGACTGGCGGGAACGGTCGTCGAGGGCGATGCGGAGAATCTGCCGTTTGCAGCTGAAACGTTCGACCGCGTCTCGTCCAACGGCGTTCTCCACCACACGCCCAAGATCGAGGTCGCGCTCCAGGAGATTCGCCGCGTTCTCCGCCCGGGCAGGACACGCCCACGATGATCCTCTACAACCGCCGGTCGCTTCACTACTGGCTGAATCAGGTTGTCTGGGAGGGGCTCCGCAAAGGTCAGCTGCGACGGCAAGGCTCGATGGCCGGCGTGCTTTCGAACGGCGTCGAGCGCTCGAGCATCGGTGCGCGGCCTCTGGTGCGGGTGTACAGCCCCCGCGGGGCACGACGCCTCTTGCTGGCAACCGCAAGCCCCACCGTGACGATCCGGCACTTCCGGTGGGCCGACGTTGAGTACTCCGCCAGCTCGCAAACCGCTTCTCGTTCCTGCGCAAGCCGGAGCTCCTCGACAGGATCGGCAGAGTCGCGGGCTGGTACGTCGTCGCCCGAGGTGTCAAGGCATGAAGCAGGTTCTCGTCAAAGCAGGCGGCGTGGTTGTCGAGGACGTCCCCGCGCCGGCACTCGGCCCACGCTCGATTCTCGTGCGGGTCCACTACTCGTGCGTCAGTGTCGGCACGGAGCTGACCGGCGTTCAAGCTCCTCTCGGGCATGCCGCTCTACCGCCGGGCGCTCAAGCAGCCCCATCATGCGAAGAAGTGCGCTCGAGCTCGCGAAGGAACAGGGCTTCGTCCGCACGTACAAGCGCCATCTCCGGCCGCCTGTCGGCGGGCACGCCCACGGGCTACTCGGCCGCCGGGCCTCGTCGTGGGCTCTGGGCGAGACGTGGCGGGCTTCGCGATCGGCGACCGTGTCGCGTGCGCAGGCGCAGGTTTCGCGAACCACGCCGAGGTGATCGGGGGTCCCGGTGAACCTGGCGGGCACGCGTGCCCGACGGCCTCTCGCTCGAAGACGCTGTCGACGGTGACACTCGGCGCGATCGCGATGCAGGGCGTACGTCGCGCAGAGCCGACGCTCGGCGAGACGGTCTGCGGTCGTCGGGCTCGGCGTGCTCGGGCAGTTGACCGTCCAGCTCCTGCGCGGCGAACGGGCGCACGCGTCCTGGGATCTGATCCTGACTCCGCTCGCGCCGGAGCAGAGCGCTCGCGGAGCGGCGCGAACTGGTGGTCGGCCCCGGCGAGTCGCTGGGGGCAGTGGCCGAGCGAGGTGACGAGGGGTTCGGCCTCAACGCCCATGGTGATCACGGCCGCGACCTCGAACAGCACGGTCGTCTCGGACGCGTTCCAGGCATGCCGCCGCTCCGGGGCCGCGTCGTGGTGGTCGGGGACGTTGGCCTCGACCTGAAGCGGCACGACATGTACGAGAAGGACCTGGAGCTGCGCATGTCCACCTCGTACGGGCCGGGTCGATTACGACCCCGTGTACGAGGACGAGGGCCACGACTACCCCTACGGATACGTCCGCTGGACCGAGGGCCGCAACCTTCGAGGAGTATCTCCGGCTGCTCACGGAGGGTCGCATCGCACTGTCGCACCTGCCCACCGAGCGCTATCCGATCAAGGAACCGCGACCGCTGCGTACGAGGCGCTGAAGCGAGAGGGGCCAAAGCCGACGCTCGTCATTGCCTCGGGACGGGACCAGAAGGACAGGCCGCTCCAGCGCACGGTCCGGACAGCCGCTCCGCGAACCGCGACGACCGAGCGCATCCGCGTCGGCCTGGCGGGCGCCGGCTCGTTCGCCGAGGGCACGCACGTTCCGAATCTCCTCAAGCTGCGTTCCGACTTCGAGCTACACGCAGTGATGAGCCGGACGGGCTCGACCGCAAAGGCGATCGCCGGGCGGAACGGAGCGGTCTACGCCACCACCGACTACGAGGAGCTGCTTGCCGACGACCAGGTCGACCTCGTCCTCATCTCGACGCGGCACGACCTGCACGCTCCGCTCGCACTACAAGCGCTCCGAGCACGGGAAGCACGTGTTGGTCGAGAAGCCGCTTGCATTGACGAGCGAGCAGCTCGACGCGATCGAGGCGTTCTACTCGGAAACAAGCTCCCGATGGACCTGTGCTGATGACCGGTTTCAACCGCCGCTTCTCACCGGCGGTGCGACGGCTGCGCGGAAACCGCTCGCGAGCCGCGAGGCCCCGCTCGTCATCGACTACCGGATGAATGCCGGCTATATACCGCTCGACCACTGGGTGCACGGGCCCCACGAGGGCGGCGGGCGCAACATCGGCGAGGCGTGTCATGTGCACGACGTGTTCGATGCGTTGACCGGTGCAGGCAACGGTCAAGAAGGTGACGGCTGTTTCGATCGCCCCATCGAACCGGCTCGCGAAAAACGACAACTTCAGCGCGACGATCGGCTACGACCACGACGGATCTGTCTGCACGCTCACGTACACCGCGCTCGGGGAAAAGAGCACCAGAAGGAGCGGATGGAGGTGTACGCCGACGGACGTGTGCTGACGCTCGACGACTACCGCGCCTCCCGCGAGCGACCGCTCGTCACCGTTCTGGTCATCGCGCACGGTCGACAAGGGCCACCGACAGGAGCTGGAAACTGGCTCGCCCAGTGCAGCCACCGACCCGACCGTGGCCGATCACGCTCGCCGAGCAGCTGCGCGCGACGCAGATCAGCTTCGACGTCGAGGTGCAGCTGTGAGCGGGCCGCTGCGCGACCGGCTGTTCGAGGGTCCGCGTCAACGGCTCGTGACGTTCGGCTCTCGCGCTCGGCGAGCGTTGCGAAAGCCGCCGCGGGAGCTGGCGCGCCGCGTTCTCCAGGAGGCTTCCGGCGAGCTCGAGCGAGTGCGCGGCCCGAGGCGCGGGCGCGGGGTCGACACTGTGGCGCTCTGTCGAGCAACAGCTGCAACCTCGGTGCGACGAACTGTGGGGACCCGCCTGTGCGGGACGCCTTATCCGGCCGTGACCTCGGCTGCCGCGGCCACGGCGATCGGACAGAGGGAGGGGATTCTCGCCGCCGCCGGAGGCTGCGGTCTCCCGCCGTGTCGACCTGCTCGGCTCGGGGCGAGGCGCTCTGTTCGGCCGCCCGATCGACTGGCACACGGACTTCAAGACCGGCCATTCGTGGCCTTCGAGTGCCGCGCGGAGCCTGGACTACGCCGGACCTCGGCCGACCGAGCGACGTCAAGGTTCCGTGGGAGCTGTCTCGGACTGCACTGGCTCCTGCCGGCCGGCCAGGCGTACCTCCTGAGCGAATGATGAGCGCTACGCCGGAGGCAGGGCTCGCTCGGTGCTCGGAGGAGTGGATCGATGCGGAACCCGTACGGGCTACGGCCCCAACTGGTGCGGTCGCCATGGAGGCAGCATTGCGGAGCCGTGGGCTTCGAAGGTGGGACTTCCACGCACTACGGCGGCAGCGACGCATGGCGCGAGCGTGCACTTCCGGCTCGCGCTTCCTGATCATGCTCTTCCCTGCACAGAGAATACGTCGAGCGAAATATCGAACGCTCCGACGTGAACGGCAACCACTACACCGCAGATCCGCGGCCGGGCTGGTCTTCGCCGGCCTCTTCTTCGGCGCCGGCGAAGCGCCGACCCGCTGGTCGACGCAGGGATGGCGCATCCTCCAGGAGGAACTGCCGCGCCAACTCACCGCCGACGGGGTCGACTTCGAGGCGTCCGTTGCCTCCACCACCTCAACGGCAACAGCCCGCGTTCCCGGCGCTCTACCGCGAGCGGATCGGCCTCGATGTCCCCGATTGGTATGCGGAGCGCCTCCGGGCCGCAGGAGCATATGCAGCCGCCTACACACGATCCGACGAACCCCCACTCCACCGCTCTGGGGAGACGCAGACGACGCTCGGGTGCTGCCGCTCGGCGGCGGTGCGCTCGGCGACCACCGTTATCTCCGCGGTCTCGTCGGAGCGGAGTACGACGGGCCCACGGCCGAGGTCGCCTGGGTACGCGGAAACGAAGAAGCCTCGGCTCTCGCAGGAGCAGCGCCGCCTGAAACCACCGCGTTCGTGCCTGCCGGCTTCTACGTCCTCCGCAGTGGCGGCGACCATCTCTTCGGTGGACTCCGGGCCGGTCGGCCTCGCGGGGCGCGGTGGTCACGGCCACAACGACGCCCTGTCGTTCGAGCTCGCCCTCGACGGTATCGCGCTCGTGACCGACGGCGGAACAACGTCTATACCGCGGATGCCGTCGCGCGCAACGCGTTCCGCAGCACGGCCTACCACTCGACCCCGAAGGTCGACGGGGCGAGGGGCGAATCGCTTTCTGCCCGGGCGGCCTCTGGACCCTCCACGACGACGCCCGGCCCAGCGTCGAAGAGCTGGCGGCCGGACGGTCGGCGTCCTGCCATCCGCGCGTGTCACAGCGGCTACCTGAGGCTCGCCGAACCAGTCCTCGTACGACGGTCGCTCGTACTCGACCTCAACCGGCACGCCGCGGCCGTCCTCGACGAATTCGACGGAACGGGTCGACGGCGTGATCGTGCCTGGCGGCCGGTGCGGGGGCAAAGGCGGAACGGCCGCGTGGAGTCGGGTGAAGGACCCCGTTTCTCGCTCACCTGGTCGGAGGGCTGGGAGGCGGCGCTCCGCGAAGGCTGGGAGTCGCGACGATACGGCGTTCGCGAGGCCCGCCGGGTGCTCGAGCTCCGACGCCAAGGCCGGTTGCTCTCGCTCGCGATGGCACTCACCTCCGCTTCGGGGAACACGGCGGTCCTTGGGTCATTCGTCCGCGGGCTGCTTGCCCGATGATCAGCCGCGTCGCGCTGACGGTCGGATCGAGGTTCGCCCTGACGGCGCTGAGCCTCGTGTCGAGCATCATCACCGCCCGGGTGCTCGGCGAGGCCGGGCGGCGGCAATTACTTCTTCATCGTCACGCTCAGCGCGACGATCGTGCAGTTCACGAACTTCGGTCAGCCCATGAGCGCCATGTACTCCGTGGCGGCCGACCCCAAGGCCGTGCCCAGTCTCGTCGCGAACGCCTTCTGGATCTCGCTCCTCGGGCGAGGCGGGGCGGCGTCGCGCTCGCGGTGACCGCGCACGCGGTAGGCGCCCTCCAGGACACACCGGTCTCATATCTGCTGCTCGCGGCCGCCCTGGCACCGCCCTCGCTCTTCTTCATGATCGTGGCGAACGTCCTCGCGGGCATGGAGCGCTTCGTCGAATTCAACGTGATCGAAGCGGGCAGCCGGGCGCTCGCGGTGGCAAGCATTGTCGCCGCCGGCGTCGTCGGCGCGGGCGTCGCCGGCTTCGTCGGAGCAGCGATCGCCGCGTGGACCGTGTCGGCGGCCGTCGCCGCCTGGGCAGCTCTCCGCGGATCGGAGATCCGGCTCAGCTTCGATCGACCACTCTTCATGCTGGGGCTGCACTACGCGACGAAGGTCTACGTCGTCACGCTGCTCAGCTTCCTCGTTCTCCGCGCGAACATCTTCCTGCTCCGCCGTGACTTCGGGCCGAACGAGCTCGGGCTGTACTCGATTGCCGCACAGCTGTCCGATGTGCTGTCGATCGTGCCTCAGGCGATCTCGATCGTCATTTCCCAAGGCTCGTGAAAGAGGCATCGACGCGCTGGGAAGCGACCGTACGCGCTGCACTGATGACCGCGGGGCTGATCGTCGTCGCCTGCAGCTTCACGGCCGTCGTCGCCGGCCCGGCGATTCGAATCCTGTATGGCGCCGAGTTTCTGCCCGCGGCCTCGGTCATCCGGATCATGCTCCCCGGAATCGCCTACCTGGGGATCGCGAGCGTCCTCTCCCAGTACCTCGGCGCCGAGGGCATGCCCCGGATCATGGTTGCGATCTGGTTCGGAGCTGCTCTCCTCGTCGGTGCGGTCAGCCTCGCGCTCGTGCCGACGCACGCAGGAGCAGGCGCCGCCGCTGCGCTCTCGATCACCTACGCCGTGCTGCTCGTGGCAATGATCGCGGCGTCGCGGCTGGTCACCGTCGCCGCGACGCGGGCTGGAGCCGTCGGGCGCGCCGATCCAGCTCGACTTCGAGGAGGTACCGCCGGCAGGCGAGTAATGCGCTGGCCTGCCCGGGAAGGCCGCTACGTTTCGCACCGTGCAGCTGCAGCGCGCCCTCCCTTTGACCGCCCTCGCACTTGTCGCCTATCCACTCACGCGGGAGTTCCGCGACCGTGTGGAGCAGTGGGCAGCGGAGCCTGTCAGCTTCCTGACCGTCGCCGAGGCTCAGGGGCGCAGGGGCACGTGCCATTCTCGGACGCCTGCGCGAGGAGCGCTGGTCGCGCGTTCTGATCCCTCTCGAGGATCCGCCTCGAGCGCGATCGCGCCCATCCTCGCCACAGCGGCACTTGCCGCCTATCCGGCCCCGGTCTCGATCGTCGATCTCGATTTGCGAACGACCCCGGTGCCACGGGTGAGAGCTCTGGCCCGAGTTGCCGCGCTGGCGGAGGCAACCGTCGACGCCCAGCGCGCCCTACGCCGTGGAGCGCACCCCGGGAGACGGCGGCGTTGCTGCAAGCCGAGCGCCTCGACACGCGCGTCGAGAGCAAGTCGCTGCTCTACCTGAACGCAAACCTCTGGTTCGGCGTCAAGGCGGGCGGATCGGTGGCGCACGTCGCCGGGGTCGTCAACGGCTTCGCCGGCCTCGGCTACGAGGTCGTGGTCGCGTCACCGGGGCGACCCCCCACTCGTCCGCTCCGACCTCTCGTTCCACCCCCTGCCGCCGCCGCGCGCGTTCGGGCTCCCGATCGAGGCGAACCACATCCGGTTCTCGCAGGCCGTCGCCCGCACCACGGTCGCCCGCCCCGGGTTCGTCTACCAGCGCATGTCCGTGCTCAACTACGCCGGCACCGGACTTGCCCGCCGGCTGCGTGTGCCGCTGGTGCTCGAGTACAACGGCTCGGAAGCATGGATCGCGCGACATTGGAGGCGGGCGCTCCGCTACGACGACCTGGCCGTCCGGACCGAGGAGGTGTCGCTGCGCCACGCAGCACTTGTGGTCACCGTCTCGGACGCGCTGCGCGACGATCTGCTCGCCCGCGGGGTGGACGAAACGCGCATCGTCGTCTACCCGAACGGCGTCGATGTCGACGCGTTCGATCCGGCCCAGCGCGACCCGGCAGCGCGGACGGAGCTGGGCGTTCCCGAAGACGCAGTCCTCACCACGTTCGTCGGGACACTCGGGCAGTGGCACGGCGTCGAGGTGTTGGCGCGAGCGATCAGAGAGCTGTTCAGGGACGACCCCGATCGCCTACGGCGGTCACGACTTCACTTCCTGTTGATCGGTGACGGCCTGAAGATGCCCGACGTTCGCGAACTGCTCGCGGATGTCCCGTCCCGACCTCGTCACCCTGACCAGCCTCGTGCCTGAGGCGGTGAACCTTCCGCTACCTCACCGATTCCGACATCACCGTCTCGGCCCATGTTCCGAACGTCGACGGGACACCGTTCTTCGGCTCCCCCACCAAGCTCTTCGAGTACATGGCCGCCGGTACCGCGATCGTCGCCTCCGACCTCGATCAGATCGGGACCGTCCTCCAGCCGGCGCTCCGCGCCGAGGCGCTGCCCGACGGTGGCCCACGCGCGGGGGATTCGTCGATCGCGCTGCTCGCCGCGCCCGGCTCGGTCGCAGATCTGGCTGCGGGGATCCGCTTCCTCTCCGAACACGAAGACTGGGCGGAGGAGTTAGCCTGGGCGACTGGCCCGCGAACGCGCGGTCGCCCGCCATACCTGGGCCGCGCACGTGGAGGCGATCGCGGGCCGTCTTGCCGGCTAGGACGCCTCGACGACGTCGAGCAGGACCTGCTCGAGCCGCTCGGCCTGCACCGAGCGCAGCCGCGAGCGCGCGAAGGCACGACCTCGTACCGCCATGCCGCGGGCGATCTCGAGGATTTGCGGCGAGCCAGCGCGTCGCCTCCGCGAGCGCGCCGGCGTCCTCGGGCGCGACCACGATTCCCGCCCCGGCCGCTCGACGATCCGGGCGGGCTCCCCGGAGGCCGCGACAATCACCGGCCTGCCGACGCCATGAAGTCGACGAGCTTGGACGGGATGAAGTCTCCGAAAGGTCGGATGGCCCGAGAGCGGCACGAGTAACGCGTCGCTCGCCGCCAGGATCCGAGGCACGGCGGAGGTCGGCACCTGAGGATGGAAGTGCACGTTTGCGAGCCCCCGCGCGCGGGCGTCCGATTCGAGCGCGGTCCTTCACCGGACCGTCGCCCACGAAGGCGAAGTGGATCTTGCCGTCGACCAGGCTGGCCGCGTCGAGCACGCTCGGGAGGGACTGCGCGATCCCGTGCGTGCCCGCGAACATCACGAGAAAGGCGTCGTCAGGAACCCCGAGTTCCCCGCGGGGTCGCCGCGGCCTCCTCGAAGAACGTCTCGAGCGTGCCGTTGGCGATCAGCGCGGTGCTCGGCGGACGCTCGAGCGGATGCGCGTCGACGTGCGGCAGAAAGGCAGGGTGACGGCGACCACCGCATCCGAGCGCCGGTAGAGCCAGTGCTCGAGGCCGACCGCGAGCCTCATCGGAACGCCGGAGCGATCTGCCCGAGCGCCTGCGCCGCCGCAGGCCAGAGGTCGCGCACGTCGAGCACGAGCGGCGCGCCGGTTCATGCGTGCGAGCGAGACCCCGGCGAGCCCGGTGAAGAGGGGCGGCGAGGTGGCGAGGACGACGTCGGCGCGGCCGGCCAGCGGCGCCAACCGCGACGGCCGCCGAGGCATGAAGCTCCCGTAGAACGCGAGCCGGGTCGCCTGGGTTTTGTCGTCGCTCGTCTTCACCCAGACGCGCAGGACGCGGTAGCCGTTCGAGCGGTCGTCCTCGACGAAGCGGCCGCCGTAGCGGGCGGGAATCACGCCCTGAGGATGGTTGGGGAACTCGGCGATCACGGTCACCTCGTGGCCGCGCGACGCGAGGTACTCCGCGAACGACTGCATCCGGGACTGCGTCGCGCCGACCTCGGGCGGGAAGTACTGCGAAACCACGATGATCCTCAGCCTGCGCGGGCGCCGGCGCGATCCGTGCGCGAACGATGGCGGGAGCGCGTCCTCGAGCGGCGTGGTGAGCTCGGGCGGCGGCTCGCCCGTTCGGGCGGGCGCGCGAGCAGCCCGCGGTAGAGGCTGTCCATGTCCGATACCAGGCGCGAGACCGCATAGCGGCCGGCTGACCGAGTCGCGCGCCGCAGCCGGCAAGGCGGCCGCAGGTCCGGGTCGGCCGCGAGCCGGTAGAGCGCGCCGGCAATCGCCTCGAGCTCGCCCGCCGGCACGACAAGCCGGTCGCGGCCGTCCTCGACCACGTCGCGGCACACCGCCGACGTCGGTCGACGACGGCCGGCACCCCGGCCGCCAGGGCCTCGATGAGCGTCACCGGCGTTCCCTCGTTCGCCGAGGTGAGCGCGACCGTGTCGAACGCGTGGTAGAGCGAGCCGACGTCCTCGCGGTAGCCGAGAAAGTGGCAGCGCTCCGCCACGCCGAGCTCGGCGGCAAGCGCTTCCAGCCTCGCGGCGGAGCGGACCGTCCCCGACGAGCGCCAGGTGGGCGTCGACGCCGCGGGCGCGCACGAGCGCGAACGCGCGCAGCAGATCGTCGACGCGCTTGATCTCGATCATTCGTCCCAGCCAGCCGATCAGGAAGGCGTCGGCGGCACGCCGAGCGCCCGCTCGTTCCGCTCGCGCGGCCGGCGGTGCGGCCGTCCGAGCCTCGAGGTCGAGTCCGAGACGGATGACGGAGATCCGATCCGCGGGAGCGATGCGCAGGCGCACGAGGTCGTCGCGCACCTCGGGGCTGACCGCGATCAGTGCATCGCTCGCGGCAGCGAGGCGGCGCTCGACGCTGCGGAAGGCGGCCGTTGCGGCCGGCCCGAAGTACCCGCGCAGGACGTGCCCGTGGTAGGTGTGGACGACCGCCCCGGCCGGGCTGCGCCGGCGAGCTGAGCGGCGATGCGTCCGAGCGCCCCCGCCTTGGCGGTGTGGGTGTGGAGGATGTGCGGCCGGAACTCGTGCAGGATCGCCAGCAGCCGCGCGATCGCGGCGGCGTCCTTGAAGGGCGCGATGTCACGTTGCAGGCCGCTGATGTAGCGCGGCGGCACCCCTGCGCGCGCGCGACGTGCTCCATCGAGCCCTCGCCCGAACCGACCTTGCCCGCCGCGAGCACCGTCTCGTAGCCGATCTTGTCCAGCTCGGAGGCAGATAGGCAACGTGCAGTGCTGGGCCGCCGACGTTCAGGCGAGCGATCACCCGGAGCACGCGAATGGGCTCGTCGCTCACCGGCTAGAGGGTAGTCCGATCCTCCAGCCGAGCGTAAGCGGCAGCGCCTCGCGGCCCGAGGCGTAGAGGAGCTCGATCGGCGCACGCTCGAGCATCCGCTCGCTGAGCCAACCCCGCTCGCGTGAGACGGGCAGGGGCCCGTCTGCTCGATCGGGTGCGCGGAGGTCGCAAGGGGCAGGGTCGAGCGAACCTCGACGATGCCCACGCCCTCGAGCTCGTCCTCGACGGTCAGCTGCTCCGGCTCGAGCCGGAGCCTGCGCCGGTGGGTGACGCGCCGAGCGTAGACCTCGGCGGCGAGCGGGTCGGCGGAAAGGAGCCGTGGCCTCGGCAGGCCAACGGCGCGGAACGCCCCCCACGGCGCGAATTGGTCCTCCCGTCGAGGGCGATAGTTGCGTGCGCAAGCGTCGAGCGGAACCAGTTCCGATCTCCCCGGGTTCGTAGCTGAATGTCCCGGGATCGACGACGACCGGCCTGCCGCCGACCCAGAGCTGGAACGAGAGCACGTCGGCGTGCGCGTGGGCGGGAAGGAACGGGGGTGCGGGCAGGCCGAAGTCGAATGCGAGCCAGACGTCACCCCGACGCAGCGACGGCGTAGCCCGTGTCGGCGAATACCGCCAGACCCTCCGGGGCCGCCGGCAGCGTGGAGTCTCGGGGCCAGGTCGAGTGCCCCGTCGTTGAAGAGCGCCGGCCCGCCGTCCGGCCGCGCGAGCGCCGAGCGCGAAGCCGCGCATGCGCTCGATCGGCTCGTCGAGCCAGACCGCGCCTGTCACGGCGCGGATCTCGAGCAGGTCTCGCAGGACGATCAGGTGGTAGGCCGGGCTTCGCTCGTAGTGGCCGCCGTCCGGGAGGACCTGGCCGGGAGCTCGCGCCCCAGCAGCGCAAGGCCGCGCGCGAGGAGCCTCTCGTCGCCGAGCGCGAGCCCCCCCGAGAACGAGCGCGCGCGCGTTGCGAATCACGTGGTTTCCGAGTACGTCGTCTTCGATGTTCGCAGCGACCCAGGCGAGGCCGGCGCGCGGAGTCGACGACGACCGGGCCGACGTCGGGATCAGGCTCACCGCCGCGACCCGTTCGAGACCCGGGTGGAAGCGCGTACGGATGCCATGCATCGACGTCTTGCGGCGGGTTCGCCGTGATCCACTCGCTCGCAAGGAGGGCAGCGCCCGCTCCCGCTCGCGCCGCCTCGAGCACGTCCTCGCCGTAGTGAGAGTGGAAGACGGCCAGCCGCGAGCGGGCCTCGGGGACCGCCCCGAGCGGAGCGAAAGCCCCCGAGCGCCAGAGCTGCTCATTCTCGGTGAGCGGCCGCAGCGCGCCGCCCGGGACATGCCGGAAAGCGCCGCCGCCGCAGGGGACGTGTGAGCCGAGCGCCAACCTGCCGCGGCCGTGCCCGCCCGAGCGGACTGTTCGCGAGCGGCCAACAGGCCGAGACTCAGCGAACCGCCTCCTCGTAAACGGCCGCGAGCACATTCGCCAGGCGGCCCGCGAGAATTTCGCCTGAACGGCGAGCGCGGGCCTGGGCCCGAGCCGGCGACCTCGTCTGCGTCGCCGAGCAACCGGCGAACGCACGCCGGAGGCCGGCAGATCGCCCGGCTCGACGAGCAGGACGCCGTCGCCGTCGAGGTCGCGCGAGCCCGCCGACCCGGGTCGCGACCACCGGCCGCCCGTACGCCATCGCCTCCCGCGCCGATCATGCCGTAGCCCTCGCGCCGCGAGGGGACGCAGACGACGGCCGCCCGCTCGTAGTACGCGCCGATCTCCGACGGCGGCACGAACCCGACCGCCTCGGGGACCCGGGCGCGGAGCGGGCCGTCGCCGACGATCACGCGCGGCAAGCCCGTCGGTCGCCTCGAGGAACTCGAGGATGCCCTTCTCCTCGCTCAGGCGTCCGGCGAAGAGCACGTGCGGCGGTTCGGCAGGCGGCGCGACGGCGTCGGGGATCGCGACGCCGAACGGCACGACGCGCACCTCGCGCGCGCCGAGCGAGCGCGCCTCGTCGGCGAGGAACGACGAGGCGGCGATCACGAGCCGCGCGCCGCGCAGCAGCGGCCTCACGAGCGCCGGCGCGCGGCGTGCGAGCTCGACGTCGGTCCCCCACACCTGCAGCACGTACGGCTTGCCGGTCGCGCGCGCCGCGAGCGCCGACGGGATCCAGTGCGCGTGCACGAGGTCGGCGTCGCGCGCCGCACGGCGCGCGGCGCGCGCGTAGGCCGCCATGAACGCCGGGACGAGCGCGAGCTTCCACGGCGAGGCGCGCAGGTTCTGGGCGATCCCGCCGCCGTAGGCGATGCCGAAGTCCTGGAACGACGCGGGCGAGACGACGTCGACCGTCGACGCCCAGCGCGCGCACACCGCTCGACGGCCGCCGCGACGAAGGTTCCCGCGACATCGTCCGCGTCGCGCGGGTACGACGTCGTGAGGACGACCACCTTCATTCGCTGCGGGCGAAGACGACGGGGACCGCGAGCGCGAGCGCGACGAACGCGTAGAAGTAATAGAACTGCATCGTCAGGTAGAAGGCGTTCGAGGCGAGCGTTCCGGCGAGCGCGGCGGTGCAGCCCCAGGCGAGCGGGCGGACGCGCGCGGCGAGCGGGTCGCGCGCCGCCGCGAGCGCGCGCCCGAGCGCACGCGCGGCGCGCAGCCGGCGGAACACCCACCAGAGGAAGACCGCGAAGAGCGCGGTGCCGACGAGCCCGGTCTCGACGATCAGCGCGACGTAGTACGAGTGCGGCCCCCAGTTCGTCTTGCCGGTGACGAACTCGTAGTAGACCGAGAACGTGTTCAGCCCGAGCCCGAACAGCGGATCGGTGTGCAGCACGTGCGGGATGAAGCTGTAGACCTGGAAGTGCGCGTTCTCCGAGCTGCCGCTCGTCTGGACGCGCGACTTGAGGATCGTCGTGAAGAAGCTCCGGCGCGAGAGGACGATCGCGAGCAGCAGCGCGAGCGCCGCGCCGACCGGGACGAGCAGCGCGCGCGAGCGGAGGTAGCGCCGGTACGGGACGCGAGCACGAGCGCGCCGACGCCGAGCCCGAGCAGGCCGCTCCGCGAGAGCGTCGTCGCCTCGACGACGAGCAGGAAGCCGATCGCCACCATCAGCCACCTGCGCATCCGGTGGCCCTTCTCGAGCCGCAGGTAGAGCGGCGTCAGGATCAGCAGCGGGACGATCAGCATGATCCCGAGGTGGTTCGGGTCGCCCGGTCAGCGCGTTCGGCCGGTAGACGTTCGCCCCGTTGATCGCGCCGTAGACGTTGATCTGGCTCGCGCCGCCGGTGATCGGCGAGAGCACCGACGCGTCGAGGTTCGCCGCCCCGCCGCGCATCGAGCAGCTGCAGCACGCCGTAGAACGCGTTGACGACGATCCCGGCGCTGAACCAGCCGAGCGTGCGCCAGAAGTACGCGCGGCCGCGCCGCGACAGCCAGAAGACGGCGGCCGCCAGGAACGCGAAGTGGATCACCCACTTCGTCAGGCCCTTCCCCCACTGCCCGAGCGCGTCGGAGTCGGACAGGTCGAAGTAGCCGGCGAGGTACACCATCAGGAAGAGCGCGAAGAAGCCGAGCAGCACCGCGGTCGTCCGCGGCACGCGCGCCCGCTTCGTCGTGACGAGCGAACGAGACGAGGAACAGGATCGCGAGCACGTCGGCGATGCCGACGGTGCCGGCGACGTTCCAGTGCACCTTCTCGAACGTCGCGCACGAAGAGCGTCGCGAGGAAGAGGAAGCTCGTGAGCTTCCTCACGCGAGCCGCTCCAGCAGCTGCGCGAGCTCCTCGACGCGCGTGCGGCGCGACACGCGACGCCGCCACTCGTCGCGAGAGCGGCGGCGCGTCGAGCGCGCCGTCCCGCCAGCGCGCGTGCAGATCGCGCAGCGCGGCCGCGATCCCTTCGACGTCGTCGGGCGCGACCACGACGCCGGCGCCCGCCTCGCGGATCAGCGTCGGCGGCGGCGCCGTCGGGAGGCACGAGCGCCAGGATCGGCCGCTCCGCGGCGAGGTACTCGAACACCTTGCCGCTGAGCACGCCCTTGCCGCGCCCGCCGGCCTCGGGGATCAGGAGCAGCAGCGCCTCGGAGTCGCGCTGCAGCTCGAGCGAGCGGCGGCGCGGCGCGTACGGGATCAGCTCGAGCCGGTCGCCGAGCCCGAGCTGCTCGGCCCACTCGCGGTCGGCCGAGCGGAAGTCGCCGAGGAACCGGGCGTGGATGTCGAGCCCGCTGTCGTGCAGCGCGGTGAGGAACGGGCGCGGGTCGCGCTTGCCGAAGAACGATCCCGCGTGCGTGATGCGGAACCGCTCGGAGGCCGTGTGCTCGAGGCCGGCGAAGTCGTCGAAGTCGGAGCCGTTCGCGATCGTCACGACCTCGCCCGTTCGGGCGAGCGCTCGCGCATCTCGTCCGCGATCGCGTCGGAGACGCACGACGATCGCGTCCGCCGAGCGCGTGACCAGCGTCGCGACCGCGTGCTCGCCCTGCTCCTTCACGCGCACGAGCATCCGCTCGGCTCGCGGTGCGGGTGCGCGACGACCGAGTCGCGCAGGTCGGCGACCCACGGAATCCCGACGGCGCGTTTGACGGCGGCGCCGACCAGGTGAACCGACGAGGGAGGCGACGTGGTGACGACGACGTCGATGCCTTCACGCTTGGCGATCCGGATCGCCGCCGGGATCGCGGTGAGGTTCCAGCTGACGTTCTCGTCCGGCACGAGCAGCCGGCGCCCGGCGAGCTGCACCTGCTTCGACGCCCGCTCGAGCCCGGTCGTGCCGTGCAGCTCCTCGGCCGGCTTGCGGCCCTTCGGGCCGAGGTAGCGCGCCCGGTGCACCCAGGCGAGGGTCGGCGGTGCAGCTCCTCGTCGCGGTGGATCCACTTCGGAGTCGTCCGGCGCGAGCACGTGCGTCTCGATCCCGAGCTCCGGCAGGTGCGTCGCGAACTTCAGCGGACGCTGCACCCCGCCGCCTCCGGCGGGCGGGAAGTACATCGTGACGAGGAGCACCTTCACTGCGGGAGACGATAGAGGCGGCCGCTGCGGATCGCCCAGGTCGCGCCGTAGCGCTTGGCGACACGCGGATCGTTCGTCAGGACCCAGTGGTGGACGGCGCGCGCACGGCCGTACGGGTCGTTCGCCCTCGTGTTCGGCGACGTGCACGACCGGCGCCGCGACGATGTAGACCGGCGCGCTCGCGGCGACGCGATAGCTCGCGTCGAGCGGGGCAAGGACGATGGCCCCCTTGGGGACCTTCGTGCGCAGGTTGTGAACGAGCCGCGGCGAGAGCGCGCGCGGATCGGACTTCGGATCGGGGCTCCAGTGCGCGAGGCCGTGCACGAAGACGGGCAGCACGAACGCGCAGACGGCCGCGCAGGCCGAGCGTGTGGTGCTCGCGCAGCGGCGGCCGGCGGAGCGCGAGGAAGACGACGAGCGACGACCGCTCCGCCGACGAGGGCGATCCAGGTCGCGAGCCGCCGGCCCGCCGTGCCGCAGCCCGTACTCGAAGTCGCCCGGCCAGAGGCGCTGCAGGACGATCCCGGCGACGAGCGCGACCGGGACCGCGAGCTTCCGGCGAGCGACCAGCGCCGCGATCCCGGCGAAGGCGAACGGGAAGGGGATGAACCCCGCCAGCGCGGCGCGACTGCGACAGCGACACGGCATCCGAGAAGTGCACGAACAGCCAGGGGACGAGCGTCAGCACCAGCACGATCAGCGCTTCCGCCGAGCGTGAACGCGGCCCAGCGCCGGCGCAGCGCGAGCCCGATCACCGGCAGCAGGAACAGCGTCGCCACCGCGACGGAGCCGCTCCGGCCGAACACCTCGGCGGCGAGCCGGAAGTGGCGGTCGCTCGAGACGACGAGCTGCGAGCCGTACTGCGCGATGTCTGCGGCGCGGGTGCGTCGCGCTCGGGTTGTGCGTCAGCGTCTCGTCGACGATCGGCCGCAGCCAGAGCAGCACGAGCCCGATCGGGCACGAGGCGCGACGAGCCACGCACGCCAGTGCCAGAACGTCACGCGCGAGCAGCGGCACGAGCAGGAAGACGCCGTACGTCGGATGCGTCAGCGTCAAGGCCCCGAAGATCGCCACGACTGCCGCGTAGCCGCGCCACGGTTCGTGCGACGAAGAACAGCGCGATCGCGGCGGGGACCATCAGCTGGCGCGACACGGTCGCCGGCAGCGAGAGCACCGCGAACGAGCCGCCGTGGCCCGGGCCCGAAGCAGACGAGCGCGAGCTGCGCCGCGAGCACGGCGGCCCCGAGCCGCGCGAGCCGAGAACAGCGACGCCCGCCTCGAACACGAGCACGCACGCGAGCGGCGCGAGCAGCGACGGCTCGTGGCGCACGACCTGCTCGGGATCGAGGCCGCGAGAACCACGAGACGAGCGCAAGGAAGCCGTGCCAGAGCGGGAACGCATAGCCCGGATGGAGGCCGCCGTCCTTGAACTCGTCGACGGTGCGCAGGTGCAGGCTCGTCGAGGTCGACCAGCTTGCGCACGCGCGCCTCGTGGAACAGGCCGTCCCCCACGACCGGGCTCTCGACGTGCCACAGGAACCAGCCGAGCACGACCCCGAAGATCCAGACCGGCGCACGGGCGCCGGCCAGGCCGATGCTCTCGCGGCGCCCGGCGACGAGCGCGACGAGCGTGATCACCGCCAGCACCGCCACGGCGAGGTGGATCGAGCGGTGCACCGTGAACACGACCGCCCAGGCGACGAAGACGCAGGCGAGCGACCAGGCGAACATCGCGGCGACCGAGCGCGTCCGCAGCGCCCGGGCGACGGCCATGCCGGGCAGCAGCACGACGAACGTGCCGAAGGCGAGCCGCAGGTACTCGATCATCGGGTCACGAGAGCAGCGACCGGGCGTCGCCGGACGAGAGGAACCGAACCCCGGCGCGATACTCGTCACGCCGCAGCAGCACGGCCCTCAGCCGCAGCGACACGAGCAGCAGGCGGCGCGCCCGCTCTGCCTCCTGCAGGCCCTTGTGCTTGGCGAGGAAGCGCAGCTGGCCGCGCAGATTCTCGACGTACATCTGCCCGCCGTGCGAGGCGCCGCCGACGTGCACGACCTCGGCGCCCGGATAGAACAGCACCTTCCAACCGGCACGGCGAAAGCGGGTCAGCCAGTCGACCTCCTCGCTGAACATGAAGAAGTCCTCGTCGAACAGCCCGACGGCATCTGCCGCCTCGCGCCGCACGAGCAGCGCCGGGCCGTAGAGCCAGTCGACCTCTGCGAGCTGGTCGTGCGCGAAGTCGCCGCGGTAGAGCGGGTTCAGGACGCGAGTGTGCGGAGCGAGCTTGCGGATGAACAGGTACTCCGTCGCGAGCCCCCACAGCGTCGGCTCGCCGCGCGCCGACCGCTGCAGGGTCCCGTCCGTGTTCAGCAGCTTCGGCCCGACGACGGCAGCCTCCGGATGCTCGTCGGCCAGCCGCACGAGCCGGTCGAGCCCGTCGCCCAGCACCCAGGCATCCGAGTTGAGGAGAAAGAAGTAGCGGCCGGCGGCGACCCGCATGCCCGCGTTGTTGCCGCCGCCCATGCCCTTGTTCTCCTGCTCGATCAGGCGCACGTCGGGGTGATGCTCGCGCACGAACGCGACCGTCTCGTCGGTGGAGCCGTGGTCGACGACGACCACGTCGCGTCCGCGCACCGAGTCGAGGCACTGCTCGAGCCAGGGCAGCGCGTTCCACGTGACGACGACGACGGTGACGTCAGGTTGTTCCATCGGGCACCGCCGAGGAGCGTCCGACGATGTTCTCCCACAGGATGATCGTGACCCCGGGGAGCGCGAGCAGGATGGTCATCAGGAAGAAGAGGAAGCCGCAGGCGAAGGCGTCGTCGGCCGGCACGCCGAGCTTTCCGAGGAAGCTGACGAAGAACGCCTCCCGAACGCCGATCCCGTTGACCGTGAACGGCACGAGCATGACGAGGAAGAGCAGCGGGCCGAGGACGACGTACGGAAGCAGCGAGAGGTGGATCCCGACTGCGCGGCCCGACGCGTAGATCGCGACGATGCGCGTCAACTGCGCTGCGGTGGTGATCAGCGAGACGCCCAGGAGCGTCCCGACGTGGTCGCGGTAGCCGTGGATGCCGTCGTAGACCGCGCGCGCCGGCACCTCGAGCCGGAACCGGCGCGCGTGCGGAAACAGAAAGGCGAGCCGGCGCCGCACCGAGCGCGAGAAGAAGATGAAGCCCGCAGCCAGCGTGGCGACGACGAAGAGCACCTCGATCCAGAGATAGGGGCCGATCGGGTAGCGCCCGATCGCGAGCAGCAGGCCGACCCCGGCGAGCACCAGGGTCACCGCGCCACCGATCGACCGCTCGAGGAGGACGGAGCCGGTGATCGGCGTGATCTGACCGGGATGGCGGCGGGACGTCTCGAAGATCCGCGACGCGTCACCGCCGACCGACGTCGGGAGCACCTGGCCGACCGCATACGAGACGAAGTAGGTCCGGGTCAGCCAGAGAAGCCGTTCGTGCACCCGGCGCGCGGCGAGCAGCAACTGCCACCGCCAGGCCATCGGCGGCACCGTGATCAGCGTCAGAACAGCCGAGAGCGCGATCCACCAGGGACTCGCCGCGCGGAGGATGTCCCACGTCTTGCCGAGATCGATCTTGAAGAGGATGTAGGCGACCGCGCCGCCCGTGACGAGGAGCGTCGCCGCGACGCGCAGCCAGTGCTTCATCCGGCGAGCCGCGCGTGCACGCGACGAAGAGCGGCAACGGCATCGCGCACGTCCTCGTCGGAATGTGCCGGCGAAAGCGGGAGCGAAAGCACCTCGGCGCCTGCACGCTCCGTCACCGGCAGCGCAGGCTGATTCGGGGCAAGCCGGTCGCGGTAGGCGCTCAGCTGGTGCACGGGCAGGAAGTGGATCGACGTGCCGATGTTCTCGTCGGTCAGCGCGCGCTGCACGTCGTCACGATCGGCGAAGGTGATCCGCACGACATACAGATGATTCGCGTGGACGTCGCGCTCGTCGCGCGCGACCGGTGTGATGCCGTCGAGGTCGGCGAGGCCCTCGTCGTAGATCGCGATATGGCGTTGCCGGATCTCGCCGTGCTGTTCGACCTTGTCGAGCTGCACGAGCGCGATCGACGAGAGCACGTCGCTGAGGTTCGCCTTGTAGCCGGGCACGGCGATGTCGTAGAGCGATCCGTGCCCACGGCGCATGACGCGCAGATCGTCGAGCGACTCGGCGAGGTCGTCTCGGTTCGTCGCGATCAGACCGCCTTCGCCGGCGGCGATGTTCTTGGTCGCGTAGAGGGAGAAGCACGTCAGATCGGAGATCGATCCGATCTTCCGGCCGCGATACCGCGACTCGGCGGCGTGCGCCGCGTCCTCGACGACCGGCAGGCCGGTGTCCATCAGCTCGTCGAGATCGGCGGGCTGTCCGTAGAGATCGACCGGGACGATCGCCTTGGTGCGCGGGGTGACCAGCTCACGAACCCGGGCGGGGTCGATGTTGAGCGTGTCGTCACGGACGTCCGCGAAGACCGGCGTCGCACCGCAGTGCACGATCACGTTCGCGGTCGCAGGCCAGGTGATCGACGTCGTGATCACCTCGTCGCCGGGACCGACGCCGAGCGCGACGAGCGAGAGGTGCAGGGCGGCTGTGCAGGAGGAGACCGCGAGAACGTGCTTCGCCTCGAGATAGTCGCGCATGCGCGCCTCCAGCTCGGCCGTGCGCGGGCCCGTCGTCAGCCAGCCCGAGCGCAGGGTCTCCGCGACGGCGTCGATCTCCGCTTCGGAGATCGCCGGGGGCTGGAACGAGAGGAACGTGCCTCGCCGCGTGACCTCCACGGGGAGAAGCCTAGCCCGGGAGCATGTCCGCTCTCTAGATTGGCGGAAATGACGGAGCAGCAAGAGGCGACGAGGGAAGAGTCGTTCGGCGAGCACGGCCAGCGGCGGCTCGACCGCGTCCTCGCGGCGCTGCGACGGAGGCAGGTGGAGCCTCATGTTCCCGCGAACGGCGTCGTGGTCGACCTGGGCTGCGGTTTCAACGGCGATCTGCTCGTCCGGCTCGCGCCGAGAATCCGCACGGGGATCGGATTCGATCTCAGCGTGGCATCCTCGGTCGCCCCGAAGAACGTCACGCTGCACCAGGGCGCGGCCGACGACCCGCTGCCGCTCGACGATCGTTCGGTCGACCTCGTCACCTGCCTGGCGGTGATCGAGCATGTCCGCCGGCCTGCCACGCTGTTCGCGGAGGCCCGGCGCGTCCTGCGGCCCGGAGGTGTCCTCGTCGTCACGACGCCGGCTACAACGGCCAAGCCTCTGCTCGAGCTCATCTCGCGCCGGCTGCGACTGATCGACCCGGCCGAGATCGACGACCACGAGCGGTACTACTCACCTGCGCTGCTCAGGCGGGAGCTCGAACAGTCGGGCTTCACGGCGGGCGGCATCCGGGTCGGCCGGTTCGAGCTCGGCCTGAACCTCGTTGCCTCGGCCCGCGTCTAGTCCGGGACGGGCGCTGCGACGTGGAAGTGGATTCGCTCTGCGGCCTCATCCGCTCGCGCGAGGGCCTCTTCGCGGGAGCCGGCGACGACCAGGAGCGCCCCCGCCCGGTCCGAGCCGCGAGTCAGCGGAGCGAAGACGAAGCCCGGCTCGCGGTAGATCCTCGCCTGCAGGCCTGCAGGCACCTCGACCCGCTCGAGGATGCCGGGCGGCGCGACGAGGAAGCGCGTGACGGCGCCGCCGGCCCGGGCCGCCGGCTCGGGGACCGTGAGCGCCTCGCCGAGGGCCGCAGCGATCGCGAGGCCGTTCAGGTCGACCCCCACGGCGGCCTCGACGAGCTCGGCGTCGTGACCGCCGCCGAGCCGTGCCGCCACCTCGATCACCATCGGCCCCTCCGGCCCGACGCGAAGCTGGGTGTACGAGGGGCCGTTCAGGATGTCCAGCGCGGCCACCGCTCGTTCGGCCACGTCAGGGGTCAGACCCCGGACGTGGCTCGGCCAGACATGGGCGAGAGCGACACCGAAGGCCGGCGGAGCCGCGGTGATCCGGTCGGTGACGGTGAGCGCCGTGAACACCCCGTCCACCGAGAAGCCGACGACCGTCACCTCCGGGCCGTCGACCAGCTCCTCGACGAGCGCGAGGCCGTTGCGGGCCGCGCTGCGGGCCACCTCGATCGCCGGGCCGAGCTCCTCGGGCGACTCGACGAGCGTGAGGCCCTTCTGGCCCTGCCGGTCGGGCGCCTTGACCACGACCGGGCCGGAGATCTCCGGCAGCTCGTCGTCGCCTCCGACCACCCACGACCGCGGCTGGGGGACACCGGCCGCCTCGAGCCGCTCGCGCTGCCGCAGCTTGTTCGTCGCGAGCACGGCCGTCTGAGGGGAGATCGGATGCGGCAGCCCGGCGTGCTCGGCGATCCGTGCGGCGACGCCGACCGGCCAGTCGGTCCCCGGCGCGATGATCCCGTCGATCCCGAGCGCGCCGACGAGCCGCTCGATCGCCGGCTCGTCCTCGGTCGAGAGGATGCACCGCCGGTCGGCGAATCTGAACCCGGGCGCTGCCGGGTCGCGATCGACGACCGCCAGCCAGAGGCCGCGTGCCCGCGCCGCCTCGAGCAGACCGAGTTGAGCGGGGCCGGCCCCTAGGACGAGAAGGCGCGGGCTTCCCGAGCGAGAATCGCTCTCCACCACGCCTCATTGTCGCGATACCACGCGACGGTCCGCTCGAGCCCCTCCTCGAAGGAGGTTCGGGCCTGCCAGCCGAGCAGGTCCCGCGCCTTGTCGACCGAGCCGATGTGACGGTCGACCTGGCCCAGCCGCTCGGGAACGTTGCAGGTCAGCTCGGAGGGCTTGCCGAGCACGTCGAGCACCATCGCCGCGATGTCGGAGACCGAGATGTCGATGCCGGTCGCGACGTTGATCACCTCGCCGGCGATCGAATCGATCGGCGCCTCGATCGTGCGCTCGATCGCCTCGGCGTCGTCGAGCACGTAGAGCCAGTCGCGCGACGCGTGCCCGTCGCCGTGGATCGTCAGCGGCTCGTCGGCGAGCGCCTGCGTGATGAACCGCGGCACGACCTTCTCCGGATGCTGTCGCGGGCCGTAGTTGTTGAACGGCCGCACGATCACGATCGGCAGGTCGTACGTCGTCCAGTACGAGTAGGCGAGCCGGTCGGCGCCCGCCTTCGTCGCCGCGTACGGCGAGCGCGGGTTGAGCGCATGCTCCTCGTCCATCGGCGCAGCTTCGGCAGTCCCGTAGACCTCGCTCGAGGAGATGAGGATGAAGCGCTCGACCGGCGTGACGCGGATCGCGTCCAGCAGGATCTGCGTGCCCTCGACGTTCGTCGTGACGAACTCCGATGCGCCGTGCTCGATCGACTTCTCGACGTGCGACTCGGCCGCAGCGTTGACGATCACGTCGACGCCCTCGACCAGCTCGCGCACGAGCCCCGCGTCCCGAATGTCGCCGTGGACGAACGAGAGGCGCTCGTGGCTCATCACGTCGGCGAGGTTCTCGAGGTTGCCGGCGTAGGTCAGCGCGTCGAGCGTGACGACCTCGTACGGGGTCGCATCGAGCAGATGGCGGATGAAGTTCGACGAGATGAACCCTGCCCCGCCGGTGACCAGAACGCGTTTCATAGCTCCTCTTCGATCGTGTACAGCGGCCTGCCCTCGACGTCCCGCTGGACACGACCGAGCGACTCCCCGATCAGCGCCAGCACGAAGCCCTGGATGCCGAGGACGAGAACAATGCCTGCTCCGGCGAACAGCGGCCCGGGGAAGTTGCTGTTGACGATCCAGTAGACCAGGCCGTAGACCCCGAGCGCGACGGCGGCGAACGAGCAGACGAGCCCGAGCGTCACCCCGATCCACTGCACCGGCTGGGGCCAGAATCCGGCGACGACGTGCAGAGCGAGCCGCACGAGCCGCAGCGGCGAATAGCGCGAGCCCGACGCGGCGGCAGCGTGCGACACGTCGACCTCCTCGACGGAGACGCCGCTCGAGAGCACGAGCGCCTTCGTGAACTTCTGGCGGCCGATCGCGCCCAGCATCGGCTCGATCGCCTCGCGCCGGTAGCCGTTGAACGCGCAGCCGAAGTCGGAGATGGAGACGCCGGTGAACCGGCGCAGCAGCCCGTTGATCACGCGGCTCGGCAGCGTGCGGCCCGGCGAGTCGCGCCGGGCGACGCGGCGCCCGGAAGCGACATCCGCGCGGTCGAGGGCCGCGAGCAGCTTCGGAATGTCCTCCGGCTCGTTCTGCAGGTCGCCGTCCATCGTCACGATCCGCGCTCCGCGCGCCCGCGCGAGGCCCGCGTGCATCGCCGGATGCTGGCCGAAGTTTCGCTTGAAGCGAACCACGCGCACGCGTGGATCGGCGTCGTGCAACCGACGGAGCCGCGCGAAGGTGTCGTCGGTCGACCCGTCGTCGACGAAGATCACCTCCCAGTCGCGCCCCTCGAGCGACGCTGCGATCCGCCGGTAGAGCTCGTCGACAGCACCCTCCTCGTTCAGCATCGTGACGACGACCGAGACGTCCATCAGGCGAACACGATGCGCCCGGCCGGCAGGTCGAAGGTCACGGCGAAGCGGCGGAGGAATGCATCGCCGACGAGGCCGTCGTAGCGAATGCGCTGGAACATGACCGCGGGATCGTCCTGCACGATCGAGGGTGCGCCGTCCGGATGGATCGGCCCGCGCAGGGACGTGAACCGGCGGGTGTACACGTGCCCGGTCTCGTCGGTCCCGTCCACGACTCGCACCGCCGGATGGTCGAGCGCCACCCCGACCCCTGCGGCGAGCCCGTCGTCGAGGATCAGGACGTCGCTGCCCATGTCGACCTCGACCCGAACGACCCGGCCTCCCGGCAGGACGAGCGGCATGAAGGCCGTCACCGAAGGCCCGTCTCGCTCCAGATCGAGCGCCACGACGACGCCGCCGTCGGAGCCGCCGAGCTGCACGACGGCGTGCCCGTAGTCGACCGTGAACGGCTGCTCGTCGAAGAAGGCGAGCGAGAGGAAGCCGTCGATCTCGGCGAGCTCCGGCGGAAAGCCGGCCAGATCCAGCACGCCGACCTCGACCTCCTCACGCCGCAGCTCGTCGAACTGCAGCGACGTCAACCGCGCGAGCGGCAGCTCGACCTCCTGCCCCGACATCCGCTGCCCGGAGAACGTCCTCGATCCAACCGCGACTCCCGCCCGCTCGGCGAACGACGCCGAGACGATCGTCAGCCCGATTCCGGAGTCGAGAATGAAACGCGCGTCGTGCCGGTCGTCGATGCGAACCGGCACGGTGACGAGGTGATGGAGGTAGCGAAACGGCGTCCCCGGCATCGCGCACGACGCTACAGCACCTCGAACACTCGCCACACACGGCGCTAACCGTTGCGGCCTATCGTCGTGCCCGTGCAGTCCGGCGACATCATGCTGAAGCGCAGCATCTATCGCGGCAACGTGCGCTGGACGTTCCCTCATCGCTACGTGGGCGAGTGGAACGGCCGTCTCGGGATCTACTGCGGTCCGGGCAACCAGGGCAAGGCGATACACCGCGGCCCCGAGGGCTACCTGAAACGCTGGCGGACCGACGCCCCTCCGTTCGACGCGACCTGGGAGCAGACGCATGTCCTGCGCTTCGAGCGCGAGGGCGCGCGCCACAGCATCGAGATCTACTGGGATACCGACTGGAATCACTCCAGTTGGTACGTCAACCTCCAGTCACCCGTGGTCGTGAACGGGCGGTTCGTGGACACTACGGATCAGGCGCTCGATGTGACCGTAACGCCCGACGGCGTCTGGAGCTGGAAGGACGAGGACGAGCTGGCGGATGCAGTCACGCTCGGGATCTGGACGCAGACCGAGGCAGACCAGATCCGCGCCGAAGGCGAGCGCGTGATTGCGGAGGCGCCGTGGCCGACCGGCTGGGAGGCGTGGCGTCCACCGCCGAGCTGGAGCGCGCTCGGACTGCCGCGGGACTGGCATGTGGTCTGAGGGCAACGTGATCGTGCGTCGCGAGGTGCTGAACGACGGGCGGTCCTGGATCGAGATCCCCGTGGTCGTCGTCCACGACGAGCCGGAGCTCCTTGCGACGTACGTCGCCGAAGGGGCACCGTTCCACTTCCCGCCGGGCGACTGGCCGACGCCGAGCGGGCGGCATCCTTGGCACGGGCGCACCGCGTGGCAGGGACATGGCGTCCTGATGCTGCAGCGACCGGACGAGGCGCACGCAATCTGGGTCTTCTGGCACGGGCCTGAACGTGAGTTCACCGGCTGGTACGTGAACCTGCAGCAGCCGTTCCGCCGCACGGCGGCGGGCTACGACACGCAGGACCTCGAGCTCGACATCTGGCTGCCCGTCGGCGGCGGCTGGGCCTGGAAGGATGCGGAGGTGCTCGAGGAACGCATCCACGAAGGCAGGTTCACTGCGGCGCAGGTCGAGGAAACCTGGGCCGAGGGACGGCGCGTCGTCGCCGAGCTCGAGGCAGGCCGCCGCTGGTGGGATCCTTGGTGGGCGCTCTGGGAGCCCGACCCGGCCTGGGCGGTTTGGGAGTAGCGACCCCCGCACGGGTGTCCGACACCTCGCTGTCGGACATCGGTTCGATCCCACGGCGCCGGCCGACCCTCGCCGGCTTCTTCTCGCTCGGCCTCTTCTGGGGCGCCTGGGCAGCGGTCCTCCCGAGCGTCCAGCAGGCAACCGGCGTGTCGAAGGGCGCGCTCGGGATCGCCATGCTCTTCGTCTCGGTCGGGTCGATCCCCGTGATGTTCCTGCTCGCCCCGCGTGCGATCGATCGCTTCGGCGCGCGGTCGGTGGCTCTCGGATGCGCGTTCTTCGCGGTCGCGACCCTGCTGCCGGGCCTGGCCACGGGGCTGCCCGGGCTCGTGTTTGCGCTCGCCGCGTGCGGGATGGCAACCGGGCTTGTCGACGTCTCGATCAACGCGAACGTCGGCCGCATCGAGAACGTCACCGGCCGACGGCTGCAGCCGTTCGCGCACGGGACCTACTCGATCGGCGTGCTGACGGGCGCCGTCGGCGCGGGCCTCGCACGGAACGCCGGCGTGGGACGCGAGACGATCCTGATCGCGGTCTCCGTCGTGATCGCCCTCACCGCTCTGCTCGTGTCCACCGACCACGCGCCGGTGCACGCGGGACGCAGCAAAGGGCTGCGGCTCGCGCACGGCCTTGTCGCGATCGGCCTTGTCGGCGCTGTCGCCTTCATCGTCGAGGGCGGCACCGAAAGTTGGAGCGCGTTGTTTCTCGAACGCCAACTGCACACCGATCCGGCCGTCAGCGGCCTCGGGCCCGGCGTGTTCGCGGCGGCGATGGCGGCCGGGCGCTTCTCCGGACAGGCGGCGGGCCGCTTCTCCGACCGGTTGCTCCTCGGAGGCGGAGCCGCACTGGCAGCGCTCGGCTGCGTCACCGTCGCCGTTGCCCCGGCCGCACCGCTCGCACTGGTCGGCTTCGCACTGGCCGGGGCCGGCATCTCGCTCAACGCGCCGATCGTGTTCGGCTTCGCCGGACGCCATCGCGATGCCGCGACCGCCGTCGCCACGGTGACGACGCTCGGGTATGTCGGGCTGCTCGTGGGACCACCACTCGTGGGCGGCGTCGCACAGGCGGCGAGCCTCAGGGTCTCGTTCCTGGTCCTCGCCGCGGTCGCGGCCGCCGTGGTGGCGGCCGCGACCCGGCTGCGGTTCGACGAGGAGCGTTAGGCCGCGGCCTCGAGCGACGGCTCGAGGGCCAGCACCTCGGCCTTCGGCCGCCGCTTGATCGCGAACACCGCGACCGCCCCGAGCGCGACGACCGCAGCTCCGAGGTAGACCGCAGGCGTCATCCCGTTCACGAACGTGGTGCCGTTGGTGTAGCCGCCGTAGTGCGCGAATACCGCGGCGAGCACCGCGACGCCGAAGACGCCGCCCAGCTCACGTACCGCGTTGTTCGCACCGGAGGCCTGACCTTCTTCCTCGCCGCGGACCGTGGAGAGGACCAGGTTCGCGATCGGCGCGAAGAACAGGCCCATGCCGATCCCGGACAATGCGAATGGCACGACCAGGTCGACGTACGGCGTGGTCGGCGTCGACACGGTGGCGATCCACGCCAGGCCGATCGCCTGCAGAGCGAGGCCCGTGCCGATGATCCGCGCGGCGGAGATGCGGTCGGACAACGCGCCGGCGATCGGGGCGACGATCATCGGCATCGCCGTCCACGGGAGGATGCGCAGCCCGGAGCCGAGCGGTGAGTAGCCCTGCACGGTCTGGAAGAACTGCGCCAGGAGGAACACCGAGCCGAACATGCCGAAGCTCATCAGCATCGACCCGACATTCGCCAAGGCGAACGTGCGGTTGCGGAAGAAGCGCATCGGCAGCATCGGATGCTCGGCGCGCAGCTCCCACGCGACGAACGCAGCGACGAGCGCGAAGCCGACGGCGAACGCCCCGAGGATCTCGGGCGTGCCCCAACCGACGGAGTTGCCGCGCACGAGCGCCCAGACGATCCCGAAGAGCCCCGCACTGACGAGCCCGACGCCGGGCAGGTCGACGCGGCCGAACGGGCCCTTCGTCTCGTCGAGCCGCAGCAGTGCGAGCGGCAGCAGCACGAGGCCGAGCGGAACGTTGAGCCAGAAGATCCAGTGCCAGGAGATGCCGTTGACGACGGCACCGCCGACGAGCGGCCCGAAGGCGACCGCGAGACCGCTGATGCCGCCCCATGCGCCCAGGAAGACGCCGCGGCGCTCAGCCGGAACGCGGGCCGAGAGGATGGTCAGCGTCAGCGGCAGCACGATCGCGGCGCCGAGGCCCTGCACGGCGCGCGCGACGTCGAGGGCCGCGATCGACGGAGCGAGCGCGGCAGCCGCGGAGGCCGCGGTGAAGATGCCGATGCCGATCGAGAACATCAGACGCCGCCCGAAGCGGTCGCCGAGGGCTGCACCGGTGAGGAGGAGGACGGCGAAGACGAGCGTGTAGGCGTTGACGGTCCATTCGAGCCCGCTCAGGCCGGCATGCAAGTCCTGCCGGATGACGGGGATCGCAGTGGTGACGACCAGGTTGTCGAGCGTCACCATGAAAAGCGCGGCCGACGTGATGCCGAATGTCCACCAGACGCTAGCTTTGTGAGTCATCACTTACCTCCGAACGAAAAAAAGAGAACGATTACCTGTCTTCCTTGCAGCCCTCGACGAGCCGGCGGCCCCAGTCCTCGGCCGGGGCATTCATCGAGGAGAGCACGTTCATGAGCATCCCGTGCGAGAAGAACGTCGCAAGCTCCGCCGACGAGACGCCGGAGACGCGCTCGACGTAGCTCACGAGATCGCCGTAGCCGTGCCGGACGACGGCGCAGATCTCCGGGTCCTCGCAGGCGGCGTAGGCCTGCATCTGGGCCCGCAGGTAGATCCGGTCGGATTCCAGCAGCTCGCCGTAGGCCTGGCCGATCGCCGAGAGGGCTTCCTCGCCCCGCTTGCCCTCGGCCACGCGCTGGAAGATCTCGAGCGTCTGGCGGAAACAGCGGGCGACGACGGCCAGGTAGAGCTCCTTCTTCGTCCCGAAGAGCCGGAAGACGTACGGCTGCGAGATCCCCGCGAGGCGGGCGATCTCGTCGGTCGAGGCACCGTGGAGGCCTTTCTCCGCGAATTCGGCGATCGCCGCGTCGAGGATCTCCTCACGCCGCTCCGCCTTCGTCTTCCGCTCTGCCAGCACCATCATCTTATGTTAGTGATGACTCACTAGTTTGTCAAGGCGGGGCGAAGATGACGTAGGGGCCGACGAGGACCCGCCGATATCCGTGGGCGACGAGTTGCGCTGCGATCGGCCGCGGACCGAGCGATCTCCGGAAGAAGACAAACCCATGCCGCTGAGCCCGCACCGCCCGGGCGTAGGCGGGGTAGCGAGGCTTCGTGCCTGCGACCACCACGCCGCCCGGCTTCAGCGAACCGTGCACCGGATCGATCTCCGAGGCGACGATGCGTTCGTGTGAGTCGAAGTCGAGCCGGTAGGCGATCCAGTAGTCCGCGTAGACGTGGTCGAGCCGAAGTCTCCCGAGGGCCGCAACGAGCGGGCCGAGGTTCCTGGGTGTCACCGGCAGGCCGTGCGGATGGAACGCGCTGGCGTCGGCATCCATCCGGTTCAGACTGACCACCGAGATCACGAGCACAAGGACGATGAGCGCCAGGGCGGCACCGATCCTGCGGCCTGCCTGAGCGGCGATCAGCGCGATCACGGGCGTCAGGACGATCATGAACCGCGGTGTTGCCGTGAGGAACGAGACTCGGCGCGACACGGCCCAGATCAGCGGGAACGCCGCTGCGACCGCGTACAGGAGCGAGCGGTTCGCACCCCGGGCACGTACGGCCGCGTAGACGAAGAGCAGCACGACCGCGAGATAGGCCAGCGTGACGATGATCTTCGACGGCACGAGCAGCTGTCCGGTCAGCGGTGTCCGCAAGCCAAGAGTCATCGGAAGGAGCGGCGAGACGAAGATGCGCAAGCTGTGCACGTACTCGTGCCGAGTCGCCCGCACCATCAGTGAGCCCCAGTCGTGCCGCAGATTCCACACGATCCAAGGCAACGCCCCGACCACGGCGAGCACGCAGGCAGCCCACGCGTGGCGGAGTGACCGCGGTTGCTTCCACACGGTCCACACGATCGCCGGCACTGCGACCGGGATGATCTGCACCGTCTGCCAGAACGCCAGTCCCAGTACGAGACCGAGCAGTCCGACCCGGAGCCGGTCGGGCCGCTCGACCACGCGGAGGCACAGCAAGAGGATGAGCGCGCAGTACACGATGTCGCTCGCATAGAAGTCGTACTGGTGGGTCAGATGGACGAGGTTCTCGGGGAACCAGAGCCAGAGCAGCGCCGCTGCGACGCCTCCTGCGGGATCGCCGATCGTTCTCCGCCCGACGCGCCAGACGAGCAACGCAGCGACGGCAGAGAGGAGAACGGGCACGGCCCTCAGGGCGATGTAGCCCGGACCGCTCAGCAGGAAGAGCGGGACCGTGAGCAGGACCTCCTGTGTCCCACCATACGGCTGCCCCCAGTAGAACGTCGTCAGGTGCCCGTGGAGGGCATGGCGCACCATCAGCCCGACCACAGCCTCGTCGGAGTCGGGGATCCCGACGGCCGCGCGATCGACCCAGATCCGGAGCACGAGCCCGGCGACCGCTGCCCCCACGAACAGAATCGCCCAGAGAAGCCGCTTCCGCGAAACGGAAGGCATGGCGGGTCGAATCACGCCGTGACGTCGAGAGATCGCCCGAGCGCCTCGGCCACCCGGTCGAGGTCCGAGTCGGTGAGCCGGGTGTGGAGAGGCAGCGCGAGCGCCCGCTCGAACACGCGTCGGGCGCCCGGGAACTCGCCCTGGTCGCGGTAGGCGCCGAGCAGCGGCAGCGAATAGGTGCCGATCTGGGCCTCGATTCCCTGGGCGCGCAATTCGGCGAGCACGCGGTCGCGGTCGTCGACCTGGAGGACGTAGGCCTGCCAGCCATGGACGTCGCCTTCGTCCGATCGCGGCAGCAGCACCGGGAGGTGCGAGAGACGCTCGGTATAGCCCTCCGCGATCCGCGTGCGTGCTGCGAACAGTTCACCGAAGCGACGGGCCTGCGGGATGCCGACCGCGCAGAGAATGTCCGAGAGCCGGTAGTTGAGCCCGGGCGCCGGCATGTCGGCCGGTGCGAGCGAGCGCCAGCCGTGATTTCGCATCTGACGCGCTGCGTCGGCAAAAGCGGCGTCGGAGGTGGTGATCGCGCCGCCCTCGCCCGTCGTGACGATCTTGCGGGGATGGAAGCTCAGACAGCCTGCAATGCCGAGACCGCCGCATGCGCGGCCGCGGTAGCGCGCGCCGAGCGCGCCCGCGGCATCCTCGAGCAGCGGCACGTCGGGCAACTCGTGGAGCGGCAACGGCCGCCCGAAAAGATGCACCCCGAGCAGCAGCTTCGTGCGCGGCCCGACGCGAATCTGCGCCGGGTCGATATTCATCGTCTCCGCATCGACGTCGACGAGCACCGGCTTCAGCCCGCTGAGCGCGACGACGTTCGCCGTGGCCGGGAAGGTGTACGCCGGCACCACCACCTCGTCGCCCGGCTCCAGCCCGGCGGCGAGCACGGCGAGGTGGAGCGCGGCAGTGCCCGAGGTGACGGCCAGGGCGTGCTCGACCTCGCAGAGCCGGGCGATCTCGGCCTCGAACTCGAGCACCTTGGGGCCCATCGTGAGCATTCCACTCTCGAGGACCTCGGCCACCTCGGCGAGCTCCTGCTCGCCGAGGTCGGGCCAACCTAGGCGGACTGGAGCGTCTTCTGCCGGTACCAAGCGATCGTCTTCTCGAGGCCTTCGTCGAGCTCCACGTGCGGCTCCCAGCCGAGAACCTCGCGGGCCTTCTTCACGTTCGGGATACGCAGTTCGACATCGGCGTAGTGCAACGGCTGAAAAACGATCTCGCCCGGCGCGCCGCTGATGCGCTTGATGCGCTGTGCGAGGTCGAAGACCGTCACGGCGCCGCGCGGGTTGCCGATGTTGAACGCCTGACCGACCGCTGCAGGATGTTCGAGGCACAAAAGGACGCCTGAGACCATGTCGGTCACGTACGTCCACGCGCGGATCTGCGAGCCGTCTCCGTGGATCGTCAGGTCGCGCTCGGCGAGCGAAGCCTCGATGAACGCGCGGATGGCGCCGCCGCCGATCTGGCCCGGCCCGAAGATGTTGAACGGGTGCACGGTCACGGTGGGCAACTTCAACTCGTCGTGGTAGGCGAAGGCCATGTGCTCCCCCGCAAGCTTTGAGACAGCGTAGGTCCAGCGCGCCTCGCCGACCGAGCCGATCGTGGAGACCTGGCCCTCCTCCACGTTGAGGGCGTGCGTGCCGAACACCTCGCTCGTCGAGAAGTCGACGTAGCGCTCGAGTGTGTCCATCGTGGCAAGAGCGGCCTCGAGGGCGTTGTACGTGCCGATCACGTTCACGCGCATCACACGTACGGGGCTCGCGAGCACCGTGTCGACACCTGCGATCGCTGCGCAATGGACAAAGTGCGTCGCGCCTCGCGCCGCCTCCTCGAGCCGTTCCGCGTCGAGGATGTCACCCTGAACGAGCTCGAAGTTCGGGTGCTCTGCCAGGTCGAGCCCGGACAGGGAATCGCGATGAAGATTGTCGTAGGCGATCACCTGGTTCTCGGCGACCAGTTCACGCGCCAGCGTCGTACCGATGAATCCGGCGCCGCCCGTGATGAAGATCCGCTTCCCCGCCAGCATCCGGGGAAGCCTAGACGGTCGGCGCGACCACCCCTGGAGGCTCCGACTCGCTGCGCGACCCGCGGATCGCTGCGACGACGAACAGCACGGTCCCCACGCTGAGGCCGCCCGCGATCATGATCCACACGCCCGCGTTGCCCCAGAGCCGGTAGACAGGCCCGACGGCGAGCCGGCCGAGGGGACCGCCGAGAGCGCTCGCGGTCATCACCGACGTCAGCACCTTGGCGCGCAGGGCGAACGGCGGACGCGTGGTGATCAGTCCCATCATCGGCGCGTTCACCATCGCCACGAACACACCGCAGAAGACGACGGCCGCGCAGGCGGCGGGCCAGGAGATCGGTGCCGCGATCGCCCACAACGGCAGCGTGGCGAACACGAGCGCGACGCAGGCGAGACGGAGGGGCGGCACGCGGTCGAGCACCTTCATCGCGAGGACCGAACCGACGATCGCACCCGCGCCGAAGCTGGTGAACAGCCAGCCGGCAACGTGCGCGTTCTGGCCGTAGCGCGTGTACGCGACGAGCGGCACCGCGACCGCGATCGCGCCGGCTGCGCAGTCGAGGACGACCACGGTCAGGGTCAACGGGCCGAGCAGGCGGTCCCGTGCGAGGTAGCGCAGGCCGGCCAATATCCCGGCGGACTCCCCTTCCTGCGGAACGCGTTGACCGGCGCGGACCGCGACCAGCACGACGAAGAACGCGACCAGGTAGGTCGCGCCGTCGATCACCAGCACGCCGGGCGCGCCGATCCACGCGACGAGCGCGCCGGCGAGCGCCGGGCCGATCACGATCGGAAGCTGGGTCGCAGTACCGAAGAGCGCCGACGCTTTCGAGACCGTGACCTCGTCGTCGCCGAAGAGCTCCGGGATGATCGAGCGCTGCGAGGCGATGTACGGCGCGCTGAAGAGCCCGATGAGAAAGACGAGCACGAGCAGCAGCCCGTAGGCCAGATGCCCCGTCCAGTAGAGCAGCGGGACGAGCGCGATCAGCGGCGCGCGCAGCGCGTCCGAGACGAGCATCGTCTGCCGCGCTCCGAGCCGGGCGACGACGGAGCCGCTCGGGATCCCGAAGATCGCGACCGGAGCGATCTCGACGGCGAGAACGACGCTCATTTTCGGCGCCGAGCCGGTCGTCGAGAGGACGAACCACGGCAACGCGACGAACGTCATCGCCGTGCCGGTGCTCGAGATTGCCTCGGCGAGCACGAGCGCGGCGAGCGTGTGTGTCCGCCGGAGCATCACGCGAATATAGTACGTCCGTACGTTTTTGTAAAGTGGAGTGATGCCGAAGGTCTCGGACGCCCATCGCGAGGAACGCCGCCGCCAGATCCTCGACGGCGCCCGCCGTGCCTTCGCACGTCACGGCTACGAGGGAGCGACGGTCCGGCGGCTCGAGGAGGAGACCGGTCTCTCCCGCGGCGCGATCTTCAGCTACTTCCCGAACAAGTGGGAGCTCTTCTTCGCTCTCGCGACAGAGGATCAGCGCCAGATCGGCAGGCTCTGGCTCGAGCAGGGATTCGAGGGCGTCGTGCGCCGGATCGGCGGAGAGGACCCCGAGTGGGCCGGCGTCTACCTGGAGGTCGCCCGGCTGCTGCGCACCAACCCGGAGCGCCGCGAGCAATGGCAGGCGCGGAACCCCGACCTGCAGGCACAGATCGCCGAGCAGCTGCAGCAGCGCCGCGCGGACGGTCTCGAGCGCGACGACCTCGAGCTCGACGCTGTCGGGCAGTTCATCGGCGTCGTGCTCGACGGGCTCGCCGTGCACCTCGGTGCCGGCTATCCCGTCGACGTCGAGGGGACACTCGAGCTCGTCCGGTCTGCGTTGGCGCCGAAGTAGCATCCGTCCCGCGTGAAGACCATCCTTTTCGTCGGCGCAGGGCGCCACCAGCGCCGGGCGATCCTGCAGGCCAAGGAGCTCGGCCTCCGCGTGGTCGCGGTCGACCGCAACCCAGAGGCACCCGGCCTCGCCGAGGCGGACATCGCCAGGGTCGTGGACTTCGCGGACGCGGCGGCGGTGATCAAGGCGACGGCACGGATCAACATCGACGGCGTGATGACGGTCAGTGCCGACCGGGCTGTTCCGGTCGTGGCAGCCGTCGCGGAGGCGCGCGGGCTGCCGGGGATCGGTGTCGAGACGGCGCACCTGATGACGCACAAGATCGCGATGCGCACGCGGCTCGCCGACGCCGGGGTGCCTCAGCCGCGCTATGCAGCGGTGCGCTCGATCGCCGAGACGCGCCGTGCCGCTGACGAGGTCGGGTTCCCGTCGGTGCTCAAGCCCGCCGACTCAGGCGGCCAGCGCGCCGTCTTCCGGGTCGAGTCGCTCGACGAGATCCACGCGCATCTCCACGAGGTCCTCGTGGCGTCCCCGACCGGGGACGCGATCCTTGAGGAGTTCGCCGACGGCACCGAGATGAACGGGATCGTGATCGCGCGCGACGGCGCCTCGATCCCGCTCACGCTCTCCGACCGGCTGCGGCCGCCCGGCGTGGGCTTCGGCGTCGGCTGGATCCACGTGTATCCAGCGACCGCCTACGGCGAGCAGCTCGATGAGTCGGAGCGTGTTGCCGTCCACACCGTCCACGCGCTCGGGCTGAAGACGGGCATCGCGTTCCCGCAGCTGATCGCGACGCGCGACGGCCGCGTCGTCGTCGTCGAATGCGCCGCACGCATCCCCGGCGGCCAGATGGCCGACCTCGTGCGGGTCGCGACCGGCGTCGACCTCGTCGAGGTGCAGATCCGGATGGCGCTCGGCGACGAGCTCCCCGACGAGCTCGTGCTCCCGAGGTTCAAGCAGCCGCTCGCGATTCGCTTCTTCACCGCCGAGCCAGGCCCGCTTCCGACCGGACGTGTGAAACGGATCGGCCCGCTCGACAAGGTGCTCGCGTTCCCCGGGGTCGTGCAAGCGGACGTCTATCTTCAGGTCGGCGAGACGATCCGCCCCGTACGCGTCGACGGCGACCGCCGTGGCTACGTGATCGCTACGGCGGACACGAACATCGAGGCGCTCGAGCGCGCCGAGGCCGCAGCAACCCTGCTCGACGTGGAGGTCGAGTGATCGACCCTCGAGCTCAACTCGTCGCTGCGGGCTACGACGCAATGGTCGACACGTGGGAATCGTGGGCCGCGTCGATTCAGGACGACCCGCGCCACGAGTGGTGCGCGGATCTCACGGCGCGGTTGCGGCCCGGCGCATGCATTCTCGAGCTCGGCTGCGGTGGCGGGACGCGCGAGACACGCGAGCTCGCCGGACGCTTCGATGTGACCGGCGTCGACCTTTCGGAGCGCCAGCTCGCGCGTGCCCGCAAGCGTGTGCCGGCGGGCGACTTCCGGCTCGGCGACTTCACGACGATCGACTTCGAGCCCGCCTCCTTCGACGCGGTCGTCTCGTTCTACGCGTTCAACCACGTCCCACGCGAACGACTGGCTCCGATGCTGGGCCGAATCGCAACGTGGCTCAGAGCGGAGGGATGGTTCATGGCTGCATTCGGGACGACCGACCTGGAGGAATGGACCGGCGATTTCCTCGGCGCGCCGACATTCTTCTCGAGCTACGAGCCGGAGCACAACTCCGAACTCGTTCGCAGCGCCGGCCTCGCGATCGAACGCGATGAGACCGTCTCGATCTCCGAGCCGGAAGGACCAGTCGAGTTCCAGTGGATACTCGCGCGGCGATGACCTGCGACTTCTCGTTGGCGCACTACCGCGAGCTCGTGCGCGCCGCACAGCGTGGCGGCTATCGCCTCGCGGGCTTCGACCGTGAGCCCGAGGCGGGCATGGTCATCCTGCGTCACGACGTCGACCTGTCGCTCGAGGGCGCACTGGCAGTCGCCGAGGCGGAGGCCGACGAGGGTGCCTGGTCGACCTGGTTCCTGATGACGCGCTCGGTGTTCTACAACCTGGCTTCTCCCGAGGGCGAACGGGCGATCGAGCGGCTGCGCGAGCTCGGGCACCGGGTCGCGCACCATGCCGTTTGGCCCCACGTCGACCTCGACGACCGCTTCGAGCCCGTGGTCGCCTGGCACAACCCCGATCCGGAGTACATGCAAGCGGACATCCCGGGGGCAGCGAATGTCATGGGCGCACAGTTCTTCGACCCACAGCACTACCGCTCGGACTCGAACCAGCACTGGCGGCACGGCTGCCCGCACGGCGAGCTCGAGCGCGGGGAGTTCGAGTGGCTGCAGCTGCTGACGCATCCGGAGATCTGGGCGTTCGACGGCGCCACGATGCGCGAGTCGATGGAGTCGATGCTGGATGCCGACCGGGCCGCGCGCCTCGAGCAGCTGCGGCACGACAGGATCGACCTCTCGTGAGTGGTGAAGCCCGGCTCGCCGGCGGCGACATGAACGTCGTCGTCCGGATGGGTGACACGGTGCGTCGCCCGCCGGAGCCGGCGGGGGTGCGGGCGCTCCTGCAGTGGTACGAGCAGGTGGGGTTCGCCGGTGCGCCGCGGTTTCTCGGCGAGGACGAGGAGGGCCGCGAGACGTTGTCGTACATCGAGGGCGAGCCCGCGTTCCCACCCGTGCCTTCGTCGGACGAGGTGGTCGAGGAGATCGGCCGGCTGCTCCGCGAGGCGCATGACGCGCAGGCGGGTTTCGTCCCGCCTGCAGAGCCCGGGTGGCTGGGGCTGCCCAGGCCAGGACCACCCGAGGTGATCGGGCACAACGACCTCTACTGGACGAACGTCGTCTTCCGGGCCGGCCGGCCGATCGCGTTGATCGACTGGGAGATGGCCGCTCCGGTCTCACGGGCGTTCGAGGTCGCGCTCGCGGCGACCTACTGGGCGGGGATCCGGATCGACGAGCAACTGCTCGCCTGGGGCATTCCCGTCGACCGGCGCGGAGAGCGCCTGCGAATCCTCTGCGACGCCTACGGGCTGGACGCGGAGGGACGTGCCTCGCTGCTCCCCGATCTGATCCAGCATCGACAGCGGGTGATCGCAAACGGCGCAATACGCGGCACGACGTCCGTCGAGACCATCCGCGCGAACCTTCGTTGGACCGAAACGAACGCCGCAGAACTCGCTACGTTCCTCGCGTGAAGCCGATCACGGTCATGGTGACGGCGTCGGGCGCACCGGGAACGGCTGCGCTCTTGCGCGCGCTGCGCGAGAACGGCGAACGCAGTGTGCGTCTCGTCGGCACGGACATGAGCGAACGGTCGGTCGGCCGGCACCTGTGCGATGCGTTCCACATCGTTCCCGGCGGGGCCGATCCTGCGTTCCCGGACGCGATGCTCGCTGTGGCGGAGAGCGAGCGTGTCGACGCGATCCTGCCGCAGTCGTCGTTCGACCTGGAAGGGCTGGCGGCGCACGTCGAGCGCTTTCCGATGCCGGTGCTCGTTTCGAGCCCCGACGCGATTCATCGCTCGAACGACAAGGCGGAGACGTATGAGTTCCTGCACCGGATCGGCGTTCGGGCTCCGGAGTTCCATCGCGTCAACGGAGCTCACCAGGTCGAAGCCGCGGCGCGGGAACTGGGCTACCCGGATCGCCCGGTGTGCTTCAAGCCCGTGTTCTCGTCCGGCTCGCGCGGCTTCCGCATCCTCGATCCGACTGTCGATCGCGCGCACCAGCTCCTGAACGAGCGGCCCGGATCGGTTGCCATGCGCCTCGAGGAGGCCGTCGAACTGCTGCCGGACGAGGGAGGGCCTGATCTGCTCGTGATGGAGCTCGCCGCCGGCGGGGAGCGGACGATCGACGGGATCGGAAACGGACGCGAGATCGTGCTCGGGCATCCGAAGACGAGGGAGGCGATGCGCGCCGGCCTTGCGATGTACTTCGTCACGCTCGAGGACGAGGGACTGATGCGCACCGCCAACCTGATCGTCGCGGAGCTCGGGATCGAGCACTTCTTCAACATCCAGCTCGTCGGCGAGCACGTGATCGAGATCAACCCCCGGATCTCGACGATCGTCTATCAGGATGACCTGAATCTCCCGTATCTCGGCGTGAAGCGCGCGCTCGGCGAGCTCACGGACGACGAGCTCCGGTCGTACGCGGCCCGCATCCGCCCGGGCCGAACCGCCCTCCGCTACTTCGACCAGCTCGAGTTCGACCAGTGACCCCTTTCCGACAGGCCCCTTCCAGACCAGTCCCGTCGCCAAACGACGGGCCTCGGGTTGCCGCAAACGTCGGCGGGGAGCCGAGAAACGCGACGCCAAACGACGTAACGAAAGCGTGACGAACTTTCCACAGTCGTCCTCTGGTCACGCGTCCCTGGGTCAGACCAAGATCGGCCAAGGGCAAACAGTCGATCCACGGGCCGACGCGGGCCGCGGCCCTGCTCTGCAGATTTGCCCCTTCGAGACCAGTCCCTTGGTCAGACCAAATTCGCCGTGAGCGAAACAATTCGTCCACAGGGCTTGCGGGTCACGCACTGCCCCGTGAACATCGCGGGGATCCCCTGGGAGAACGTGCAGGCGCTGCGGCGCAAGGGGGTCGACGCACGGCTCGTCGTCTTCGAGCGCGGGAAGCTGCACCACGAGGCCGACTGGTCGCTCGACCGTCGCGGGCCGCTGCCGGCGAAGCTCGCGCAGCAGTTCGCCGCGTTCGCCCGGCTCGCTCCGAAGACCGACGTCTTCCACTTCTACTTCGGGCTGACGCTGATCCCGAAGTCGGTTCAGTTCCCGCTCCTACGGGCGTTGCGCAAGAAGAGCGTTTTTCACTATCTGGGATCGGACATCCGCGGCAAGACGCCCGAGGAGCTCGCCTTCGGCAAGCGTGCGGACGCGGAGATCGTCGGCTCCTACGATGCAATGCGCTGGGTGCCCGAGGCGCACGTGATCCCGCCGGGCCTCGACCTGCGCGAGTTCGTTCCACGGCCTCCGTCGGACAGCCCGCGGCCGCTCGTCGTGCACGCGCCGTCGAACCGCGAGAAGAAAGGAACCCGGTTCGTCATCGACGCCTGCGCCGAGCTGCCCGTCGACCTCGACATCGTCGAGGGCGTGCCGCACGAAGAGGCCCGCGCGCGCTATGCGCGCGCAGACATCGTCGTCGACCAACTCAACGCCGGCTGGCACGGCGTCTTCGCCCTCGAGTCGATGGCGCTCGGCAAGCCGGTCGTCACCTATCTGAAGCCGGACGTGGTCGAGCGGAGCGCTGCCGGATTCGGCGTGCGGATCCCGATCGTGCCCGCAACGAAAGCGACACTGGTCGCAGCCCTGCGGCCGCTCGTCGAGGAGCCCGCGCTCCGGCGAGAGATCGGCGCCCAGAGCCGCGCCTACGTCGAGCAGGTGCACGACATCGACCGCGTGGCCGACCGCCTCCTCGACCTCTACGGTTCTCTCTAATTGAGCCTCGCCTTCCAGATGAAGCGCCTCGCGCGCCACTCGGCGATCTACGGGGTCGGCGGCCTCGTCTCGCGGATCCTCGCGACGATCCTGCTGCCGCTCTATCCGCACTTCCTGCCGCCGTCCGCCTACGGGCAGGTCGAGATCATCACCGCCGCGACTGCGGTGCTCGCGATCGTCCTGCAGCTCGGGATCTCGAGCGCGTTCTTCCGCTTCTACTTCGACGCGAAGGAGAACGCGGCGAAGTTGACCGTGATCCGCACGTCGTTCTGGTTCACGATGGGCGCCGCAACGCTCGGGCTCGTGATCGGGCTCGTCTTCGCGCCGCAGATCAGCCATCTGCTCGGGCTCGGCGACGCGCCCTGGCTCGTGCGGGCCGGCGCAGTCGGGCTCTGGGCCCAGACGAACTACCAGCAGCTGACGGCGCTGTTCCGCGTCGAGGAGCGGTCGACCGCGTACGCGATCGCCAGCATCACCAACGTGCTCATCACGGTCGCCGCGATGGTGCTCTTCGTCGCCGTCTTCCACTGGGGCGCGATCGGGCTCGTCGTCGGCAACTTCACCGGCACGCTCGTCGTGTACCTCGCGCTCGTCGTCTACCGCACGGAGCAACTCGGCCTCGAGTTCGACCGGGATCTCTTCCGGCGGATGCAGAAGTTCGGCATGCCGCTCGTGCCGTCGGCGCTCGCGCTGTGGGCGATCAACTTCATCGACCGCGAGTTCGTGGTCTGGTACAACGGCCACGGCGAGGTCGGCATCTACTCGGCCGCGATCAAGATCGCCTCGGTGATCACGTTCGTGATGATCGCGTTCCGCACGGCGTGGCCCGCCTTCGCCTACTCGATCGAGGACGACCGCGAGGCGAAACGTGCGTACGCGTTCGTGCTCACCTACCTGCTCGCGTTCGCGTCGTGGGCGGCGCTCGCACTCGGCGCGCTCGCGCCGTGGTGGACGAAGCTTCTCACCGCGCCGAAGTACCAGCGCGCCGAGAAAGGTGTCGCGCTGCTCGCATTCGCCGGCGCGGTCTACGCGGGCTACACGGTGCTCGCGATCGGCAGCGGCCGAGCGCGGCGCACGCAGCTGAACTGGGTCGTCACCGGCGTCGGCGCCGCGGCCAACATCGCGCTGAACTTCTGGTTGATCCCGGAGTACGGCATGGTCGGCGCGGCGATCTCGACGCTCGCGGCGTACGTCGTGCTGTTCGTGGGCATGACCCTGTACGCGCAGAGCGTCTACCCCGTGCCGTACCAGTGGCGCCGCGTCGTCACCGTCCTCGGGGTCGCCGTGCTGCTGACCGTCGCGCCGCGCGCCGCCGGGCTGCCGCTGCTCCCGTCGCTCGCCTTCGTCGCGGTCTATCCGCTCGCCCTGGCGCTGCTCGGCTTCTACCTGCCCGCCGAGCGAGCGAGGCTCAGGCGCTTAGCGGCGCCGTGACCGTGCGTGCTTGACGCCGGCACCGATCGCACCGGCTGCGACGAGCGCGAGCGCGAGCCCCCCGAGAGCGAGCACCGGCAGCGGAGCGCCGCTGCTCGAGGTCGCGACCTCGGAGTTGGCGGCCTGGCCGCCGTTCGGCGCCGGATCCTGTGACGCAGACGACGACGGCGGCGACGCATCATGAGGCGCCGATTGCGTGGACGATTGGGCGCCCGACACGAGCACGTTGTGTGCGGCAAACCCGTGACCGATCTGGGTCGGCACGGACTTGCCTTCGGCGTGGAGAATGCCGGCGCGCATCGCGGCGGTGATGTCCTGGCGGAGGCTCGAGTATTCGTCCGCGTCCGTCGGGATGTGCCGGAGCGCATCGACGTAGCAGGCGTGCGGGTAGGTCGAGGCGATCTTCCCGTCGGCATACCAGTCGTTGAAGATCTTGTCGCGGCAGGGAGCCGCCGCGTGCGCCTGTGCCGGAACGGCGAAGACGAGAACGGCAAGCAGCGACACGAGGAGCAGGCGCTTCATCGTGGCCATGTTCCCCGGCGGGTCTCAAGATCCACCTGGGTACCGGTAAGGCTTTCGTAAAACCTCAGGAGGGCAGGAAACAGGCGTCGTGGCAGGAGCCCGCGACCTGGACCACCCGCAACAGCCGTCCATGGCGGTCGAGCACGGCGAGCGTTCCCCGCGTGAGCGAGGCCGTGAGCACGCGCCCGAAGCCGAATTGCACGTTGTACGACCCCGTCGGGACCGGCGTCTCTCTCACGACGCGCCCGTGCAGATCCTGGACGTGAAGCGTTCCCGAGTCGCCACTCGTGACGTAGGCAGCGCCCCTCCCGAACGTGACGTGCTGGGGCGCCAGGTCGGCCGCCTGCACGACACCGCCGACTGCGAGCTCACGATTCGCGCCGGAGGTGATCCAGATTCGCCCGTCGGGCGCATGGCCGACATCGTGCGCCCGGAATCCCGGCGTCAGCGTCGAGGCGTGCCGAAAGGGCTTCAGGTCGACAACCGCCACGTGCTCCGAGGCGGTGCCGAGACCGACCCAGAGCCGGTCGCCACGAGGGTCGATCGTCAGGTGCCGGGCCCAGCCGGGCAGCCGCACCCGGCCGAGTTCGCTGCCGCGCAGCACATCGACGGCGACGACACCGCTTCTGCCCGAGTCGGTGACGAACGCATGCCTGCCGTCGGGATGAGCTGCGGCGTAGCGCGGCTCGACGAAACCGCGGAGCACGTGGCGCACGCCGTGCCGGTCGACGATCGAGACGGCTCCCATCGCCGTGTGGCAGACGACCGCGCGCTCCCCGACCAGCTCGACCGCCCGCGGATCGGGCAGGGTCGCGATCGAGCGCGCAACCCGGTACGAGCCGAGATCGACGACGGCGAGTCGCGCCTCGGCGTCGCAGGTGACGAGCGCCGCCGGAGCGGCAGCGAGCGATGCGCGAAGGGCAAACGGAGCCGCGACAGCGGCCACAGCGAACTCGCGACGGTTCATCGCCATGCCTACGGCCCGTGCCGGTCGAAAGGTCCCGGCGCCGGTAGCTTGGCCCCATGAGCCATCCCGAGCTGGCCGCCGAGCAGGCGTACGTCGACCGGGCCTACGAGCACCTCGAGCGAATGCGCGACGTCCTCGCCTCCGCCGGCGACAAGGTGGACGGCGAGGTCGCCCAGGCGGCGATGGATGCGTGGGCGGCAAAGCGCCTCCACACGTTCGAGGACGCAGAACGCGGGCTCTGCTTCGGCCGGCTCGACTTCGAGACCATGCTGCGACCGTTGTACGTCGGCCGGCGCTGGGTGCACGACGACGAGCAGCGGCAGATCGTCATCAACTGGCAGGCGCCGGCGGCGCGACCGTTCTACACGGCGACGCCGCAGGATCCGCACGGGGTGACGCTTCGCCGTCGCTTCCGCACCGACGGGCGTCGCCTGCTCGAGATCGCCGACGAGGCGCTCGACGGGACGATCGTCGACGGCGCCGCGGTCGGCGACTTCCTGCTCGAAGAGCTCGAGCGCGCGCCGCGACGTTCACATGCGGGACATCGTCGCAACGATCCAATCCGACCAGTATCGGCTGATCACGCACGACCCGGACACACCGCTCGTGATCCAGGGCGGCCCCGGCACGGGGAAGACCGCGGTCGGCCTGCACCGCGCCTCCTGGCTGCTCTACACGCAGCGCGACCAGCTGCAGCACCGCGGCGTGCTCGTGATCGGACCGAACCGGACGTTCATGGAGTACGTCTCCCACGTTCTGCCGGCACTCGGCGAGGATGCCGTCGAGCAGCGGGCCGTCGGTGAGCTCGTGGAAGGCGCAGAGCCGCAGCGCCGCGACCCGCCCGGCGTCGCGCGGCTGAAGGCCGACCTGCGCCTGGTCGACGTGATCGCCCGCGCCGCCGAGCTCCGGCTCGAGTCGACTCCCGAGGAGCTCGTGCTGCGGCTCGAAGGGTCGTTCATCTCGGTGCGCGCGAGTGAGATCCGAGAGCTGCTCACGACAGCGCGCGCCGCGCTCGGCACCACCGTGGCCGCGCGCGAGCGGTTCCGGATGAGCGTGCTGCGACGGTTCTACGAGGAGTACGGCCGCGTGCTCGGCGCGGGCGCGATCCGCAACTTCGAGGAGGTGGAGCAGGCGCTGCGCGCGCACGGCTACCTCGACCGGGTGCTGAAGGCCGCATGGCCGGTCGTCGCGCCGGACCGGCTCGTCCGGTCCTTGACCGGATCGCGGACGTCGCTCGCGGCCGCCGCCGACGGGATCCTGAGCGAACCGGAGCAGAAACTGCTCGTGCGGCGCGGCGGCGGCTGGTCGGACGGCGACATCCCGCTGCTCGACGAAGCGCGCGCGCTGGTCGGCGCGCCGCCGCGCGCCTACGGCCACGTGATCGTCGACGAGGCGCAGGACCTGACACCCATGCAGCTGCGCATGGTCGCCCGCCGCGCGCGCGACGGCGCCCTGACCATCCTCGGTGACGTCGCCCAGGCGACCGGCGCCGTCCGCTATCCGCGCTGGGACGACGTCCTGCCGCATCTGCCTCGCGGCGACGAGGCCGACGTCGAGGAGCTGCGCCACGCCTACCGCGTGCCGCGCGAGATCATGGAGGTGGCGTTGCCGCTCCTCGACACGATCGCGCCCGACGTGGCGCCGCCGATCTCGTACCGCACGGGGGCCGATCCCCCGGTCCTGCGCCTAGTCTCGGAGGAGCATCTGCTCGCCGAGGCCTACCGGCACGCCGCCGGCACCCCGGACGGTCTCGTGGCAGTGATCGTCCCGGAGGAGCTGCTCGATCGCGTCCCCGGCGGTGATCTGTGGAGCGGCGTGCCCGTGTTGACGCCGCGGCAGGCCAAGGGCCTCGAGTTCGATCACGTCGTCGTGGTCGAGCCCGCTCTGATCGAGTTGCGCGAGCTCTACGTCGCCCTGACGCGCCCGACCAAGACACTCGTGGTCGTCCACGCACGGCCGCTGCCGCCGGAACTGAATGCGCGAAGCTCGACGGTCTAGCCGGCGAGGCTGAGCACGAACGCGTTGCCTGACGGGTCACGGAGCTCGCCGCCGACCGCCGCGGCGATCCGCTCACCTTCGTGCGCGTCCGGAACGACGATCGTGAAGTGCGTCAGGCGGGCGGTGCCCGCGGGAGCGGGCGGTGCACCCCGGCTCTCCCACGTGTTGGCTCCGAGGCGATGGTGATAACCACCGGCACTCAGGAACGCCGCCTGATCGCCGAGCTGGGCCATCAGGTCGAGGCCGACGACGTCCCGATAGAAGCGGATGCTCTCCTCGACGTCGGCGACGCGTAGGTGGACGTGTCCCATGCGGGTGCCGGCAGGCAGCGCCGCAGCCGGCTCGGTGTTGGTGGCGAGCAGGTCGTCGACGTCGAGGGGCCACGTGCCGATGCGATCCACCTGCCCCTCCCAGAGCCGCCGCGGCCGGTCGGCGTAGATCTCGATCCCGTGGTGGTCAGGATCGCGCAGGTACAGCGCCTCGCTGACGAAGTGATCCGACGCGCCGGTCAGCTGGACGCGATCGCGGATCGCGTGCTGCATCCAGCCGGCCAGGTGGCGGCGTTCGGGCACGAGCAGCGCGAAGTGAAAGAGCCCGGTGTATCCGTCGGCCGGCCGCGCGCCGGGCTCCTCGACGAGGCGGAGCAGCTCGCTGCCGGCGGAGCCAAGGCTGGCCTCACCCTCGCCGAGCCCGAGCAGGTCGAGCCCGATCGCTTCGGTGTAGTAGGACAGCGACCGCGCCAGATCGGCCACGGTCAGGTGAACGGCGCCGACGGTCGTCTCGGGGGCGATCGACATCGCGGTCAGGCCACCACGCGGTACACCTGGAAGACCTCGGCATATTCGCGATTCACGTTGATGCCGTGCGTGCGCGCGACGTTCCAGACGTACTCCGCGTTCGCGTAGCGGCGATGCTGCTGCGAGGCGTACTTCTCGAGCGCCGCCACCTTGCGCTCGACGTGCCGTGACTCGAGGGCGAGGTAAGCCTGATAGCTGAAATCGAAGTTGTTCCAGGGAATCTCGTAGCCGAGGATCGTCGTCCGCTTGAAGGCGCGCAGTCCTTCGTTCGCGATCGTCTGATGGTCCTGGTGCACGTCGTGCACCGACGGCATGAAGACGCAGTCGGGCTGCCAGTCGCTCCAGATCTCGATCAGGAGCTCGAGGATCTCCTGCCGCCGGTCGGGAAACGTTCGCACGTCGAAGTCGTGCACGGTGAGGTTGCCTGCGGGGATACCGATCTCGGCGGTGGCCTCGCGGACCTCACGGGCAAGCGTGTCCGGCGCAAACCCCTCGGGGAGCGACCGCGTCGCGATCGAGAATGCGACGTAGCGCACATCAGCACCCGCCTCGACCAGCCGCGCCATCGTGCCGCCGCAGCCGAACTCGCCGTCATCGGTGTGCGGTGCGAGGACGAGCGCGCGTTTGACCGCGTCGATCACTGAGCGGCCGGCCTCCAGGTGCGCGCACCGACCGCGACCAGCGCGAGCAGGCCCCAGAACGAGGGGTCTTCGAACAAGGCGTTGTAGAAGATGCAGTGCACGAGGATCGCGACCAAGGCTAGTCCGAACGCGAGCCGGGCGGCGCCGTCGAAGTCGCGTCCGAGGCGCCGGAAGGCCAGCGCGACCGCGGTCACGACGAGCCACAGGAAGAGGAGCAAGCCGGGAAGACCGAGCTCGGCGGAGACGGTGATCGGCGTCGTGTGCGAAGCGGCCGCCTTCGGCTCCTTCCCCCTCAGGTGCGCCAGGTCGGCGTACGCGCGCTTGAAGCCGCCAACCCCGACCCCCGAGATCGGGTGGTGATAGGCGACCTTCAGTCCGGTGGAGACGAGCGTCGAGCGGCCACTCGTCACATGCGACAACGAGGCCTTGTGGCGGATCGCAGGCGACGCGGCGAGCGCGACGCCGAGCAGGACGACGACGACGCCGACGAGCAGCAGGCTCCGCCGCCCCCAGGCGACCACAGTTGCAACCGTGATCCCGACCATCAGCGCCAGGAAGCTCGACTGCGAGAACGACGGCAGGAGGCCGGCCCAGGTGATCACGATCGTCAGGGCGGCGGCGATCGACCACAGCGGGTCTCCTCGACGGAAGAGGATGACGACGAGGCTCGCGAGAATCCCGACGACGAGGAACCGGCCGTAGATCGACGGGTCGTAGAAGACGGAGTTGACCCGGTAGAACCATCCGCTCGGGGCGTAGGCGTTGTCGACGCGCACCTTCGGGTTCCAGAAGATGTTGCGCGTTTCGTACTGGGCGATCCCGATCACCGCGAAGACCAGCGCCATCACCGCCAGCTGGACGTACAACGTCAGGACCCACGCACGCGACCACACGAGTCGAGCGAGCACGACCGCCAGCAGGCCGAACGGGAGCACGAAGAAGAGGAGCTCGATCGCGCCCTGCCGGGGGTCCTTCGACCAGAGCAGCGACACCCCATCCCAGGCGACGAACGCGGCGACCGGCCACGCGAGCGGCCCGAGCTCGCGCGAGCGATTGGAATCATCCCCGTACAGCTCCCAGGCGAGCGCAAGCGCCGCGACCACGACGACGCCGTAGAGCGGCAGGAGCAGGTTCGCCTGGGTCGACCCGACGTGCACCGGAATGCGGGCGGGCACGCAGGCGAGGGTGGCGACCGCCAGGAGCCAGGGAACGCGCAGCGCCGCCCAGGTGCCGAGCGCAGCCGCGAGCGCGAGCAGCACGGCCGCGGCCGCGAGCAGGCGGTGATGCCCGTGCGGCGCGAGGTAGACGGTCAGCCCCGCGCACCCGAGCGCCCACGCTGCGAGCCCCGCGACGCGGAGGTCGCGGCGCGGTGCCACGATGAGAAGCGCGAGCCCGAGCGCGCCGAGCGCGCCGGCGGCCTGCGCTGCTCCCGCGCTCATCCGACCACCACCGTGGTGCGCGCGGCGTGGGTGCCGGCGAAGACGTACAGGTTGAAGACGCCCTTGGACTTGGGCGCTCGGAGATGCAGCGTCCCGCGCGGCAGCACCCCGTGGCGACCGTGCAACTGCCAGCGGACCCTCGGCGCGTCGGTCGACACTCGCAGCGCGAACCTGCCGCCCGGGGCGACGACGACCCGCGAGCGGGCCAGGATGAGGTAGCGGATCTGTGCGATCGCGAACGGATACGCCTTGGCCCTGTTCCCGGCGGTGTCCTGCGCCGAGACGGAGAGCACGTAGCGGCCGGGCGGGGCTCGTTTCCCGCCGTCGACGCGCCCGTTCCAGGTCAGCTGGCCCGCCTGCTTGCTGGTACGCGTGAAGAGCACCTGATCGCCGCGCACGAGCAGGATCGCATGTGCCGGCTCGTCGATCGTGTAGTGGAACGTGAATGTGTCGTGATGCCCGTCGCCGTCGGGCGAGATGATCGGGTACTGCGGGTGCCGAACCGTGATCTTCGGGGGCACGGTGTCGAGCCGGATGGTGCTCGGCAGCGTGATCGTGCGGTGCGAGTGCAGGAGCTTGACCACCGGCCGGTAGACCCCATCCGGAACGAGCAGCCCGGCCGCGGTGAGGCCGTTCCAGATCAGGTCGAGCCTCGTCCCGGGCTTGACCGTGCGGTTGGAGAGGAGGACCCCGACCGTCGTTCCGTGCCGGTCGACGATTCGGACGTCGACGCGCTCGTGCGGCCGGACCCGGAACGCAACGTGTGCGACCGGCTTGATCTTGCCGGCGGGAGAGAAGACCGGATCGACGTGTGTGCCGTAGATGGGGGAGCGTTCGAGCTTCGCGCGCTCGGTCAGTGCGAAGGCGGCGGCGCTCCCCGCGAGCAGGGCGAGGACGAACACCGTCGACAGGACCCGGGCCACGCCGGGGGGATTCTATGCGGGGTCGTGTGCCGGGACCTGTTGGGCAGCGCGCAGCCGTCGCAATCGAACCTGCCGCCCCGACCAGACGAGGAGCACGATCACGCCGAGCACCAACCCGCCCACGATGATCGGATCGGAGTCGGGCATCTTCACGATCTTGATCCCCGAAAGGATCAACACGAATCCGAAGGCGATCCGAAGCGCTCGCTCCGGGACCCGGATCGAGAGATGCGAGCCGAGCAGCACGCCAGGAATGGATCCGACGAGGAGCCACCCGATGGCGTGCAGGTCGACGTTCCCGTGCAGCAGGTGCCCGACACCTGCGACCCAGAGCAGCAGCGCAGCGTGGAGCATGTCGGTGCCGACGATCCGGCTCGCCGAGAGCGGGAAGAGCAGCAGCATCGCCAGGCCGAAGAACGTGCCCGACCCCACCGAGGTCAGCCCGACGACGAAGCCGAAGACCGCGCCGATCACGATCGCCGCGACCTTGTCGTGGCGCCGGAGGTGGAACTCTGCGTTGATCGAGTGCCCGCGGATGAACGTCTTCGCGAGAAACCCGAAGCCGCCGATGATCAAGGTCGCGCCGACGATCTTGGTCATCGTCGACTGCGTCCCGCCGGAGAACGAGCTTCCGATCTGCACGCCGACGAGCGACATGGGCGCCGAGCCGATCAGCATCCACATTGCGAGCGGCACGTGCACGTTCCCGAGCTGACGATGACGGATCGCGCCGAAGGACTTGAAGACCGCCCCATGCAGGATGTCCGTGCCGACCGCCGTCTTCGGGTCGAACCCGAAGAGCAGGATCAGCATCGGGGTCATCAGCGAGCCACCGCCCATCCCGGTCATGCCGACCAGCACGCCGATGAGCAGGCCGGCGAGGCTGAATTGCCAGGTCATGCGCGCGGCGGCAGCGGACAGGAGACGAACGGCCGGCCGCGGAGCAGGCAGCCGAGCTTGTACGCCTCACAGCCGGTGCAGAAACCGGTGAAGGCGGCGAGCAGCGCCAGCGCGGCGACGAGGATGCCGAGAGCGGCGCCGAGCGTCGACAGGCCGACGCCGTACGCGACCGACGCAGCGGCGAGCACGACCAGCCCGACGATGTTCGCGGCCCGCGGCGGACGCGAGTCCTCGAGTGCGCCCTCGCCGAAGCGCGGCTGGATCAGCTCGAAGTAGAGCAGGCACGGCAGGCAGTACCGCCGCCCGAGGAAGAGCCCGAGTGCGAGTTGCAGCGCGAGCAGTGCAAGGAGCCACCACCAGCCCGTCGCAACGGCGAGCACCGCGACGACGCCGACGACGGCCTGGTTCGTCCGTGGCGCCCTCGAGTCGATCACGTGCGTGTCCCGGTAGGGATCCACGCTGCGCGTCACGGCCTCGCCGATACGACCATGCCCGCGCCGACCGTCTCGTTCGTCGACTCGTCGATCAGGATGAACGCACCGGTGCCGCGATTGCGCACGTACTCGTCGACGACGAGTGGCTCCGCGAGCCGGAACCGGACGACGCCGAGATCGTTGAGCTCCATCTTGCCCGGGCTCGGCAGATCTTCGAGCGTGTGGATGTCGACCACACTGAGGATCTCGTCCACTCGCGCGGGAACGGTGCGCGTCGTGTGCTTGACCAGCACGCGGGCGCGATCCTCGACCGGGCGCTCGGACATCCAGCTGACCCGTGCAGTCAGTTCGCGGGCCACCACCGGCAGCCGCTCAGGATCGGCGAGCAGATCGCCGCGTGAGACGTCGACGTCGTCCTCGAGGAGGATGGTGACGGACTCGCGCGGGACTGCCTCCTCGAGCCGCCCTTCGGCGCTGTCGATTGCGGCCACACGGCTCCGCAGCCCCGACGGCAGCACGACGACCTCGTCGCCGGCCCGCCAGACGCCGCCTGCGACCCGGCCGGCGTAGCCCCGGTAGTCGTGGTGCTCGTCGGCCATCGGCCGGATCACCCACTGCACGGGAAAGCGCCGGTCCTGCACGTTGCGGTCGCCGTCGAGCTCGATCGTCTCGAGATGCTCGAGCAGCGTCGGGCCCGCGTACCAGGGCATCGAGTCGGTGCGGTCGACGACGTTGTCACCCTTGAGCGCCGACAACGGGATCACCGTCGCGTCCCTGATCTCGAGCTGCGACCCGAGCTCGGCGAGCTCACGCGCGATCTCATCGAACCGCTCCTCCGAGAACTCGACGAGATCCATCTTGTTCACGGCATACACCACGTGCGGCAGCGCGAGCATGCCGATGATGTACGAATGCCTGCGCGTCTGCTCGATCACGCCCTTGCGGGCATCGACGAGGATCACGGCGACGTCGGCAGTGGATGCTCCTGTGACCATGTTGCGGGTGTACTGCACGTGGCCGGGCGCGTCGGCCAGCTGGAAGCGGCGGCGCGGGGTGACGAACGAGCGGTAGGCGACGTCGATCGTGATTCCCTGCTCGCGCTCGGCCCGGAGCCCGTCCGTGAGCAGCGCCAGGTCGACGTAGTCGTGTCCGCGCCGTCGAGACGCGTCCTCGATGTGCTCGAGCTGGTCGACGAGGATCTGCTTCGTGTCGTAGAGCAGGCGGCCGATCAGCGTCGACTTGCCGTCGTCGACCGAGCCTGCAGTGACGAGCCGCAGCAGATCTGTGTCGAGGAACTCCTTAGAAGTAGCCAACGCGCTTCCGGTCCTCCATCGCGGCCTCGCTGACGCGGTCGTCGGCGCGTGTCTCGCCCCGCTCGGTCACCCGCGTCGCGGCGATCTCGGTGACGACCTCGTCGATCGTCGCAGCATCGCTGACGACACCACCCGTGCACGACATGTCGCCGACGGTGCGGAAACGCACCGAGGCCGTGAACGCCTCCTCGTCGGGATAGCGCTCGACGAACTCCGACACGGCATAGAGCATCCCGTCACGGCGAAACACGTCGCGGTCGTGCGCAAAGTAGATCCTCGGCAGCTCCAGATTCTCACGCGCGACGTACTGCCACACGTCGAGCTCGGTCCAGTTCGAGATCGGGAAGACTCGAATCTGCTCGCCCTTGCGAATCCGGGCGTTGTAGATGTCCCACAGCTCGGGCCTTTGCGCGCGCGGGTTCCACTGGCCGAAGTCGTCGCGAAAACTGAAGATGCGCTCCTTTGCGCGAGCACGCTCCTCGTCGCGGCGCGCGCCGCCCATGGCGGCGTCGAAGCCGTGCTCCTCGAGCGCATCGAGCAACGTCGTCGTCTGCAACTGGTTGCGAGACGCGCGCGGGCCTGTTTGCTCCTGCACACGGCCCTGGTCGATCGACTCCTGCACGCTCGCGACGACAAGACGCTCGCCGAGCTCCCGCACGCGACGGTCGCGGTACTCGATCACCTCGGGGAAGTTGTGCCCCGTGTCGACGTGCATCACCGGGAACGGGAACCGCGCAGGCCGGAACGCCTTTTCGGCGAGCCGGAGCATCACGATCGAGTCCTTGCCACCCGAGAAGAGCAGCACCGGGCGCTCACGCTCCGCGGCGACCTCGCGCATGATGTGGATCGCCTCGGCCTCGAGCTCGTCCAGGTGAGAGAGATTCCGCTTGGCGGAATCTCTCGTAGAGGAGATCAATTTGCACTCGATTCGTCTAGCGCTTTCGGCGCAGCCGAAAGTGCATGAAGCCCGCACTCAGTGCGGCCAGTGCCGGCCCAGCGTCCCTCGCGGCCGGCGCCCGGGATGGTCGAGTGGGTGTCGCCGATCGACTCGTAACCGCGGTCGTGCAGCGGGTTGTACGGCAGGTCGCGCTCGCGGATGTACGACCAGCAATCGTCATCGCTCCAATCGGCGAGCGGATTGGCCTTCCACAGTTCGTGCACCTCGTCCCACCCGAGCTTGGGTGCGTTCGCGCGCGTCGGCGCCTGCTCCCGGCGGACCCCGGTGATCCAGCAGTCCAGGTCGAGCAGCACGCGGTTGAGAGGCTCGACCTTTGCGATCGCGAGATACAGGTCGGGCTTCGTCTCCCAGAGCTTCTCCTCGACCGGTGCGCCCTCGAACACCTCTACCTTCGTGTCATAGCGCCGCTCGACCGCGCGCCAGAGCTCATAGGTCTCGGGGAAGAGATAGTGCGTGTCGATCGCGAAGACGCGCGCATTCGGCTCGAGCGCGAACAGCATGTCGAGCAGCACGGTCTCTTCCTTCTGGAAGGAGCACGCGAGCGCGACCCGGCCGGGGAACTCGCGCGTGACGAGCGCGAGGATCTCCTCTGCGCTCAACTCCTCGACAACCGGTGCGTCAGGAGGCGTGAACGTCGTCACCGAGCAACACCTCCTTCAATGTGTCGCCGCGCAGGCCGAGCCGCAGCGTCTCGAGCGGGATCACTTCTTCGGGCGGGATGTTGCCGAGGTTGACCGACGGGCCGAACTCCTTGACGAACCACGCTTGGGCGGCTTTCGTCGGCGCCTCGAAAACGATGTTCGCGGGACCGACGGCACTTGCGATCTCGCTGATCAGCTCCGTGCGCATGCCGCCCGACGAATCGAAGATGCCGGCAGTGCCACCCTCGCGCGCCTCGGTGATCACCTTCCAGGCCCCTGATTCGAGCTCCTCGTTCAGCCACTGCGTCCACTCGCCCACCGAATACTCGACGCTCGAGTCCTTCGACCCGACCTCGGAGAGCACCGTGAAGTCACGCGCGAACTCGGCGATCAGCTCGAGCTTCCGCTCGCGCGGGATGTCGATCGTGCCGTCGGAGATCTCGACGTGGGTGAGCCCGAGGTCGGTCAGCCACTGCTTGTACTCGTCCAGATTGCCGAGCGCGTAGACGACCTCGAAGAACGTCCCACCGATCACCACGGGCTTGTCGCGCAGCACCTCGAGCTTGCGCTCGAGGTTGTTCGTGACGTACGCGGTGCCCCAGCCGAGCTTGACGATCGAGATGTGGTCCCCGGCGACGTCGAGCACGTCCTCCCACGCCCGCGGGCCGAGGCCTTTGTCGATCACGTGGGTCAGGCCGACGTGCTTGCCGAGACCGAGATCAAAGACGGGCATAGAGCTCCTCCAACTTCGCCCTGGCGCGCGTCTGCACGTCGCGGTAGAGGGAGTTCCCATGCGCGTCGATGCCGACCGTCAGTGGGCCGAAGTCCTTGACCCGGAACTTCCAGAGGCACTCGGGCATCAGCTCTTCCCACTGGACGTCCTCGATCTCCTCGATTTGCGTCGTCTCGAGCGCCGCAGCACCGCCGACGATCGCGAAATAGACCATGCCGAGCTGGTGCATGGGCTCGATGGCCTCGTCGGGGAAGCCGCCCTTGCCGCAGATCGCCCGGACGGCGTACTGGCGGCCGAGCGGCTCGGTGAACCTGACCATCCGCGCGGAGGTGGTGGTGCCGATGCAGATCTTCTCGTACGTGCCTTTGCCCTCCGAATCGGTGGCGACCTTGCGCACGTTCGGCGCGGTGTGCAGCAGGAACGCGCCCTCGAGGTCCATCGGAGGCTCGACGCCCTGGTCGAAGATCCGGATCTGCGTGCGGTCGCGAATGCCGATGATGTGGCCCTGCACGGTGACCTCGTCGCCGGCCTGCAGCTTGAGGATCTCCTGCGGGTCGGTGATCGGGAACGTGACGGTGTGGTTGGCCATCTCTCTCAGAACTCCCTGTCGAAGTCGACGGAACCGTCGGCGGCGATGTGCGCCGAAGCACGGCGCGCAGCCCAGCACTGGTAGTTGACGGCAACCGGGTTGAGGGTCATGTGTGTGTCGGCGTGCTCGATGTGGCACTGCAGGACCGTGACGTCGCCGCCGAGGCCCATCGGGCCGATGCCGGTCTCGTTCAGCAGGCCGTACAGCTCATCTTCGAGCTGCGCCACGAGCGGGTCGGAGTTGCGTGTCCCGACCGGGCGGGTGATCGCCTCTTTCGCGAGGTACATCGCGTAGTCGGCCGTGCCACCGATCCCGACCCCGACGATCCCCGGCGGGCAGGGCTTGCCGCCCGCGCCGACGATCGACTCGAGCACGAATTGCTTGATCCCCTTCACGCCGTCGGCGGGGACGCACATCTTGAGGAAGCTCATGTTCTCCGAGCCCGAGCCCTTGGGAATGCACTTGACGTCGAGGCCGTCCCAGTCCGGGATGAACTCCCAGTGGACGATCGGCAGGCGATAGCCGATGTTCGGGCCGGAGTTCTCGCGGGTGATCGTATGCACGGCGTTCGAGCGCAGCGGATGCTCGACCGTCGCGCGCGCGGTGCCGTCACGCAGCCCTTCGTAGATGCGCGTGGGATGCAGAGGGAAGTGCTCGCCGACGCGGCACGTGTAGACCGCGATGCCGGTGTCCTGGCAGACGAGATTGTTCTCGCTGTCTGCGATGTTGACGTTGCGGTGGATCGTCTCGAGCACGCGCTTGCCGGGGACGGACGTCTCCCGCAGACGCGCGGCCGCCAGGGCGTCACGCAGGTCCTGCGGGATGTCCTTCAGGGCCCAGACGTAGAGATGCGCAGCGGCGTCCTCCACTGCGTGCTGCAGATCCGTGACGGTATCGATTGTCATCTAGCTCCTTGCCTTCTCGAGTGCATTACGACCAGCCCTTCGACCGAACACCACACATTCGAGGAGGCTGTTGCCCATCATCCGGTTGCGCCCGTGCGTGCCGCCGGCGATCTCGCCGCACGCGTACACCCCTTCGAGCGTCGTCTCGGCGTCAGTGTCGATCACGAGACCGCCGTTCTGATAGTGGAGGACCGGGTACGTGTAGATCTTCTCTCTGAGCGGATCGATCCCGGCGCCGCGATAGCGGCGAAGCATGTACGGAAGCGAGACGTCCGCATCGGTCTCCGGGATGCGCGTCGTGTCGAGGTACACGGCCGGGCGTCCGTCGGGCGTCGTGACGCCGTTCCCTTTCTCGACCTCGTCGAAGATCGCCTGGCTGACGGCGTCGCGCGGGCCGAGCGAGTCGGTGAACTCTTCGCCCTGCGCGTTCACGAGGACGGCGCCGTATGCGCGCGTCGTCTCGGGAATCGAGTAGCCCTGCATGTTCGACGGCCACGCACCGCCGTTCGGGTGGTACTGCAGCGCATCGAGGTCGCGCGCTTCGGCGCCGAGGTCGACTGCGATTCGCGTCACCTCACCGGTCGCATTGGGGTGATTCGTCGACAGCTCGCCGCGCCGTTCGGCCTCTGCGTAGCAGCGACCACCGGCGGCGAGCACGACGGTGCCGGCGTCGACTGTCTGTTCGCCCACCCGCGCCCGCCAGAGACCTTCGAGCTCGCTGAGCTCTCGGAGCGGAGCATTCAGAAAACTCGTGCCGCTTCCTGCCTCCCACGCGTCCCGCAGTTGCTTCGTGATCGCATGCCCGGTGCGGTCGCCGACCTGGAGCAGCCGCTTCGCGCTCGCGCCGCCGCACTTCGCGAGCCGGTAGCCCCCGTCTTCCCGCGTGAACTCGACGCCGAGCTCCTCGAGCCAGTGGATCGCCGACTGCGCATCACCGGTCAGCACCTCGACCAGGCGCATGTCCGCGGTCTCGTGCGACGACCGCCAGATGTCCTGCGCGTGCTGCTCGGGCGAGTCGTCTGCTCCGAACGAGGCCTGGATGCCGCCCTGCGCCTTCGACGAGTTGTTCGCCTGCAGCGAGCCCTTGGTCGCAAGCGCCACGCGGGCGCCGGCGCGCTCGGCCGAGACCGCGGCGGCGAGCCCCGAAGCGCCGCTTCCGATCACGAGCACATCGAAGCTGTGGGCCGACTGACTCACAGATCGGACTATACCTGTTATTAGCGAAAGTTATTCATTGTTCACCGACTTGGTCGGCAAGCACTCGGCAAGACCTCAGTAGATGCGGCGGTAGAGCTCCAGGATCTCGCCGGGAGTGGCCGGGCGCGGGTTCGCGAGATTGCCGCCGCGCTGCGCCGCCGCCTCGGCGACCTGGGCGAGCTCCCCTTCCGGGACAGCGAAGTCGCGCAACCGGTCGAAGCCGCCGAGGAGCGCCAGCTCGCGCGAGCGCTCGACGGCATCCGCGCCGACCGCCTCACCGAAGCGCGCGACCTCGTCGGGAACGAACTCGGAGTTGAACTCGAGCGCAGGCGGCAGACAGAGCGCGTTCATCGCGCCGTGCGGCAGGCCGTAGGTCCCCCCGAGCGCCTGGGCCATCGCATGGGCGAGCCCCATCCGGTTCAGGGCCAGGGCATGACCGGCGTGCGCGGCCCCGCGGAGCAGCTCGTCGCGCGCGACCAGATCGCCCGGTGCGGCCAGCACACGCGGCAGCGCCGTCGAGATGAGCCGGGCGCCCCGCAGTGCCTCTTCGTCTCCCTCGGCGCCGTGGCCCTGCACGTAGAGCGCCTCCGCGCAGTGGGCGAGGCCGTTCAGCGATGTGCCTGCAGTCACGATCGCGGGCAGGTCGAGCGTCAGGGCGACGTCGTAGACGATCGCCACCGGCCGCGCGCCGGCGCCGGCGCCTCGGATGACGCGGTCCGGCGAACGAATCCCGAACGACGTCGTCCACTCGGCGCCCGAGTAGGTCGTCGGTACGTGCACGACGGGCTTGCCCGACTCCGCGGAGGCGAACTTGCCCGTGTCGACCGCCGAGCCGCCCCCGACGACGAGGATCCCGTCCGCATCGGGCGGCACCTCCACGCGATCCGAGGGGACCTCCGACCAGGACGCGAACTGCGGCAGTTCGAGAGACTGCCAGCGCGGGCTCGCGATCAGGAATGGACGCTCGATGCCGACCTCGGCGAGCGTGGCGGGCAGGTCGTCGAGGGACCAGCGGACGATCACAGCAGAAGCTCGCGTGCGTAGTCGACGAAGGCGCGCGCTGCCCGTGTCTCCGACCGGCCGCTCGCTCGGACGAGCAGGATCTCGCGCTCGAGCTCGAGCCCTGCGATGCGTGCCTCGACCAGCGTGCCGGCGGCCAGGTCGTTCTCGACCGACGAGCGCGAGATGAACGTGACGCCGTAACCGCCGCGCACCGCGCTCGTCACCGACTCCTGCAGCCCGAGCTCGAGCCGCACATCGAGATCGCGCAGCTTCGTGCCGGCGCGGCGCAGCTCGTCTTCGATCATCTGCCGGACTCCGGCTCCTTCCTGCATGACGATCAGCCGCTCGCCCTTCAGCTCGTCGAGCGTCACCGTCCGGCCTTCGAACGGATGGCCCGGAGGGCAGGCGAGGATCACGGTGTCGCGAAAGAACGGCTCGTACTCGACCGCGCGGTAGCGCGGAGCGGCACCGACCACGCCCAGCTCGAGCGATCGGTCGGCGACACGCTCGACGACCGTCTGGGTGTCGAACACGCTCAGGGCCACGTGGATCTGCGGATGCACGGCGGCGAACTCGCACAGGAGGCGGGACAGGACGACGCCGCCCGGGCCTGTCGAAGCACCGATCGCGAACGTGCCTTCGAGCGCGCCGGTCGCTTCGTCTGCGAGGTCGCTCGTGATCTCCTCTTCGAGCGCGATCAGGCGCTGCGCGCCCCGGTAGAGCTGCAGGCCCGCTTCGGTCGGCTCGACCCGGCGCCCCGACCGGTCGAGGAGCTGGAGGCCGAGGCGCTTCTCGAGCGCCCGCACCTGGAGGCTGACCGCCGGCTGGGTCACGCCGAGCCGCTCGGCCGCCTGGGAGAACGACTTGCGCTCGACCACCTCGCAGAACGCACGAAGCTGACGCGTATCCATAACGGAAGCTTATAGAAGAGTACCGGGCACAGCCAGGAACAGCGTGCCCCAGCCACCCGCGCCGAACAGCAACGCCGGAGTCACAAAACCGTGTCCGCGGCCAATTTCCCCCTGCAGAAACCACGCTTCTACGACCTGCCCCGGCGAGCCAAGCCTGGCGGCAGCCACCGTCACAGCTCGCGGAACTCGAGCCGGTTGCCGAACGGGTCGGCCGCGTGGAAGCGCTTCGTCCCGGGGAGCGAGTCGTCCGGCTCGACGGCGATCCCTGCGGCCGCCAGCCGGCCGGCGAGCCCTGCGAGGTCGGAGACGACGAGGCCCGGGTGCGCCTTGCGCGCCGGTGCGAACGGCTGGTCGACGCCGACGTGCAGCTCCTGCTCGCCCGCCCGGAACCAGCAGCCGCCGCGGGCTCGAAGCGATTCCGGCTTCGGAAGCTCCTCGAGACCGAGCAGTGCCCCGTAGAACGCCCGCGCCTGCGCCTCGCACCCCGCCGGGGCGGCGACCTGCACGTGGTCGATTCCGAGGACGCTCATAGGCCAACGGTTTACCATCGACCGCGTGGCATCCGCGCCGCCACCGCTCGAGGACACCCTCGTCAGCGGGTATACACGCCTTGCCTCCCAGGCGGAGCATCGCGGGATCGACCTCGAGCTGCGTCTGCTCGACATCCTCTTCGCGGGGATCTTCGGGATCCTCCTCTCTCCGTTCGCGCTTCTGATCGCGGGCGTGCTGCTCGTCACGACCGGGCGGCCGATCCTCTACCGAGGAGAACGAGTCGGCCGCCGCGGCCGCTTCTTCCAGATGTTGAAGTTCCGAACGCTCCGCCCCGGCGCCGAGGACCGCATCGGGCAGTACCTGGGCGAAGAGCTCGTCCGCCACACCGATGTGGAGCTGACGCGAATCGGCGGCTGGCTCAAGGCGTCGCAACTCGACGAGATCCCCCAGCTCTGGAACGTCCTGCGCGGAGACATGTCGTTCGTCGGGCCGAGGCCGATCCGGCCGCGCTTCTTCGAAGAGCTCGCACACGACCTGCCGGCCTACTGGCAGCGCCTCGTCGTGCGGCCCGGGCTCACGGGGTTCGCCCAGGTGCGGCGCGGCTACGAGACGTCGATGGCCGAGAAGCTCGCTCACGATCTCGAGTGGATCGCCGACCGCTCGGTACGGCTCTATCTGCGCACGCTCTTCGTCACCGGCATCCGGGTGCTCGCCCAGGTGTTCGGGCGCCGCACCTAGACTCACGACATGTGCGGGATCTGCGGGATCGCCAGCAGCCGCGGCGCCGTCGACCCCGAACGGCTTCGCCGCATGTCGGCGACCCTGTTCCACCGCGGGCCGGACTCCGAGGGGGCACATCTCGACGGCCCGGTCGGGATCGCGGCACGCCGGCTCGCGATCATCGATCTGACCGGCGGCGATCAGCCGATCGCAAACGAGGACGGCAGCGTCGTCGTCGTGCAGAACGGCGAGATCTACAACTACCGCGAGCTCATGCACGAGCTCGAACGGGCCGGACATCGGTTCCGGAGCCGCTGCGACACCGAAGTGCTCGTGCACGGATACGAGGAGTGGGGACCGCACCTCTGGGAACGGCTGCGCGGGATGTTCGCCGTCGCCGTGTGGGACGCGCGGGGACAGCGGCTGGTGCTTGCGCGCGACCGCTTCGGGATCAAACCGCTCGCCTACCGCGACGTCGACGGCGAGCTCTCGTTCTCGTCGGAGCTCGACGCTCTGCCACACGGTGACATAGACCTCGACGCGCTCGAGGCGTTCCTCACCTTCAACGTCGTGCCGGCGCCGCTCTCGATCTTCAGAGACATTCGAAAGCTCCTTCCGGGCCACACGCTCACCTGGCACGACGGCAACGCCTCGCTCGACCGTTTCGCGCGCACCGGTCCGCTCCCGACGCGCCACGGTGAGGACGAGGCCGAACTGGTCGAGGAGTGCCGCGCACGCCTGCGCGACTCCGTGCGGGCGCACTTGATCGCAGACGTGCCGGTCGGCGTGCTGCTCTCGGGCGGCGTCGACTCGGGAGCGCTCACGGCGCTCGCCGCGGAAGAGTCGTCGGAGGCGGTGCGCACGTTCTCGATCGGCTTCACCGAGGCGTCGTTCGACGAGCTCGACGGCGCACGCGCAGTCGCGCGACGGTACGGCACCATCCACCGCGACCTCACGCTCCGGCCGAACGCGGCCCTCCTGCTGCCGGCGCTCGCCGACGCGTTCGACGAGCCGTTCGCAGACTCGTCGGCGCTTCCGACGTACCTCGTCTCCAAGCTCGCGGCCGAAGACGTCAAGGTCGCCCTGTCGGGTGAGGGGAGCGACGAGCTCTTCGGCGGCTACTACACCTACGTCGCCGACCTGCTCGCCGAGCGGTTCGGGCCGCTCGCGGCTCGGGCGAGGCCCGCAGTAGACCGGCTTCCGTCCTCGACGCGCAAGGCGAGCCTCGACTATCGCCTGAAGCGGTTCACACGGGCCGCCGGGATGCCGCCCCTCGAACGCCACCACGCTTACAAGGAGATCTTCGCTGCGGATGTGCGCGCCGAGCTCACCGGTCGCAACAGCAGCTACGACCCCCTGGTCGGGTACCGCGCGCGGTTCGCCGGGACCGAGGGCCACGAGCTCCTGACGCGGCTGCAGGATGTCGACTTCGGCCTCTACCTGGTGGACGACCTGCTGACGAAGACCGACCGCGCATCGATGGCGTGGTCGCTCGAGGCGCGCGTGCCGTTCATGGACACCGTCGTGTCCAACTTCGCGTTCTCCTTGCCCGTGCGGCACAAGGTTCGCGGCTTCTCCAAGAAGCGGCTGCTGCGCAAGGCGATGGAGCCGTTGTTGCCGCACGAGATCGTGCACGGGAAGAAGCGCGGCTTCTCGATCCCCGCCGCGGCCTGGCTCCGCGGCGAGCTGGAGCCGTTCGCGCGCGAGACGCTGTCGGCGGAGACCCTGCGACGTCAGGGCTTCCTGCAGCCGGACGCGGTGACGCGCGTGATCGACGCCCATGTCTCCGGCCGTGAGGATCTCTCCCGGCAGCTCTGGGGGCTGCTCGCGTTCACGCTCTGGCACGAACGGCATGTCGAGGGAATCAGCCGCGACGTCTCGCTCGAGAGCGCCATCGCATGAAGGTATGGATCGACTTCACCGCCAGCGCCCATCCGCTGGTGTTCCGGCCGCTCGTGCAGCTGCTCGAGGCGCAGGGAAACGAGGTGGAGATCACTGCGCGCGAGTACGCGCAGACACTGCAGTTGATCGAGTCGCACGGGATGACCGCCACGGTGATCGGGCATCACGGCGGCCGATCTGCACTCGGCAAGGCGGCGCAGATGCGCACGCGGCTGAAAGCGCTGCGGCGCTTCGCCAAGGGACGGAACTTCGATCTCGCGCTCGCCCACGGCTCGCATGAGCTGACGATGACGGCACGCCGGCTCGGTATCCCGAGCTCGACCACGTTCGACTACGAGTGGGCGTGGCTCCAGCACCAGCTCGGCTGCCGCGCCGCGACGCGGGTCGTCGTGCCCGCGGCGATCCCGCCGGAGCGGCTCAAGACCTACGGCGCGGTGCCGCCGAAGCTGCAGCAGTACGCAGGGCTCAAGGAGGAGTACTACCTCTCGGACTTCGAGCCCGACGAGTCGGTGCTGACCGACTGGTCGATCGACCCGGCCCGCGTACTCGTCGTGCTGCGGCCCCCGCCGGACGTCTCGCTCTACCACCGTCACTCGAATCCCCTCTTCCCGATGACACTCGAGCATCTCGGCCGGTCCGACGACGTGCACGCCTTCGTGATCCCGCGCACCGAGGAACAGCGCGACTTCGTGAGGTCGCTGGCACTCCCGTCGGTGATCGTCCCCGACGAGGCCGTCGACGCGCAGAGCCTGATCGCGCTCGCCGACCTGGTCGTGTCGGCCGGCGGAACGATGAACCGCGAAGCAGCTGCACTCGGCGTGCCGGTGTACACGACGTACGGCGGCCGCCTCGGCGGCGTCGACGAGCAGCTGATCCGCGAAGGACGGCTCCGCCCGCTCACCGACCCGCGCGCGCTCGAGCTGCAGAAACGCGACCACGCGACCGGATCGCGGGAGCGCCGAGACCCGCAGCTGATGCTCGATCTGCTGCTCTCGGCGCTGCCCTGAATCAGGCCCGAACGAGCTCCAGCACGGCCGGCCCGTAGCGCTCGAGCTTTGCCGGGCCGACGCCTGCGATCTGCGAGAGCTCGCCGAGCGATGACGGGCGCGCTTCTGCGATCGCGTGCAGCACGCTGTCGTGGAACACGACATAGGGCGGGACGTTGTCGGCCTTTGCCCGCTCGAGCCGCCAGTCGCGCAGACGCTGGGCATCGGCTGTCCACTCGCGCTTCTCCGTCGGCGCCGTCTGGGTGACACCGAGCTCCTGCAGGAACCGTGAGCGCTTGCCCGACCAGGTGAGCCAGAGGATGCGCTTCGCGCGCGTCATCCCGACGTACAGCAGGCGGCGCTCCTCCGCCAGCTCCGCCGGCGTTCGAGCCTGCTTCGACGGCAGCTCCTTCTCCTGCAGCCGGGGGATGAAGACCGCCTCGAACTCCAGGCCCTTGGCCCGGTGCAGCGTCAGCAGATGGACACCGTGCGCGGCGTCGCCGCCGGAGGCGAACCGGCGCCGAAGATCCTCGACGAACGCCGCTGCCTCACCTTCGAAGGCCGCAGCGAGCTGCACCAGCCGGCCGAGATCCTGCTGGCGCACAGCCTCACGCTCGCCGAGCTTGTCGGGCACGCGCTCGAGCCAGCCGGCGTCGAGCGCGGCGGTGCGCACGGCCTCGCCGGCGGGTGCCGAGGCGCGCTCGAGCCGACGCGTCAATCTGCGCGCCGCATCGCGCTCGAGGAGCGACGACCCCTGGAACGGAATGCCGGCGTCGTGCAACAGCTCTTCGAAGTCGGTCAGGCGAGCGTTCGTCCGGGCCAGGATCGCCGTCTCCTCGAACGGGCACGTGAGCGCACGCAGCTCGGCGACGATCGCGGCGCCCTCGTCCTCGGCCGTGGGGAACGGGCGCACGACGGGGTCGGCGCCGTCCGGCAGGACCGAGCGCAGCGTCTTCTCGGCGCCGCCGAGGTTGGGCACGAGCCTGTTCGCGAGGGCGAGCACCTGCGGCGTCGAGCGGTAGTTCTCCTCGAGCCGCACGACGAGCGCATTCGGGAAGCGTTTCGGCATCGCGAGCAGGTAGTCGGGGCTCGCACCGGTGAAGCCGTAGATCGACTGGTAGTCGTCGCCGACGATGCAGAGGTCGTCGCGGTCGCCGAGCCACAGGTCGAGCAGCTCCTGCTGGAGCAGGTTCACGTCCTGCAACTCGTCGACGGTGAACGACTGGTACTGGGCGCGGAACGTCTCACGCGCCTCGGCGTTCTCCTCGAACAGCCGCACTGTGAGCTCGAGCAGGTCCTCGAAGTCGATCAGGCCCTCGGCGGACTTCCGCCGCTCGTACTCGCGGTAGACCCGCTGCATCAGGTCGAGTGGGATCGGCGGATCGCGGCCGTCGTAGCGTTCCGGTGGGATCCGGCGGTTCTTCGCCCATTCGATCTCGGTTGCCAGGTCGCCGGCCGGCCGGAACTTGTACGGCGCGGGGAGCGAGTTCGCGATCTGGCGGAGCGCGAGCGCCTTCGACGGAAGGATGCGCCCGACCGCCTCCGGCGCGAAGTGGCGCAGCTGGCGCAGGGCGGCGGAGTGGAACGTGGAGGCCCGTACACCGCTGACCCCGAGCGCGGCGAGGCGGTGCTTCAGCTCGCCTGCCGCCTTGTCGGTGAACGTCACGGCCATGATCTGCGTCGGCGCGAACGCGCCCGTCGACGACCTGCTGCGCGACCCGCCGGGTGATCGTCGTGGTCTTGCCCGAGCCTGCGCCGGCGAGGATGCACACCGGGCCGCGCACCGCCTCGGCGGCGCGGCGCTGCTCGGGGTTCAGGCCGTCGAGCGGGTCCATCGGATCACGGTACCGGCGCGACCGGCGTGAGACCGTGACGTCAATGCAACGTGTCTTCCAGAACCGCTTCGCGGCCGGTGCGCACCGGCTCGGCGACCATCGGAGCGGAGTCTCGCCACGAGGGCGAGCGTGTCGCCCTCGTCGACGAGCCGCTCGAGCATCGCAAGGGACTCCTCCAGCCAGGCTGCGTCGATCTGCGGCCGCGCGGCGCGCATGATCTTCGGGTGCGAGGTCGGCCCGACGGCCTCGCCCTCGTTCCAGAGCACCTCGTGCACCTTCTCGCCCGCGCGCGCGCCCGTGAACACGATCGGGATCTGGGACTCGTCCTTCCCGGACAGATGGATCATCTGCCGGGCGAGATCGAGGATCTTGACGGGCTCGCCCATGTCGAGCACGTAGACCTGGCCGCGGCCGCCCATCGCGCCGGCCTGGACGACGAGCGACGACGCCTCGGGGATCGTCATGAAGAAGCGCGTCATCTCGGGATCGGTCACCCTGACGGGCCCGCCGCGCTCGATCTGCTTGCGGAAGATCGGGATCACCGATCCCGACGAGCCGAGCACGTTGCCGAAGCGAACCGCGACGAAGCGGGTGTCGACCTCGGGGCGCAGCGCGAACGACTCGATGATCCATTCGCACACGGCCTTCGACTGGCCCATCACGTTCTTCGGGTTCGCGGCCTTGTCGGTGGAGATGAGCACGAAGCGCTCGACACCGAACTCGACCGCGACCTCGGCAAGCGTGCGCGTCGCGAGCACGTTGTTCGACACGGCCTGTGAGGGGTTCGCCTCGAGCATGCCGACGTGCTTGTACGCCGCTGCGTGGAAGAGCACCTGCGGGCGGTAGCGCTCGAACACCTGGCGCATCTTCGCCCGGTCGCCGGTGTCGGCGAGCACCGGGATCGCGGCGGTGTAAGTCGCGCTCGTCGACGAGCTCCCGCTCGATCTCGAACAGCGCCGACTCGCCCTTGTCGACGAGCACGAGGCGCGCCACGCCGAGCCGCGCCAGCTGGCGGCAGAGCTCCGAGCCGATCGAGCCGCCGGCGCCCGTGACGAGGACCGTCTTGCCCTTGACGTAGGACGCGACGAGCCCGAGGTCGACCTCGACCTGCTGGCGGCCGAGCACGTCCTCGACCTGAACCGGGCGGATCTGCGCGCCGAGGTTGAGGTCGCCCGCGATCAGCTCGTGCAGGCCCGGCAGCGTCTTGACCGCGACCTGTTCGGCGAGGCACGTCTCGACGATCTTCTGGCGCACGCGCCCCGGCGCCGACGGGATCGCGATCAGCACCTCGTCCGGCTTGTTGTCGCGCAGGAGGTGCTGGAGGTCGTCGGTCGTGCCGAGCACCTTGACGCCGTTGATGCGGTCGCCTCGCTTGCGCGGGTCGTCGTCGACGAAGCCGATCGGCGTGTAGTGCAGCTGGCGGTTGCGCTGCAGCTCGCGGACCATCAACTGCCCGGCATCTCCGGCGCCGACGATCAGCACCTCCTTGCCGTGGGCGACGAGGCCGGCCGGCGGGCGCTCGATCAGCGTGCGGGCCAGCAGGCGCGTTCCGGCGACGAACGCGAGCAGCAGGAGGTAGTCGAGCGCGGCGACACCGCGCGGGAGGCGCGAGGTGTGCGCGGGCGGGAACGCGTAGAGGACGAGGTACGTGATCGCCGAGGCCGCGGTGACGCCGCGAAACGCGCCCCACATGTCGCGCGTCGAGACGTAGCGCCACCAGCGGTTGTAGAAGCCGAAGAGCACGAACGTCGAGAGGTTGATCGCGACGACGAGCGCGACCACCTGCCAGTCGAGCAGGTGCCGGTAGAAGACCGGCGTCGTCTTGTCGAAGCGCAGGAAGAACGTCAGCTGCCACGCGGCGACGATCAGGACCGCATCGAACGCAAGCTGCCAGACCCGGTGTCTATTGACCGGGAAGCGCATCAGGACGCGGACGAGGCCGGAAGCGCGCTTGAGGACGGAGACGACCTCCGCTTGCTGCTCCTCGGTGATCCCGGCCCACAGCGGCAGGCAGAGATTCTCGCGCGCCGCCTGCTCGGTCTCCGGGAAGTCGCCCTCGGAGTAGCCGAGGTACCGCAGCGCCGGCTGCAGATGCAGCGGCGGCTGGTAGTACGCGGCGAAGCCGATCCCGGCCGCCTGCAGCGCCGCGGCGAGCCGGTCGCGCTCGGGCGACCGGACGCAGTACACGTGGTAGACGTGGCCCGGCTCGTCGACCGGCGTCTCGACGAGACCGGTCAGCAACTCGGTGTAGCGCGCGGCAGCCTCACGCCGCGCTCGATTCCAGTCCTCGATATGCCGCAGGAAGATGCGCAGGAACGACGCCTGCATCGCATCGAGCCGCGAGTTGTAGCCGACGTAGAGGAACTCCTTCTTCGCTGCCGAGCCGTGGAAGCGGAGCATCCGGATGCGTTGCGCGAGCTCCGGGTCGTTGACGGCGATCAGGCCGCCGTCGCCGAGAGCGAAGAGGTTCTTCGTCGGGAAGAAGCTGAACGTCGACGCGACGCTCGTCGCGATGCCGGCTGCGCCGAACGCCTGCGCGGCGTCCTCGATCACCGGCAGGCCGAGGCCGCTGAGGTCGGGCGCGGGGCGGCCGAAGAGATGCACCGGCATGATCGCCTTCGTGCGCTCGGTGATCCGGCGCTCGACGTCGGCGGCGTCGAGGTTGAGCGTCACCGGGTCGATCTCCGCGAAGACCGGGGTGGCGCCACGGCGCGCGATCGACTCGGCGGTCGCGTAGAACGTGAACGCCGGGCAGATCACCTCGTCGCCGGGGCCGATCCCCATCGCATCGAGGACGAGCACGAGCGCGTCGGTGCCGTTTGCGCAGCTGACGGAGTCGAGCGTGCCGAGCAGCGCAGCCGCCTCGCGCTCGAACGCCTCGACCTCCGGCCCGAAGATGAAGCGGCCGGACTCGAGCGTGCGCGCGAATGCCTCCTGCAGCTCCGGGATCAGCGGCGCGTATTGCGCCTTGACGTCAACGTGGGGAATCGTCATCGGCGGGTGAAATCGTAGCCGTGCGGCGTCGTCGAAGGACCAGGTACGCGGCCAGCAGCACGACCCCTGCGACGACCGCGTAGTCCAGATACCGAAAGTCGTGGCTCGCGGTGCTCCAGTTCGAGCCCGACGCGCCCAGCCGATCCCGGCGACGACCGCGCAGAAGACGGCGCTGCCGACGAGCAGCAAGCGGCAGCAGCCGCCGAAGCGGCCATCTCGAAGATCCCGGCCGGGAAGAGCCACGAACGACCGGACGAGCGGTGTGGCGAACCCGAGCGGGACGGCGACGGGGCCGAAGTGGTCGAACCAGCGCTCGGCGCGGTCGAGCCGCTCCGGCGTCGCGTGGAGCCAGCGTCCGTGGCGCTCGAGCAACGGATGGCCGCCGTAGTAGCCGATCGCCCACCCGGCGGCGGCGCCGAGCAGGTTCCCGATCACGCCGACCACGACGACCGCGAGGTACGCGCGAAAGCCCGTCTGGAAATGCGCGATGTGCGCCGGCAACGCGCGCCCGAGGCGAGCGCGCCGCCGTAGATCATCGTCAACTCGCTCGCCGCCGGGAGGATCGCCGCAACGAACATCAGGACGAACACGGCCAGCAGGCCGTGATTGCCGACGAACGAGGTCACCCGCCGACTCTAGCCAGTGCGCCTGAAGGAGAACGGCGCGAAGAACTCGGACGTTCCCACCGAGCTCGTGACGAAGACATGCGCGACGTAGCTCCCGCCGTACGCACGGCTGCCGTGTGGCAGGCGTCCGTCCCAGACGACAGCCTGCGCTCCGGCCGGCAGGCTCACCGGGCGGCACCTGGCGCACGAGGACACCGGCCGGCGTCTCGATCCGCAACCGCACGCTCGCAGGGCGCGACAGCGTGAACCGGATCGGCTGCGGTCCCGCGGGCGGGCTTCGGGACGCTGAGACCACGGAGCGTCGTGTCGTACCGGAACGTCCGGTCGATCGTCGACACACGCTTCAGGTCGTCGGTCGCGGTGACGTTCCAATGCCACGTCCCCTCGACGTCGAACGTCGGAGTAGGTGAACGAGTAGGACCCGGGGACGTGCTGGACGCCGGCCTCGAGCACCCGCGGCCTGCCGTCGGGGCCGATCAGCTGCGCGGTCACCTGCGACGGTCGGACGATCTTGTAGGAGAGCTGCTCCTGTGTCTTGCCGGCTTCGCCGGTCAGAAGAGCGGCAGCGGCGGCGGCGGTGCGTAGACGCCGAAGTACTGCACGAGCAGCGCCTCCCTGACGGCACGCTCGCCGCCGGCAGCGCTCGGCTGGTTCAGCAGCTGCCCGTCGAACGCGAGCGTCACGTCCGGGCCCGGACTCGACGGCGGCGGCGGTGACGGCACCGAGCCCCGCCATCGTCTGCGCCAGCTCGAAGCTCGTCAGCCCGACGCTGTAGCCCGGCTGGTCGCCGTCGACCGCGACGAGGATGACGCGGCCGTCGGCGAGCTGCCCGACGCCGGCCCGCGGCGAGCGAGCGGCGATCTGGTCGTTCGTGAAGTCCTCCAGCGACCGGAACACCGGCACCGAGTTCCGGACGAGCACCGGGCCGCCGCCCAGCGCAGCGACGACGGTCGTCCAGCCGGGCTGCAGGATCAGCCGCGCGGCGATCCGCGTGCCGACGGGCGCCTCGGCCTGGAGCTTCGCGGCGAGGGAGCCGGCCGCCTGAATGATCGCTCCGCCGGGCGGGATCGGCTCGCCGCCGTTCGCGCCGACCGCGGTCACGACGGCGGAGAGATCGACGTTCGGGGTAGTGGGCGGGAAGGTCTGCAGCACGATCTCCGCCGAGCCCTGGATGACAGGCGCCCTCGGCCCGAACGCCGGGGTGAGCAGCACCACCTGCCCCTGCGCCGCGACCTGGTTGAGACCGTTGAGCGGGCCGCCGCTGGCCCGTCCCCTGCCACGTGCCGAAGAACTTGACCCGGTCGACCTGCAGCCCACCGGCCGAGTCGACGCCGATCGAGGAGCGTGAGCCGAACGGCGGATGGGCGAGCACGCCGCCCGACATGAACATCCCCGCAGGGTGTCCGTCGCCCGCGCTGAAGAGATCGCCGTTGATCCCGGCGACGGTGGCCTGGCTCGACACGTCCTTCTCGATCTGCGTCACCTTCTCGCGGCCGCCGAGAACCGTGCCGTGGGCGAGCACCGGCGCCAACTGGTACAGACCGTCCTGGTCGCCCGGCCGCGGGGCCGTCAGCACGCTCACGACCACCGCGCCGTGCGGTGTGAACTCGACCGTCCGGTCATAGGTGACCCCGGGAAGTAGCGTCGTGCTCTGTGCGTGTGCCGGCGCCGCGCACGCCGCCGCGAGCACCAGCAAGGTGGAGAAACGGCGCAGCATCCCTGGTCCGAGGGTAGCCAAGCCGCAGGGAGACCGTGCTTTACGTGGGCTTTACGTCCCCCTTGCGCACGCCGCACGACCCGCGGACAGGGTCAGGGCACATCTCCCGAGGACGACTGGAGGAACTGCATGCGCAAGTTGACGTACATTGCCGCGCTGCTCGTCGCGCTCGTTGCGACCGGGTACGCCGTGGCGGACGGGATGGGGAACGCGAAGAGCGTCAGCGCGGTCGCCGGAACGTTCACGGCCACCGGGGCGAGCACGTCGAGTCGCACGTGCACCACGTCGAGCAACAAGACGATCGTCGTGACGGACGGGAAGTACACCGGAACGGCGACGGGCGATTCCGATCTGACCGGGCCGATCACCGTGCGCGCTCGCAGCGTGATCAACACGACCGACAACGTCGGTGTCGTCAACGGCTCGCTGAAGATCGGACAGACGCCGGGCGGGAACACGTCCGCGAACTACTCCGCGGTCTACGACCACGGCACGATCGCCGGTCTGGCGATCGGACGCGCTCACGGCCCGTCCGCCGGCCTCGTCGCGAATCTGTCGGCGACGTTCTCGGCTGCGTCCGGGTTCACCGGCGGCAAGCTCGGTGGGGGCACCTCGGGCGGCTCGGCGGTCGAGGTGGGGAACGGCTCGTGCAAGTCGTCGCGGCCGACCCCCGAGAAGAGCGAGGCTCACGGGACGATCTCGGCCCTGTCGACGACGTCGATCACGGTCGCGGGCCTCACCTGCGCGATCCCGGCGGACAAGTCCGCCACCGTGAATTCGAAGTACAAGCAGAACGATGTGGCGCAGATCCGCTGCTCGCTGGTGAGCGGCGTGAACACGCTGACGGCCATCAGCGGCGCAAAGAACCACCACTGACGCCCAGCGCGGAGGGCGCCCGCCGGGCGCCCTCCGCTAGTTTGCCGGTGTGAGCGCCCGCACCGAGCTGGTCGAAGGCCTGATGGCGCGGTTCCCGCACATCCCGCCCGAGGCGGTGCTCAAGGAGGACCTCCTGCGCACCGGGATGGCCTTCGACGACGCCGCGCTGACCGACAATCTCGACGGCGAGGTCAAGCCGAAGTCCTACTTCATCTTCTCGTTCGACCAGAAACCGCTCACGCAGCTCGGCGAGGCAGCGAAGCGGCGCCCGCCCGAGGAGATCGCGCTGACCGGCGGCCCGTACTCGCTGCGGCGGACGATCGTGTCGGTGCGGGTCAACCCCGACTCGCCCTACCGCGTCATGCGCGACGAGGACGGCGCACTGCTCCTGACCCTGGACGGCCGGACGGTCGCCGACGTCGGCCTGCCGCCGATGCCCGAGTACTACCGGCATGAGCTCGCGAACGGCAAGACCGTGATGGAGACGGCGCCCACGATCCAGTGGGGCTACCTCATCTACCTGACCGTGCTCCGCCTCTGCCAGTACTTCGGCGCGAAAGAGGAGTGCCAGTTCTGCGACATCAACCACAACTGGCGCCAGCACAAGAAAGAAGGTCGTCCATACACGGGCGTGAAGCCGGTCGAGGACGTTCTCGAGGCGCTCGCGCTGATCGACCGCTACGACACTGCGCAGGTGTCCAAGGCGTACACGCTGACCGGCGGCTCGGTGACGAGCACGGTCGACGGGCTCGCCGAGGCCGACTTCTACGGCAGGTACGCGCAGGCGATCGAGGAGCGGTTCCCGAACCGATGGATCGGCAAGGTGGTCGCGCAGGCGCTGCCCGAAAGCGGACGTGCAGCGGTACAAGGACTACGGGATCACGATCTACCACCCGAACTACGAGGTGTGGGACAAGCGCCTGTTCGAGCTCATCTCACCGGGCAAGGAGCGCTACGTCGGGCGCGAGGAGTGGCATCGCCGCATCTTCGACGCTGCCGATGTCTTCGGCCCGCGCTTCGTGATCCCGAACTTCGTCGCCGGCGTCGAGATGGCGAAGCCGTTCGGCTTCGAGACGATCGACGCCGCAATCGCGTCGACGACCGAGGGCCTCGACTACTTCATGAGCCGGGGCATCACACCGCGCTTCACGACGTGGTGCCCCGAGCCGTCGACGCCGCTCGGCCGCGACAACCCCGACGGCGCGCCGCTCGAGTACCACATCCGCCTGCTCGAGGCCTACCGCGGAGCACTCGATCAGCATGGGCTGAAGCCGCCGCCGGGCTACGGCGTGGCGGGCGCCGGCAACGCCGTCTTCTCGGTCAGCTCGTTCATGGACACGCTCGCACCGGAAGAGGTCACGGTCGAGGAGGCCGTGCCCGCATGACGCGGATCGACGTGAATGAGGCACGGCGGCTCTGGGAGGAGGCGTCGGACGAGGAGCTGCAGCAGCTCGCGCAGGCGGTGCGCCACCGCTGGCACGAGCCGAATCACGCCACCTACATGGTGATGCGGATCATCAACTACACGAACGTCTGCGTCGCCCAGTGCGACTACTGCGCGTTCTACGTCCTTCCCAACCAGGAGGGCGGCTACGTGCTCAGCCGCAACGACGTGTTCGCGAAGATCGACGGGCTCGCTCGAGGTCGGCGGCGACCTCGTCGCGTTCAACGGCGGCTTCAATCCGAAATTGCCGCTCGACTTCTACTGCGACCTGTTCGCTGCGGTGCGCGAGCGGTACGGCGACCGGATCGAGTTCTACGCCCTGACGATCGCCGAGTTCGTCTACCTCGCCGACCGCGCGAACCTCACCCACGCCGAGGCTGCCGCACGGCTCCGCGACGCGGGCGTGCACTGGATCACGGGCGGCGGCAGCGAGATCCTCACCGAGGACTTCCGCAAGCGACATGCCAAGTTCAAGTACACCGTGCGCGAGTACTTCGAGGCGCAGCGCGCGATCGTCGAGGCCGGCCTGAAGACGACCGCGACGATGGTGATCGGCTTCGACGAGACCCTCGACGAACGGCTCGAGCACCTGCAGCGCACACGCGACTTCCAGGACGAGACAGGCGGCCTCTTCTCATTTCTCTGCTGGACCTACAAGCCCTACGGCACCGAGTTCGCGGGCGTCGAGATCTCGCCGCGAGAGTACTGGCGCCACATCGCGCTCTCACGCATCTTCCTCGACAACATCAAGCACGTCCGCACCTCGGTCCTCACCCAGAACGCGGATGCGTTTCGGGCACTCGACTTCGGCGCCGACGACTTCGACCTGCCGATCGAGGACGAGGTGACCCAGAAGGCGGGCGCGACGATCGAGCTCGACCTGGGCGGCCTGCTGGCCGTTCCCCGGTCGCTCGGCTACACGGTGGAGTACCGCCGCGCCGAGCGCCCGGCCGCGCTCACCGCGTGACCGTCGCGCGCAGCGCGATCGTTCCCTGACGTCCGTCCAGATCGATCGTTCCCGACGCGGCGTGCAGCACGCCGAGCGAGACCCTCCGCACTCGCTCACCTGCGGGCAGCCGGAGCCGGATCCGGACCCCTGCCTTCGGCGGCGCAGTGACGTCGACGTCGACGCGTGTACCGGTCCGTGCGATGGAGAACGAGACCGGGCCGAAGCTGGTCGGCGCCTGCTGGACGCTGATCGTCTTCCCGTCGGCGAGCCACGCCCTCGGTGTCGAGAACGCGAGGTCGAGCCCGGCCGGAGCGCCGCTCGGGCCTCGTCGCTCGTGCACGAGGAGCTGGCGGAACGTCTCGAGGTATGACGCGTTCGCACCTGAATTCGGCGGCATGTACATCGAGCGGTAGTACGCACCGTTGACCGGCACGACCGAGATCGCCTCACCGGAGACATACGTGCCCGGCGTCATCCCGATCGCGATCATGCCGTAGAGGCTGAGCACGAGCTGGTCGGGGTGGTCGTTGTCGGCCATGAAGCGCGACATGCTGAGGCCGTACACCGCTCCGAGGCCTGAGCCGTATGGCCTGTTCGAGTAGATGATGTGCGCATCCGCACGCGGCACGCCGAGCAGCCGCGAACCGTGCGCAAGCACGTAGTGAACGAGCCCACGCGCCGCACGCGAGTGCGCCGGGAAGAACCCCGACGCGAGTGCGTACGGCATGACCAGGTTCCAGTACGAGCCTTCGCGGATCGTGGTCAGCTTGTCGTACGGGCCGGCATTCGGTGCGTCGAGGGCGTCGGGCACGAAGAGCGAACCGTCGGACAACCGCCGGGTCGCCTTCCGCAGCCCCGAGCGAAGAGCGGAGCCGATACTGAGCCCGAGGAGGCGCGCGTGCGCGGCGGCGGCGCGATGGCCGGTCACGCCCCAGACGCGGTCGATCGCGAGCAGTCCCTGCCACGCTGCGACCTCACCGTTGACGCTGTCGACGTCGTAGGGAATGTCGGAGGACAGCTGCTCGGGGCGAAGGCGGCCGCGCGCCGGGCCGTGCTCGACCTGGCGGCTCTGGATCTGGCGGACGAGCCGCGCGAGCTCGGGCGTCTCGAGCTGGATGAACGACCGGTCGCGGGTCAGGCGGTAGTAGAGAGCAGTGGTCGAGAGCAGGTGCCCCGCCCGGAACGCGGTGAAGCGCTTCGGCTTCTTCCGGAGCCGGTCGAGCGAGACCTGCAGGATCGACTTCGCGACGTTGGGGAAGCCGTACTCCGCCGCCACCTCGGCCGAGTCGAGCGCTTCGGCGAAGGAGAGCTCCTCGTAGGGGTTGCCGACGCTGTAGCGCCACCCGAACGCGAGCACCTGCTCGAGAACTCCGAGCGCCGCATTGCTGACTGCCGGTTCCGGCACGTCGAACTGCATGCCCGAGGTGAGACGGGTCGTCCAGTAGTTGACGACGGTCGTCCGTGCGGTGTCGTAGGTCGGAGCGTCGGCATGGAGCGTCTTCGCCTCCGAGGGGCCGTTGAGCCACTCGGCATAGACGGTCGCTTCGTCTCCGCGCGCGACCCGGTACCGCACGACGCCGTCGACGAACTCGGCGCCGTCGCTGACGATCAGCCGGCTTCCACCCCTGTACGCAAGTCGGTCCGGCGCCGAGTGCGCGAGCAGCTTCCACGGCACGAGGCGGACGGTCGCTCCCGAGCGCGCCGCGCCCGCGTCGATCTCGAGCTTCACGAAGCTGACGACGGAACGGGCACCGTAGGCGCGGCCGACGAACGACTCCTGCCGGTACTTGACGCCGTTCGCGTCCACGTAGGACGTCTGCACGATCGGCAGATAGCCCTCGGCGAGGCGGGCCGGATGGAGCCGCTCGGTGCAGGAGCCGTACCGCTCCCGGCCGTTCCCCACGTAGAAGGTGAGACTCGGGCCGCCGACGTGGCGCGTGATGATCTCGCTCCCGTCCGCGACATGGAGCGCGAACACCGCCGGTCCGTACGAGCTGAATCCGAATGAGAGCGGCACGTAGTAGAAGCCAGAGGGTGTCAACGGGCGCTGCCGGCGCTGGGTCGCGAGCAGGAGCGGTGCGAGATACCGCTCCGCCGCACCCAGCGTCGGACCGGCGCGCGAGTTGAGCAGCCGGCTGCCCCAGAGATCCGGGCCGGAATTCACGGCGCGCTGGATCGAATCGCTGTACGGCGCCGTCGCCCGGGGTGTGGCGCAGGAGACCGCGGCCGCCGCGGCCGGGATCCCCGTCGCCACGGCGGCTCCTATGAGCGCGAGCGCCGCAGCGAGCCACACGCACGTGTGTGCTCTTCCCACGGCGCGAGCCTATCCGGCGCACCTCCACGTACAATCCCGGCATGTGCCGCAACATTCGAGTTCTCCACAACTTTCAGCCGGCAGCGACCTCCGACGAGGTCGATGCAGCCGCGCTCCAGTACGTGCGCAAGGTCAGCGGGATGAACAAGCCGTCCAAGGCGAACGAGGCCGCGTTTGAGCGGGCCGTCCACGAGATCGCGCACATCACGGAGCATCTGCTCGCCGACCTGGTCACGACCGCCCCGCCCAAGGACCGCGAGGTCGAGGCGGCCCGCCGTCGGGCTCGCTCCGCCGAGCGCTTCGGTCGCGTAGCGTGACGGTCGGCGTAGCGTGACGGTCGAGGCGATCCACCTCGGCGCCGAGGGCGTCGCCGAGCTGTGGGCGGTCGACGAGGTGCGGGCCGTCGCCGGCCGGGGCCTCGAGGGCGACCGCCATTTCCACGCCGACGGAGCCCCGGCCGGGCAGGCGCTGACGCTCGTCTCGGCGGAGAACGTCGAGGATGTCGGCCTCGCGCCAGGCGAGACCCGCAGGCAGCTGACCGTTCGGGGTGTCGAACTGAACGAGCTCGTCGGCAGGCGGTTCCGGGTCGGCGAGGTCGAATGCCTGGGTGTGGAGCTGTGCGAGCCCTGCACTCACCTCGAGGCGATGACCCGGCCCGGGATCATCAAGGAGCTCGTCCATCGCGCAGGCATCAACGCCGACATCGTCGTCGGAGGCGTGATCCGCATCGGCGATTCCGTTACAGCGCTTTGAAGAAGACAGTCGTGTCGCACGGGCGGCCGTCGGGATACAGCGCGTAGCCCGGAATCACACCGACCGTCGTCCAACCGAGCCCCTGGTAGAGACGTTCGGCCGCGTCGCCGGTCACGGTGTCGAGGACGAGCAGCGTCTTGCCTGCGGCTCGAGCCTCGACCTCGACGCGTTCCATCAAGCTCTGGGCGACGCCGCGCCGGCGCGCCGACCGGTGAACGAGCAGCTTGGCGATCTCACCACGGTGTGGTTGGTTCGGAGGCACTGCCAGTACGAGCTGCACAGTGCCGACGAGCTCGCTCCCGTCGAACGCCGCAAGGATCACGCGTCGTCCCCGCTCGACCTCGGCGGCCCAGCCGTCAAATGCTGCCCGTGCGTCCTCGTGCCCGAACGGCTCGAGGTAGCTGACCGATGCACCGCCGGCGACGCAGTCGGCGAGCACGGCCGCGAGCGAATCGAGCTGCTCGCGGAGGTCTGCCCCTTCGAGACGCCTGACCCGGATCTCAGCAGGCGCGGGCATCGGCACATCATTCACGAGCATCGAGCCGAGCGCGACTCCACGCCGAGCGCGCGCGCCTGGCGTCAGCCGATTTCCTCGGCCAGCCCGATGAGTATGCCCTCGGGGCCCCGGAGGTAGCAGAGCCGATAGACGTCTTTGTACTGGACCACCTCGCCGACGAGCTGCGCCCCGTGCTCTCGGAGCCGGGCCAGCGTGTCCTCGAGGTCGTCCACCGCGAACATGACGCGGAGGTAGCCGAGGGCGTTTACCGGGGCGTTCCGGTGATCGTCGACCACAAGCGGCGTGAGGAAGCGCGAGAGCTCGATCCTGCCGTGGCCGTCCGGCATTCGCATCATGGCGATCTCGACGCGCTGGTCGCGCAGTCCCGTGACGCGCCCGGACCAGTCTCCTTCGATCATCGCCCGCCCCTCGAGCTCGAGGCCGAGCTCGGCGAAGAACGAGATCGCGGCATCGAGCGACTCCACCACGATGCCCACGTTGTCCATCCGTTGGAGCGACAAGCGGTCATTGTCGCGGACCGCAAGCGCCGATGACTTTTCGGTGCGCTTCCGGTCACTACAGCGTGCGGATCCGTCAAGCGCGGGCCGCTGACACACCGGACCGACAGGAGCCTCAATGACGCAGCCAGTGACCGAGCTCGACGCGCGCTTCAGCGACCCGGCCGCGGTCGCGGCCGACTGGGGTCAGACTCGCCGAACGCTCGAAGACGCCGAGTTGTTCTGGATCGCGACTGTCCGAGCGGACGGTCGGCGGGCTCGACGTCGTGGTCGAGGGCGAGGCCTCCAGGTGATCGACGATAGCGTCCTCGAACGGCTCGCAGAGGCGTGGGAGGCGAAGTGAGACGGCCGCTGGCGCTACGAAGTGCACGAGGGCGGCTTCCGGCACGGGGCGAACGCCGACACGATCCTCGTGTTCTCGGTGAAGCCGACCAAGGTCCTCGCGTTCGCCAAGGGCACGTTCGGTCAGACGCGTCACCGGTTCGAGGAGGAATAGCCCTGGCCTCGCGCCTACACCAACGAATTCAGGAGGCAACTTGAAGCTTCTTCTTACGTCTGCCGGGATCAAGAACCCGAGCATCCACGCCGCACTGGTCGGGTTGCTGGGCAAGCCGACCGCCGAGTGCGACGCCCTCTGCATTCCCACGGCGTTGTACGGGCATCCTGGGGCCGGCCCTCGCCAAGCGTGGCAGTGCATCAGCGGGCGGGAGACCGGCACTCCCACGGTCGGACTGGGCTGGAAGTCGATGGGAGTACTGGAGCTCACCGCCCTGCCGAGCCTCGACGCGGAGCACTGGGTCCCCCTGGTCCGAGAGACGGATGTCCTGCTCGTCGAGGGCGGCGACGCGACGTACCTGTGCCACTGGATGCGGGAGAGCGGACTGGCGGACCTGCTGGCGACGCTGCCCGAGACGGTCTGGGTCGGGGTGAGCGCCGGAAGCATGGTGATGACCCCCCGGATCGGTGACGACTTCGTGATGTGGGCGTCAGCGACGGACGACCGCACCCTGGGGATCGTCGACTTCTCCATCTTCCCGCACCTCGATAACCCTGACCTGCCGTGGAACACGATGGCCACCGCAGAGAAATGGGCCGCAGGCTTGTCCGGCCCGGCGTACGCGATCGACGACGAGACCGCCCTCAAAGTGGTCGACGGTACCGTCGAGATCGTCTCCGAGGGGCAATGGAAACTGCTCACGCCCGGGGAGTGAGACCTGCGCCGTCGTTCAGGAATGACCTCTGAGCAAGACCCGTTGATTGCAGTGACGGCAGAGGGAGGATGGGATGGCCGGCGGGATTCCGGTGGACGGTGTGAGCGAGCTTGTTCTAGAGGTCGTCGACCTGGAGGCTGCGGAGACGTTCTACGCCGGCGTGTTCGGGTTCCCGGTCGTGGATCGGTGGGAGGACGGCGGGCGGATCTGGCTGATGGCCGGACGACACACGCGAATCGGACTGTGGCGGCCGCAGCTCGGAATCGCGAACGGACGCGGCGGCCTGCACGTTCACTACGCGCTGCACATCGCGGACGAGGATTTCGACGATGCCGTTGGGCGCTTACGGGAACACGGCTACGACCCCGAGATCGTCTCGTTCGAGGACGACGGTCGCGGCAGGTCGTTCTATGTCACTGATCCCGACCGCAACGTCGTCGAATGCTGGACCTGGGACGTGAAGGGGCACCTCGCGAGTTAGGTGCGTTCGCGAAAGACGTCTGAAGGAGCAGTTGTTAGTGTCTCGGTCTGTGTTGACGAATCGTTCTGCGCCGCCTGCGACCGTGACTCCGGTGCTCGTTTATCCGGACGTGCGGGCGGCGGTGGCGTGGCTGGAGGCCGCGTTCGGTTTCGGAGAGCGGGTGCGGATCGGCGATTCACACCGCGCCCAGTTGCGGGTCGGGACAGACGGCGCCGTTGTTGTGGCCGAGGTCGGCGGCGACCGAGTTGCGCCGAGTGTGGGCAGCGCAACGCACGTGATCAAGGTGCGTGTGGAGGACGTCGACGCGGCCTTCGCTCGCGCACGCGGCTGCGGTGCCCGTGTGGTCGAGGATTTGAAGACCTACGAGTACGGTGAGCGTTCGGCCGTCGTCGAGGACTTGGCTGGTCACCGCTGGGAACTGACCCAGACGGTGCGCGACAGCCCGCCCGAGGAGTGGGGCGGCACGACGGTCGCGCCCTGGTGAGTCGGCTCACGAGATAGCTGATCACGCCCACGGATACTCGTCGTGCTGAGGAAGATCGTCCCGGATCTCGTACCACTGAGCCTTCGAGCCGACGAACTGATGGTGCATGGGCTTGAGCGAAGGCTCGTCGATCAGCGTTCCATACGGGATGCCCACTGACCCGTCTGGGTAGGTCCAATAGACGAGTGAGAAGCACTCACCGCATCGCACCTCCTGGGCCGAATCGGCATCACCCTGAACGAGCAACAATGCTGCACCCTTCGTCACCGCGATCTTGTTGCCCTCGATCTGGCCCACGGGCAGGAACGCCGATCCGCTCAGCGCGCGACAGTTCGAGCAGTGGCAGTTGTAAGCGGCTACGAATTCGTCCGAGACCTCGTAGGTGACGGCTTTGCATGCACAGCGACCGCTCAGCACGACATCACTCTAGAGCCGTGGTCCGGGCCAGCGTCCTGACGCTCGGGGCGTGCTAGGCGACCGCGCCGGTTGCCGCGACGTAGCGCAGCTCGGGCACTTCGTCCAGCTCGCCCACATCCCGCGCCAGCTCGAGGAACGTGTACAGGCCCGCTCGCTCCCGCGGGCCGAAGCGATACCGGAGCTTCTCGAAGTAGCGGGCGAGGAAACCCGCCGGGTAGCCGTAGAGCTCTGCGGACTCGTACGCCAGCAGCTCAGGGTCGTTGCGCGCTGCCCGCACCGAATCGACCAGGGCATCCTCGAGCTCGGCGAGGCCCGGATGCGTCGGCTCCGGCGCCGCCCATACGGCGAACACCATCGGCAGGCCGGTGCGCTCGAGCCATAGCCGCCCCAGATCATGGTGCGGCGTCGGATCCTCGAACGCCGACCTCAGCGCCGCGTCGCCGATCAGCAGCTTCGCCTCGGCGTCCTCGCCGAGCGGCACCTGCTCCGCGTCCGGGAACAGCACCTTCGTGAGCACGACCGAGGTGGCCGACTCCGGTGTCACCGCAACGGTGCGGATGCGCTGCAGCGGCGTCTTGGAGATCAACTGGATCGACTCGACGGCACCCTCGCTCGAGACGCACAGCCGCGGCAGCAGCCGCAGCGTGTCGGCGTTGCGCGCGTACTCGATCGACGAGATCGGCGCGACATCGAGCTCCCCGCTGACGAGTCGCCGGTTCAGGTCGGTGGGCACGCCCACGATCTCCTCCACGGCGGCGTCGAGCCGGAAGAAGACCGGCGCCATGTTCACGTAGCCGATCCGCCCGAGCTTGATCAGGTCGATGGCTTCGGTCATCCGGCGCGGTCCACCACGGCGTACGTCAACGCTTCCAGTTCCTCCCGGTGAGCATGCGAGCCGAGGGACGATCTCGCGTCGGCAGCGTAGTCGAGCGCCGCCTGTCGCGAGCGAGCGAGCGCGTCGGTCGCAGCGACCCGCACCAGCGCGCCGTCCAGATGACCGCCGGCGAGCGCCGCGCGAACGACCTCGTCCTGCTCCGCCGCATAGATGAGCGGCATCGTCGGCGTGCCCTCGCGCAGATCGGTGCCGGGGATCTTCCCGGTCTCCTGCGTCTGCCCTGCACAGTCGAGGATGTCGTCGGCGATCTGGAACGCGAGCCCGAGAGCGGCGCCGTAGGCGCCGAGCGCAAGGTCGCCCCCGGACCCGAGCAGGCACGCCGCCTCGATCAGCTTTCCCGTCTTCAGCGCGCAACGTTCGAGGTACGCCTCGATCGGTGTCGCAGGCTCGTGCGCCTGCAGCTTCTGCATCGCCTCGCCACGCGCAAGGCACAGTGCGGCGTCGGCGAGCGTCTCGACCGCCTCGGCGTCGCCGGTTTCAGCGAGCACCGTGAACGCGCATGCGAACAGGTAGTCGCCGGCGGCCTTGGCCGCGTCCGCACCGTAGACCGACCAGGCGGCCGGCAGCCCGCGACGGAGCCGGGCGCCGTCGACGAGGTCGTCGTGCACGAGTGTTGCCATGTGCACCATCTCGACCGCGACACCAGCGGAAACGGACGGCTCACCGTCGGCGGTGAGGAAACAGAGCAGCGGCCGCAACCGCTTGCCGCCCGCGGACAGCGCCTCGCCCGCCACCGCCTGCGCAAGTCCGGGCTTGACGGCGACCGCGCGCGCGAGGCCGGCCTCGACCTCTGCCATGTACGCCGCGACGCCCGGCGTCGCGTGCACCTGCGCGAGCTGCTGGCTCATTCCGAGGTCCCGGTGTGCAGCGCGACGATCGAGCCGGCGAGCAGGCGGAAGCGCACGTCGCCGAACCCGCACTCGCGGAGCATCCGCGCAAGCGTCTCGGCATCCGGGAACCGCTTCACCGATGCCGGCAGGTACGAGTACGCCGACCCGCCGGGCAGCACCTTGCCGAGCGCCGGCACGACACGGTCGAACCAGAGCGAGAAGAACGGCCGCAGCGGCCCGCGGGGCTGCGTGATCTCGAGGATCGCGAGCCGCCCGCCGGGTCGCAGCACCCGACGGAGCTCGCGCAGGCCGAGCTCCAGGTCGGCGACGTTGCGGACACCGAAACCGACCGTCGCCGCGTCGAACGTCCCGTCGGCGAACGGCAGGGCCAGCATGTCGCCCTGCACCCAGTCGAGCGCGCCCGGGCGCCGCCCCGCGGCCTTCCTGCGCGCCCGCGCCAGCATCGCCTGCGAGAAATCGAGCCCCGTCACCTTGCCGGCCCCGGCCTTCAGGTCGGCGAGCGCGAGGTCGCCCGTCCCACAGGCGGCGTCGAGCACACGGTCACCGCCGCGAACGGCCGACTCTGCGGCGAGCCTGCGCCAGCGGATGTCGAGACCCGCGGTCATGACGCGGTTCATCACGTCGTAGACCGGCGCGATCCGGTCGAACATCGAGCGGACGGCGTCGGGTGCCATCGTCATGAGGTCAACCCTGCCCCCAGCGCGGGACGAGCGCGTTCTCGAGACCGAGCTGATCGAGCGCACGGCCGACGACGAAGTCGACGAGGTCGTCGACGCTCTCGGCACCGTGGTAGAAGCCCGGCGCGAGGAACAGGATCGTCGCGCCGGCGCGCCGCAGCGTGAGCATGTTCTCGAGGTGGATCGCCGAGAGCGGCGTCTCACGCGGGCACAGGACGAGCTTTCGCTCCTCCTTGAGCGCGACCGAGGCGGCGCGGTGGATCAGGTTCTGCATCGCTCCCGAAGCGATCGTGCCGAGCGTGCCCATCGAGCACGGGCAGATCACATACGCATCGACCTTCGCCGAGCCCGAAGCGTACGGCGCCTTCCAGTCGTTCGGCTCGAAGACGGTGACGCCGGCTCCAGTGCCCTCGGTGAAACGGGCGAGCGTCTCGTCGCGCGAGAGGCGCGCATCACCGTAGAGCTCGGTGGCGAGCACCTCGATCGCCGCGTTGGAAACCGAGACGCCGACCTCGCAGTCCGCGGCAGCGAGCGCCTGCAGCAGCCGCCGCGCATAGGGCGCTCCCGAGGCGCCGGTGACACCGAGGAACACACGCATGGGAGAAAGGTTACGCGCCGACTACTTCTGCGGGCCCTTGGAGGCCTGCAGGAAGTTCGCGAGATCGACCAGGTTCTGCTCGCCGAGCCCCTGGAACGACGGCATCGGCGAGCCGGGGTTCACGCACGCGGGGCACTTGAGATGCGCGACGTGGAAGGCAATGCCCTTGTTCTTGGCCCCTTCGGCGGTCAGATTCGGCGCTCCGGGGAACGAGCCGCCGACGCCGAGATAGGTGTGGCAGTTCAGACAGCCGGAGACCGCGAACAGCTTCGCGCCGGCGAGCGCCTTCGGGTTGTTCTGGAAGCCCTGCTTCTTCGCCCACGACGGGATCTTCGCGATCAACTCGGTGCCGAGCGCCTCCTTCGCCGTCGCGCCCTTGTACGTGAGGACGCCCATCGAGAGGACGACGAGGATCGCTGCGATGATCGCGACCGGCCGCCGAGACAGCCGTCGCTCGGCACGAACGTCGATGAACGGCATCGCGAGCAGCAGCACGAGGCAGAGGGTCGGGATGCCGATCGTGCCGAGGATCACCGTCGGCGGCCATTTGAAGATCCGCAGCAGGTAGAAGAGGAAGTAGAAGTACCAGTCCGGCCGCGGGACGAAGTTGATCGTCCCGGGGTCGGCAGGAGCATCGAGCAGCTTGCCGAGCCAGCCGGCTCCCGAGCCCGTGTGATTGCCGGGCGTCGTGTACTTCCAGACGACCGCCAGCCCGATGATCACCACGACGACGATCAGCGACATGATCGTGTCGTGGAACATCGCGTACGGGAAGAACGGCTTCCCGCGTTCCTTGACGTCGGCCTTGTACTGCTGGTAGACGCGGCGGCGCTCGACGATCCGATCGCTCGCCATTACTTCGGCCCCCTCGGCCCGAAGCGGGTCAGGCCACGGCGGGCCTGCGGGGTGACCTTCCCGTTCGCCATCGGGCCCTTCCCTGCTGCCTCCTTCGACCACGGCGGCGAGGTGACGCCGAGCCGGACGACGAGGTAGAGATGCAGCCCGATCAGGCCGATGATCGCGCCCGGGATCACGAGCATGTGGATCGCGTAGAACCGCGACAGGGTGTCGGCGTTGATGTACGTGCCGCCCTGCAGGAACTGCGCGATGAACGGCCCGAGGAACGGCGCGGTGCCGTTGATGTTGATCCCGACGACCGTCGCCCAGTACGCCGTCTGGTCCCACGGAAGCAGGTAGCCGGTGAAGCCCTCGGCGAGCCCCATCGCGAGCAGCAGCACACCGATGATCCAGTTCAGCTCGCGCGGATACTTGTAGGCGCCGAACAGGAACACCCGTCCCATGTGCATGAACATGAGGATGATGAACACCGACGCGCCCCAGCGGTGCATGCCGCGCACGAGCCACCCGGCGAAGATGTCGTTCGTGATGTGCTGGATCGAGCTGTAGGCCTCGTTCGGATCCGGCTTGTAGTACATCGCGAGGATCACGCCGGTCAACGCCTGCACGATGAACGCGGTCAGCGTCGCAGCGCCGAGCGTCTGCCACCAGTTGGTGTCGCCGGGGACCTTCCGGAAGAGGAAGTACTTGACGCCGCCGACGAGGCCCGACCGCTCCTCGAGCCAGTCGAGCGGATACAGGATCGTCTCCTGGATCTGCTGTCCGCGCGTGGGCTTGACGGTTGCCATCAGTGCGGCGGCTGGATGGGATAGAGCCAGGACTCGAGGCCGTTCACGTGCTCGCCCGGGAACGAGAGCGTCCACTTGTGGATCTGGGCGTTCGCGCCGGTGCCGTCGACGTGGGAGACCGAGAACGGCTTACCGACGAAGAGGCGGCCGTTGCGGATCGAGAACGAGTAGCGGTCGAGCGCGCGCACCGGCGGCCCTGCCGTGCGGTTGCCCTCGGTGTCGTACTGGCCGCCGTGGCACGGACACCCGAATCCGGCAATCGAGACCGTCGGGATGAGCGTCACGTCGGCGAATTGCTTCGTGTTCTTGTTGTCGAGGGGGCCGTTCGGCTGCACCGGGCAACCGAGATGCGCGCAGTGGTTCGAGATGATCGTGTAGCTCGGCAGCTTGCCGAGCGGCCCGTTGTAACGAACGAACGCTGTGCGGCGCGAGACCTCGCCCTGGCTCGGGTCCGACATCCAGGTCGCGATCACGAACTTCCCTTCGGGAAAGTCTCTCAACGGGCCGATGTCGTGGTCTTTCTGACCTTGCTTGAGGAACGGAGGGCCGACCATGAACCCGAGCACGGGCACGGTCACGAGACCGCCGATCACTGCGCCGAGGCCGATCGTCGAGGCCTCGAGGAACCGCGAGCGCGGGAAGCGCTCCGCCGGTGGCTCGAGCGACGCCGCCTGCGCGCCGGCATCGGCCGGTGCTGCCGCGTCGGCCGGGCCCTCCGGAGCCACCTCGGGCGCGTGCGCGAGCTCCGTGCCGGTGGTCAGGTCGCGCACCCAGAGAAAGCCGAAGGCGAGGGCGATCAACGCACCGAGCCCCGCGACCCACCACGAGACGATCAGGCCGACGAGCAGGACGACCACGCCGACTGCGAAGCCGACAGGCCAGAGACTCGGGCCCGGAACATGGGGGTGTTCGTCGTGCGGCTGCAAAGGGTCTAGGTGAGATTCAAGCGGTCTGGGCCACGGCTGGTCAACGTCGTAACAGGCGGCGCGAACTTTGACGGATTTCCCCGTTCGACGCCGGGAGAACCCTACCTATCCCATACTCGTCCCACCGCCGGTCGACGAGGGCCTGCACCTCGCCCGACATCTCGATTTCGGGCGGCCACTCCCGGGTGCCCTCGAGCGGGCCCTTCGCGGTGGCGTCGATGCCGAGCTTGCCCCCGAAGAACTGCAGCGTGGGCGCGTGATCGAGATGATCGAGCGGGCCCTCGGTGATCACCACGTCGCGTTTGGGATCGACGTTGGCGCCGACGTAGAACATCACCTGGGCGTAGTCGTGCACGTCCACGTGCTCGTCCACGACCACGATGCCCTTGGTGAGGCTGAGCATCCCCAGGCCCCAGATCGCGTGCATCACCTTCCGGGCGTGACCGGGGAACGCCTTCTTGATCGACACGATCACGAGGTTGTGAAAGGCGCCCGCGACCGGCAGGTCGTAGTCGACGATCTCCGGCACGGTCATCTTCACGGCCGGCAGGAAGATCCGCTCGGTCGCCTTCCCGAGCCAGGCGTCCTCCTGAGGTGGCTTGCCGACGACGATCGACGGATAGATCGCGTTCTGCCGCATCGTGATCGCCGTGACGTTGAAGACGGGGAACTGCTCGGCCGCCGTGTAGTAGCCGGTGTGGTCTCCGAACGGCCCTTCGGTCGCGAGGTCACCCTTGTCGATGTAGCCCTCGAGCACGATCTCGGCGTCGGCCGGCACCTCGAGGTCGACCGTGACTCCCTTGACGAGCTCGACCGGCTCACCGCGGAGGAAGCCTGCGACCATCAACTCGTCGATGTGCTTCGGCAGCGGCGCGCTCGCCGAGTAGGCGGTGATCGGATCGAGCCCGAGCGCGACCGCCACCTCCATGCGGCCCTCGGTGAAGAGGTAGTCGGCCCGGCCGTCCTTGTGGAGCTGCCAGTGCATCGCGGTCGAGCGCGGGCCGAGGACCTGCATGCGATACATCCCGACATTGCGCTGGCCGGTGCGCGGATCGCGCGTGATCACGGCCGGGAGCGTGATGAACGGCCCGGCGTCGCCGGGCCAGCAGGTCTGAACGGGCAACCGGCCGAGATCGATGTCGTCGCCCCGCAGGACGACCTCCTGGGAGGCACCACGCTTGACGACCCTTGGCCGGGAGCCGGCGATCGACTTCAAGGTCCTCAGCCCACGCACCTTGGCGGCGAGCCCCTCGGGCGGCTGCAGCTCGAGGATCTCCGCCAACCTGGCGGCGATGTCGTCCAGGGAGTCGACGCCGAACGCGAGGCACATGCGCCGCTCGGTGCCGAACTGGTTGATGAGCAGCGGGATCGAGCTGCCCTTCGGCTGCTCGAAGAGCAGTGCCGGGCCGCCGACCCGCACGGTCCGGTCGACGATCTCCGTCACCTCGAGGCGCGGGTCGACCTCGGCCGAGACGCGGACCAGCTCCTCCTCGCGCTCGAGGAGGGCGATCCACTCGCGCAGATCCTTGACCACGCGGCGAGTCTAGTGCGAGCGGCTAACGATCGCCGTCGGCCGGCGCGTAGCGCGGGTCGTGATGCGCTGCAAGCTCGAGCAGAAGGGCGTGCAGGCGCTCCCGCTCCTTCGCGTCCAGCGGGGCGAAAAACTCGTCCTCGACCCGCTGCGAGATCTCGCGGAGCTGAGCCAGCCGCTTCTTGCCTGCCGGAAGCAGGCTGACGAGGTGCCGGCGGCGGTCGAGCTGGTCGCGCTTGCGCTCGACGAGACCGGCCTCCTCGAGCTCGTCGAGCAGGCCGACGAACCAGCTGCGGTCGTAGCCGAGCGCATCGGCGATCGTGGCCTGGGTGCTGCAGGTTCCCTCGTCGAGCAGCGCGAGCACCGAGTAGTGGTACGGGCTTGCCCCGACGGCCTCGTAGGCCTCCGAGGCGCGCTCCTTGATCGCCCAGCCGAGCCGCTTCAGGAGAAACGACGTATGGCCGACCAGCTCGCGCGGCGGCCCAACACCGAGCTTCACGACGGGATTGGTGACAGGTGCGCTCATCAGGGAGAAGTGTAGCTTGCCAAAGCGTGGTGTTGTGGTATCGTTGTCCTTCTCCACGATCTTGAAGGGAGATAGATGATCAGTTCCTCCATTACTCCACACCTTTCCAGGGCCCGGTGGGCGGCCCTCGCCCTGATCGTCGCGGCACAGTTCATGGTCGTCCTCGACATGTCGATCGTGAACGTTGCGCTGGCGTCGATCAAGTCCAACCTTCACTTTTCCCAGGCGAGCCTCCAGTGGGTGATCACGGCCTACGCGATCACCTTCGGCGGGTTCCTGCTCCTGGGCGGGCGCCTGGCCGACGTGTTCGGCCGCAGGCGCGTGTTCCTGACCGGCATCGCAGTGTTCACGATCGGCTCGGCGCTCAGCGGCCTGGCCTGGTCGGCTGCGTCACTGGTGGTCTTCCGTGCCCTGCAGGGCGCCGGCGGCGCGCTCTTCGCACCGGCCGGCCTCTCGCTGCTCATGACCGCGTACCGGGAAGGACGCGAGCGCAACCTCGCCCTGGGGATCTGGGGCGCCGCGTCCGGAAGCGGCGCGGCAGTCGGCGTGCTGCTCGGCGGCGTCTTGACCTCGTACCTGAGCTGGCCCTGGATCTTCTACATCAATCTCCCGGTCGGGATTGCGCTGATCGTCCTCGTCCCGCGCTTCATCGCCGAGGCCCGCGGAGAGCTCGCGACGCGTCACTTCGACGTGGCCGGCGCGACCACCATCACCGCCTCGCTCATGCTGCTCGTCTATGCGCTGACGCGGGCGACGCAGGAGGGTTGGGGAACACCGACGACCGTGACGCTGCTCGTCGCATCCGGCGCACTGGCAGTGGCGTTCGTCGCGATCGAGCGCTCTGCGACCTCACCGCTCCTGCCGTTCCACGCGTTCCGCGGGAACACGCTCGGGATTGCGAACCTGATCACCTGCATCATCGCCGCGATCGCGTTCTCGCAGTTCTTCATCCTGACGCTGTACCTGCAGCAGGTGCTGCACTACTCGGCAGCCGAGAGCGGGCTCGCGTTCGCCGCGATTGCCGTCACCGTCGCGATCGTCTCGAACGTCGCACAGCGACTCGTCACGATGTTCGGCGCGCGCCGGGTGCTCGCAGCCGGGCTGCTCTCGATGGCGGCCTCGCAGGCGCTGCTCGTCCGGCTTCCGGTCGACGGCAACTACGCGACCGATCTGCTGCCGTCGTTCATCCTCGTCGGCATCGGGATGGCCCTGTCGTTCGTCGCCGTGACGATCGCCGCGCTCCAGGGCGTCCAGCCCGCCAATGCCGGGATCGCATCCGGTCTCGTCAACACGAGCCGCCAGATCGGCGGGGCGATCGGCCTCGCGGCGATCACGACGATCGCGACCACGTACGCGAGCCGGCCGACGGCGACCCTCTCGGCGGCAGCGGCGACAACGCACGGATATCGCGTCGCATTCGGCGTCCTGATGCTGCTCGCAGTCGCCGCGGCGGCGCTCACGCCGACAATGCGTCCGCACACCGGCGAAGTCGTCGAGCATGCACCTGAGGCACTGCCCGCATGGGAGGAGGCGGCATGACGACCCAGGACGCGACCGTGCTCGACCGCCGCATCGACGAGCTGCTGCTGCAGGCCCGCGGCCTCGTGCTCGTCCGCGAGGTGCTGGCTCGGCGTGGGGCGACCCGCGCCGAGCTCGACGCCCACACGCGCGAGCTCGAGCGTGTCCGGCACGAGCTCGTCGAGGCGATCGGCTAGAGGGACCGGTCAGTAGGTCGTCGGGCGCGAGCGGCGACGCTCTGCCCGGCGATGGCCGAACCAGTGCGTCAACTCGCCGAGACCGATCACCGCGAGGAAGATCAGGCCGACGATGAGCATGCCGAGAATGACGTGAGTGCCTTCACTCGCAGCGTCGAAGATCATACGGCGACTCTAGCGAAGTGCAAGGCGAGCGCGCTCGCAACCTCGTCCTCCGACGGCGAGCCGCCCAGGGCCCGCGCCGCGTCGACCCACGCCTCGCCGTCGCCCGCCACACCGTCCGCGCGGAGAGCGGCGCACCGCGCGATCAGGTCGGCGAGCACCGACACCGCCGGAACGCCGCCCGCGTCGGCAACCCTGACGAGGCCGTGCGCGTAGAGGTAGTCGCCGAGCAGGACGGCCTCGTCGGCGTCGGGCGCCGCGAAGAGGCGAGACCGGCCGTAGTGCACGAGGTACGCCTCGTACACCGTCTCCATCCCTGTGGCCAGGTGCTCCGGAGCGAGTGGGGAGAACACCGCCACGGGCTGGCGCTCGTCGCTGGAAAGCAGGGACGCAGCCCACACCGGGCTCTCGGCCCGCGCACCCGCAGCGATCTCGGTGAACAACTCCACTAGCGGTCTCGGCTTTCGAAGAAGGACGAAACTGCGTCAATCGTCGCATCGATCTCCTCATCCCCGTGCGCGAGCGAAGGGAAGAGGCATTCGTACTGGCTGGGTGCGACGTAGACGCCGCGCTCGAGGAGCCCACGGAACAACGCACCGTAGAGCTCGGTGTCGAGCTCGGTGAAGCGCTCGACCGGCTCACCGCGGCCCGCGAACAGCGTGAGCATCGCACCGACTCCCTGCACCCGGCCGAACGGCGTGAGCCCGGCAGCGAGGCGCGCGGAGCGCCGCTCGAGCCCAGCATAGATCTCAGGGTCTCGCAGGCGCCGCAGCACCGTGATGCCGGCGGCGGTCGCAAGCGGGTTGCCGCTCAACGTGCCCGCCTGGTAGACGGAACCGCCGGGCGCCAGCTGGTCCATCACCTCGCTGCGGCCGCCGAAGGCGGCGAGCGGAAGCCCCCCACCGACGATCTTGCCCAGCACTGTCAGGTCGGGCACGACCCCAAGACGCTCTTGCGCGCCGCCGCGCGCCACCCTGAATCCGCTGATCACCTCGTCGAAGACGAGCAGCGCGCCGGTTGCGTCGCAGAGCAGGCGGAGCGCCTCGAGGAAGCCGTCGACCGGCGGTACGCAGCCCATGTTGCCGGCGATCGGCTCGACGATGATCGCTGCGAGACCCTCGCCGAAGCGCTCGACCGCGGCGGCGACACCGTCGACATCGTTGTAGTCACAAACGATGGTGTCCGCAGTGACCCCGCTCGGGACTCCGGGCGATGCTGGTATGCCGAGCGTTGCAAGACCGGACCCTGCACTCACGAGGAACTGGTCGGCGTGGCCGTGATAACAGCCCGCGAACTTGATCACGCGGTCGCGCCGGGTGAACCCTCGGGCGAGCCGCACGGCCGACATCGCCGCTTCGGTTCCCGAGGAGACGAGGCGCACCCGCTCGACGGACGGAACAGCGTCGGCGATCTCCGCTGCGAGCTCGACCTCGCGCTCGGTCGGAGCGCCGAACGTCGTCCCCTCGAGCGCTGCCGCACGAACGGCCTCGACGGTTTCCGGATCGGCATGGCCGAAGATCAGCGGCCCCCACGACTGGACCCAGTCGAGCAGCGTGCGGCCGTCGGCCGTCTCGATGAACGCGCCCTCGCCACGCTCGACGAAGAACGGCTCGTCGAGCCCGACGCCCCGCATCGAGCGGACGGGTGAGTTGACGCCGCCCGGGATCACCTTCTTCGCCCGGTGCCAGAGCGGAGAGCTGATCAGTCCTGCGCCCACTGCGCGAACTCTTTGGCCCAGTACGTGAGCACGAGATCGGCGCCCGCGCGACGGATCGACGTGAGCGACTCGATCGCTGCGGCCCGCTCGTCCAGATCGCCGGCCGCAGCGGCCGCCTTGACCATCGCGTATTCGCCCGACACGTTGTACGCAGCCAAAGGCAGATCGAAGCGATCGCGCACGGCCCTGAGCACATCCAGGTACGGAAGGGCTGGTTTGACCATCAGCATGTCCGCGCCCTCGGCGATGTCCTGCTCGCACTCGCGCAGCGCCTCGCGCACGTTGCCCGGGTCCATCTGGTACCCGCGACGGTCACCGAACGCCGGTGCGGAGTCGGCGACCTCACGGAACGGCCCGTAGAACGCCGAGGCGTATTTGGCCGAGTAGGCGATGATCGGTGTCTGCGGCAACTGCTCGCGGATCGCAGCCACACGGCCGTCCATCATGTCGCTCGGGCAGACGACGTCCGCGCCCGCTTCGACATGCGAGACGGCCACGCGCGCGATCAGTTCGAGCGACGCGTCGTTGTCGACCTCACCGTCGGAACCGATCACGCCGCAATGGCCGTGACTCGTGTACTCGCACAGGCAGACGTCGGTGAGCAGCACGAGCTCCGGGAAGCGGGGCCGGAGCGCGCGCAGCGCCTGCTGGACGACGCCGTCCTCGATCCAGGCACCGGAGCCCTCGTCGTCCTTCTCCTCCGGCAGCCCGAACAGGATCACCGACCTGAGGCCCAGCGCAGCCAGCTCGTCGCACTCGCGCACGACCGACTCGACGGTGTGACGCTCGAGCCCCGGAAGGCGTTCGTTCGGCATGGCCTCCGGCGCCACGAAGAGCGGCATCACGAGGTCGTCGATCGTCAAGGTGGTCTCGCGCACGAGATCCCGCAACTGCCCCGTCCTGCGCAGCCTGCGCAGGCGGGTGATCGGAAAGGTGCTCACGGTCGAAGGGTACGCGTCTTGGCCAACTCGACTTCGACCGGGACGTCCGTCCCCGACCAGGGCTCGAGCTTGATGCGATCGGCGAAGAACTCCCAGATCGCACGGCCGACTGCGAGGAGCGGCAACGCGATCAGCGCGCCCACCAGCCCGTACACCTCGGCGCCCGCCGCGAGACCGAAGATCACGAGCAACGGGTGCAACCGCAGCGCGTTGCCCATCACGTTCGGCACCACCACGTGCCCCTCGACCTGGTGGATCCCGAGGAAGAGCAACGCCACCCACACGGCCGAGATCGGATGGACGACGAGGGCGTAGATGAGCGGCGGAATCGCTCCGAGCCACGGGCCGAGGTAGGGAATGACCTCGGTGATGGCGACAACGACGCCGAAGAGCAGCGCGTACTGCTGGGCGTGCGGCAACAGTCCGAGTGCCGCGAGCACCCAGAGACCGAAGCCGGCGCTCGCGCCGATGATCAGCGACAGCAGTGCCTGTCCGCGGACATACGACGCGAGTGCGTGCTCCATGCTGCGCAGCAGCGTGTCCTCGCCCGGTCGAGGCGGGTAGCGCCGGTCGATCGCCCGGCCGAAGCGCTCCATATCGAGCAGCATGTAGACCGACACGACGATCAGCAGCACCAGAGAGAACAGCGTCTTCCCGATCGAGATCGCGGCGCCCTCCACGAACGTCACGATCTTGTGCGTGTACTTGCCGACGTCCCGCTGCCGGATCTGGCGGACGAGCTTGTGGCCGCGCTTCTCGACGTGCACCGACTGGAGGTGATGCGTGTCGAGCCACAACTGGAGGCGGTCGACGTCGCGGTCGGCGGACGTCTGTCCGGCGGCGCCGTGACGATTCGTGAAGTACCCGTTGAACCTGTCGGCCGCCGTCTTCGTCTGCCCCACGACCGCGGTCGCCACCGCCACGATGACCACCACCACCACTGCAAAGAAGGTCAGGTACACCAGCGCGACCGATAGGCCGCGCGGCAAGCGGGCCCGCTGGAGCCCCCGGACGATCGGGTCGAGCAGCAGCGCGACCAGCGCCGCGACCAGGAACAGGAAGACGACGTGACCCGCCGCGGTCGCGACCACCCAGGCCAGCACCAGGAGTACGGGCAGGCCAACGAGCTGAATCCAGCGCGGAACCTCGATGCGCGGGGGGCGCCCGTCCGTGCTCACGGAGCCGATGCTACCGCCAGGGTGGTCGCCATTCGCCCTCCGGACTGGGACTGGCCGTTCCCCGCGGATGGCTCCCTCGCGTTGAAAGCGCCGGAACCGTGCGCTACCGTGCCCTCGATGTCGCCTCCGGCGCCCAACCGGCGTGCCCGCACGACACGAAGCCGCCACCTCGACCGCGAGCGGCGTCGCCGCCGGCTCGCCGTCCTCATTGCGGTGCTCGCGGTCGGCACCGTCGACGCTCCTGCTGTCCGCCTTCGGCGGCTCCGGCATCACCCGCCCCGGCCGTCGCGCCTCCGGCGAGCGCCGCCCGCCTCCTGCCGGCCGGCCCGCCGCTGCCGGAGATCGTCGCCCGCCTCGGCGTGCTCCACCTCCAGCTTCCGGTCAGCCAGTCACGGGTGACGGCGATCGGCTTCCAGGGCGGCAGCGAAGGCTCGCTCGCGCTCTCGCCCGTCGGCACACAGGCGAACGAAGGGCTCCTGAAGCGCGTTCTGCACTCGGTCGTCGGCGGCTCGTCCGGACGGCCCCGCTGGTATCAGCTGCCGGGCGGCCTCGGCCCCGGCTCGTCGTCGATCGACGTCGGCGCGCCCGCAGGCACCGACGTCTACGCGCCGGTCGACGGGACGATCGTCGCGATCGACGACGTCGTGCTGAACGACCGCGTCTACGGCTCGCAGATCGACATCCAGCCGACGGGCGCGCCGTCGCTCGTCGTCTCCGTCTCGCACGTCCGGGTCGATCCGTCGCTCGTCGTCGGCTCGTCGGTGACGTCGGCCGGCTCGAAGCTCGGCTCCGTCGTCGACTTCACACCTGCCGAGCACCAGGCGCTCGCGCGCTACACGAATGATTCGGGGAACCACGTCGTGATCGAGGTACATCCCTCGGCGACGCTCTCCGTGGGCTAGAAAGGTCGCGCTTTGAACATCCTGTTCGTCGCCGACGTGTTCGGCGCGCCCGGGCGGCGGGCGATCGAATCACGCCTGCCGTCGCTCCGCCAGGAGCTCGAGGCGGACTTCTGCATCGTCAACGGCGAGAACGCCGCCTCCGGCCGCGGGATCACGGCAAAGCTCGCCGACAAGCTGCTCGCGAGCGGCGCCGACGTGGTCACGCTCGGAAACTGGGTCTGGGGCCAGCAAGGCTTCGCGCCGTACCTCTCCGGCACCGACCGCGTGCTGCGCCCGGCGAACCTGTCGCCGCAGACGCCGGGCGTCGGCCTCGCGGTGCACGACGGCGTCGCGGTGATCAACCTGCTCGGCATCTTCTCGCTCCAGCCGTTCGAGAACCCGTTCCTCGCCGCCGACCGGCTCGTCGCGGAGGCCCGACGCGCCACGCCGATCGTGATCGTCGACTTCCACGCGGAAGCGACGAGCGAGAAGGTCGCGCTCGCGCGCTACCTCGACGGACGCGTCACCGCCGTCCTCGGCACGCACACGCACGTCCAGACGAACGACGCGCGTGTGCTCGCCGGCGGCACCGCCGCGATCACCGATGCCGGCATGACCGGCCCGCACGACTCGGTGATCGGCAGCGACGAGCACAACGCGCTCAAGCGATTCCTCACCGGCATGCCGGCCCGGCTCGAGCCGGCGACGCGTGACGTGCGCATCGAAGGCGTGCTCGTCGAGTGCCACCGAGCGGGCCGCGCGACGGCGTGCACGGCGGTTCGCGTCGAGATCGACTAGGTGGCTCGGTCGCCGCCGGCCTGCGCAGCGACGCTCGAGCGGGAGCACGAGCACCGCCAGGAGCGCGACGAGCACGAGGTCGCGCGCGAAGCACGACTCCGGCGAGGTGGAACGAGTCGGCGTAGCCCCAGTACCGCTGCGGGAACCACACCTGGGTCAGGACGAGCGCGAGCGTCAGCAGCACCGTCGCGGCGAGCCCGCGGCCGGCCGCGCACGAGCGGCACGAGCGGCACGAGCCAGAGCAGGAACTGCGGCGAGAGAACCTTGCCGAACGCGATGAACGCACACACCGCGGCGGCGGAGTAGCGGACGAACCGGTCGCCGCGTCGCCGGCCCGCGCGCGAACGCGACCCACAGCGCAACGAGGACGGCGACCTGCAGAACGGCGAACAGCGCCGCCGACGTCCGCCGTGCCCGGCGACGTTCTGCGAGCCGTGCGACGAGATCACGACCGGGTGGCCGAACGTCGTGAAGAGCGACGCGCCGAGGCTCTCGATCTGCAGCGGCCGCGACGCCTGCCCGTGCAGGCTCGCCCAGACGCCGCTGCGGCGAGAGCACGACGAAGGGCAGGAAGACAGCCGCGACGACCGCTGCACCGGCCAGTGCCGACCAGCCGCGTCCGCGCCGGATCGACCAGACGAGCGCGAGCGGCACGAGCACGAGCGGCCAGAGCTTCGCGGCGACCGCCGCACCGAGCAGAGCCCAGCCGAGCCGGTGGCGCTCGGCGAGCAGCGCCGCGAGCGCGGCGGTCGCGAGCAGCGCCGGCCAGAGGTCGAAACGGCTGAGGATCAGCGAGCCGACCAGCACCGGTGCGAGCGCGACGAAGAACGCCGCCGCCGGCCGGACACGAGCGACGACGAACACGAGGGCGACGCCGCAGGCCGCCATCAGCCACGCGAAGGCACCTGCGTAGTCGCCGAACGGCGCCGCCGCGATGAACGGCGGCAGCGCGCCCGGCGGGTACTCGACCGCGAAGTCGCGATACGGAATGCGGCCGTGGTGCACGATCGCGTCGCCGTAGTTCTGGTAGGTGGGCCAGTCGACCAGCTGGCCGTGCGCCCAGAACCACCGATGGACGAGCCCGAAGCACGCGAGGAACAGGCCGGCCGCGGCGAGCGCCTCAGCCGACGGCAGAAGCCGGCGCGTCAACGACCTCGTCCTCTTCGTCCTTCGTTTCCTGCGCATCTCCCGGCAGCGGCGCGATCAGCGCCAGCGCGACGAACGGGAAGAACCACGGCAGGTAGAGGTAGAACCAGTGCGTCAGGACGAGCTCGAAGCCGACGAGCACAGCTCCGGTCAGGGCCGCCATGCGCAGCGGCGACCGCCGCCGCGGCACCCAGGCGAGCGCGAGCGAGCCGACGACGAGCAGCACCTCGAGCACCCGCTGCACGATCCGCAGGTTGGGCAGGCCCTTGGCGTGGTACTGCCCCCAGTCCCAGAGCGAGAACGGCGAGTCGCGGCCGATCTGGAAGCCGACGGTGCGGTCGTAGAAGACGCGCGCGGCGTGCAACGGCGACGGCTCGAGGAAGAGGACGAAGAAGACGAGCACCGTCGTGACTGCGAACCCGAGCACCGCCAGAGCCGCGTCCGCGCCGCGCCTCGGGATAGCCGAGCCAGAGCGGCAGGAGCAGCAGCGACGCGAACTTCGTCCAGCCCGAGAGCGCGACGGCAGCACCGCGCGCGACCGGGCTCGTGAGCGCGAGGAAGCCCCAGATGAGCAGCGCCGGGGCGATCGCGTCGTTCGTGTTCGAGCTCGACGCGTACTGCGTGAACGGCCATGCGACCCACGCGAACGCGAGGGTGGCCGCGAGTCGAGGCCCGCCGAAGCGCCGGCCGACGAGCGCCAGCCCGAGCAGCGCGAGCAGGTCGAAGAGGATCGAGGTGAAATGCACCGCCGGCAGCGAGTCCCACTGGCCGCTCCAGCCGAAGATCGCATAGCCGGGCAGGTAGGCGATGTAGGACACCGGCCCGTAGGTGTCGCCGAGCGGGTTCGCGTTCTCGCAGCGGCCGTTCGTCTGGATGCGGTCGCGCACCTCGCCGTCGGAGTCGGCCGGGCCGCACTTGGGCCGGTCGTCCTCGACCGGGAAGTGCCCGTACGGGCTCTGGCCGTGCGCGATGCGGTCGGCGCCGATCACGCCCGAGTAGCCGACGTCGATCACGTTCGAGGCGCGAACGTTCAGGCCGACGCGGAAGCCGGCGAGGAAGACCGTCGCCGCGGCCAGCACCCAGACCGGCCAGACCGCCGCGCCGCGGGACGGCCGGTCCGACCGGGCGATCCAGAAGCAGCGCACGAGCAGCCAGACGAGCGGCGGATACGCGAGCGGCATCGCCGCGAAGACGTTGCCGTGGTTGAAGTACCAGAGCGACACCGAGAACGAGAGCAGCACGAGCAGGTCGACGTTGCGGACCGACAGCGGCCGTCGCCAATCGACGAGCCCGAGCAGGAAAGACGCGCAGAACGAGAGCCAGACCCAGGCGCTGTTGATCTTCGACGCCGCCGAACGCGCCCTGGTAGCCGCGCGCCATCTTCCAGGCGACCTGCGGGCCGGTCCAGGCCTCGGTGACCGACGCCGTCGCGTCGTCGACCTTGCCGGTCGCGATCTCGCCCGCCTTGCCCGACCAGACGTTCACCGTCCAGACCCCCTGCGAGAACGTCGCGTCGGTCACCGGGTTCGGCGGGTAGCGCTTCAGCCAGGCCGCGACCTTCGGGATCGCGAGAAAGTTCTGGATCGCCTCTCCGCTCGTCGATCGCTGCGACTCGGCGGCCGGGACCTGCGGCGTCGGGACCGTCGTGGATGTCCCCGCGCGCGCTGCCGGTACGAGCACGAGCGCGAGCGCGAGGACTGCGGCGAGTCTCACTTGCGGAAGGACCAGAGCTTGTTGCCCAGGAAGTTGAGCGGCGTGACGAGAATGATCGCGATCGCCTGGGAGAGCACCTTCCGCCAGCCGAGCGACGTCGATGAAGAGGAGGAGCCAGAGCTGGTTCACCGCGAACGCAAGCAACGACACGACCAAGAAGCGGGCCCCCTGGGCGCCGAAGTTGCCTTGCTGCGGGCGAACGTCCAGTGCCGGTTCCACCAGTAGTTGCTCGCCGCCGCGACGACGAACGAGATCGCCGCCGCAATGTGCGCGCCCCAGCCGAGCAGTGCGGCGAACACCAGCAGGTTGATGACGTAGCCGCTGACCCCGACGGCGCCGAACTTCGCAAGCTGAATCCAGTTTGCCGCCGCCGGAGCGCGGCAGTCGTGCGCGAGGAGACGGACACTGGCGCGAGGCTAGCGCACGACGCTGCGGGCAGTGTCCGGGGAGGCCGCCACCGGTCAACCTGGGAAACCTGTGACGAGCGGCACGAACCGCACCGGGGCAAGGCGCTCCATCCGCAACCGGCCGCCCGCGTCTGTGACGCGCACGAGCTGCCGGCCGAGCGGCAGGACGAGCCGGCCACCCGGGACGAGCTGGTCGAGCAGTGCCTCCGGTACCTCGGCTGCCGCGGCTGCCACGGCGATCGCCGCGAATGGAGCATGCAGCGGCACGCCGAGCGAGCCGTCGCCGACGAGCACTTCCACCGCGCCGTGCCCGGTCGCAGCGAGGTTTCCGCGGGCTTCCTCGGCAAGCTCCGGGATCCGTTCCACCGAGACCACCCGGCCCGCGAGCTCGTCGAGCACCGCGGCCTGGTACCCGGAGCCGGTGCCGACGTCCAGCACGAGCTCATCGCCCTCGAGCGAGAGCGCCTGACAAATCAGTGCGACAACGTAAGGCTGCGAGATCGTCTGGCCGTAACCGAGCGCGAGGGCGGCATCGTCGTATGCGCGCGTCCTCGCCTCGGCCGGGACGAACGCCTCGCGTGGGACGACCCGCATCGCTTCGAGCACGCGCGGGTCGGAGATGCGCCGGGCGCGAAGCTGGCGATCGACCCAGTCAGGTCGCACGACGGACCGGCACACCGAAGTGCGCGGCGACGAGCTCCTTGATGCCCGTGATCGAAGCCGGCGGCGGGCCGAGGCCGACGGTGAGCATCGGCACCTCGGAGTCGGCCGCCTCGAGTGACCCGTGGCTGCCGCCGCCGGAATGGTGGCGGCCGGCCAGGTCGCCGAACTCCCAGCCGGGAGCGGCCGAGACGATCACCTCGCCTGCGTTGGGATTCGCGAGCGCGGCTGCGGCCCGCGCCCGTCCGTCCGGCACGTCGTCGAGCAGCGCCTCGTCCTCGTCGCCGTCCCGGCGCACGACCATGCGCCCGTCCTCGCGGAAGAGCACGATCCCGGCGGACGGTTGCGCGTCGAGCCGTTCGGCGACTGCACGCGCACGCGGCGTGTAGACCATCGCGGCGCGGTTCGACGCGGTCACGAGATCGCCGCCGACGTCGAGGCTCGCGACGTTCTCGACTCTCGACTGGCCGTGGTCGGAGCACAGAACGACGGCGTAGCGGTCGAGAAACGCGTCCGGGCCTCCGGCTGCATCCATCAGGGCCGCGATCGCGGCGTCGCTGCGTGCGAGCGCTTCGTGCGCGCTGTCCGGCCCGGCGGCATGCGACGCGTAGTCGTAGTCGGGCAGGTAGTAGACGAGCAGGTCGAAGCCGTCACGCGTCACGAGCCAGCGCCCGACCGACGCGGCGTAGGCGTCGATCGAGCCGAGCGCGCGATTGCGAACGGCGATCGGCGAGCCGGTGCGGTCGCTCTCGTAGAGCGAGTACCAGAAGAACCGCTTCGGGCCGTAGACGGCGGGCACGCCGGGGATCGTCGGCAGGTGGCGGGTGCGACCGCGGTAGCAGGTGATGTTGATCGCCGCGGTCGTCAGGCCGGTGTCCTCGAGCGCCTCGTAGATCGTCTCGGCGTCCTTCGAGAGGTGGCGCAGGTTCAGGTCGATGATCGTGTCGCGCAGCGAGCGCGCGAGCCCGGCCGCCCAGACGGCGCCGAACGACGAGCCGTATTCGACGATGCGCTGCTCGGCGCGGTTCCACCAGACGAGGTGCGGGATGTGGTGCACGTCGGGATGCGCGCCCGTCGCGATCGAGGACAGGCAGACAGGTGTGAGTGACGGGAAGGTCGACGCGGCGCGGCGATACTCGCCGCGCTCGGCGAGGAAGCGCAGCGCGGGTGCATCCGCGCTCTCGAACATCGACGGCGTGAGACCGTCGATCACGACCAGCACGACGGGCTTCGGCGGCGCCATTCAGTCCCGCGCGAGGGTGCGCAGACCGGCGTGAGTGTCGGGAGAGCGGCGCCGCACGCGCGCGCCGAGGATCGGCACGGCGACCGCTTCGAGGTAGCCGACCACAGGAACGAACGCGAGCGCGGCGCCGACGAGCGCGACGATCCCGAGCAGGATCGAGGTCCCGCCGCGCGTCCCGCCGCGCCGCAACGCGCCTGCGACGAGCGGCGCCGAGCCGAGCGCGCCGCACGCCGCGCCGGCGAGGCCGCCGACCGCCTGCTCCCAACCACTGAAGGCGAGGGCGAGAGCGACTGCGATCACCGCGCTGATGACGAGACCGACCAGCGCGCGCCGAAAGACGGCCGTCGCGGCGAGGCCGAGCGCCGTGCCGACCCCCACGAAGATCCCGATCGTGTACCAGTCCCCCACGACCACGAGTGTACGTTCCCGCCCGCTCAAGCCTCCAGCCGGGCGATCACGGCGAGGGTGAACTGCGCGGCACGCGCGCCGTCGACGACCCGGTGGTCGAACGTGACGCTGATGTTCCCGATCGGGCGCACGACGATCTCGCCGTCGCGCACGACGGGTCGCGGCCCGATGCGATGAACGCCGAGAATGCCGACCTCGGGATGGTTGATGAGCGGCGTCACGAAGCAGCCCCGCGAGCTTGCCGGCGCTCGTCACGGTGAACGTCGAGCCACGGAGCTCCGCCGCATCGAGCTTGCCCGCGCGCGCCCGCTCTGCGAGCTCGTCGATGTCCTCGCGCAGCTCGTCGAGACTGCGCTCGGCGCACCCGCGCACGACGGGCACGACGAGACCCTGCTCGGTCTGCACGGCGACGCCGAGGTCATAGCGGTCGAGATAGACGATCTCGTCACCCTCGAGGCGCGCGTTCAGCTCGGGGAACTCGTGCAGCGAGAGCGCGGTCGCCCGCAGCACGGTCGGGAGGAGCTGCGCCAGGTCGACGTTCGAGAAGTCGCATTCCTCGACGTAGGTGACCGACGGGCACCTCACGGTGCGCGCGGGTCAGGTGCTCCACGATCTGCCGGCGGACGCCGCGCACCTTCTCGCGGCGACCCTCCGTCGTCGTCGTCGTAGTCGTCGGCTGCGGCGCGGCACCGCGCACGTCGTCCTCGGTGATCCGGCCACCGGGCCCGGTCGGCACGACCGACTCGAGCGGCACACCGAGCTCCTGCGCGATCCGCCGGACGAGCGGCGTCGCCTGCACCCGGTCGACCTGTCCCGTCGGGACATGTACCGGGGACTGTCCCCGGGACATGTCCGGACGGCCGGTGCGGGCGACCCGGCGGCTTCGCCGCCGATCACGACCAGCACCGTCCCGACGGGGACGACGTCGCCCTCGGCGACACGGATGCTCGTCACCGTCCCCGCCGCAGGGGAGGGGATCTCGACCGTCGTCTTGTCGGTCTGGATCTCGACGAGCGGCTGGTCCTCGGCGATCTCGTCGCCTTCGGCGACGAGCCAGCGAGCGACCTCCCCCTCGGTCAGACCTTCGCCGAGGTCGGGCAGCTTGAACTCGTACGGCACGGCGCCGAGGCTACCTGCGCGGCCGCCCGATCCAGGCGTCGGCAGGAACGAGCAGGATGCGCAGGCCCTCGCCGGCGCGCCAGAGCGACACGGCCTGCTCGTTCCCGTTCAGGTCGGGCGCCACGTCACGCGGCACGTACCCGGCCTGGAGCGTGCGCTCCTCGTTCCAGACGGCAACGGCGTTCGGGTCGTGCTCGTTCGTGGGCTCAGGCATGAGCGCGAGGCGCCGTCCCGGGTCGAAGGACGCGTCGGCGACCGCCTCGGGGCGGAACGAGACTCCCGCGACCGGCACGACGCGAACGCGCGGGTCGTCCCACCCCACCCGCTCACCGGTTGCCGCGTCACGAAGGTGGTAGCCGGCGCCGCGCCGGTCGCGCTCGAGCCAGAGCCGAAGGCGTGTGCTCAGAAGAACGTGCGCACGGCGGCGGCGACGCGGGCGGCGGAGGGAACGTAGGAGTCCTCGATCGTCCAGTACGGGTAAGGAACGTCGAACCCCGTCACACGCAGCACCGGGCCCTGCAGGTCGAAGATGGCCTTCTCGGCGATGACCGCCGCGAGCTCCGCGCCGAAGCCGACCGTGCGCGGCGCCTCGTGCACGATCACGACGCGGCCCGTCTTCGCGACGGACGCGAGAATCGTCTGTTCGTCGAGCGGGCGCAGCGACCGGATGTCGACGACCTCGCATGACGCCTCGCCGGCGAGCTCGCCCGCCGCTCGCTCGCACACCGGCACCATCGCGCCGTACGCGATCAAGGTCACGTCGGTTCCCGCTCGCGCGATCCGCGCCTGGCCGAGTGGCACGACGTGGTCGCCTTCCGGCACCTCGCCGCGCGCCGTGCGATAGACGAACTTCGGCTCGAAGATCACGACCGGATCCGGATCGCGGATCGCCGCAGCAAGGAGCCCCTTCGCATCGGCAGGAGTGGACGGAATCGCGACCTTGATCCCGGGCGTGTGCACGTAGTACGTCTCGGGCGAGTCGTCGTGCAGCTCGGGCGCGCGGACGCCGCCACCATACGGCATGCGGATCGTGATCGGAAACTCCATGCGGCCGCTCGTGCGCCAGTGGTAGCGGCCGACGTGCGTGATCAGCTGGTCGAGGCACGGATAGGAGAACGCGTCGTACTGCATCTCGACCACCGGGCGCCAACCTGCCATGCACAGGCCGACTGCAGCACCGAGCATGCCGGCCTCCGCGAGCGGAGTGTCGACGCAGCGGTCGGCGCCGAATCGGTCGCGCAGCCCGGCCGTGGCGCGAAAGACGCCACCTGCGCGGCCGACGTCCTCACCCAGCACGAGCACGTTGTCGTCACGCGCGAGCTCCGTGTGGAGCGCGTCGTTGACCGCTTCGACGAGCGTCAGGTCAGCCATGGCGAAGGTTCGGTGGCGGATCGACATAGGCCCGCGAGAAGAGCAACTCCGGGTCAGGCGGCGGCTCGGCTTCGGCGGCGGCGATCGCGGCGCGCATCAGGTCCTCGGCGTCCGAGCGCAGTGACGCGACGAGCTGTTCGTTCAGGAGCCCCGCATCGCGCAGGAACCTCTCGTACCTTCCGACGCACTCGTTCGCGCGCTCCTCCTCGACGCGCGCAAGATCGATGTACGCGCGCGGGTCGTCTGCGGTGCCGTGCGGCGCCGCGCGGTAGTGCACGGCCTCGATCAGCGTCGGCCCGCCACCGGCGCGAGCCCGCTCGACGGCCTCCCGGGCTGCCTCGTAGACGGCGAGCACATCCAGGCCGTCGACCCGAACGCCCGGGATGCCGTAGCCCACAGCCTTGTCCGCGAGCGTCTCGGCCCGCGTCTGCGCCTCGATCGGCGTCGAGATCGCCCACTGGTTGTTGTTGCAGACGAACACCGCCGGCGCGTTCATCACGGCCGCGAAGTTCACACCTTCGTGGAATGCGCCCTCGCTCGTCGCACCGTCGCCGAAGAACGCCATCGCGACGGCCTTCTCGCCGCGGAGTTTCTTGCCCCAGGCCAGACCGGCCGCGTGGGGGACGTGCGTCGCGATCGGGACGCAGATCGAAGCGATGTTCCAGTCGGCCGGGCTCCACCAGCCGGACGGATGCCCACGCCACCACTGCAGAATCGTCTCCGCCGGCATGCCGCGCACGAGCCCGATCGCACCCTCTCGATAGGACGGAAAGATCCAGTCGTCGTCGCCGAGCGCGAACGTCGCGCCGGCCTGAATCGCCTCGTGACCCCAGGCGATCGCGTACGTCCCGATGCGGCCCTGGCGCTGGTACACGACGGCACGCTCGTCGAAGGTGCGCAGCAGCACCATGCGGCGATACAGCTCGAGGAGCTCGCTCTCCGCCAGGCTCGTGGTGTGCCGCAGGGCGTCGATGGAGGCCATGCGGGGCGGAAGGTACCTGAGGCCTAGCTCAACGGCCTACACCAGCACCGAAACCGCATCGCGTCGTGCCTCGAAAACGACGTTGTCGAAGTCCCCGAGATCCTCGCCGTCTGCCTGAACGGGCAACGGACAGTCGCACCGGACCTCGATGCGATCGAGATCGTGCCCGGTCATCACCCAGTCTGCGTAGCCGTTCCCGCGCACGATCCAGGAGAGGATGATCGGCACATCGCGCGCGCGCACCCGTGTCGGCGCGACGAAGTCGATGCCGGCTTCGAAGCGTGCTCGAGGTGCGATCCGCAACGGCACGGAGCCGACGTACGAGTACGGGTCGCCGTTCGCAACGAGCACGAAGGCGGCGCGCCCCACGCCTTCGATCTCGAGCTGCGGGCCCCACCGGCCGCGCCGCTCGAAGATCATCTTCCCGATCGCGCGCATGAACGCCAGGTCGCCCGGGCGAGCGCCGCCGGGAGCGCGCCCGAGAGCATCGAGGCGGCGCACGGCCTCCGCGTCGAAGCCGACCCCGGCGGAGAAGCAGAAACGCCGGCCGTTCACGGATCCCAGGGAGATCCGGCGCAACCGCGACCCAGCGATCGCCGCGCCCGCAGCTCGAGCGGCCTCGACCGGATCGCGCGGCACGCCGAGCGCGCGCGGCAGGACACTCGTGCCTCCGCCCGGCAGGAACCCGAACGGAACCTCCCCGTCCGCCCCGTTCAACGCCTCGTTGTAGGTGCCGTCGCCCGAGAAGACGAGAATCGCGTCGACGTCCGACGCCGCTCCGTCGGCCGCGAGCTCGGTGGCGTGGCCCGGACGCTGGGTGAACTCGGTCCGCAGGTCGATCCGTTCGCGCAGCGCGTTCTCGACCTCGGTGATCCGGGCGCCCGTCACGTGCGTCGAGTAGGGATTGACGATCAGGAGGGCGCGCTTCACGCTTGCGAGCATGACACGCCGAACCGCCCTCATCGCTCCCGTGCCGGAGGCCGAGGCCGCCGTCGGAGCGATCCGGCTCGGTCACGACTGGTCCGCGGCGCGCGGTGTGCCCGCGCACGTGACGATCCTCTTTCCATTCATGTCGCCGGAGGCGGTCGACGAAAGCGCGCTGCGCCGGCTCTTCGAGAAGTTCTCCGCGTTCGACTTCACCCTCGACCGGCTTGAGCGATTCGAGGACGGCCACGTCTGCCTGCGTCCCGATCCGGCTCAGCGCTTCGCCGACCTGACGGCGGCGGTCTGGCGGCGCTGGCCGGAGTTCCCGCCCTACGAAGGAGCGTTCGACGAGGTGATCCCTCACCTCACGATCAGCGAGACACCGCTCGACCCCGACCTCGAGCTTGCGCTGCCGATCGCCGCCCGGGCGCACGAGATCGTGCTGATCGAAGAGGACGAGACCGGCGGGAGGTGGAGAACGCGCGCGCGGTTCGCGCTCGCTCAGTCCGGGGTCGCGTAACCGCGCATGCCGTCGAGCAACGTGGCGTAGAGCCGGTCGGCGAGCTGGTCCGTGTTCGAGCCGGGGCGAAGCCAGGTGTAGGCCCAGTTGGCCGCGGACAGGAAGAGCAATGCGGCGGTCGCGACGTCGAGATCCGTGCGCAGCTCGCTGCCCTCGACCCCCTCGCGATAGAGGGCACGAACGCGCTCCTCGTAGCGGTGGCGCTCGGCGACGAAGCGGTCGCGCCGCTGTCCCTCGAGGTAACGCCACTCGCGCACGAAGACGGTCGCGATGTCGAGTTGGCCTGCGACCACGGCGAGATGCGCCCGCAGCGCCAGCCGGATGCGCTCGGTCGCGGGGGCATCCGCGGGCACGCCGTCGAGCCCCGTGTGGAAGGCTTCGGCACCCTCCCAGGCGATCTCCCAGAGGAGGTCCTCTTTCGACGCGATGTGGTGGTAGAGCGAGGGCTTCTGCATGCCGAGCGCGTCCGCCAGGTCGGCGAGCGACGTGCCCTGGTAGCCGCGCTCTGCGAAGAGCCGCGCAGCGATTCGGGTCAGCTCCTCGCGCCTCGACGACATCTATGATTCCCAGCCTAACGATCGGTAGGGAGGCTCAGCGGTGGACGCTCGGACGCAGGAATTTCTGGCGCAGGTGCAGGACGGCGGGCAGGTCGAGGCGACGGACTGGCTGCCGGACGACTACCGGCAGAAGCTGCTCAAGTTCATCGAGATGCACGCCAACAGCGAGCTGATGGGCGTGCTCCCCGAACGCGAGTGGATCCTGAAGGCGCCGACCTTGCAGCGGAAGCTCGCCCTGACGGCCAAGGTGCAGGACGAGGTCGGGCACGCCCAGCTGCTCTACCGCGTCGCCGAGGATCTCGGCAAGCCGCGCGCCGCCATGTTCGCCGACCTGCTCTCGGGCAAGAGCAAGTTCCACAACGTCTTCCATTACCCGACGAAGACGTGGGGTGATGTCGGGGTGATCGCCTGGCTCGTCGACGCGGCGGCGATCATCTCGCAGAAGGCGCTGCTCAAATGCTCCTACGCCCCGTACGCCCGGATCATGAAGAAGATCTGCTGGGAGGAGTCGTTCCACATCCTCCACGGCCGGGACGTGATCCTCGCGCTGATGACCGGCACCGATGCCCAGCGTGAGCTCGTTCAGGAGTCCCTCGACCGCTGGTGGGGCCCGCTGATGCAGTTCCACGGCAACCCGATCCCGAGTGAGGACGATCCGATGTACGTCTGGCGGATCAAATCGCAGGGCAACGAGGAGGCGCGCCAGCAATTCCTCGAGGGATACGTGCCGCAAATCTGGGAGCTCGGCCTCACCGTGCCCGACCCGAATTTGCAACGCGGCGAGGACGGCGTCTGGACCTACTCCGAACCGGACTGGGCCGAGCTCAAGTCGGTCGTCACCGGCCACGGCCCGCGCTCACAGGACCGGCTCGCCTTCCGTGCCCGCTTCCTCGAGCAGGAGCAATGGGTGCGCGACGCTCTTGCGGCCTGATGCTGTTCGAGGTCTTTCGACAGGAGCGGAAGGGCCAGGCGTTCCAGCACGCGGGGTCGGTCGAGGCGCCGGATGCCGCGTTCGCCGACGCGTGGGCCCGCGAGCAATACGGCCGCCGCGGCGAGTCCGAGGCGTTGTGGCTCGTGCCACGCGAGTCGATCCATGCGATCACCGAGTGGGCCGACGAGTTCGACCTCAAGTACCGCCGGGTGGACGGCTACTCGATCAAGTCCCGGTTGAAGGAGGCACGTGAACGCGCGGGCGCAGCAGCTCCTGAGCCTCGCTGACGACGAGCTGATCCTCGGCTGGCGCGACTCGGAATGGACCGGGATCGCGCCGACGCTCGAGGAGGACGTTGCGTTCTCGTCGATCGCGCAGAACGAGATCGGACATGCGCGTGCGCTGTACGAACTCGCAGCCCTGGAGCTCGCCACCGACGCCGACGCGCTCGCGTTCGACCGGGAGCCGGACGACTACCGCTGCGCGCCGCTCGTCGAACTGCATCTGCTCGAGTGGGCGCACACGATCGCCCGGCGCTATCTCTACGAAGAGGCCGACCGCATCCGCATCAACAGCCTGATGCAGTCGGACGATGCCGAACTGGCGGGCCTGGCGGCGAAGATCGACCGTGAAGAGACTTACCACCGGCTGCACGCGGAGCTCTGGGCGGCGCGACTTCGCGACGAGCCACGGTTCCGGGAGGCCGTCGAGGAGCTGTGGCCGCTTGCGCTCGGCGTGCTCGAGCCCGAACAGCGCCCCGAACTCGTTCGGCGAATCGGCCTCGAACCGGTGACGGTGATCGAGCGCGGCACGCACCTGCCGGAGCTCGCGGGCCTCTGGGACACGATGACCGAGGTACGGCGATCGATTCCGGGCGCGCAGTGGTAACGGCCGAGGCCGTCTGGGCCGCACTCGACGAGATCCCCGACCCCGAGATCCCGGTCATCTCGCTCGTCGACCTCGGCGTGATCCGCGACGTGACCGTCGACGGAGATCGCGTTCGCATCGAGTTCACCCCGACGTTTCTCGGCTGCCCGGCGCTCGACGCGATGACGCGCGCGCTGGAATCGAGCGTCGCGGCACTCGGCGCGGAGCCCGAGATCGCGGTGATCATGGACGGCTCGTGGTCGACCGACCGGATCACCGTTTCCGGCCGGGAGAAGCTGCGTGCTGCGGGCTTCGCCCCGCCCACGCCGCGCAGCGCGGGTCCGACGACGCTCGTGCAGTTGCAGTCGAAGGCGTTCCGCTGTCCCTACTGCGGATCGACCGAGACCCGGCTCGAGAACATCTTCGGCCCGACACCGTGCCGCTCGATCCGCTGGTGCGAGAGCTGCCGCCAGCCGTTCGAGCAGTTCAAGACGATCTAGGGCATTCGCCCGATGTGCGGGCGGATGCAGTCGTTGCACAGTCGATGCACACGACGGGTGTTGCCGGCCGGCCGCAGGGCGTCCGGCAACGCATCAAGGAGGAGTCATGGCGGAATCACCGCGGATCGCTCCGATCAAGGTCGGAGTGATCGCCGATCAGACAGGCCCGCTTTCGTTCATCGGGCTTGCGAACGCAAATGTGGCCCGGCTGGTCATCGACGAGCTCAACGCCGAGGGTGGCCTGCTCGGGCGGCCACTTGTCCTCGTCCTGGAGGACAGCGCGACCGACGACGACGTGGCCGCCGCCAAGGCGGCGAAGCTCGTCGGGCGTGATCAGGTCGATGTCGTCTTCGGCGGCATCTACAGCTCGACGAGACAGGCGATCAAAGGCCCGGTCGTCGTCGAGGCTGAGACGCTCTACATCTACCCCGAGCAATACGAGGGGCAGGAGTCGGACCCGTTGATCTTCTGCACCGGGCCGGTGCCGGCACAGCAGGTCGATCCGCTGATTCCGTGGCTGATGCGTGAGACCGGTGCGAAGACCTTCTATCTGCCGTCGGCCGACTACATCTGGCCCCACGTGCTGAACGCGCGCGTCAAAGAGGTCGTTGCCGCGAACGGGGGCTCGATCGTCGGCGAGGAGTACTTCCCGCTCGACCACATGGACTACCGCGAGATTGTCGAGAAGATCACGGCGAGCGGCGCCGACGCCGTGTTCAACACGATCGTCCCGCCCGGCCTGACGCCGTTCTTCGCCGAGCTGTACGAGTCCGGCTTCACGCAGCGCGGAGGGCAGCTCGTCTGCACGTACTTCGACGAGAACTTCCTGAACATGGTGCCGGCCGTCCACGTCGAGGGCCTCTACGGCTGCCTCGACTATTACCAGGCAGTCTCCGACCCGTTCAGCCGCAAGTTGCTCGAGCGGTACGACGCGCTCTATCCCGGCGACGCCAAGTTCACGGGCGGCAGCGCGTGCTCGGGCCTCTACCGCGGCCTTCGGCTGTGGGCCGCCGCGGTCACGGAGGCAGGCTCGCTCACCCAGGACGACGTGGTCGCCGCCCTCGACCACTCCCGGATCGACGAAGGCCCGGGCGGGCCTGCGGCAATGGCGCCCGGCCAGCACCACCTGCGCCTGAACATGTACATCGCCCAGGCTCGAGGCGGCCGCTTCGAGATCGTCGAGAACCTCGGCCCGATCGATCCACGGGAGGGGCTCGTCGAAACGCCGGCTCTGATCGGCTCCTAAGCGGGCGGCCGCCGCCGTCACGAGCACAAAATGCAGTACTTTCGGGGCATGACGGCGGCGGCCCCTGCTCGTAACTCTCACGTTCGGCGACGGCTCGTCGGCGCCGCCGGCCTGGGCGTTGCCGCCGCGCTCGCGGCGGCGAGCGTGGCGGGCGGCGCAGAATCGGCCGGCGACCGGTCGGCCGGGCGTTTGCTGAGGCTGGGCCCGGGCGCCCAGATGACGGTTCCCGGCACAAAGCTGCATTGCGCCGTCTCCGCGACGGGCGGCCCGACGACGATCGTCTGCGGCGAGGGCAGCCTCTCACCCCGGCCGGGCAGCTACAGCTTCGCCGTTGCGAACACGGCCCTGCTCGTCCTCAAGGCCTCACAGTCCTCGACACCGCTGCAGGTCAAGCGCGAAGCAGAGCCGTCCGGCTCCGGCGGGACCTACCCGAGCCCGACGGCGGCGGGCGGGACGTTCCGAGCCCCGGTGGGAACTGTCGCAACGGTGGGCGGCACTCACATCTTCTGTGCGGTCGAGCGCCTCCAGGGAAGGACGTACGTCACGTGCGGGCCGGCCGACGGCTCGGCGCAGTTCTTCGTCAAGAGCTACGTCGGAGCAGTCTCCGAGCAAGACATCTTCGTCATCCGCAAGCTCGACCAGAAACGCACGAAGACCGTCTTCGAGCACAAGCAGCCCTGATGCCCGGGGTCACCGCGGGCGAGTAAACTCGGGCCTGTGGCGCACGCACGCATCCTCTACTGCCCCGTCTGAAGCGGGTACGACGAACGGGCTGCGAGTCTCGCAGCCGAAATCGGCGCCACGGGGCACACGGCCGAGATCGCACCGGGAGACAAGAGCCAGTTCGACGTCTTCGTCGACGACTCGCTCGTGTTCTCGAAGCAGCGTGAGGGCCGCTGGCCGGAGCCGCCCGAGATCCTGAGCACTCTCGGCTAGTCTCGACCGTTGTGCTGGCCGGCGTAGGCGCAGCTGCCTCGCAGGCCTGGCCTGCATTCGCCCTCGTCACGGGCCTGCTGCTCGTCGGCGTCGTGGCCGAGCGCGACGGCCTGTTCGCTGCCGCAGGCGCCCGGCTCTCTCAGCTGCCGCTTCCACCGCGGGCGCTCCTCGTCGCAGCGCTCGGGCTCGTCGCGGTCGTCACCGCGGTGCTCAACCTCGACACCTCGGTCTTCTTTCTCACTCCGGTCCTTCTGCATCTCGCGCGGCACCGTGGAGTCGACGAAGCACCGTTCCTCTACGGGACCGTGTTCATGTCGAATGCCGCATCCCTCTTCCTGCCCGGATCGAACCTCACGAATCTGATCGTGCTGCATCACGAGCGCGTCTCCGGCGCCACCTTTCTCGCACACATGTGGCCTGCCGCAATCGCTTCGGTCGTGACGACGACGCTGATCCTGACGATCGCGTTCTGGAGCGCCCTCGGTGCTCCCGCCGGGCAGGCACCCGAGGCCGTGCCCGCGCACTTCGGTCTCGGCGCCGGCGGAGTCGGCCGTCTCGACGCTCCTCGTGCTCGCTCTCGCGTCGCCCGCGTTGCCGGTGCTCATCGTCGGCATCGCCGTCGTGCTCCTCGCTCGCATCTCTCGTGCCCGCGTGTTCGCAACCGCCGACCCGCGGGTGCTGATCGGCCTGTTCCTGCTCGCTGTCGCGGTCGGCGCCATCGGACGCTGGTGGCACGGGCCCGAGCACCTCGTCAACTCGTTCGACAGCTGGCAGACCGCTGCGACGGGTGCGATCGCCGCGATCTGCCTCAACAACCTGCCGGCGGCGATGCTGCTGTCCGCGAAAGCGCCCGCTCACTCGCGCGCCCTCCTGATCGGGCTCAACCTCGGCCCGAACCTCGCCGTCACCGGCTCGCTCTCCGCCGTCCTCTGGCTGCGCGTCGCTCGCAGCAACGGCGCGCGGCCGAGCGTGCGCCGCTACACGTTGCTCGGGCTCGTCCTCGTGCCGCTCTCGATCGCCGCGTCGCTCTGCGGCGCTTGCCTTGTAGCTAGGCGGTCGGTGCGCCCGACAGGCTCGGATAGCGGCCGGTCAGCAGGAACATGTAGCCGTAGGTCTGCACCTCGTACCGGAGCATCCACGCGCTCATGTCTCGCATCCCGCGGTGCATGTGGCCCGTGAAGAGGCAGTAGAACCAGCCGAGGAACGCGATCACCTGGTTGACGAGCCGGAAGACGTAACAGAGAAACAGCGCCGGGATCGCGAGCAGCAGGCGGAAGAAGACGGTCAGCCGGCTCTGCGACGCCGCGGGGTCGACGCGTAGGTCGACGGGATACTCAGCCCGGCGTGCCGCCGAACGGCGGCCAGGGATTGGCGAGCAGGAGCAGATACGACGACAGATGCGTCAGCGCTCGCAGGTAGCGGGCGATGAACTCGTGCAGCCCCTCGGGCAACGCGCCCGGTGAAGAGCGCGACGAGCCAGGCGATCAGCACTGCGGCATACACGGCGATCCCCCAGATCGAGAGCCAGATCGCCAGCGGGATCGCGAGCAGCAAGCGGAAGAAGACCGTGAGCCGGCTGCGTCTCAGATCGTCGTCGACGATCAGGCCGATCGGGTGCGACTCGGATGCTGTTGATCGATCATTGCGTTCCTCTCTCGAACTGGTAGCCGCTTCCGCTCGCGAGTGTCGGGTAGCGGTCGGTGAGAAGCAGGAGGTACGCGTAAGTCTGAGCCTGGTACCGGATGCAGTAGGCGCTGAGGTCGCGAAAGCCGCGGGGATACCGGCCGGTCACGAGCGCATACGAGCGCGCCGAGGAACGCGACGACCACCAGCACGTAGCCGAGCACGGTGGTGAGCACGTAGGCGGGCAGAACGAGCAGGAGGCGGAACGCGGTCTTCCACCGCGCCTGATCGGCGGCCGGTGCGACGACGAGATCGACGGGATACGTGCCGTACCAGCCGCGGAACGACGGGTAGGGATCTGCGACGAAGTACACGTAGGCGTAGACATGTGCCTGGTAGCGAACGCAGCCGTGTCACCCAGGAATGCAGTCGACTCGACGGGCGACCGCGGGCGAGCGCCGATCACCCAGTTGACGATCGCGACCGGAATCGCGAGATACGTCCAGAGGGTCAGCACGACCAGGTGCGGCAGCGCGAGCAGCCAGCGCAGCGCGACCGTGAGCCGCCAGCGCTGCAGGTCGTCGTTGACGACGAGCCGAATCGGGATGCGGCCAGTCGACATCGGCGCCGGTGAACTGCGCGTCGCGCTTCTCGAGGAACGCCGCCACTCCCTCGGCGAAGTCCGGCGTCCTCGTCAGCTCGGCCTGCGTCCTGCGCCTCGAGCTCGAGCTGCTCCTCGAAGGTCGAGCCCTCCGCGGCGTCGAGCAGCCGCTTCGTGTGCCAGACGGCACGCGTCGGCATCGCGGCGAAGAGCTCCGCGACCTCGCGCGCGCGGGTCAGAAGCTCGTCCGCTGGGACGACCTCGTTGACGAGCCCCCAGATACGCGCCTCTTCTGCCTCGACCCGGCGACCCGTGGTGAGCCACTCGAAGGCGCGCGCGGTGCCGAGCAGCCGGCGCACGAGCCACGTGCCACCCGAGTCGGGAACGAGGCCGATCTTGATGAAGGCCGGGACGAAGCTCGCCGAGTCGGCGGCGATCCGCGCGTCGCACGCGAGCGCCAGCGACATGCCCGCGCCGGCGGCGGCGCCGTTGACCGCTGCGATCACCGGCTTCTCGAGCGCGCGAATCGCGAGCACGTTGCGGTGATAGTTGTCGCGCAGGTTCTGCGCGACGTCGCCGGCTCCGGAGCCGAACTCCTGGAGGTCCTGCCCGACGCAGAAGCCGCGGCCTGCGCCGGTGATCACGACCGCGCGAACCGCCGGATCCTTCGCCTCCGCGAGCCCCGCCGCGAGGCCGGCGTGCACGGCGCGGTTGAGCGCGTTGAGAACGTCGGGACGGTTGAGCGTGATCGTCAGGACTGCACCGTCGCGCGTGATCTCGACCTCGGACACGCGCCAACCATACGCGGTCTAGAGTCAGCCTCACGTGGACGCCTACGCCGCCTACCCGAGCCTCGAGCTCGATCGCCCGGCGCAGCACGTGCTGCGACTGACGCTGCGGGCGGCCGGAAGACTGAACGCGGTCAGCGGTGCGATGCACGGAGAGCTCGCGGCCGTCTGGAAGACGATCGACGCGGACGACGAGACGCGCGCGGTGATCGTGCGCGGCGCGGACGGAGCATTCAGCGCCGGTGGCGACCTCGACCTCGTGCTCGAGATCGCGGACGACGCCGCCGCGCGCGCCCGGGTCTTCCACGAGGCGCGCGACCTCGTCTACAACCTGATCGGCTGCTCCAAGCCGATCGTCTCGGCGATCACCGGGCCGGCCGTCGGCGCAGGGCTGGCCGTCGGCCTGCTCGCCGACATCTCGATCGCGACGCCGGCCGCGCGGATCGTCGACGGCCACACGAAGCTGGGCGTTGCGGCGGGCGACCACGCGGCGATCGTCTGGCCGCTGCTCTGCGGCCTCGCGAAGGCGAAGTACCACCTGCTGCTGTGCGAGCCGCTCGACGGCGTCGAGGCCGAGCGCATCGGGCTCGTCTCGCTCTGCGTCGCCGAGGACGAGCTCGAGCCGCGCGCGCTCGAGATCGCGACGCGGCTCGCCGAGGGCTCCCAGCCGGCGATCCGCCACACGAAGCTCGCACTCAACAACTGGCTGCGTGCCGCCGGGCCTGCCTTCGACGCGTCGCTCGCGCTCGAGTTCCTCGACCTGGCAGGGCCCGACGTGCACGAAGGCGTTGCGGCCGTGCGCGAGAAGCGCAAGCCCCGCTTCGCGTAGGTGGGCTAGAGCGCTTCGAGCCGCGCGAACTCGACGCTGAACCTCCGCCCCATCGCCAGGCGTCCTGCGCGGTCGCCGCGAACTCGGCGGACGAATCGCCCGCCTTGAACGACTCCTCGTCCGGCCACTCGAACTCGGCGTAGTAGCTGATGCTGTGGCTCGCCCACCGGCGCGCCGAAGACCGGCCCGTGGCGGAACGTCGCGCCCGGGACCGACCGGCAGAGCGCAACGTGCTGCGCGTAGCGCTCTGGCTCCGGCGCCTCGTCGTAGAGTACGACCACTCTGACCATCGCTGTCCCCTTCGTTGGAGTGAAAGGAGCCTAACCATGGCGGGAAAGATCGTTCATTTCGAGTTGCACGCCGCGGACGTCGATCGGGCGGCCGGCTTCTGGAACGGGCTGTTCGGCTGGAACATCGGCGCAAGCACGATGGAGGAGTTCGACTACCGCATGTTCCAGACCGGCGAAGACCAGGGCGGCGCCGTGATGCCGTCCGAGACACCGGGCATCGGCCCCGTCGTCTACTTCGACACCGACGACATCGACGCCTCGATCGCCAAGGTACGAGAGCTGGGCGGAAGTGCCGACGAGAAGCAGCCGGTCCCGACACACGGCTGGTTCGCAGCATGCAAGGACACGGAGGGCACGAGCTTCAGCCTCTGGCAGGGAGACGAGAGCGCCGCGTGACCGGAGTCGCAGTCGCGCTCGCTGTGCTCGCGGGCCTGGCGGGCTCGGTTCAGGTTGCGGTGATGGGCCGCTTCGGCGGCGCGGTCGGCGTCGTCGAGGCGCTGACGTTCGCAACGGCCGTGCAGCTCGTCTTCTCGGTCGCGATCCTGCTCGCGGCCCGCGGTGGGCTGGGCGGGCTGCACCACGTCGGCGACACGCCGGCGTGGATGTGGCTCGGCGGCCTGATGGGCTTGACGGTCGTCGGCTCGATCACGTTCGCCCAGCCGCGGATCGGCGCGACCGCGGTGATCGGGATCCTGATCGCCGGCCAGCTCGTGATGGGTGTCGTGATCGACCGCTTCGGCCTGTTCGGGGTCGACCAGATCGCGATCTCGACACCGAGGGCGATCGGAATCGTGCTGCTGGGAATCGGCGCGGCACTCTCGCTCGTTCGGTAGGAGGTGTCGAAGAACGCGAAGGTCTGGACCGCGCTCGTCACGGTCTACGTGATCTGGGGCTCGACGTATCTCGGCATCGCCTACGCCGGCGAGACGATTCCACCGCTCTTCGCCGTCTCGACGCGCTTCATCACTGCAGGCACGCTGATGGCGCTGATCGTCACGGCGCGCGGTGGATCGCTGCGCATGTCGCGCCGGGCATTCACGTCGTGCGTGGTGGTCGGCTGCCTGCTGCCGGGCGCGAACGCCGTGCTGTTCTTCGCGGAGCGAAACGTCCCAACCGGCCTGGCGTCGCTGATCATCGCCTCGGTGCCGCTCTGGCTCGTCGTGCTGCGGCTGGCCAGCCACGAACGGCTGCCCTGGCAGGCACTCGCGAGCGTCGGCGTCGGCTTCGCCGGCGTGGCCGTGCTCGCGCAGCCCTCGGGCGGCGCGACCTGGTGGGGGATCGCGCTCTGCGTCTGCTCGGCGGTGATGTGGGCGACGGGCTCGTTTCTCTCGTCGCGCCTGACGATGCCCGACGATCCCTTCGCCGCCACGTCGTTCGAGATGCTCGCCGGCGGCCTGATCATGTTCCCGTTCTCGCTGTTGACCGTGCATCACTTCTCGCCGTCGGCGGCGTCGATCGCAGGCTGGGTCTACCTCGTCATCTTCGGCTCGATCATCGGCTACACCGCCTACGTCTGGTTGCTCGCGAACGCGCCGCTCGGGCTGATCGCGACGTATGCGTACGTGAACCCGGTCGTCGCGATCACCCTCGGCGTGCTCTTCCGGGGCGAGCAGCTGACGTGGCGCCTCCTGATCGGCGCGGCGATCGTCGTCGTCTCGGTGGCGACGGTCGTGCGGCAGGGAACCGACGGAGATGCCGGAGCTGGAACGGGAGAGCGCGGTCAGCCACGGGTGAGCGGCGCGCCGCTAGGTGTCCGACGCCAGGCAGATGTCGTCGGGCTTCACCGGGACGCGCGTCAGCTCGCGGCCCGTCGCCGCGCGGAGCGCCGAGACGATCGCGGCGGTCGAGACGACGGTCGGCGGCTCGCCGACGCCCTTGACGCCGTAGGGCGCGTCGGGCTCCGGGTCCTCGATCAGCACCGACTCGACCGGCGGCATGTCGAGCGCCGTCGGGATCAGGTAGTCGGTGAAGCTGCGCGTTCGTGATCAGGCCGTCGTGGGTCTGGATCTCCTCCATCAGCGCGAGACCGAGGCCCTGCGCGGTGCCACCCTCGATCTGGCCTTCGACCTGCTGCGGGTTGATCGCCTTGCCGACGTCCTGGGCGGCACCGATCCAGACGACGCGCGTCAGGCCGAGATCGACGTCGACCTCGGCGACGACCTTCATCGCGCACGCCGCGAACGCGACGTGCGCGCGTTCGCCGGTGATCTGGCCTGTCTCCGGGATCGAGCGGCGTCGTGCGCGCATGCCGGTAGATGCGCTCGACGTCGATCTCCTCGCCCGCCCGGCGTCCCTGCTCCTCGAGCGCGGCCCGGCACGCATCGCGAACCGCTCCGGCTGCCATCCACGTCATCCGGGAGGCGGATGCCGAGCCGGCCGAGCCGACCCCCGCCGTCTGCCCGGGTGCGAGCCGCACGTCGTCGAGGCCGAGCTCCGTGCGCGCCACCTGCAGGATCACGCCGGTGACGCCCTGCCCGACCTCCGCGGCTGCGCAATGCACCTCGGCCGAGCCGTCCGTGAGCAGGCGCACGCGTGCGGAGCAGTAGTCGTCGAACCCTTCGGAGTAGGCGATGTTCTTGAAGCCGACCGCAAAGCCGACTCCCCGGCGGACACCTTCGCCGTTCGTCGTGTTGCCGGCTCCTCCAGGGAGACGCAGCACGTCGCGAGGCAACGGCTCGGCCGGTGGCGGCTCGAGCGCGGCGGCAGCGCGGATCGTCTCGGCGACGGGCAGCGAGCCGGCGATTCGCTGGCCGGTCGGCAGCACGTCGCCCGGCGCGAGAGCGTTCAGCAGCCGCAGCTCGATCGGATCGATGTCGAGCGCCGCGGCGAGCTTGTCCATCTGCGCCTCGCCTGCAAAACACGTCTGCACGGCGCCGAAGCCGCGCATCGCGCCGCACGGCGGGTTGTTGGTGTAGACGGCCGTCGACTCGATCAGCGCGTTCGGCGACTCGTACGGGCCGATCGCGAACGACGCTGCGTTCGAGGTGACCGCGGTCGACGACGAGGCATAGGCGCCGCCGTCGAGCAGGATCTTCATCCGCACATTGACGAGCCGTCCTGCGCGCGTCGCCCGATGCTCGCACCAGATCCGCGCCGGATGGCGGTGCACATGGCCGGTGAACGACTCCTCGCGGTTGTAGACGATCTTCACCGGGCGATTGGTGTGCAGCGCGAGCATCGCGCCGTGCACCTGCATCGAGAGGTCTTCGCGGCCGCCGAAGGCACCGCCGACGCCGCCGAGATGGATCCGAACCTGGTCCAGCGGCAGGCCGAGGCACGGCGCGACCTGAGCGCGGTCGACGTGCAGCCACTGCGTCGCGACGTAGATGTCGACCCCGCCTTCCCCGTCCGGCACGGCGAGGCCGGACTCGGGCCCGAGAAACGCCTGATCCTGGATGCCGATGTCGTAGACCCCGGTCACCGAGACGTCGCCGGCCGCTTCGGGGTCGCCGTGGCGGATGCGCATGTGGCGCACGACGTTCGGCCGAGGATCGTCGAAGTAGCCGTGTCCGCGCGTCGGCTTGTCGGGGTGCAGGTCGATCAGCTCCGTCGCCCGCTCCATGTCGGCGACCGGCTCGAGCAGCTCGTATTCGACACGGATGCGCTCGGCGGCCCGGCGGGCCTGCTCGGGGTGCTCCGCGGCGACGAGCGCGACCGGCTCGCCGTAGTAGAGGACGCGGTCGATGGCGAGCACCGGCTGGTCCTGGAACTCGAGCCCGTAGAACTTCGCGCCGGGAACATCGGCGTGGGTGAGCACCGCGTGCACGCCCGGCATCGCGACCGCCGCCGAGATGTCGAGCTCGGCGATCCGCGCGTGCGCGTGAGGGCTGCGCAGCGTGTGGCCCCAGAGCATCCCCGGGACGATCAGGTCGCTCGCGTACACGAACTCGCCCTTCACCTTCGGCGGCGCGTCGATCCGCGGGAACGAGCTCGCCGATCTTCCCCACCTGGAGCTCGCGAACGGTGCGGGTCATGCGTCCGCCGCCATGCGCACCGCGTCGAAGATCTTCGCGTAGCCCGTGCAGCGGCAGAGGTTGCCCGAAAGCGCCTCGCGGATCTCGTCGTCGGACGGGCTCGCGTTGCGCCGGAGCAGGTCGACGGTCGCGACGACGAGCCCCGGCGTGCAGAAGCCGCACTGGACTGCGCCCGCGTCGACGAAGGCCTGCTGCACCGCGTGCAGCGAGTCTCCGTCCGCGAGGCCCTTCGACGGTCGTCACCTCGTGGCCGTCGGCCTGCGCCGCGAGCACGAGGCACGCGCAAACGAGCGTGCCGTCGAGCAGCACCGAGCACGAGCCGCACTCACCCTGCTCGCAGGCGTTCTTGGCGCCCGGGAAGCCGAGCTTCTCGCGCAGCGCGAAGAGCAGCGACTCGCCCTCCCAGCAGTCGGCCTCGTGCTCCTCGCCGTTGATCCGCATGGAGATCCTCACAAGAGCACCCGCTTGAGTGCGCGCTCCGTGAGCACGCGCAGCGCGTGCCGGCGGTAGCGCTCGGTGCCGCGCACGTCGTCGATCGGCGCGGCGGCAGCGGCGACGCGCTCCGGGAACGAATCCGCCTCGTCTCGCGGCGCGGTCACGAGCACAGGGCGCGGCGACGCCGAGCCGAATGAGGCGCGCAGCTCGTCACCCGCCGAGACGGCGAGCGACACGACCGCGATCACCATCGCGTTGCGCGGGCCGATCTTCATGAACGTCTGAGGCGCCCGCGAGGGCGTCAGCCATACCGCGGTGATCAGCTCGTCCGGTGCGAGCGCATTGCGCTTGACGCCGGTGACGAACTCGCCGAGGGGGACCCGGCGCGTGCCGCGCACCGACGCGCACTCGACCTCCGCCTGCTCGACGAGCAAGCGGCGGAAGCGCGTCACCCGCGGGCGACGACGTGCCGAGATTGCCGCCGATCGTGCCGCGGTTGCGGATCTGCGGCGAGCCGACCGTGCGCGCCGCCTCCGCCAGCGCGGGCAGCACGTCCCGCAGCGAGCCCGTGCTCGACCTCGGCGTAGGTGAGGCCGGAGCCGAGCCGAAGAGCGCCGTTCTCCCGCGTGAAGCCGCGCAGCTCGTGCACCTCGTTCAGGTTCAGCAGACGCGCCGGGCGCCCCCGGTCGAAGTTGAGGGCGACCATCACGTCGGTGCCGCCCTGGATGGCCCACGCATCCTCGTGCTCTGCGCGCAGGCGCAGCGCCTCGGCGAGCGTGCGGGGTGTCAGGACTTCCACGAGGGTGAAGGGTACGGTTCCAATCGGAGTGGGAGCATCCCTTTCACGCCGCCTGGCGGTGGCCCGCGGCGACGAACCTGCAGACCTCGTCATCCGCGGCGGCCGCGTGCTCTCGGTGTTCACTCGGGAGTGGTTGTCGGCGGACATCGCCGTCGTCGACGGCCACGTCGCGGGGCTCGGCACGTACGAGGGACTGGAGGTGCTGGACGCCGCCGGTCGCTGGGTGGTGCCGGGATTCATCGACGCGCACATGCATCTCGAGTCGTCGAAGCTGCTCGTCGACGAGTTCGCGCGGCTGGTCCTGCCGTTCGGCACGACGGCGGTCGTCGCCGACCCGCACGAGATCGCGAACGTCCTCGGCACCGACGGTGTGCACTGGCTGATCGACGTGTGCGACGACATCCCGCTCGACGTCTACTTCATGGCGTCGTCGTGCGTGCCGGCATCGAGCTTCGAGTCTCCGCGGCGCGAGTTGACCCCGGGCGATCTCGATGCGCTGCTCCGCCGCCGCCGCGTGATCGGGCTCGCGGAGATGATGAACTTCCCAGGCGTGATCGGCGGCGCGCCGTCCGAGCTCGCGAAGCTCGCACTGGCCCAGCACATCGACGGTCACGCTCCCGGCGTCCTCGGCCGGTCGCTGAACGCCTACGCGGCCGCCGGGATCGGCTCGGACCACGAGGCGTACACGCCCGAGGAGGGACGCGAGCGGCTCCGCGCCGGGATGTGGCTGCTGATCCGCGAGGCCACCGCGGCGCGGAACCTCCAGGCGCTCCTGCCGCTGCTCGCCGAATACGGCTCCGGGCGGATCGCGTTCTGCACCGACGACCGAGAGCCGGAGCACATCGCCGACGACGGCCACATCAACGGGATGGTGCGGGACGCGGTCGCGTACGGGATCCCGCCGGAGGACGCGCTGGTCTGCGCGTCGCTCAATCCCGCGCTGTGGCACGGGCTGCAGGGTCTCGGCGCGATCGCGCCCGGCTACCGCGCCGACCTGCTCGTCCTGCCCGACCTCGAGCGCTTCGTGCCGGAACTGGTGCTGAAGAACGGTGCGCCGGTCGCCGAGTGGCCCGCGCGCCAACGTGCCGGACTGGGTGCGGCACACGATGCGCATCGGCGCGTTCGGTCCCGAGATGTTCCGCATGCCCTGGGACGGAGGCGACGCGCGCGTGATCGGGATCGTCCCCGGCCAGATCGTCACCGACTCGCTCGTCGCGACGATCCCGACGCGGGCCGGCGAGGCTCTCGCCGACCCGGCGCAGGACCTGGCGAAGATCGCCGTCGTCGAGCGGCACCTCGGGACCGGCCGCGTCGGCCTCGGCTTCGTGCGCGGCTTCGGCCTGCAGCGCGGCGCGATCGCCTCGACGGTCGCCCACGATGCGCACAACGTCGTCGTCGTCGGGATGAACGACGCGTCGATGGCGGCAGCCGTGCGGCGGCTCGCGAACCGCGGCGGCGGCATCGTCGTCGTCGACGGCGCCGAGGTGCTCGCGGAGCTGCCGCTGCCGGTCGCCGGACTGCTCTCCGACGCGCCGCTCGAGGAGGTGGTCGCGCGTCGCACGCGATCGTCGACGCGGTTCGTCAGCTCGGCTGCACGCTCGACGCGCCGTTCCAGCACCTTTCGTTCCTCGCGCTCTCGGTGATCCCGTCGCTGAAGCTCACCGACCAGGGGCTCGTCGACGTCGACCGGTTCGAGCTCGTGCCGCTGGCGGCCTCGTGACCACCTACGGCAACGCGTGGATCGTCACGATGGACGACGGCGGAACCGAGCACGAGCGCGGCTGGCTGCGGGTCGAGGACGGCCTGATCGCGGAGGTGCACGGCGGTGAAGCGCCTGCCGGCGCAGAGGATCTCGGCGGCGCAGTCGTCACCCCCGGCTTCGTGAACACCCACCACCACCTGTACCAGACCCTCACACGCGCGCGCGCGCAGCAGGCCGACCTCTTCACGTGGCTGAAGACGCTGTACCCGGTCTGGGCACGGATCGACGACGAGATGGAGTACGCGGCGGCGCGGTGCGGCCTCGCCGAGCTCGCCCGATCGGGCTGCTCCACCGTCTTCGACCATCACTACGTCTTCCCGCGCGGGGTCGTCGGTCTCGTCGAGGCCGAGATCCGAGCGGCACAGGAGCTCGGGGTGCGCATCGTCGCCTCGCGCGGCTCGATGGACCTCGGCGAGTCCGACGGCGGTCTGCCGCCCGACTCGCTCGTGGAGGACATCGACACGATCCTCGCCGACACCGAGCGGCTCGCATGGCATCGCCGACGGCGCCATGGTGCAGATCGCAGTCGCTCCTTGCTCGCCGTTCTCGGTGACGACGCGGCTGATGGAGGAGTCGGCCGCGCTCGCGCGCCGGCTCGGCCTGCAACTGCACACGCACCTCGCCGAGACGGTCGAGGAAGACGCGTACTGCCGCGAGCTCTTCGACTGCACGCCGGTCGAGTACCTCGAGCGCGTCGGCTGGATCGCCGATGACGTGTGGTGCGCGCACTGCGTCCACCTGTCGGACGCCGATGTGGCGACGTTCGGCCGCGCGGGCGTCGGCGTCGCGCACTGCCCCACCTCCAACCTGCGGCTCGGCGCCGGCGTCGCGCCCGTGCGCGCGCTGCTCGATGCGCACGTGCGGGTCGGGCTCGGGGTCGACGGCAGCGCGTCGAACGAACGCGGCGACATGTTCGTCGACGTGAAGAACGCGCTGCTCGTCGCGCGGGGCCGAGACGGCGGCGACGCACTGACCGCACGCGAGGCGCTACGGCTTGCGACGCGCGGCGGCGCCGAGGTGCTGCGCCGGGACGACATCGGGATCCTCGCGGCGGGCAAGCGCGCCGACTTCGCCGTCTGGCGCACCGACGGCCTCGAGTTCGGCGGCGCCGACGATCTCGTCGCGAACCTCGTTCTCAGCGGGCCGCACCGCGTCGACCGCCTCTTGGTCGGCGGCGAAGACGTCGTCCGCGGCGGGCGCCCTGACACGCGCCGACGAGCAGGAGATCGCGGCCGAGCATCGCAAACAGGCGCGGAGGTTATGGCAAGCATGAGCCTGTCGACCCATGTGCTCGACACCGAACGCGGCCGCCCGGCCGCGGGGGTGCGCGTCGAGCTCTACGACGCAACCGGCACGCTCGTCGGCGACGCAGTGACCGACGCGGACGGCCGCATCCGCGAGCTCGCCGACACCTCGGCGGGCACCTACCGCATCGTCTTCCACCCACCGTCGCCGTTCTTCAAGAAGGTCGAGCTCGAGGTCGAGCTGGACGAAGGCCACCATCACGTCCCGTTGCTCATCTCGTCCTACGCGTGCGCGAGCTACCGCGGCAGCTGACGGCCGACCAGCTCGCCGAGCTGTTCGAGGGACGAACGCACTTCGTCGAACTGCTCGCAACGCTCGACGACCCGCTCGGCCAGGCACGCGGGGTCGCCCGCGGCCTGTCCGCGGCCGAGAAGAAGGAGCTTCTCGACGCGCATCCGCCGATCGGCGGCAAAGCGACCTCGACGCGCTCTGCGCGCGAGCAGGGGACCGACGACGACCCCGCAGTTCTCGCCAGGCTCGCCGAGCTGAACAGCGCCTACGAGCAGCGGTTCGGCTTCCGGTTCGTCGTGTTCGTGAACGGCCGGCCGCGCCGCGAGATCGTTCCTCTGCTCGAAGCGCGCCTGCAACGGACGCGCGAGGCGGAGCTCACGACGGCGGTGGACGAGCTCGTGCAGATCGCACTCGATCGCTGGAGCAGAGAAGGTTGATGCACGTCGTCGCGCTCTCCGACTACTGGTGGGGCTGGGGCAACCTGCTCTTTCGCTGGCTGCACGTGATCGCCGGGATGGCCTGGATCGGCGCGTCGTTCTACTTCATCGCGCTCGACAACCACCTGGAGCCTCCGAAGGACCCGCGCGACGCGGCGCGGGGCGTCGGTGGCGAGGCATGGGAGGTGCACGGCGGCGGCTTCTACCGCGTCGAGAAGTTCCGGCTCGTGCCGGGACGCCTGCCCGAACCGCTGTACTGGTTCAAGTGGGAGGCGTACACGACGTGGCTCTCCGGCTTCGCGCTCTTCATCGTCGTCTACTACTCGCACGCCACCTCGTTCCTGATCGACACGTCGGTCGCCGATCTGACGGCGTGGGAGGCGATCGCGCTCTCCGTCGGCGGGATCGTGCTCGCCTGGTTCGTCTACGACGGGCTCTGCCGCGCGTTCGAGCACGACGAGGGGCTGCTCGCGATCCTCGTCTTCGCGTTCATCTGCGCCTCGGCATGGGCCTCGTGGAACCTGTTCGCACCGCGAGCTGCGTACATGCAGGTGGGCGCGATGATCGGGACGATGATGGTCGGCAACGTCTTCTTCGTGATCATCCCTGCGCACTGGGAGCTCATCCGTGCGAAGGAAGCCGGGCGCGAGCCCGACCCGCGCTGGAACATCCGCGCCAAGACACGCTCCGTGCACAACAACTACCTCACGCTGCCGGTGGTCTTCGCGATGCTCTCGAACCACTTCACGTTCACCTACGGGCACCGCAACGGCTGGATCGCACTCGTCGCGCTGATGGCGATCGGCGCGCTCGTCCGCCACTACTTCAACCTTCGCCATCGAGGCTTGAACGTGTGGCCGATCCTCGGGATCGCCGCGGCGGGGATCGTCGCGATCGCGATTGTCATGCGTTGAGGTGAGGTAGGGTCACGCGCATGCTGGAGATCGTCGCTGCAGGCATGCGGTTCGTCGCTCGCTGGGAGGAGGAGGCGGCACCGAGAACGGTCGCCGCGTTCAGGGCGAGCCTCCCGCTCGACGACCGGATCATTCACTGCCGCTGGAGCGGCGAGTCGAGCTGGATCCCGTGGGGCGACCGTGACTTCGGGATCGGGCCCGAGAACGCGACGTCCTATCCGCATCCCGGCGAGCTTGCGCTCTATCCAGGCGGGCAGAGCGAGACGGAACTGCTCTTCCCGTACGGGTACTGCTCGTTCGCCTCCAAGGCCGGGCACCTGTGGGCGAACCACTTCGCCACGCTCGTCGAGGGACAGGACCAGTTACGAGAGCTGGGCCGCCTGACGCTCTGGGAAGGCGCCCAGACGATCTCGTTCCGCGAGCTCTAGGAGGAGCTGCGCGAGAGGACCTGGACGACGGGGTCCTCGGCGCTCCAAGGGAACGTGATCCACCGCTCGGTGCGCCGCCAAACGTAGTCGCACTTGACCGTCGAGCGCGGCTTCTCGTAGAGGACCGCACACCGCACCTCGGCGACCTTGCCCTCGCAGAACTCCTGCACGAGCTTGAGGGTGGCACCGGTGTCGGCGACATCGTCGGCGATCAGGACCTTCGTCTCCGCGAAGTCGACGAGGTCGGGCACGGGAGGCAGGATCATCGGCATGTCGAGCCGCTCGTCGATGCCGGTGTAGAACTCGACGTTCATCGTGAACGTGTTCTTCACGCCGAGCGCATAGCCGAGCGCACCAGCGACGAGCAGTCCGCCGCGCGCGATGCCGAGGATCATGTCCGGGTGGTAGCCGTCTGCGACCACGGCCTCCGCGAGCTCGCGCGCACCGGCGCCGAGGTCGTCCCACAGCATCGTCTCCCGATCGCTCACGACACGAGCCTACTAAGCGCCGCTGTGAGAGCGTCAACCGCGAGCGCGATGTCCTCGTCGCTCGAGAGCTCGTCCGGGTGATGGCTGACCCCTCCGTTCAACGACCGGACGAACAGCATCGAGCTCGGGACGCCCGCGAGCGCGAGCACCATCGCGTCGTGGCCGGCACCCGAAACGAGGCGTGGCGCGTCCGGCAGCACGGCGTCGAAGGCATCGCTGAGCACCGCCGGCTCGAGGCGGTGGCTCGGTTCGAAGCCGATCGCCTCGACGAGCGCGGCGAGCTGCGACGAGTCGGCCGACCGGGCGTCGATGCTGACAGTGACGCGCTCGGGAACGACGTTGATCGCGTTCGGCTCGACCTCGATCGCGCCGACGGTGGCGACGGCTCCGTCGCTGGCACACTCGCGCACATGCAGGATGAAGCGGGCGGCGTCGACGAGGGCGTCCGCGCGCGCGTCCATGGGCGTGGTACCGGCATGGTCGGCGCGCCCGGAGAAGACCCTGGCCCCTCGCGCGGCGCCGGCGATCGCCGTCACGACGCCGAGCGGCTCGCCCGCGAGCGCAAGCACCGGCCCCTGCTCGATGTGGAGCTCGAGATACGCATCCGGGAGCTCCTCGAGCCGCTTGCTTCCCATCGGCCCCGTCTCCTCTGCGCGAAAGGCCACGACCGCCAGAGGCGCCGCGGACAGACGCTCTGCCGCCTCGATCGCAGCGACGACACCGAGCGCGCCGTCGAAGCGCCCACCAGTCGGGACGCTGTCGAGGTGCGAGCCGGCCCATACCCTGGCGTCGCCGCGGCGCCCGAAGAGGTTGCCCGCCTCGTCGCGCGAGATGTCGAGCCCCGCTTCGGTCATCCAGCCCGCGGCCAGCTCATGCGCCGCGTCCTCCTCGGCCGAGTACCCGGCGCGATGCTGCGCGATCGCGTAGATCTGGTCGAGGCGCTGCCGGATCCTCACGATCTCGACGCGACCAGATCGCCGATCCGGACGTGCTCGGTGAGCAGCGTCCGAAACCGTGCGGGGTCGCCGGCGATGTAGGACCGGCAGAGCTCGCGGCCCGCCGTGTAGGTGATCGCGTACGCGCGCCACGTCGGATCGGTGATGAAGCGCACGCTCTGCCGCGACTGCTCGGGGGTGACAAGGTTCCACTTCTCGACGTACGCGGCCGCCTCCTCGGCCGAGGCGCCTTCTTCGTGGACCATCAGCGCAGCGTTCACGCCAACCGTCCCCAGCCCTTCGAAGGTCGCGGCGATCCGCTCGACGAGCTCCGGGTCGTCGAGCTGGATGCCGTGCCCGCGGATGATCGAGTACGCCTCTTCCCGGGCCGCTTCGTCGAGGACGACGTCGAGCCCGGTCTCGGCAACGCCTTCACTGAGGAGGGCCTGCGGAGTCGGAACGAGCTGGATCCCCTCCTCGATGCGGCCCTGGTCGCGCAGCAGCAGCTGCTCCTTGACCGCGTGCTCGGTGTGATGGCCCGGATAGACCTCGTGGCCCACAAGACGCAGCAGGTCGCGCCCGGAGGTCGGGATGTCGGTATTCAGGACGACGCGGCTGCGCAGGTTGCCCTGGTAGTAGTTGAACGCCCACCACGGCTCGTCCTGGACGGGCTCGAGCGTCAGTTCCTCGCCGGCCGGAAGGTCGAGCAGCCGGGACGTGCAGGCCTGCAGGACCGGCACCAGGTCGCCGAGCACGGCAACCGCCTTCTCACCGGGACAACGATGGAGCTCGCGCCACGCTTGCCGCCGCTCGAACAGTGAGCCGTACCCTGGCAGGAGCTCGTCGAGCTTCGCGTGCACCTCTTCGTACACGGAGTCGTCGACCCGCCGGGGGCGCACGCCGTAGCAGCCCTCGACCTCGTCGCTGTAGGAGATCGGGTCACCGGCGAGCACGTGCGCATACGTCGCGCAGCCGTGGACCTGATCGGCGAGCCAGCCGTCGTCGAGCTCGGCGAGAAGCTCGTCGGCATCCGCCGCGAGTTGCGCGACGCCGATCGGATCCTCGGCGTCGACCTGGACCTGCAGCTCGGGTGGCCCGTAGTAGGCGTCGACGAGCCCGTCGACATGCTTCCCGAGCCTCAGACCGAGGACGAGGTAACGCTCCGCAACGCTCATCGATCGAACAGGGCCGCCTGCCCCTGGCCGACACCGACGCACATGGTCGCGACACCGTACCGCCCGCCGCGCCGGCGCAGCTCGTGCAGCAGCGTCACGGTGAGGCGCGCGCCGCTCATCCCCAACGGATGGCCGATCGCGATCGCGCCGCCGTTCACATTCACCTTCTCCTCGTCGAGCCCGAGCTCGCGGACGACCGCGAGCGACTGCGACGCAAACGCTTCGTTGAGCTCGACCAGATCGATCTGCTCGACGGTGACGCCCGTGCGCGCGAGCAACTTGCGCACCGCGGGGATCGGGCCGATCCCCATCACACGGGGGTCGACGCCGGCCACCGCTCCGCCGACGAAGCTCCCGATGGGCTCGATGCCGAGCGCGCGAGCTTTCTCCTCGGAGGCGACGACGACGGCGGCCGCGCCGTCGTTCAGGCCCGACGAGTTACCGGCGGTGACAGAGCCGCCCGCGCGAAAGACCGGCCTCAACGAGGCGAGCTTCTCCGCGGAGGTGTCGGGACGCGGATGCTCGTCGCGGTCGAGCTCACCCACCGGCACGAGCTCGTCGTCGAAGCGTCCGGAGGCGGCCGCCGCAGCCCACCGCTCCTGCGAACGGAGGGCGAACGCATCCTGATCCTCACGCGAGACCGCCCAGCGCTCGGCGACGTTCTCGCCGGTCTCGCCCATCGTCTCGAGCGGGAACAGTGCCTCCATTCGCGGATTCGGGAAGCGCCAGCCGAGCGTCGTGTCGTACAGGGTGCGGTCGCCGCGTGGGAACGCAGCATCGGGCTTCGCCGTGACGAGCGGCGCGCGCGACATCGACTCGACACCGCCGGCCACGAAGAGGTCGCCGTCGCCCGCGATCACGGCATGACAGGCGCCCACGATCGCGGCGAGCCCGGAGGCACACAGACGGTTGACGGTGACACCGCCCACCGACTCCGGCAGCCCTGCGAGGAGAACCGCCATGCGCGCGACATCGCGATTGTCCTCGCCCGCCTGGTTCGCGCAGCCGAGCCACACGTCCTCGATCTCCTCGGCCGGCACGCCGGCACGGTCGACCGCCGCCCGGACCGCGACGGCCGCCAGGTCGTCGGGGCGCGTGCCCGCAAGCCCGCCCCCGTACCGGCCGACCGGCGTGCGGACCGCCGAGAGGATGACCGCCTTCATGCGAACTCCGGCTCGAACCCGAGCAGCCGCGCAACGGCCTCCCGGCCGCGTTCGCCCATGTCCAGCGTCAGATCGTTCACGTACATGGCGACGAACTCGTCGGCCGTCGCGGCGTCGATACCTCGGCCGAAGCCCATCGCGTAGGCCATCGCTTCCTCGCGATGCGCGAGGCCGGCATCGATCGCCTCGCGCACGACCGCCGAGACGTCGGCGAGCCGGTCGACGTCCCGCCGGGCCGCGACCAGACCGAGCGGCAGCGGCAGACCCGTCTCGTCCCCCCACCACACGCCGAGGTCGAGCAGCTTGCGCAGCCCGTGCTCGGCAAAGGTCAGCTGGCCCTCGTGAATCAGGAGCCCGGCTTCGGCGCGGCCCGACACGACCTCGTCGAGCACCTCGTCGAAAGGCAGGTCACGCGTGCGCACATCGGCCCCGAGCGCGAGCCTGAGGACCCGGGTCGCCGTGGTCAGCGGGCCTGGCGTCACGATCTCGACGTCGCGCGGGTCGAGCTCCTCGCGTGCGACGACGATCGGCCCGTACCCTTCGCCGAACGACGCCCCGTGCGGCAGGAGCACGTAGCTGTCGACAACCGACGGATAGGTGCCCGCCGAGAGCGCGGTCACCTCGAGCCGTCCCTCGAGCGCCCATTCGTTGAGGCTCTGGATGTCGGATGCGACCAGCTCGAAGCCGAGCCCGCGCTGATCGACCATGCCCGCCTCGATCGCCCAGGCCATGAACGCGTCATCGGGGTCGGCGCTGTGTCCCACGCGAATGATCACGGCGGCCACGTTACCCTGGTCACCATGCCGCGGGCAGAACTGAGCGAGTCGATCCAGGACTACCTGAAGAGCGTGTACAAGCTGCAGGTCGAGCACGGTCGCGTGACCATCGGTTCCCTGGCGAAGGATCTGTCGGTGTCGCCCGCTTCAGCGTCGGCGATGGTGAAGAAACTGGCCGCGCTCGACCTGCTCGAGCACGAGCCGTACCGCGGTGCGCAGCTGACCGAATCGGGTGAACGCGTGGCGCTCGAGGTGATCCGCCACCACCGGCTGCTCGAGCTCTACCTTGCAGAGACACTGGGCCTCGATGTCGATGCCGTACACGACGAAGCCGACCGTCTGGAGCACGTGATCTCCGAAGAGCTCGAGGCGCGCATCGACCGGGCGCTCGGCTTCCCGACCCATGATCCGCACGGCGATCCGATCCCGGACGCCAACCTGAACTGGCCCACGTCCGGCTGAGGTCGCCGGCTCAGCCCGGCGGGAGCGGCCGCCGCCCGGTGGCGTCAGGCCCGGCCGAAGAAGTAGCGCTCGAGGGGTTCGAGGAGCTCCTCGCGGCGAAACGGCTTGACCTTGGCGGCGCCGCCGTCGTCCTCGGAGACGACCGCGTCGTCCTCGAGCGTCCCGTTCGCGGCGTCCAGGCAATCCTCGAGCTCGTAGCCCTCCCACACGTAGTCGTCCCCACGCGGCGACTCGCTCTCGCGGTGCTGCGGATTCACCTGGCGGCCGACCGCCCACACGGCGCCGGCCCGGCGCTCGATCCAGATCACGACCCGTTCGGGGCTCCCGCCGTCGTCGCGCCCCTCCACGATCCGTTCGGCGAAGCGCCCGGCTGTCGCGGGAGCCTTCACGCCCTCGACTATACAATCGCCCTCGCCAGTGGGAATCGTCGATGCAGTCAAGGGCGCGTTTTCGTTTCTGTCGTCGCGGACGCAGAACGAAGAGCGGATGGCCCAGTACGTGATCCGCGAGCACCATCGCGGCCGCCCACTCGCAGAGATCCTGCAGGACAACTACGTCACGAACCGGTGCTCGCCGGAACAGATCCGCCGGCTCCTCGACCGGCCGGACGTGGTCCATGCGCTCGGCGACGACGTCGTCGCCGATGCGAAAGCACACGTGGTCGCGTAGTCACCGGGCGAGCTCGAGGACGCGCGCCGCGGCGGCGAGGTCCCACGCTGCGAGCCCGTTCGACTTGAACAAGACGATCGATTCGTCACTCGGGCGGCCCGGCAAGCGGCCGGTGACGACATCCTGAAGCTCGTGCACCGCCGACCAGTCGAGGACACCGCGTCCGACCGGATCGATCAGATCACCGGCCTCCACTTGCGCCTGTGCCCGGGCATCGGTGCACACGAAGGCCGCACGCTGGAGCACGACGTCGTCGAGCTCGCGCGAGGCAGGTGCGTTTGCGCCGACCGCGCAAACGAAGGCGCCGCCGCAGAGCCATTCACCATGGAGCACCGGTTCTTCCGACGTCGTCGCGGTGACGACGACGTCGCAGGCACCGGCATCGCGCGCCGAGCCGGCCTCTTCGCAGTCGTGCTCACGGCAGAACGCATCGCGCCGCGCACCGTCGCGGCAGTGGACGAGCACGCGTTCGAGGGACGGCAACGCGGTCCGCAGCGCCACGACGTGTGACGCGGCCTGACGCCCGCAACCGAAGATGCCGAGCGTGCGGGCTCGGGGCCGGGCCAGGTGCTTCGCAGCGACCGCAGAAGCAGCTGCCGTTCGCAGCTGCCCGAGCGCGTCGGCCTCGACGACCGCCTCGAGCCGCGCCTGTTCGAGCGAGAACAGCACGACGAGAAACGGCGTTCCGCCGGGAAGCCACAGGAACGACTTCAGTCCGGCGTAGCCGAGCTCGTGGTCGACGCACGGCATCACTGCGAACACACCGCCCGGCACGTCGGCGCGGACGCGCGCCGGATTGTCGATGACGCCCCGCGCAAGCCGGCCGAAACACGCCTCGACGGCGGATATGGCGTCGGTAGGAGTGAGCAGCTCGGATACCTGCTGCTCGGTGACGTACAGCGGCACCGGCCGAGTCTAGGAGACCCACGTGGTGTCTGACACCAAGGTGTCAGACACCTCCTCGACCCGAGGTGCGCCCGGCAGGATTTGAACCTGCGACCCCCGGCTCCGCAAGCCGATGCTCTATCCCCTGAGCTACGGGCGCGAGACCGGTCAGTGTAGCCGGGCGGAACGCCCCTCGACGTCGAGCGCAGCGTCGTCGGGCACCGAGACACGGACATAGGCGAGGGCCAGGCCCGGCACCGCGCTCGTGATGCGGCCGACCTCCTTGCCCTCGTAGACGACGGGCGTCTCGGCGGGCGGGGGATCACCGTCGACCTCGAGCACGCGAAGCGTGCGGTTCACCTTTCCCCGGTGGTGCTGCCGCGCAACGGGCTCCTGGCCCGGGTAGCAGCCCTTCGTGAACGAGACCGCTCGGGCGTCGAGACCCGCCTCGGCCGGCAGCACCCGGTCGTCGATCTCGCTGCCGAAGCGCGGCGTCATCGCCTCGATGCGCAGACGCTCGAGCTCATCATCGGACACGGTCGCCGCGACCGTCGAGTCGAGCACCTCGACCGCGGGGCGGCCGTAATCGCGGTTCGGGATCCCTTCGGCTTCCGCGAAGAGGATCGTCGAGCTGTGCGGCTCGAGCTCGATCTCGCAGCTCGCCGCGAACCGCATGCGGGTGAGGTGGGCGCGCACCACCTCACCGAGCTCGGGCTCGGTGAGCAAGAGCACGTCGTCGGCGTCGCGTCGCCAGACGAGGAGCGGTGCAATCACGCGCGCCTTCGGCGTGAGCAGGAGCGCGTCGACGGAGCCCTCGGCGGGAACGTCGTTGGAGAGCATCCGGTTCAGGTAGTCGACCGCGTCGGGGCCGTGCACGCGAACGTAGGAGCGCGACCTGCGGGCGGCAGGCGGTGTAACGGTTGCCATCGCGACCTAGACTAGACACCGTGTTCAGGTCGAAGGCGGAGCGCAAGGTGCAGGAGGCCGGCTATGACCCCGCACGGCTTCCGCCCGGGCAATACCTCACAGCCAAGTGGCCGGTCCTGCAAGCGGGCTCGGTCGCGCGCTACGACGGCCTCGCAGACTGGACGCTGCGTGTCTTCGGGGACGTCGAGAACGAGCTCGAGCTCACGTGGAAGGAGTTCCTCCAGCTGCCGCACAGCTCGAACGTCCAGGACATCCATTGCGTGACGCGGTGGTCGAGGTTCGACACGAGCTTCGAAGGTGTGCACTGGCGGGAGCTCGCCCGGCTCGGCAGCGCCCCATCCCACCGCCCGCTTCGCGATCGCGCACGCGGAGGCAGGCTTCACCTCGAACATCCCCCTCTCGTTTCTCGAGGACGAGAACGCATTGCTCGCGACGCACGGCGACGGCGAGCCGCTGACACCCGACCACGGCTACCCGCTACGGCTCGTGATCCCGGGCAAGTACTTCTGGAAGAGCGCCAAGTGGCTGCGCGGGATCGAGCTGTCCTCGGTCGACAAGCCGGGCTTCTGGGAGCGGTACGGCTACTCGAACGACGCCGACCCCTGGCGCGAAGAGCGCTACGCCTTCTGAGCCTGCGAATCCCCCGGACGAGGGATCGCGGCCGCCCCGCTGCCGTCGATACCTGGGCTACTACCCTCCCTAGTTCCCCGAAGAGCCGCCCTCCCGCGGCTCTTCTTTTTTTGTCTCTCGGTCATTGAACGACGAAGGGCGGTCGCAAGACCGCCCTTCGTCGAACCAGCACTTCGCGCAAGCGAAGTGCCTACATCATCCCGCCCATGTCCGGCATGCCGGCGCCCATGCCGGCGCCTGCCTTCTCGGGTGCCTCGGCGACGATCGCCTCGGTGGTCAGGATGTTCTTCGCGATCGACGCAGCGTTCTGCAGCGCCGAGCGGGTGACCATCGTCGGATCGGTGATGCCGGCCTTCACGAGGTCGGTCACCTCACCGGTGTCGACGTTCAGGCCCTCGCCGGGCTTCGCCGTGCGGACCTGCTGGACGACGACCGAGCCCTCGAGGCCGGCGTTCGTCGCGAGCTGGCGGAGGGGCTCCTCGAGCGACTTGATGATGATCTGCGCACCCGTGCGCTCGTCACCCTCGACCGACAGCGAGCACCTTCTCCTTGACCGCGTCCGCGGCGTTCAGCAGCGCGACACCGCCACCCGGGACGACGCCCTCTTCGAGCGCGGCGCGAGCAGCCTGCAGCGCGTCCTCGACGCGATGCTTGGTCTCCTTCATCTCCGTCTCGGTGGCAGCGCCGACCTTGACGACGGCGACGCCGCCGGACAGCTTCGCGAGCCGCTCCTGGAGCTTCTCGCGGTCGAAGTCCGAGTCGGTGTTCTCGATCTCGCCCTTCAGCTGCTTGATGCGGCCCTTGATCGCGTCGCTCTCACCGGCACCGTCGATGATCGTGGTCGAGTCCTTGTCGACGACGACCTTGCGGGCGTGACCGAGCTGCGTGAGCTTCGTGTTCTCGAGCTTGAGGCCCATCTCCTCGGTGATCACCTCGCCGCCCGAGAGGATCGCGATGTCCTCGAGCATGCGCTTGCGGCGATCGCCGAAGCCCGGCGCCTTGACGGCGACGGCCTGGAACGTGCCACGCAGCTTGTTGACCACGATCGTCGCGAGCGACTCGCCCTCGACGTCCTCGGCCACGATCAGCAGCGGGCGGCCCGCCTGGATGACCTGCTCGAGCACCGGGAGGAGGTCCTTGACGGCCCCGATCTTCTGGTTCGCGACCAGGATGTACGGGTCGTCGAGCACGGCCTCCATGCGCTCGGGATCGGTGATCATGTAGGGCGCTGAGGTAGCCCTTGTCGAACTGCATGCCCTCGGTGAACTCGAGCTCGAGGCCGAAGGTCTGGCCCTCCTCGACGTTCACGACGCCGTCCTTGCCGACCTTCTCGATCGCTTCGGACAGGACCTCGCCGATCTCGGTCGAGCGGGAGGAGACGGTCGCGACGCGCGCGATGTCCTCCTTGCCCGAGATCTCGTTGGACTGCGACTTCAGGTTCTCGACGACTGCCTCGACAGCCTGCTCGATGCCCCGCTTGAGCCCCATGGGGTTCGCGCCGGCCGAGACGTTCTTGAGACCTTCGCGAACGATCGCCTGGGCGAGCACGGTCGCGGTGGTGGTGCCGTCGCCGGCGACGTCGTTCGTCGCCGTCGCGACCTCACGCACGAGCTGTGCGCCCTGGTTCTCGAAGACGTCCTCGACCTCGATCTCGCGGGCGATCGTCACGCCGTCGTTCGTGATCGTCGGTGCGCCGAACTTCTTGTCGAGCACGACGTAGCGGCCCTTCGGGCCGAGCGTCACCTTGACCGCGTCGGCCAGGATGTCGACGCCACGCTGGAGCGAGCGGCGCGCATCCTCACTGAACTTGAGCTCCTTGTGAGCCATCTGGTGTCTCTCTCCTTCTTCTGGTTCGCGCGGTTAGACGGCGGCGCGGTCGCCAACGACCTTCGCCAGGACGTCCGACTCGCGGAGGATCAGTACGTCGTCGGCGCCGACCTTGATCTCGGTCCCGCCGTACTTGCTGAAAATGACCTCGTCGCCCTCTTCCACGTCCATGGCGACGTGCTCGCCGTTCTCGTCACGAGCGCCCGGGCCGACTGCAAGGACCTTGCCGCGCTGCGGCTTCTCCTTCGCAGTGTCCGGCAGGACGATCCCGCTGACTGTCGTCTCCTCTTCCTCGAGGACTTCGACGATCAGGCGATCGCCAAGCGGCTGTAGATTCATCTGGAAACCTCCGACCTTGTAACACGTTTGTGCTTACCGTTGGCACTCTAGCGGTTCGAGTGCCAACGGCGCAAGATGCCTCGAAAACAGGCGCTTTGGCCGGAAAGGCCCTGTCTCCGTCGGCGAGGACGTATGATCCGCGGCCGGTGCCGTCCTACGCGCTCAACTTCTATTCGCCGATCGTCGAAGCGCAACTCAAGTCACACCGCAAGACCGCGACGATCAGGCTGGGCGACAAGTCCCGCAAGTATCAGAAGGGGATGATCGTGTCCGTCCTCTGCGGTGCCCGGTTCAGCGCGCGCCAGCACGTCTTCGACGCCGTGATCGACAAGGTCGAGGTGAAGACGATCGGCGAGCTCTCCCCCAACGAGATCGAGCACGACAACCCCGAGATTCGCCATGTGGACGAGCTCTGCCGCTTCCTGGGCCAGCTCTACAACCGCGAGATCACGGAGAGTGACACCGTCACCCTGATCCGCTTCTCGGCGATCAAGCCGAGCTACGGCTTCTAGGAGGGCCTGGACACTCACGGGTCTCGGCGCTACCGTCCCGGCGCCGGACGTGCGTCCGCGCTCGATCGAAGGGGTCAATTTGTCGTGTCGTCTGCTGGCGCTGGCCGGCATCGCCTTCCTGGCCGTCGGCGTCGGGACGGCCTCGGCGCGGGTCACGAGCACCGATCCGTCGGGAACGGTCGTCCAGGACGGATCGAAGGCGTTCCCACTGGTCCTCGCGAAAGGACCGGACGCCGGGTCGCACGCGCCGGACGGCTCCGACGCGATCGCGGACGTCGCGTCGGCCGGGATCACGATGTTGAAGATCGGCCCGGCCTCCGTCCCCTGGACGTCCGACGACATCGCCGAGGCCGAGACGGAAGACAGCGCGGCGCTCGCGAACGGCCTCTCGACCTGGGTCAACCTCAGCACCGTCGCGCGGGCGGCGCCCGGCTCGACCGGCGACGCGCTGCTCACCCAGGTCGTCTCGTCGCTCACGGGCGCGTCGGGCGGCGCGGCGATCGCGATGTGGAAGGGCCTGGACGAGCCCCTCTGGAGCGGGGTCGCCCCCACGGCACTGCAGTTCAGTTATTGCCGTGCGACCGGCCGGGGCGACCGGAGCTGGTGTAACGGCGAGCCGGTTCTCGACTCGAACCACGCCTGGGTCACCGTCGAGGCTCCCAGCGGGACACCGGCCCAGCTTGCTTCGTACGCCGCCGTCACCGACATGCACGGGGTCGACGTCTATCCCGTGATGCTCGCAGATCCGGCCCCGGACCTGCACGACGTGGGCCGGTGGACGAGCACGCTCGCCTCCGTCACGCCGACGCACGCCGTCTGGACGACGATCCAGGTCTGCGCGAGCGGGAGCTACGACAGCGCGTCCGGCACCTACGTGCTTCCGACCCTCGCGCAGGAGCGGTACATGGCCTATGACGCGATCATCAACGGCGCGCGGAGCCTGGCGTTCTACGGCGGCAACATCCCTGGCTGCTGGACCGCTTCCGATCGCGCGGCCGGATGGAACTGGACGTTCTGGAACGCCGTCCTCGAGCCGCTGGTGAAGGAGCTCAACGCGGCGGGCCCGCTCGCCCCGGCGCTCGTCGATCCGGCGACGACGCAGACGCTGACTGCCGACGACGGGTCGACCCAGGCGATCAGTCGAGCCGGCGCCGGTGCCGACCAGTGGGTGCTGGCGGCACGGTCCGGGCCGGGAAGCGCGCGAGTGACGATCAGCGGTCTTCCGAGCGGCATCAGCAGTGGGACGGTCTACACCGAGGGACGCAGCGTCCCGGTCACGAACGGCTCCTTCACCGACGACTTCCCCCAGTGGGGCGTGCACGTCTACCACTTCGTACCGAGCACACCGCCTCCGCCGACCGTCGCGTCAATCGCGCCGGCGTCCGGCGCCACGGGGACCGCAGTCGAGATCACCGGCGGCCAACTGGACGGCGCAACGAACGTCGCGTTCGGCTCGGTCCCAGCGGCGCAGTACACGGTCGTCTCCGCAACCCGGATCGACGCAACCGTCCCGGCCGGCGCCACCACCGGCCTCGTCACCGTCACGACGCCCGGCGGCACGGCTTCGAGCCCGTCCCCGTTCACGGTCACCACGGCATCGACCGGCCACTCAGGCAGCGGAGGGGGCGGCGGGGCACCGAATCTCGTCGTCACGATGGCGGGGAGTACAGCCTTGATGCAACCGGGCGACGAAGCCGAGATCTCCGTGTACGTCGAGAACGCAGGCACTGCCAACTCCGCGCAGACCCACCTGTCGATCACGCTTCCCTCGGGGCTGACGCTCCTCGGGCCGCCGTACTACGAGCGCGGCTCCGGTTGCACGGGCGCCCCGGACCTCGACTGCTTCCTCGACTACATCCCGAACGGTGTGACGACGAAGGTGAGGTTCGACGTGCGGTCGACCTCGCCGGGAACAGAGGCGATCACGGCCCGCGCGTCGGCAGACCGCGACTCGAACCCATCGGACAACGAGGCGACGCTCACACTCGAGGTCGCTTCGCCTCCACCCCCGGCCAGGGCCCCCGCGGCCTCCACGGCGAGACAACCGGCTGCAGTCATCTCCGGGAGACCCGTCGTCGGCCACCTGCTCACCGCCGTCCTCCAGGGGGCGGGCTCCTCGACCGGCTGGCAATGGCAGATCCACCGATCGGGCAGGTGGCAGAACCTGACCGGCGCGACGGGCCGCAGGCTCCGGGTCAAGCGCGGGTATGCGGGACTGCGTGTTCGCGTGCGCATCGCGCTGCGAGCGCGAGCCGCGATCTACTCGCATGCGTCCGCACCGGTGGGCCGCTAGCCGGTCGAAAGGCGGCGGGGCCGGCTCTCGCCGACCCCGCCCGGAGTCGCCACTCCGATCTGTCTGCCTGCCGCGGGCGACTCTCGTTCTGCTCAGCTGACCGTCAGCTTGAGGTGGTTGTCGTCGGGAGCCTGCCCGACCATCGTGATCACGTAATGGCCGTGGCCGAGGACGATCTTCTTGCCGACCGGGATCTTCTTGACCGTTCCGGCGCCGGCGACCCTGAGCGTCGCCTCGTCGTAGTTCGCAACCTTCACCGGACCGGCGACGGTGGCCGTGGTCTTGAACTTGCCGGAGATCGAGAACCAGTGGCAGCCGGGGTCGTGCATGACGACCGTGAGTTGTGCGGGCTTCGCAGGCGTCGTCTTGGCGAATGCCTGTCCGCCGGCGAGTGCGACGAGAGCGGCAACAGCGAGAGCAAGTGTGAGGGCTTTCATGGTGGCGACTCCTTGAGCGTCGGGCCTGGGAGAACATCCAGGTCGTTTCGAACGATCGTCGCGCAGCCCGCTCGGCGCGGAATCGGTCGTCGGACGCAGACTGCTCGCGGCGTTCCGCGCATTCGGCGGAGTAGTTCGCCGCAAATTGCAGGGGCTACTTGCCCGGCTTGCGGATCCGCATGCCGAGGAGCTCGGGCTTGCGGAGCTCGGCGCCGCACTCCTCGCACTCGACCGCGAAGGTCGAGGAGAACGGGGCGGCGCAGGCGGGGCAACGACGCAAGATCGGCCCGCCGCAGGCACAGGTGCCGGGCACCTCGGCCTCGTCGTCGACGAACCAGCGCCGGGCGGCACCGCAATCGAGGCAGAAGGCCGTCCAGTGCCCGAGCACGTTTCGGCGCTCCTCCCGGAGCCAGTCGGCGGCCTTGCCCACGCCCGAACTGTAGAGCAGGATGCACCCGTGTTCGCCGTGGCAACTGGCTGATCACCGGCTCCAAACAGCTCCACGGACGGGCGGCCCCGAACCGCACGTTACGATTCCACGGCCCGTTTCGTCATCCCGACCTGAGGAGTGCAGTGGCGATCGCCCGCGTAGCCGAGCCCAGCGGCTCGCTTCAAGAGGTCAAGGAGTGGGGCCTCGACCGTGAGGACCTGCTCCAGATCTACCGCAACATGCTGATCACCCGCGGCGTCGAGGAGCGGGGGCACATCCTCTACCGCCAGGGGAAGATCCCGGGCTCGTTCTACACCGGCCGCGGCAACGAGGCCTCGTCGGTCGGCGTGGCGACGGCGATGGGCACCGACGACGTCGGTGCGCCGCTGCACCGCGACATGGGTGTCCACATCACGCGCGGTGTCGAGCCGTGGCGCATCTTCGCGCAGTACATGGGCCGCGCCGACGGGCCGGCGCGCGGAAAGGACGGCAACGTCCACATGGCCGACATGAACCTCGGTCTCGTCGCGATGGTCAGCCACCTCCCCGCGATGCTGCCGGTCGCGGTCGGCTGCGCACTCGCATTTCGCATCCGCGAGGAGAAGCGCGTCGCGATCGCCTGGTCGGGCGAAGGAGCGATGGCACGCGGCGACGCACACGAAGGCATGAACTTTGCAGGCGTGCGGCAACTGCCCGTGGTGTTCATCTGCGACAACAACCAGTGGGCCTACTCGACGCCGTCACACCTCGAGTACGCCGTCGAGCACCTCGCCGACCGTGCCGCCGCCTACGGATTCGAAGGTGTCGTCGTCGACGGCACCGACGTGCTCGCCGTCTATCGCGAGGCGAAGCGGGCGATCGAGAAGGCCCGCGAAGGAGGCGGCCCGACGCTGATCGAGAACCAGACACTCCGCATGGAGGGCCACGCCGTGCACGACGATGCGTTCTACGTCCCGAAGGAACTGTTCGAGCGCTGGGCCGAGCGTGATCCGATCGAGCGCTACCGCACCTGGCTGCTCACGAACGCCGACCTGACGGCGGACGAGGAGGAAGAGATCACGGGTCACGTGAAGAAGCTGTTGAACGATTCCCTGCAGCGCGCGGACGATTCGCCGCAGCCGGACCCGTCGACGCTGCTGGACGGTGTGTACGCGACGCCGGAAGACCTCGACACGCCACACCACAAGTAGCGATGGCAGAGAAGACATATCTCCAGGCGATCAGTGACGGTCTCCGCGAGGAGATGCGCCGCGACAAGCGCGTCTTCGTGCTCGGGGAGGACGTCGGCGTCTACGGCGGGGCATTCAAGGTGACGCTCGGCTTCCAGGAGGAGTTCGGCCCGTGGCGCGTCCTCGACACACCGTTGTCGGAGACCGCGATCATGGGAGGCGCGACCGGCGCGGCGATGATGGGGCTGCGGCCGGTGGCTGAGATGCAGTTCGCCGACTTCGTGTCGTGCGCCTGGGACCACCTCGTCACCGTCGCGGCGAAGCAACGCTGGCGCGCCGGCACCCCGGTGCCGATCGTGCTGCGCCTGCCGTCCGGCGGCGGCTTCTCGGGCGGCCCGTTCCACTCGCAGAACCCCGAGTCGTCATTTGCTCACATCCCCGGTCTCAAATGCGTGTGCCCGGCAACGCCCGAGGACGCGAAGGGACTGATCACTGCCGCGATCGAGGATCCGAACCCGGTGCTCTTCTTCGAGCACAAGCATCTCTATCGCCGCATCAAGGGAGAGGTGCCGGACGAGCGCTACGTGACCCCGATCGGCAAGGCACGCATTCACGCCGAGGGCGAAGACGTCACCGTGATCACCTGGGGCGCGATGGTCTACACCGCGGAGGAGGCTGCGAAGGCTGTCGATGCCTCGGTGGAGATCGTCGACCTGCGCACGATCATGCCGTGGGACAAGGAGGCCGTGCTCGCCTCGGCCCGCAAGACCTCCAAGGTCCTCGTGTTGCACGAGGACACACGCAGCGGCGGCTTCGGCGGCGAGATCGCCGCGACGATCGCCGAGGAGGCGTTCGAAGATCTCGACGGCCCGGTGAGACGCCTTGCGGCGCCCGACTGTCCCGTCCCCTTCTCGCCCGTGCTGGAAAAGGCGTATATCCCGCAGGTCGACGACGTCGTCCGTGCACTCAAGGAGCTGATTTCCTACTGATGGCCACCGGAACCGCTGTAGACGTCGTGATGCCGCAGATGGGCGTGTCCGTATCGGAGGGCACGGTCACGAAATGGAACAAGCAGGTCGGCGACCAGATCGAGGCCGACGAGACGCTGCTCGAGATCTCGACGGACAAGGTCGACACCGAGGTGCCGTCGCCCGCATCGGGCGTGGTGAGCGAGATCCTGGTCGAGGAGGGCGCGACGGTCGAGGTCGGCACGGTGCTGGCCCGGATCGGCGGCGAGGCGGGGGCAGCCGAGCCCGCGCCGGCGCGACCGTCACCCGAGCCCGCCGCCGCCGAGCCCGCGGCTGCAGCACCGGAGGTCGTCGAGCCGGTTGCGCCGTCGGAGAACGGCAAGTCGTTCGTGTCACCGGTGGTCGCGCGCATCGCCTCCGAGCACGGGATCGACCCGGCCCAGGTGCCGGGCACGGGCACCGGGGGCCGCGTGACCAAGAAGGACATCCAGGCCTTTCTCGAGGCCGGCGCGCCGGCCTCGAGAAAGGCTAGCGAGGAAACCCCGCAGGCGCCGGCGGCCGTGGCCGCTCCTCAGCCCGCCGCCGCGTCGCCAGCGCCTGCTCGTGCCAGCCAGGAGCCGCAGGCTCCTGGCGAGTCGCTCGAGCCGATGAGCGCGATGAGACGCGGGATCGCCGAGCACATGCGCCGCTCGCTCGACACCTCGGCCCACGTCACCTCGGCGATCGAGGTCGACATGTCGAAGGTCGTCGCGCTCCGCGGCAAGCTGAAGAAGGAGTACGAGTCGGCCTACGGCGTCAACCCGACCTACCTCGCGTTCATCGCGCGGGCGACGGTCGAGACGCTCCGCGACTACCCGTGGGTCAACGGTGAGCTGCGCGGCGACCAGATCGTCACGAAGAACTTCGTCAACCTCGGCTTCGCAGTCGAGCTGGCCGACGGCAAGGGACTGATCGTCCCGGTCGTGAAGAACGCCGAGACGCTCAACCTGCTCGGCATGGCGAAGGGGATCGCCGACATCGCCCGGCGGGCACGAGAGAAGCAGCTGACCCCCGACGACGTCTCCGGCGGCACCTTCACGATCACCAACCCCGGCGGCTACGGCACGTTCCACGGCACACCGGTGATCAGCCAACCACAGGCCGGCATCCTCGGCACCTACGCGATCGTCAAACGGCCCTGGGTGATCACCGACGACAACGGCGCCGACGCGATCGCGATCCGCTCGATCATGAACCTCACGCTCACCTACGACCACCGCCTCGTCGACGGCGCCCTCGCCGGACGCTTCCTGCGCGACCTGCGCGGACGCCTGCAGACGTGGGGCGAGAGCGATTACTAGACCGGCACACCTCGTCAACCTCGGCACCGTCGACTACCGCGAGGCCCTCGAGCTGCAGCGGTCGACGGCGGCCCGGGTCGCAGACGGTTCGCTGCCGGACACCGTGCTGCTGCTCGAGCACCCGCCGACGATCACGCTCGGCCGGCGCACCGAGGCGGGCGAGGTGCACGTCCCGGTCGGAGCCGACGTCGACATCGTGGAGGTCGACCGTGGCGGGAAGTCCACCTACCACGCTCCTGGGCAACTCGTCTGCTACCCCATCTTCGACCTCACCCGCCACGGCCAGGACGTGAAGCGGTACTGCCGGGACCTCGAGCAGGCGATCATTCGAACGCTGGCAGCGTTCGGGCTGACAGGGACGTGCATCGACGGGCTCACCGGAGTCTGGCTCGAGTCCCCGCCGCGGAAGATCGCCTCGATCGGGATCCATCTCACGAAATGGATCTCGACACACGGCTACGCCTTGAATGTCGATCTCGATCCGGCGCCGTTCACCGATTGGATCACCGCCTGCGGGCTCGACGGCTTCGCGTTCACGTCGATGGCCCGGGAGCTCGGGCGGCCGTTGCAGGTGGACGACGTCCGTTCCGCGGCCGCCCAGGCGCTGGCCGATGTCTTCGGACTCGCCTACGCGGACGTTCCGGCGCTCGCTGCCACCGCCTGACGTTCTCCGTCCGACCAACGGCCGATCATTTGCCGATGGAGGCAACGCTTCGCCTGCTCGCCTGGGTGGGGGTCGTCGCCGCGGCTTCCGTCGGCGCTGCGATCGCCGTCGGCGTGCTCCTGGGCTCGATCTAGCCGTCGCCGAGCTACGGCGCGGGCGGGCTCGACCACTTCGGGCGCGGGCGCTCCGCGCGTGTCAGCCGCTCGAGCCGGTCCAGGAGCCCGGGCGCGTCGGTCGCGACCGCGATCGCCGCCAGGTCCGACTCGCGAACGAACCCCTCGGCTGTCGCATGCCGCGCGAGAGCGATCAGCGGCAGCCAGTACTCCGCGACGTCCAACAGCCCTACCGCCTTGTCGTGCAGCCCGAGCTGCGACCAGGTGAGCTGCTCCAGCAGCTCGTCGAGCGTCCCGAACCCGCCTGGCAGAGCGACGAACCCGTCGGCCAACTCGGCCATCAGCGCCTTTCGCTCGTGGAGCGAGCCGACGACGTGAAGCTTCGTCAGGCCTCCATGCGCGAGCTCCCGGTCGACGAGCTCCTGCGGGATCACCCCGATCACCTCGCCGCCCGCCGACAACGCCCCGTCCGCAACCGCGCCCATCAAGCCGACCCGGCCGCCGCCGTAGACGATCCCGATCCCGCGTGCGGCCGCGGCGACGCCGAACGCGCGGGCTGCCTCGGAATACGCGGGCAGCCGCCCGCTCGACGCGCCACAGAACACGCAGACCCGCTGCACGGCGCGAGCGTAGCGACGTTCTCTACCGTGGGGTCGTGTTCGGAGGCTGGCATCGCGGCTATCAAGAACCGCCCGAGCGGCCGGAGGACCCGGCTGTTCGTCGCGCGAACCTGAAGCGCATCGCGCGGCTGTTCCGCCCGTACCGACGCCGCCTCACCGTCGTGCTCGCGCTGATCCTGATCTCCGCCGCACTCGGCGTGGTCCCGGCCTTCTTGCTCCGGGACCTCCTGCAGGCGATCGGCGACAAGAACTCCAAGGAGATCTCGGTGTTCGCCGCCGGGATGATCGTGATCGCGATCGTGAACGGTGTGCTCGGCGTCTGGCAGACGCTCCTGTCGAACCAGGTCGGACAGCGCGTGATGCACGACCTGCGCGCGGCCGTCTTCCGGCATCTCCAACGGCTGTCGCTGGCGTTCTTCACGCGGACGCGGACGGGCGAGGTGCAGTCGCGCATCTCCAACGACATCGGCGGCGTCCAGGGCGTGGTCACGAACACCGCCACGTCGATCGTCTCGAGCGTCACGACGGTGCTCGCGACGATGGTCGGGATGATCCTCCTCAGCTGGGAGCTTGCGCTCTTCGCCTTTGCGCTGATCCCGCTCTTCGTGCTCCTCACGCGCCGCGTCGGCGAGCAGCGCCGGCAGATCGCGAAGTCGACCCAGGAGACGCTGGCCGACATCTCGAGCCTCGTTCAGGAGTCGCTCTCGGTCTCCGGGATCATGCTCGGGAAGACGATGGGGCGCACGGACGAGCTCGCCGACCGGTTCGAGGGCGAGTCCCAGACGCTCGCCAACCTCGAGGTGCGCCAGCGGATGGCAGGACGCTGGGTGATGGCCACGATCCAGACGACGTTCGCCGTCATGCCGGCTGCGACGTACTGGTTCGGCGGCCTCGCGCTCGCCCATGGGTCGAGCGCCGTCTCCGTTCCCACGCTGGTGTCGTTCACGACCCTGCAGGCACGCCTCTTCTTCCCGGTCGGCTCGCTGCTCGGAGTCGGGCTCGACGTCCAGACGTCGCTCGCGCTCTTCGACCGGATCTTCGAGTACCTCGACCAGCCGATCGAGATCGAGGAGCGTCCCGGCGCGCAAACGCTCCTCGAGGCAGGCGACGTCGAGTTCGACCACGTGTCCTTCCGCTACGGCGAGGGCGAGTGGACACTCGCCGACGTCTCCTTCACGGTCCCGGCCGGGACGACGACCGCACTGGTCGGCGAGACGGGAGCCGGGAAGACGACGCTCGGCTATCTCACCGCGCGGCTGTACGACGTGAACCAGGGGAGTGTCCGAATCGCCGGGGTCGACGTGCGCGACCTGACGGTTGCCTCGCTTGCTTCCCTGGTCGGTGTCGTCTCTCAGGAGACGTATCTGTTCCACGCGACCGTGCGAGAGAACCTTCGGTTCGCCAAGCCCGATGCGACGGACAGCGAGGTGGCCGCCGCGGCGGACGCCGCTCAGATCCACGACCTGATCGCGGCGCTGCCGGAGGGGTACGACACCGTCGTCGGCGAGCGCGGCTACCGCTTCTCGGGCGGAGAGAAGCAGCGGATCGCGATCGCGCGGACGATCCTGCGCAACCCGCCGATCCTCGTACTCGACGAGGCGACGAGCTCGCTGGACACCGAGACCGAGCGCCAGGTGCAGGCGGCGCTCGACCAGCTCACCGAGGGCCGCACGACGATCGCGATCGCCCATCGGCTCTCGACGGTGCAGAACGCCGACCAGATCGTCGTCCTGGACGGCGGCCGGATCGTCGAGCGGGGAACACACGCGGAACTGATCGAGCTCGGGGGGCGCTACGCCCAGCTCCTCGGCCGGACGCCTGTACTCGACCTCTAGACTTTCCACCGTGGAGACGTCGCTGCCAGTGGCCGACCGCCCGCGCAGGCCGGAGTGGATGAAGGTTCGAGCGCCGTCGGCGAACGGCAGCTACTTCGACGTCAAGAAGCTGATCCACGGGGCACAGCTGAACACGATCTGCGAGGAGGCGCGGTGCCCGAACATCGCGGAGTGCTGGGGGCGCGGGACGGCGACCTTCCAGATCCTCGGCGAGACCTGTACCCGCGCCTGCCGCTACTGCTACGTCAATTCCGGCAAGCCGAGTGAGCCGGTCGACCCGTTGGAGCCGCTCCGCCTCGCGCAGACCGCGAAGCAGATGGGCCTCAAGCACGTGGTCGTCACGTCGGTCGACCGCGACGACGTCGAGGACCGGGGCGCGGGCCACTATGCGGCGACGATCCGCGCCCTGAAGGCCAAGGTGCCCGAGGCGTCGATCGAGGTGCTGACACCCGACTTCCTCGGGGTCGAGGAGCCCGCGCTGCAGACGGTCATCGGGGCGCGACCCGACGTCTTCAACCACAACATCGAGACCGTGCGCCGCCTCCATCGCAAGATGCGCGGCGGCAAGGCAAGCTACGACGGCGCCCTCTGGCTGCTGCGACGCGCCAAGGAGATCGCCGACTATCCCGTGCTGACGAAGAGCGGCATCATCGTCGGCCTCGGCGAATCGAACGACGAGGTCGTCGAGACGCTGCGCGATCTCCGCGCGAACGGCGTCGACGTCGTCACGATCGGCCAGTACCTCCAGCCGAGCGCGAAACACGCGACGATCGACCGCTGGGTTCACCCCGACGAGTTCGCCTGGTTCCGCGAGCAGGGCGAAGCGATCGGTTTCGGCTCCGTGTTCTCGGGGCCGCTCGTCCGGTCGAGCTATCGCGCCGACGAGCAGCGCCACGCGGCCGAGACCGGTCGCGGCGCCGTCGCGTACTAGTCAGGGAGCGATCGGCTGCGGTGGGGGGCCGCACGATTTCGGCGGCGACTTCCACGCCGGCTGGTCTCCCCTGGCGCCGACGGCCGCGATCACGAGCTGGCGGCAGCCCGTCGCCGCGAGCGGCCTGGCAAACCGGGCGACGAACGCCCCGCGGGCGCTCGTCACGACGGCCAGCGCCAGATGGTTCGACCCGCCGGTCACCTTGACGACGACCCGCTCCCGCGCCTGGAACCCGGCGCCGGCGACCTTCGCCGGCGAGAACGTCATCAGACCGGACCTGGGGCCGCGACGATCCCCAGGCGGCCGGAACGAGGGCGCCGAGGACGACGGCGGCGAGAATCAGCCTCATCACCCCATGATGCCACCTGAATGTCCGCCTGAAACCGTGATATCACGTGCGACACCTGTCAATTGCCGAATCGATATCAACCGGTTAGAGTGTGCGATTCGTGCCAGGGGGAGAGACGCATCGCTTTCTTTTGCGGATGCCGCGAGAGCTTCGCGACCGCCTGACCGCTGCCGCCGCCAGCACGGGGTGGAGCCTGAATCGCGAGATCGTGCATCGGCTCGAACAGAGCCTCGAGGAGCCGGCGGGCGACCGCCGGGAGAAGGGGGAGACCGTGAAGAGATTTCAGTCACGCCGGCCGCTCGTCGCGATCGCGCTGGTCGTGCTCGCCGCCGCAGGGCTCGCAGCATTCGGAGCCGTCCAGCATCAGGGCAAGCTCTCGCATCAGCCGCGCTACCTGAAGAGTGACCCGGACGCGCGCACCGTGGTCGGAAAGTCGCACAACCTCGGCAGCCCGACCAGCGCGGAGAACCAGCAGATCGCCGCGCTCGCCTACCCCTCGAGCAGCCTGACCGCTGCCGTGCTCGCGAACGAGCGCTCCTACTACCAGAACAATGTGGCGGGCCGGAGCAAGGCCAACGGGACCGGCTGGAATCTCGTCGGCCCCGCGACCGCGACCGTGCCTGCCGTCCTGAACGTGTTCGACGACCAGGCCTCCGACTTCGGCGTCTCCGGACGGGTGACGGCGATCGCGGTCGATCCGGCCTGCAACCTCAGCACCTGCCGGGTCTGGATGGCGGCAGCAGGCGGCGGCATCTGGCGGAGCGACAACGCGCTCGCAAGCGACCCGAGGTGGACGTTCTTCTCCGACGGCTTCGGCACGAACGCGATCGGAACGCTTGTCTACGACGCGAAGTCGAAGACCCTGTACGCAGGCACCGGAGAGCCGAACTCCTCGGGTGACAGCGAGGCCGGCGTCGGCATCTACGCGTCCCACGACAGCGGCAACCAGTGGACGCTCTTGCCGGGCAGCCCGGCCGCGATGAACGCCCGCTCGATCTCCTCGATCATCATCGATCCGAACAACCCCAACACGATGTACGTCGGCACGACACGCGGCGTGCGCGGCGTCTCGTCGGTGACCGGCGGGTCCGTGTCGCTCGCTCCTGACGCGGCGGCGTGGGGCCTCTGGAAGACGACCGACGGCGGCCAGACGTTCAACTTCGTCTGGGACGGGCACGCGAGCGCCCGCGGCGTGAATCACGTCGAGATGGACAGCCACGGCACGATCTACGCGGCTGCCTACCAGCAGGGGATCTGGCGCTCGAAGAACGGCGGCTCCACCTGGGAGCAGGTCTTCGCAACGCAGGATCCGACCGAGAACACCGCACGCTCGGAGTTCGCCCTCAACACGACGGCCGGGGGACACACCCGGATCTACGTCGGAGACGGCGGCACCGAGACCGACGGTGCGTTCCCACCGCACTCGAACACGGGCGTCTACCGCGCCGATTCGATCGACACCAAGACCTCGGCCCAGTTGACCAACGGCACGACCAATCCCGGGTTCGTCGCGCTCACCAGCGCGAGCCGCGCCGACCCGACCTACGACTACTGCGAGACCCAGTGCTGGTACGACAACTACGTCGTCTCGCCGGCCGGGCACCCCGACATGGTCTATATCGGCGGTTCCTTCGACTACAACCTGTTCGGCAACGGCATCAACAACGGCCGCGCCGTGCTGCTGTCGCAGGACGCCGGCGCCACCTGGACCGACCAGACGCGGGACACCGCGAGTCCGACGACCGGGATCCACCCCGACCAGCACGCCCTGGCGGTCGATCCCGCAAATCCGCTGCTCTTCTTCGAGGGCTCGGACGGCGGTGTCGTGCGCTCGAGCGGCAAGCTGACCAACGCGTCGGCCAACTGCAACCCGAACCTCGGTGCGTACTCGACCACGTGCACCGAGCTGCTCTCGGCCGTCCCGACTCAGATCACCGCGCTGAACAAGGGCCTCTCGACGCTCCAGTACCAGAGCGTGGCCGTGAACCCGTCCACCTCGACGAACCTGATGGGCGGGACGCAGGACAACGGCACCTGGAACGGCACGATCAACTCGATCTCGTGGCCGCAGACGATCTACGGCGACGGTGGGCAGTCCGGCTACGACAGCGGCAACTCGAGCATCCGGTTCACGAACTTCTACTCGCCGTACAGCGACGAGAACTTCGAGAACGGCGACCCGACCGCCTGGGTGATCGTCTCGGGGAACTTCTTCGACTCGACCGGAGCCCCGAAGGAGGCGTCGGCGTTCTACCTGCCGGAGATCGCCGACCCGGCCGTGCCTGGGCACGCAGTTCACCGGGCTCCAGCACGTCTGGCGCACGCTGGACAACGGCGGCGACAAGGCGACCCTCGAGGCGAACTGCCCCGAGTTCACGACGTTCGGCGGGCAGCCCGGCTGTGGCGACTTCGCCCCGCTCGGCGATCCGTCCGGGAACGGTGGGCCGGGCACCTCGGGCGACCTGACGTCGACCCTGTACGGAACCGACCGCGCCGGCGGCTACGTCGTCGCCGTCGCCAGGACGACCGCCGACCACTCGACCCTCTGGGCGGCAACGGCCACCGGCCGCGTGTTCATCTCGCAGAACGCGAACGCGCCCGCAGCCTCTTCGGTGACCTACAGGCGGATCGACACCACGTCGACCGCGGCGCCGGCGCGGTTCGTGTCGGGCATCATGGTCGACCCGACGAACGCGAACCGGGCGTGGATCACATACAGCGGGTACAACGCGAACACCCCGGCCACGCCGGGCCACGTGTTCCAGGTCGACTACAACCCGACGACGCACACCGCGACGTGGACGGACATCGACAACGGCACCGGCCCGATCGGCGACCTGCCGGTGACGGGCATTGCCCGTGACGCCACGACCGGGACGCTCTACGTGTCGACCGACTTCGCGGTGCTGGCCGACACGCCGGGGGGGAACGGGCACCTTCGACGGGAACTGGCGGCCCGCCGCCACCGGGCTCCCGCAGGTCGAGGTGGCCGGCGTGACGCTCGACCAGAAGAACAGAAGGCTGTACGCGGCGACCCACGGCCGCTCGATCTGGATGCTCTCGCTGCAGAACAACAAGTAGGCCCGGGCGGGCAGATCCGGACCAGACGAAGGGCCGCCCGTGGGCGGCCCTTCGTCTTCTCGTGAGCGTTGGTTACTGCGTCGCTCTCAGTGACCTGCGAGCTTCGGGATCAACACGTTCGCGATCGGCGTGCCCCAGCCCGTCGCGAAGTCGAACCCGGGCGCGGCCGAGTAGCCGAGGATCGGCGTCCCCGTTCCAGGCCCGAAGTACGGGACGCTGTTGTCGCCCGTCGTCGTGTCGTGGAAGTAGGTCCCCTGGCTCGACCGGCCCAGGCTGTAGAGCGTCGTTGTTGATGGCGCCGACACGGCTACCGGCGATCTGATCGGCGATCGCGGTCAGGCCCGCCCACTGCGGCGAACCGGCACTCGTGCCGCCGAAGCGGTAGAACCCTTCGCCGCCGGGGCCCGACCAGTAGGTCAGCACGCCCTGCGAACACCGCGGCGTTGTACGACACGTCAGGCACGACGCGCATCTTCGTGTTCCCGATCACCGGCGTCTGGTAGGCGGGGCGCTGTGTACGCGTTGCTCACGCCACTCCCACCCTCGGCCAGCCCGCCGAGCAGGGCGGTGTCGTTCCAGACCGACTCGCTGCCGTAGGCACCGGAGATCCCGTTGGCGGTGAGCGTCGTGCCGCCGACACCCGTGACATCCGGGTCGCTCGCCGGGGTGCTCGCCACCTTCATGAGCGAGTTACCGTCGCAGCTCGGCTGAGCTGCCCCGTCGTCGCCGGCCGAGGCGAAGATGGTGATTCCTTCCGCCGTCAGCTTGTCGAAGATCGTGTGCTGCTGCAGCAGGAGATGCATGGCCCATGCACGATTCGGCCTCGCCGTAGCTCTGCGAGAGCACGTCGGCGTTGTTGTGGTCGGCGAGCCACTGCGTCGCTGCGAGGATGTCGGAGTCGTTGTTCGACTTCGCGATGATCAGCAGGATCTTCGCGCCCGGGGCCACGGCGTGCGACCACTCGACGTCGAGCGTCGTTTCACCGGCCCAGTCTCGGCATCCGTGACCGTCGGCCGGCGGGCCGGACGGGTAGACGATCGAGAGATTCGCGGCCGGGAGGTCCGAACTGCGCTTCGAAGTACGCCAGGTCATGCGCGAGCGTCGGGCTGCCGAACGCGTCGATGATCGCGATCGTGCGACCGGTGCCGTCCTTGCCCGCGGAGAGCAGCGGCTGGATGCCGTACGCGGCGCGGATCTGATCCGGGCCGTAGCACGGGCCGTTCGGCGGTGAGGCCAACTGACAGCCGAAGTACGACCTGCCGTATTGGTGATCTTGTTGCTCGACACCTTCTGGTAGATCGCGACTAGCGCGGTTGAGCGCAGGCGACATTCGATGAGTCGCGCACCGTCGTCGGCTCGAGTGCGAGAACGCCGAGACTGCGGCAATTGCAATCAGTAGCGCCAACAGCGCAAGGCAAATTGCCAGGCGCAGAGCGCGCTTTCCGGAACCCCTCACGTTTTGCTCCCCTTTCGTTAGCCCTCCGGGCTGAGCCCGGTCAATGAGACGCGTCTCGCGGCGCAACATGAAGTTGCAAGCGCAAGAACGTGGACCCGAGCCGGGAGTCTAAACACGAAAAAATGGGCGGGCAACCGCGCGAGCCCGGCTCCTCGCCGTTCGGCTAGCCGTGGGGATTGGCCATCTTGCGGTAGTCGAGCGCCTCGTCGAGCACGTCGTCGGGGACACCCGCCTCCCGCGCGACCTCGCGCAGCGAGCGGCCCGAAGCCGCCGCCTGCTTGACGATCTCGCGGCCTTGTCGTAGCCGATGTGCGGGTTGAGCGCCGTCGCGGCCGACAGCGTCAGCTCGGCGTAGCTCTCGCACTGTTCGCGGTTCGCCTCGATCCCGGCGACGCACTTCTCGTCGAGCAGGCGGCTCGCCGAGGCGAGGAGCTTGATCGACTGGAGCAGGTTGCGCGCCATCAGCGGCACGAAGACGTTCAGCTCGAAGTGGCCCTGCATTCCGCCGATCGCAATCGCCGCATCGTTGCCGATCACCTGCGCCGCCACCTGCGTGACGACCTCCGGGATGACCGGGTTCACCTTCCCCGGCATGATCGACGAGCCCTTCTGGAGCTCGGGCAGGAAGATCTCGGCCAGCCCGGCACGCGGGCCGGAGCCGAGGAAGCGCAGGTCGTTCGCGATCTTCGTGAGGCTGACGGCGACGGTCTTCAGCGCGCCCGAGGCCTCGACGAGCCCGTCGCGGGCGGCCTGGCTCTCGAACGGATCCGCGGGCGGGGAGATGGTCAGCCCCGTGTCGTCCGCGAGGCTGGGCGCGCACGCGCGCCGCGAACTCGGGATGCGTGTTCAGCCCGGTGCCGACCGCCGTCCCGCCGAGCGGGATCTTGCCGAGCCGCGTGAGCGTCGCCTCGATCCGCGCTCTGCCCTCGCGCACCTGGGCGGCGTAGCCGCCGAACTCCTGGCCGAGCGTCACCGGCACCGCGTCCATCCAGTGCGTGCGGCCGGACTTGACGACGTCGGCGAACTCGGTCGCCTTCGCCTCCAGGGCCGCGTCGAGCCCGTCGAGCGCCGGCAGCAGGTCGTGGACGATCTCGTCGAGCGCGGCCAGGTGCACCGCGGACGGGAAGACGTCGTTCGAGCTCTGGCCCATGTTGACGTCGTCGTTCGCGTGCACGTCCTCGCCGGCGAGGGCGGCGATCACCTCGTTCGCGTTCATGTTCGACGACGTGCCCGAGCCGGTCTGGAAGACGTCGATCGGGAACTGGTCGTCGAGCTCGCCGTTCGCGACGCGATCGGCCGCGGCGGAGATCCGGCGCGCCTTCTCCTCGTCGAGGAGGCCGAGCTCGGCGTTCACGAGCGCGGCGGCGGACTTGATCCGGCCGAGCCAGCGCGCCACCGGGGTGGGGATCGGCTCGCCGGAGACGGGGAAGTTGGCGATCGCCTTGCGGGTCTCGCCTCCCCACAGCTCCGGACTGGAGGCGGTGTCGGTCACAGCCAAAGACTAGCTCGCGCCGCCGGTCCTCGAGCAGCTCGTCCCAGCCCGTCAGCTTGACCCGCGGACGGCCGAGCGGCTCGCCGGCCGCGCGCTCGGCGGCGTCGATCGCCTGCCAGCCGGCGTAGTCGACGACCCTCGCGCCCGCTCGCTCGAGGAGGTCGTCGAGCGTCGGCCCGCCCCCGGCGCGTGCCAGCCGGCCGGCGCGCGCATCCTCGAGCAGCAGCTCGACGGTCTCGGTCGCGTCCTTCTTGTTCGTGCCGATCACGCCGCTCGGCCCGCGCTTGATCCAGCCCGCGACGTAGGTGCGCTCGCGCGCCGTCGACCCGTCCCGCGTCGGTTCGGGATCGTCCCGCTGCGCCTCGTCGAACGGAACGCCGGGCAGCGCGAACGCCCTGGTAGCCGACGCTGCGCAGGACGAGGCCCGCCGGGATCAGCTCCGACTCGCCGGTCGGGCGGGCGACGATGCGGCCGTCCTCCTCGACGAGCTCGTTGCGCACCATCTCGACCGCCTCGACCCGGTCGTCGCCGACGATCGCCACCGGCGAGACGAGGAAGCGCAGGACGATGCGGCGCGGCTTGCCCGCGGGCGGCGCGCTCGGCGAACTCGCTCGAGCAGCTCGTAGTTGCGCCGGGCGCGCTCGCGGTCCTGCTCGAGCGCGCGCTCGCTCGCCGGGTCGAGCCGAGGTCGTCGGGGTCGACGATCACGTCGGCAGCCGGCGAGCTCGCCGAGCTCCTTCAGCTCGGGCGGCGTGAACGCCGCCTGCACCGGGCCGCGCCGGCCGAGCATCACGATCTCCCCGACGCCGGCGCCGCAGATCGCGTCGATCGCCGCGGGTGTCGTGTCGGTCGGCGCGAGCTCCTCCGCCGTGAGCGCCAGCATCCGGGCGCAGTCGATCGCCACGTTCCCGTTCCCGATCACCACCGCCCGCTCGTGCGAGAGGTCGAACACGCGGTCCTGGAAGTCGGGATGGCCGTTGTACCAGGCGACGAACTCGGTGGCCGCCCACGAGCCGGGCAGGTCCTCGCCGGGGATGCCGAGCGCGCCGGTCGGTCTGGGCGCCGACCGTGTAGACGACGGCGTCGTAGCGAGCCGAGCAGCTCGTCGTGGCTGACCGTCGCGCCGACCTCGACGTTGCCGAGGAAACGGAAGCCCGGCGGGGCAGCCGTCTTCTCGAACGCGCGCGAGACGGCCTTGATGTTCTCGTGGTCGGGAGCGACGCCCAGGCGCACGAGGCCCCACGGCGTCGGCAGCCGGTCGAGCAGATCGACCTCGACGACAGGCTGCTCGCTCTTCAGCAGTGCGTCGGCCGTATAGAAGCCGGCCGGGCCGGAGCCGACGACGGCGACCTTAAGCGAGGGCGTTCACCGGGCGAGCGTAGCCCCGAGTGAGCTCAGCGGAGCGCTCAGTGAGCGTGGCCGCAGCCGGAGCCGCAGCCCGCGGCGCCTTCGGGCTGCTCTTCGCCCTCGGCGACCTGGAAGCTGTGGCCGCAGCCGCACGCGGTGGTGACGTTCGGGTTCTCGATCTTGAACCCGGACTCCTGGAGGCCTTCCAGGAAGTCGATCGTCGAGCCCTGCAGATACGGCGCGCTGAACGGATCGACGACGACCTTGACGCCGTGGAACTCGAGCTCGTGATCGCCCGCCTGCGCGCCGCGGTCGAAGCCGAGCGCGTACTCGAAGCCGCTGCAGCCGCCGCCCTGGATCGCGATCCGGAGCACCTCGGCCTCGCCGGCCGGCTCGGCCGCCATCAGGCCCTGCACCTTCGTCGCCGCGCGCTCGGTGAGCGTCACGACGGTGGTCTCGGACTGTTCGATCGTCGCCATCGTCCACAGTGTAGCCGGAGGCCCTGTCGATGGGAAGTTCGTGACACCTGCAACGCCGATGGGTACAGGCGTCGCGGCGTCGTTCGTGCTGCTAGCGTCCGATCGCCGGACGGACGTCCTTTTCAGGAGGCAGCAGGCTTGTTCAACGACTGGTTGCCGTTTGCGATCTACGGGTTCTTCGCCCTGATGATCCCGGCAACGATGATGATCGGAAGTTTCGTCTTCGCAACGCGGCCGCATCGCCGCGTGCGCGCGCCGGACGATCCCGTTCGAGTCGGGCGTCTCGGAAGGGCCGCCGAAGCGGCAGCGCTTCACCGTCAGCTTCTACCTGACGGCGATGCTCTTCATCCTCTTCGACATCGAGATCGTCTTTCTCTACCCGCTCGCAGTGATCCTCCACGAGCTCTCGTGGTTCGGGTTCTTCGAGTTCCTGACGTTCCTGATCATCCTGTTCGTCGCCTACGTCTACATCTGGCGCAAGGGAGCGCTCGAATGGCGCTAGAGAAGCCGCCTGCGCGATCGGGGCTGAAGTCCGAGCGGCTGCTGTGGCCGACCAAGGGGCCCGTCCAAGTTCGAGGACGAGGTCGCCGACCTCGAGCAGAAGGTCGGGCTGACCACACTCGCCAAGGCGGTCGCGTGGGCGCAGACGAACTCGATGTGGCCGGACACGTTCGGCCTCGCGTGCTGCGCGATCGAGATGATGTCGATCGTCGCGAGCCGCTACGACATCGCCCGGTTCGGGATGGAGCCGTTCCGCGGCTCGCCGCGCCAGGCCGACCTGCTGATCGTCTCCGGCCGCGTCTCGCACAAGATGGCTGCGCCGCTGCGCCAGATCTACGACCAGATGCTCGAGCCGAAGTGGGTGATCGCGATGGGCGCCTGCGCATGCTCCGGCGGGATGTTCAACAACTACGCGATCGTCCAGTCGGTCGACAAGATCGTGCCGGTCGACATCTACGTGCCCGGTTGCCCGCCGCGGCCCGAACAGCTCGTCGAAGGGATCGTCCGCCTGCACGAGGCGGTGCAGCGCAGGCGTGCCGCCGGCGTACGAGGTGCGGAGCGTCGCGTCGTGAGCGAGTTCGACGACGCGTCCCGGGCCTCGTCGAGGAGCACCGAGGGGCACCGGGAGACGACGCTCGTGGTCGACCTCGAGCGCCTCGTCGACGCCGCGCACGTACCTGCGCGACGAAGCGGGCTTCAACTTTCTGTCCGACATGACCGCGGTCGACTACCTCGGCTGGGGCGACAAGGAGCGTGTCCGGCTACATCGGCACGCCGGCCGGCCGCGACATCAACACGCCGATGACGCAGGGCTACCAGGCGGTGCCGCTCGGCGAAGCCGAAGCGCTTCGCGATCAACTACCACCTGCTCTCGATCTCCGAGCGCCCGCGGCGGATTCGCCTGCAGGCCTGGGTCGACGAGGGCGATGCCGTCCCGACGGTGATCCGCGTCTGGCCGACCGCGGACTGGCACGAGCGCGAGCAGTTCGACCTGATGGGGATCGTGTTCGACGGCCATCCGAACCTGCAGCGGATCCTGCTCGACGACGACTGGGAAGGGCACCCGCTGCGCAAGGACTACCCGCTCGGCGGCGAGCCGGTGCGCTTCTCGGGAGAAGTGTGACCGGCGACGGCTCCGACGCGCTCGCCGCAGGCCGGTCTACGAGGGATCGCGCGATCCCGTACCCGATCCCGACGGTGCTGCACGACGCCGGCGGACATCGCGGCGACCGGCGACGTGATGACCGTCAACTTCGGGCCGAACCACCCGTCGACGCACGGCGTGCTGCGCCTCGTCGTCGATCTCTACGGCGAGGACGTGACCGGCCTCGCGGCGGTGATCGGCTATCTGCACACCGGCTTCGAGAAGAACATGGAGCACAAGACGTGGTGGAAGGCGATCACGTACGCGCCGCGCATGGACTACGTCTCGTACCAGAACAACGAGTACGTCTTCGTCGGCGCGGTCGAGAAGCTGCTCGACCTGGAGATCCCGCCGAAGGCGACCTGGATGCGAACGCTGCTCTGCGAGCTGAACCGGATCCACTCGCACCTCGTCTGGCTCGGCACGTCGGCGCTCGAGCTCGGCGCGATCTCGATGTTCTGGTACGCGTTCCGCGAGCGGGAGCAGATCCTCGACCTCTTCGAGCTCGTCGCGGGCTACCGGATGCACACGCGCTACTTCCAGGTCGGCGGCCTGGCCGAGGACATCCCGCGCGGCTTCTACCCCGAGGCGCGCAAGTTCTGCGACTGGATGCCGAAGGCGATCGACGACTACGAGACGCTCCTGACGCGCAACAAGATCTGGCTCGAGCGCACGGAGGGGCTCGGCCTCCTGTCGGCCGACGACGCGATCGCGCTCGGGCAGTCCGGGCCGGTGCTGCGCGCGCTCGGGCGTCGACTGGGACGTGCGCAAGGTCGAGCCGCTACCTCGCCTACCACCAGGTCGACTTCCGCGTGCCCGTGTTCCCCGAGGGCGACGTCTACGCGCGCTACCGCGTGCACATGGCGGAGATGCGCGAGTCGGTCCGCATCGTCGAGCAGTGCCTCGACCGGCTCGAGCACATGGAGGGCGAGCCGTGGATCGCCGACGACCGCAAGGTCGTCCTGCCGCCGCGCGCACGAGCTCCACACGTCGATGGAGTCGCTGATCCACCACTTCAAGATCGTCACCGAGGGCTTCCGCGTGCCGGAGGGCGAGGTCTACTTCGCGATCGAGTCGCCGCGCGGCGAGCTCGGCTGTTACGTCTGCTCCGACGGCGGGCCCGAAGCCGTGGCGCGTCAAGTTCCGCGCGCCGTCGTTCGTCGCGCTGCAGGCAACCGCGACGTGCATGACCGACGCGCTGATCGCCGACATGATCGCGATCGTCGGCTCGCTCGACACCGTGATGGGGGAGGTCGACCGGTGACCTCGCTGTACGAAGCGATCCAGGCCGAGCGGGCGAAGTACCCGCCGACTCGGAGAGCGCGGTGCTGCCGGCGCTGCGGCTCGCGCAGGCGGAGCACGGCTGGCTCTCGCCCGACGTGATCCGCGAGGTCGCCGACGCGCTCGACGAGACGCCCGCGTTCGTGCACTCGATCGCGTCGTTCTACGACCAGTTCCACCTGGCGCCGATCGGCGAGCATCTCGTCGAGGTCTGCACGAACGTCTCGTGCGCCGTCGTCGGCGCGCAGCAGGTGCGTCGAGGCGTTCGAGAGCGGGCTCGGCTGCAGGGCCGGCGAGACGAGCGCCGACGGCAAGGTGACGCTGCGCACGGTCGAGTGCCTCGGCGGCTGCGGCTGGGCGACGATCGTCGCCGTCGATCAGCACTACCGCACGCACGTCAAGGCCGAGGACGTGCCGGCGATCGTCGAGGAGCTGCGTGGCGCCTGACATCGTCCTTCGCGACGCGACCACCGAGCTCGCCGAGTACGAGGCGACCGGCGGCTATGCGGCGCTCGCGAAGGCCCGCGCGATGACTCCCGAGGCGGTGACCGAGGAGCTGATCACGTCGGAGCTGCGCGGCCGGGGCGGCGCGTTCTTCCCGGCCGGGCGCAAATGGTCGTTCGTGCCGTCGAAGGAGCAGCTGCCGAAGCCTCACTACCTCGTCGTCAACGCCGACGAGTCCGAGCCGGGCAGCTTCAAGGACAACGAGATCCTCTCGCGCGTCCCGCACCGGTTCATCGAGGGCTGCCTGATCACCGCGCACGCGATCGACTGCAACAAGGTCTTCGTCTACATCCGCGGCGAGTACTCCGGCCCGTACGAGATCCTCGTCGGCGCGCTCGAGGAGCTGAAGGACCGGCCCGAGCTGCGCGGGGACGTGACGATCGTCGTCCACCGCGGCGCCGGCGCGTACATCTGCGGCGAGGAGACGGCGCTGCTCGAGTCGCTCGAGGGCAAGCGCGGCCAGCCGCGCTCGAAGCCGCCGTTCCCTGCGATCTCGGGCCTCTACTGCCTCGCCGACCGTCGTCAACAACGTCGAGACGATCACGACCGTGCCGCCGGTGATCGCGATGGGCGGCGCCGAGTACGCGAAGCTCGGCGTCCCGAACACGCGCGGCTCGCGCGTCGTCTCGGTCTCCGGCAACGTCGTGAACGGCGGCAACTTCGAGATCGAGGCCGGAACGTCGCTGCGCGAGATCATCTACGACCTCGCCGGCGGCATCCCGGACGGGCGCGAGCTGAAGGCGGTCGTCCCGGGCGGGTCGTCGACCGTGATCCTGACGAAGGACGAGATCGACGTCGGCTACGACTTCGACTCGCTGGCGCAGCTGCGCACCGCGATGGGCTCGGCCGGCATCGTCGTGCTCGACGACCGCTGCTGCATCGTCCAGCTCGGGCATCCGCTTCTCGCGAGTTCTACGAGCACGAGTCATGCGGCAAGTGCACGCCGTGCCGCGAGGGCACGCGCTGGCTGACCGCGATCCTGCGCAAGCTGGAGGACGGGCGTGCGATCGCAGGGCGACCTCGACCTGCTGCTCGACGTCTGCGACCGCATCAACGGCAAATGCCTCTGCCCGCTCGGCGACTCGGACGCGATCATCGTCGCGAGCTACGTCGCGAAGTTCCGCGACGAGTTCCAGGCGCACATCGACCGAGGGCGGCTGCCCGTTCCACGGCGCCTCATCGCTCGACCACGTGCTCGCGCCGATCCAGATGCACACGCATGCCCGGTCGCGGAGGTGCCGGCATGAGCTCCGGCCACCGTCCGCGCAGGACGTGCCCCGTGGTCAGACCAGGGTTACGCAAGGGCAAGGAACAATCCACAGCGGCGGGCAAGCCGAGGACACCGATCGCGCGCGCACCGTGCGAGACCGCTGGCGAGACATGTCACGTGGTCAGACCAAGCGTTTCCGAACTGCCACACACGTCCACGGGTTCGGCCGGTGGTGCGCATGAGCACGCTCGTGACCGTCACGATCGACGAGCGGACCGTGCAGGTGCCGAAGGGCACCGGCATCGTCGAGACGGCGGCAGCCGGCCGGGATCGAGATCCCCGTCTTCTGTTACGAGCCGCGCCTCGGGCCGCCGGTCGGCGCCTGCCGCATGTGCCTCGTCGAGGTCGAAGGGATGCCGAAGCTCCAGGCCGGCTGCACGCTCACCGCGCAGGACGGAATGGTCGTGAAGACCGCTCGCACCTCGAGCACAGGCCGCCGAGGGCCAGAACTCGACGCTCGAGTTCATCCTCGTCAACCACCCGCTCGACTGCCCCGTCTGCGACAAGGGCGGCGAGTGCCCGCTGCAGGACCTGACGTTCCGCTACGGGCCCGGGAACACGCGCATGACGTTCCCGAAGCGCACGTTCGAGAAGCCGATCCCGATCTCACCGCTGATCGCGCTCGACCGCGAGCGCTGCATCCTCTGTTACCGCTGCACGCGCTTCAGCGAGCAGGTCGCCGAGGACGGCCAGCTCGTCGCGATCAACCGCGGCGCCCAGTCGATGATCGCCACGTTCGAGGACGAGCCGTACGTCGGTCACTTCTCCGGCAACGTCACGGAGCTCTGCCCGGTCGGCGCGCTCACCTCGACGCAGTACCGCTTCGAAGCGCGGCCCTGGGAGATCCAGAACGTGCCGACCGTGTGCGGCCTCTGCCCGGTCGGCTGCAACATGACCGCGACGACGCGCGAGGGCAAGGTCAAGCGGATCCTCTCCCGGAACCATCCCGAGATCGACGAGGGCTGGCTGTGCGACAAGGGGCGCTTCGCCTACGCGCATCTCGACGCGCACGACCGCATCACCGTCGCCGCTGCGCGAAGGCAGGCCCACGCCGCTTCGAGGAGCTCTCGTGGGACGACGCGCTCGACCGACGCCGAGGAACTGCTGCGCGCCGGCGGCACCTCGACCGTGACGGCGCTCTCCGGCGGCGAGTCCGTGGAGGAGGCCTACGCGCTCGGCAGGCTGCTCCGCGAGGGCCTCGGCGCGAACGCAGCCGTGCTGCCCGAGAACGTTCCCGACGTGCTCGACGCGTTCCGCGCGCCGCTCTCGGACCTGCGCGGCGCGAAGACGATCGCCGTCGTCTGCGACGAGCCCGTCGTCGAGCGCGCGCCGGTCGTCGAGCTCTGGCTGAAGGCTGCTCGCCGCGCCGGCGCGACGATCTCCTACGGCGCCGCCGACCGGGCGCCGTCGACGCGACTCGTCACCGACCGAGCCGGGCATCACGTTCGGCGCCCGAGACGTCTACTACCTCCCGCGCACCCCAACGGCCGCGGCGTCTCGGACGCCTGGAGTGCCGCCGGCAGACGGTGAGCCGGTCGACGAGAAGCCACGGCTCGTCGTCATCTCGGGCGACGAGGCCGCGGCCGATCCGGCGCGTGCGCGCGATGGCAGCCGAAGCGGAGATCGTGCATCGGGATCGGCATGTTCGAGGACAGCTTCCGCGGGCTCGCCGACCTCGTCCTTCCCGGCACGAGCTACCTCGAGCGCGACGGCACGACCGTCAACCTCGAAGGCCGGCTGCAGCGCCAGCGCCGCGCTGTGCTCGCCCCGATTCCCGACGTGCTCGCGTGGATCGCGAAGCTCGCCGAGCGCTTCGGCGTCGCACGTGTCGCCTCACGCCTCGGTCGTCTTCGACGAGGTCTCGGCGAAGTGCTTCGGCGGAATCACCTTCGGCGAGGTCGGCGAGCGGGCCGCGCTGCCCGCCTCGCGCGGAACCGCCGGCCGCGAGGCACGGCAGCAGCTCCAGCTGCCGCCGCGCAGAGGGCCTGCAGCCTCGTCGCCTACCGTCCCCTCTTCTCGGGCGCCGCCGTGGAGCGCACGCCGGAGCTGCAGTTCCAGCGGCCCGCCGGCGAGCTCCAGCTCTCGCGCGCGGACGCGCGAGGCGCGCAAGATCCGGAACGGCGCAGGCCGTGACCGTCTCGTCGAACGGGACGTCGGTCGAGCTGCGCGCGCGCATCGCGCGCGACCTCGCCGCCGGCGCCGTGCGCATCGCCCAGGACCACGCCGCCGACCTCCACGCGACCGTCGAGGTCACGGCTCGATGACACGAGCCCTGGTGGATCACGATCCTCAAGGCGTTCATCGTGATCAACGTCGTGATGGTGTTCTTCGCGCTGACGACGTGGCTCGAGCGCAAGCTGCTCGGGCGCATGCAGCACCGCTACGGCCCGAACCGCGCCGGCCCGAAGGGCCTGCTCGTGCCGATCGCCGACCTGCTGAAGCTGATCCGCAAGGAGGCGTTCGCGCCGAGCGGCGCCAAGCAGCCGCTCTACATCATCGCGCCGGTCATCTCGATGTTCACGGCGCTCGCGGCGTTCAGCGTGCTGCCGTTCGGCGCGGGCTGGACGGTCGGCGGCTACCACATCACCGGCGCGGTCGTGAACGTGCCGATCTCGCTGATCCTCATCTTCGCGCTCGGCTCGCTCGGCATCTACGGCTTCATCATCGGCGGCTGGGCGTCCGAGTCGAAGTACTCGATCCTCGGCTCGATGCGCACCTGCGCGCAGCTCGTCTCCTACGAGGTGTCGCTCGCGCTGTCCGTGCTCGGCGTCGTGCTGATGGGCCAGTCGCTGAACCTGCCGGCATCGTCGACAAGCAGCAGGCGACGGTCTGGTTCTTCATCCCGCAGTTCGTCGGGCTGTGCGTGTTCCTGCTCGGCGGCATCGCCGAGACGTCGCGCGCCGCCGTTCGACCTGCCCGAGGCCGACACCGAGCTCGTCGCCGGCTACCACACCGAGTACTCGGGGATGCGCTGGGGCCTCTTCCAGGCGGCCGAGTACATCAACATGCTCGTGCTCTCGGGCCTCTGCGTGACGCTCTTCTTCGGCGGCTACCACTTCCCGTGGGTGCACTCGCTCGACAGTTCGGGCCGATCTGGTTCGTGCTGAAGCTGTTCACGCTCGTCATCATCTTCATCTGGCTGCGCGCGACGCAGCCGCGCCTGCGCTACGACCAGCTGATGCGCTTCGGCTGGAAGGTGCTGCTCCCGATCGCGACCCTCAACGCCCTGGTCACGGCCTTCCTCGTGGTCGGCAGTCTCATGAGCTTCGTCGTCCCGAACACGCTGAAGGGCTTCGGCGTCACGCTGAAGCAGGTCTTCAAGAAGCCGATCACGCAGCAGTACCCCGAGTACAAGCGCCGGTGTATCCGCGCTATCGCGGCCGCCACCGCCTGCAACGGCACGAGAACGGGCTCGAGAAGTGCGTCGGCTGCTCGCTCTGCGCCGCCGCCTGCCCGGCCGACTGCATCCGCGTCGTCGCCGCGGAGAACACGCCCGACAACCGCGTCTCGGCGGGCGAGCGCTACGCGCGCATCTACGAGATCAACATGTCGCGCTGCATCTTCTGCGGCTACTGCGAGCTCGCCTGCCCGTTCGACGCGATCACGCTCGGCAACGACTTCGAGATCTCCGAGTACAACCGCGACGACCTCATCTACACGAAGGACATGCTGCTCGCGCCGCCGGTGAAGCGCGTGCCGGTCGCCGACGCGGACCTCTACGACACCCCGATCCCGTACTACAAGGACAACAGCGTAGTGGCGAACTTCCTCGTCTGGGTCGTCTGGTTCGTCGCCGCGTTCGCCTGCCTGGCGAGCGCGCTCGCCGTCGTCAGCTTCCGCAACCCGTTCTACTCGGCGCTCGTCGCTGATCGGGAACCTCGCCTCGCTCGCCGTGCTCTTCCTGCTGCTCTCCGGCGAGTTCGTCGCGGCGGGCCAGGTGCTCGTCTACGGCGGCGCGGTGATGGTGATGTTCCTCTTCGTGATCGCCTACCTCGGCGACCGCACCGACGAGTCGCCGTGGTCGGGCGGGCCGTCGTGGCAGTCGTCGGCGCCGTGCTCGCCGGCGGCGCGATCCTCGCCGAGGTGATGCGTCGTCGTCGGGCTCGAGGCCGGGCGGCTTCCTCTCGCAGCCGGCGCACATCGAGCGCGTCGTTCGGCTCGCCCGGAGTCGATCGGACGGCTGTTCCTCACCGATCATCTGCTCGCCTTCGAGGTGACGTCGATCGTGCTGCTCGTCGCCGCCGTCGGCGGCGTCGTGCTCGGCTCGCACGCGCGCACGAGGAGCATCGGGACAGGGCCGATGCACGGACCTGACATCGGGTGGTACGTCGTCCTCGCCGGCGCTGCTCTTCGCGATCGGCGCGCTCGGCGTGATGCTGCGCCGCAGCCCGCTGATCATCCTGCTCTCGGTCGAGATCATGCTGAACTCGGCCAACCTGCTGCTGATCGCGTTCTCGCGCCTGCACGGCCGCGAGGACGGCCAGATCTTCGCGATCTCGGTGATGGCGGTCGCCGCCTCCGAGGTCGTCGTCGGGCTCGGGCTGATCGTCGCGATGGGCCGCCGCAACGTCGAGCTCGACGTCGACAAGCTCAGGACGCTGCGGGGCTAGCATGGCTGCCGCCGCCTGGATCTGCCTGCTGCTGCCGCTCGCCTCGCGCTCGCGATCACGCTCGGCCGGAACGCGCCTCTCGCGCCGCGCCGCCGGCTACATCTCGACGCTCACGACCTTCGGCGCGTTCGCGGCGGCGTTCGTCGTGCTTCGTGCAGCTGCTCGGCGAGAGCCCGAGCTCGCGCGGGCACGCACGACGACCTCGTGGACCTGGCTGTCGGCCGGCCAGTACCACTTCGGCCTGTCGCTGCTCGTCGACCAGCTCAGCGTCGATGATGATGCTGATCGTCGCCGGCGTCGGCGGCCTGATCGTCGCCTACTCGGTCGGCTACATGGACGGGCGAGGACGAGGAGCGGCGCTACTTCGCCTACATGTCGCTGTTCGTCTTCTCGATGCTGCTGCTCGTGCAGGGCGGCAACCTGCTGCTCCTGCTGGCCGGCTGGGGCATGGTCGGCCTCTCGAGCTACCTGCTGATCGGCTTCTACCAGGAGCGCCCGTCGGCGGTCGCAGCCGCCAAGAAGGCGTTCGTGATGAACGCGTTCGGCGACGCGACGATCGCGCTCGCCCTCTTCCTGCTGATCCAGCACACGGGCACGCTCGACTACGCCGGCGTGTTCGCCGCCGCGCCCGCACGGCGGCGACGGTCGCGAACCTGATCGCGCTCGGCCTGCTCGGCGGCGCGCTCGCGAAGAGCGCGCAGATCCCGCTGCACACGTGGCTTCCGGACGCGATGGAAGGCCCGACGCCGGTCAGCGCGCTGATCCACGCCGCGACGATGGTGACCGCCGGCGTCTACCTGATCGTCCGCTGCCACCCGCTGTTCGAGAACGCCTACGTGGTCCAGGACCTCGCGGCCGGGCTCGGCGCCGCGACCCTGCTGATGGCCGGCCTGATCGCGCTCGTGCAGACCGACATCAAGCGCGTGATCGCCTACTCGACGATGTCGCAGATCGGCTACATGTTCGTCGGCGCGGGGCTCGGCGCGTACCCGAGCGCGATGTTCCACCTGATGACGCACGCGTTCTTCAAGGCGCTGCTCTTCCTCGCCGCCGGGCTCGCGATCCACGCGCTCGCCGGCGAGCAGGACATCCGCAAGCTCGCCGGGATCGGCAAGCTGATGCCGTAGACGAAGGTCGTGTTCCTGGTCGGCTCGCTCGCGCTCGTCGGCATCCCGCCGTTCGCGGGCTTCTTCTCGAAGGACCCGATCATCGCCGCCGCGCTCGCGCACGGCGGCTGGTACGGCGACCTGATCTTCGTCGCTGCGCTGATCGGCGCGTTCCTCACCGGCCTCTACGCGTTCCGCCTCTTCTTCATCGTCTTCACCGGCGAGCCGACGGCGTTCGCGCGCGAGCACTTCCACGCGCACCACGGCCAGGAAGGCCCGCTCTCGATGCGCTGGACGGTGGGCGTGCTCGGCCGTGCTCGTCGACGGTCGCCGGCTTCATCCAGTTCGCGCCGTTCTGGACCCGTCTCGACTGGCTCGAGCCGGTCGCCGCAGCCGATCGTCGAGCCGACGAACACGCAGGAGTACATCGGCGATCGATCCGTGTCGGTCGCGCTGCGGCCTCGCCGGCATCGGCGTCGCCTGGGCGATCTACGCGGCGAAGCGCGTCGAGGCGCCGAAGGCGCTGCCGCTGCTCGAGCACAAGTTCTACTGGGACGAGCTCTACGACCTGGTCTGGTACCGCGGCTCCGACCTGCTCGCGCGCGGCCTGTACGCGCTCGTCGAACGGCCGCTGATCGCCGGCTCGATGAGCGCCGTCGCCGGGGCCGTCGGCCTCGGCTCGCGCGAGCTCTCGGTCGCGCCAGAACGGGCTCGTCCGCTCGTACGCGCTCGCGCTCGCGGGCGGCCTCGCGATCCTCGCCGTCGTCTTCCTGGCGGTCACGCTGATGAACGACTGGCTGACGACGATCCTGATCGTCCTGCCGCTCGCGGGCGCGCTGCTCGTCGCGATCGCGCCGCTGACCGTCGTACTGGCTCGGCTCGCTCGCCGCGCTCATCTCGCTGATCGAGGTCGGCTTCTGGATCACGAGCGTCGGCAAGTTCGACTTCGACTCGACCCGCGCTGCAGTTCGCGCAGCGACCGGTCGTGGTTCCGCGACCTCGGCTCAGCTACCACGTCGGCCAGTACGCGTTCTCGCTGTGGCTCGTCGGCATGACCGTCGTCGTGATGGCGGCCTGCATGATCTACGGCTGGTGGGTCGGGCCGCGACGCGGCCGCGCCTACTTCGCGCTGATGCTGTTCCTGACGGGCGCGATCGTCGGCGTGTTCACCGCGCAGGACCTGCTGCTCTTCTACGCGTTCTTCGAGGCGATGCTGATCCCGCTCTACATCCTGATCGGCGTCTGGGGCGGCCCGGACCGCATGCGCGCGACGATCACGTTCGTCGTCTACACGGTCGTCGGCTCGCTGCTGATGCTCGCCGCGATCATCGTGCTCGGCCTGCAGCAGGGGACCTTCGACCTGACGACGATGGGCACGAGCTCACTCGACCTGGCTCTTCCTCGGCTTCGTCGTCGCGTTCGCGATCAAGTCGCCGCTGTTCCCGTTCCACGGCTGGCTGCCCGATCACCTACCGCGAGTCGCCGCCCGAGGTCGCCGGCGTGCTCTCCGGCGTCGTCGGCAAGGCCGGCCTCTACGGCCTGCTGCGCATCGCGATCCCGAAGTTCCCGACGGTCGCGCACGACTGGCGGAACGTCCTGCTCGTGCTCGCCTCGGTCTCGCTCGTCTACGGCTCGCTGCTCGCGTTCCGCGCGCCCGACTTCCGCGGCGTCGTGGTCTACTCGTCGCTGGCGCAGGCGGGCCTGATCGTACTCGGGCTGTTCGCGAACAACAACCTCGGCTTCGACGGCGCCGTCCTGCAGATCGTCAA
>CAVQFF010000014.1:0-635380 GCA_963711785.1 uncultured Thermoleophilia bacterium
GCCGGACGGCACTATGGGATCGCCCGGCGAAGGTCGTAAAGTGGGTGGATCTCGAGGCTCGCCATCGCGCCAGGACGATACCTTTGCTCCTGTGCCGAAAACACTGACCGGGGCAGAACTGGAGCTGGACGATGCGCCTGCGCGCGACTCCGAGCTCTTCATCGTCGACGGCAACAATCTCGCGTACCGCGCGTTCTTCGCGCTGCCCGAGGAGCTCGCCACCACCGACGGCCAGCCGACCGGCGCGCTGCTCGGATTCACGAACATGCTGTTCAAGCTGCTCGCGGACTACCGTCCGAAAGGCGTGGCGGTGGCCTGGGACTCGCGGCCGGTGCACAGGAAGGCAACCGCCGAGGCGGCAGACGTGGTGTACAAGCAGGGCCGGAAGCCGATGCCCGACCTGCTCCGGGAGCAGTTCCCGCACTTCAGGCCGATCGTCGAGGCATTCGGCTACCGCAACCTGGAGTTCGAGGGCTGGGAGGCGGACGACGTGATCGCGACGCTCGCCACCCGCGCGGACGCGGCCGGGATCAAGACCTGCGTCGTCTCGACCGACCGCGATGCCTTTCAGCTCTGCAGCGACGAACATCTGCCTGATGATGACCCCGCGCGGCGTCGCCGACGTCAACGTCTACACACCGGAGCGGGTCGAAGCGCGCTACGGCGTGACGCCCGAGCAGGTACCGGACTTCATCGGCCTCAAGGGCGACACGTCCGACAACATCCCGGGCGTCCCCGGGATCGGCGACAAGACGGCCGGGCAGCTGATCGCGCAGTACGGATCGCTCGAGTCGGTGATCGAGCACGCAGCCGGAGCTCTCTCCGGCTCGCGCCCGCAACATCACCGAGAACGCCGACCTCGCGCGCACGTCGAAGGAGCTCGCGACGATGCGCCGCGATCTCGACATCGACTGCGATCCGGCCCAGCTCGTGCTCGACCCACCCGATCGAGCGCAGCTGAAGGAGATCTTCCGGCGCTTCGAGTTTCGCAATCTTCTGAACAGGATCGACGAGCTCGACGAGGCAGTGCCGAGTGCGCCGATGCAGGTGACCGGCATCGAGGTGCAGTGGCGGGAGGGCGAGCTGGACTTCCGCGGCGTCGTCGGCTACGGCGCGATCGGTGACCGCGGCGCGGTGGCGACGGGCAACGAGGTGATCGTCGGCCCACGGCCGCTGGATCAATTGCGCGAAGCGCAATTGATCGTGCATGACGCGAAGGCGTTGAGGGTCGACGCGCGAGACGACACGCTGCTCGCCGCGTACCTGATCGATCCGGGTCGGGCCGGCTACGAGCTGGACGATCTCGCCGCCGAGTACGGCGTCGAGCTGGTGCCGAAGCCCGAGGCCGAGGAGGAGACGACCGCGCTCGTGCGCCGGGCGGAGACGCCGCGCCGGCTGGTCGCTCCGCTGCTGGACCGCCTCGAGGAGCGCGGCGTCACCGATCTCTACCGATCCGTCGAGCTGCCGCTGACCGGGGTGCTGGCGGCGATGGAGGAAGCCGGGGTCAAGATCGACACCTACCGGATGGGCGAGATCACCGCGCGGCTCGCCGATCGCGTCGAGGAGCTCGAGTCACAGGCGTACGAACTGGCCGGCGAGGAGTTCATGCTCGGCTCCACGCAGCAGGTCGGGAGGATCCTTTTCGAGAAGCTCGGCCTGACTGCGGGGCGCAAGGGGAAGACCGGCTACTCCACGGACGCGAAGGTCCTTCGTTCGATCCGGCACGAGCACGCGGTCATCGAGGTGATCGAGGAATGGCGCGAGCTGTCGAAGCTCCTGAACACGTATCTCGGCCCGCTGCCGTCGCTGATCTCGGAATCCGATGCGCGCCTCCACACGACGTTCAACCAGACGGTCGCCGCAACCGGGCGCCTGTCGACCTCGGACCCGAACCTGCAGGCGATCCCCGTGCGCACCGAGCTCGGCCGTGAGATCCGTAGCGCGTTCATCGCCGAGGAGGGCCACCGGTTGCTGAGTGCCGACTACTCGCAGATCGAGCTGCGCATCCTCGCTCACGTCTCCGGGGAGCCCAAGTTGCGCGAGGCGTTCGAGCGCGGTGAGGACATTCACACCGCGACGGCAGCCGAGGTGCTCGGCGTCGAGCCCGCGAAGCTGACCTCGGCGCAGCGGTCGATCGCGAAGATGATCAACTTCGGGATCGTCTACGGCATCTCCGCCTACGGACTGTCGGAGAACCTCGAGATCCCGCGTGACGAGGCGCAGCGGTACATCGACGCGTACCTCGCCCGCTTCCCGCACGTCCAGGACTTCATCGCGCGGACGATCGAGCAGGCGGCTGCAGACGGCTACGTGACGTCGTTGCTCGGCCGGCGCCGGCCCGTCCCCGAGATCCGTGCGTCGAACCGGCAGACGCGCGGGTTCGGAGAGCGGATTGCGGTCAACTTCGTCATGCAAGGCTCGAACGCGGACATCATCAAGGTTGCGATGATCCGCATCGCGGCGCGGTTGCGCGAGGAAGGACGAGGTGCACGCCTCGTGCTTCAGGTGCACGACGAGCTCCTGCTCGAGGTTCCCGAGCCGGAGGTGTCGACCGTGCGCGAGCTCGTGCGCGCCGAGATGTGCGGCGCCTACGAGCTCGACCCGCCGCTCGCGGTCGACGTCGGCGTCGGCGACAACTGGGCCGAAGCGAAGTGAATCTTCCTGCGCGCGTCGGCCTGGTCACGCTGGCGTGCCGGGACGTCGAGCGGATGGCGCAGGTCCTGCGCGACCTCGGCTGGCCCGAGACGCCCGGGAGCGACGAGCACCACCGCACGTTTCAGTGCACGAACGGCGTCGTGATCGCCTGTTACGCGGCGACCCACTACGAGCCTGTTTTCGGCCCTCCCACCGACGCGTTCCGTGGGATCACGATCTCGGTCAACCTCGAGTCCCTCGACGAGGTCCAGCAGGTCTACGAGACGCTCGGGGGGATCGACGGCGTCGAGCTGCTCGGCAAGCCCGAGGAGGCGGCGTGGGGCGGGGGCTTCAGCTGGCGAGATCCCGAGGGGAACATCTGGGACGTGGCCTTCGCAAACGGCACGGAGATCGACGACCGCGGCGGCCTCCGCTTCCCCTGAGCCGCCAATCCGCGCAGGCTGGCGGTGCGTAATCCCAACGTGGCTATACTTCGCGGCCGCTTTGGCTTCCAACGATCTCATGCAGCTTGAACCCGGTGTCTGGGTCGAAGGCCCGGACGGCGAGCTGATCCCCGACTACGACTCCACCTTCCCCGAGATCAACGAGGGGCAGGTCGTCCACGGGACGGTCGTCAGGGTCGACAAGGACGAGGTTCTCGTCGACATCGGCTACAAGTCGGAAGGCGTCATCCCTGTCTCCGAGCTCTCGATTCGCCGGTCGGTCAACCCCGCCGACGAGGTCACGCTCGGCGACGAGATCGACGCGCTCGTGCTCACGAAGGAGGACGCCGAAGGGCGTTTGATCCTCTCGAAGAAGCGTGCACGGTTCGAGCTCGCATGGAAGGCGATCGAGCAGGCGGCCGAGTCCGGGGATCCGGTCAACGGCCGTGTGATCGAGGTCGTCAAGGGCGGTCTCATTCTCGACCTCGGCGTTCGCGGCTTCCTGCCCGCGTCGCTCGTCGACATCCGCCGCGTTCAGGACCTGGACGAGTTCATGGGCCAGGAGCTGCGCGCCAAGGTGATCGAGCTGAACCGTTCGCGAAACAACGTCGTGCTGTCGCGCCGCGCCGTGCTCGAGGAAGAGCGCAAGGAGCAGCGGCAGCAGATCCTCGACAAGCTTCAGCCCGGCGACGTCGTCGAAGGCCAGATCTCCAACATCGTCGACTTCGGCGCGTTCGTCGACCTCGACGGCATGGACGGCCTCATCCACATCTCCGAGCTCTCGTGGTCGCATGTCAACCATCCGTCCGAGGTGCTCGACATCGGCCAGACGGTGGAGGTCAAGGTTCTCGACATCGACCGCGATCGTCAGCGCATCTCGCTCGGTCTCAAGCAGACCCAGAGCGATCCGTGGCAGCAGGTGATGGAGAGCTACCACGAGAACGACGTCGTCGAGGGGCGCGTCACCAAGGTCGTCACGTTCGGTGCCTTCGTCGAGATCCTTCCCGGCGTCGAGGGGCTCGTCCACATCTCGGAGCTCGCGCAGCATCACGTCGAGAATCCGCGCGAGGTCGTCTCGCAGGGGCAGCCGGTCAACGTCAAGATCATCGAGGTCGACGGCGAGCGCCGCCGCCTCTCGCTCTCGCTCAAGCGCGTCGAGGACACCGACCCCGTCCAGCCGCGCGCGGACGGAGCGGAGTCGGTGCACACCAGGCCGGCGATCGACCTGTCGGAGGACGTCTTCGCCGACGAGGCGCCGCCGCTCGAACTGGTGGAGGCACCGGAGCCCGAGGCCGGGGACGAAGCCGAGGCAGAGGAAGCAGCCGAGGTCGAGTCGGCCGAGGAAGAGGCACCCGACGAGCTTCCGGCCGCCGAAGCCGAGGAAGCTCCGGCCGACGAGGCCGAAGAGGTCGCGACGGCCGAGGCCGCCGACACGACCGACGCCGTCGAGCCCGCCGGCGAGCCAGAAGCGTCCAGCCCCGAGGAGTGACCAAACCGGTAGCCGTCGCGATCACCGGCGGCATCGGGGCCGGTAAGAGCGAGGCGCTGCAGGCATTTGCCCGTCACGGCGCGGCGACGGTCTCGAGCGACGAGATCGTGCACCATCTCCTGCGGCGCGAGGACGTGCGGCAAACGGTGGTCGAGCGCATGGGGAACGGCGTGGTGGCGCCTGACGGCGAGATCGACCGCGGTGCTCTTGGGACCGTGGTCTTCAACGACCGCACCGCGCTCGCCTGGCTCGAGGAACTGCTGCACCCGCTGGTCTCGCTGGAGTATCTGCAGTGGCGCGAGCAGCTTGCTCAGCTGCCGCAGGCGCCTGCCGTCTCCGTGACGGAGGTGCCGCTCCTTTACGAGACCGGAGGCGACTCGCGCTTCGACAAGGTGGTTGTCATCACCGCCCCGGAGAAGCTCCGGAGAGCCCGCTCGGTCGTCGCGACCGAGGATCGGGAAGCGCGGCTGATCCCGGACGCCGAGAAGGTGAAGCGCGCAGACTTCGCTTTCAAGAACACCGGCTCGCTCGAGGAGTTGGACGCGTTCGTGGCGTCCGTGATGCACGAGCTCGTGCCGTGAGGCGGCTCGTCTGGGTCCTCCTGATCGCGGCCGTCGCGGTCGGCGCCTTCGCTTATGTGAACAAGACCAGCCCACCGTGGTACGAGCGGCTTCGCTATCCGCTGCGCTATTCGGAGTACGTCCGCGTCCACGCGCGCGAGCATGATCTCGATCCGGCTCTCGTCGCCGCGGTGATCTACCAGGAATCGAAGTTCCGGAGTGACGCGAAGTCGTCCTCCGGCGCGATCGGGCTGATGCAGATCACTCCGTCGACCGCGCGCGGGATTGCGATTCGCACGCACGGGAGCGCGTTTCACACCGACGACCTCTACAACCCGGAGATCAACATCCGCTACGGCGCCTGGTATCTGAAGAATCTCTTCGAGAAGTACGGCAGCGAGGAGCTGGTGCTTGCGGCGTACAACGCAGGGCAGGGGAACGTCGACAGGTGGCGCGCGAACGGAGAGCCGATCCAGTTCGCGGAGACGCGTGCCTACGTGAAGCGCGTCGAACGGCTGAAGACCATCTACCGGAAGGCCTGGGGCAAGTCGCTCGGTTACTGATGGAAGAGGAACAGCTGATCGAGCTCGCCGAGAACGCCAACACGTACACGCCCCTCGGTCCGACCGACGTGCGCATCGTGAACGACCGCTACGTCCTCTGGATGGGGGCCGGTGACGAGCCCGGGTGGAACGTCGCGCAGCGCTTCCGCCTCCGGGCGGACGAGGTGGACGAAGTTCGTGCGGAGCTCCACGAGATCCTGCTCGAGCGCGGCCGCACGGGGCTCACCTGGGAGATCGGCACCCACGCGACGCCGGGCGATCTCACCGAGCGCCTGCTTGCACTTGGGCTGGCCGACGACGAGCCGACACCGCTCGCTGTCGGGATGGTGCTCACCGAGCCTCCCGCGATATCGCCGCTCGACGTGGAGGTCCGGCGCGTGCGGACCCGGACGAACGCCTTGCCTCGGCGAGGATCGCCGCGATTGCGTTCGGCGGGCCGGTCCCCACCAAACCGCCGCCGCCGAGCGGCGACGCGGACAACGTCGTCTATCTGGCCTTCGTCGAAGGTAGACCCGTAGCGCGGGCGTCCGCGTCGTTCGGCAAGCGCGCCGTGTCGTTGTTCGGCGGCTCGACGCTGCCCGAAGCGCGTGGCCGCGGCGCCTACCGCGCGCTGGTGGCGGCTCGCTGGCAGGATGCGGTCGACCGCGGAACTCCGGTGCTCGTCACTCAGGCGAGCCCGCTCTCGCGGCCGATCCTCGCGCGGCTCGGCTTCCGTGAACTCTGCGAGATCCGCATCTTGCTCGACAAGTTCGCGTAGACCGAAGCAGAATGCTCGCGTGAGGGTCTCGGCGAAATCTGACTACGCAATCCGGGCAGCGGTCGAACTGGCGGCTGCGGGCGAGGGGCCTGTGAAGGGCGAGCGGCTCGCGCAGGCTCAGGAGATCCCGGCGAACTTCCTCGAGAACATCCTCTCCGACCTGCGGAACGCCGGGATCGTCTCGAGCCGCCGAGGCGCCGACGGGGGCTACTGGCTGGCCCGGCCGGCAGCGGAGGTGAGCCTCGCGGACATCATCCGTGCCGTCGACGGCCCGCTCGCGAACGTCCGCGGGGTTCGTTCGGAGCAGGTCGCCTACCAGGGCAGCGCCGAGAAGCTGCGGGACGTCTGGGTCGCAGTTCGCGCGTCGCTGCGCGGAGTGCTGGAGAACGTGACGCTCGCCGACGTTGCCCGCGGCGATCTGCCGGAGAGCGTCCGAGCCCTCGTCGCCGACCCGGACGCCTGGGCGCCCCACTGACGCCGGCGCACTGGTGTCTGACACCAGGGTGTCAGACACCTGGTGAAAAGACGGTCTCCTTGATCGGTCGCGCATAGACGATCTGGCCGCGCTCGAGCTCGAGCGTCTCCGCCTGGTCGCGCGTCAGCTGTACCGAGAACTCCTCGCCGTCGTCCCGCACGAGCTCGCAGCGCACTTCGAAGCCGAGGTGCACGACGCGCTCGACCTGCGCCTCGCGCGTCGAGCCGTTCGGCTGCGAGCACGATCTCGAGGTCGTGCGGACGCACCCAGGCGTTCCCGAAGCGGTTCGCCTGGCCGACGAACGACATCACGAACTCGTTCGCGGGCTGGTCGTAGAGCTCGCGCGGCCCGGCCACCTGCTCGACACGCCCCTTGTTCATGACGACGATCCGGTCGGCGACCTCCATCGCCTCCTCCTGGTCGTGCGTGACGAACACGGTCGTCGTGTGCGTCTCCTCGTGCAGACGCCGGAGCCAGACGCGCAACTCGGCGCGCACGCGCGCGTCGAGCGCCCCGAACGGCTCGTCGAGGAGGAGCACCTCGGGCTCGGGCGCGAGGGCCCGGGCGAGCGCCATGCGCTGCCGCTGGCCGCCCGAGAGCTGGGCCGGGTAACGGTGGCCGAAGCCCTGCAGCTGCACGAGGTCGATCAGCTCGTCGACGCGAGCCTTCGATCTCGGCGGCGGGCGCTTGCGGATCTTCAGGCCGAACGCGATGTTGTCGCGCACGGTCATGTGCTTGAAGGCCGCGTAGTGCTGGAAGACGAAGCCGACGCCGCGCTTCTGCGGCGGCGAGGCCGTCGCGTCCTCGCCCGCGAGGAGGATCTCGCCCTCGTCGGGCTGTTCGAGGCCGGCGATGATCCGGAGCAGCGTCGACTTGCCTGAGCCGCTCGGGCCGAGGAGCGCGGTGAGGGAGCCGCCGTCGACGTCGATCGACACGTCGTCGAGCGCATGGAAGTCCCCGAAGCGCTTCGAGACGTGACGCACCTGGATCGACATCAGCTGACTCCTTCCTTTGGCTTGAGCATCGTCATGACGACGAGAACGACGACTGCGAGCCCGGCGAGCACGAGCGAGACGCCGTACGACCCGGCGATGTTGAGGTTCTCGTACTAGTCCTGGACGCGCAGCGTCGCGGTCTCGGTCTTGCCCTGGATGCTGCCCGAGACGATCGCGACCGCGCCGTACTCGCCGAGGCAGCGGGCGGTCGTGACGACGACGCCGTAGATGACTGCCCAGCGGATCGACGGGAGCGTGATGCGCCAGAACGTCTGCCAGCCGGACGCTCCGAGCGTGTGCGCCGCCTGCTCCTGCTCCGTGCCGATCTCGCGCAGCGTCGGCACGACCTCGCGTGCGACGAACGGCACCGAGACGAAGATGGTCGCGAGCACCATCGCCGGCAGCGCGAACAGCACCTGGATGCCGTGGTCGGTGAACCACGGCCCGAACCAGCCGGTGCGGCCGTAGAGCAGGTAGAGCGAAAGGCCGACGACGACCGGCGAGAGCGCGAGCGGCAGGTCGACGAACGCGTTCACGAGCCCCTTGCCGGGGAACCGCCGGCGGACGATCGCGAGCGCGCAGACGATGCCGAAGACGGTGTTGAGCGGCACGGCGATGGCCGTGAGATCAGCGTGATCTTGAACGCGTGCATCGTGTCCGGGTCGGTGAGCGCCGCCCAGGCCTTGCCGATGCCCTCGACGTAGACGCGCCAGAAGAGCATCGAGAGCGGCCCGAGCAGCACGACCAGCAGATAGCCGAGCGGCGACGAACCGGACACCACGTATCTACGCACGTTCGTGCCTCGTCGCGAGCCGGCGGATGCCGCCGATCGCGAGCAGCAGCGCGAACGAGATCGCGAGCAGGACGACGGCGACGGCCGCCGCCGGCTTCCGGTCGCCGCTCTGGCTCTGGTTGAAGACGTAGACCGACGCCACCTCGGTCTTGAACGGCAGGTTCCCCGAGATGATCACGACCGCGCCGATCTCGCCGATCGCGCGCGCGAACGCCATCGCGACGCCGGAGAGGATCCCGGGGAGGATGGTCGGCAGCACGATCCGCCGGAAGATCGTGAGCTCGCGCGCGCCGAGCGAGCGAGCAGCCTCCTCCATCTGCGTGTCGAGCTCGAGGAGCACCGGCTGCACCGTTCGCACGACGAACGGCAGCGTCACGAAGAGCAGGACGAGGTAGATCGCCGTAGCGGGTGAAGGCGAGCGTGGATGCCGACCGGCGAGTGAGGGCCGTAGAGCGCGAGGACGAGCAGGCCTGCGACGATCGTCGGCAGCGCGAACGGCAGGTCGATGACCGCGTTGACGAACGACTTGCCGCGGAAGTCGTCGCGCACGAGGGTCCAGGCGATCAGCGTCCCGAAGACCGCGTTCGTCGAGCGCGACGAGCGCCGAGACGACGAGCGTCAGCTTCAGCGCCGCAACCGCCTCGGGCGCGCTGATCGCCGCCCAGAAGCCGGACGAGCCGTCTGCGCGCGACGCCCAGACGAGCGCCGCGATCGGCAGCCCGACGATGACCGTGAGAAAGGCGGTGACAAAGCCGAGGGAGAGGGCCGTTCCGGCCCTCTCCCTCGTCTGCGTTGCTGATGAGCTGCCCCGAGTGCGGGCGCTCGGTGAGCACGCTAGCCAGTGGTCGGGCCTCCGACCGCCTGCTCGATCTTCGCCATGCGGCCGTTGCCGGAGTCGAACCAGATCTTGTCGGCGTTGCGCCAGCCGCCGATGTACTTGTCGTCGATCTTGAAGATGCCCGGGCCGCGCCGGGAACTCCTTCAGCGCCGCCGGCTCGCTTCGCGACCGCCGGGTTCACCGGGCGGAAGCCGTACTGCGCGAACAGCTCCTGCGCCGGCGGCGACTTGACGTAGCTGGAGGAACTTGTTCGCGCGTGTCGGGGTTCTTGCTCGTTCTTCAGGACCGCGATCGGGAGCTGGATCAGCATCGTCTGCCGCGGGATCACGTACTGGATGTTCTTGCCCTGGAGGCTGGGCGTTGATCGCCTCGCTCTCGTAGGTGATCAGCACGTCGCCCTTGCCGGAGAGGAACGTGTTCGTCGCGTTCGAGCCCGACGTGTCCTGCGACACGACGTGCTTGAAGAGCGCCTGCACGTACGCGGTCGCCTGCTTGTCGGTCTTGCCGAGCCGGCGCTCCGCGCCGTAGGCGGCGAGGATGTTCCACTTCGCCGAGCCGGAGCTGAACGGGTTCGGCGTCACGACCTGGACGCCGGGCTTGATCAGGTCGGCCCAGCCCTTGATGTGCTTCGGGTTGCCGTTGCGCACGGCGAAGACGACGACCGTGTTGGCGGCGATGCCGTTGTAGCTCTGCTTGTTCCAGTTCGAGTTGACGAGGCCCGGCGTCGACGAGCAGGTTGACGTCGTCCCCGGTCGAGAGGAAGACGAGGTCGGCGGGCTGGCCGGCGGCGACGGCCTTCGCCTGGTTCGTCGAGGGGCCGTAGGACTGGCTGAACGTCACGCCCTGGCCGTCCGGGCGTCTGCTGCCAGGCCTGGATGATCTTCGCCATCACCGGCTTCGGCGTCGAGTAGGCGACGAGCGAGAGCGTCGTCCCCTTGGACGACGCCGTCGCGCCGGCGGCGGCCGCGAGGGCGGCCGCGGCGGCGGTCAGGACCAGCATGAGGTTCTTGCGCTTGTTCATAGGCATGGTGAACAAATACATAAGCGAATTTGATTCGTCAAATAAGAGTAATCTTGAACAATTGCCTCGGCGGCTGCTCCTTGTGTCCTGGCGTGCAAATAGGAGAGTGTCTCGGGGCGGCCCGGCTCGACGTGCGGAGCCGCTATACTTGAGGGCGCAATAACTATGAGCGCACAGCCGATCTCCCCACCACAACAGCTCGAGGCCTGGGTCTCGTTTCTCCGTTCGCACGCGGCGATCACGCGCGAGCTGTCCGCCCAGCTGCAGCGCGAGCACGGTCTGACGCTGAACGACTACGAGGTGCTGCTGCACCTCTCGCACGCCGAGGGCGGGATGATGCGGCGGGTCGACCTCGCCGAGAGCGTGCTGCTGACGGCGTCGGGGATCACGCGCCTGCTCGAAGGGCTCGAGCGCGCCGGCTTCGTCGTGCAAGGCAGACCTGCGCCTCCGACGCGCGCGTCTCGTACGCGAAGCTGACCGACGACCGGGACGGCGAAGCTGCAGGCGCGCGGCCGTCACGCACCTGCGCGGGATCGACGAGCTCTTCGTCGGTCGTTACTCCGGCTCCGAGCTCGCCACGCTCGCCGAGTTGCTCGCGCGGCTGCCGGTCACCGGGGCGGAGTGCAAGTCGGACCCCGAAGCGTCCTGTAGCTGACCCTCCGCGCCCTCCAGCTCGCGCGCGAGCCGCCTGAACGGGCCGTCCGTCTGCGAGCAGCTCGTCGAACCGGCCGCGCTGCGCGATGCGGCCGTGCTCCAGCACGAGGATCTCGTCGGCCCGGCGGACCGTCGCCAGGCGGTGGGCGATGATGATCGAGGTGCGGCCGCGCAGCAGCCGGTCGAGCGCACGCTCGATGAGGACCTCGGTCGGGCGGTCGATGTTCGACGTCGCCTCGTCGAGGATCAGAATGCGCGGATCGGCAAGCAGTGCCCGCGCGATCGAGATCAGCTGGCGTTCGCCGGCTGACAGCCCGGCTCCGCCCTCGCGGACCGTGTGTGCGAGCCCGGCGTCGAAGCGCCGCCCGATCCGGTCGACGCCGACCGCCTGCGCGACGTCGGCGACCATCTCGTCCGTCGCCTCGGGTCGCGCGAAACGGATGTTGTCGGCGATCGTCCCGGCGAACAGGAACGGATCCTGCAGGACGACTCCGAGCTGGCGGCGGTACGAGCGCAGCTGGAGCGTCCGCAGGTCGTGGCCGTCGACGCGGATCGCGCCGTCGTCGGGGTCGTAGAAGCGGCCGACGAGCTTCGCAGTCGTGGACTTACCGCCGCCGGACTCGCCGACGAGGGCGAGGCACCCGCCTGCCGGAACGTGGATGTCGATTGCGTGCAGCACCGGCTCCTTGCCGTAGGCGAAGGTGACGCGGTCGATGTGCAGATCACCCTCGATTCGCTCTGCGCGATGCGAGCCAGGCTCGTCGTGTGATCTCCGGCTCGGTGTCGAGCACCGTGGTGATCTTCTCCATCGCGGCGCCGGCCGACTGCACCTGCCCGTACAGGTCGGACAGCTCCTGCAGCGGCTGGAACACGAGGTTGAGCATGAAGACGGCTGCGACGAGCGTCCCGATCGCGAGCGATCCGCTGCCGATCATCTGGCCGCCCACCCAGAGCACGGCCGTCATCGCCACGATCCCGAGGAACTCGATCCCCGGGAAGAAGAGGGAGTTCAGCCACTGGGCATGCGTGTTCGTCCGCCGGTTCGCGTCGTTCCCGGCGTCGAACTCTCCGAGGAACGCGAGCTCGCGGTTGTAGGCCTGGATCACGGCCATGCCCGAGACCGACTCCGCGATCTGCGCGGTCATCGAGGCGATCGTCTCGCGCACGCGCAGGAATGCTGCGTGCGAGCTCACCTGGAACCACCGCGTGAGGACGAGCGTCGGCGGCAGGATCACGAGCGCGACGAGCCCGAGACGCCAGTCGAGGATGAAGAGCCCGATGATCGCGGCGATCAGGGTGAGCGTGTTGACGACGAGCGTCGTGAGCCCCTGGGAGAGCACATCCGAGAGCGCGTCCACGTCCGAGGTGATGCGGGCGATGATCCAGCCGGCCTTCTGTTGCGAGAAGTAGTTCAGCGACAGCGTCGTCAGGTGGTCGAAGAGGTCCTCCCGGAGCCCGAGCACGACGTCCTGGCCGACGCGCGCGAGCCCGCGGACGAGAGTCGTCTGCAGGATCCAGGCGAGCGCGTTGATGACGAGATAGACGATCACATCGCGGGTGAGCCGCGTCTCATCGTGTGCCTGCATGCCGTTGTTGATCGCGTCTTGCACGACGAGCAGCGCAGCCACGGGTGCGGCTGCGGAGCAGACGCCGACCACCGACAGCAGGCCGACCCGGAGCCAGCGCCCGGAGAGGTACCGGGTCAACCGCGTCAGCCCGATACGCCGTTTCGGCCCCGACCTGGCGGGCGCCTGATCGTTCCCCAGCGCCTCGTCGATCCTCCGCCTATGCAGCCGCACTGATCTCCTCCCCGAACAGCGACCAGAAGACGCCGCGACGGGCGAGCAGCTCCGTGGGCGTCCCTGCCTCGACGATCACGCCGTCGTCGAGCACAACCGCGCGATCGGCGACCTCGACGGTCGAGAGGCGCTGGGTCGCGATCAGCACCGTGCGTCCTGCCAGCGCGGGGCGGAGGTTCTCGACGAGATGGCGCTCGGTCTGGGTGTCGACCGCCGACATGGGGTCGTCGAGCACGACGACGCGGGCCCCCGCGACCAGTGCGCGCGCGAGCGCAACGCGCTGGCGCTGGCCGCCGGAGAGGTTGACGCCGCGCTCGCCGATCAGCGTGTCGTATCCGTCCGGCAGGTCGGCTGCGAAATGGGCGACGCCGGCAGCCTCGGCGGCGGCCACGACCTCGTCCCAGGGGGCGTCGGGTCGGGCCGCGGTCAGGTTGTCGCGCAGCGGGATCGAGAACAGGACGGGCTTCTGGGTGACGATCGCGACTGCGTCGCGCAGCTCTTCGACCGGCACGTCGCGGACGTCGACACCGCCGACGAGCACGCGTCCGTCGGTGGGGTCGTAGAACCGCGGCAGCAGATTGAGGAGCGAGGTCTTGCCGGCTCCCGTCGGCCCGCAGACGGCGATCACCTCGCCGGGCGCGATCTCGAGGTCGACACCGGACAGGACCTCCGACCCGGTGCCGTACGAGAAGTGGACACCCTCGAACCGCACCGCCAGTTCTCCGGCCGGCAGCGCCGTCGGGTAGGCCGGTTCCGGAATCGTCTCGATTCCCTGCAGCCAGGCGAAGCTGCGCGACGCCGACGCGGTCGCGCGCTGGGCCAGGGAGAGGATCCAACCGAGCGCCTCGAGCGGCCAGACGAGCTGCAGGAGCAGCTGGTAGAAGAGGAAGAACTCGCCGTAGGTCAGCGTGCCGCCGATCACGTCGCGGCCGCCGACGAGCACCACGGCGGCGATCGAGAGCGTCGGGAGGAACAGCAGGCCCGGCAGGAACGCCGCCTCGACTCGAGCCTGGCGCAGGACGCCGTCGCGGACGAGCTCGGCCTTGCCGGCGAAGCGTGCCTGCACGTCGTCCTCGCGGCCGAACGCCTGCACCATCTCGATCCCGACCACTGCCTCGTCCGCAGCCTCGGTGACATCGGCCTTCAACTGCTGCACCTCGCGCGAGATCGGCATCACCTTGCGAGCAAACGTGAAGGCGAGCACGAACACCGCCGGCATCGCGATCAGCGCGACCGCCGCCAGCTTGACGTTGACGAAGAACAGGACGGCGGCGATCCCGATGATCATCATCACCGACTGGATGCCCTGCGTCATGCCCCAGCCGATGAAGTACCGGATGGGGTAGAGGTCGTTGGTCGCGCGGGAGACGACCTGGCCGGTGGCGTGCTGGTCGTAGAACGCGCGCGGATAGCGCAGGTAGGCCTGGTAGAGCAGCTCGCGCATCCGCGCCTCGACGCGAATGCCGGTGCGCGCCGTCGCGTAGCGGCGCGTGAAGTTGAGCCCGAAGCGAAGCGCCCCGAGCACGACCACGATCACGAGGTAGGGCCACAACGGCTTGGAATGGCCGTTCGTCGGCGCGATCGAGCCGTCGATCGCATGCCGGATGACGATCGGGATCGCGATCGAGAGGACCGAGTAGGCGAACGCGCAGCAGAGGCCGATCACCACGAGCCGCCTCTCCTCGCGCCAGAGCTTCGCGAGGCCCTTCGCCGTGGGCCAGAAGCCGAGATCCGGAGGATCGACGGAAGGAGAACGCCTCGTCACCCCAGGAAGCTAGCAGGGGTTGTTAACCAGGCTAACGATCGTCCGTGACCTCGTTTGGTTACGGTCGCGGCATGGGTGTGATCCCCATGCCAGGGCTCGAGCACCTGCCGTTCGCGGAGGTCTGGTTCCACGAGCTCGACGATGCGCGTCTCCTGGAGGCGTCGGCCAGGGCGCGGGCACTCGGCAAGACCGGCCTCGAGGTGTGGACGACGACGAGGACGCCCGCAGTGGCCGTGTTCCTCGAGCAGCGCGGCTACGACGAGGTGCGCCGCTACGTGATCTCGGAGCTCGATGTGGCAGCGGCACCCGATCCGCCCGAGCCGCGGTTCGCGCTGACGACGTTCGCCGAGCGTCCCGATCTCGCCGACCGGCTGTTCGCGCTCGCACAGATTGCCTACGCCGACCAGCCGGGCCGGGCTGAGTCGGTGATCGGCGAGGCGTGGTACGAGTGGGGCCTCGGAGCGCATCCGGCCGACGCCTATTTCATCGCGCTCGAGGACGAGGAGCTCCTCGGGTACGGCTACCTCGAGGTGGACGACGGGCAATGGAAGCACGGGTTCACGGCGGTCGCCCGCGCCGCGCGCGGCCGTGGCGTTGCAGGCGCGATCAAGCGGGCGCAGATCGCCTGGGCCAAGGAGCACGGAGTCGAGACGTTGCAAACCGCGAACGAAGCCCGACTGGGCTCGATGCTCGCGCTGAACCGCCGTTTCGGGTATCGACCGCTGTACGAGGAGATCGTCCTGCGCGGCCCCATCGGCATCTGATTCGGCTCGGGCGAGGTCAGTGGTCGGTCTGTAGGAACCTGATTCGCGAAGCGAACCAGGTTCCTGAGTTGGCTGGTCGAGGCGCGGAACTCGTGAATCTGGTTCGGCTGCGCCGAATCAGGTTCAGCTGGGGCGAGGTCAGTGGTCGGTCTGTAGGAACCTGATTCGCGAAGCGAACCAGGTTCCTGAGTTGGCTGGTCGAGGCGCGGAACTCGTGAATCTGGTTCGGCTGCGCCGATCAGGTTTAGCTGGGGCGAGGTCAGTGGTCGGTCTGTAGGAACCTGATGCGCGAAGCGAACCAGGTTCCTGAGTTGGCTGGTCGAGGCGCGGAACTTCAGGGCGGGATCGGTAACGGCCGGTCGTGGCGCAGCGGGTGGAATGCAGCAAAGCGAGGTCGGTCGCGCGAGCGACGGCGCGACCCGGTTCACGATCAGCGGAAATCCCCCTCCGCTAAGGGGCAGTCCCTGCCTGCCAGGTCGTCGACGCCCCTGCGGGAAGCGTCCGCTCGGCGGGCCGCCGGCCGGCGGGGCCTCCGGCGGTCAGGGCTGAGGCTGCCCGTGGGGTGAGCCGCGGGCGCCACGCCCGCGGCTCTCGAGCCGTCAGCGCGAGAAGATGGCGGTTGCCGTGAGCTCGTAGCTCTTGCGGTTCACCGACGAGCACCGGAGGCTCACGAGGTACTTGCCACGCTTCGCGATCGTCGCCCCGAGCGTTCTGAGATTGCGCTCGCCCGGGATGTCGGCGTAGATCTCGCCGGCGATGCGCATGCTCATCGCGCAGTCCGTCGCCGCAGGGCCGTGGAGCTGCAGCTGGAGCTCACCGGGATCGAGGGGCAGGACGAAGCTCGCGGAACGGCGAATGGTCCCCGTCGTCACGAGCACCTGCGGCGACGGGCTCGGTGTCGGCGGCGCCGGCGGCGCGGCCGAGGTGGGAGCCGGAGCCGGCGGATTCTCGGGCGCGAGCCCGAGGGCATGGGCTGCCGCCCAGGCGTCGACCTCGCCGCCGCCGATGCCGCTCACCGGATGCGCGGTTCCCTGGATCGCCTCGACGAGCTGGTTGACGGTCAGGCCCGGGTCGAGCGAGAGCAGGAGGCCGGCGATTCCGGAGACCGCCGGCGTGCCGAACGAGGAGCCGCAGCCCAACTCGGGCCCGATGGTCGGGTCGATCACCTCCTCGCAGCCGGGTGCGGCGAGGTCGACCCAGCTGCCGCGAGTGGACCAGCTGTAGAGCTGGTCGTTCTCGTCGGTGCCGGCCACCGAGAGCACGTTGTCCCAGGATGTCCCGTACCAGGCCGGGTAGAGCGGTGTGGTGTTGCCCCCGTTCCCGGCGGAGGTGACGACCAGGACGCCATGCTCCTGTGCGTACTCCACTGCCCCGAGCTCGTCCTCGTCGGGCTGGTTGCTCGCGAGGCTGACGTTCACGATCCTCGCCCCGTGGTCGACCGACCAGCGGATCCCGGCGGCGATGTTCCCGGCGAGCGCGCCGTCGCGCCCGGCCGCGACCCGCACGGGCATGACCGAGCAGTGCCAGCAGTACCCGGCAATCCCGACGCCGTTGTTCCCCAGCGCGCCGATGATCGAGGAGATCCAGGTGCCGTGGCCGAAGGTGTCGGCGGTGTTGGCGTTGTTGCCGACGATGTTCCAGCCGGGAACGACCTGCGTCAGGTCGGGCACCGGCGTTGCTTGGCCCGCCTTGAACAGCGGCTGCGAGAGGCCGGTGTCGACGACAGCGATCACGATGCTCGGATTGCCGGTCGTCAGGTTCCAGAGGTCAGTCGCCCGCGTCAGCCGCGGCCCCCACTCGGGCGACCAGTACGGGTCGTTCGGATCGGCGCCCGCCGCACCGGCGCTGCAGGCGATGAGCAGCCCTGCGAGCAAGATCAGGCAGAACCGGCGCACCCGACGGACTGTAATCGTCGTCCGAGGAGACCCATGGGGGGGTTTTCGGCCTGCGTGGGATGCATTGCCACGCCGAGTGAGAGCGGCCGATCGAGGTAGCGACCGCCTGGACTTTTCGAGTCGGTGCGGTTGCCAGATCGTACTGCCCTAGTAAGTTGCATCTGCAACACATAGGTTCGGGACAGATGCCGTCGGGGTGGCGCGGGCGAGCCGCGTGACCGTCGCCGGGGGAAACGGGGTTCAGGGTGTCTCTTGATCAGAAGAGGGCGCGTTGGTTCGGCGTGCTCTACCTCATCACGTTCGTCACGTCGATCCCGGCGCTATGGCTGTACGAGCCTGCGCTCCGTCACCCGGTTGGCTTCGTCGCAGGCTCGGGGAACGTCAACAAGATCTACCTCGGCGCGCTGTTGGAGCTGCTGCTGATCATCGCGAACATCGGAACCGCAGTCGTGATCGTCCCGATCATGAGACGTCAGTTCGAAGGGCTGTCGATCGGCTACGTGACGGCGCGGATCTTCGAATGCACGTTCATCCTCGTCGGCATCGTCGCGATGCTCGGACTCGCCACGCTGCAACAAGAGAACGCAGGCGCGGCCGAAGGCACGGTCGCCTACACGCTCGCGGCGATCAAGGACTGGACGTTCCTGCTTGGGCCGGGCTGGGTCGTCGGCTTGGGGAACGGGTTGATCCTCGGGTACATGATGTACCGCACGCAGCTCGTGCCCCGGGCGTGGACGTGGCTCGGCCTGATCGGCGGGCCGCTGATCATCATCTCCGGGACGGCGATCCTGTTCTCCGGGAACCATCCGAGCGGCACGTTGCGCGGGCTGCAAAGCATCGCGACCGCCCCAGAGTTCGTCTGGGAACTCTTCCTCGGCGTTTACTGCACCATCTGGGGCTTCAGGCGCGATGCCCCGATTCTTTCTCGGAGCGCGACGTGACGACTCAAACCTCGCCAACTCCGTACTCCGCACATGCCGAGACCGGCGCTCACACACCGCCGTGGCAGCGGCTTATGGCCCTGTCCGGGGTTGCGTTCGCCCCGTTCTTTGTCATCGGGTGGGTGACAAGCGTTGCCAAGAATCCCCACTACACCGCATCAGATCAAGCGTGGACGAACTGGGCGCACGACAACCAGGCGAAGAGCCGCATCAGTGCGTTCGCGATGCTGCTCGCAGCCTTCATCTTCCTCTACTTCATCGCGGCGATCCGGAGCACCCTCGAAACTGCGGAGTCCTCGGTCTACGGCTCCGTACAACTCGCCCGCGTCGCGTTCGCCGGTGCGCTGACCGGCATCGTCGGAACGACGATGGCGTTCATCACGATCGCCGCTGCGAGCTCCGTGGGTGCGAACGCAAATCCCGTGGTGAGTAGGGCGGTGACGGTCAGCTCGACCGGACCCTTCCTGGTCGGTGCAATGGGCTTCGCCGCCTTCCTGCTGGCCGCCGGACTGCTAACGCTACGCAGCGGAGCCTTCTCCCGCTGGACCGGCGTCGTGGCCCTGATCGGCGCGGTCTCCTTCCTGATCACGTTCCTGACGATCCTCAACAACACGGGCAACGGAAGCGTGTTCGGCTACGCGTTCTTCCCAGGCCTCCTGGCGCTCATCACCTGGACGATCGCGACCAGCATCGCCAGATACCGCGCGCTGGGAGCGATGCCCTCTAGGGGCACTGGCCTAGCGAGCGGGTAGGCGGGTACTCGCCGGCGTGGCCTAGGCTCGGGTGGTCGGACCTCGTTACTAGAGGCAACATGGTAGGAGCCGAAAACCGCCGAAATGCTCGCGTATCTCGCCTATGCCTCGGTCACCGGCATGAGCCGCAAGGAGTACGGCGAGCGGTTCGAGCTGTATGTCTGAGTCGCCGACGCTCTGCCCAAGCTGCGAACAGCCTGTCCTCGATGACCGAATGGCCATTCATTTGGCCGGCCTCGACGGAGCGCGTCGGAATGCCCACGACAAGACCTAGTTGAGATCGCGAAGCGTGCTCACGGCGAAGGGGAGACCTGGTCGGCGAGGCACCGTTGGTGAGAGCGCGGCAGGGCTGGCGGATACTCGCCACGCTCAGCTACCTGGCCGCCTTCGGCGCGACAGCGGAGTACCTCTTGCACTTCGTCTAGCTGGGGTCCGCTGTGCGCCCCTCACGGGCCGACGCCTTCGTTGAAGAGCGCGGGCTGGCCTCCGCGGACGAACTGGTACAGCACAGCGCCCAGCGACGCGCCGAGCACAGGCGCAACCATGTAGAGCCAAAGGGCGTGGAACTCTCCGGAGACGATTGCAGGGCCGAGGGAGCGCATCGGATTCATTGACGCCCCGGAGATCGGACCACCGAACATCGCGTCCATCCCGATCGTTCCGCCGATCGCGATAGCGGCGGCTTCGCCGACGGCACGCGTGTCGGTCGCGACGGCCAAGATCACGAACATCAGAAAGGCGCTCATGATCGCTTCCCAGAGGAACGATTGCGCCTGCGAGCCAGAAGGCAACGTCGCGCCGACGTGCGCAATGTTTCCGAGCGAAGCTCGCAGAAGCGCCGCGGCGGTTAGGGCTCCGATGAATTGCGCGCCCCAATAGGCGAACGCGCGCGGCCAGGGGAAGTGGCGGGTGAGGGCGAACGAGAAGGTGACGGCCGCGTTGAAGTGCGCCCCCGACACGTGCCCTACGGCATAGATCATCGCCATGATGACCAGGCCGAAAGTGATTGCGACGCCCACATGACCAAGTTGATGCGTCTTCGCGTCGACCATGATGGCGCCCGCTCCCGCGAAGACGAGCGCGAAGGTTCCGAACGCCTCGGCGACCAGCACGCGGGCGAGCGGCGCCAGTGGCGTCACGCGAGGAGACTGCGGAGTGCGGCGAGCGACTCGGGTACGACGCGGTAATAGGCCCAGCTTCCGCGTTGATCGCGTTCGACAAGCCCGGCCTCCCGCAGGACGCGCAGGTGGTGGCTGACGGTCCCCTGCGACAACTCGAGAGGCTCGGTCAAGTTGCAAACGCACGCTTCGCTGTCAGGCTGTGCCTGGATCAGGCTGAGCAGCCGGAGCCGAGCGGGATCCGCTATTGCCTTCAGCGCGGTGGCGAGCTGGTCGGCGTCTTCGGCCGAGAGCGGTTCAGCAAGGAGCGGTGGGCAACACGCGGCGATGGTCGCGAAGGTCTGCACTCGGACATATTGACATACATCAATGACGGTGGCATCCTCCACGCATTGATCGTCGTCAATACGGAGGAGTCGCGCGATGACCAACGCGCTCGATCCAGTGACCGAACGGCACATTGAGCAGGCGGCACGAGGGCTCGCCAAGGAATTTGCAGGCACGTTCTCGCAAGAGACAATTGACCGTTACCTGCGCGACTCCACCGACCTTTTCGGCGGCGCGCGGATTTCGACGTTCGTCCCGGTTCTCGCGCACCGCTACGCACGAGAGCGGCTACGCGCGCTTGCCCAAGTCGAAGGGAAGATGGTGAAGACACAGCCCGAGGTGTTGTTCGTCTGCGTCCACAACGCGGGCCGAAGCCAGATGGCGGCAGGCCTGGTCAAGCTCCGCTCCCGCGGCACGGTGCATGTTCGCTCCGCTGGCAGTACCCCGGGCGAGCGAATCAACCCGGCGGTGATCGAAGTCATGAACGAACTCGGTGTGGACATGAGCGAGGAGTTCCCCAAGCCCCTCAATGACGAATTCGTGCGTGCCGCGGATGTCGTGATCACCATGGGTTGCGGCGATGCCTGCCCGATCTACCCCGGCAAGAAGTACGAGGACTGGGAACTCGACGATCCAGATGGCAAGGACGTCGCCACAGTCCGTCGGATCCGCGACGAGATCGACGCCCGTGTCCAGAGCCTCATCGGCGAACTCGCACCCAACGAATGAAAGGAGGCTCGATGCTGCTTTACGCGAACGACGGCTGCTGCGACAGCGACGACTGTTGCTCGCCTGGCTGCTGCTAGCCGTGAGCCGGAGCGGGGTGCACCTAGGAACCTCGCCCGGCTGCGGCCCTCGCGATCACGGGACCGGGGCTAGACCGTGGTGGCCCGGTCCCAGGTGGTCGAACGTGGTCACTAGAGGGGCAACGTGGGGGAGCCGAAAACCGCCGATCTAGTCGGCTATCTCCCAGTTTCCGGCTCTACCAAAGGAGTGGAGCGTGCCGGGATCGAACCGGCGACCTCCGCCTTGCAAAGGCGGCGCTCTCCCAGCTGAGCTAACGCCCCGAAGCGCCCGTCAGTGTAGCTCCGCTCGGCGCTGCCGCCTCTCGAGGCGCCCCCCGAAGGTTCGGGGGCGCCTCACTGAGTGAGGTGGCCGCCCTAGGCGGCGCGGGAGAGCCGCTCGTCCTGGCGGGCTCTCTGGATGATCAGATCACGGTCACCGTGCCGGAGCATCGCGCGTGCGTTCCGCTGCTCTTCCCAGAGCTCGGCGATCCGCTCCTCGAGGTCCAGATGCTCCGCTTTCAGCGTCGCGTCGTACTCCTCGGAGAGCGCACGCATCACTTCAACCCGGCGCTCGGAGAGTTGGTCGATCTCCTGTCTGATGTTGTTCAGCGTTCGCATAACCCATAAAACGCGGAGCCCCACCTCGATATTCCTACGAGTATCCGAGCTCGTCCAGCCGTTCCTCGTCGATCCCGAAATAGTGCGCCAGCTCGTGGAGAACCGTGATTCTGATCTCCTCTTCCAAATCCACCGGATCCGGAAACGTCGAGATCAGCGGCCTCCGGAAGATCGTGATCTTGTCGGGCATGAACGCGTCCGCCTCCCAGAGCCCGAAGAGGTCCGGATCGTTCGGGTTCTCCTCCTCGACCACCACGGCGACGTTCTCGAGCGCCTCCGCGAGCCGGGGCGGCAACGAGTCGAGCACCCGCTGCACGTGCTCTTCAAACCTCACGTCCCCGACCGCCGTCGGCTCCAGGAACGGGTCAGGAACGTGAGGAACGTCACTCGGCGAGGAGGTCGCGGAGCTTCGTGAGCGCGGAGAACATCCGGCTCTTGACCGTCCCGAGTGGGACGCCGAGCCGCTCGGCCAGCTCCGACTGCGTCAGGCCCCCGTAGTAGGCGAGCTCCAGCGCCTCGCGCTGGTCGGGCGGCAGCCTGGCGAGGGCGGATTGCACGCGGCGCTGCTCCTCACGGACGGCTGCCTGCTCGTCGATCGTCGTCGTGGGAAGCGACCGGCGTCTCGTCGAGAACGTCGGTTCGCCGCCGCTCCTCGCGCCGGACGAGATCGACGGCGCGGCGGTGAACGAGCGTCATCAGCCAGGTGGACACGGTGCCGCGCGCCGGGTCGAACGCGGCGGCGGTGCGCCATGCGCCCAGAAACGCATCCTGCACGGCGTCCTCGGCGAGGGTCTGGTCACGCAGGACGCGCGCGGCGAGGGCGTAGGCGACGCGGCCGAAGCGGTCGTACAGCTCCGCGAGAGCCGACTCGTCTCCGAGCGCAATCTGCGCCAGGAGCGCCTCGTCGGAGAGTTGTGCGAACGGGGGCGGCGACATCGTCGGCTCGACAAGCCTATGACTTGGGCGGAGGGAAACGAATCAGAACGAAGGCGAAGCGGCGGATCAGCCCTGGAGGCCCTCGCGGATGCGCTCGGCCACCGAGGCCATCTCCAGCTTCGCGCCCGTGACGTCCTTGAGCAGGTCGTCCGCGGTCGGCCCCTGTCCGAGCGACCAGAGCTCGCGCAGCAGGTCGCCGGCGTCGCGCTTGGCGAACCAGTCGTTGCCGAGCTCGCTCCGCAGGAACTCCCGCAGCTGAGCCTCGAACGCCCAGGAGCGAAGGTAGCCCGTGACGTAGAAGCTGCCGTCGATGTCGTCCAGGTAGCTCTCCGGGTTGACCGGGAGCTTGAGCGCGTCGCCGAGGATCTCGGCGTAGCGGGCACGCATCGGCTTGACGTCCTCCGCCTGGAAGAACTCGATCTCGTAGATGAGCTTGGCGGCGTAACGCCGCACGAAGTAGAGGAGCGAGACGGCGCCGTCGTGCGCGAGGTCGGCCGGCCGGGGAACGTCGAGCCTCCGGTTCAGCCAGGCCGGCTCGGTGACGAGATGCTGGAGCAGCATCGCCCAGCCCTCGGTCACGGCCATGTCGCCGAGCCGCTTGGCCTCCATGGGGAGGTCCTCGCTCGTGTGGGCGTAGTGCTCGGTGTGGCCGGCCTCGTGGAAGAGCGCCTCCCAGTCGTCCTTGCCGCCGATCGGCTGGATGACGAGCATCACCTTGCCCGGGACCTCGATCGGCGCGCAGAACGCGCGGGGCGTCTTGGACGGGCGCGACTCGAGGTCGAGGTGGACGTTCGCCTGCGACCGGAGGTCGACCCCGAGGTCGGTCAACGTCGCCTCGAGTGCCGGCAGCATGCGATCCGGCGGGTAGAGCTGGTCGAGCTCCGTCGCCCGGAAGAGCCGCGCGACGTCCCAGGGCCGAGCGTCCGAGAGCCCGATGCCAAGCCGGGCGCGGAACAGGCGCTCCCCTTCGCGTTCCCAGAGCTTCTCGGTGTCGTCCAGGAGGGCGGCGCATTCGTCGCGGAGCTCGTCGAGACGGAAGCCGAAGCGCTTGTAGAGCTCGTAGTAGTTCTGCGAGCCGAGTGAACGGACTGCCTCGCGGTCGATCTCGACCGCGTCGAGGTACACCGGGTTCAGGTGCTCGTCGAGCAGCCGCAGACGGGTCTCCTCGAGCCGCTCGCGTTTGTCGCGGTCGGCTTCGTTCGACATCACGACGCGCAGCATCCGGTAGGGATGGGTCTCGCCGTCGACGGTCGCCACCAGCTCGGCCTCGACCTTCGCCATGCGCGCCTGATGGTCGCGGGTCAGGTTGCCGAGAAAGCCCTCGCAGGCGAACCGCCACAGCTCGACGGGGGCGCCTTCCATCTGCTGCGCCGTGTCCAGCCGGGTCAGTTCGTGGTAGCGCTCGTAGACCTGCTCGACATCGAGGGTGTCCTTCAGCCCTGCGAAATGCAGGTAGTACTCCTCGTCGATGTCGGCGACGAATCGGTCGGCCCGGTCTCTGAATGCGTCGATCTCGCGCGGGTCTGGAGTCACCGGTCCCTAGGATACGGCCCCGTGCACAGGCTGACGATCGAGACCGGGCGGCGCACACAGCTGCTCGACATCACCCCTCAGGTTCGCGAGGCCGTCCAGGGAGCCTCCGGCGCGGCCGTGCTCGTCTACGTCCCGCACACGACCGCGGGGCTCACGATCAACGAGCACGCGGACCCGATGGTCGCCCGCGACTTCGAAATGGCGCTCGAGCGGATCGCACCGGAAGGGTGGGGCTGGCAGCACATCGAAGAGGGCGAGGAGAACGCGCCCTCGCACATCCGTGCCGCCCTGATGGGCCCGCAGGTGGTGATCCCCCTCGTCGACGGAGAGCTCCAGCTGGGCACCTGGCAGGGCATCTTCTTCTGCGAGCTCGACGGCCCGCGGACCAGATCCGTGCTCGTGACCGTGCTGCAGTAGCCGCCCTGAAGACAATTGGTTGCAGGGTGACGGCAGCCGGTTGCGGCCTCGACAGGCGTTTGTAACGGTACGGGCCACACAAAGCGTCGAGCTACGGAGGTGGCCCTAGTGACCCGCACGCCCTCTGCAATGCGCCCGAGGCGCCCTGTCCGCGCAGCCGCTCTGGCGGCGCTCGCGGCAGCAGTCATCGTCATCCTGGCGCTCCCGGGATCGGCGATCGGCCTGATCCGCGACGCCGTCGCACCGCCGCCGGCCAACCCGACGAGCGCCGACCAGATCCAGAACATCGATCAGGTCAAGACGGCGATCAAGGCCTACTACGGCGACATGATCGACCCGACCCGGGTCAACCCGATCGACGGCACACCGCTTCACACGTTCTCACCGAACGGCGCGTATGCCAGGGAGATGTCGGGCATCGTCGACGCGGCGGCCAGAGACCTGCTGAAGCCGCGTCAGAAAGGGAACCCGTTCCAGACGAAGCCGGCGATCGTGCTCGACGTCGACGACACGACGCTCAACACCTACAGCTACGAGATCTACAGCAACTTCGTCTACAACCCGACCACCAACGCAGCGTTCGTCAACGGTGATGTGTTCCGTGCCGTGCCGCACATGGTCGACCTCGAGCACTACGCGGAGGCTCACCACTTCACCGTCTTCTTCCTCACCGGCCGTCCCGAGACCCAGCGGGCCGGGACGATCGCGAACCTCACCGGTGAAGGCTACGACGTGCAGAGCAGCAGGCTCTACCTGAAGGACTACACGGTCGACACGTGGCTGAGCCCGTGTGCTCCCTCGTGCTCGACGACGCAGTACAAGTCGCTGACCCGGGCGCACATCGAGTCGCTCGGCTACGACATCGTCGGCAACTTCGGCGACCAGTACAGCGACCTGAACGGCGGTTATGCCGACCAGACGTTCAAGTTGCCGAACCCGATGTACTTCCTGCCCTGACGGAGGCAGATCGACCAACGTGCCCGGGTCTCGCGCGCCGCTCGCGGCGGGTGAGGCCCGGGAACGACTACCTTCCGTCTGTGGCCGCACCCGTCCAGCGAGACCAGGAGCTCGAGCTCACGATCGACTCTCTCGCCTACGGAGGGAACGGCGTCGCGCGCCTCGACGGCTTCGTCGTCTTCGTCAGGCGGGGCCTGCCCGGGGACACGGTGCGCGCCCGGGTGACGAAGGTGCAGCGCCGGCACGCGGAGGCACTCGCGACCGAGGTTCTCTCCTCAGGCCCGCAGCGGGTCGAGGCGCCGTGCGCGCACTACCCGGCCTGCGGCGGGTGCCGCTTCCAGGATCTCGCCTACGAGGTCCAGGTCGCGACGAAGGAGCAGTGGGTGCGCGACTCACTGCAGCGGCTGGCAGGCCTCACCGAGCTGCCGCTCGAGCCGATCCTGCCGGCGGCCTCGCAGTTCGGCTACCGCAACAAGATGGAGTACTCGTTCACGGAGCTCGAGGCCGGGCCGACGCTCGGCCTGCACCGAGCAGGCCGCTGGGACGAGGTGCTCGACATCGAGAAGTGCCTGCTGACCACCGAGCTCGGCAATGGGATTCGCAACCGGATGCGCGACTGGGCGCGCGAGGAGAAGCTTCCCGCCTACGACCAGGAGACGCACGAGGGATATCTCCGGCACCTGCTCATTCGCGAGGGACGAAACACGGGTCAGGCACTTGTCCAGCTCGTGACGGCCCGTGGGGAACGCTTCGACCGCGAACGCCTGATCGAGGTGCTGACCGAGTTCCCGGAGGTGCGGTCGATCCACTGGTCCGTGAATACACGGCGTCTCCGAGGTCACGAACCTGCCGACCGAGCTCCTCTGGGGTGAAGACGCGATCGAAGAGGAGATCGGCGGACTGCGCTACCGCGTGCGGCCGAACGCGTTCATCCAGACCAACACGGAGATGGCCGAGCAGCTCTACGCATTGGCCCGCGAGTTCGCGGGGCTCACGGGAGGGGAGACCGTCTACGACCTCTACTGCGGGATCGGGACGATCGGGCTCTCGATGGCCGCCGACGCGCTGACGGTGTGGGGGATCGAGATCTCGGAGGAATCCGTCGCGTGCGCGATCGAGAATCAGGAGCTGAACGCGATCGGCAACACCGCGTTCTTCGCCGGGAACGTCGGCGAGGTGCTCCGCGAGCTGCGCGAGCGGGCAGGCGCGCCCGACGTGGTCGTCGTCGACCCGCCGCGCGCCGGTCTCGCGGGCAAGGCACTGAAGCGCCTGGGCGAGCTCGAATCACCACGCATCGTCTACGTCTCCTGCAACCCCACCACGCTCGCCGGCGACCTCAAGCGCCTCGGCGACGACTACGGCTACCGGCTCGTGCGAGCGAGACCGGTCGACATGTTCCCGCACACGCCGCACGTCGAGTGCGTCGCGCTGCTGGAGCGCGATTGACCAGCTACCTCTGCAAGGCCTGCGCCACGCAGTATTCGCCCGGCGACGAGCCGCCGGGAGCGTGCCCGATCTGCGAGGACCAGCGCCAGTACATCCCTCACGACGAAGGCCAGCAGTGGGTCGAGTGGACGGCTTTCATCGGGGATCACAAGGCCGACATCCGCGACGACCACGGCATCCTCGGCATCGGGTGCGAGCCGGCGTTCGCGATCGGCCAGCGCGCGCTCCTCGTCAAGTCACGGGCTGGCAACGTGCTCTGGGACTGCGCGCCGTATCTCGACGACGAGATCGTCGCCCGGATCGGTGCCGAAGGGGGGCTCGCGGCGATCGCCGTCTCTCACCCGCACTACTACGCCTCGATGGTCGAGTGGGCGCATACGTTCGGCTGCCCGATCCATCTGCACGAGGCCGAGCGGAAATGGGTGCTGCGACCCGATCCTGCAGTCCGCTTCTGGAACGGCGAGACGAACGACCTGGGCGGCGGGCTGACACTGATCCGGTGCGGCGGCCACTACGAGGGCGGGCAGGTGCTGCACTGGGAAGAGCGCCGGGCGCTGCTGTCGGGCGACATCGTGCACGTGATTCCCGACCGTCGCTACGTGAGCTTCATGTACTCGTATCCGAACCTGATCCCGCTGCCGGCGTCCAAGGTGCAGCACATCGCCGAGGCGCTTGCGCCGTACGCATTCGACACCATCTACGGCGCGTGGTTCGACCGGGTGATCGAACGCGACGGTTCAGCCGTCGTCCGGCGGTCGGTCGACCGCTACGTCCGAGCCGTCACCGACCCGGGGCTGCCGTCGTAGCTCCCGCCAGAGCAGGTCTACGTTCGGGAGCAGGAAGCCGATCGAGATCGCCGGCAGCGCCGGTAGCCCGCTCAGGTTCAGCCAGACGGTCAGCGCGATCGTCGCGCCGAGCGCTGCCACGAGCGTCGCCCAGGTCCAGTAGACGCGCAGCCCGAAGCGGTCGGCGGCGCCGAGAAAGAGCGCGAAGAACAACAGGTCGGGCACGCCGAGGTTGGCGGCCGCGTGCTCGCCCGGGACCGGGAAGGCGAACGACAGGACGCTGAAGACGTGCTCGTGGTGCGCGACGATCTCCTTCGTCGGCCCCCGCCAGACCGAGTAGGCGTCGACCCACGGGATGATGCATGCGACCAGCACGACCCACGCCACCGTCTCGAAGTAGCCCAGGAACCACCAGCCGAGGAAGGTGGTCGCGCCAAGGCGGGCGAAGTTCGCCCACACATCGAAGTGGGCGAACGTCAGCACGGCGGCGAGCACCGCGAACGCGAGCCCGACCGGGAGGAGGCCACGGTAGGTGCGCAGCGGCAGTGCGATCAGCACGAGGCCGAACACGCACGGCATCAGGACGAGCGCGATCCACGCCACGTCCCACCAGAGGCCCATCCGCCAGAGGTCCGGGGAGACCTCGTAGTAGATGAATAAGCGCGAACTAGTAGGGCGGCAATTCGGCCCACCAGGGGCCAATTGACTTGAACGCGTTCCAAAAGGCGGTCTTGGCGGGTGCCTCGTCGAGCGAGGAGTCGATGTCGGGGACGGCGAGCGCTTCGATCGTCGGCGTGAAGCGCTGGAGCTCGCTCACCTTACTGTCCACCGTCTGGGCGAGCGGGAAGCTCGCTCCGTTCAGGAACTCCACGGCGTCCTCACCCATCACGACCACGAGCTTCGGCTCGACGATGCGCAGCTCGCGGCGGAGCCACTCTGCGGCGAGGGTCAGGTCGCAGCCGGCGAACTTCACGCAGTTCGTCCCGTAGACCTCCATCGGGTCGACGTGGAGGCGCTGCAGCGACTTGATCAGAGCGCTGCCGGCCCGCCCGTGGAAGGCGACTCCCTCCTGCAGCTCCTGGCTCTGAGGCCCGTACTTGAGCAGGAAGATGCTGGCGAGCGGATGCCCGGTCGGAAGCGCGGTCGGCGCCCCATCGGCTGCTTGCGCGATCTCGTGCGACAGGCGATTGATCTCGTTGATCGCCTTGCGCAGGTAGCGCTCATAGATCTCGTCTGTCGTCACGGTGGAGGCCACGCGGCAGGGGGACCTTTCGCGCCGCGAGGACCTTCTCCTAGCGGACCTTTTCTTTGGCCTGGGCGACCCACTTGAGCGACTGAAGATAGGCAAGCGATTTGGGCCGGCGCAGGATTTCGGCCGTCCGCAGCGACAGCAGGAACTCCTCCTGGTCCTGGAACGCCCGCATTCGCAGCGCTCCCGTGCCGACCCCCTGGAGCACGTGGGCGTCGGAGCCGGCGCCCATCGTCAGGTTGTACTTGCGCGCGAAGCGGAGCGCCTCGTCGTTGTAGCCCTCGAACAGGAGCCGCGCGTTGTACACCTCGAGCACGTCGATGTCGGCGAGATGACGGTGCAACGTGCGCGGGTCCGGGATCGCGTGCATGCGGTCGAACGGGTGCGGCACGTAGACGATCCCGTCCTGCTCGCGGATCGCATCGATCGTGTCGGCGAAACTCAGACCGCGCGGGATCTCCCGCTGCAGGAAGAGCCCGATCACCTCGCCCTGAGAATCCGTCTTCACCTCCTCGCCGGGAATGACGATCAGGTCGCGGTTGCGGGCGTAGTCGACGGTCTCGAGCGCGCCGCCGAAGACGTTGTGATCCGTGACGGCGATCGCGCCGAGACCTTCTGCCTCGGCGTGGTCGACGAGCTCCGCCGCATCGATGCTGCAGTCGTGCGACCAAGAGGTGTGCATGTGCAGATCGGCGACGATCCAGGGCCGGTCGTCGAGTGGCGCTGCGCCGTGCCGCTTGTTGCGGCGGCGTGTTCCCACCGAGGCGTAGATCTCCTCGAGCTCGCGCGCCACGGCAGCGAAGGTGTGCAGCTCAGCCTCGGCCCGGGCGGCCGCGCCCTCACGCTCGCGCAGCTCCGGGTCCTCGGCGAGCCGCGCGGCCGCGGCCGCTGCGAGCTCCGGCTGCAGATCGACACCCTGCGGTCGCACGATCGCGCACCCCGAGGCTGCCGCCTCGAGCGTCACCCGGCGGAGGCCTTCAACACCCGGAACGAAGATCGCGGCGGTATTGAGAATCGCCGCGCGGCTCGAACCGTCGCGCTCCGTCCGCGTGTGCACCCTTGCGGCGAGGTCGCGCGGTATCGCGGGGCGGCCGATCAGCGAGCGCGTGCGGAGAAGCACGATGTCCCAGCCGGGGAGCTCACGCAGCATGCGGATGATGCCGCGGGCCACGACCCGTTCGTTGGGACGGAGCTCGACGACGATCGTCTTTTGCTTGCGGCCGGGCGTGAACAGTGTCGTGTCGACACCGGGCGAGAGCACGCGGTAGTCGCCGGGGAATCGCTCTTCCGCTGCTGCGCGGACGTCGTCCGAGAGTGCGATCAGCGCGTCGAGGCGAGCCAGGAGCTTTTCGCGGAGCGAGCGTGCCGGCGGATAGCCCAGGCGATCCGTGGAGGCGAAGGTGGCGACGGCAAGTGCGTCCGTGTCGCGCAGTGCGAGATACGAGAGCGAGGGCAGCCCGGGCTCGAAGCCGTGGACGACGTCGTAGCCTCCCTGCGCGAGCGCCTGGCGGAGGTTCGCCTGCACGCCGACCGGAACCCCGAGCTGGGACCGGCGCGACACCGGCACCGCCGGGCCGAGCGCGATCACCTCGGCGGGCTCGCCGCGCAGCAGCGCCCGGCGGCCGGCCAGCAGATCGGCAGCCCGGGTCGAGGGCGCCAGCACGGTCACCCAATGGCCGGACGCCCGCAGGGCGGTGGCCACCCCGGCCACGTGCTCGTTCACATCGTGCGGCTGCGACCACGCGAACGGCGTCACCAGACAGATACGCATCGTCCCCGAGCTTAGCCCGGGGACGATGCGGACCGAGGCCGAGAGCTAGACCTAGACCTAGACCTGCGCAGGCGCAGGCGTCGAGACTTCGCGGCGGTTGCGCTCGATGAACTCCTCGACGAGCTCCGCGGCGTCGTCATCCTGGATCTGCCGCGGCGGCGACTTCATCAGATACGAGCTCGGCCCCTCGAGGGAGCCCGAGATGCCGTTGTTCAGGGCGAGCTTGGCGAGCCGGACGGCGTCGATCACGATTCCGGCCGAGTTCGGCGAGTCCCACACCTCGAGCTTCAACTCGACGTTCAGCGGCACGTCGCCGAAGCTCGACCCCTCGAGGCGGATATATGCCCACTTGCGGTCGGTCAGCCACGGAACGTAGTCGGACGGGCCGACGTGCACGTTCTTCGCGCCGAGGTCGTAGTCGAGCATCGAGGTGACCGCGTTCGTCTTGGAGATCTTCTTCGACTCCAGGCGCTCGCGCTCGAGCATGTTCAGGAAGTCGGAGTTGCCCCCGACGTTCAGCTGCATCGTCTTGTCGAGATGCACGCCACGCTCGCGGAACAGCGACGTGAGGACGCGATGGGTGATGGTGGCGCCGACCTGCGACTTGATGTCGTCGCCGATCACGGGGACGCCGGCCTCCTGGAAGCGCTTGTTCCAGTAGTCCTCGCGTGCGATGAAGACCGGCATGCAGTTCACCATGGCGCAGCCCGCGGCCATGATCTGCTCCGCGTACCAGCGAACGGCATCCTCCGACCCGACCGGCAGATAGTTGACGACGACGTCGACCTTGCGCTCCTTGAGGATCCCGACGATGTCGTCGGTCGGGCTCGGGTCCTTCTCGACGACCTCCGACAGGTACTTGCCGATCCCGTCGAGCGTCATGCCGCGATTGACCTTGAGCCCGGTTGACGCCACTTCGGCGAACTTGATCGTGTCGTTCGGATGCGCCCAGATCGCCTCGGCGAGGTCGACGCCGACCTTGCCCTTGACGACGTCGAACGCCGCGACCACCTCGACGTCGCGGATGTGGTACCCGCCGAGGTCGACGTGCATGAGCCCGGGGACGAACTCCTCGGGCTTCGCGTCCTTGTAGTAGGTCAGGCCCTGCATGAACGAGTTCGCGCAGTTCCCGACTCCGATGATCGCGACGCGGACCTTGTCCTGCTGCCGTCCGCGACCGTTTCCGTTGTCACTCACTGGATGCCTCCATCAGTTGCTTGCGGACGTGCAGGACGCGCTGGCCGACCGTGATCCACGCCGTGCAGGCGAGGAGCACGAGCGCCCATGGGAGCACGCCCCACGGTGCGAGAACGAGACCGGCGCTGATCACGACGACGCGCTCTGCACGCGAGCCGATGCCGACATCGCCGCGTAGGCCGATCGCTTCGGCCTTCGCGCGTGTGTACGAGACGAGGAATGATCCTGCCACCGCCGCGACCGCGACGGCGACGAACACGGAGCGGCCCTGCGTCGCGAGGAGATACGCGATCGCCGTCAGCATGAAGCCTTCGCTGACCCGGTCGGTCGTGGAATCGAGAAAGGCGCCGAACGGCGTCGTCTTGCCGCCCGCGCGGGCAAGCGCGCCGTCGAGGATGTCGAGCAGGGACCCGACGACGAAGACGGCGGCGGCGAGCCAGTAGAAGAGAATCTCGTTGTGGCTCTCGAAGAGCACGAGCACGGAGGCCACTCCGCAGAGCAGGACGCCGGTCGCTGTGAGGGCGTTCGGCGTGACCCGGGTGCGGGTGAGGCCCGTGACCGAGCGCGACGCGAGCGTGCGCGCGCCCGCCGTGTAGCCCTGCTTGATCGCAGCCGCTCTCGTCACGGGCTTGACCGTACCACCCTCCATGCCGAGGCTCTCGCTCGCGTCGGCAGGCGGTCGGTTACGCCCGACGAGCGGCAAACACGCGTCGTGCGCGCCCGCTGTAGACGACGGCCATTGAGAGTATCGCCACTCCGATGCCGGCGAGACAGTCGAGCCAGAAGTGGTTGCCCGTCGCCATCACCGAGAAGCAGACCCAGGCCGGCCAGAGCGCCCAGAGCGCCTTGGCCCACCACCGGCGGCACACCGTGAAGAGGACAACGCCGACGATCAACGCGTCGGCGGCGTGCAGGCTCGGCATCGCCGCGTACGGGTTGGCGGCCAGATTGACGAGGCCGTCCCGGTGCGTGTCGACAAAGCCGACGCCGAGCAGCCGCGGCGGCGCGGTCGGCACGAAGATGTAGCCGAACAGCCCGATCACGTTCGCGAGCAGGATCGAGTTTCGGAACGGGACGAACTGCTCGTGGCGCCGCAGGTAGACCCAGAGCACCGCAAGGCCGAGGACAGCGAACTCCGAAAGCCAGTACGTCCACGAGACGGCCGTCTCGAGCAGGTGCCGCTGGTCGACGAAGTTCTGGAACGTCAGCTCGTACAGCCGGTTCGCGATCCGCGTCTCCAGGTGCACGACGTGGTAACCGTTCGCGAAGGCCTTCGCAGGGTTGCGGTCGGCGAACCCGCGTGCGAGTTGGTAGAGGATGGCGAAGCCGAACCAGATCGCCAGCTGGCGACCGAGGTCCGCCCACCCACGCGGCAAATGACGCCGCCCGGCTGCGACCACGGTGGACATCTCTTCGTATTCTAGACCCTGCGCCGGGGGACGGGCTACCCGCCGATGTAGCTCATTTCCACCTTCGGCAAGGATTCCGTCGCTTCGGAGCGAAGCTCGGAATAGCGGTCTTTGCGGGATTTCCACACGTTTGCCAGTGCCTCCGCGAGCTCGTCGTCCGTGGCTCCGCCTCGAATCAGCGCCCGCAGGTCGTGCCCCCGGACCGCGAACAGGCAGGTGAAAAGCTTCCCCTCGGCCGAGAGCCGCGCCCGTGTGCAGTCGCCGCAGAAGGGCTGCGTGACGGAGGCGATCACGCCCACTTCGCCCTTTCCGTCCTTGTAGCGCCACCGTTTCGCGACCTCGCCCCGGTACCCCGGGTCGACCGGCTCGACGCCGAAGGCCGTGTCGAGCGTGTCGATGATCTTCGCCGCGGGCACGACGTCGTCGAGGCGCCAGCCGTTCGTGTGGCCGACGTCCATGAACTCGATGAACCGCAGCGTGTGGCCCTGTTCGCGGAAGAACGTCGCCATCGGAACGATCTGATCGTCGTTCGCGCCGCGCTTGATCACCGCATTCACCTTCACGGGCAGACCGGCAGCGGTGGCCGCCTCGATGCCTTCGAGCACGCGACCGACGGGAAAATCGACGTCGTTCAGCGCACGAAACTGCGCATCGTCGAGCGAGTCCAGGCTGACCGTGATCCTGCGGAGCCCGGCATCTGCGAGCAGTTGTGCCTTCTGCGGCAGCAGCGACCCATTCGTCGTCAGCGTCAGATCCACGTCGAGAGCAGACAGCTGCGCGATCAGCCGCTCCAGATCGCGGCGCACGAGCGGCTCGCCGCCCGTGATCCGGATCTTCTGCACGCCGCGGCCGACGAACACCTGCGCGACGCGGGCGATCTCCTCGAACGTCAGAAGCTCACGCCGCTCGAGGAACGCGTGGTCCCGGCCGTAGACCTCTTTCGGCATGCAGTAGACACAGCGGAAGTTGCAGCGGTCCGTGACCGAGATGCGCAGGTCGCGGAGGGGGCGTCGGAAGGTGTCGAGCAACTCCATACGGAGAACCGTAGCGTCCGCTCCCGGCCGACGGTGCCCGCCACCTGGTCGCGTCAGACACCGTTTAATGGTGCGGGTGGCCCTGATCGACGACGTGCTCGCCGACTACGACGTGCACGAGGTGCACTCGGTGGCGAGCGGGCGCTCGGTCGCCGATGCGCTCGCGACACCGGTGGCGTCCGATCCGGTGATTCGAGCCCTGTTTCGCCTCCGTGGGCTGAGCACAGCCGGCTCGATCGGCGACCTGTTCGTGCGCATGCGCTTCGACGAGCTCGCCCGTGACGAGAGTGAGGTCGTCTTCGGCGCAGCGGGAACGCCGTGGCGGCGTCGGGGCGGCATTCGCGCGTTCGCCGACGCCGGTCCCGGGACCGTGCGCGTCGTCGTGAACTTTCGGAGTGACGGGAGCCGTTTGTGCACCGAGACGCGGATCGCCGCAGTCGACGCCACGGCCCGGCGTGCCTTCCTGCGGTACTGGCGGGTCATCGGCCCGTTCTCCGCGGTCATCCGCCGCCGGTGGCTCAGGCGTATCGCGGCTTGAGGGGCCTCCTCGTGCTCGTGGCCGTCACCGCTGTCTGGGGCGTGACGTTCGTCCAGGTCAAGGATGCAGTTGCGCTGTATCCGCTGTTCGCGTTCCTCGCGGTGAGATTCGCGATCGCGAGCTGCACGCTCGCGCCGCTCGGGACGAGGCGGTTGCGCGCGCTCGGGCGGGGTGGGGTGGGCGCCGGAGCAGTCGCCGGGGCGCTCCTCGGCGCAGGTTACGCCTTGCAGACTGCCGGCCTCGAACGGACCTCGGTCTCGTCGACCGGGTTCATCACGGGGATGTACGTCGTCCTGACGCCGCTGATCGCGCTGATGCTCTTCCGAGTCCGGGCAGCGCGGGCGGCCTGGGTCGGGGTGCTGCTCGCCACAGCCGGGCTGGTGCTGCTCTCGGGGGGCGTGCATGCGGGCGCCGTCGGTGGAGACCTGCTCGTGCTCGGCGGCGCCGCCGTGTATTCGCTGCAGATCGTCCTGATGGAGCGGTTCGCACCCCTCTACGACGCGGTTGCCTTCACGCTCGTGGAGATGGTGGCGGCCTGCGCGGGCCTGTTCGTGGTCGCGATCGCGGCGGGGCAGCTCCAGTGGCCGCACGGTTTGACGGTCTGGGGTGCGCTGCTCGTCACGGGAGTCTTCGCGAGCGCGCTCGCCTTTCTCGCGCAGACCTGGGCGCAGCGGCGCGCGACGGCGACCCAGACCGCGCTTGCGTTCTCGCTCGAGCCGGTCTGGGCGGCGTTCTTCGGGCTCACACTCGCCGGCGACAGGCTGGGCGTTCTCCCGTGGTTCGGTTGCGCGGTGATCATGGTGGGGATCGTCGTCGCAGAACCTGCTGCAGGGCACGCGCTGAGGCGGATCGTGCGAAAACCGCGGCTCGCATGACCGCCGTGCTGCTCGCGCTCGCCTCCGCGGCGCTCTTCGGCGGCATGACGATCGCGGTGCGCGTCGGCCTGCGCGACGGCGGCGACGCCGGTGGCGCGGCGCTCGCGACCGTCCTCTCGGCGCTCTGCGTCACGCTCGTTGCGGCGACGTTCCGCCACGACGTGCACCACGTCTGGCCGTTCTTCCTCGCCGGCCTGCTCGCGCCCGGAGCCTCACAGATCCTCTTCACGCTCGGGATCCGGGAGATCGGGGCGTCGCGCACGTCCGTCACGGTCGGTGCCGCGCCGCTCGTCGCCGTGGCGATCGCGCTCGTCTTCCTCGGCGAGCCGCTGCACGTCCCGCTCGTGATCGGAGCGCTCGCCGTCGTCGCGGGTGGCGTTCTGCTGGCCGCTGAGCGCGACCGTCCAGGGCACCTCCGCGGTCGCGGCCTCCTTTACGCAGCGGGCGCGGCGGCGCTGTTCGCGACGCGCGACAACGTCGTGCGGGCTCTCCACGGGCACGCGAGCCCCGAGACCGCCGCGGCCGCCACGCTCGTGGCGGGCACGGTCGTCGCCGCTCTCTGGGCGAGGCGCGCTCCGACGACGCAAGAGCTGAGGCGGCTCGCGCCGGCCGGCGTCCTCTTCGGCCTTTCGTACATCTGCCTCTTCGAGGCCTACTGGCGCGGCCGCGTCACCGTCGTCTCGCCCCTCGTCGCGACGGAGTCGCTGTGGGGCGTTGCGCTTGCCGTTCTTCTGATCCGACAGACCGAGGGGATGGGGCAGAAGGTCGCGTTGGGTGCGCTCCTGATCGTGGTGGGCGGAGCCGTTATCGGCGCGACTCGCTAGCGGTGCGATTCGGCGTAGACGAAGACGATCGTCAACGCAACGAAGGCCGCGATCAGCCCCGCCAGGCCGCCGATTCCGCCCGCGATCGCGATGATCGGGATGCAGACGCCGAGCGTTCCCGGGTGGAGCACCGATCCGCTTCGCTTGCGCGGACCGAGAGCCGCTACCCGCTCGTCGACCCGGCGGTCGATCTCCTTCTCGATCCGGTCGAGGAAGCCCGCCACGAGCTCCTTGTCGTGGGCCGGCCCCAGCTCCTCGCGGGCGGCGAGCGTCGCGTCGAGCTCCTGCTGGGTCTCGGGCTCCATGCGGAAACTATGGCACAGAGCCGGATCTCTGAATCTGATACGATCGCGCTTAGATTTTCTCTCAGTACGACCAGAAGGAGACGAAACACGTGGCAAAGACCATCGGTATCGACCTCGGGACGACCAACTCGTGCATCGCCACCCTCGAGGGCGGCGAGCCGGCGGTGATCCCGAACGCGGAGGGCGGCCGGACGACCCCGTCCGTCGTCGCGTTCACGAAGGACGGCCAGCGGCTCGTCGGCGCTCCGGCGCGGCGGCAGCAGGTCACGAACCCGGAGAACACCGTGTTCTCCATCAAGCGCTTCATGGGCCGCAAGTTCGACGAGGTCAACGAGGAGATGACCATCGTCCCGTACAAGGTCGTGAAGGGCCAGAACGACGACGTGCGCGTCGAGGCGGGCGGCAAGCAGTGGGCGCCGCCGGAGCTCAGCGCGATGATCCTGCAGAAGCTCAAGGCCGACGCGGAGGCATTCCTCGGCGAGTCGGTCACCGACGCGGTGATCACCGTCCCGGCCTACTTCAACAACGCACAGCGTGAGGCGACGAAGGACGCCGGCAAGATCGCCGGCCTCAACGTGCTGCGCATCATCAACGAGCCCACCGCGGCCGCGCTCGCCTACGGGCTCGACAAGGAAGGCGCCGATCAGACGATCCTCGTCTTCGACCTCGGCGGCGGCACGTTCGACGTCTCGGTGCTCGAGCTGGGCGACGGCGTCTTCGAGGTGAAGTCGACGAACGGCGACAACCACCTCGGTGGCGACAACTTCGACAAGGCAGTCGTCGACTGGATGATCGCCGAGTTCAAGAAGGACCAGGGCATCGACCTGGGTGTCGACCCGATGGCCCTGCAGCGGCTGTACGAGGCGGGCGAGAAGGCGAAGATCGAGCTCTCGTCGACGATGACGACACAGATCAACCTGCCCTTCATCACGGCGACGCAGGACGGCCCGAAGCACCTCGACATGCAGCTCACGCGCGCGAAGCTCGAGGAGCTCACGCACGCGCTGCTCGAGCGGACCGTCGCGCCGACGAAGCAGGCGCTCTCGGACGCGGGGCTCTCGGCAGCGGACATCGATCACGTCGTGCTCGTCGGCGGCATGACGCGGATGCCGGCGACCCAGGCGAAGGTCAAGGAGCTGATCGGCAAGGACCCGCACAAGGGTGTGAACCCGGACGAGGTCGTCGCGGTCGGCGCAGCCATCCAGGGCGGCGTCCTCAAGGGCGAGGTCAAGGACGTGCTGCTGCTCGACGTCACCCCGCTCTCGCTCGGCATCGAGACCAAGGGCGGCGTGATGACGAAGCTGATCGAGCGCAACACGACCATTCCGACCCGGAAGACCGAGGTCTTCTCGACCGCGGAGGACAATCAGCCCTCGGTGCTCGTGCACGTCCTGCAGGGTGAGTCGGAGATGGCGACCTACAACAAGACGCTCGGCAAGTTCGAGCTCGTCGGCATCCCGCCCGCACACCGTGGCACGCCGCAGATCGAGGTTGCCTTCGACATCGACGCGAACGGGATCATCAACGTGTCGGCGAAGGACCTTGGCACGGGCAACGAGCAGCAGATCCGCATCGAAGGCGGGTCGGGGCTCGACCCGAACGAAGTCGACCGGATGATCAAGGAGGCCGAGGCGCACAGCGACGAGGCGCACAAGCTCCGCGAGTTGGTCGACACACGCAACAACGCAGAGTCGCTCGCCTACCAGATCGAGAAGTCGCTGAAGGAGAACCGCGAGAAGCTCGACGAGTCCGTCGCCTCGACCGTCGAGGGGCGGATCATGGAGCTGCGCGCAGTGCTCGAGTCGAGCGACGCCGCGGAGATCAAGGCGAAGGCGGACGCGCTGCAGGAGGCCTGGACGCAGGCGGCCCAGGCGCTCTATGCGCAGGCCTCCGCGTCGCAGCCTGCGAACGGCGCCGACGGCTCGGCTGAGGCCTCCGACGACGAGGTCGTCGAGGACGCCGAGTACGAGGTGGTCGACGAGTGACGGACGAGCACAACGTCGAGCAGGAAGAGATCGTCGAGGAGCCCGAGCCGCTCGACGAGCTCGCGGCGGCGCGGAAGGAGCGCGACGAGTATCTCGACGCGCTCCAGCGCCTGAAGGCCGAGTTCGACAACTACCGCAAGCGGGTGGCGCGCGACCAGCAGGAGCTGGCCGCGCGCGCCCACGAGCGGCTCGTCAAGGAGCTCGTCCCGATCCTCGACGACCTCGAGCGCGCGCTGGCACATGCGCCCCGCTCCGGGGCCGGCGAAGCCGGCCCCTCCGCTCCTGATCGGCTCCGTCAAGCCTACGCCGACGAGGGCGACCTCGACGAGGGCATCCGGCTGATCCACCGCCAGTTCTCGGAGGCGCTCGCGAAGGAAGGGCTCACCGAGGTGCCGACCGACGGCAAGTTCGACCCGCACACGCAGGAGGCGCTGCTCTCGCAGCCCTCGGATGCGGAGGAGGGCGACGTGATCCAGGTCCTGCAGAAGGGCTACCGGCTCGGCGACCGCGTGCTGCGGCCGGCCCGGGTCGTGATCTCAGCAGGGGCGGATGGCTAAGTCGCTCTACGAAGCGCTGGGCGTCTCGAAGAACGCGTCGCAGGACGAGATCAAGAAGGCGTACCGCAAGCTCGTGCGCGAGGTGCACCCGGACACGAACCCTGGCAACGAGGAGCGGTTCAAGGAGGTGCAGGGCGCGTACGACGTGCTCTCCGACCCCGACAAGCGCAAGCAGTACGACAGGATGGGCTCGACGAACGGCCGCGTGTCGCCCGGCGGAACGACCTTCGACTTCGGCGACTTCGATCTTGGCGACATCTTCGGCGGCATCTTCGGCGGCGGGCGCGCCGGAGGCCAGCAGCCGCAGCGCGGCCAGCGCGGCAACGATGTCGAAGTCGAGGTGCGCGTGTCGTTCGAGGATGCGCTTCGCGGGGTGCAGGTCACGGTCCCGGTTCAACTCGAGCTCGCGTGTCACGCCTGCCACGGGACGGGCGCTGCGCCCGGCACCGCGCCCACGACCTGCCCGCAGTGCGGCGGCTCGGGCGTGGTCGCGACGTCACAGGGGCTCTTCGCGCTGCAGCAGCCGTGCCCGCGTTGCCACGGGATGGGATCGATCGTCGAGACGCCGTGCCCGACGTGTCACGGCTCGGGCCGCGAGCGGCGGACGAAGCGCTACACCGTCAAGATCCCGGCCGGCGTCAAGGACGGCACCCGGATCAAGCTCAAGGGCAAGGGCGAGGCAGGCTACGGCGGCGCGCCCGCTGGCGACCTGTACGTCGTCTCGCGGGTCGAGCCGTCGAAGATCTACGAGCGCCGCGGCGACGACCTGATCATCTCGGTTCCCGTCTCGTATCCGACGGCAGCCCTGGGTGGAACGGTCGAGGTCTCGACGCCGGAGGGCGCGGTCTCGCTCAAGGTGCCGAGCGGCACCGAGGACGGCAAGCTCCTCCGGATCAAGGGACGCGGCGCGCCCCGGCTCAAGGGGTCGGGCAAGGGAGACGTGCTCGCGCGGATCAAGATCGAGGTTCCGAAGCGCGTCTCGAAGAAGCAGCGCGAGCTGCTCGAGCAGCTGCAGAAGGGCGCCTAGCCGTGCCGGACCGTCCCCGGTACATGATCAGTGTTGCGGCCGAGCTCGTCGGCATGCATCCGCAGACGCTGCGCATCTACGAGCAGCGGGGGCTCGTTCGCCCGCAGCGCACGGCCGGCAACACGCGCCTCTACTCCGACCGGGATGTCGAGCGGGTGCGGCTGATCCAGCGGCTGACGACCGAGCTCGGGCTGAATCTCGCAGGCGTCGAGCGCGTGCTCGCGATGGAGGACGAGCTCCAGCGCATGCGCCGCAGGCTCGAGCGGATGGAGCAGGAGATGCGCCGCGCGCTCGACGAGGTGCATCGCCAGTACCGCCGCGACCTGGTGCTGTACCGGCCCACGCAGCTCCCGGCGCAACAGAGGGCTCACTGACCCGAACTGGACAAGGACTGAAGGGATATGGATTTCAACAAGCTGACCATCAAGGCGCAGGAAGCCGTCGCGGCCGCGCAGGAGCTCGCCCGGCGGCGGGGGAACCCCGAGATCACGCCCGACCACCTGCTGCTCGCGCTCCTCGACCAGGAGCTCTTCGCCGAGTGGCGCGCCCTGCGCGCCGAGGCGGAGACGAAGCTCGCGGCCCTGCCGACACTGCAGGGCGGCCTGCAGCAGCCGAACGTCTCCGGCTCGTTCTCGCGCGTGCTCGACCGGGCCGACGACGAGCGTCGCAAGCTCGAGGACGACTACATCTCGACGGAGCATCTGTTCCTCGCGATCGAGCCGGTGCCTCGCGACGAGATCGTCGCCTGGATCGAGCAGGTGCGCGGCGGACAGCGCGTCACCTCGCAGGACCCGGAGGGGAGCTACCAGGCGCTCGAGAAGTTCGGACGTGACCTCACCGAGGCGGCCGAGGCCGGCAAGCTCGACCCCGTGATCGGCCGCGACGAGGAGATCCGGCGCGTCATCCAGGTGCTCAGCCGCAGGACGAAGAACAACCCGGTGCTGATCGGCGAGCCCGGCGTCGGCAAGACCGCGATCGCCGAGGGGCTCGCGCAGCGCATCGTGGCCGGCGACGTGCCCGAAGGGCTCAAGGACCGCCGCGTCTGGGCGCTCGATCTGGGCGCACTGCTCGCCGGCGCGAAGTACCGCGGCGACTTCGAGGAGCGGCTGAAGGCCGTGCTGACCGAGATCAAGAACTCCGACGGCCGGATCATCCTGTTCATCGACGAGCTGCACACGATCGTCGGCGCCGGCGCCGCCGAAGGCGCGGTCGACGCGGCGAACCTGCTGAAGCCGCTGCTTGCCCGCGGTGAGCTCCGCTGCGTCGGGGCGACAACTCTCGACGAGTATCGCAAGCACATCGAGAAGGACGCGGCGCTCGAGCGGCGCTTCGCACCGGTCTACGTCGGCGAGCCGTCCGTCGCCGACACGATCGCGATCCTGCGTGGGCTGAAGGAGCGCTACGAGGCACATCACGGTGTGCGCATTCGCGACGCGGCACTCGTCGCCGCCGCGGTGCTCAGCCACCGGTACGTCGCCGGCCGCTTCCTGCCCGACAAGGCGATCGATCTCGTCGACGAGGCGGCCGCACGCCTGCGCATCGAGATCGACTCGAGCCCGCTCGAGCTCGACGAGGCGAACCGCCGCGTGATGCAGTTGGAGATCGAACTGGCTGCGATGGCCAAGGAGAGCACGTCGGTGCGCGAGCCGGTCGAGCGCGCACTCGCCGAGGCGAAGGAGGAGCGCAACGCGCTCGCCGCTCGCTGGGCCAAGGAGAAGGAGGTGCTCGAGCGGGTGAAGGAGATGACACGCCGCATCGACGAGTTGCGCCAGGAGGCGGAGCGCGCCGAACGCGAGGGAAACCTGCAGCGGGTGGCCGAGATCCGGTACGGGGAGATCCCGCAGCTGGAGAAGGAGCTCGCCGAGCGCGATACGACGATCGAGAATCCGATGGTGAAGGAAGAGGTCGACGAGGACGACGTCGCGACGACTGTCTCCCGCTGGACGGGCATCCCCGTCGACCGGCTGCTCGAAGGTGAGACCGAGAAGCTCATCCACATGGAGGAGCGGCTGCACCAGCGCGTCGTGGGCCAGGGCGAGGCTGTCGGAGCGGTCGCCAACGCGCTCCGCCGTGCGCGCACGGGCCTGCAGGATCCCGACCGGCCGATCGGATCGTTCGTGTTCCTCGGGCCGACCGGTGTCGGCAAGACGGAGCTCGCGCGCGCACTCGCCGAGTTCATGTTCGACGACGAACGGGCGATGGTGCGGATCGACATGAGCGAGTACCAGGAGCGCCACACGGTGTCGCGCCTCATCGGCGCGCCGCCGGGCTACGTGGGCTACGACGAGGGCGGCCAGTTGACCGAGGCGGTCCGCCGCCGCCCCTATTGCGTCATCCTGCTCGACGAGATCGAGAAGGCACATGCCGAGGTCTTCGACGTCCTGCTGCAGGTGCTCGACGAAGGACGCCTGACCGACGGCCAGGGCCGCACCGTCGACTTTCGAAACGCAGTGCTGATCATGACGTCGAACATCCGGAGCACCGAGGCGCTGACCGAGCAATTCCGGCCCGAGTTCCTCAACCGCATCGACGAGATCGTCGAGTTCAAAGCGCTCTCGCGCGAGCAGCTCGCCGACATCGTCGAGCTCCAGCTAGGACGCCTGCGCGAGCGGCTCGCCGAGCGCGGCCTCTCACTCGAGCTGACCGACGCCGCGAAGGAGGCGATCGCCGAAGCAGGCTGGGACCCCGCCTACGGCGCCCGCCCGCTCAAGCGCGCAATCCAGCGACTGCTGGAGAACCGGCTCGCGCTGCGGCTCCTTGAAGGAGACTTCGGAGACGGCGACACGATCCGCGTCGACGCGCAGAACGGCGACCTCGTGTTCGAGCGTCTTGGGTCCGCAGTCCCGGCCTAGCCCCGGGCTATTGCCGCGGCCGTTCAGCGTGAAACTCGAGCCGCAGCTCGGCGAACGCGTACACGACCAGGTAGGCAACGAGGAGAAACGCGGTCAGCACGACGAGCACGGCGACGAGCCGAGGGTGGCGGAACGGGTCTTCCAGCTGGTGGCTGATCACGTGTGCGACCCGGCCGGGGCGGAGCAGCGCGTCCCAGCTGTTGAAGCGCACGAACCGCCCGAGATAGACGCCGAAGCTCGCGAGCGCCAGCACGAGGACGACACCAGCCCACGACCACGCAGGGCCGACGACGCTCCGAACGATCATCTGTACGAGGTAGAGCGACGCAAAGCCGAGCAAGAGTGCCGTCCAGGCGAACGACGAGAGCATGAGCGCGTCGTACCAGAGAGGCACCGACGGGCTTTCGCCCACGTGGATGAAGTCGGTGAGCATGTACGGCGCATTCGGGAAGAACAGCAGCCAGAACAGGAGCAGTGCGATCACGATCGCGTCGATGCCGCGCCGCGCGCGTGCGAACGCCGCCGCTGCACAGACGAGTGGGATCCAGGCGAGGAAGAGGTTCCAGATCAGGAACCTGTAGAACGGGTCGTTCGTTCGCGCGATTCGGAGCTCGAGCGTCGCGACGCAGAGCGCGGAGGCGGCGAGGAGCGCGAGGACGGCCAGCGCGCGACGGTCGCGAACGAGGGACAGCAGTCGGCCTATCGGGCGGGAGGCAATTCGACGTCGTCCAGCATGTCGGCGCCCTCCTGCACGGGCGGCGCGCCGTAGACGAACACGACGACCTCGTCGTCGGTCTCGTTTCGCATCTGCAGGGGCGTCATCGGCTCGACTGCGACCACGCCGCCCGGCCCGAGGTCGACGCGCTCAGGCGCATCCCCGAGGAGCATCGTCAGCGTGCCGGAGACGACGACGAACACCTCTTCCTGCGCATGGTCCTGGTGGCGCCGTCCGGTCGAGTGCGGTGGATACCGCCACAGCCGCGCTCGCGACTGCCGCAGCGCGACCGCGGTGGTCAGGTCTGCCGCCCGCCGAGGCTGCTCGCCCTCGTTCGCCGGCCGCTCGGCGTACTCGAGATCGTCGACGGAGATCCAGTGATACCCCATGCGGCCAGTCTAGGCCGATACGGTGCGCGCGTGATTCTCGTCGTCGCTGCGACCCAGGATGAGCTGCGGGGCGCCGGGGGAGGCTCGACGCTCGTCTGCGGAGTCGGCCCGGTGGAGGCGGCCGCACGCACTGCCGCCGAGCTGCAGGCCGTACAACGGCTGAAGGCCGTCCTGAACGTGGGGATCGCGGGCGCACGGACCTTCGACGAGCCCGAGCCGGTCATCGGCACCGAGGCGGTCTACTGCGACGCCGACGACCCGCGCTGGATCGAGTTGCACACGCCCGCCGACGCGACCTTGCTCGAGGCGGCGCGCCGCGCCCTGCCGCGGGCGCGCGCCGAGGCGATCGGGACCTCCGCCCGCGTCGGCGGCTCGACCGGCTGCGAGGTCGAGGCGATGGAGGGCTATGCCGTGCTCCGGGCAGCGGCACTCGCCGGCGTGCCCGCGATCGAGGTGCGGGTGCTGGCCAACGCGATCGGCGAGCCGGACCGACGCCGGTGGCGCTTCGACGAGGCGAAGGCGCAGCTGGCCGAGCTCCTGCCCGGCCTGATCAGGGAGCTGGCGCATGCCTGAGCTGCCGGCGGCGCTCCCGCCCGCCGAGCGCACCGTGGGGCAGCTGGTTGCAGAGACGATTCGTGCCTACAGCGGGAACTTCTGGCGCGTTCTGCCGCTCGGGATCCCCATCGCCGTGTCGACTCAGATCTCGCTTGGCTACGACTCGAACGTCGGGACGGTGGTGTTGTTCGCGTTCGGGCCGTTGATCTCGCTCACCTACGTGTACGCCTGCCACCTCGTGCACCACGTGCGGCCGACCCCGGTCGCGTTTGCAACGGCGGTGCTGGTCTTTGCGCCGGTGCCCCTGCTCGAGCGCGCGGCGGTGCTTCCCGCGGTGGCGTGGCTTGCGCTGTTCGGGCTCGCACCCGTGGCGGCGATGGTCGAGCGCCTCGGGTTCCGAGCCTCGCTCGACCGCGGCCGCAGGCTCGGAGCAGCCGACTACGTGCACGCCCTCGGGTCGCTCGCCACACTCGTGATCGTCGTCGTCGTGTCGGAACTGACCCTGATCGCGGTCCTGCGATCGCAGGGCGACAACGGGCAGCGTGTCGCGCACGCCCTGGCGGACCTGGTCCTGACGCCGCTCCTCTACCTCGGAGGAGCTCTCCTCTATACCGACCAGGCCGCCAGGGTAGGCTCCCGCCGACCACACCGAAGGAGCACCCCAGATGCCGATCTTCATCCTCCTCTCGACGCTGACGCAACAGGGCGTCCAGACCCTCAAGTCGAATCCTGAGCGCCTGCGCCAGGTGAACCAAGACGTCGAGGAGCTCGGCGCCAAGGTGCTCCATCAATGGGCGACGCTCGGAGAGTTCGACTTCGTCAACATCCTCGAGGCGCCCGATATCGCGACGATCGCCAAGGTGTCCGTCGCCCTCGGCGCGCGCGGCTCGACGAGGATCGAGACGCTGCCCGCGCTCGAGATCGAAGACTTCCTGCAGACGTTCGAATAGTCCGAAAGGACAAGTGTGCCCCGGCCCAGGCACGTATAGGACTGCGACCGTGCGCGATCCTCGTATGGACGAGTACGCCAGGCTGCTCGTAGAGCGGTCGGTGGGGACCCAGCCAGGCTGGCAGGTCTCGGTCCGCGGCACCCACCTCGCGCGGCCGCTGATCGAGGCGGTCGTCGAGCAGATCGCCCGCATCGGCGCCTATCCGGTGCTGCAGCTGTCGTTCGAGCAGGTCGGCGGCCCGTTCGCCCGCGAGGCGCCGATCCACGTGCTGCGGGAGCCCGCCCCGCTGCAACGGCGGATCTGGGAGGAGGTCGATGCGTTCATCGTCATCTGGGGCCCTGAGAACGCACGGGAGGGCGCTGACCTCTCCGACGAGCGCCGCTCGGCGCTGCAGCAGATGTCCACCGTGATGCGGGAGCGGACGATGGCAATGGCCGCGCCGTGGGTGATCGCCGAGTATCCCGTCGAGTCGCTGGCGCGAGACGCCGGGATGACGCTGGCGGAGTACACGCAGTTCATCTTCGACGCCGTGCTGCGTGACTGGGATGCCGAAGAGGCCCGCATGCGGGTGATCGCAGACGTCTTCGATGCCGCCGAGGAGGTGCGACTCGTCGGCGCAGGGACCGACCTGACGATGTCGCTGGCCGGTCGCAACGGCGCCGTCGACGACGGGCACGTGAACATGCCGGGTGGGGAGGTCTTCTACTCGCCGGTCGAGGATTCGGCCGAAGGTGTGATCGAGTTCTCGGAGTTCCCCGGCGTCTACTACGGGCAGGAGGTCGAGGGCGCCCGCTTCGTGTTCGAGGCCGGTCGCATCGTGGATGCCACAGCGCGCGCCGGCGAGGACTTCCTGATCGAAACGCTCGACACCGATGAGGGCGCGCGACGGCTCGGCGAGCTCGGCATCGGCTGCAATCCCGGGATCCAGAGGTTCATGAAGAACACCGCCTTCGACGAGAAGATCGACGGCACGGTGCACCTCGCCGTCGGCAACTCCTACTCGTTCACCGGCGGGACGAACAAGAGCGCGATCCACTGGGACATCGTCAAGGACCTGCGCGCCGCCGGCCGTCTGTACGCCGACGGCAGGCTCGTGCAGGAGAACGGAGCATGGTTGACCTGATCAGGTGGCCGCGATCTCGCCAGCCAGGCGAGCGTTGTCGACGATCAGTTCGCGGTTCGCCGCAAGCGTGCGCCCGCCGCTCTCGCGGTGCAGGTACGAGAGGACGAAGGGCGTCACCGCCTGCCCGTGCGCGCCTGCCGCCGCAGCTGCGGCCAGCGCTTCCTCGATCAGCGGCTCGACGTCGTCGAGGCTGTCGGTGGGCGGCCGTCCGAGCAGCAGGCCGCCCCGGCCGAGCCCCCAGTGGCCGCGCGCGATCCCCGCCGCCTCGGCCGCCGACTCGACTCGCGCCGAGACCGGGGGGCCTCCCCGTGCGGCGTAGAAGAGCGGCAGCGAATCGGTGCGCCAGCCGAGCACCGGCACGCCGAGCGTCTCGAGCAGCTCCGCGGTGGCGGGCACGTCGAGCAGCGACTTCACGCCGGACGAGACGACGAGCGCCTGCGTCTCTGCGAGTGCCTGCAGGTCGGCGGAGACATCGGGCGGCGTCGGCCAACCACGATGCACCCCGCCGAGCCCGCCGGTCGCCATGAAGTGGATCCCGGCGGACTTGCAGACGGCGAGGGTGCCGCCGACCGTGGTGGCGCCAACTGCGCGCTGCACGACGGCCGCGGCGAGATCGCGCGGGCCAAGTTTGCGTGCGGACGCGTCGAAGCGCTCGAGCTCCGACTCGGTGAGCCCGACGCGGATCTCTCCGTCGAGCACGCCGACCGTCGTAGGTACCGCGCCGCCGTCGCGAACGGCTCGTTCCGATGCGCGCCCGACTTCGAGGCCGTCGCCGGGTGGAAACCCGTGCGCAATCAGCGTCGTCTCGAGCGCCACGACACCCTGCTGGTCGCGGAGCGCCTGTGCTACCTCGTCGGAGACGATCACGGCATCGCTCCGAGCCGTGCGCAGCAGCGCGCAGCTGCTGCCAGGCCGAGCTCGGCGCCACCGACGAGGAACCCGGCGGCCAACGCATCGCCGGCCCCCGTCGTGTCGACGACCTCCGTTGCCGCTGCAGGGTAGTCGCGTCCGTCCACGCTCAGTCCTTCCGCGCCGCGCTTGAGCACCCAGAGCGTCTCCAGCTCACCTACGGCAGCTTGCTCCCGCTCCGTCGCGAACACCACGTCGGGCTCGAGCTCGCGCAACCGTGCGCGAAACGCCTCGTCCACCAGCGACCACGTCGAGACGTCGACGGCAACGATCCCGTTGTGCCGGCGGGTCGAGCGAGCAGCCTCGAGGGCTGCCGCAGAGATCGGTTCGCGTAGGAGCGAATAGCCGGACACGTGCAGCACGTCGCAATCGAACCACGACTCGTCCAGGTCGCGTGGTTCGAGGTCGGGTGCGCTTCCGCGGTCCGACGCCATCGTGCGGTCGCCGTCCGACGCGATCGACACCACGACGCCCGTCCGGCCCGAGACAGGGCCGAAGACGTGGACGCCGTAGGCGCTGAGCGCGCGGGTGACGATCTCGCCGGCGTTGTCGTCGCCGCGGCGCCCGACGAAGCGCGTCTCCGCTCCGAGCGAGCTCGCCCACGCTGCGACATTGGCCGCCTGACCGCCCGCAACCACGCGGGTCTCCGCCATCCGGTCGTCTCCGGGCACGAGCGGGTCGTCGAGGCGGACGATCACGTCGAGGAGCAAATCGCCGAAGGCCGTCAAACGCATCTTGAGTACGATCGTCGCATGGACGGTGCAAGTCGCGGGACCAGGCTGCGTTCGTTCGCGATCGGCGGCCTCGTCGGGGCTGCGGGCGCAATCGCAGCGGCCAGGCGCTCCTCGAACCGTTCGCGCCGCCCGCGCAACGCGCCCGTCGGGCTCGCCGCGTTCGAAGACGCACCGTGCTTCCTCGAGCTCGTCGGTGAGGAGGCGCAGCGCTACCGCGAAGGCGGCGACACCACGAGCGGCCCGTTGAACTCGACGTAGCGGTCGGTCATGAAGTGGGCCGCGGCGGTCATGTGCATCTGCGTGGGCAACTGCCCTGCCAGCGTGACGCGGAACCAGGCGGGCACGCGCCGGTCGAGGAAGGTCAGGACGCCCGGAGCCACCAGATGCACGTTGGTGGTTGTCTGCCAGTAGGGCTGCGTCACGTCGAGCGGCGTCTGCTGCGACTTGAGCCACGGCTCGCTCGGGTGGTCCCGGTCCCAGCGCACCGGGCCGATCACGATTGCAGACGGGCCGCCTTCGATCGCATACGACAGACGATCGGGAGCGACGATGTCGAAGCGCGACTTCTGGACGTCGGTCGGTGACGAGGCGAGCGACTCGTCGAAGACGATCGTCTTCGCGCCGCGATAGCGCTTCGTGACCTTGCGCAGGAGCGCAGTGGCGTCGGGCGCGCGGGGCGGCACCACGAACGTCAGCGTGTGGCCGGTCACCGTCACGCGGAGTGGGCCGGACCGGGCCGGGGCGCGATAGCAGCCTGCGCCGCACCCCACGGCGCGGCTGCCGTCGACGAGAACGGTGCGGCCTGAGACTCCGGTGCCGTCCGACCCGAGCAACGTGATGGTGGCGCTACCGGGCGTGCGGGCGACGGCGACGGCGAGCGAGCCCAGCTCGCGTGCGTCGACAACCGCGTCGAGCGGCGGCAGCACCGGCGGCTGTGCAAGCTGCGGAGCCGAGACCGCAGCGGCAGCGCGAGCTGCGTCCCGCCCCGGGCGCAGCTCTGTCAGCACCGCGACCGCGATCACGATCCCGGAGAGCAGCGTGATCTCGATCAGCACCGACCGGCGTAGGCGCGCGAACACGCCGAGCAGGAGCGTGCGATTCAGCCAGCCGATCCCGAGCAGCGGGATGAAGAGCACGGTTTTTGCGATCAGCGCGCGACCGTAGGAGGTCGACCAGATCTGATGTACCGCCGACAGCTCGGTCAACGCCCGCGCGACTCCTGTGACGCCGATCACGAGCACTGCCGTGAGCGCCACCGTCGAGAACCGGCGCGCCACAGCAACCCGCTTTGCCTCGACGTCGGTCGCGCGCGGGACGACGTAGATCAGGGAGAGCAGCCCGCCGAGCCAGACTGCGGCCGCTGCGAGGTGCGCTAAGTCGGCGGTGACCGACAGCAGCCGAGGCTGGTTTCGGTCGAGTGCATGACCGGAGAGGGTGGGGGCGAGCAGGAGCAGGAGCGAAGCCGCACCGGCGACCGGCAGCAGCACCCGCACCGTCGGCGCAAGCGCCGCCGCGGCTCCCCCCGCGAGCGCGATCGTCAAGGCGACCTTCATCACGAGCGCGTAGCGGGTGCCGGGAGGCGCGGAGTGGACGATGCCGCTTCCCCCGAGGAACACGAGCAGGAGCGAGAAGAACAGCAATTGCGCGAGCGGCTTGCGCAGTGCCTCCCCGAGCAGGCCCCTCATCGACAGTCCGAAGACGGCGGCCCCTGCGCCTGCGAGCAGCCCGAAGTAGAAGAGCGTGCGGAGCACGATGTCGTTCCACGTCAGCGTCGCGCCGGCGCCGAGCACCGAGTGTGGCGCCGGGCTCCCGGCCCCGACCGCGAAGGCGATGACGCCTTCCTCGCGATGGCCGTCGTCGGAGACGATGCTCCACCGGACGCTGTAATCGCCGTCCTGCAAGCCGGCGCGCAAAGGCAGCGTCAGCTCGTGGCCGTGCACCGAAGGCGCCCCGCCGAGGACCGAGCCGCTGGTCACGTTCGAGACGGCCTCGTTCCCAGGCGCGACGCGGATCGTGTCGTCGAACTCGACCCGCACGACTCGCGGAGCCTTCGCCAGCACTGCGCCGTTCTCGGGAGTGGTCGCGATCAGCGTTGCGTGCGCGGCGGCGCCCGCCGGCAGGACGAGCGCGACGAACGCGAGCAGGGCGACGGCGACGGCGCGCTTCACGTGTGGCGAGGCTACCCGGCGGGGTTGCGTGGAGGCCCCGCTGCTAGCCTGCCCGTCCCATGCCGATCTATGAGTACAAGTGCCCGAACGGTCATCTGTTCGAGGTGTTCCACGGCATGACGGAAGCAGGCCCGACCGCGTGTGAGGTGTGTGGGGAAGGGCCGCTGCAGGTCGTCCTCCATCCCGTGGCGGTTCACTACAAGGGCTCGGGCTTCTACTCGACCGACTACGGCCGCAAGTCCAAACAGCCGCCCAAGGACGGCGGCTCCTCCGACTCGTCGTCCTCGGACTCGTCGTCGTCGGATTCCTCCTCCTCCTCGTCGTCGTCGTCGGAGGGCGGGTCGACGTCCGGGGGCGACTCGAAGAAGGCGGCGGAGGCGTAGCCGACGTCCGCGCACTACTACGCAAGACGTAGTAGTATGTGGTCGTGCGCGCCAACGACCCGACCCTTCTGATCCTGACGAGCCTGTCGTCAGGCCCCAAGCACGGCCATGCGCTTCTGCTCGACATCGAGTCGTTCGCGGGAGCCCGCCTCGGCCCGGGAACGCTGTACGGGGCGATCACCCGCCTCGAGCAGCGCGGCCTGATCGAGCCGCTCGGCGCCGACGACCGGCGACGCCCGTACCGGATCACCGCGGCAGGCTCGGATGCGCTGGCCGCCGCGCTCGCCGATCTCCGCAAGGTCGTCGATGAGGGAACCTCGCGACTGCGGGCGGCGCGGGCGTGAGCACCTGGCTGCTCAGGGCGTATCCGGCCGCCTGGCGCGAGCGCTACGGCGCCGAGCTCGTCAGCCTGATCGAGGCCGGATCCGAGGACGGTCGGGTCTCGTTGCGGGTGCGGCTCGACGTGATCGCGGCTGGGCTCGCTCAGCGGTTGCGGAGCGCGGGCCTGGTCGGCGACGACGTGCCGCCGGAGCTGCGGATCCGCGCCGGGGTGCTCCTCGTCCTCTCGGCCTGGGCGGCATTCGTCGTCGCCGGGCTCGGGTTTGCGAAGACCGCCGAGCACTGGCAGGCGGTAACGCCGCAACCGGACCGGGGCGTGCCCACGGTGGCCTACGACAGCATCCTCCTGGGAGCCGAGCTCGGAACGCTCGCGGTCCTGCTCGGGATCGTGCTCGCGGCCCGGCCGCTCCTTGCGTTCCTGCGTGCAGGTGGCTGGACGAAGATCCATCGTCCTGTTCTTCGCGCGTTCGGCGCGACAGGATTGACCGTCGTCGTATTGCTGGGGGTCGTCCTCTGGGCGCACCGGTTGACGGTCGAGCAGCGGAACGGCGGGGACGTGCTGTACGGCGCTGCGTTCCTCGTGCTCTGTCTCTGCGGGATCGCCTCGATAGCGCTGTGGACGCGGGCCGCGGTCGTGACCGCGAAAGAGCTTCCGCTGACCAGCGCGTCGCTCCGGTGGGAGACCGTCCTTGCTGCGTTGACGACCGTGACGATGGTGGCGATGACGGTGTCGTCGACGATCTGGTGGGCCTCCGTGACCGGCTCGTCCGCGGTGCGCATGTTCGGCCTGACGCTTGTGATGGTCGCCGCGACCTCGCTTGCAACCGCAGGAACGGTCCGCTCGGTTCAAGCCCTGCGCTCGTGAGCGTCGAGGTTTGCTTCGAGACGCACGCGACGAGCGTCGACAACGAGCTGGGCATCGCAACCGGCTGGAACGAGGGCGAGCTCTCCGAGGTGGGCCGGCTGCAGGCTGTGCGACTCGGCGAACGTCGACGTCACGATCGCATCGCGGTCGTCTTCACGTCGGATCTTCGTCGGGCCGTTGAGACGGCCGAGCTGGCCTTCGCCGAGTCGCCGCTTCCCATCGTCCGGGACCGCCGACTGCGCGAGTGCAACTACGGCGAGCTGAACGGCATGCCGCGCGCGCTGCTCGACGCGGAGCGGCGGCTGCGGATCGACGAGCCGTTCCCCGGCGGCGAAAGCTGGCGGCAGGCCGTCGACCGGGTTGCGGGCTTCCTGCACGAGCTGCCTCGGGCACACGACGGCGCGCGCGTTCTCGTCATCGGTCATGTCGCGACCAGGTGGGCGCTCGATCAGGTCGCGCGCGGGGCTTCTCTGGATACCCTCGTCGAGACGCCGTTCGAATGGCGCGAGGGATGGGAGTACACCCTGCACGGCGACGAAGGAGCGGATCTTGAGCCTTGAACGTCCACAAATCGAACAGCCCGCAGGCGACATCCCGTTCGAGCTCGGTGTCGAAGACCTCGTCGTCGGCGACGGCGACGAAGCAACGGCCGGGAAGAAGGTGACGGTGCACTACGTGGGGATGTCGTTCTCGACCGGGGTCGAATTCGACGCCTCGTGGAATCGCGGCACGCCCTTCGAGTTCAAGCTCGGAAAGGGCCAGGTGATTCCCGGCTGGGACGCGGGCGTTCAGGGCATGAGGGTCGGCGGCCGCCGCAAGCTGACGATCCCGTCGGCAATGGCGTACGGCGCGCGCGGCGCCGGCAGCGCGATCAAGCCGCACGAGCCGCTGGTGTTCGTCGTCGACCTGCTGTCGGTGAGCTCCTGATGGCCACGAACCTGGAGCATGCATTCACGAACCGGCCCGAGGTGTATGCGGCCTGGGTCCAGTTGAATGGTTCGATCAAGGCCGGAATGGATCTGCGCCGCTACGAGCTGGCGACGCTCGCCGCTGCGAGGCGCCTGCGTTCGAGCTATTGCTGCCTGGCGCACGGAACCGTCCTGCAGGAGCAGTTCGGCGAGCCGGTGCTGGCGATCGCGCTCGACCACCGTGCCGCGGGCCTCGACGAGGTCGACGTGGCGGTGATGGATCTGGCCGAGCGGGTCGTCGACGACGCCACCTCGATCTCCGATGACGACCTGCGCCGGCTCCGTGAGCTCGGATTGTCCGAGACGGAGATCATGGACGTCGTTCTCGCCGCCGCCGCTCGCTGCTTCTTCTCGAAGACCCTCGACGCGCTGGCGGTTCGCCCGGACGCGAGCTACCGCGAGCTGGACGAGGAGCTGCGCGATGCGCTCGTCGTCGGCCGCCCCATCGCGGACGCCTGAGACTCAGTGACCGAGATGATCGAAAGCGGCCGGATACACGATGCGGCCGGCCAGGCCCGGGTCGTAGCCGGGTAGCCGCTTGACCATGAAAGCTGCATCGGGCGTCGACGCGTCCGGGGCGAAAAACCCCAGGAGGCTCGCCCGCTCGAACCCGAAGCGCGGGTAGTACGCCGGGATCCCCTCGACCACCACCGCCGGTTCCCCTGCTTCCTCAGCGCGGTCGAGCACGTCGCGGATCAGGAGCGAGCCGACACCGCGGCGCTGGCGGTCGGGCCGCACCGACATCGGGGAGAGGTTGAGAATCCTCGACGACCTGTCCTCGATCCCGACCCAGCTGAGCATCACGTGGCCGATCACGCCCGAGGCGTCGGCCGCCACCAGAGTGAGCTCGGGAACGAAGTTCTCCGACGCGCGAATACGCTCGACCAGCAGCGCGACCTCATCGGGATGACGCGCGAACGCCGCCCGGACGACCGCGTCGACCTCGGCGTGATCGGCTGCCTCCTCGGCCCGGATGACGACGTCGGCTGTCACGACGGTCGATGATGGCAGAGCGTGCGAGGATCCCGCCGTGCCCGACTCACTATTCGTGATCCGCCCGGCACTCGACAGCGACCGCATGCCTCTGGCGACGCTGTTCGCGGCAGTTGCCGAGGAGCGAGACGGCATCGCGACCGAGCCGCCGGTCGACGTCGAAGCGCGTGCGGCAGGCTGGACGCTCGACGGGACGCTCGTTGCCGTTGCCGGCGGTGCGATCGCCGGCTCGCTGCATATCCAGGCGAGCCGGCATGGCTTCGGCGAGCTTGGGATGACCGTGGCCCGCGACTGGCGTGGCCACGGAGTCGGCTCGGCGCTGCTCGCGGCGGGGATCGAATGGGCGCGCGAGCGAGGTCTTCACAAGTTGAGCCTGGCCGTGTTCCCTCACAACGCGGCCGCAATCGCGCTCTACAGGAAGTTCGGCTTCGTCGAGGAGGGCCGTCGCGTCAAGCAGTTCCGGCGCGCGAGCGGTGAGCTCTGGGACGCGGTCGACATGGGACTGCTGCTCTAGCTTCCGGCTCCACTACTTCAATTCGTATAGTGAGCTGGCTCCCAACTCCAAGGAGGTCTCATGACCGCAACGGACGACCTGCTCAGGAACGCCGAGGGCTATGCGAAGACGTTCGACCGCGGGGATCTGCCGCTGCCGCCGGCGAAGCACGTCGCGATCCTCGCCTGCATGGATGCGCGCCTCAACGTGTACGGCCTGCTCGGGCTGCAGGAGGGAGATGCGCACGTGATCCGGAACGCCGGGGGCGTCGTCACCGACGACGAGATTCGCTCCCTCGCCATCTCGCAGCGGCTGCTCGCGACGAAGGAGATAGTCCTCATCCATCACACCGACTGCGGCATGCTGACCTTCAGTGACGAAGACTTCCATCGCCAGTTGCACGAGGAGACGGGCGTCGAGCCCGGGTGGGACGCGGAGGCGTTCGGGGACCTCGAGGTGGACGTGCGAGAGTCGATTGCACGCATTCGCGACAGTCCGTTCATCCCTGAGAAGGGAAGCATCCGCGGGTTCGTCTACGACGTGCACACCGGGCGCCTGGACGAAGTGACGTAACTCCCCCGGGCGGGGCTAGTGCTGTAGGGGGTGCCCGGTGATGCAGCCCGGGTTGAACGGGCCGGTCGGAGGCTGAGGCGCCGATTTGCCGAGGAACATCGCGATGGTCGCGGGATCGTCCTCGCTCGGGCTGCCCGTCCCCCCGCCGCCGAGGTCGCCGCCGAGCCGGCAATGGATCGAGCCCGAGCTCGATGCGCGGAACTTCACCCAGCCGAGTTGCACGAGCTGGCTCGCCGTGAGGTCGGTGGTCAGCGGCTTGGCCAGCGAGCTGCCGTCGAACGGCACGCCGATCAACGTCCCGATCGACGTGAACTTCGCAGCGGTTGCGTCGAGCACCGCCTGCTGTCTCGCGCCGCGGGTGACATCCGTCTCCGACGGGTCGAGCAAGTTCTCGCGGATGCGCGAGTAGATCAGCGCTCGCTCGCCGTTCATGTGCTGCGGCCCTTTGTGGAAGCGCCAGCCCTGCCAACGGTCACAGCGCGCTTGCGTCGGGAACGGGCAGTCGAACCGGTTCGAGCGGATCGGCTTCGGCACGTTGACGGTGATCCCGCCGAGCCGGTCGATCAGGTCCTTGAAGTCGCCGAAGTTGACGACCATCACGTGGTTGATCTCGAGGCCCGTGAACTGGCGGATCGTCTTGATCGCAAGAGCTGCGCCGCCGATCTGGAACGCCGCGTTGATCTTCTGCGTCGACGATCCGGGGATCGCCACCTGGAGGTCGCGGGGAATCGAGAGGTAGTAGAGCCGGTGATGCGACGGGTCCGTGCGAAGGAGCAGGATCGAGTCGGAGTGCATGTCTCCGGCTCGGCTGGCCAGCTTCGCGTTGTTGTCGGTGCCGAGCATCAGGATGGTCGTGGAGTTCGAAAGCAGCAGGCCGCTTTGCGGGTTGAGGGCGGCCTTGGCGTTCGGATCGAGGCGCTTGTTCGCGTCGGAGACGCCGCTCGAGAATGCGAACCAGCTCGCCACCGCCCAAACGACGATCAACAGGAAGACGACGAGCGCGGCGATACCGATCCTGCGGCCCCAGTGCGGCTTGCCGCGGCCTGGGTGGGCGCCGGGCCCGCGGTACTCGGCAGGTGCTCCGCTGCCGCCGGCACCGCCGCGGCCGCCGTCCGCATTGCCGCGTTGCCGGCTCGGCCGGTGTGTGGACGGCACCTTCCCCTTGGCGCGACCACCCCGGTAGACGCGATACGGCTTTTCGTCCGGCGCCATTCGGCGGGGTAGGTTACCCGCCGACCATGACCAACCAACGCGTGATTGGCGTCGACCTCGGTGGAACCAAGATCCTGGCGGGGCTGATCGAGAACGGGCACGTGCTGCAAACCGTGGCCCGCGCGACACCGACGACATCGCAGGACGCGCTGTTCGACGGACTTGCAGCAGCGGTCCGCGAGTTGCCGCTCGACGGCGTCGACGCCGTCGGCTTCGGGATCCCGTCTCGGTTCGACTACAGCACCGGCCACGCGCTGGGCGCCGTCAACCTTCCGTTGCGGGAGGTCGACTTCATCGAGGCGATGAACACTCGGCTCGATCTCCAGATCGGGGTCGAGAACGATGCGAGCTGTGCGGCCTACGCGGAGCACGCGCACGGGGCTGGGCTGGGAACGTCGTACTTCGGAACGCTCACCCTGGGCACCGGCGTGGGCGGGGGGATCGTTTTCGCAGGCGAGCTTCTGCACGCCTGGAGCGAGCTCGGGCACATGGTGATCGTTGCGGACGGCGTGCCGTGCCAGGGCGCCTGCGCCGGCCGAGGGCATGTCGAGGCCTACTGCTCGGGCACGGCGGCCACCCGCATCGCGCAGGAGGAGATCGGGCCGCACGCGACCGCTCGCGACCTGATCGACCAGCACCACCCCGCACTGGAGACGATCGGCCACTACCTGGGCGTCGCGATCGGCTCCCTCGTCAACATCTTCGGGCTCGAGCGGATGGCGATCGGTGGCGGGTTCGGCGTCGCCGCGTTCGAGCAGCTGCTGCCGGCAGCGCGCGGCGCGGTCCTGCGCGAGGTGCTCGGAGACGGCGGCCGTGCCCTGCAGATCGAGCGCGCGGTTCTCGGCGAGGCGGCCGGGATGATCGGCGCTGGACTGATCGCTCTCGAGGCCCTCTAGTGCCCCTCGCGGTCTGCGCGACGCCGATCGGCAATCTCGACGACATCACCCTGCGCGTGCTGGCCGAGCTTCGCGACGCGGATGTGGTGCTGGCCGAGGACACACGGCATACCCGCGGCCTGCTCGAGCGGCACGGGATCGAGGCCCGGCTGCTCTCCTACCACGAGCACAATGAGGCGGCGCGGGTCGCCGAGCTGGTTCCGCGCCTCGAGGCTGGGGAGCGGATCGCGCTCGTGACGGACGCCGGAATGCCGGGCATCTCCGACCCCGGCGCCCGGCTCGTGCGCGCAGCGCTCGAGGCCGGGGTGGAACTGACGGTGCTGCCGGGCGCATCCGCGGTCGAGACAGCGCTCGTCGGGAGCGGGCTCACGGCCGGGCGCTACACGTTCATCGGATTCCTGCCGCGCAAGCAAGGTGAGCTGCTGGCGCTGTGGCAGGAGACGGCAGCATGGGCCTGGCCTGTCATCGCCTTCGAGTCGCCGAAGCGCCTGCCCGCAACGCTCGGCTCGCTCGCGGCCTTCGATCCAGGGCGCCAGGTTGCCGTGTGCCGCGAGTTGACGAAGCGCTTCGAGGAAACCGCGCGCGGAAGCGCGGCCGAGTTGTCCGTGCGCTTCGCGGAGCCGCCGAAGGGCGAGATCACGGTTGTCGTCGGGCCGGGCTCGGACGAGCGCGATTCCGGCGCTGCCCGTGCCGCGGTTGCCGAGCTCGTCGAAGCCGGGACGCCGCGGCGGGTGGCGGCCGACGTCGTCGCTCGGCTCACGGACGGCTCCCGCAACGAGCTCTACAGGGGCTCTCTGTGACAATTCTGTAATCTCGTTTGACAACAGCTCAGCGCTGTCTCTACCGTGGTCTGAACGTTCTCATTTCAGACAACGAAGCAGACAGCAGAGGTGATGTCGATGCGCCGAGCCCTTCTTCCAGCGATTTTGGCCGCGCTCTTGCTCGCTCCGGCGGCAAGCGCCTGGACGTGGCCCGCAGGTGGTCCCGTGCTCCAGCCGTTCCTGTTCGATCCTGCGCACCCGTACGCAGCGGGTCAGCACCGCGGTGTTGATCTGGGCGGTGCCGAGGGCTCACCGGTGCTCGCGCCCGCGGCGGGAACGGTGAGCTTCGCCGGCACGGTCCCGTCGTCGGGGAAGAGCGTCACCATCGAGACGCCCGATGGGTACTCGGTCACGCTCACGCATCTCGGCTCGATCAGCGTGAACCGCAACGCGGCCGTCGCCGAAGGCGGCCCTGTCGGCTCGATCGGCCCGAGCGGCGACGGCGAAGTTTCGCAGCCCTATGTCCATCTCGGCGTGCGCCTGACCGCACAGCCGCAGGGGTACCTCGATCCGCTGACCCTGTTGCCCTCTCGTGGCTCTGCGCCGCCGGTCGATCCTGCGCCCGTCCCGAGCCCGGCGCCCGTTTCACCACCGGCCCCTGTGCCCGTCCCGGCGCCGCCGCCCGTCCCAACGATCGCCGGTGCATCGTCGGCGGCGCCGGCACCCGCCCCGGCGGCTCCGACCACCCCCGCGGCACCGCCTGCGGCAGCGGCCGATTCGCCGCCCGCGACCGTGGCGGCGGCTTCGGCCGCGGCGCCCGCCGTTGCGGTACCCGCCCAGGCAGCCCGGCTCACGGTCGACGCTGCTGCTGCGGCGCGGGGCAGTGGTCGGCGGGGCACTGGTCGGCAGGTCACCGGTCGGGAGGGCACCGGTCGGACGGGCACTCGCCGGCCGCGGACAGCGGATCCCGGACTGACGAGCACGGCGAACGTGGCGCGCGCGGCAGAGCGCTCGACGCCCCGCGTTGCGCCGGCGCCTCGCTCGAGCACGATCTCCGCGGGGCCGCACGCCGCAGGCTCCGACGGTGGTGCGCCGCGGCCGGCCGGTCGGCCGCGGGCAGCACGTCTGGATCCGTCCCCGCTCGTCGCGAGCACCCACCGTGGTCCGGTCGTCGGGCACGGTGTGCTGCCGGCAGTTCATGTTCGGCACGCACCGCGGTTCGGCGCCAACCCTGCCGCGCCGGCGCCGCCCCGCGGCCGCGCAATTCCCTTCTCGAGCCCCGCCGGCTTCCTCCTGGCGCTCCCGTTCGTCCTCGGTGTGCTGGGCCTGGCGGCGAGGCGGCAAAACGGCGTGCCTATCATTGCTCCCGATGCGCTTCTACGTGACCACACCGATCTACTACGTGAACGACAAGCCGCACATTGGCCACGCGTACACCACGATCGCGGCCGACATCCTCGCGCGGCATCATCGTCAGCGCGGCGACGAGACCTTCTTCCTCACCGGCGTCGACGAGCACGCGACGAAGGTTTGGCGGGTCGCTGAAAGCCAGGGCCTCGGCGCTCAGGAGTACGTCGACCAGATTGCCGAGGCCTGGCGCAGCCTCCCGCCGCGGCTGAACGCCGAAACGGACTTCTTCATCCGGACGAGCGACGACGGCCACAAACGCTTCGTGCGTGAATTCCTGCAGCGCATCTACGACAACGGCGATGTCTACGAAGACGTGTACGCCGGCCTCTACTGCGTCGGCTGCGAGGCTTTCAAGACCGAGGATGAACTGGTCGACGGACTGTGCCCGCTCCACAACACGAAGCCCGAATGGATCGAGGAGAAGAACTACTTCTTCCGTCTCTCGGCCTATCAGGACAAGTTGCTGGAGCTGTACGCCGAGCGTCCGGACTTCGTGCAGCCGCCGTTCAGGTTCAACGAGGTCAAGAGCTTCGTCTCGAGCGGCCTCCGCGACTTCTCGATCAGCCGCGCGGGCCAGCCGTGGGGCATCCCGCTGCCCTGGGACGAAGGGCAGGTCGCCTATGTCTGGGCGGACGCGCTCGTCAACTATCTGAGCGCGCTCACGTTCGCACGGCCAGGGGAGGATCTGCGCGAGGCGTTCTGGCCCGAAGTACGGCATCTGATGGCACAGGACATCCTGCGCTTCCACTGCATCTACTGGCCGGCGATGCTGCTCTCGGCGGGTTATTCCGTGCCGAAGCAGATCTTCATCCACGGCTATCTCCTACTCGACGATCTGAAGATCTCGAAGTCGCTCGGCAACGCCGTCGACCCACTGGAGCTGATCGACACGTACGGCGCCGATGCGCTTCGCTTCTGGTGTGCGCGTGCTGTCACGTTCGGCCAGGACGGCAGCGCGTCGCTCTCGGGCATCGCCGACCGCTACGAGCGCGAGCTCGGCAACGACCTCGGCAACCTGCTCTCGCGCACCACAGCGATGATCGCCCGCTACCGCGGCGGCACGATTCCGGGCGGGCCTGCGGGCGGATCCGAGCTCGAGGCCCTGATCGCCGACGTCCACGACAACGTGCCTCGCGACCTGGACGCCTTCGACATCACCGGCGCCGTCGACCGTATCTGGCTGCTCGTTCGCTACCTGAACCGTCACGTGACCGAACGCGCGCCGTGGACGCTCGCCAAGGACGACGCGAAGGCTGCCGAGCTCGACCAGGTGCTCTACGACCTCGTCGAGGGGCTGCGGGTGAGCGCGATCGCACTCTGGGCCTACCTCCCCGAGACGGCGCCCAAGATCCTCGAGGCGCTCGGACAGCCTGCTGTGTTCGACTGGGAGCTGGTCGAGTACGGACGTCTCGTGCCGGCCACGACCGTCGAGGCGGCCGCGCCGCTCTTCCCGCGGTTCGACGCAGCCCCGGCGTGATCGACACCCACGCGCACCTGGGCGACGACGCGCCCGAGGTGCTCGCCCGGGCGCGAGCGGCCGGAGTCACGCGGGTGATCGACGTTGCGACCACGATCGCAGCCGCGCGTGCGACGCTCGCCCGCGCCGACGCGGAGCCAGGCGTCTACGCCTGCTTGGGCGTGCATCCGCACGAGGCGGCCGAGCCGGGCGATCTCGACGAGCTGCGAGAGCTGCTCGCAGATCCCAGGGTGGTCGCGGTGGGAGAGACCGGGCTCGACTACTACCGCGACTATGCGCCTCACGACGCGCAGGCGCAGCTGTTCGACCGCGAGCTCGCGCTCGCGCGAGAGGTCGGCAAGCCCGTCGTCATCCACACGCGAGCCGCCGACGAGGACACGCAGGCTCGGCTCCTGCAGCACGACGGCGCCGTGGTCCTGCACTGCTTCTCCTCGCCGAGCCTGCTCGACGCCGCACTCGAACGAGGCTGGTACATCTCGTTCGCCGGCAACCTCACCTACAAGAACGCGTACGACCTGCGCGCGGCGGCACGGCGGGTGCCCACCGACCGGCTCCTCGCTGAGACCGACAGCCCGTACCTCGCGCCGCAGCCAGTGCGCGGCAAGCGCAACGAGCCAGCCTACGTCGCGCACACCTACGACTTTCTGGCGGAACTGCACGGCGAGGAGATCCGCGCGCAGATCGTCGCCAACGCCGAGGCGGTCTTCGGGCTGTGAAGGTCAGCCCGAAGAAGTCGCTCGGCCAGCACTTTCTGGTCGACGAGAACATCCTGCGTGTGATCGAGCGGCTCGCCGGCCTCGGGCGCGAGGACGTCGTGCTCGAGATCGGCCCGGGGCTTGGTGTGCTCACCCGGTTCCTTGCCGATCGTGTCGCGCACGTACACGCCGTCGAGGTCGACCGACGACTCGCTCCGCACCTCGCGGGGATCGAAAGGACGACCGTCCACTGGGGCGACGCCATGCGGCTGGACATCTCCCGCCTCGATCCGCCGCCCTCGAAGCTCGTCGCGAACCTGCCCTACAACCTCGCAACACCGCTCGTGGCCGAGAGCCTGCAGGTCGAACAGATCACGAGTTGGTGCGTGATGGTGCAACGCGAGGTGGCCGACCGCTTCTTCGCGAAGCCCTCGACCAAGGCGTACGGCAGCGTCTCCGTGCTCGTCCAGCTCGCGACCGAGCGAACCGGGTTCCATCCCGTGTCGCGCGAGGTCTTCCGTCCGAGGCCCAACGTCGACTCGGCCCTCGTCGCGTTCGCTCGGGTCGCTCCCGGCGCGAGCCTGCCGGTCAAGCGCATCGTCGAGGGCGCGTTCGGCCACCGGCGCAAGACGCTCGCCAACTCGCTCTCTCTGTCCGGCCTCTTCACGAGGGAACGGGCCGTGGCGGCGCTGGCAGCGATCGGCCGTGACGCGAGCGTGCGTGCTGAAGCGCTCACGCCGCCGGAGTTCGTCGCACTCACCGAGGCGCTGACGTGATCGGCCCGGCCCCGGCCAAGATCAATCTCGCGCTCGTCGTCGGGCCGTGCCGGCCGGACGGAAAGCACGAGCTGGCGACCGTGTACCAGCGTGTCGACCTCGGGGATCGCATCAGCGTCGAGCCGGCGGCCGAGACGACCGTTGCAGGCTTCCCCGCGGACACGATCGTGCGCGCGGCGCTGGAAACGCTTCGCGCCCCACACGGCTGGCAGGTCCGGATCGAGAAGCGGACCCCGGTCGCGGCCGGGCTCGGGGGTGGAAGCTCGGATGCTGCCACGGCGCTCCGGCTCGCCAACGAGCAGCTCGACCCTCGACGGCCGACCGCGGAGCTGCACGAGCTCGCCGGGCGGGTCGGGGCCGACGTGCCGTTCTTCCTGTGTGACGGACCGCAGCTCGGAACCGGCGACGGCACCGTGCTCGACGCGCTCGACCTGCCGCAGGATTTCGTCGTTCTGCTCCTGTTGCCGCACGCGACCTCGAAGCGGTCGACCGCCGAGGTCTACGCCGCTTTCGACGAGCGCGGGGGTGAGCAGGGCTACGAAAGGCGGCTCGAGCTGCTGCACGCGGCACTCGCGGCGGTGCGACGCCCGCGCGACCTCGCCGCGCTGCCGCCGAACGATCTGGCCTCGTCGCCTCTCGCCGGCGAGCTGCTGGCGCAGGGCGCGTTTCGTGCCGACGTCAGCGGCGCGGGACCGGCTATTTACGGCCTCTTCCACCAGGCGGCGGACGCGGATGCCGCGGCCCGGCAATTGCGCCGTTTTGGCCGCGTTTGGGTGACCGTGCCTGCGTGGTACGGTTGATTTGCATGGTCGGAACGACCGCAATCGAGCATGGTTCCAGCCGTTCCGGGCGCTGGCTCCGGCAGCGGCGGATCCGGATCGTCCTCTGGATCGCAGCGATCGAAGGGCTGCTCTATCTCTTCGGCGTCCTGCACTGGTGGGCGGCGGTCCTGCTCGCCGCGGTCGCGATCGGCTTCTGGTGGTTCGTGGGCCGTCAGAGCCGCTCCGACTCCGTGCGGCATGTCGCCTGGATCTTCGCCGCGTCCCAGTTGCTCGTGATCTGCGTGCCGATCGCGCTCAAGCTCTTCGAATGGCTTGCGATCGGCGTGATCGCCTTGCTCGCCGTCGTGGCATTGATCTTTCTCTTCACCGAGCGTCCATAGACTGTCGCCCATCCTTGGGGCGTAGCCAAGCGGTAAGGCAGCGGGTTTTGGTCCCGCGATCCCAGGTTCGAATCCTGGCGCCCCAGCCTCAGTGAGCACCACGCCCCTAGCAGCCGTCGTCATGGCCGGAGGTCTCGGCACACGGATGCGGTCCTCCGTCCCGAAGCACTTCCACGAGTTGCTCGGGCGTCGCATGGTCGACTGGATCATCGAGGCCGGCAGGTCGGCGGGGGCCGGTCCGATCGTGGTGGTCGCTTCGCCGGCGACACAGGGCGAGTTCGCAGCGAGCCCGGTCGAGGTCGTGGTCCAGGAGACGCCGCTCGGCACGGGCGACGCCGTCAGGTGCGCGCGCGCCGCCCTCGAGGGCCACCACGGCGAGGTGCTCGTTCTGTCGGGTGACACGCCGGTGCTCACCGCCGGCCTGCTCGAGGAGCTCGTGGCCACCCATCGCCGCGAGGGAGCCGCAGCGACGGTGCTCAGCGCGGAACCGCCGGACCCGCGGATTTACGGTCGCATCGTCCGTGGCCCGGACGGCTCGGTGCTGCGGATCGTCGAGGGCACCGACGCGACCGAGGAGGAGCAGCAGATCGGGGAGATCAACTCGTCGATCTACGTCTTCCGCTCCGACGTGCTCTGGGCCGCGCTCGACCGGATCGAGCCGCACAACGTCCAGGGGGAGCTCTACCTCACCGACGTGATCGCGATCATCGTCGGCGACGGCGGCAGGGTGGCCGCCCACGTTGCAGCCGACTCACGCGAGGCGGACGGGGTCAACACGCGTTCCGAGCTCGCCCGCGCCACCGCCGTCCTGCGCGACCGGATCAACGAGGAGCACATGCTGGCGGGCGTGACGATCGTCGATCCGCTGACGACCTGGATCGAGCCCACCGTCGAGATCGAGCCCGACGTGACGATCCAGCCCTTCTCGATCCTGCGCGGCGCGACCCGCGTCGCGAGCGGGGCGGAGATCGGTGCCAACACGGTGGCGATCGATGCGCACATCGGGAGCAACGCGACGATCGGCCCGTTCTGTTACCTTCGCCCTGGGACGGTCCTCGGCGACTCCTCCAAGGCGGGCACCTTCGTGGAGATCAAGAACTCACGCATCGGCGACCGCACGAAGGTGCCTCACCTGTCGTACATCGGTGACGCGGTGATCGGCGACGACACGAATGTCGGCGCCGGAGCGATCACGGCCAACCTCCCGCACAAGCCCGGCGAGCCCAAGGCGCGCACGACGATCGGCAGCAACGTCAGGACCGGCATCCACAATGGCTTCATCGCGCCGTTGGAGGTGGGTGACGGAGCATGGATTGCCGCCGGATCGGTCATAACGCAGGACGTTCCGGCCGACGCGCTGGGAATCGCCCGACCACGCCAGGAGAACAAGGAGGGCTATGCAGCCCGGCAGCGGGACAACTGAGCTCGTTCTCCCCGGCCTCGGGGCACCCGACGTGATGACCCAGGAGCAGCCGGGCCACTGGATCGAGCGCGGGCCGCAGAAGCGCCTGATGGTGTTCTCCGGGCGCTCGCACTCGGATCTCGCGAACCGGATCGCCGAGCAGCTCGGGGTTCAGCTGGGCGAGGTCGAGCTGAGCACGTTCGCCAACGGCGAGACCTACTGCCGCTTCGACGAGTCGATCCGCGGCGCCGACATCTTCATCGTCCAGACCGGTTGCGAGCCCGTCGACCGCAACGTGATGGAGCTGCTGTTCATGGTCCAGGCGGCGAAGCTCGCCTCGGCGAAGCGGATCACCGCCGTCATCCCGCTGTTCCCCTACGCGCGTCAGGACCGCAAGGCCAAGCCGCGCGAGCCGATCTCGGCCCGCCTGATCGCCGACATGCTCCAGCTCGCAGGCGCCGATCGGGTGCTGACGATGGACCTCCACGCCGGGCAGATTCAGGGGTTCTTCACGATTCCCGTCGATCACATGACCGCGGTGCCGCTCTTCGCGCGCCATTTCCGCGATCTCGGCGTCACCGGCGAAGGCGTGGTGTCCGTCTCGCCCGACGCCGGCCGCGCCAAGCAGGCGGTGCGCTTCGCGGAGATGCTCGACGCGGACTTCGCCTTGATGCACAAGTCTCGTCCGGCCCATGACGTGGTCGAGGTGACGGAGGTGACCGGCCGCGTCCGCGGCAAGACGGCGATCCTGGGCGACGACGTGATCATGACCGGAGGCACGTTGCTCGCGAACGTGAAGGCACTGCAGGACCACGGCGTCGAGGACGTCTGGGTGTTCGCGACCCACGGCCTCTTCTGCGGCAATGCACTCGAGAAGTTCGATGCCTCCGACATCAAGGGCATCGTGGTCACCGACACGGTCCCCATCGATCCGCTCGCCAGGCCCGACAAGATGACCGTCCTGCCCGTCGCGCCGCTCCTCGCCGAGACGATCATGAACGTCTTCGCCGACGACTCCGTCTCGGCGATCTTCGGCGGCGAGAACCAGCTCTTCTAGCCCGCAGGCGAGCGCTCAGTCGGCTGCGCTCAGGTGCGCGACCACCGGAACCGGTGCGACGCGCGCACGCGCCGACGGGAAGAACGACCGGTCCTTCAGTCTGAGCACCGGCTTTTCAACGACGAACCACGAGGCCGTGGCGATCATCACGGTTCCGGTGAGGACGAAGATCACGTTGCTCCAGGCGCTCCCCCAGGCCACCGTGTCGTCGAGGCCCAGGATCACGAGCATGTGCCACAGGTAGAGCCCATACGAGATCGTTCCGGCTGCGACGAGCGGCCGCGCCGAGAGGATCCGGCCGAGCACAGTGCGCTCGTCGCGCATGAGGACGCTCGCAAGTGCGAGCGCGAACGCAACATCCATGCCCGTCGCGAACAGGCCCGAACTGCCATTCCCATACGGGCTCGGAGCACCGAGGTGGTAACCACCGAGATTCACGACGACCCCGACGGCCAGTCCGAGGGCGAGGAGCGCACGGCTTCGGCGGACGGAGACGCGCGGCCAGACTTCCACGGCGACCGCGAGCAGCATGCCGATTGCGAACTGATCGATGTAACCGGGCAGCCAGATCGGCAGGGTCCGACTGTCGCCCGAGTACGTGAGATACACGCTCCCGACGGGCAGGAGGCAGACGAGCACGACCGCGAGCCTGCTGGCGCGATCGCGAACCGTGGCGCCACGCCGCGCCCAGAGGTCCGCGGCGAGAACGAGGAGCGGGAGGAAGACGTAGAACGCGACCTCGATGCAGAGCGTCCAGGCAGGCCCGATCATCCCGTTCCGTTGATAGAGCAGGAAGACGAGGAAGTAGTTCATGAAGCCGAATCGGATCAGCTCGGGTGGCGTCGTATGCAGCACCCAGAACGCCATCCCCGCGAGGAGCAATGCGACGACGAGGCCACGACTCGTCCAGAGGTACCGAACGAGGAGCACGAGCGCCACCGCGGCCAGCGCCACGGAGCGGGCGTCGTAGTAGAGCAGCAAGATCGTGACCGTGAGCGCCACCCAGTACGCAGGGAAGATCCGCAACACGCGTGAGCGCGCATAGCGCCCAAACGACGGCCGTTCGGTGAGGAAGATCGTCGCGTGCGCCATTGGACGGAACAGCAGGAAGCCGCTGAGGAGAAAGAACAGCGGCACTCCGAGCCAGAACCTCGCCGTCGCGATACCGAGGAACCCGGGATCGTCGCTGAACACCACCGCGTGGAACGTCAGCACGGAGAGGGCCGCAACACCGCGCGCTCCCTCGAGCGATGGTGAGAAGTTTCGAGACATGCCGTGGTTCCTCAATCGTGCTTCGGAGCTTCGGCCGAGGGCCAGCACCCCCGAAAGGGGGAGCTCCGGCGCATTCTCCGCTCAACCATGCGGGTTGCCGCTCGCGGGTTTCACGCCGGAGCACGCTGGCGAGGACCTGGTGGATCGGCCCGTGGTGAAGCTGCGGCTTAGTTGACGCCCGCCACGGGTCGATCGCGATCAGCTGGGCGAAAAGTGCGGCGGCGACCCGGGGAGAGGTAATGGGTCGCCGCCGCTGTGCCATTCCCAACCTGCGACTCGCGGGAATGACACGTCTCCGCGTTCGGTGCGAAGCCGCAGGCCCCTTTGATCCGTCCCTCGAACGTCGATCTGGCTACACTGCTGCGTCGTGGCTGGAGAGCGCGTCAAACTGATGGTCCAGAACCGTGCCGTGCTCGGCTCGGCCGAATCGCGCCGCCTGCGCCGGCAGGGCCTGATCCCCGGCGTGCTGTACGGCCGCGAGGCACCCGTGTCGATCACGATCGCCGACCGTGATCTCCGTACCGCGTTGACCTCGAAGGGCGGGCTGAACGCCGTGCTCGACGTCGTCGTCGACGGCGGGAAGGAGCATTCCTCGGTGCTCAAGGACTACCAGCAGGATCCGGTACGTGGGCTCATCACCCACGTCGACCTGCAGGAAGTGCGCCTCGACCAGCCGATCCACGCCACGGTTCCGCTTCACCTGCATGGGGAGCCCGTCGGCGTGAAGGAAGGCGGCGTCCTGACGCAGGTGACGAACGAGCTGAACGTCGAGGCGCTGCCGATGGAGGTCCCCGAGCACCTCGAAGCAGATGTCTCGGCTCTCGAGATCGGCGACTCGCTCCGCCTCTCGGCGCTGACCGCGCCGGAGGGCGTGACTCTGCTCGACGATCTCGACGAGACCGTTCTCGCAACCGTCGCCGCTCCGACCCGCGAGGTCGAGCCCGAGCCGGTCGAGGGCGAAGAGGCCGCCGAAGGCGAAGAGCCTGCCGCGGCGAGCGAGCCCGCCGCAGGCGACGACGCCGCCGGCGACAGCGCCGATTCCGGCGCCTCCGGGGAATAGCCCGCTGCCATGCGGCTCTGGCCGCGCCGCCACGGCACCTCGTACGACCTGCTCGTCGCAGGGCTCGGCAACCCCGGCCGCGAGTACGCCCGTAACCGTCACAACGTGGGGTGGCTGGTCGTCGACGAGCTTGCGCGGCGGCACGACGGCCAGTGGCGCGCGAAGTTCAACGGCCGGCTGGCCGAGGTGCGCATCGACGGCCACAAGGTCGCACTGCTCAAGCCCGAGACGTTCATGAACGACTCTGGCCGCGCGGTGAGGGCCGCCATGCAGTTCTTCAAGCTCGAGCCGGACACCGTCCTCGTCGTCCATGACGAGAGCGACCTCGAGCTCGGCCGGCTCCAGGCACGGCTGGGCGGTGGCACCGCAGGCCATAACGGCGTGCGCTCGGTTGCCGAGCAGCTCGGCACTCCGGACTTCCTGCGCCTGCGCGTGGGTGTCGGGCGGCCGGGCCGCGGTGACCAGCGCAAGCTCGCCGACTGGGTGCTCTCCGATTTCGCCGCCGCCGACGACGCCGAGCGGCTCGTCGGGGCGGCGGCGGACGCGGTCGAGGTGCTCGACGCCGAGGGCCTCGAAGCGGCGCAGCGCGCGGTCAACACGAAGCGTTCGTAACACCCGGCACGCAGGCCTCGGTGCGGCCTCCGTGCGCCGCAATCGCGCTTCGGCCGGTCGAAAGGGCCTGCCGGCCGGGGTCTGGCGGCGCGGCGCGGCCTACCCCTTTGGAAGGACGTCGCATCCGTCGAAAGGGTGATAGCAGGGCTCGGCCGGGCCTGCCTAACTGCGCCGGCCAACGACAGCAAGGCGCGTTCTCCTCCTGCGCGCGCCGCCTCTGCCGGAGGGACCCTCCCTATGACCAACCGCATTCGCTTTGCGCTGCTTCTCCTCGCCGTTCTCGTGTGCGCCGTCTCGCGGACCGGCGGAGCCTTGGCGGCGCGCGAGCATCTCACCCATCGCAGCACCGTCGCGAGCGAGCAGACGCAGATCGTTCGCTTCGCGCGCCACTACCTGGGCGTCCCGTACGCCTACGGCGGGACCTCGCCGGCGAGCGGATTCGACTGCTCGGGCTTCACCCGCTTCGTCTACGCGCATTTCGGGATCGCGCTCCCGCACTATTCGGGCGGCCAGTTCGACCTCGGGCGCCGGGTCCCGCGCGGAGCGCTTCGCCCCGGTGACCTCCTCTTCTTCGACGGCGTCGGCCATGTGGGCCTCTACATCGGCCACGGCCTCTTCATCCACGCCCCGCACACGGGCACGCGTGTCTCGATCGATTCGCTCGGAGGCTGGTACGCCGGCAGTTACGACGGCGCTCGCAGACTCGTCTGACCGCGTACGATGACGACCCGGCCGAACGCCCTGTTCGGCCCATCGTCATGGACCGGCCCGTTCTCTACAGCCTCGTCGAACGCCTCCGCGCAGAAGAGCGGCTCCAGGAGCTCGCCGCGGCGCTGCCGACGCGCGCTCGTGTCTCGGAGCCGGTGCTGCCGCTCGTCCTGGCGGCTCTGCACGACGAGCTGCAGCGCGGTCTCGTGGTGGTGCTGCCCGAGGATGCCGACGCGCGGGACGCGGCCGAGGCAGCCGGCTGGTTCCTCGGTGACGACAACGTGGCGCTGTTTCCTTCGCGCGGCGTCCACTGGGGATCGGGGCTGGAGCCGCCGCCGCACCTCGTCGGCGAGCGGGCCAGGGCACTCGCAGTGCTCGAGCGCGGCGGTCTCGTCTGCGCGTCGGCGACAGCCGTGGCGGAAGGCCTGCCGCCGCCCGGTGCGCGCGCAGTTGCCGTTCGTGTCGCACCGGGCGACGAGATCGCGATCGACGCGCTCGCCGAGCAGCTTGCCTCCGCCGGTTACGAGCGGGTCGAACGCGTCGAGGAACGGGGCCAGTTCGCGGTCCGCGGCGGTCTCGTCGACGTATTTGCGACCACCGGCCGCGAACCGCTGCGCATCGAGTTCTTCGGTGACGAGATCGAACAGATCCGGGCGTTCTCGCCGTTCACGCAGCGCGCGCTGCGCGCGGTCGAGCAGGCGACGATCTTCCCCGCAGCCGAGCGGCGGCGCGAGCTCGTCGAGCTCGACCTCGGGCCCGATGACGGCGAGGAGCGCGACCTCGAAGCTCCCGAGGATCTCGTGCAGGCGTTCGACCGGGCTCCAGACTTCGTCTGGTCGCTCGACGAGGTCCAGGCGGTGTGGTCGGAGGAGGGCCTGACGCCGATCGCGCTCGACCGGGTGACAGAGCTCACCCCGTTGCCACAGGGCCAACCGCATTCATTCGACGCGCAGCGTCCGGCGCTCGCTGCGCGCGGGCTGGCAGAGGCGGAGAACGAGCTGGGCGGACTGCTGCGCCAGGAGCTCGACGTCGTGGTGACCTTCCCACACCGCGGCGAGGCGCTTCGCCAGCAGTCACTCCTGCGGCGGGTCCAGGCGGGGCTGCTCGACCCGGGCGAGAAGCCGAGCGGCCTCCAGTTCGCCGTGTCGCCTGCACGGCGCGGGTTCGTCTGGCGTGAGCTCGGCTTCGCGCTGCTCCCCGACACACAGGTCTTCAGGAAGCGGCCGCCACGCGCGTCGAGCTCGCCTGGCCGGGCGCTCCAGAGCTTCTCCGACCTGCGCACCGGCGATTACGTCGTGCACGAGGACCACGGCATCGCGCAGCTGCTCGGTTTCGAGACGAAGGAGGTGGCCGGCGTCACCCGCGACTACCTCCTGCTCGCCTATCGCGGGGACGACCGCGTCTACGTCCCGCACGAGCAGATCGGCAAGGTCAGCCGCTACATCGGCGCCGACTCGAAGGCGCCGGCTCTTTCGAAGCTCGGCGGGAAGGCCTGGGACAACCTGAAGACGCGGGCGCGCGCCCATCTCCGTGAGATGGCGGGGGAGCTGCTGCAGCTGTACGCACAGCGCCAGACGCAGCCGGGGATCGCCTACGACGTGGAGCACGAGTGGGTCGAACAGCTGGAGAACGAGTTCCCGTACCGCGAGACCGAGGACCAGCGCACCGCGATCGAAGCAGTCAAGGAGGATCTCGAGTCGCCGCACCCGATGGACCGCCTGGTCTGCGGTGATGTCGGGTTCGGCAAGACCGAGGTCGCACTGCGGGCGGCGTTCGCCGTCGCGGTCAACGGCAAGCAGGTTCTGATGCTCGTGCCGACGACGGTGCTGGCGCAGCAGCACTGGAACACCTTCAAGGACCGGTACCGAGACTTCCCTGTCCGCGTAGAGATGGTCTCGCGCTTCAGGACACGCGCCGAGGTGAAACAGGCACTTCTAGACTTCTCCGCAGGAAAGGTCGAGGTATTGATCGGAACGCATCGCGTCCTGTCGAGGGATGTGATCCCGAAGGAGCTGGGGCTCGTGATCGTCGACGAGGAACAGCGGTTCGGGGTCGCACAGAAGGAGCTGCTGCGGCAGTTGCGCCTCGAGGTTGACGTGCTCGCGATGAGTGCCACGCCGATCCCGCGCACGCTGCACATGTCGCTGTCGGGCCTGCGCGACATCTCGGTGATCGAGACGCCACCCGAAGGGCGCCGCCCGATTCGCACGTTCGTCGGTGAATACGACGAAGATCTGATCAAGCAGGCGCTCGATCGCGAGGTGCAACGGAACGGTCAGGCGTTCTATCTGCACAACCGGGTCGACACGATCGAGGAGGCGGCGGCGAAGCTGCAGCAGCTCTGTCCCGATCTACGCTTCCTCGTCGCGCACGGGCAGATGCGGGAGCACGAGCTGGAGGAGCAGATGATCTCGTTCCTCGCCGGCGACGCGGACGTGCTCGTGTCGACGACGATCATCGAGTCGGGCCTCGACATTCCGCAGGCGAACACGTTGATCGTCGAGCGCGCCGACACGCTCGGGCTGAGCCAGCTCTACCAGATCCGCGGTCGAGTCGGCCGCAGCGACGTGCTGGCTCACGCCTACCTCTTCTATCCCGACGCCCACGAGCTGACCCCGGAAGCGCGGGCGCGGCTCGCGACGCTCGCCGACCATACGGAGCTCGGCGCGGGCTTCGCGATCGCGATGCGCGATCTCGAGATCCGCGGCGCAGGCGACCTGCTGGGCGCCGAGCAATCGGGTCATGTCGCGGCGCTCGGCTTCGAGCTCTACGTCGAGATGCTGCACGAGGCGGTCGCCGAGCTGTCCGGGCAGCGACGCCTCGCGACGCGCCCGGTCCGGGTGGATGCGCGCGTCGACGCGTACGTACCGGCCGCCTACATCGCGGCCGAGGCCCTGAAGATCGACCTGCATCGCAGGATCGCTCTCACCGAGACGGAGGACGACCTGCACGAGCTGCGCGTCGCGACGGAAGACCGGTACGGGCCGGTCCCGGAGCCGGTCGAGAACCTCTTCGCCATCCAGGCGGCGAAGCTCAAGCTCGCCCGGCTCGGCGCCGACTACCTCGTGTTCAGAGGCGGCCGCGCATCGGTCGGACCGGTCGTGCTCGGCTCGGTCGAGCTGCGCGATCTGCGTGCGCAGGTGGAGACCGCGGTCTACTCGTCAGGCAATCGTGAAGTGACGTTAAGGGGCGATGAATTCAAGGGAGCGCTCGATTTGGTCGATGCTATGCTGGCCGCGCGCCAGGCTGCTTAGCCGGCGCTTCCTTATGAAGAAGATCACATTCCCGCTCCTGCTCGTCCTCGTCGCCGCCCTGCTTGCAGGGTGCGGTGGCGGCGGCGCCTCGAGCCTGAAATCCGACGATGTCGCGACTGTCGGGAAGGTGCACATCAGCAAGGCAGCCTTCGCGGCGCTGCTCGTCCAGGCGAAGAAGAGCTACTCGTCCCAGACGCCGCCGAAGGCGTTCCCGAAGCCAGGCACCGCGGATTACGAGACGATCAAGGGACAGGCCATTGCGCTGCTCGTCCAGCAGGCCGAGCGTGAGCAGAAGGCCGCTTCTCTCGGGGTCAAGATCTCGAACTCCGACGTCGAGAAGCGCCTCACCCAGATCAAGAAACAGTATTTCGGAGGCAGCGAGACGAAATACCAGGCCCAGCTGAAGAAGCAGAGCCTGACCGACGCGGAGGTCCGCGAGGACGTTCGGCAGCAGCTGATCTCGGAGGCGCTCTTCACGAAGGTGACGAAGAACACCAAGGTCTCGGACAGCGCCGTCCACGCCTACTATCTGGCGCACCAGGCCCAGTACTCAAAGGTTGAGTCGCGCGCCGTGCGGTACATCCTCGTCAAGTCGCCGACCCTCGCCAACTCCCTCTACACCCAGCTGAAGTCCGGCAACGCCGGGACGTGGTGCGCGCTCGCGAAGAAGTACTCGCAGGATCCGAGCTCCAAGGCGACGTGCGGCAAGGCCACTTTCACGAAGGGGCAAACCGTGGCGGAGTTCGACAAGGCGCTGTTCAGCGGCGCCACGAACGTCGTTCATGCGCCGGTGCACAACGCGCAGTACGGCTGGTTCGTGCTCGAGCCGACCTCGAGCGTCAAGCCGAAGACCTCGACGCCGGAGAAGAAGGTCGCGCCCTCGATCAGGCAGCAGTTGCTGACGTCGGACAAGAACCAGGCGATGACCGACTGGATCGCCGCGCTCACGAAGAGCTTCTGCTCGGGCTCGAAGATCAAGTACCAGGTCGGCTTCGTGCCGAGCCCGGACCCGTGCGCGTCGACGACCACCAACGCGACGACGACCTAAAGACCCGGAGTCGTGTCTCTCGCGGAAGCGCTCGTCGAGCTCCAGGAGCTGACCGAGCGGCTGCGGCGCGAGTGTCCGTGGGATCGTGAGCAGACGACACGCACGATCGTCCCGCATACGGTCGAAGAGGCGTACGAGGTCGCGGACGCCGCCATCGCCGGCGACGACGCAAAGCTCCTCGACGAGATCGGCGACCTGCTCTTCCAATGCGTCTTCCTCGCGCTCTTGCTGCAGGAGAACGCTGCCGGAGACCTCGAGCAGTCGATCCGCATCGTCATCGCGAAGCTCGTCCGCCGCCATCCGCACGTCTTCGGCTCGGCCGACGCGCAGACTGCCGGGCGTGTGCGCGAGCGCTGGGACGAGATCAAGCGCGAGGACGAGGGCCGTGAGGGGATCTTCCACGACGTGCCCGAGGGCCTGCCGGCGCTGCTCTATGCGCGCAAGGTGCAGCTCCGTGCCAGATCGGTCGGCTTCGAATATCCCGATCTCGCAGGAGCGCTCGCCGACTTCGACGACGAGCTGCGCGAGCTGAGAGCGGAGCTGCCGGCCGAGGACCCGCCCGCGGAGAAAGAGGCGGACGCTCGGACGGCCGCTGAGCTGGGCGACGTCCTGTTCGCGGCCGTGAACGTCGCGCGCCGGCTGAACGTCGACCCCGAGCTCGAGTTGCGTGCCGCGGCGAAGCGCTTCCGCACCCGCGTGGAAACTGCGGAGGCGATTGCCGCTGCCGCAGGCAAGGATTGGACGACGCTTCCGCTCACCGAGCAGGACGCCTACTACGACGAGGCAAAGGGGACGAGCCCGTGACAACCAAGATCACCGCAGTACAGGGACGCCAGGTGCTCGACTCCCGTGGCAACCCGACCGTCGAAGTGGATGTTCGGCTCGAATCAGGCGCTTTCGGCCGTGCGATCGTCCCGTCCGGCGCGTCGACCGGCGTGCACGAGGCGGTCGAGCTCCGGGACGGTGCCCCCGAGTGGGGCGGCAAGGGCGTCGGCCGGGCCGTCGGGACATGTGAACGGCGAGCTCGCCGCCGCCGTGAAGGGGCTCGACGCGCGCGACCAGGCGGCGCTCGATCACGCGCTCGTCGAGGTCGACGGCACTTCGAACAAGGGACGCCTCGGCGCCAACGCGATTCTCGGCGTCTCTCTCGCCGCGGCCAAGGCGGCGGCGGGCGACGCACCGCTCTGGTCGTATCTCGGTGGGGCCGATGCCTCGACGCTGCCGGTGCCGATGCTGAACGTGATCAACGGCGGCGCGCACGCCTCGAACTCGATCGACCTCCAGGAGTTCATGGTCGTCCCGGCCGGGGCCGACTCGTTCGCCGAGGGGCTCCGCATCGGGGCGGAGGTCTATCACTCGCTGAAGAAGGTGCTGACCGAGCGCGGGCTCTCGACCCTCGTCGGCGACGAGGGCGGGTTCGCGCCAGACCTCGATTCCAGCGAGGCCGCGATCGACCTGATCCTCGAGGCCGCCGAGCGGGCGGGCCACCGCGACCGGGTCGCGATCGCGCTCGACCCTGCGACGAGCGAGGTGTTCTCCGACGGCGTCTACCGCTTCGAGGGCCGCGAGAAGTCGAGCGCGGAGCTGCCGGGGTTCTGGGCGGAGATCGTCGAGCGCTACCCGATCGTCTCGATCGAGGACGGTGCGGCCGAGGACGACTGGGCGTGCTGGGAGGCGCAGACGAGCCTGCTCGGCGACCGGGTCCAGCTCGTCGGCGACGACGTCTTCGTCACCAACCCCGACCGGCTCCAGCAGGGCATCGACCGCGGCGTCGCCAACTCGATCCTCGTGAAGGTCAATCAGATCGGCACGCTCACCGAGACGATCGCGGCAGTGCGGCTCGCGCAGTCGAACGGGTACACCGCCGTCATGTCGCACCGTTCGGGCGAGACCGAGGACTCGACGATCGCGGATCTCGCCGTGGCCCTCGGGACCGGCCAGATCAAGACGGGCGCGCCCGCCCGTTCCGACCGCGTGGCGAAGTACAACCAGCTGCTGCGCATCGAGGAGCAGCTCGGCGCGAAGGCGCAGTACCCGGGCTGGGACGCTTTCCCGCGCGCCCGCCGCTGATCGTTTCATTGATCGCTACGCTGGGGCGAGATGGCAGCGGAGCGCAGGAGAACCAAGATCGTCGCGACGATCGGCCCGGTGTCGTCGAGCCACGACGTGTTGCGCGAGCTGGTCGAGGCCGGCGTCGACGCGATCCGACTCAATCTCTCCCACGGCACACAGGCTGACCACGCCGCGAGTGCCGGTGTCGTCCGCGAGGTTCAGGAGGAGACCGGTAAGCCGCTCGCGCTGATCGCCGACCTCCAGGGCCCGAAGCTCCGCATCGGCGATCTCGACGAGCCTCGCATCCTCCTGAAGGGCGAGGAGATCCTCGTCGTCGGCGAACAGCACACGGTGAACGGCTCGTTGCCGATTGCGCCCGCCGTGATCGGAGAGGTGCTGCGCCCTGGCCACGACATCCTGATCGACGACGGGCTCGTCCGTCTCGCCGTCCAGGAGGTCGAGCAGGGCCGCGCCCGGTGTCTCGTGGTCGTCGGCGGCGAGGTGAAGTCCCATAAGGGCGTCAACTTGCCCGGTGTGCCGGTGCCCATCCCGTCGCTCACCAAGAAGGACCTGGACGATCTCGAGTTCGCGCTCGGGCTCGGAGTCGATTTCGTCGCGCTCTCGTTCGTGCGCGCAGCTGCGGACGTGCGGGACCTGCAGGCGATCATCCGCCAGACCGGTTCTCCTGCGCGTGTGATCGCGAAGATCGAAAAGGCCGAAGCGGTCGAGGCGCTCGAAGAGGTTCTGCTCGAGGCCGACGCCGTGATGGTCGCGCGTGGCGACCTCGGCGTCGAGATCGGCGCGGCGACCGTGCCTCTGTTGCAGAAGCGGATCATCCTGCGCTGCCTGGAAGCGGGCAAGCCCGTGATCACCGCGACGCAGATGCTCGAGTCGATGATCGAGCATGCCGAGCCGACCCGTGCCGAGGCGAGCGACGTCGCGAACGCCGTGCTCGACGGGACCTCGGCCGTGATGCTCTCGGCCGAGACCGCCACCGGGAACTATCCGGTTCAGGCCGTGCAGACGATGGACCGGATCGCGCGGGCCGTCGAGCCGTCGATGGGCTACCGCCACCAGATGCCGGAGGCCGGTGAGGGCTCCACCGTCGGCCGCGCAATGTCGAACGCCGCCTGCGACCTGGCAGAGGCGCTCGGCGCGCGTGCGATCCTCGTGCCGACGTTCACAGGACATACCGCGTCGGGTGTGGCCCGCCTGCGCCCCCGCCGCCCGATCCTCGGTCTGTCGCATCACCGCACAGCCGTCCAGCAGATGGCGCTGGAGTGGGGGGTCACGCCGGTTTTGATGCCGCCGAGCGACGACGTCGAGGACCTCTGGTCGCGCTCGCTCGAGTCGGCGCTCAAGTCGGGGCTGGTCGACGCCGGCGACCGGGTCGTCCTGACGGCCGGAACAGCGGTCAACCTGCCCGGCTCGACCAACGTGATCAAGGTCGACGTCGCCTAGGACGCGAATCTGATTCGCGCAGCGAACCAGATTCGCGAGTTTCCCGGCCGGTCACGCGTAGGGATCAGCCCAGTCGCAGCGAAGCAGGCGCCGTGCTCCGGCTTCGTCCCACGCGGCTGCTCGCGATCGGCGGCATCGTGCTCGTCTCGTTCCTCTACTGGAAGCCGCTGCACACCTATCTCCATACGAAGAGCGAGCTGCAGTCGCGCGTCGCCGACGTGCATGCGCTCCAGGTGGAGAAGAAGCAGCTCCAGGCGCGCATCGCTGCGGCCGACAGCGGAGAGCAGCTTCTGCGGGAGGCGCGCCGCATGGGCCTCGTGAAGCCGAACGAGCAGCTCTTCATCGTGCGCGGCATCGACGCCTGGCGCCACAAGAAGCACTAGCGTCTCCCCGTGGACGATGTGGAAGTCGTGGCGCGGCAGATCGGCCGCACACCGCGCGCGTTCCGGCGCGTCGCCGTCCGTTGCCCGTTCGGGAGGCCCGCGGTGACCGAGCAGGCTCCGTTCGATGCTTCCGGGCGCCCGTTCCCGACCCAGTTCTACGTGACTTGCCCGTTTCTCGTCGCGGCGATCTCGCGGCTCGAAGCCGCCGGCGGCGTCGAGCGTTGGACTCGCGCAGCCGAGGACGATGCGGTGCTCGCCCGGAGCCTCGACGACGCGAACGCCGAGCAGCGCCGCATCCGGCCCGAGCTCGACGCGGGCATCGGCGGCTCGACGCGCAGCGGGAGCCTCAAGTGCCTGCACGCCCATGCCGCGTTCGCTCTGGCGCGGCCCGGCTACGAGCTCGGCGACCGCATGCTCGCCGAGCTGCCCGCCCTCTGGCCCCAGTCCTGCTGTACTCCGTGACATGGACCTCGACCTTGCGCGCCATCAGTGGCAGGACGGGATCCGCCGCGTCGAGGGCACGCGTGCCGACCACCGCCGCTATGCCGACCGGATGGCGCAGGTGGACGTTCTCGTGAACGCGCTCCGCCAGCGCGTGGGCCAGGTCTTCACGCTCGAGGAGCTCGCTCAGTCGTACGACGGTGCCGACGATTGGGCCCGCGCAGTGCTCGACGAGGCGGACCCCGAGGCCCCGCCCGTGAGCGAAGCCGGCACGGTCGCGGACGCTGCGTTCCATCTCTATGCCCGCGGGGCGACGGACTACCGGCCGTGAAGAGGGTCGTACTGCTCGTCGTGGGCGCGGCTGCTCGTGTTCGCCGTCGGCGTCGCGGTCGGTGAGGCGCTCCACGACAATCCGAAGCCCGGCGGCACCCAGACGCTCGTTCGGACGTTGCAGCCCCTGCCGCTCGCCCCGGCCGCGCGCCAAACGGTCACCGTTACCGTTCAGAACCCATAAACCTGTTTAGGAAGAGGAAGCTTTGGCTACGTTTGGCCGGTGACCGATCCCGCGAGACGCGCCGTGACCGACGAGCCTGACTGGCTCACGCTCGGGCAGGCCGCGAAGTTCCTCGGCGTGGCGCAGTCCACGATTCGCAAGTGGTCCGACCAGGGCCGTGTGCCGGCGTTCTACACGCCCGGCGGCCACCGGCGCTACCGGCGCCGCGACCTCGAGACCTTCCTCGACCGTTCGGGCCCGGGCGGCCGGCCGAACGGCCCGCTGGTGCTCGTCGTCGACGACGACGCGCAGCTGCGTGAGTTCGTCCGTGTCAATCTCGAGCTGGAGGGCTACACCGTGCGGGAGGCGTCGAGCGCGGAGGACGCGCTCGACGCGATCGAAGACCAGGCTCCGGCGCTCGTCCTGCTCGACGTCGTCATGCCGGGCGTCGACGGCTGGCAGATGCTCCAGCGGATGCAGGAGCGGTACGGGTCGATCCCGGTGATCATGTTCAGCGGCAAGGTCGACCCGGCGACCGCAGACGACGCGGAGCAGCGCGGGGCGCGCGGTTTCATCGGAAAGCCGTTCGATCCGCGTCAGCTGATCGAACGCGCGAAACAGCTCGTACCGGCCTGATCACCGGCCTACTAGCCGCCGCTGATCGCAGCGATCACGTCGACGCGCGATTGCGGAGCGAGCGGCGTTTCGAGCGCCGCCCGCTCCCGGTCGACATACACGTGGATGTGCGCCCGGATGGCCGGCCCCGGCTCGCAGAGCCGGTCGCGCACTCCCGGCCACCGCGCGTCCAACTGGTCGATCGCGGCCTCGACCGTCGGCGCCTCCACGTCGATGCGCCGAGGAAGGTCGGGGAAGAGCGGTGTCAACGTCATCGGCAGGTGCAGCTCGGCCATGGCGTCAGTCGATCACCGCCACCTCGACGGACGAGATCGCCGGGAGGTAGCTCGCAATCTCGGTCCACGACTCGGCGTCGTCGGCGCTTGCGAACAGCTGCCCGGTGCTCGTTCCGAAGTAGTAGCCGGGCGATGTCGTAGTCGTCGTTCGCCATCGCCTCGCGCAGCACTCCGACATACGCGTCGCGCTGGGGGAGACCGTGGTCGGCCCGCTGCCAGCTCGATCCGCCGTCACGCGTGCGCCAGACCGATGCCTTGCCGTCGGGCATCGTGCGGCCGTGGCCGGGGTCGAGCGGGATGACGAAGAACGTGTCGCGGTCGTGCGGATGCGCGGCGGCCGCGAAGCCGAACTCGCTCGGCAGGCCTTCGGTGATCTCGTTCCAGCTGGAGCCGCCGTCGTCGCTGCGATGCACCCCGACGTGGTTCTGCTGGTACATCCGGTCGCCGTCGGCGTTCGAGCGGACGAGCTTGTGGACGCAGAAGCCGACGTCCTCGTGCGGGCGCGGCCAGTCGGCGCGCAGCCCGCGGTTGCGCGGGATCCACGAGCTGCCGTCGTCGGTGGTCTCGAACACCCCGACTCCCTGCACGATCGCCCAGAAGCGGTCCCGGTCGCGCCGGGTCGGCCATCAGCGCCGACACGCCGAGATGGCCGGGAGGTTGGTTCGCCGGGTCGTCCCACTCCTCGCTGCCCGGCTCGCCGGCGAGGGTGCTGAGGAGCGACCACGTCGCACCGTCGTCCTTGCTCTCGAAGATTCCCGGCGCCTCGACGCCGACGAGCACGCGGCCGTGCGCGACCGAGAGTGTCGAGACCTTCGACAGCTTCCGGCCGCCGTCCTCGTAGGAGATCCCTTCGCTCGAGTGCGTCCAGGTCTCGCCCAGATCGGGGCTCCGCCAGACCGCCGAGCCGTGCCACTCACTCGCGGCGGCCGCGTAGATCGCGCCCGACTCCGCGTCGAAAACGGCGTGGTAGACCGGCCAGGCTTCACAGAACGGCCCTCGGACCTGCCAGTCGCGGCGGTCCTGGTCGCTCTCCAGCAGGAAGCACCCCTTCCGGTCCCGATCACGAGCACAGTGCGTGGCACGTTCCCTCACCTCCGGCGACGACAGCGTGGTCCTAGTGTCCCAGAGACTCCCGCCGCCTTCCGGATTCATCGGTCATCCGCATGAGGAGAGACAGCATCCGCGTTGAAATCGTGGGGATGGCCGACGAGCCCCGGATGCACATGTCCCTGATCGACCGGCGGATCAGCAAGATCGTGAACGCGCGCTCGGTCACCTTCGGGCTGGCGACGACGTTCTTCCTGCTCTCCTTCGTCGCGGCGATTGTGATGCGGATCGTCGACCATCACGACTTCCCGAACATCGGGCTCGCGACGTGGTGGTCGCTCCAGACGGTCACGACCGTCGGTTACGGCGACATCGTCCCGACCACGCACATCGGTCGCATCGTCGGCGGCGCCGAGCTCGTGCTCAGCGTCTCGTTCATCGCGTTCCTCACCGCAGGCGTGACGAGCACCGTGATCCACAACCAGGAAGCACGCGCCAAGGAAGCGGACCGATCGAAGCAGGCGGCGGACTCGAAGGCGATTCTCGACGCGCTGACCCAGGCGCGAGCCGCGATCGAGGCCCTGGATGCAAGGCTCGAATCGATCGACGGCAAGCTCAAGGGCTGACGCGCTGGTCGTCAGGCGGGCGCCGGGAGCCGAAGCCTGTGCAGCGCCTGCTGGGCCTGTGCGCGAAGCGAGCGGGTCGGGCGTGACCCGAAGTAGACGCGAACGATCACGGAATAGACGCGATCGGGGCCGTGGCCGGTCAGCTCGTAGTCGCCGCCCGCGACGCTCACCGGTCCGTCGCAGCAGCGGAAGTGCTCGGCTCGTGCGAGATCGAGCCGGATTGGCCCCTCTCCCTTCTGTGCCGGGCTGAAGATGACGGCCCACACGATCACGCCGTTCGGGGGGAGATGTGCGAGCGTCCTTGTCGGGGGATCCGCCGTGGCGCGGTCCTGGTAGCGGACATTCCGGGCGATCCACGCGGCCGACTCCCGGGGCGGCGTTGCTCGCACGCCGGGGCCTGCGTAGAACGAGCGCGTATTGCCGCTCGCGCCCGTCTCCCAACCGCCGAGCGGACCGAACGAGAGCGGGTGTGCCCAGGGGAGAAGGGCAAGCGCCACCAGGAGGCCGATCATCGTGACGACTGTACGGCGGGGAGGGGCGATCGGTCCCCGTCTCAGGGGATCGAGCGGTAGAGCCGCAGGAAGGAGCGACGGAACCCGCGGGCCGGCCAGAAACGTGACGAGAGCAGGTTCGTCTCTCGCCAGTCGGTGACCATCGTCGAGTACCCCTGCTCGTGCGCCCAGGCAGACGCTGCTTCGGTCAGCGCGACCCCGGCACCCGACCCGCGGACGTCCGGCAGGCTCGCCGCGAAGCCCAGGAGCGCAGCCCGGTCCGGCTGCGCGAGCGAGCGGTGCATCGAGCCTTTCTCGGCGGAGACAAGCTCGAAGTGCGCGACCACGCGGCCCTCTCGTTCGTAGACGAGCTCGCCGAGATCGTCGTCTGCAATCTCGGCAGCGAGCATCGCACGCAGCTCGTCCGCGTCCTCGTCCCAGGCGACGCCGCTGAACACCGGAGCGCGTCCCTGGTGGTGGGCGATCAACGGCACGATCTCCATCAGAGCCTCGATGTCCCCGGGCTCCGCGCGACGTGTGCCCGGCGGCCACGGCCCCTCGTCGACCTGCTTGATCCCGTGTGCCTGCTGCGCGCCGAAGCTCATCCGAAACCAGGCTCCGATCTGGTCGTCGAGTACCGGGACGAGGGCGTAGTGGCGTGTGCGGCCTTCGTCGACCCACCGCTGCGAGCAGAACGCGTAGAGATCGCGGACGAGCTCGGCCTCGTCGACGGCATACCCGGCCGCCTCGATCCAGACGTTCGCTCCCCAGTTCTGATCTTCTCTTCGCGTCCCGAGCAGGAACCCGGCCACGTTGCCGTCGCGGAGCGCGACCCCACCCGACACCTCTTCCTGCGCCCAGAGAGACGCCACCTCTTCGCGAGTTGCAGCTGCATCCTCGAAGCGCTCCGAGAGCAGCGGCTCCGCGGCTCGGTGAAGCCGGTGCCTGGCCGTCAGCAGTCGTGCCGCCGCGTCGAGGTGATCGTCGGCGAACGCGCGAATCTCGAGCCGGCTCACCGTGCGTCGAGCGGCCAGGGGAGACGCACCGGCGTGTGGTCGCCAGGCCAATCTGCGTACGCCTCGTCCGGGTCGTACGTCTCTTTCGCGGCCGATGCCTCGTACTTCGCCGCGACCTCGCTCACCGGGTAGTGCAACGTCTCGTCGGCCGGTCTCGCGCCGATCATGAGGACCACGCAAGGCTCTGCTCCGCCGACGATCACGTGGCGGGTCATCGAGGGGCAGTGGAAGTAGTCCCACTGCCTGAGTGTGCGCTCCTCTTCTTCGACGACCAGCGTGCACTCGCCCGAGAGCACGAGGAACCCCTCTTGTCCGGTCTCGGCGTGGTAGAGCGCGTTCGGTTGTCCGGGGGAGAAGACGCGCACGTTGGCGCCGAAGTCGCGGAACGGCGCGTCGCGGGCTTCGAGCGGGTAGACCGCGCCGCCCTTCTCGTCGTTGCGCACTGCGAGGGCGTCGCAGAGGTTGAGGACGAACCAACCGTCGGACGTCACATACCGGCCGTACGGCGTCTCTTCCGAGCTTGCTTCGTTCACGGGCAAGTCTCGCCGCCTACCCGGCGCTGTCCAGAAACGCGAGGACGCGTTGCATGAGCAGCCCCGCGGCCTGCTCGTCGTAGTCCGGGAGGCTGTTGTCGGCGAACAGGTGCCGGTCGCCGGGGTACAGGAACAGCTCCGCGCCGCCGGCGATCTCGGCGAGCTCGCGCGCGGCAGGGAGGTCTTCCTCGGCCCACTCGTCGTGCTCCATCATGTGGATCTGCAGCGGGACACCTTGTGGCCATCCGCCCCCGAACTCCGAGGCCGGGAACGCGGCCGAAAAGAGCAGCGCTCCTCTCGCCCCGGGCCGAGTCTGTGCAAGCTCCTGTGCCGGCATCACCCCGAGCGAGAAGCCGGCGTAGACGAGCTCGTCGGGCAGACCGGCGACGGCCAGTCGACCGCGTTCTGCGATCGCGTCGAAGCCGATTTGCCTCGCATAGCCGACACCCTCGTCGAGTGACGCGAAGGTCTTGCCGTCGTAGAGATCCGGACTGTGAACCGTGTGCCCGGCCGCACGGATCTCGTCGGCGAATGCAACGAATCCTGCGGTCTGGCCCTGGGCATGGTGAAAGAGAGCTAGCTCTGCCATTCGCTGCTTCCTACCACACGACAGAGAATCTGACACCCCGGTGTCACGGTCGCTTCGGCTTGACGACTCGTGCCACGACCCACCGGTGCTTGCCGATCTGGCGGTCGCGGCTGAAGCCGAGCTGCTCGTACGTGGAGAGAGCACCGTTGAAGAGGAAGCCGGCGGGCACCGAGCCGGCGTCCTCTGGATAGCCCTCGACCGTTCCTCCGCCGAGGGCCGAGATGAGCTCGACGGCGCCCGCGAGCGCGGCCGTGGCAACGCCCTGCCGGCGGTGCCCCTTGCCGACGAAGCAGCAGGCGATCCGCCAGTCCGGCAACGTCGTCCTGTCCTTTTCGTATGCAGCGCGGCTCTTGATCCGCGGCACCTCCTCGGGTGCGCCGAACTGACACCAGCCGAGGCAGTCGTCGCCGTCGAAGACGAGTGCGGCGTGGGCCGTTCCTGCCTGAACGCGAGCGAGCTTCCGTTCGCGGTTGAGCGCGGGCGTGGTCGACTTGCCGACCCCTTCGGGATGGAATCCCATGCACCAGCAGCCGCCGAAGACGCCGTTGTTGCGCTCGACCAACGCAGCGAACGCCTCCCACGTCGAGTCGTCGAGCGCTCTGACGGTGTACGGCGCGACGCCCATGACGCCGCCCAGCCTAACCAGGCGGGGAGCCCGGGATCGGTGGGCTTGACATGTGACCAATCAGTCACATAATATCCTCGCGGTGGACGATGACCGAGTCTTCAAGGCGCTGGCCGATCCGACCCGGCGGCATCTGCTCGACCGGCTCTTCGAGCAGGACGGCCGCACGCTCGGGCAGCTGGAGGAGGGCCTCGAGATGACCCGCTTCGGTGTGATGAAGCATCTGCGGGTGCTCGAGGACGCGGGGCTCGTCGTCACCCGGCGCGCCGGCAGAGAAAAGCATCACTTCCTGAATCCGGTGCCGATCCGCGAGCTCCACGATCGCTGGATCGACAAGTACACCGAGCGTCGCGTGAGCACGCTCCTTGACCTCAAAGCACAACTGGAGGAGACCGCATGAGCACGTCAGTCGAGACCGAGGTGCAGACCACCCAGGTCTACCAGCTCTTCATCAAGGCGTCCCCGGAACGCGTGTGGGAGGCGATCACGAAGCCGGAGTTGATCGTGCGCTACTTCTACGGGGCGATGTTCGACAGTGCGCCTGTTGCCGGCGGCCGCTGGCGCGCCTGGACAGTCGATCACTCGCAGGCACTGAACGACGGGGAGATCATCGAGATCGACCCGCCGCGCCGGTTCGTGCACGGCTGGAAGGCTCTCTACGACCCAGAGCTGGCGACCGAGGAGGAGAGCCGCGTCACCTGGGAGATCGAACCGCAGGAGGGCGGCTACTCGAAGCTCACCGTCGTCCACGACCGGCTCGAGGGCGCGCCCAAGACTGCTGCGAACGTTGCGGGCGGCTGGATGCTGATCCTCAGCGGCCTGAAGACGCTCGTCGAGACCGGAGAGCCGATCGTCGACTTCGCGTCGGCCTGACGATCTCGGCACCTGGGTCGCCGCCTGCGCCGGCGGCGACCCAGGTGCCCGAAAAGGTGTCTGACACCGTGGTGTCAGACACCAGTTGGGGTCTCAGACGTTGACCGTGACCCGGAGAAATGTTGCCGGGATCGAGGTCGAACCGTCTGCCGCGCTCGTGTTCTGTTCGTTGAACAGGGCAGACAGCTCCGCGTCGAGCTCATGCTCGCGGCCGTTGGCTGCGGCGGCCGCGTAGGCGTTCATCGTCGGCCCGTAGTAGGTCTTGAAGTCGGCGAGAAGCTCCGACGGCGTCGCCGGAGAACTGAACACGTAGGTGTCTTGCGCGAACGAGATCTGCTCTGAGCGCACGCCCGCGTTGCCGAATCGTTCGATGACGTCGGCCTCGATGCCCCAGGTCATCGGGCTGATGAATCCGTCGGGAGGTGGCGGCGAGTAGGCCGAGCTGATTCTGAGGATCTGTGCGACCAGGGTGGGATCGCCCGGAATCCAGTTGCCCATCACGATCCGCCCACCCGGCCGGGTGACGCGAACGGCCTCTTTCGCCACGTCCGCGGGCCTGGGGGCGAACATCGCGCCGAAGATGCTGACGACCAAATCGAAGCTCTGGTCGTCGAGTTCGTTCAGGTCGGAAGCATCGCCCTCCTGGAACCGGCAATTGCTCAGACCAAGATCTCTCGCTCGGGCGTTGCCTGCCTCGACGAGGTTCTTCGCGATGTCGACGCCGAGGACGTTCGCGCCGAGCCGAGCCGCGGGCACGGCAGTGGTTCCGTCACCGCAGCCGAGGTCGAGCACCTCGAGTCCAGGCGTGATCTCCAGCGACGCTACGAGAGCCTCACCGCTCTCGCGCATGGTCGCCGCGATGCGCGTGAAGTCGCCCTTCTCCCAGAGCGCCTTGTTCGCGTTCACTCCCGACCGGACTCCTAGAGCTCTTCGGCGGCGCGGACGAGGCCGCCGAAGATCACGCCGACCGCTGCAAGCAGGCTGATCCAGATGCCGATCCCTCGCCCGTCGGCGGGGAGAACCGCATCAGGGATCGAGATGATGCGGATCAGGACGAAGACCGCCGCAAGCGCACCGAGGCCGAGCACCACCAGGCTCTCCGGGATCGCCGGCGGCAACTCGAAGCCGGCCTCGCGCAGCACGACGATCGCGACGACGGCGAGCCCGATGAAGAAGACGAGCTTGCCGAGAATGCCCGTGTGCCAGCCGATCACCGCCAGCTTGACGCCGACGCCCGAGCCGGCGTACCAGCCCATGAACGAGGACAGCGCCAGGACGAGGCCTGCGACCCAGGTGATGCGCTCGCCTGCGGCCCAGAGCCCGCCGGAGGCGGGCTGCGGATAGTCGGGCCGCGTAGGTGAGCCGGGGCCGCCCGGACCGGCGGGCAACTCGAGCTCGAAGAACTCAGGGGTCTCCACTGCCGCTAAGTATGGGGATCATTCCGGTCGGAAGTTGCCGGAACCGGCGCGGCTTCGGCGCCGGGAGCCCTAGACGCCGAACAGCGTCTGGATCTCGTGCCACGCCGCGACGAGCGCGAAGGCGGCCACGAACGCCAGCACGAGGAGGCTGACCCAGAACCTGACGTTCGACCGCTTGACGGCGCTTCGCCGTTCGGTCCTCGCTCTCCGGCGGGCACGCTCGCGGCGGTAGTTGTGCTCGATCGCCCGCGGGTCGAGGGAGGGCGGGTCCTCGTCGATGACCGCCGTGGCCTTCCGGGCTGGCACAGGCATCCCCGGATTGTAGGCAATACTTCTCCCCGGGATGGTCGTCGACGCCCAGCGGCTACCGGTCGAGCGCCTGGCAGAGGCGGCCGCGCAGGTGGCCGAGACAGAGGATCTGAGGGTCGCGCTGGAGGCGGTCGTCGCTGCGGTCGCCGACGCAACGCGTGCCGATCTGGCCGTTCTGCGGGTCGTGGACGACGAAGGACGCCTCGCGACACGGGCCGTGGCGCCCGTCGGTACATCCCTCGCCGCCGAGGTGGCCGGTACGCGCGGGCTCTGTGAAGCAGTCGCCGCCGGAGACGCGACCGAGCCGACGCAGCGGGCCGCAAAGCAGGCTCGGGCAGCCGGGCTGCTCGCCGTCGCCGCGCGAGCCGGCGGCCACATCGTCGGGTCGGTGGAGCTGATCCGGGTCGGAGACGACTTCGGGCACGACGATCGGGCGGTCGCGGGACTTGCCGCCGGGCAGCTCGCGCTCGCCGTGCGGACGCTGGCTCCGGAGGTCGCCGGGTCGCGCGTCCGCGCCCACCGGCTCGAGCTCGCGGGCGAGGCCCTGGCCGCAGGCAGCGATCCGCGCCGCGCCGCGCAGCAGGCAGTCCGGATCGCCGTCGAGACGACGGGCGCGCGTGGGGGAGCTCTCTGGCGGCTCGGCCCGGAGAGGCCCGAGCTCGTCGCCTCGCTCGGTTCGGTCGAGTCGAGCCTTGGCCGGGCCGCGGCGATCGTCGGCGAGGCGGTCGAGCAGCGCCGTCCGGCCGGGATCGCGCACGACTCGGGGACCGCCCAGGTCGCGACCTTGACGCTCGGGCAGCCGCCGTTCGCCGCGCTGCAGCTCTTCTTCGCGGAGGACGTCGCGCCGCCCGAGGCCGATCTGCCCGCCCTCGCAGCCTTTGCGGCCCGCGCCGCTCATGCCCTGCGCTCGGCCGAGCGTGCGCGCGACCTCGAGCTCGAGCTCGAACGCACCCGCGCGCTCCTCGAGGTGGTGGCCGAGGCGATCTCGCGGCTCTCGCTGGCGCACACCCTCGAGACGGCTGTCGAGCGAATCGCCGAGCTCTTGCAGGTCGAGCAGGTGGGCGTGTTCCTGCAGGACGACGGTCGGCTTCGCACGGCGGCGGGTCGTGGTGAAGCGGCTGCCGACGGCGATGTTGCGGCGCGGCTTCTCGAAGCGCTGCACGGGCCGTTGCGAGCGCGGGGAACCCTGTACGCGACCGTCGAGGACCGCGAGCCTGCACTCGGGACGGTGCGCGCCGCGCTCGCCGCCGCCGGCGAGGAAGCAGTGCTCGCCGTGCCGTTGACCGCGCAGGACGAGCCGATCGGTCTGATCGTCGCGTATCCCGGAGCACGCCGTCTCGGCGAGAGCGAGACGGCGCTCGTCGCCGCCCTGGCGGCCCCGCTCGCGGTCGCCGTGCAGAACGCCCGCCTGCACGAGCGGGCGCGCGCGCAGGAGGACGAGTTGACCGCGGTGCTCGAGACGGAGCGCCTCGTGTCGCGCCGCGTGAATGCGCTCTACGAGATCTCACGCTCGTTCGCCCAGACGCTGTCCCTCGACCACACCCTTGCGGTGCTCACCGAGACGCTCGTCGAAGGAGCTGAACGTCGATGCCGCAGTGATCCGAGTCCCGGATGAGCGAGGAGACCAATTCGTGCCGCGGGCGGTCCACGTCGCGGACGCGCGGCTGACGGCTGCCGTTCGTGCGATCCTCGAGCGGCCACAGCCGCGCCCACCGCGCACCCACGACCCCTTGATGCTCGATGCCGAACTGGCGAAGCGGCTCGGCGGCGCCCATTCGCTCCTGCTCCCGTTCCTGCTCGGTGGCGCGACGGCTGCGTTGCTCCCCGTCGCGACGGCGAGCGAACTGCTTGCCCAGCTGACCATCGTGTCGCTCGATCCGGCGGCGCCGATCACGCGCGAGACGCTCGCGACGGCCCGGACGATCAGTCAGCAGGCTGCGCTCGCGATCGACAACGCCCGGCTCTATCAACAGCAGAAGCAGTTCGCGGAGACGATGCAGCGGTCGCTGCTGCCCCGTGAGCGGCCCTCGCTGGCCGGGCTCGAGGTCGGCGCGGTCTACGAATCCGCTGCTCAGGTCGATGTCGGCGGCGACGTCTTCGACTTCCTCGAGCTCCCTGACGGCCGGCTGGCCGTCGTGCTCGGTGACGTCACCGGGCACGGGATCGATGCCACCGCGGACATGGCGATGGCGAAGTTCGTGTTTCGGTCACTGGCGCGCGAGCACTCCGACCCGTCGGCGTTCCTTGCCGCGGCCAACGAGGTCGTCGTGGGCGAGATCGCGATCGGCAAGTTCATCACGATGGTGTACGTCACGGTCGAGTCGAATGGCGAGGTGCTGTGCGCGAGCGCGGGCCACCCGGAGCCGCGGCTCGTCACGGCCGAAGGCGCCGTCACCGGACTTGCGTGCGGCGGCCTCGCGCTCGGGATCGACGCGCCCCAGACCTACGATCAGGTGAGCGCGCACCTCTCGCACGGAGACCTGGTCGTGCTCTACACCGACGGCGTGATCGAGTCGCGGGCGGGGCGTGAGCTTTTCGGCCTCGAACGACTGGACGAGGTGCTCTCCACGCATTCCACGCGGCCGGCGCAGGACGTCGCAGACGCCGTGCTCGCGGCCTGCCGCGACTTCGCAGGCGGAGATCTGCCGGACGACTGTGCGATCGTCGTGCTGCGCCGGACATGAACCTCTTCAAGGGCGAGCTCGGCCGGCCGCTCGTGATCGGGCACCGCGGCGCAGCGGCTCTCGCTCCCGAGAACACGCTCGCCTCCCTCCAGGCCGCAATCGACGCGCGGGCAGACGTCGTCGAGTTCGACATCTCGCCCGGTCTCCGTCTGGGCCACTCGCTCGGAGAGCTGCCCGAGGACGAGCTCTCGCTCGATCAGGCGCTCGAGTTTCTCGGCGGCCAGGACGTCCTGCTGCACCTCGACGTGAAATTCTCCGGCTACGAGGACGGGGTCCTCGAGGCTGTGCGCCGACACCGGCTCGAGGACCGGGCCTATCTCTCGACCGCCTTCGCGCGCACCGGACGGCGACTCGCGGCCGAAGCGCCCGGCTGCACGATCGCGATCGGCTATCCGCGCGACCAGGTCGGGATCTCGAAGCTCCACTGGCCGCCTGCTGTCACCCGCGCCGGAGCCGCCGCGCTCCGCCAGGCGATGCCGCTCCGCCTGCCGGTGCTGCTCCGCTGGGCGAGTGCCAATGCGGTTTCGCTCCACCACACGCTCTGCTCGCGCGCCGCCGTTTCGGTTGCCCACAGGCTCGGAGCCCCCGTGCTCGCCTGGACGGCGAACGATCCGGCCACCGTGCGGCGCCTGGTGACCGCCGGTGTCGACGGCATCGCGTCCGACGACCCTGGAATGGTGGTGGAAACCCTGGCTACACTGCTTGCGCAGTGAAGCGTCTGCACGCAGTCGTCCTCTTCGTGCTCGGTTTCGCGGTAGCGGGGGCGTTCTCCGGCGCCGTGATCGCCGACGTCACCACTTCGACGACCTCGTCGACGGTGTCGACGACGACTGTCGCAACGACCACCGCCGCAACAACGACGACCACCACGACCACGGAGACGACACCGTCGACGGGCAAGACGCTCCCGCCCGGCGTCCGCGTCGCAGGCGTGCGGGTCGGTGGCCTGCTTCCGGCCGACGCCGTGTCGGCCGTTCAGACGGCGTTCCGCCGTCCGCTGCCCGTCGTGGTCGATCGCAGCAAGCTCCTGCTCGACCCGACCAAGGTCGCATCGGCGTACAGCGCAACGGCGGTCGCCCGCGCGCGCATCGCGGCGCCTGGTTCGAGCGTCCAGCTCGTCGTTGCGGTACGCGGCCCTGCGCTTCGTGCCTGGCTCGCCGCCGCGTCGCAGCGGTTCGCGCGCGCGCCGGTCGACGCATCGCTGAAGCTGAAGAACGGCAAGCCCTTGCTCACCAGAGACAGGCCGGGGCGCCGGCTCGACACGGCTCGCCTGGCCGCGAGGATCGTGACGGCGCTGCGCGCGAACACGCGGCTGTCCGTGCGCGCGCGAACGAAGTCGATCCCCGCGAAGGTGTCGGTCGATTCGTTCGCCGAGACGATCGTCGTCAACCGTTCGACCAACCGCCTCTCCCTCTACGACACGGGGAAGCTCCGGCGCACCTTCGCGGTCGCGACCGGGCAGGCGATCTATCCGACGCCGGCCGGCGTCTGGCACATCGTCGTCAAATGGAAGAACCCGACGTGGTACCCGCCGGTGCAGGACGCATGGGCAAGGGGCCTGAAGCCCGTGCCGCCCGGCCCCGACAACCCGCTCGGCACCCGCTGGATGGGCCTCGACGCGCCCGGGGTCGGCATCCACGGCACCGACGAGCCGGCGTCGATCGGTTACAGCGCCTCTCACGGCTGCATCCGCATGCAGGTGCCCGACGCCGAGTGGCTCTTCGATCACGTCGACGTCGGGACGACGGTCTACATTCTCTGATGCGCATCGTCCGCGTCGCCGTCGCCGCCGGAGTCCTCGCTTTGTTGGGGCTGCTCGTGTGGGACGTCGCACACGGACGGCGGCTCCGGGGTCGCGCAGAAGGTCGACCAGGGCAAGATCGTTCCCGCGCCCAAGCTCGACCTGCCTCGGCTCGACGGCAAGGGCCGCCTGAGCCTCGCGTCGTTGCGGGGCAAGGTCGTGGTCGTGAACTTCTGGCAGTCGGACTGCCTCCCCTGCAAGCAGGAGGCAAAGACGCTCGACGCCGCCTCACGCGCCTGGAGCACGAAGAACGTGGTGTTCGTCGGGGTCGACGCACTCGACTTCAAAGGCCCGGCCCGCGCCTACCTGAAGCACTACGGCGTCACCTACGTGAACGTCCGGGATGCGTCCGGCAACACGTATCCCGGGTGGGGCGTGACCGGAACGCCGGAGACCTTCTTCATCGACCGGCGTGGCAATGTCGTGCCGCCGCACATCGTCAGCGTCGCGTCGCGCGCGAAGCTCGACGACGGAATCAGGCGGGCGCTCGGCTCGTGAGAGCGCTCGTGGTCGTCGTGGCGGCACTCGTGCTCGCCGCGCCGGCCGCCGCCTGCACCACCCACGCAAGCCAGTCGCACCTCGAGACGCTGCTCGTCTGTCTCGAATGCCATACGACCCTCGACGAGTCGAACTCCCCGTTCGCAAACGAGATGAAGGCCGACGTGGCGCGGCGCATCGCGGCGTGCCAGACCGAGCAGCAGATCCTCGATGCGATGGTCGCGCAGTTCGGCACCCAGGTGCTCTCGACCCCGCAGACGCACGGCTTCGACCTGCTTGCGTGGCTGCTGCCGCTCGGCGGCATCGCGCTCGGTGCGGCAGCGATCGCCGGCGGTGCCTGGCACTGGTCACGCAAACACGGGGCCGGCGGAGGCTCGCCGGCCGCTTCGACAATGGCGCCGGACGAGGAACGGCTCGTCGACGACGCACTCGCGCAGGTTCGATGATTGAGAAGCTCCCGATCGCGTTCGCCGCCGGGCTCATCTCCGTCGTCACGCCCTGCGTGCTGCCGCTGATCCCCGGCTATCTGTCCGCGATCTCGGCGGTCGAGATCGACCGGCTCGGCGACCGCGGCGTGGGCCGGAGGATCGCCGTCGCGAGCGTCCCGTTCATCGTCGGCTTCACGATCGTCTTCGTTCTGCTCGGTGCCGGCGCCGCGGCCGTCGGCAGCGCCGTGGACAAGCCGACGCAGCTCAAGATCGCCGGGTTCGTGCTGATCGTCCTGGGACTTGCGTTCATGGGCCTCTGCCGTGGCCGGAGCGGGCCGTCGCTCCAGGGCTCCTCCAGCATGCGCGCCGTCGCGGCTCGAAAGCGCTGCTCGGAGGCGCTTTCGCCGTGTGCGCGGCACCGTGCATCGGCACGGTGCTCGCGTCGATCCTCGTCCTCGCATCCGGGTCGGGCTCGATCGCGCGTGGCGTCGTCCTGCTCGTCGCGTACTCGCTCGGGCTCGGTGCGGCGTTCGTCCTCGCCGGCATCGCGTTCGCACATGCAATGACAGCGTTCGGTTGGGTGCGCGACCACTACGGAGTCATCCGCTTCTGCTCGGGCGCGACCCTCGTCGCTCTAGGTCTCCTGCTCTTCTTCAACCGCAACTGGTGGCTGCAGATCGCGCTCGATCAGGTGCTGACGAAGATCGGGCTCGGCACGCTCTAGCCCGGCGAGCAGCGCAGCCACGTCCAGCCCGCGGTGCGCGGGCGCGAACGCCGCGAGCCGCCGCAGCGCCTTCCGACGCTGGCGCTCGGCCGCAACCGGCTTGCCGCGGCCGCTCTGATAGGCCGAGACGACGACGTGCACCAGTCCCTGGAAGAAGTCGCGCTCCTCGTCGGCGCACGCGCGCCATGCGGTCTCGAACGCTTCGTGGGCATCGAAGTAGGCTCCGTCGCGCGCGAGCCTCAGGCCCTCTTGGTAGGCCGTCACGACGGTGCTAGGCTCGCGGTCAGGCATGGCGACGATCCTGCTGTGTGGGGTCGACCTCTTCATCCGAGCGAAGCTCGAAGCGCTGCTTCCCGAGCATCGGTTCGAAACATCGGATGGGGTCGAGCCACCCGATCTCGTGATCGCGGACATCGCGCGCATCGACGCGAACGACGTCGCGGAAAACTATCCGGACGTGCCGATCCTCGGCTACACGAACCACACCGACACGGCCGGCCTGCGCCGCGCTCACGCTGCCGGGTTCGACCAGGTCGTCGCGAAATCTGCGCTCTTCGAGCGCACTCGTGAACTGATCGACCCTCTGCTCGCGTCGGTAGAGTAGGCGCCCGTGACGTACATCATCGCCGAGCCTTGCATCGACATCAAAGACCGCTCGTGCGTCGACGTTTGCCCCGTCGACTGCATCCACGAGGCGGGCCGCATCCTCGTGATCGACCCGGAGGAGTGCATCGACTGCGGTGCCTGCGAGCCCGAGTGCCCGGTCGAGGCGATCTTCCCCGAGGACGCGCTGCCGGAGAAGTGGGCTCCGTTCATCAAGATCAACTACGCCTACGCCGACGGAATGGACGCCGTGAACGGCCTGACGGACGAGTACGCGACCGAGCACAACGTCCAGAACGAACCACTGGAGTAGTTTCGAACCGACCGGAGGCGTCGGACGAATCCGGTTTTGGATCCGTATGGTCGAAGACCCTCACGAGCTCTCAGCCCTCTATGCCCTCGATGCGCTGACGGGCGAGGATCTCGCGCGCTTCGAAGCCCATCTCGCCGAGTGCGGCCCCTGTAGGCGCCAACTGGACGGGTTGCGGGGAGCCGCAGGGTCCCTGGCGTTCGCCGTCGAGGGGCCTGCGCCGCCTCCGGCGCTGCGCGGGCGGATTCTCCAGGCGGCGCACGACGAAGGGCAGAACGTCGTCCCGCTGCGTCCCCGCCGGTCGGCCGGCGTCGCGATCGCCGCGGCCGTCGCGATCGCCGCATGCGCTGCAGCGGTCGTGCTGGGTCTCTGGGCGTCGTCGCTGCATCATTCGCTCGCGCACGATCGAACCGCGCTCAACATTCTCGGTGACCCGAGCGCGCACCGCGTCGCCGTTACCGGCGCTCGGGGTCAGCTCGTCGTATCGTCGTCGGGTGCGGCAGTGCTCGCCGTGCGTCTGCCGCCTCCGCCGCACGGCAAGACATACGAGGCGTGGGTCGTTGATCCTGCCGTGCATCGCGCCGGTCAGTTCTCCGGGAGGACGTTCGCATTGCAACATCGCGTTGCGCCCGGTGCACAAGTGATGGTGACGCTCGAGAACGCAGGCGGAGTCGACGCACCGACGTCGAAGCCATTGCTGAGCGCACGCGCGTAATGTGTGCGTAGAAAGGGAACGTTTGCCTTTTCAGCAACGTGCGGAGGAAGTTGTCCGTCCGCGTTGCACGATACAAACGAACGTGGTAGGGAATCGTGCACGCGCAAAGCGACCCAGGAGGTCAGTTGTGACCCAAGAGGATTGGAGCGAGACCGGCGAGTCGTCACAGACGTCAGCCGGCTTGTTGAGCGAACCGTCGGCGGACGCCGCCGACGAAACGTGGGGAGAGTCTGCCGCCGGCGACTCGCAGGAGATCGCAGAGCCCGTTGCGGCCATTCCGGCTCGCACGCGGTCTTCGTCACGCTCCGGCTCGCGTAGCTCCTCCAAGAGCTCGACGTCGCGTACGTCTTCGGCCAGAAAGACAGGCGCAAAGAAGACTGCGGCAAAGAAGAAGACGGCCGTCAAGAGGAAGTCTGCTCCGAAGCGGAAGACTGCCGCGAGGAAGACAACCGCGCGTAAGACCACGGCGCGGAAGACGACGGCCCGGAAGAAGACGACGGCGCGGAAGACAGCCGCTCGGAAGACGCCACCCGGAAGACCGCGGCGCGGAAGACCACGGCCCGGAAGGCGTCGACGGCGCGGAAGAAGACCACCGCGCGCAAGAAGACGACGGCCCGCAAGAAGACCACCGCGCGCAAGACCGCGGCGCGGAAGACGACGGCGCGGAAGAAGACCACCGCCCGCAAGAAGACGACCGCGCGGAGGAAGACGACCGCCCGGAAGGCTTCGACCGCGAAGCGGGGCGTCGCTCGCAAGAAGACCACCGCGCGGAAGAAGGCCACCGCCCGGAAGACTGCGGTCAAGCGCAAGACCGCTGCCCGCAAGGTCGGCGGTGCCCGCAAGAAGACCGCCGCTCGGAAGACCACCGCCCGCAAGGCCAGCCCGGCTCGCAAGAGCGGCGCGCGGAAGTCCGCGTCTCGCTCCCGCACGGCGCGTCGGCGCACTCGGTAAGTCGCGAGCACAGCGTCCAGGCCCCCTCGCGTGCGGGGCCTGGACGCGGCGCTCTCCTCGCGTTTCGGCACCCCGGTGACGGTCGATAACGTTCCTGGTGGTGCAGCCGAGGACTCTCGATCACGTTGCCTTCTGGGTCGCCGACCGTGCGCCCATCGTCGCGTTCCTCGAGCGGCACCTGGGCATGCACGTGATCGCGCACGAAGAGAACTTCACCCTGCTCGGCAGCGACGCCCGTCGCGGCAAGCTGACGCTGTTCGATGCGGACGGTCCCCGCGAGCCCGGCGCGCTGAAGCATGTCGCTCTGCGCGTCTCCGATCTGGCCGCCGCCCGCGCCTCTCTGCCCGCGGGCACGGCGGACGTGTTCGACGCCGGAGAGGGAATCTGGCTGACCCTCGTTCAGGCGGAGACGGATGTCGAGTACGACCTCGACCACGTTGCGCTGTGGTCGTCCTCGCCGGCGGAGACCGCGCGGGAGTATGAGCGTTACGGCTTCGCCCCGGCGGGGGCCGGGCGCGTCGAGGTCGGCGGTGCGTTCGTCGTGTTCCACGAAGGCGATCCGGGCGAGCCGGAGCGGCCGCTCCTGAACCACCTCGCGGTGCTGGTGGACTCCGCCGAGGGTGTGATCGCCGACGCTTCCGACCTCGGGATCGAGGTCGAGTCCGTCGTGGATGCCGCGAACACGTACGCGGCGTTCCTCTGGGGGCCGGAGCGCGTGCGCATCGAGTACGTCGAGCACAAGCCGACGTTCTCGCTCACGTAGTGCGCATCGCCGGAGCCGGCATGGCCGGGCTCGTCGCGGCTGCCCGGCTCCGTGAGCTCGGCTGCGCCGTCACCGTTCATGAGAAGGGCACGCGGATCGGCGGCTCGATGCTCCTGTCGTCGTGCGTGATCTGGCGGCATCGCGAATGGGAGGAGTTTCGCCGCGAGTGCCCGGCCGGTGACGAGCGCCTTCAGCGATTGGTCTGGGAGCGCCTCGACGACGCGATCGAGTGGCTGGAGTCGAGGGGCGCACCCGTCGTCTGGCACGAGACCGGCAATCCCCGCACCGTCGGCAAGCGGTTCGAGCCGCACGGCCTGGCCGCTGCGCTCGCGGGAGACGTCGAGCTCGGTATCGACGGCTGCGCAGATCAGCCGGCGATCCTCTGCACCGGCGGCTTTGCCGCCTCGCCGGAGCTCGTGACCCGGTACGTCGCGCCCGCGGCGCCGCTGCGACTGCGGGCGAATCCGTGGTCGGAGGGAGACGGACTGGGCAACGCACTGGCCCGCGGTGCAGCGCTCACGCCCGGGATGGACGAGTTCTACGGCCGCAACATGCCCGATGCCTCCTGGGACGAGACCGAGCTCGTCTCGCTCGCGCAGCTCTACGCACGCTTCGCGCGGATCTTCGACGAGGACGGGGTCGAGTTCTTCTCGCCCGGAGACGTCTCCTGGTCGGAGACGAACGTCGTGCAGGCAACCGCGCGCCGGCCCGGCGCGAGGGCGTACTACCTCCTCGACGCAGAGGCGCTGGACCAGCGCGTTCGCGAGCGCACGGTGGCGCAGCTGGTGGACGCCGCACCGGCGGAGTCGCGGGTGGAGCTCGCCGATCTGCCGTTCGACCCGCCGGCGGGAACGGTCGCTGCCGTCCGCGTCGTTGCGGCGATCACCCACACGATCGGCGGGCTGCGCGTCGACGAGCGGGCGCGTGTCCTGGGGGAGGACGGTGCGCCGCTCGACGGGCTGTGGGCGGCGGGCGTCGATGCGGGCGGCGTGTCGACGGGCGGCTACGCGAGCGGCCTTGCCCAGGCGCTCGTGCTGGGCCTGGCGGCCGCCGAGGACGCGGCACGCTGAACTCGCGAACCTGGTTCCCGGCTTCGCCGGGAATCAGGTTCGATTGGCCCAACGAACCTGATTCGGCGCAGCCGAACCAGATTCGCGAGTTTCGAAGGGCCGCTGCCTAAGGAGGGCTGGTCGGCGTCACTTCCCGACGGAGAAGACGCACTGGCGCGTGTCGCCGGGAAGCGGCGAGGCGCCGATCTTGTTGACGACGAGCAGCCGGTCGCCCTCCTCGAACTCGCTCCCGACCGCAGGAGGGTCGCCCTGCTGCTCGCGCAGCGAATACCCCGCAGGCGACCAGACGAAGAGCAGATAGCCGTTCCCGTCACTCATCGAGCGCGGAGCTTACCGCCGGGTGGCGTACGGCGGCAGCGTCACCACGATCTGCGTGCCGCGCGCCCGCGTCGCCTGCATCGACCGCGATCGTGCCGTGGAGCTGTTTGACGCGCTCCTCGATCGCCTCGAACGAGCGGCGCCGCCGCTCCGGCTCGGCGTCGTCGGCGATCGTCGTCGCGGCGCCTCCGTCTTCCGTCTGGTGGATGCTCACCGAGATGCGGCTCAACGGCCCACGGCGGACCGCCTGATCGAGGAGCTCGCGGACGATCGTGTAGATGGCGACCTGGGCCGTCTGGCCGATCCGGGTCGCCGCCTCGACGTCGAGGTCGACGCGAATCTTGTTCGTGGTGCCGAGCTGCTCGGCCAGCGCCTGGAGCGCCGGCCCGAACCCCTGATCGCGAAGCACGACGGGCTCGAGCGCGAAGGAGAGGTCGCGCAGCTCCCTGATCGTGGCCCGCTGGCGCTCGAGGGCGGTTTCGACGACGCTCGCCGCGTCCTCGAGCTTGCCCGTCTGGATCGCGTGCAGGGCGGCGTCGAGCATCAGCGCGATGCCGGCGAGGTTCTGCACCGGGCCGTCGTGCAGGAACAGGGCGATTCGCCGCCGCTCGTCCTGCTCGGCTGCGATCAGCCGGTCGAGCCCGTCATCGGTCAATCGATGATGGCTTCGCGCAACGCGATCGCGACCGCGTGCGTTCGTGTGTCGGCCTCGAGCTTCGTGAGGATGTGCCGCACGTGGCTCTTCACGGTCTCCTGCGAGATGAAGAGCCGCCCGGCGACGTCGGCGTTCGACATGCCGTCGGCGAGCAGCTGGAGGATCTCGCGCTCCCGTCCGGTGAGCATGTCGGTCTGGTCCTTGCCGGCGAGGAACGCGGGCATCAGTGCGGGGTCGACGTAGCCGTCGCCCTGCGCGACCTTCTCGATCGCGCGGACGAGCGTCTGGTGCGGGGCCTCCTTGAGGATGTAGCCCTTCGCGCCCGACTCGAGGCCGCGGCTGAGCAGCGACCGCTCCGAGTACGCCGTGAAGATCAGGACCTTCGACTCCGGCACACGCTCGGTCAGGAGCTTCGTCGCCTCGAGCCCGTCCATCCCGGGCATGCGCACGTCCATGATCACGACGTCCGGCTTGCGGCGCTCGGCCATCTCGACGGCGGACGCCCCGTCCGATGCCTCGCCGACGACGCGGATGTGCGGTGCGCGCGAGAGCGAAAGGCGCAAGCCTTCGCGCACGACCTCGTGGTCGTCGACGATCAGCGTCGTGATCTCGTCGGGCATGGGGTGCAATCCTATGCTGAAAGGAGCGAAAGTTGTTCAGCGCGCGCCGGCGGCCGCAAAGGCTCCGGTCTGCGGTCGCGTATCCCATGGGCTCGCGCGAGACGGCGCACCTCATCCTTTGCAGGCTGAGCCTCGCTTTGCGGAAGATATGCCCTGCGCGCGTAGAGGCGCTCGTACTCGGGCAGGAGCTCGGGCCAGTCGCGGGCGAGGCACGAGAGGAAATGCTCGCGTGTTCCGGGGCGGAGGTAGAGCAGGTTCGCCCAGACGCCGCAGGCGCCCGCGTCGCGTGCTGCTTCGACGACGCGTGCGAGCTGGCTCGGGTGGTCGGAGAGGCCTGGCAGGATCGGAGCCAGGCCGACGCCGGCTCGCACACCGGCCTGCACGAGCTCCCGCAGAGCCCGGAGACGCTGCCGCGGCGGCGCGGTCCCTGGTTCCGTCGTGCGCCAGACGTCGTCGTCGACCGTCGGGACCGAGAACGTCACCGAGACGTCGGCGCGGCGCGACGCTTCGACGAGCACGTCCACGTCACGGACGATCAGCGGTCCGCGCGTGATGATCGAGAACGGCTGGCCGAAGTCGCGCAGCACCTCGATGCACGCGCGCGTGAGCCGGTAACGGCCCTCCGCGGGCTGGTAGGGGTCCGTGGCGGCCCCGATCGCGATCCCTTCCTCGCGCGGGCCCGTGCGCTGGAGCTCGCGCCTCAGCACCTCGGCGATGTTCGGCTTCACCCTGATCGACGTGCCGTAGCGGTCGTCGGAGGGGCGGTCGGCGCGCTGCTCGAACCCGCGCACGTAGCAGAACGTGCAACGGTGGACGCAGCCCATGTACGGATTCAGCGACCACTCGAAGGGCATGCCCTTGACGTGGTTGAGCGCCACCTTGCAGGGCTCCTCGCGGTAGGAGACGCGCATCCGATGATGATACGAACACCTGTTCGATCTGTCCAGCCGGCGGCTATACTCCGCCCACTGATTTGCGTGGACGACGATCTGCCGCCCAGTACGCGCGCGCCTGACGGGCGCCAACTCCTGTGACCTTTCTCCTGCAGATGCTGGCCCTGCTCGGGCTGGTGTTCCTGAACGCGTTCTTCGTGGCGGCGGAGTACGGCCTCGTCACCTCGCGCCGCACGAGGATCATGGAGCTGGAGCACGAGGGCAACCGCCGTGCGCGCGCCGTGCTGCGGATCACGAGCAATCCGCCGCGCTTCATCTCGGCCATGCAGCTCGGCGTGACGATCTCCTCGCTCGCCATCGGTGCTCTCGGCGAGCAGGTGCTCGCGCACCATCTCGACTCGGTGATGGCGTCCTTCCTCGCCGTGATCGTCGCTCTCCTCATCGTCACGTACCTGCACGTGGTGATCGGCGAGCTCGTACCGAAGGGGATCGCGCTCGGCCATCCCGAGCGCACCGCGCTCGCCCTGTCGACGCCGGTCCACTGGTTCTTCCTCGTCTTCCGGCCGCTGATCTGGGTGCTCCAGGAATCGACCGCGCTGATCCTGCGCGCGCTCGGGCTCGAGCCACCCGGCGCCGAGCACGAGGCGCACTCCGAGGCCGAGCTGCGCATGCTCCTCAGCTCGTCGGCGGAGCAGGGAGAGATCGAGCACGAGGAGCAGGAGATGCTCTACAAGGTCTTCGACTTCGCCGACAAGGAAGTCTCGGATGTGATGGTGTCTCGCCCCGAGGTGGTGGCGATCTCGATCGCGCTGCCGCCGGAGGAGGCGTTGAAGGCGGTGCTGGAGTCGCCGTACACGCGCTATCCCGTCTATCGCGACACGCTGGACGACATCGTCGGTGTCCTGCACATCCGCGACCTGATCGAGGCGATGCACGACCGCGGCATCAGCCTGGTCGACGTCGAGTCACTCGTGCGGCCGGCCTACATGGTCCCGGAGACCAAGGACCTCGGCGCCCTCCTGACCGAGTTTCGCCGCACGAACCAGCATCTGGCGATCGTGATCGACGAGTACGGCTCGATGGAGGGCATCGTCACGCTCGAAGACCTGCTGGAGGAGATCGTCGGCGAGATCGAGGACGAGTTCGACCTGCCGGACGAGACCGTCGAGCGCCTCGACGACGACACGATCCGGATCGACGGGACGTTCCCGATCGACGACTTCAACGAGCGGTTCCACTGCGACCTGCCGGAGGAGGACTACCACACGGTCGCCGGATTCGTCTTCGGCGAGCTGGACGCGCCGCCGAGCCGGGCGACGAGGTGTCACACGACGGCCTCCGCTTCCTCGTCGACTCGGTCGAGGGGCAGCGGATCGAGCGGCTGACGGTGACGTTTCAGCCGTGGCATCACCGCGAGGCCCCGGTCGCGGGCGACGAGCCCGCGGCCTAGGGAGAGGCGTCACTGTTGCTGCTCGAGCGGAAGCAGCGCGGGGTAGAGGGTGCGGTAGCGGTCGTAGCCGTGCTCGTAGGCGGCGACCCAGTCGGGGTCGGGCTCGACCCGGTCGCGCACGCGCACGCAGCGTGACACGGCCTCGTCGGCGTCGGCGAAGACACCTGAGCGCACGCCAGCGAGCAGCGCTGCGCCGAACGCCGAGCCTTCTTCCGAGACCGTCCGCTCGAGCGGCAGGCCGAGCACGGCGGAGACGATGCGCAGCCAGAGCTCGCTGCGGGCGCCGCCGCCCGAGACCCGGCCCACTTCCGGCTGGACGCCGAGCGGGCGGAGCAGCTCGAGCGAGTCGCGGAGGCCGTAGGCGACGCCTTCGAGCATCCCACGCCACAGCGCGCCGCGGTCGTGGCGAACGGAGAGGCCGGTGAAGGCACCGCGTGCGTTCGCGTCGGCGTGCGGCGTGCGCTCGCCGGCGAGGTACGGCGCGAACAGAAGACCCTCGACGCCGGGCCCCCAGCCGGCGGCCTCAGCGTCCAGCGTCTGCAGGTCGGCGCCGAGCGCGTGCCGAAGCCAGGCAGCTGAACCGGCGGCGCTGAGCATCACGCCCATCGCATGCCAGGTACCTGGTACTGCGTGGCAGAAGACGTGCACGCGCGCCTCGGCGTCGGGCGCATATGCCGGCAGCACCGCGAACACGACGCCGGACGTCCCGAGCACGACGGAGACCGGGCCGGGCGCCGTGATGCCGATCCCGAGCGCGGCCGCCGCCTGGTCGCCGGCTCCGGCGATCGCCGTCGACTCGTACGCGGGCGGCAGCCACTCCGCCGGAACCTCGAGCGCGTCGCAGACCTCCTCCGACCAGCGCCTGCCTGCGACGTCGAACAGCAGCGTGCCCGACGCATCGGCCGCGTCGATGGCGTGCTCACCGGTCAGCCGGAGCCGCACGTAGTCCTTCGGCAGCAGGATGTGGCGGATCTTTCCCCAGGTCTCCGGCTCGTGCTTGCGGAGCCAGAGCAGCTTGGGAGCCGTGAACCCTGTCAGGGCGCGGTTGCCGGTCAGTTCGATCAGCCGGCCGAGCCCGACGCGCGCTTCGATCTCGGCGCATTCGGCAGTTGTCCGCTGGTCGTTCCAGAGGATGGCGGGTCGCAGCACCTGGTCGTCTGCTCCAGCGTCACCAGCCCGTGCATCTGCCCCGAGAGCCCGATCGGCCCCTCCGGCAGGCGCGCGAGGCAGGCCTCGGCGGCGCGCCACCAGTCCTCCGGATCCTGCTCGGCGAAGCCGGGGTGGGGGGTGGAGAGCGGATAGCTCTCGTCCGCCGTCGCAAGGATCTCCCCGTCCGGGGAGAGGGCGATCGCCTTCACGCCGGACGTCCCGACGTCGACCCCGATGAGCGGCTGCGTCACGCGCCGAGCGCGGCGTACACGAGCTCGTACGCCCGGACGGCGTCCTTCGACCGCTGCGCCTCGCGCAGGGCGGGCTCGTCGATCTTCGCGGCGACGCCGTCGATGAACCGCCATTGCAGGACAGACCGCTTGACGGCGCCGACGGCGTCCTCGGTGTAGGGGTAGAGGTCGAGGCCGAGGCGTTCGCCGTTCGAGCCGTAGCCGACGCGGCGCAGCTCGAGCGCGAGCTCGAGCGTCTCCATGAACGCGGTCGCTCCGACCATGTTGTCGTCGTCGAAGGTGCCCCAGCCGGAGTTGCCGTGCTGGTGGCCCAGAAGCCCGTCCGCTGCCAGCAGAGCGGCGTATTCGGCGAGGTTCTCGCCGTTCATGATCAGGTGCTGCCAGTCCATGTTGACCTGGATGTTGTCGATCCCCTGGGCGCGCAGGGTGTGGATGACATGGAGGGTCATGCCGATGTTCCGCATGAAGATCTTCATCGCCGGCTCGGAGTTCTTGTGCTCGAGAAACACCGTGACGCCGCGACCGTTCGCGTGCTGGGCCGCCTCGCCGACTCCGTCGATGAAGCGCTTCCACGCGTCCGCGTAGCCGGTCTGGAAGGGGTAGTTGTAGCCCTCGATTCCCGGCCAGATGATGAAGTGGGCGCCGACGTCGGCGGCCAGATCGATCCCCTCCGTCGTGATCCGGAGCGCCTCGGCGCGCGTCCCGTCGTCCGGCGAGGAGAAGCCGCCTTTGGCAAAGAGTGGGTTAAGGTGGAGGCCGCTCGCGACGCAGTACATCCCGTGTCCGTCGAGCGCCTGCTGCACCTCTTCGAGGTTCTCGCGTGACACTTCCTGCGGATAGTGGAACTCGTAGTCGTCGACCAGGTCGCCCAGCCCCTCCACGGCAGTCCGCACCTTGCTCACGGTCGATGCGCCGGCCAGTTCGGGTTTGTAGCCACCCGGGTTGAAACGGGTTGCCATCGCGCCGAAGGCCCAGATGCCCAGGGAGGTCTTCATCGGGCGAGCCTATCCAACTCCGCTAATTGGCGTCACAACTTGACTTGAAGGGCAAAATTCGCGAAGTTGCCGAGTACTGGCCCCCCGTCCGCCAACCAAGGAGACAATCTTGAAGACAGTTTTCCGTAGGTCGACGGTCCTTGCGCTCGTTGCGCTTGCGACCGTTAGCCTCGCCGTGTTCGTCGTGGCGAGTGCCACGGCGAGCACCAAGAAGAAGGCGGCGAGCGTGCAGGTCTGCGTCCTCCTGCCGGACACGAAGTCGTCCGTGCGCTGGGTGCAGTTCGACGCTCCCGACATGAAGGCGGCCTTCAAGAAGGCCGGCGTCTCTGCCTCGATCAACAACGCCCTGAACGACCCGCTCAAGCAGAAGGCACAGGCGCAGGCCTGCATCGCTGCCGGCGCGACGGTCGTCATCGAGACGGCGCTCGACAACGGCTCCGCGGCGTCGATCGAGAAGCTCTTCACCTCGAAGGGCGGCAAGGCGATCGACTACGACCGCCAGGTGACCGGCGGGAGTGCATCGGTGTACGTGACCTTCGACGGCAAGGCTGTCGGCAAGGCCCAGGCCGCCGGCGTCATCGCCGCGATGAAGGCGAACGGCACGTACAAGGGCGGCACGGTCGCCCAGCTCTGGGGCGGCCAGACCGACCAGAACGCGTACTGGTTCCAGTCCGGCAACCTCGCCGTCTTCAACCCGCTGTTCAAGGTCCATGCGATCAAGCGGGGCCCGCAGCAGTTCGTGCCCGACTGGGATGCGAACAACGCGGCGACCATCTTCAACCAGATGCTCGTCAAGACGAACAACAACATCCAGGGTGTGCTGGCGGCGAACGACAACATCGCCGGCGCGGTCATCGCCGATCTGAAGGCGAAGCACCTCAAGCCGCTCCCGCTCTCGGGGCAGGATGCGTCGGTCGGTGGTGTCCAGAACATCATCTCCGGCTGGCAGACCGGCACCGTGTACAAGTACGTGCCTGACGAGGCGAACGCAGCCGCTGCTGCTGCGGTCGCGCTGCTCAAGGGCAAGAAGCCGGTCTCGAACGGGACCCGGCCGAACGGAAAGCATCCGGAGCCGACCAATGCACTGCCGGTGGTCTGGATCACCAAGGCCAACTACAAGCGCCTCTTCACGGACAAGTTCCTGAAGAGGAGCGATGTGTGCGTCGGCACGTTCAAGCAGTACTGCAAGTAAGATCACGCACGATCCGTGGTGGAGGCGCCTTTCGGGGCGCCTCCACCACGACTAAACGCCGATGAGCGAGACCCCCCTTCTCCAACTCCGTGGCATCACGAAGACCTTCGGTTCGGTCGAAGCGCTGACCGACGTCGACTTCGAGGTGAACTCAGGCGAGGTGATGGCGCTGGTCGGCGACAACGGGGCCGGCAAGTCGACGTTGATCAAGTGCATCGCCGGCACGCATGCCTACGACAGTGGGCAGATCTTCTTCGAGGGCCAGGAAGTGTCCATCCACGGCCCGAAGGACGCAGGCCGCCTCGGGATCGAGGTCGTCTACCAGGATCTCGCCCTCTGCGACAACCTCGACGTCGTGCAGAACATGTACCTCGGCCGCGAGGTGAACAAGTGGCAGATTCTCAACGAGGCGGCGATGGAGCACACCACCGCGTCGACCCTCAAGAGCCTTGCTGTGACGACGATCTCGTCGATCCGACAGCCGGTGGCGACGCTCTCCGGTGGTCAGCGCCAGTCCGTCGCGGTGGCGAAGGCCGTGCAGTGGAACTCGAAGCTCGTGATCCTCGACGAACCGACCGCGGCGCTCGGCGTGGCGCAGACGGAACAGGTTCTCGCTCTCGTCCGGCGCCTCGGCGAGCAGGGGCTTGCGGTCGTGATCATCTCGCACAACCTCCATGACATCTTCGAGACGGCGGACCGGATCACGGTGCTGCGTCTTGGACGGAACGTCGGCATCTTCGAGCGCCGCACGACGACGCAGCAGGCCGTCGTCGAGGCGATCACCGCCGGCGTGCCGACGAAGGTCTCGGGCATTCCCGCGGCGGCGCCGGCGGCCGGGGGCGAGGCGTGAGCACCGCGGACGTCATCGGGCCCGACGGCCCGACGCCAGCGGCGGAGGAGGACGCGCCTCCGGGCGGCCTAGCCGGCCTGTACCACCGGGCCTGGTTCAACGTCAGGACGGGCAACCTCGGTCCGGCGCCGATCATCGTCGGCGAGATCCTCGTCGTCATCCTCTTCGGCCTCACGGCGACGAACTTCTTCACCGCCGTCAACTTCACCAACCTGATCAACGAGATGGCCGGCACGGCGATGCTCGCCTTCGGCGTCGTCTTCGTCCTCCTGCTCGGTGAGATCGACCTGTCGATCGGATACCTGGCGGGCATCGGCGCGCTCGTCGTGGCGGAGCTTCAGCTGCCCGGCAGCGGGCACCAGCTGAACGGCCTCCTCGCGATGGTGATCGCGGTTGCCGTCTGCGCGGCGATCGGCGGCCTCCAGGGCTCGATCGTGGCGTACGTCGGTGTGCCCTCGTTCGTCGTCACGCTCGCCGGCTTCCTGATCTGGCAGGGCGTGATCCTCAACCAGCTCGAGCAACGCGGCACGATCATCATCCAGGACCGCTGGATCAACTACACCGACAGCTACGCCTTCTCGCATTTCGCCGGGTATCTGATCGCGCTGATCATCACGCTGCTGTACCCGCTGAGCGTCGTCTACAAGCGCGTGGCCGCCCGCGGCACCGAGATCGCCGCCGTCAACTGGGCCGGGTTCGCCGTGAAGACGGCGGGGATCGGTATCGCGGCGTTCGGCACGGTCGCGATCGCGAACCACGGCAAGGTGATCGCGACGTCGCTCGGCCTGCCGCTCTCGGGCGTGATCGTGATCGTCTTCTTCATCCTGCTGACGTTCCTGGCGAAGTGGACGACGTTCGGACGTCACGTCTACGCCGTCGGCGGCAACGCCGAGGCCGCCCGGCGCGCCGGCATCAACGTGCCGCGGATTCGCGTGCTCGTCTTCATGCTCTCCGGCGCCACCGCCGGCATCGGCGGCATCATCTTCGCGTCGCAGGTCAACTCGGTGGCGCTGACGTTCCCGCCGGGCAACCTGCTGCTGAACGCCATCGCCTCGGCAGTGATCGGCGGCGTCAGCCTGTTCGGCGGCCGCGGCGAAGTGCGCGGTGCGCTGCTCGGCGCCATCCTGATCGGGACGCTCCAGAACGGGCTGAACACCCTGAACGTTTCGAACGGCTGGATCTACATCATCACGGGCCTCGTGCTCCTGGCCGCCGTAACGCTCGACACGGTGGCAGTTCGCCTCCAGGCCCGCTCCGGCCGCTAGGCAAGAGCGCCAACAGCAATCCGGGACGGGATTGCTTGATGCCTCGTCCCGTCGTGTTTTACTCGTTGGGATGACCTACTCGATCGTGGCCCGCGATGAGACGACGGGCGAGCTTGGTGTCGCTGTCCAGTCGCAAGCCTTCAATGCCGGGGCTGCAGTTCCCTGGGTTCGCGCCGGGATCGGTGCGATTGCGACCCAGTCCTTTACCGACCGGCGGTACGGCTACCAAGGTCTCGAACTGCTCGCGTCCGGTCTATCGCCCCAGGAGGCACTCGATCAGTTGCGCAGCGACGATCCGCTGCCCGCCTTCCGTCAGGTGGCGATCATGAGCGCTTCGGGAGAATCGGCCCAGTGGACAGGGGAATGTTGCGTTCGTTTCGCCGGTCATGTCGCCGGTACGGGCTGGGCGGCACAGGGAAACATGCTCACGTCTGATCACTGGCACGCAATGGGTGTCGCCTTCGAACGAACCAACAGCTCGCTGGCGCAGCGCCTCATGACCGCGCTGGACGCGGCCGAAGCCGGCGGCGGCGACTTTCGCGGCCGTGGTGGTGCAGCCGTCGTTGTTGTGCCCGCGAAGGGCGAAGCGTGGGAACGAGTCATTGACCTTCGCGTCGAGGAGGGCGATCAGTCGCTTGGCGAACTGCGTCGTCTTGTGGAGCGTGCAGAGGGCTACCGGGCCGCGAACCGAGCCGATCCAGCGGTTCCGGTCGCCCGTGAACGCGGGCTGCCCGAGAGCTACATCCGATGGATGTCACTGATCGACGCAGCCAACGCAAACGACATCGACCGCGGCCGCGCAATCCTCGCCGAACTCGAGGCCGAACACCCACACTGGCGGGATACGGCGAAAGCATCAGCCGCACACCCAGAGGCGAGCCCGGGACTCCGCGACATCGTCGGGGACTAGATCGCCCGGTAGACCCACAACGCTGGCCCAGGTGAGCCAACTGGTGTCTGACACCTGTGGTGTCAGACACCTCCTCGAATCGCGCGACGCTCGGGTACCAGGTATCAGTTCGTCGAATGGTTTTCGGCGGCGCAATGTGCACCGTTGTTCCCACGTGATTGATTTTGGCTCTGGGGTGGAAGAGGGATGTCGTGACGGAGACGGCGAGGGTGGCGCTCGTCGCGGGGGCGACTCGCGGCGCCGGTCGGGCGATCGCGGTCGAGCTTGCTCGTGCGGGCTTCTTCGTCTACGCGACTGGCCGCAGCAGCCGGAGCACCGGGCCTTCGGAAATTGGCAGGCCCGAGACGATTGAGGAGACCGGCGAGCTGATCTCGGGCGCCGGAGGGGAAGGCTCGCCGCGCGTGGTGGACCATGAGGATCCCGCGGCGGTCGCGGAGTTGGTCGCAGACATCGAGCGTGAGCGAGGCCGGCTGGACGTTCTCGTCAACGACATCTTCGGGGGCGACAGGTACATGGAGTGGGACAAGCCGGTCTGGGAGCACGACTGGGCCGGCGGCTTGCGGATGCTGCAGATGGGAGTGCACACCCATCTCATCACCTGCCGGGCCGCGATCCCGCTGATGTTGAAGAACGCTGACGATCAGAGGACGCGCGGTCTGGTGGTCGAGATGACCGACGGCACGTCGGACGCGAATGCGGAGTTCCGGCGCAGCGTCGGGTTCTACTACGACCTCGTCAAGGCGAATGTCGAGCGGATCGTGAAGGGACTCGACGCCGAGCTGGGTGGCCTCGCTGTGACGGCCGTCGGCGTCACACCTGGCTGGTTGCGCTCCGAGAAGATGCTGGAGAACTTCGGTGTCACCGAGGCGAACTGGCGTGACGCCGTGCAGAAGCGCCCCGGCTTCGGGATCTCCGAGTCGCCCACCTACGTCGCCAGAGGTGTAGCCGCGCTTGCTGAAGCTGAGGACGTCGACCGCTGGGCCGGAACGATCGTCAGTGCCCGCCAGCTCGCAGACGCGTACGGCTTCACTGACACCGACGGGAGCAGGCCGGACTGCTGGGGTCACATCGCCGCCTACGGGTGGGAGCACGACGACGGCCGGGGCATCGACGAGTTCCGGTAGATCTGAGCAGCACAACGGCCGATAAGCCGCGCAGCTATCCCGTCACGGCCCGCACCAGGTGCCGATTCCGCGCTTACGGGTTGGGTGGTGAACAGCTTCCACTGTCCCTCGCCCGCTCTAGTTTTCTTCAGCAGTCCAGGGCGCTGCGTCGTCCAGTGCGCCGGTTCGTTTGACGATGATGTCGACCGCGTCGTCGGCCGTCCACGTCCAGATCATGTCGCTGTCGGGGTAGACGACGACACCGACCGGCGCTCCCATCGAGGAGAACATCGCGACGCGGGCGGTCGCTTCGCTGTTGTTTCGCACGAGGTGTGCGCCTGCGGGTCCGGCGGGAAAGAAGACGAGGTCCCACGGTTCTAGCTGCTCCTCGCCGCCCGGATGCCGCAGCGTGGGAGTGCCCGAGACGACCAGGAGCCATTCCTCTTCTGGTTCTTCGTAGTGGTAGGGGCTGACAGCCTGACCGGGAGGCAGCTCGTAGACGCTGAGCCCGGACCGGACTGCGCCGAGCGCCGCCCCAGCTCGAGTGCTGCTCCGCTGGAAGCCGTCAGGCAGCTGTGGACGCGGTTCACAGATGACCGCGCCGAGGTTGATCCGCCGAGCAGCGTCGGTACTCATCAGCTTTTCCCTTCGTCGAGGTTTGGCCTACGAGACTACGTAGGGCGGCGAAAGTCATCGCAGCGGAAAGGGCAGACCGCAGCGACCAGTGCCGGATAGTCTCGGACGGTGATCGCGGCCGCGACGCCCACACCGGATTCGGCCGCGGCCGCTCCCGACGTCCGGCGCGCACGACGCGGGACGGCGGCGGTGTTCGCTGTGCACGGATGCGTCACCGGGAGCTTTGCGGCCCGCATTCCGTGGATCGCGTCGCACGTCGGTGTCGGCGTCGGCCATCTCGGGATCGCGCTGCTGATGCCGGGGATCGGCGCGCTGCTCGCCATGCCCTTCTCTGGCCGTCTCGCCCACCGCTTCGCGCTCCGCCCGTTCGTCACGGTCACGATCGTCGCGTGGTGCGCCTGTCTTGTCCTGCCGGCGCTGCCGACGTCGCTCGTGGCGCTCTGCGCCGCTCTGCTCGTCTTCGGTGCGGTCGCGGGGCTCGCGGACATGGCGATGAATGCGGAGGGCGTCTTGGTGGAGAAGCTGTTCGGCCGGTCGGTGATGTCGAGCCTGCACGGCTTTTGGAGCGTGGGTGTCCTGGTCGGGTCGGCCGTCTCGGCTCTCGCGTCCCAGGCCGGCATCGACGCTCGGGTCCAGTTCGGCGTCGAGGCGTTCGTCCTCGCCGCGGTCGGTGCCGCAGTCGCGCAGCTGCTGATCGAGGACCCGACGACGACCGACCAGCCTGCGCCGCCGCCCTTCGCGCTCCCGACCCGCCCGGTCCTCCTGATCGGGCTCGTCGGCCTCTGCGCCGTCTTCGGCGAGCAGGCCGGGACCGACTGGTCGGCGTTCTACATCCGCAACGAGCTCGGTGGGTCGGCGAGCGTCGCATCGCTCGCGGTCTCGGCGTTCGCTGTGGCGATGGCGACGGTCAGGCTCATGGGCGACCGTGTGATCCGCAGGCTGGGGCCTGTCCGCACCGTCCGTATCTCAGGGGCGTGCGCCTTCGTCGGCGCCGTCGCTGTCGTGCTGGCGCCCGGCCTGGCAATCGGCCTCCTCGGCTTCGCGCTGCTCGGGATCGGCGTCGCCCTCGTCGTACCGCTCGTGTTCGCGGCGGCCGGGCGCGTGGGCGCCCATCCGGCGCGCAGCATTGCCGGCGTTGCCGTCGTCGCCTACGCGAGCGGCCTCGTCGCACCAGGGGTGATCGGCGGCATCGCCTCGGCGTCGTCACTCACGACGTCGTTCTGCGTCGTCGCCGGGCTGGTAGGAGTCATCGCGTTGGCCGCGGGCGTGCTTCGGCCGAAGCGACCAGCCGTTGAGACGAGCCCCGCCACGGGCGGGTCGATACCGGGGGAGCTCTAGACGAAGCGCGGACGAGCGTCGCCCGGTGGCCCGCGGGTCCGATCAGATACCGGGCTCACTGGCCCAGGGGACTATCCTCGTTCCCGTATGGGCTTGTTCGAGCGCTTCAAGGCTTGGCGAGCGGCGAAGAAAGAGGATCGGGCGGCGATCGCTCGCAGTCTCCAGGAGGAGCGGCGTGCCGACGATGAACCGCCGAAGTCGATGAGCGACACCGTCGAGGGTGTCGCCGGCCAGTACCCGCCGCCCGGCTGATCGTTCCCGCACTCAGCGCGTTGCCTGCGCAAGTCAGGTACCTGGTCCCGGAGGATACCTCCGGGACCAGGTACCGATCCTCCCAGCGGTGGTCTAGCCCTAAGACTTCGATGCGTTCTTGAGCACGCGCCGCAGTTCGCGCGATAGCTGCTTTGCCTCTCGCCGGCTGAGTGCCGCCATGATGTGCTTGGTCGCGTCGTTGACGATCCTGAAAGTGCCAAGCTCGTCGCGCCCGACGCTGAACTGCCGGTAGGGCGAGGTCGGTTCGGTCATGCCTGGTGAGATCGGCAGTACCCCACGGTCGCTTGAGTCTCAACTCAGTGAGTCTGGTCTGCCCGGATCACTCCGGTACGCCGGCCCGGACGACGCTCCCTATGATTGCCGCGTGTCCGATCGTTGGGCTGCCTGGCTTCGGATTCGCCGTGACGGCGGGTCGCTCGAACAACGGGAGGCAGCACTCGCCTTCCTCTCTCCGATCCGCGATCAGATTCTTGACGCCGCCGACCTTCAATCCGGCGATGTGTTGCTCGACGTTGGGTGCGGTGACGGCCTCGTCGGGCTAGGAGCACTCGATCGAGGCGTCCGTGTGATCTTCAGTGACATCTCGGAGGATTGCTTGTCGGACTGCCGCGCGGTTGCGGGGAACGCAGCTTCGTATCACCGAGCGAGCGCGGACGACCTCGGCGATGTCGAGGCGAACGTCGTGACAACCCGCTCCGTTCTGATCTACGTCGCCGACAAGCAGCGAGCCTTTGACGAGTTCTTCCGTGTTCTGCTCCCCGGCGGACGACTCTCGATCTTCGAGCCGATCAACCGATTCGGGTTGCAGGAACGAGCGACCACAGGCGGGTTCGGCACCCTCGGCGGAGCCCAACCGCTGCTCGCGAAGGTGATCGCCGAAATGAGTCGCGCCGAGCGGGACGGAGGCGGCCTGAGCGCAATGACCGACTTCGACGAACGCGACCTGCTCACCTATGTGGAGGCAGCGGGGTTCGACGACATCCGCTTGACACTGATCGCTGAGGTGTCCAACCGCGAGGACCGCCGACCCCGTGACTGGAGCGTGTTCCTCGATTCGTCACCGAACCCTCTGGCGCCAACGGTCGGAGAGGCGATGCGGGAAGCCCTCACGACGACCGAGCGGGATCAGCTCACCCAGGTCATTCGTCCGCAGGTCGAGCAGGGCCTCGGGCACACGCGAGCTGCAAGAGCCTTCCTGACGGCCCGGAGACCGAGGACGGCCTAGCAGCTTGCGGCTCGACGGATGAACCACAGCCTGCGCCGCCGCGGTGGATGCGGCTGAGGCGATACGGCCTCGGCCTCACGCAGCTGGTTCCACAGCTCCTGGTTTCTCAGCGCCACCGAGACACGCTCGGCGTGATCGATCGCTCAGCTGTGATAAGTCGGGATGGAGATCCGCGTCATCGCCCTAAGAGTACGCGCCCAGGGCCTCAGTGGACTATCCGATGATGAACACGGCCACGATCGCAGATTCGAGCGGCGCGAGCGTGTCGCGGAAGAAAGCAATCCCGTCCAGCATCGCGTACTCGACGCCCTCTGCTGCCGTCTGGTTGAGCTCCTCGTAGTAGCGACGAAGCACTGTCCCGTCGAACGCACTTGGATCCAGGCGCGCCACGTACTCGCGGTGGTCTGACGTGAAGACACGGATCGAGCCCTCCAAGGTCTGCGAGATGGTCGAGGCCACCTCATCGTGGTCGGAGTGCATCAGGCTGATCCCGTGCTCGTCGAGGTACGGCAACAGCGTCGCAAGGACGTAGCCAGACCAGGCGTAATCGATGCGAGTGATGGTCTCGCGGTCCAGGACATCCCGGAGTGCGTCCGAAGTGAGTGCAGACTCGGCGATCACGAATGACCGACCAATCACGGACCCGCGTTTCGACCATGGTGTCAGCGTCGAGTCGCTCGTCACCGTTCTGCAGTTTGCCAAGCGAAGCAACTCGTCAACCACCTGTTCGAGCGGCTGGGTAGCGTCCACATCGATCGCTCCGGCCGGTTTCTCGTCGCGCCGATTGAGCCTGAGTGTGCGCTCGAGTTCCTCGGGCTGCTTGCCGAAATCATTGTTGGTTCGCTCCTGGAGGCGGCGACGCATGGTGTCATCGTCGATGCGGAGGTTGAAGACCTTGGTGAAATAGGGCAGAAAGCAGTCGCGATTGCGACTGCTTCCACAGACGAACAACACGTCTGATTTCGGGCTTTCGAGTTCGCTGAGCGCTTTTTGCCGGTCCCACATCCAGTTGTCGCCCGCGAGACCGGTGTCAGGGTCGGCACGGTACTTCCAGGCCCGGTCCGTACTGATGGCGTTGTAGCCACGTGCGATGAGCTCCTCGTAGACCGAGGATTTGCCGGCACCGGATAAGCCCTCCACCAGAAAGTTCCGTTTAGCCATCGCGCGGGCTGTCGCGGAAGTGGCTCGGGTCCCACGTCGACACGAACGCGGAACGGCCGGCTCCGACGATCAACAGCAGTGTCCCCGGTGCCAGCGCATTTGCGCTTCGTCGCACCGAAGGGTCGGTGACGGCGACGGCCGTGCCGGGGCCGGCACGAACATCTTCTCCGTCCAGCTCGAACACCGCCTCTCCGGCGAGAACCAGGTACAGCTCCTGCTGGCCGCTGTCGCTTTCGTCGTGCTCTTCGACGAGCGTCTGTTCGGAACGAGTCGCCGCGAAGAGATTGATGCCGAAGGTGTCTATCCCGAGCGCGTGCTGGATGGGATACCAGGTCGGATCGCCCGGGTCGCCGTCGGAGACGGTCGGCACATCCGTCATCGGGCTGACCCTCCAGCGCGCCATGTCCAAGAGCCTACGCGCGCAGCCGCCTGGCCCGAGCGCTGCCGTGCCTGGAACGCCGGTGCGGGCAAGCGGCCGCGCTCAGGGCCGTGACCACGCGAGTGTGCTGCCGATCGGCCGATAGCCGAGGTTCTCGTTCACCCTGAGCATCGGTCCGTTCGTCTCGTCGTTCTCCGTGGAGACGAGCTCGACTCCACGGTTGGCAGCGTTGACGAGGGTCGCGCGCTTCGCCAGCAGAGCGAGACCGCGGCCGCGATAGTCACGCAGCGTTCCGGTCATGTCGGTGACCGCCCGGCCGCCTGGGGCGATGCGGAGATGAGAGAAGGAGACCGGTCTGTCACCGATGACGGCCGCGACGCTCGCGTCGAGATCCGTGTCCGGATGACGCCAATAGTCCTCGAGCCATTGCTCGAACGTCACGTTGTCCATCGCGACCTCACCGGGGACGTCCAGCATCGTCGCGGCGTCGAGCTCGTACACCTTGCGGGGGTCGAGCGAGGCGAGCGGGCTCAGGTCGACGCCGGGCGGAGCGCTCCGGGGCTCGATCGTGCGCGGATCGACGCCCGAGATCCGAGTCGTGTTGGTGTGACGGAAACCGTGTGCAGTGGCGAGCCGCTGCGATCCCGCCTCGGCGGTGGTCATCGAGAGCACTGTCGCGATCCCGAGGCCGGCGAGGTGCGCTTCGCAGCACTCGACGAGTGCAGTCCCCAGGCCGGCATTGCGGGCCTCCGGCGCGACGCTCGCCTGGAGGAACCCCGGGCGCTCGGCGCTCTGGTACTCGATCGCTGCGGTCGCCCAGCCGACGAGGTTCCCGTCGGCTTCAGCGGCCCAGTAGCGACGGTGCGCGTTCGGCGGCGCCGCGTCCGCGGCGTGCCTGAGACCCCGCTCAGATCCAACGCGGTAGGGCCAGACACGGTTCAGCAACTCGGTCGCAGCCCCGAAGTCCTCGCTCCTGCCCTCCCGCACCATGAGTCGGAGCATAGGCGGCCCCGGACGAGACGGGAGGTCTCGCGGACGCCCTAGCTCGCCAGGCGACGCGAACGCCCTCGGACGGGCATGATTCCGCCGTGGATCCGGCAGCGAGGTAGCGGTTTGGCGCGGCGAGCAGCCGCGCGGTTCCGGCGCAGTGCGCCGAGTCCGTCGTCGGGGCTCGGGCGGCTGCGTGCCCACCGCTACGACACGGAGGTACCACGAATGACTCGTCAGAACCTCTTTTCCGACACCTGGGACGGAGAGAACGCAGAAGATCGGGCTCGGCATCGGATTTTCTGGCGGCCGGACGACGCCAGGCTGGGAGCAACGCTGTACGAGCTCGCCCCGAGTGCGCCCGAGCCACGGATACACATGCACTTCGGAGGCGAAGAGATGTTCTTCGTCCTGAGCGGTCGCCCGCTGTTCCGAAACCAACACGGCGAAGAGGAGTTGTCTCCGGGCGATTTCGTCTTCTGCCCCGAGGGACGTGCCGGACTGCACACGTTCAGCAACCCGACCGAGGAGCCGGCTCAGATCCTCGCGATCAGCGCCGGGAGCTTCCCGGACGTGGTCGCCTATCCCGAGCACGGCTATGCATGGGTGGCGACGCGCGATCCCGACCCCGAGCTGCTCGCGAGAGGCGGCGACCCCGGCATCATCGCTCGCTTCGAGATTCCGATCGAGTAATCGCTCGGCCGTCTCGACCATCGTCGGGCGAGGAGGCCGCGCGAGCGGCCTCCTCGCCCGGGCAGGTAGCGTGGCTCGGCGGTGATCGACCTCGAGCTGACACGCGTCCCCGGCGAGCGCCGCCTCTTCGCGTTGGCGGGCGTCGGCACGCTGCGCTTCGGGGGCATCGCTTCGCGTTCGGCCGTCGCGGCTGCAGGTGGGCAGAGGTGGCAGATCGCCCGGCGCCGTCCCTGGTCACGGGAGATCGAAGCACGCGAGGCTTCGGGCACGACCGTGGGGCACTTCGAGCCGCGTGCTCTGCGACGCGGCGGCAAGCTGTCGTGGGCCGGCCGCGAGTTGGCTCTACGCCCTGCCAGTCAGTGGCGAGAACGATATGCGCTCACCCTGGGTGACAACGAGTTGGCCGTCTTGGAGGGAAAGGGCTGGGGAGGCAGGCCGGTCAGAGTTCGTCTCGACGAGAACACTGCCGTTGAGCCCGGGCTCCTGCTCTTCATCGTGTTCCTGGTTCGGGGGCTCGCCGAAGACGCCAGCGGGGCCGCGGGAGCCGCTGCCGGGGCCGCTGTCACCGGGTAATGCGGCGCTCCCAGTGGCGCACTACGCTGGTGCGGTGGGCTTTCGTATCGTTCAATTTGACGCGCTCGACTGGATAACTCGCCGGCACGAGCCCGGCGAAGCAGCACGGCACGTTGCCGAGCTCAGCGACCTCGCGGGCGTTCAGCACACGCGCGTGAACGTTTGGCGGTTCGAGCCCGGCGCTGCAGGACGCCGTCATCGCCACGAGTTCCAGGAAGAGACGTTCATCGTCCTCGCCGGCACGCTTTCGATGTACCTGGGCGAGCCGCCCGAGCGACACGACGTGCCGCCGGGCGGCCTGATCCACGTCGATCCAGGGACAGCGCTCCAAACCGTGAACCACGGCAGCGATGACCTGCTCGTCTATGCCTACGGCTATCCGCCGGAGAGCGAACACGCGGAGCTCCTCGACTCGGCGGTCTGAAAGCCATGGAGCCACGCGGAGTGATGCTCGTCGAGGGCACCAGCGACCGCAGCGCCGTCGAGACGCTGGCGCGTCGCCGCGGCCGCGATCTCCGTGCCGAGGGCGTCGTGATCGTCCCGATGGGCGGGTACGGGAACCTGCCACCCCTCCTCGTGCGGTACCGCGACGTCCGGCTCGCTGGGCTCTATGACGTCGGCGAGGAGCGCCATTTCCTGCGCGCCCTGGGGTGCGGCGACCGTGGCGACCTCGAGCGCGCCGGGTTCTTCGCGTGCACGCGCGACCTCGAGGACGAGCTCACACGGGCGGTTGGGCCGGAGGGAATGGAGCACGTGCTCGCGGAGCAAGGCGAGCTGCGGGCGTTCCGGACGTACCAGAAGCAGCCCGCGCACCGGGCGCGGCCGCTGCAGGAACAGCTGCACGGCTTCATGTGGAACCGCAAGCAGAGGTACGCGGTCCTCCTGGTGGAGGCCCTCGACCTCGAGTGCGTCCCGCGGCCGCTCGACCGTGTCCTGGAGCAGTTCCAGCTCGGCGTGAGCTGACCCTTGCGAGGCAAGTGTTAGCCTGCTACCATGCGGCGCATGGCACTGGGCTCTCAGAGACGAACGGAGCTGCTCCGCGGTGTGCTCGACCTCTGCCTGCTGGCGGTGATGGACGAAGGGCCGGCGTACGGCTACGAGATGACCAGACGACTGCGTGACCGCGGTCTCGCGACTGTCGGCGAGGGCTCCATTTATCCGTTGCTGGGGCGGCTGGAGCGTGACGGTCTGGTCGAGACCTACCGGGGCGCGAGTAACGGAGGGCCGCCTCGGAAGTACTACCGGCCCTCGAGCACCGGGCGATTGGCCCTCGCGCTCGGAGTCTCCGAATGGCGTGCTGCCCGCGATGCCGTCGATGCGGTGCTCGACCCCGTCAAGATCGAGGTGGCCTCGTGAGTGATTTCGTCGAGCGGTGTCTTCAGGAATGGAGGCGCCTCGGAGTCGCCGATCCGCTCGCCGAGGAGATGGCGGCAGAGCTGACATCCGACCTCGCGGACGCCGAGGCGGAGGGCGTCTCGGCCGACGAGCTGCTCGGCAGCAGCGTCTTCGATCCGCGTTCCTTCGCGGCCTCCTGGGCAGCCGAACGGGGCATCATCCCCGAGCCGTCCAGCCCAGGAAACGCCGGTCGCAGACCGCTCGTCCTCGTGGCGTTCACTGCCCTCGCAGCGATCGCAGTGATCGTTTCGGCGCTTTTGCTCGCGACCGGAGAGCCGAAGTTGTCGCTCGTCAAGTCCAGTCTAGGACCACACCTTCCTGGAGCGGGGGCCGGCGTAACCCCGACCGTTCACCAACAGGTCCTCCAGACGAGCGCATCCACCCCGGTCGAGTGGATCTTGCTGTTGCTCGCGATCGCCGCGCTCGGCTTCGCTGCCTGGCTGTGGTCGAACTGGCGCCGCTCGCAGCCACCCAGCGTCCCGGCCTAGCTACCGATTCGCACGACACTTCGAGTCGCCTGGTTCGAGCCGATGATTTCGAATTGCCGTCGGTGTCTAGAACCATGACAAGCGATCGAAAGGTGCTCACCATGGAGAAAATCACGACCTGCCTGTGGTTCGACACGGAGGCCGAAGAGGCTGCGCAGTTCTACGCATCCGTCTTCCCGGATTCTCGGATCACCGACATCGCGCACTACGGCGAGGCCGGTCCGCGGGAGGCGGGGACGGTGATGACCGTGAGCTTCGAGCTGATGGGACGAACGTTCGTCGGCCTCAACGGAGGGCCCGAGTACAAGATCGGTGGTGGCGGGATCTCGTTCGTCGTCCCGTGCGAGTCGCAGGACGAAGTGGATACGTTCTGGTCGAGGCTCGCCGACGGCGGCGAGGAGATCGCCTGCGGCTGGATCACCGATCGCTACGGCGTTACGTGGCAGATCGTCCCGACGCGGTTGCAGGAGCTCCTGAGCGATCCCGACCGCGAGAAGGCCCAGCGGGTCATGGGCGCGATGCTGCAGATGAAGAAGATCGAGATCTCCGAGCTCGAACGTGCGGCAGCGTAATTTGCGTCAACCGGTGTCTGACACCACAGGTGTCGGACACCTCTGCGGGTCACGCGTCTTTCTGTTTGTTGCGCTCGCGTCGCGCGGGAAGAACGCGGAACTTGAGGATCAGCCCGAATCCGGCGATCGCGAAAACGGTGCCCACGGTGGAAGAGCCGCTCACCTCGATGATCCCGCCGAGCAGGATGAGCAGCGCACCGATGACCGTGCCCGCAGTGGGGGTCTGGAGCCGCTGGAGCAACGCGCCGGCGACTCTACTCGTATTCCGAGGCTGCGTCAGCCGGCGAGCTTGCGCCACACGAGCTTGCCGACCCTCGTGCCGAGGGTGCGCCCCGCATTGACGTCGCCCGGCAGCTCGGTGCCGCGATCGACGCCCTGTGTCGCCGCCCGTGCGGCCGCTCCCGCAAACGACCGGCCGGTGAATGCGGTGAGCACTTGATTCGCCGCGTAGGCGAAGGCGCTGTCGCCGGAGGCCCAGCCGGGCGAGGGGGGCGTCGGGGAGAGCGGGCTCCAGCGGTCGCCGGGGATCCAGCGGCCGGCGCGCAGGACGAGCTGCCGGCCGCCGACACGCTTGATCAGGCTGGGAACGACCGGCAGCTCGTTGTTGAACGCGAGGTACCGGATCATCGAGATCGGCCGGGGCGCCTGGTAGGTGCGCTTGGCACCCCAGGCAGAGACGGCTGCGTCGTTGAGTGCGGCGTTCACGGCCAGATCGAGCCGGACGTCATGGGCGAGGCGCGCGGCCGCGCCCAGGCCGGCGGGCAGCCTCGCAGCGACTCGGTTCCAGCCGAGTGGCGACGCATCGACCACCGTCCGCGTGACCGGCCGCGACGCGGCACGGATCGCGGCGACGGCGGCCTGCTTGTATGCGGCGCTCGACGGGTCGCCGAGACGCGGCGGGCCGGAGTGGACACGCGTCGCGAAGGTGCGTACGCGGCCCCACTGCGAGTTCTCGAAGGTCTGGATGTCCGACGGCACCGAGCCGCCGCCCTGGGCAGCCTTCTGCGAGAGCGCCAGCGGCTGCCAGAACGTCGGGTCGTGCACCGTCGAGACGGCGTTCCGCACCACGAGCGGCTCGTTCACCGGCGTGTAGCTCGGGTCGGCGTAGTGGAGAGCCTCGTTCGAACCGTCGTTCCGGCCGCCGGCGATCGCCGCCGCTCCGACACGGTTGCCGACCTCCGCGGCCGAGCTGCCGGACGAGCGCGTGAACTCGGGTGAGAGGCAGAGCCCGCGGAGCCGCTCGGTGAGGAGCGAGAAGGTCCGGTCGAGATTCGCCCCGTACGACGCGCGCCACACGAGCAACCGGTAGGCCGCGTAGCTGATCGCCGTCTCGCGGCTCTTTTGCCCGCTCGTCGCGTGCCAGGCCTGCGAGATCGCAGTCGAGAGGTCGAAGAGATCACGCGCCTGGACCGGCTCCGACACGCCGGCCAGCCGCAGCACGTCGACGGCCTCGTCGTTCCAGACCCGCGCGACCGAGCGGCCCTGACGGGACGCGGGCGTGCAATTGGCCAGTTCGGGTTTTGCGGCCGTCGTGGTGACGACCCTGGCGGGCGGCGGCGACGCGATGTGAACCACACGGTTCGCGGCGACGGTGCCCTGGAAGCTCCTGCCGCCCCACGGGTAACGCACGGTGACCGATCGAACCGAGCGCGCGGAGCCGAGACCGAAGTGGACGCGCTGATCCTCGGATGAGAGATAGCTGCTTCCCGCCTGCACCATCTGCGTCAGGCGGCGGCCGTCCGGGAGCACGACGGTGACGACGGCGCCCGGTGCGAACCGGGACAGCTGCACGTCGAGCCAGTGGCCGCCGGGGCCCGACGGGTGCAGGAGCACGAGCTTGCCGCCGATCGTGTTGATCGCGACGTCCATCCGTCCGTCGTTGGCAACGTCCGCCGCGGCGGCCCCGCGCCCGTTCAGGCGAACGCCCTTCGCCGCGATCACGCCCTTGGCGTCCCCGAACGTCGTCGCGCCTCCGACCGGCGCCAGGACCCGCACTGCCTCTGCATCGGCGGAGAGATTCGTGACCGGGATCGCACCTGCGGTCAGGAGCAGGTCGGGCGTGCCGGAGTTCGCGAAGTCGACCCAGGTCGTGCCCCAGCCGGCGAAGCCGGTCCCGAGCGCCGGGTCGAAGCGCGGCCGCACGCTCGCGAACGCGCCGCTCGCGGTCTGGACGTATGCAGCGGAGGGCTCGTTGCGTGAGTTGGTCACGAAGAGGCCGAGGCGCCCGCCCGACGTGACGCTGGTCGCAACGCCCATTCCGGCGTACGGGTCGGCGACGCCCGCCGCGGCTGCGCGCTCCTCGAACCGGAAGCCGAGACCGGCCGGGTCGGCGCGTGCGCCGCCGGGCCACGGGACGTTGACATAGAGCTGGTTCGGATCCTCGTCGTTGGCGACGTAGATGTCCGGGCGGCCGTCGCCGTTGACGTCGGTGAATGTCGCGCCGAGCCCATGGGAGAAGTTGGACGCTTCCAGCCCGGCCTGGGCGCCGACCTCCTTGAAGCGTCCGGCTCCTTGGTTCAGGTAGAGCAGGTCGCGGACGCCGGCCACGTTCGTCGGAAAACCGGCGAGGGAGTTCTGCACCGGCTGGTTCGGGTCGGAGTAGCCGGCGACGAACAGATCCGGGCGGCCGTCGCCGTTCACGTCCGCGACAGCGACGCCGGTGTACCAGCCGTTCGCCGGGAGCTGCTCGCTGGTGAACGTTCCGTGGCCCGTGTTCCAGAGCACGTCGACACCGGTCGTCGTCGTCACGACGAGGTCGGTGTGGCCGTCGCCGTTCAGATCCGCGGCGGCGCAGCCGTCGCCCTGGACGGCCAGGTCGGTGTGCGTCGCGGCGCTGACGTCCTTGAACGTTCCGTCGACGTTCTCGAACAAGGCGGAGCGGGGGAGACCGCCGTTCGCCTCCCACTGCGCGGCGTCCGCGCTCGAGTAGGAGTTGACGACGAAGAGGTCCTGCCAGCCGTCGTTGTTGTAGTCGAGCCAGCAGAGGCCGCCGCCCATCATTGCCTTGGTGTCGTTCGACATGCCGTAGTGGAACGCGCCCTGCTGGAAGTCGAGGCCCAGCGACGGCGCCAGGTCGGTCAGCTGCAGGCCTGCGAGGGCGTTGCTCTCCGGGCCGCCCGATGCAACCTGTTGCGGTGCTGTCACGGCGAGCGTCCAGTGGCCGTTCACCCCCTGGTGCAGCTGGTAGGTCTGGCCGGCAAGCTGTGCAACCGCGACCGGCGGGCTCTGCCCGCGGCCCGGCGCGAGATGCAGGGTCAGCCGGTCCGCAGCCGTTGCGTGGACCGTGGACAGCAGATCGTGCGCGATCAGCTGCGCCGTGTGGAGATCGAGCCGGGTTTGCACGCCCTGAGAGGCCTGGATCGTGATCGGCGGCAGCGTGCCGGGCGGCAGCGTGCGGAAGCCCGCAGCCGCCTTCGTGCTCGACAAGGCGACCATGCCGGCGAAGGCAGCAAGCACGACCGGCGCTGCGAGGAGCGGGAGCCGCCGGCCGACCGGGATGGGCCAGCGGCGCAGAATCGGAATCGCCAGGCAGACGACCGCGAGCGATGAGAGCAGCGCCACCTTGCTCGCGAACTCCGTCGTGGCCGGCGCGATCATCAGAGATGCGAGCAGCCCGAGGGAGATCGCGTAGACGATCCGGTGCCTCGGCGAGCGCGGTGCCGTCTTCGGGTCGGTGATCATGAAGAACAGGAACACGAGCACCTCGGGCGACGTGACGAGCACGAGCCAGAAGTGGAAGCCGGTGATCGGTCCGAGATGCCAGCGGGCGAGCATCGTGTGCCCTGTGAGCGCGAGCACGCCGATCCCCGCGGCGAAGGTGACCCAGAAGACGATCGCGAGCCACAAGAGGTTGAGGCGCGAGAGGATCAGGAACCCGGCCGCGAGGATGACCGCCAGTGCGAGGACGAGCCACACCGACATCGGGCCCCACCAGAAGTCGAGCGGGTTGGCCTTGCCGCGGCCGAGGATCAGGAAGCAGAGGACGAGCCCGATGTTCGACGGATTGAAGATGTGCTGGCCGCGCCACTTGATCAGGTACTTGGAGAGCAGCGCGACGGCCGCGGTGCCGGCGAAGATCCACCAGCCGTTCATGCTCCACCAGTCGCCGTGCCGTGTGCCCGGGACGCGCAGGATGAACGCGACGCCGTTGCCGGTCAGGAGCGCGCTCGCGGGCCACATCAACACGTGCTGTTTGTGCATGGTGATGGCCACCTCGAGCACGGCGCACGTCACGAGCGAGACGAGGATCTGCGCGATCGAGAGCTGGAAATGGAAGCCGACCTGCCCGATCACCTGGAGCGAGGTGATCGTGAACGCGAGATGGAGCCGCGGATCGCTCAGCTTCGGGAGGAGGATGGGGTACGGCGTGCCCCGAATCACGACCGCAGTCATCCCGTCGAATCGTAGCCCGCGCCTGCGAGTGTTTACGATTAAGCGATGCGGCTCGAACGCGCTCTAAGGATCGTCGACTTCGTCGTCTCGACGGCCTCGGCGCCGGTCTCGGTCTTCGTCGCGGACGGCCACGGCGAGCTCGTCGCGGCCGCGACGATGGACGGCGCGGCGCCCGACACGCGCCTGAACGCCCAGCGGAAGGCCTACACGGCTGCGCGGAGCGACGCGCGGACGACACGTGAGCTCGCCGCAAAGGCCAAGGACGACCCTGTGGAGCGCGCGAGCTTCGATCCGTTCTTCACGTTCTTTCTCGGCGGGGTGGCGGTCTTCGACGGTGCCGAGCGAATCGGAGCGGTCGGTGTCAGCGGCCTGCCCGGGGAGGTTGACGAGCAGCTGGCGCTCGCGGCTATCGAACGATCCGCGGATCGGTGAACACATCGGTCTCGTCGCGGCTCCGCGTCGAGAACTCGGAGATCACCGCGCCCTCGTCCCCAGCCGCGAACCAGTGCAGTGTGTCGGGCGGGATCGTCCACTGCTCGCCCGGGCGGAGCACGATCTCGTCCTCGCCCACAACGTGCAGCCGCACGAGGCCGTGGCGGCACCGGAACGTCTCCTCCTTGCCCGGATCGGTTCCGACCGGCGGGTGGCGGTGCTCGGGACATGTCTGGTGCGGGAACAGCACGAGCTCCTTCGCGCACACACGCTCCGTGTTGACGTAGACGACGATCTGCAGGCCGGTCTCCTCGAGCCGGCCGAGACCGAAGTCGGCCACCTCGATCGCAGCGCGTTCGGCGGCGGTCAGGACGATCCCGGCGTCGGCGAGCATCACGGCCGCGCGCTCGCGCGCCTCGGCGGCCGTCACAACGAGACGGGGCCGCCGCCCGTCGCCGACTCGTGCAGCGCCTCGAGTGTACGCGCCTGTCCGAGCGCGTCCGCGCGCGACAGCAGCACCTCGCTCTCGCCGCGGATCGCAGCGCTGACGTTCTCCAGTTCCAGCCGGTAGGAGTCCTCGCGCTCGATGTCGATCCGCTCGACCGCGCCGTCGCGGCGAAGCTCGATCGTCGGCACGTTGCAGTGCCACGGATCGTCGAGGAAGAGCGACCCTTCGCTGCCGATCACCTCCAGCTCGTCCTGGTTCGGGAGCGCAGTGCCGCAGTGGAAGCTCGCGAGCACGTCGTTCGGGAAGCGGAGTGTCCCCGCGAAGACCCAGTCGGTGCCGGAGGGGCCGAACCACGCCTCGCCGAAGGCCAGCTCGGGCTCCCCTCCGAGCAGGCGTGAGCCGCTCACGTTGTAACAGCCGACGTCCATGAGCGCGCCACCTTCGACGTCGGTCTGCAGGCGGATGTTGTCGTGGTCGTAGAGGGAGTAGCTGAACACCGAGCGGATGAGGCGAACCTGCCCGATCGCGCCCTCGCCGACGAGCGCCTGCAGGCGCTTCGTCTGCGGGTTGTGGCGGTACATGAACGCCTCGCTGAGGTGGAGGCCGGTGCGATCGGCCGTGTCGAACGCAGCGACGACTTCTTCCGGGTGGCGCGAAAGCGGTTTCTCGCAGAGCACGTGCTTGCCTGCCTCGAGGGCGCGTATCGACCACTCGCAGTGCATCGTGTTGGGCAGGGAGATGTACACCGCCTCGATCTCAGGATCGGCGAGCAGGTCCTCGTAGGTCCCGAATGCACGCGGGATGTCCCACTGTTTCGCGTATTCGTCGGCGCGTTTCTGTTCGCGGCTCGCGACGGCGACGAGCTCGACCTGGTCCGACGCGTGGGCGCCGGGAATCACCTTCCGGTTGATGTCGGCCGTGGAGATGATTCCCCACTTCACAGGATTCGTCATGTGCGTACTATCGCCGAATGGAAGAGATCGGCGTCGGCATGCTCGGCTACGCGTTCATGGGCAAAGCCCACTCGAACGCGTTCAAGAAGATCGCCTACATGACATGGCCGCCGCCGCTCATGCCGAAGCTCGTCGGCATCGCCGGGCGCGACACGGGAGCTGTTGGTGAGGCAGCCGAACGGTACGGCTACGCCTACGCGACCGGCGACTGGCGCGACCTCGTCGCCGACGACAGGATCGGGCTCTTCGACAACGGCGGCCCGAACTCGCTGCACGCGGAGCCGACCATCGCCGCGGCCGAGTCCGGCAAGCACGTGATCTGCGAGAAGCCGCTCGGGCGCGACGCGGACGAGAGCTACGACATCTGGCAGCGGGTTACCGCAACCGGCGTCAAGCATCTCTGCGCCTTCAACTACCGCTTCGTGCCGGCCGTGCGCCTCGCCCGGGAGATGATCGATGCGGGCGAACTGGGGGAGATCCGCCATTTCCGCGGGCGTTATCTCCAGGACTGGGCCGACGACGCGACGCTCGACACCTGGCGGTTCCATCCGGACGAGGCGGGCTCGGGCGCGCTGGGCGATATCGGCACGCACGTGATCGACCTCGGCCGGTTCCTGAACGGGGAGATCACCACGGTCTCCGGGTTCGTCAAGACCTTCGTTCCCGGCCGCTCGGTCGACGATGCGCTGGAGGCCGCCGTCGAGTTCGAGAACGGCTCGATCGGCACGATCGAGGGAACGCGCCTGGCGCTCGGCCGCCGCAACGCATTCCAGTGGGAGATCAACGGCTCGAAGGGCTCGCTCGCGTTCGACATGGAGCGGCTGAACGAGCTGCAGGTCTTTCGCGCCGACGGCGACCGGGCGCGCGGCTTCAAGACCGTGCTCGTGTCGGAGACGAACCATCCGTTCTGGGAGCACTGGTGGCCGCCCGGCCACATCATCGGCTGGGGCGACACGTTCGTCCACGAGCTCCACCACATGCTGAAGGCGATCGCAGACGACACCGGCGTCGCTCCATACGGAGCGACGTTCGAGGACGGGTACCGCGCGTCCGAAGTGGGGGATGCGATCCTGCGCTCGAGCGAGACCGGCGAGCGCGTCCGGCTCTCGTATCGAACCTGATTCGGCCCAGCCGAACCAGGTTCGCGAGTTCAGTCGGAGAGGACGAGCGTCGCCTTGCCGCCGCGATAGGTGAAGGCGTCCTCGAAACGGTCGAGCGGGACGCGCAGGCCGACGAACTGCTCGAGCTCGTCCGGCCAGCGCTCACGGGCACGGTCGAGATCGGCGACGGCCGCGAGCCAATCCTCGCGGGCCGCGTTGACGCTCCCGAAGAGGACGCGGTTCTCCAGAATCGCGTCGAGCGCGAGCGTGCGGCCTTCGAGCGCGACCCGCTGCACGCGCGGATCGATGCCGAGGAGGCAGGCGACACCGCTGCGGCGCAAGAGCCCGAGGGCGTCGGCCATCAACTGGGCGTCACCGGCGGCCTCGACGACCAGGTCGAATCCGCCGAGCTCCTGCAACGGGGTCGCGGGGAGCGGGACGTAGTGCGCACCGGACGCGGTCACGAGATCGTGCGACGGCTCGAGCGACGCCGTCCAGACCTCGACGTCCGACAGGCGCAACAGATAGGTCGCGAGCGTCCCGACCGCGCCCGCCCCGAGCACCAGCGCGCGTTGTAGCTCCCAGGGCTGCCGGTTGCCGATCGCACGGGCGTGGCGCAGGGCGCGCTCGCAGATCGACGCCGGTTCGGCTAGGACACCGAGGCGTCCGAGCGACGATGGAATCGGGACGAGCTGTGTGGGATCCTCGACGACGAGCTCGCTGGCGAACCCGTTCAGCCGTGTGATCCCGCGCTCGACGTAGTCGCCCGTCAGGCATGAATCGGGGAAACCCTCCGAGCAAGCGACACAGTGCAGGCAGGAGCGCCGCACGGTCGCTGTCACCAGGTCGCCCCGCGTGAAGCCATGACCGTCGCGCTCGACCACGCCGAGCAGCTCGTGTCCGAGCACGAGCTCCGTTGTGTTCTCCGGCGCGACGCCGAAGAGCCCGTGTGAGATCTCGCGGTCAGTGCCGCAGACGCCGACCTCGAGCACGCGGAGGAGGACGCCGTCCCCGTTCCCCTCCGGCACGGCGGCGACGCGCGTCGATCCGGTGACGCCAGGTTGGGTGACAAGGGCCTGGATGCCCTCATCGTCGCATGCTCAGCGTTCCCGGAGGACTGCCCCTTCGGACGCCGAGCCGACGAGCAACCGGTAGCGCGCAAACACGCCGTGGTCGTACGGGAGCTGCGGCGGCTGCCAAGCCGCGAGCCGGGCTTCGATCTCGGCCGGTTCGAGCTCGAGTGTGAGCGTTCCGGCGTCGACGTCGATTTCGATCGAATCGCCGTCTCGCACGATCGCGAGCGGCCCGCCTCTGGCGGCTTCGGGCGCAACGTGGCCCACCATCAACCCGCGGGTCGCGCCCGAGAAGCGACCGTCGGTGACGAGGGCGACGGACTCGCCGAGCCCGGCGCCGACGACGGACGCGGTCACCCCCAGCATCTCTCGCATGCCTGGCCCGCCCGCAGGCCCTTCGTAGCGGACGACGAGCACCTCGCCCTCCTGCACGACGCCGTTGCGAACCGCCGTCGTGCACGTCTCTTCGCTGTCGAAGACCCGTGCGGGGCCGCGCTGGAATCGACGCACCGATCCCGATGCCTTCACGAGGCTTCCCTCGGGGGCGAGGTTGCCGCGCAGCGCGTGCAGCGCGCCCGTCGTCTTGAACGGATGCTCGAACGGGAAGACGACCTCGCCGTCCGGCCTCGGCGCCTCGCGCGTCGCCCGGGTCAGCGTTTCACCCGTGACCGCCGGTGCTTGGCCGTCGAACAGCCCTGCGCGCACGAGCTCGCCGATCACGGCAGCGGTCCCGCCGGCCCGATGCAGGTCCTCGGCCACGTAGCGCCCCGAGGGGGCGAGGTTCGCGAGCACCGGCGTGCGCGCTCCGATCTCGGCCAGCTCGTCGAGCGTCAGAGGCACGCCTGCTTCGCGGGCGATCGCCAGCAGATGCAGAATCCCGTTGGTCGATCCGCCGGTCGCGGCGATCCCCGTCATTGCATTCAGTAGCGCCCGACGGTCGAGGAACGTGCGCGATGTTGCCGGCAGCAACGCTGCAAGCGCGCCCGCGCGCTCGGCGGCCTCGCCCTTCGCCGCGAGCTCGTCTGCGGGGATCAACCCGTCGCCCAGCACGGTGATGCCGAGGCAGTCGAGCGCCACGGCCATCGTGTTGGCGGTGAAGTGGCCCGCGCACGTTCCCGCGCCGGGACAGGCGAACCGCTCCAGCTCGTCGAGCTCTGCCCTCGGGATCAGGCCCCGTTCCTCTGCGCCCACCGCCTCCCACACGGTCTGGATCGTCAGCTCGCGGCCACGCAGCCGTCCTGCGCGCATCGGCCCGCTGTAGAGGACGACGGCAGGCTTGTCGACACGCGCCAGAGCCATCAGCGCGGCGGGAACGGTCTTGTCACAGCCGACGAGGCAGACCAGCGCGTCGAAATCGTGCGCATGCACCATCAGCTCGATCGAGTCGGCGATCACCTCGCGTGAGATCAACGAGGCGCGCATGCCCGGCGTCGCCTGCGACTGGTTGTCCGAGACCGCGATCGTGTTGAACTCGAGGGCGACGCCTCCGGCTGCCGTCACGCCGTCGCTCACGCGCGCGGCGAGCTCGCGCTGGTTGAGGTTGCACGGCATCGTCCCGGTCCAGGTCGAGGCGACACCGACGATCGGGCCGTCGAGCCGGGCCGGATCGATGCCCATGGCCCGGAAGTGAGCGCGTGCTCCGGCGCGCTCGCCGCCGGCGGCGAGGCCCTCGCGTGCACGCCGGCGCAGCGCGTCCTGGCTCACGGCAGGCTCAACGCTTCTTGCCGGGGTTGAGCAGGCCCTTCGGGTCGAAGACATCCTTGATCCGACGGTGCAGGTCGTAGCCGGTGGAACCGAGCTGGTGCTCGAGTTGCCCGCGTTTCAGCCAGCCGATGCCGTGTTCGCCGGTGACCGTGCCGCCGAGTCGCAGCGCCAGGTCGAAGAGCTCGTGGCAGGCCGCGTCGGCCCGTCGCTCCTCTTCGGCATCGCCGGCCGAGAAGAGGAACGTCGAGTGGATGTTGCCGTCTCCCGCGTGACCGAACGAGAGCGAGGGCACGTCGTGCCGCTCGCCGATCGCGAGCGTTTCGCGCTCGACGTCGCGCAACCGGTCGAGCGGGACCGCGATGTCTTCGCTATACGCACCGCCGCGCTGCGCGAGGATCGCGAAGCCGACGCTGCCCCGCCAGCGCCACAGCTCCGCGACGTCGGAGGGCTCATCGGGAGCGTGCACGGCGACCGCGTCCTCGGCGAGCGTCTCGTGCAGTTCGGCGGCGACGCGGTGAGCCTCGCTCGGTGCTCCGTCGGCCTCGGTGATCACCATGAAGGCGCTGCCGTCGGGGATCCCGAACGGATAGGTCTCGCCGGAGTACGCGAGTGTGACGGCGTCCAGGTACTCGACGGCGGCGGGCACGATCCCCGAACCGAGCACGCGCTCGATCGCGCTGATGCCCGCCTCGGAGTCGCGGTAGAGGCCGATCACGGGCAGCTCGAGCTCGGGCGCGGGGATCAGGCGCAGCCAGGCGGCCGTGACGAGGCCCAATGTGCCTTCGGAGCCCACGAGCAGGCTCTTCACGTCGTATCCCGCGACGTCCTTGCGGATCGGGCCGCCGATCTGGACGATCTCGCCGGGTGGGATGACTGCTTCGAGACCGGTCACCCAGTGGCCCGTCACCCCGTACTTGAACGCGTGGGGGCCACCGGCGTTGCACGCGATGTTGCCGCCGATCTGCGAGATCTCGGCCGCGCCCGGGTCGGGTGGGAAGCGCAGGCCACTCTCACGTGCGAGCCGTTGGACGTCGCCGGTCGTGACGCCCGCCTCGACGTGCATGCGCCAGAGCAGCGGATCGAACTGGCGGACCTTGTTCAGACGCTCGAAGCCGAGGACGACGCCGCCTTCGACCGGGATCGCCCCGCCGGCGAGCCCGGTGCCGCCGCCCCGGGCGGTCAGCGGGACGTCGTGCTCGTAGCACCAGCGCATGACCGCCGCGACCTCTTCGGTTGTGTCAGGAAGCACAACCGCGTCGGCGGTTCCCTGCACGCCGCGGCCCATCAGATCAGCGAGGTAACGACCCTGCGGCTGCTGCAGCGACTCGGGCGAGACAACCTCTGCGAGCTCCACGTGCGCGAGCGTACCCTGTCGGGGCAGGTCAATCGAACCACTCGAGGAGATCTATGAAGCTCGTTGCACTCATGGTCATGGTCGCTGCTCTCGCGGCGCCCGCCGCCCTCGCGGGCACGCCGACGTTGAACGGTGTCGTCGGCCCTGGATTCACGATCAAGCTCACACAGGCAGGCAATAAGGTCACGAAGCTCAAGGCCGGCGCCTACGTGTTCAAGATCGCGGACAAGTCGACGATCCACAACTTCCACCTGACCGGCCCCGGTGTGAACAAGAAGACCACCGTCGGCGGGCAGGGGACCACCACGTGGAAGCTGACCCTCAAGAAGGGCGTCTACAAGTTCGTGTGCGACCCCCACGCATCGTTCATGAAGGGCTCCTTCGTCGTCAGCTGACCTGTCCGAAACGGTCATGTCCTGGGGACAGTCCCCAGGACATGACCGTTCGGGCTAGGTCGAGGAGAGTGGCAGCTCTTCGACGCCGTCGCGGGCGATGCGCCACGCGCGCAGCTCGTCGAGCTTGAGGCCGTAGATCAGGAACGGACGGCCCGACCACAGGCCCGCCAGCTCGCGGTCGGTCCGCGACGGGATCGGCTCGGTCTCGGGGTGCGAGTGGAAGACCGCCAGCTCGTAGCCCTCGTCCTCGAGGAACCAGAGCGCCGGGTCGATCTCGAGCTCGTAGCGGTACGGCGAGGCGAGCACGTTTCTGCCGCGCTCGTAGCGCTCGGCGACTCCGTCGCGGAAGACGAGCAGGCCGCAGCACTCGTTCGGCGCCTCGTCGGCGGCGTGGGCGCTCAGCTCGTCGCGAATCGCAGCCGGGACTACCACCAGAGCACCGCCTCGTCGATCTCGTCGCCACTCCAGAACGGGGCCGAGAGATACTTCCAGCCGCCGTCGGCCAGTACCGCGACGACGACCGAGCCCTCGGGCAGCTCGTCCGCGATGCGCCGCGCGACGTGAACGACTGCCCCGGCCGAGACGCCGGCGAACAGGCCCTCCCGCTCTAGGAGCACGCGAACCGCCGCGGCGGCCTCCGCGTTCGACACGAGCAGCTTGCGGTCGAGTTGCGCCACGTCGAGCACCGGCGGCACGTACCCGTCCTCCAGCGAGCGCAGGCCCATGACGGGGTCGCCGGGCAGCGGCTCGGCTGCGACGACCTGCACGTCCGGGAACGCCTCGCGCAGGCGAGCACCCGTGCCCATCAGCGTCCCGCCGGTGCCGAGGCCGGCCACGAGCGCGTCGACGCGCGGCAGGTCACGCGCGATCTCGAGGCCGGTCCCTTCGTAGTGCGCCCGCGGGTTCGCCTCGTTCGCGTACTGGAACAGCATCACGTAGCGATCGTCGCGGGCAGCGATCTCCTGGGCCAGCCGCACCGCGCCGTTCGAGCCTTCGTTGCCGGGCGAGTCGATGATGGTGGCGCCGTACAACTCGAGCAGGACCCGTCGCTCCGGCGTCGCGTTGGACGGCATGACGCACGTCAGCTTCAGTCCCTTCAGCTTGGTGACGAGCGCGAGCGAGATGCCGGTGTTGCCGCTCGTCGGCTCCAGCAGCTCCTGCCCGGGCTCCAGATCGGCGGCCTCGACCATCGCGAGGGCGACGCGGTCCTTGATCGAGCCGGTCGGGTTCTGCCCTTCGAGCTTCGCGTAGATCGTTCGCCCCGGCGGCGAGAGCGCCTGGAGCTCGACCAGCGGGGTGTTCCCGATCAGGTCGAGCAGCGAGCTAGCAACCACCGGCCATCGCCGGTAGGAGAATCACCGTCGAGCTGTCGCGGACGGGCGTGTCGAGGCCGTTGCGCGTGCGCACGTCCTCGCCGTCGACGTAGACGTTGACGAACGACTGGATCTCCCCGTCGCCGTAGACGCGCGAGCCGAGCGCCGGGATCCGCCGCACGAGGTCCTCGAGCAACTCGCGCACGGTGGCGCCGGAAGCCTCGACCTCGCGCGCGCCGCCGGCCTCGGAGCGCAGCACGGGCGGCACTCTGACGACGCTCATCTACTGCTCACCTGGCGCAGAACTCGACGTAGTCGATGTACTCGGTGATCGTGGGGTGCTCGCCGCAGACGGGGCAGTCGGCGCGGCGCTCGATCTTCACCTCGGTGAACTCGGTCGCGAGCGCGTCGAGCAGCAACAGCCGGCCGACGAGCGGCTCGCCGATCTGCGCGGCCAGCTTGATCGCCTCGTTCGTCTGCAACGTGCCGATGATCCCGGGCAGCACGCCCAGCACGCCGCCCTCGGCGCACGACGGCGCAAGCTCCGGCGGCGGCGGCTCGGGGAAGAGGCAGCGGTAACACGGCCCCTCATGCGGCTTGAACACCGTCACCTGTCCCTCGAAGCGATAGATCGAGCCGTGGACGACGGGGATTCCGCGCCAGACCGATGCGTCGTTGACGAGGTACCGCGTCGGGAAGTTGTCGGCGCCGTCGACGATGATGTCCCAGCCGTCGTCGAGGATCCGGTCGATGTTCTCCGAGGTGAGACGCTCCCGGTACGTGACGACCTCGACGTCGGGGTTGAGCGCTGCAATCGCGCGCTTGGCCGAATCGACCTTCGGCGTGCCTAGGGTGTCGAGCGAGTGTGCGATCTGGCGCTGCAGGTTCGTCTCGTCGACGATGTCCGCGTCGACGATCCCGAGCGTTCCGATGCCCGCGGCAGCGAGATACAGCGACGCAGGGGAGCCGAGCCCGCCCGCGCCGATCAACAAGATCTTTGAGTCGAGCAGTCGCAGCTGGCCCTCTTCACCGATCTCGGGAATCAGGAGGTGGCGTGAGTAGCGCGTGCGCTTCTCCGGCGACAGCGTCCGCGGCATGACGATCTCGAGCCCGTTTCGCTTCCAGTCGGTGAACCCACCGGCGAGCGAGTAGACGTCTTCGTAGCCGAGCTCCGCGAGCGTCTTGGCCGCGAATGCCGACCGGTTTGCCGCGGCGCAGTAGAGGATCACTGGCTGGGTCTTGTCGGGTGCGACGCCTTCGATCCGGCTCTCGAGGTAGCCGCGCGGCACATGCACTGCGCCCGGGAGGTGCCCCTCCTGCCATTCGTCGATCTCGCGCACATCGACCCAGACTGCTCCGGTCGTCGAGAGGGCGGTCTGGGCGTCGATCTCTGAGATCTCGCCCTTGGTCTGCTGGAGCAGTTCGCGATAGGTGGGCATGGCTACATAAACGGTAGCGGGACCTTCCGTATTTCCAGCTACGTTGCGCCCGATGTCGGCGGCGAAACGCGTGCGGCTGCTCGTTGCGGCGATCGCAGCCGTGGTTGCCGCGGTGGTCGCCGGGATCGTCCTCGCGACGCGCCAGGATCCGGCCCAGCCGACGGCCCAGTGCAAGCAGCGGCCGGTGCCGTTGATCGTGCCGGGAGTGCCCTCCGCCAACGTCGCCGCCGTCCGGGCGGCGTTCACGCACAGTCCGAAGACGGCCGCGCAGATCCTCGAGCCGATCTCCCAGCGGGCCCTCAAGGATCCGGTCGTGCAGTTCAACTTCGGCACTGCCCTCTTGTGCGCCGGCTACGGCGTTGACGCCGCACAGGCCTACCGGCAGGCGAAGAAGGCCGGCTACGACACCTACTACGAGATGCGCGCCGACGAGATCCTGCACCTGCAGTACTTCCAGCCGGAGGACGGCCTCTATCCGATCTTCCAGCCGCAGCACCCGAACCCACTCCTCATCCAGGGCGTGCTCATGCAACGCCGCGGGAAGGAACATTCCGCCGAGAAGCTCTACGCGCGGGCCGCTCGCCTGCAGCCGGGAAACGACGAGGCCCAGGTTGCCGCGGCGGTCGGTCGCTTCAACGAAGACGACCTTTCGGCGTCGTTCTCGAGGCTCGGCCCGCTCGTCAACCGTTTTCCGCACAGTCAGTCCGTGCACTACCACCTGGGCCTGCTGCTCGCCTGGACCGGGCAGCGCGAACAAGCGATCAAGGAGTTCCGGCAGGCGCGAGCTTTGAATCCGAGCAGTACACTTGGCAAGCAATCGGCCGCGTTCCTGAACGGCCTGGTCGGAGGTGGGTCCAGCACGACGAAGAAATGAGCCGAGCGGCCTATGGCGTCCGTCCGGTTCTCTTGCGACAGTTCCGCATCCGTTCAGGGAAATGCTCGGTCACCGAGGGGGATGAGTGGGCAAGAACACGATCGACGTTGAGGGGACCGGCTTCGAGGAAGAGACCGAAGTCGAGGTCGTCGTCGACGTGGTCTCCGACGAGGAGGTGACGCCGCTCGACGCGGCGGAGGATGCGCAGGCCGACTTCTACGCCGCACAGGCGGAGGAGATCGAGGAGCAGCCGGACCTCGAGTTCTCGGCCGATTCCCTGCAGCTCTTCCTCAAGGACGTCGGCAAGGTCGATCTGCTCACCGCCGCACAGGAGGTCGAGCTCGCGAAGCGCATCGAGCGCGGCGACCACCGCGCGAAGCAGGAGATGGTCGAGGCGAACCTGCGTCTCGTCGTGTCGATCGCCAAGCGCTACCGCAACCAGGGACTGCCGTTCCTCGACCTGATCCAGGAGGGGACGATCGGCCTGGTGCGAGCCGCCGAGAAGTTCGATTGGCGCAAGGGCTACAAGTTCTCGACCTACGCGACCTGGTGGATTCGCCAGGCAGTGGCCCGGGCGCTGGCCGACAAGGCGCGGACGATCCGCATGCCGGTCCACGTCGTCGAGAAGCTGAACAAGATCATGCGCACGGAACGGAAGTTGCGTGCCGAGCGCGGCCGCGAGCCGTCGAACGAGGAGATCGCCACCGATCTCGAGATGACTGTCGAGGAGGTCGAGTCGATCCGCCGCACCTCGCAGACGCCCGTCTCGCTCGAGAAGCCGGTGGGCGACGAGGAGGAGTCGGAGTTCGGCCAGTTCCTCGAGGACGAGCACACGCCGCCGCCCGACGAGGCGGCCGACACAGCATTCCGCGCCGCCGCTCTCACGAAGTGCCTCGCTGCGCTCAGCTACCGCGAGCGCCGCGTGCTCGAGCTGCGCTACGGCCTGAACGGCGAGCAGCCGTGCACGCTCGACGAGGTCGGGCGCGCGTTCCAGGTGACGCGTGAGCGGATCCGCCAGATCGAGAACCAAGGCCTGAAGAAACTTCGCGCCCTGGCGGACTCGCAGAAGCTTCGCGACGTCGCCTAGCGCACCATCACGCTTCGCCGCCGCCGGCGCGGTACCACGTCGTCGTCGCCGTGCGCCGGAAGCCTGAGCCGGTGTAGAGGGCTCCGGCGATGTCGGTCGAGTAGCCGACCTTCAGTCTGGTCGCGCCGCGCTGTGCGAGCCGGTCGAGGCCCGCGGTGAGCATCGCGCGACCGAGGCCCCGCCGCTGGTGCTCGTCGTTGACGCGCATCGGCTCCAGGAGGCCGACCTTCGTCACCGGGTCGAACCAGTAGAGCGAGTAGCCGGCGACGGCGCCGTCGGGCGCCTCCACGGCGAGATCGAGCCCAGGGTCGGAGCGACGCGCAGCGCGCCACCACCACTGCACGTCGGCAGCCTCCCAGAGCCCGGCGTCGCCGTCTGCGAGCCGGGCGCGCTGGAGCAGGCTCGTCGCGAGCTCGACTGCCTGGAGGCCGCCGAGCCGAACCTCGGACAACGGCACGCCGGTCAATCTGCCGCGCCCATCGACCGGACGCTACACCTGGTCACCGCCCGTCGCGACCGCGCGGTATAGCCTCTTTGCGCATGGAATGGTTCGACGAGCTCGCGGAGTTCCTGCGCATTCCCTCGATCAGCGCGGACGAGACGCACGCCGGGGATGTGCAACGAGCAGCCCACTGGGTGAGTGACTTGATTCGCGAGGCGGGCGGTTTCTGTGAGGTGATCGACTGGCACGGACAGCCGCTCGCGATCGGCGAGCTGCGCGCGTCGAACGGTGCGGAGAGCGCACCGACGGTGATCTGCTACGGGCACTTCGACGTGCAGCCGCCGGACCCGCTCGAGTTGTGGGAGAGCGACCCGTTCGAGCCGGAGATCCGCGGCGACTATCTGTACGGCCGCGGCACCGTCGACGACAAGGGGCAGCTCTACATGCTTCTGGCCGCTGCCCGTCAGCTCGCACGCGCCGGTGAGCTTCCGGTGAACGTCCGCTTCTGCTGCGACGGCGAGGAGGAGACCGGCGGGCACGCCATCGTCGAGTTCCTCGAGGCCGACGAACGCGGTGCCGACGCGGCGATCATCTTCGACAGCGGCATGATTCGCCGCGACGTTCCGGCCTTCAATATCGCGACACGCGGCATGGCGTACTTCCACGTCACCGTCCGCACGGGAGAGCGCGATCTTCACTCGGGCGTCTACGGCGGCGCGGCCTTGAACGCCGCGCACGCGCTGGTCAAGACGCTCGACGGGCTGATCGCCCACGACGGCGCGCTGGCCGACGCCCTGCGCGTCGGGAGCGCTGTTCCGACCGAGGAGGAGCTCGCAGGCTGGGCGCAGCTGCCGCCCGGTACCGACGAGCTGTCCCAGCAGGGCGCCCGGCCGAAGGACGCGGCGGCGGCGGCAGACTTCTACCTGCGCACGTTCGCTGAGCCGGCGATCGACGTGAACGGGATCGCGACGGGCTCTCCTCTGCTGCAGAAGACGGTCCTGCCGGTCGAAGCGGTCGCGAACGTCTCGATCCGTCTTGCACCGGGGCAGCGGGTGGAGGAGGTTGCGCCCATCGTGGAGCGGCTCTTGCGTGAGGGCGCTCCCGCCGGGGCCGACGTGGAGGTCGAGATGTGGTCGTCGGCGCCGCCCGGGCTCGTTCCACCCGACTCGAGGGTGATCCAGCTCGGCCTCGACGCGTTCGAGCATGCACTCGGCCGCCGACCGGCGCTGATCCGCACCGGTGGGACGCTGCCGATCGTGCCGGCGCTCACCGACAAGGGCATCGACACCGTGATCACTGGCTTCGGCCTGCCCGACTCACAGATCCACTCGCCGAACGAGCGCCTCGTCGCGGAGTACGTCCCGGCCGGGATCCGCGCGGCTCGCGAGCTGCTGCTCGCGTTCGCGCAGCTTTGATCGATCTCCATTCGCATGTGTTGCCGGGGTTGGACGACGGGGCCCAGGATCTCGAGGAGGCGCTCGCGATCTGCCGGGACGCGTTCGCCGACGGCATCTCGGTGCTCGCGGCGACACCGCACGTGCGCCACGACTACCCGACGACTCCCGAGCAGATGGAGGCCGCGCTTGCAGACGTGCGAGCGGCGGTCGGTGACACGCTCCGGCTCGTCCCGGGTGGCGAGCTCGACCTCGCGGAGCTCGACCGGCCGCGCGACGAGCTGATTCGGTTCGCGCTCGCCGGCAACCCCGGCTACCTGCTGGTCGAGACGCCGTACTTCGGTTGGCCGCTCGACATCGGCGACCGGCTGTTCCGGCTCCGGGCGGCCGGAATCACCCCTGTGCTCGCGCATCCCGAGCGAAACGGCGAGGTTCAACACCGGCCGGAGCTGCTCGAGCCGCTCGTCGCGAGCGGCGTGCTCGTGCAGCTGACCGCAGGCGCTGTCGACGGCAGCCTGGGGCGCTCCTCACGGGCGTCGGCCTTCGAGTTGCTCGAGCGCGGCCTGGCGCACCTGATCGCGAGCGACGGCCACACGCCATCGATCCGGCAGATCGGGATGAGCGCTGCGGCAGCGGCGCTCCGCAACGAGACGCTCGCTCGCTGGCTGACGGTCGAGCTGCCGGGTGCGATCGTCGACAGCAAGCCGCTGCCGCCCCGACCGGGTCAATCCCGGCCGGGGCGGCAGCGGCTGTTCGGACGCTAGAGGATCAGTTCTGGGTCATCGGGTCGCCGGGCTCGTGGTCGCCCACGTGCGCAGCGGCGATCGCCTCGACCTGCTGGAGCGTCGCGGCGCGGGCAGCGCGGACGCGGATCGTGATCCGGTCACCGGACTTCAACTGCGACGGATCGATCACCGTCGGCACCTTCCCCTGCCAGAGCAGGAAGATCGTCCCTTCGCCATACGTGAACGTCTGGTCGAGCGACTGTCCGAGCATCGAGCGCAGGCCGCGCCAGTTGCCGCCCGTGACGTGCAGGGCAATGTGGCCGCCTGCCTGACCGCCGGCCACCGTGCCGACGTACAGGAACAGCGCGCGGCCGTTGCCGCCCGAGTTGTTGCCGTGGTCGCCGACGAGCGCGGCGGGCTTCGCCAGGAGATCGGCGAGAGACGACCCGTTCTTGTCCCGGATCGAGACCTGGACGCTGTCGCCGGCCTTCAGGTCGCCGATCGAGATGACATGGGGGACGCCGGCCGTCCAGCCGAGGAACTCGGTCTTGGCATCGGTCGTGAACGTCTCGTCCTGGCTCTGGCCGATGAGGGCCTTGAGCGCAGCGTGGTTGCCGCCCTCGATCTGGACCTGAACCGAGTTGGCGCCGGTGGCGAGCAGTTCGCCGCGGAACTGGAAGAGCTGGCCCTTACCGCCACCGGACGCGCCGGCCGCGACAACGGCGCAGGCGATTGCCGCGAGGACGATAGTGCTGAGCAGACGGTGTTTCATGGTCATTCCTCCTGGTGTGCAAGTGGACAGGTGTGCAAGTGGACGACCTGACCATTGCCTCGAAGCGGCAGCTGAAGATCTCGTGCGCGTAAGGCGCACGCAAAACCGCCCTGCGAGCCTGATTCGGCGGAGCCGAACCAGATTCGCGAGTTTCGGTCCCCCGCGCGTTCGGCGCCCTACCAGGGCGGCGGATTGTGCACCCAGCGGCCGCCGACCATCGTGGCGACGACCTCCGCATCGAGGTCCTCCCAGGGGTCGCGGTCGAGGACGACCAGATCCGCCTGGTGGCCCGGAACCAGCGTGCCGCGGCGTCGCTCGTCTCGCGCGAGCCACGAGGGCGCGACGCACGTTGCATGAAAGGCCTCGTCGACGGTCAGCGTCTGCTCGGGATGCCACCCGGGCCGGTCGTCGATCGTGCGGCGCACGCCTGCTCTGATCCCCGCCAGCGGGTCGAGCTCCTCGATCGGCGCGTCGCTGCCGTTGACCACGACCGCGCCGGAGTGGAGCAGCGAGCGGAACGCGTATGCCAGATCGGTCTTGCCGGCCCAGTGCTCGTCGGCGAGATCGCGATCCGAGGGTGCGTGCGAGAACTGCACCGAGCAGGCGACGCCGAGCTCTGCGAAGCGACCGAGATCCTCGGGGGCGAGCAGTTGCGCGTGCTCGACGCGCTGTCGTAGTCCGAGCGGGCCCCACACATCCCTGGTCTGCTCGAACGCGTCGAGCGCCTCATGGTTCGCGCGGTCGCCGATCGCATGGACCGCGACCGGGAAACCTGCGGCGGCGCCGCGGCGAACGATCTCGGCGAGCTCGTCGCCGCTCGTGATCCGAACGCCGCTGCCGTCGAGCATCCAGGCGGTCCGCGAGCCGAGCGTGCCGTCCATGAAGACCTTCAGGTAGCCGAGCTTCACGTGCGGGCCGCCGAACCCGGAGCGCAGGCCGACGGAAACGGCTGCGTCGAGCGCGTCGTGGGGGATCGACTGCCACACGCGCAGGCTCAGCTGGCCGCGCTCGTCGAGCTGTTGCCACAGTCGCAGTGCCCCGAGCCAGCCGTCCTTGTCGTGCACGGCCGTGACCCCGCGCGAGTTCGCGAGACGCACGCCGGTACGCATCGCCTCGAGATAGTCGGAATCCGAGACGATCATGTGCCGCTCCTTGAATCGCCACGCGGCTTCTTCGCGCAGGATTCCCGTCGGCTCGCCGTGCTCGTCACGCTCGACAACGCCGCCGTCGACCTCGAGCTCGCCGTGTGCGAGCCCGAGTGCTGCGGAGTTGAGCCAGAGGGAGTGGTAGTCCTTTGCGATCAATCCCGCCGGAACCTCGCCGGTGATCGCGTCGAGGTCGTGCCGTGTCGGGTCGCGCTGGGGCTGCCAGTCGCCGCTCCGCCACCCGTAGCCGCGGAGCCAACGGCCCGGCTGCAGCTCGACGCCGCGTATCCGCTCCAGCGCCTCGTCGAGGTTCGTGCAGCCGTCGAGGTTGACCTCGTTCTGCGCGAGCGCCCACGTTGGGAAGTGAACGTGCGAGTCCGCGAAGCCCGGCACGACGACGAGGCCGCCGAGGTCGGTCACCTCGGGCGAAGCGAGCGCCGTCTCGTGCACACCGACGCCGCCTGCGATCAGCTCGCCTGCGATCGCCAACGCGCGTTGCGTCGGCACCTGGGGGTCGAGTGTGCGAATGAGCCCGTTGGCGAGGATCATCGTTCGGAATCTACGCGTCGTCGACCCGACGGCTCCCGAACTAGACTTCGTCGCCGATGAGCGCCCTTGACCCACTCTCCGGCGAGCAGCGTGAGATTCGTGAGTTGGTGCGGGTGATCGCGCGCGAGCGGGTGGCGCCGCGGGCGGCGGAGATCGACAGGTCGGCCGAGTTTCCGTGGGATGTGGTGGAGGCGTTCCGGGAGAACGACCTCTTCGGCGTGCTCTACGACGAGGAGTTCGGCGGGATCGGCGAGAGCTCGTTGCTGGCGCTGGTGGTGATCGAGGAGCTGTCGAAGGTGTGTGCGACGAGCGGGTTGATCATCGCGGTGCAGGAGCTCGGGTCGTTGGGGATCAAGCTGGCGGGCAGTGCGGAGCAGAAGCAGCGGTTCTTGCCGAGGCTGGCGTCGGGTGAGTGGCTGGCGGCGTATGCGTTGACGGAGGCGGGGTCGGGCTCGGACAGTGCGGCGATGCGCACCACAGCTGTGCGGGCGGGTGGGGAGTACGTGTTGAACGGCGGGAAGCGGTTCATCACGAACGCCGGGGTGGCGTCGGTGTATGTCGTGTTCGCGAAGACGGACCCGCAGCAGGGCCACGGTGGTATTTCCGCGTTCGTGGTCGAGGCCGGTTCGCCGGGGTTCGAGGTGGGCCGGATCGAGCCGAAGATGGGGATCAAGGGCTCGACGACCGGCGAGTTGTTCTTCAACGACTGCCGGGTGCCGGTGGAGAATCTGCTCGGTGAGGAGGGGGAGGGGTTCAGGCTCGCGATGCGGATCCTCGACCGCTCCCGGCCGGGGATCGGTGCGCAGGGATTGGGCCTCGCGCAGGGCGCGACCGACTACGCGGTCGAGTACGCGCGCAGCCGCGAGACGATGGGCCGGCCGATCGGCCAGCACCAGCTGATCGCCGGGATGCTGGCCGACATGGAGACGAAGTGCGAGGCCGCGCGGGGGCTTCTCTACAAGGTCGGCCGGATGATCGACGAGGGCGACACCGGGCCGGAGCTGACCAAGCTCTCGGCGATGGCGAAGCTCTACTGCACGGACATCGCGATGGAAGTGACCACCGATGCGGTGCAGGTGCTCGGCGGCTACGGCTACATCCAGGAATACCCGGTCGAACGGATGATGCGCGACGCCAAGATCACCCAGATCTACGAAGGCACCAACCAGATCCAACGCCTCGTGATCGCTCGCGAGATGCTCAAAGAACAACGCACCTTCCTGCTCGCAGGCTTTGACTGATCGCCGCGAACTGAGCTTTGATCGTGTCGCCGACGAGTACGAGCGAACGCGACCGAGCTACCCGCCCGAGCTGCTCGAGCAGCTGCCGCTCGGCGCGGACGCCGCCGTGCTCGATCTCGGTGCCGGCACGGGCAAGCTGACCCGTGTCCTCGCCGAGCGTTTCCGCGACGTCACGGCAGTGGAGCCGCTCGCCAACATGCGGAAGATGCTCGAGCGGGTCGTGCCGGACGTCGTCACGCTGCCGGGATCGGCCGAGCAGATCCCACTCGACGACGAGTCGGTCGACGGCGTCTTCGCGGCGCAGGCGTTCCACTGGTTCGACAAGCCGGTCGCGCTACCGGAGATCGCGCGTGTGCTGCGCGCGGGCGGCGTCCTCGCCATCGTCTGGAACCAGGGCGACGACGATCGTCCCGATCCGCGGCCGAGCGAGTTCGTGCACGAGGTCCAGCTGCTTCACGACGCGGCGTTGCGGCGTTGGGAGAACGAGCCGGATTGGGAGGACCTGCTGCGCGCCAGCCGTCTCTTCGACGAGGTGCACGACCGAACATCCGTCGCCCACGACCACGTGCTCGACCGCGCAGGGGTCCTCGACAACCTGCGCTCCGTCAGCTGGATCGCGAGCCGCGACGATGGCGAGACCGTGATCGCGCGACTCGGAGCACTGTTGCCGGACGCGACCTACTCGATCCCGAACCGCGCGAACTTGATCTGGGCGAGGAAGCGGTGAGAGTCACCCTCTCGTCGGCCGATCGCGTCCTCTTCCCCGACGACGGGATCACCAAGGGCGACCTGTTCGCCTACTACGAGGCGGTCACGGAGGCCATCGTCCCGCATCTGCGCGACCGCCCGTTCACGATGAAACGGTGGCGCGAGGGCCTCGACGGCGACGCGTTCTTCCAGAAGCAGGCGCCGAAGGGCATCCCCGACTGGATCCCGACGCGCGAGTTCCGCACCTGGCCGCGCGGCGGCAAGGGAGAGTCACGCCTGGTCGACTTCCCGCTCGTCAACTCGGGCGACGCGCTCCTCTGGATGGTGCAGATGCACTGCATCGACATGAACGCGTGGTACTCACGGGTCGACCGGCCCGAGCGTCCGGACTGGGTGCTCTTCGATCTGGATCCGCCGGAACAACCCGACGCATTTCAGATGTGCGTGCGCGTCGCTCACTACGTGCACGGTGCTCTGGGAGAGCTCGGTCTCGAATCCTTCGTGAAGACGAGCGGCGCCGATGGGATCCACGTGCTCGTCCCGATCGCGCGGCGTTCGTCCTACGAGGAGACCTACGAGTTCGCCGAGCTGCTCTCCCGCAAGCTCGAGGCGGAACATCCAGGCGAGGTCACGACGGAGTGGCTGAAGCGCAAGCGCGCGGGAGTCCTCGTCGATCACCGCCAGAACGGCCACGGTAAGACGATCGCGTCGGTGTACTCGGTGCGGCCGAAGCCTGGCGCGCCGGTCTCGACACCGCTTCACTGGGACGAGCTGACGGAGGCTGTGCGGCCGCGCGACTTCTCGATGCAGGTTGCGCTCGATCGGGTTGCGAAGCACGGCGATCTGTTCGAGCCGGTGCTGCACGGAAAGCAGGCACTGGGGCCTGCGTTGCAGGCACTGAGGTGATCGCCTCCCGGGCGGCTACGAGCTCCAGCCGGCCTTCGTGTCGCCGGCCTTGACCTTGGCCTTGTACGCGCGCTTCGCAGCCTGGTAGTCGGCCAGCGATCTCGGGCGAGGTGACGTCACCGAGCGTCGGATGATTCGGCGCGAGCCCCTTGGCGGCGGCGACGCCGAACTGTTTGGCGAGCACGGCGGCGAGCGACTTGATCTTCATCTCGCCGAAGCCCGGGAGCGCACCGATCCGCTTCTTCAGATCCGCGCTGTCGCTCGCCTCGGTCCAGATACGCGACGCGTCGCCCCGGTAGTCCTCGGAGACGACGGCCGCCAGATCGCGCACGCGGTCGGCCATTGCGCCGGGGAAGCGGTGGATCGCCGGCTTCGCCGCGAATGCCGGCCGAAGATCCATCGCGGCGAGCTTCTTGGGCGCGAGCGTCCCGACTCGCTGCTTCAGCACATACGGGCCTGCGAACGCCTTCGGCACCGTTACCTGCTGGTCGATCGCGAAGCCCACCAGGAGCGCGAACGGATCGGTGGCGAGCAGCTTGCACGCCTCCGGATCGTCGGTGAAGAATAGCGCGGCAGGCACACCGTCGATCCTAGCCCTTGAAAGGTGTCTGACACCTTAGGTCTCAGACAACAAGTGGGCATCGGCGAAGATTCTAAAATGGCAGATCCACAGCACATAGCGCGCATGCAGTCTGTTTATGGAGACCAGGACGAGCAACTCCGCGCTCTTCTCGACGAGAGTCTCGCCCCGCGGCCTCCCGACTTTCTGCTCGACCTCGCGCTGCCTCGTCTGACGCCGCAGAGCAGGCTGCTCGATGTCGGCTGCCGGGACGCCCGGCATCTGATCCCGCTCGTAACGCGGTCGGGTTGCAGTGGCATCGGGATTGATCCGATCGAGCGGAACCTCGAGCGGGCGCGAGCCGCTGTCACTGCCGCAGGCCTGGAACAACGGATCGAGATTCGTCGCGGTGTCATCGAGCAGCTCGAGGAACCTGACAACAGTGTCGATGTCGTTTGGTGCCGCGATGTTCTCGAGGTCGTCCTCGACTTGGATTGCGGGCTAGCCGAAGCCGCGCGAGTGTTGAAGCCGGGCGGCGCCGCGATCATCTACACGGTCTTCGCTTCCCCTCGGCTGGAACCGCGCGAAGCCGCGGCGCTCAGCGAGCCCCTCGGCAACGTGCTGCGCAACCTCGATCGTCCGACTGTAGAAGCTGCGTTCGAGCGCGCAGGTTTCCAGGTCGATCGCGTCGACGAGATCGGAACGGAGTTCCGGGAACACGAGGAGGAGCGGTCCCAGCCGGTGTCCGAGAGTCTGCTGCGCCTCGCGCGCCTCCGGCGGCGACGTGCAGATGTCATCAGCCGCTTCGGCAACGAGAAGTACGAGCTGTTCGAAGCCTCGTTGCAGTGGCTCGCCTACCTGCTCCTCGGAAAGCTCGAGCCTGTGGCCTACGTCCTTCGAAGCTCGTCTATCGGCCCGGCCACTTGCGGGAATCGATGACGCCGTGTGTGTCCTCGAAGAATTCCTGACTGGCAGCCTTGTCGGCCAGGACCTCTTCGGCGCTCTTCCTGCGAAGGCCGAGGTGACGAAGGAGCCGGTGCACCAGGTTCAGCAGCACTGCGAACCAATCCAAGCAAAGCCGCGCGGGGACCCGGTTCCCTTGCTCAGTTCGGGAATGATGTCGAGGTCGTTACGGACCGCACGGACCTCGCCTGCCCGAGGGCTACGGACCAATCCTCGAACAGGGCCGAATCAGATTCGCTCTCTGAATCTGATTCGCGAGTTTCTCGGGAGGTAGTCGGCACCTCGGAACTCGTGAATCTGGTTCGGCTGCGCCGAATCAGGTTCAGTAGCGCCCTCGGCTTCTAGCGTGGGTTGATGCCTGAGATGGAAGAGGAGGAGCGTTCTGAGCCGTGGCCGGGGTTGCAGCCCGATCAGCGGCCATACCGCGGCGCCGATGACGGTGCGGCTTGTCGATAGCGCGCTCGTAGGACCTGGTCCGGCCCTGCCCTACTTGTGCACGCCCATCGCGATCGTGCCGAGGTAGCCGGCGCCGCTCTTGGCCAGGCGGAGCATTCCGTACTTGCCGCCGTTCACGTAGACGGAGTCGCGGGCATTCGGCGTATCGGGATTGCCGCGGGCCGCGTACGGTGCGTGTTTGTAGACGGCTTGAGTGAGCGTGTCGGGGAAGAAGAGCTGCCCCGTATGCACGACGTTGCCGCCGACGTGCACCTTGACGTGGATGTGCACTGCGCGCCCCTGGTACCAACCCGGATAGATCGTCGTGAACACTGCGACACCGCTCGAGTCGGTCTTCTGGATCCCGCGTAGAAACGTTCGGCTCGCCGCTCCGGCACCGAAGCCGGAATAGTTGCCGGCCGCGTCGGCGTGCCAGATGTCCACGACGGCGCCGCGCAGCGGTCTGCAGGTCGATGCGCTCAACACCCGGAGATGGAGAACGAGGAGTGCGCCCGGGTGACCCTCGCGGATATCCCGACGCACCTTCTCGCCCGCGATGTAATACGGGCCTTCCGTCAGTTCCGGCGTCAGCACGCAGGCGACGGCGCCGGTCTCGACTGCGCGGTTTCCGGCGGCGCGGGCCGGCTCGCTCGCGAGCGCATTGCCCCCCGCCGCCACCACCACGAGCCCGCCGATCCGTGAGAGGGAACCGCGACGTGTGACCGATTCATCGAAGCTCATGTGCTCGACCGTAACCACGCGACCTGTGGATTTCCTAGGAGGTCCCTGCGGGCAATGGGGGAAGCCGGTGGAAGACCGCGAGTAGGCTCCAGGGGTGGACCCGCTGAGTGTGTTCTCGCCGGCGACGCGGGCCTGGTTCGAGCAGGCCTTCGACGCCCCGACGCCCGCGCAGATGCAGGGCTGGCCCGCGATCGCGAGCGGCGAGCACGTCCTGATCCAGGCACCGACCGGCTCGGGGAAGACGCTGGCGGCGTTCCTCTCCGCGATCGACCGCCTGAACCGCACGCCCGGCGCGGGCCTGCGCCTCCTCTATGTCTCGCCGTTGAAGGCGCTGAACTACGACATCGAGCGCAACCTCCGTGGCCCGCTCGCAGGCCTCGAGTCGAAGTTGAGGGTTGGTGTTCGGACCGGGGACACCCCACAGAAGGAACGCCGCGAGCTTCAGAAGGAGCCGCCCGACATCCTCATCACGACGCCCGAGTCGCTCTATCTGATGCTCACCTCGCAGGCGCGCGAATCCCTGCGCGGCGTCGAGACGCTGATCCTCGACGAGGTGCACGCAGTTGCAGGATCGAAGCGCGGTGCCCATCTCGCACTGTCGGTCGAGCGCCTGCAAGCGCTGGCCGAGAGACCGGTCCAGCGGATCGGCCTCTCAGCGACGCAGCGGCCGATCGAGGAGATCGGCCGGTTCGTCAGCGGCGGCCGGCCGATCACGATCGTCGATGCGGGCACGCGGAAGGAGCTCGATCTCGAGGTCGTCGTGCCGGTCGAGGACATGCGCGAGCTCGGGTCGACCGCCTCCCTCTCGCAGCCGGTGCCGGCCGACGGTCAAGAGATGGACAGCGGCACCGAGCACGGCGCGCACTCGATCTGGCCGTCGATCTACCCGGAGGTGCTGCGGCTCGTCGAGGAGCATCGCTCGACGATCGTCTTCGTCAACAACCGCCGCCTGGCGGAGCGGCTCGCGTTGCGGTTGAACGAGCTTGCGGAGAAGGAGATTGCGCGCGCTCACCACGGCTCGCTGGCCCGCGAGCAGCGCGTCGTGGTCGAGGAAGATCTCAAGGCAGGGCGGATCCCCTGCCTCGTCGCCACGTCGAGCCTCGAGCTCGGCATCGACATGGGCGCTGTCGACCTGGTGATCCAGGTGGAGTCGCCCAAGTCGGTCGCACGCGGCCTGCAGCGGATCGGGCGCGCGGGACACGAGCTGGGCGCGACGTCGAAGGGGCGCATCTTCCCGAAGTTCCGCGCCGATCTGCTCGAGTCGGCGGTGGTCGCCCGCGCGATGCGTGAGGGCGAGATCGAGGAGACACGCATACCGCGGAACCCGCTGGACGTGCTCGCTCAGCAGGTCGTGGCGATCGCTGCGGACGCAGAGATCTCGGTCGATGACCTTCATCTGCTCGTGACGCGTGCGTACCCCTTCAAGGATCTGTCTCGACAGCAGCTCGAGAACGTCCTCGACATGCTCGCGGGCCGATACCCCTCCGACGAGTTCGCCGAGCTGCGGCCGCGCATCGTCTGGGATCGGACGGGTGGGGTGATCCGTGCGCGTGACGGGGCCAGGCGGCTCGCGGTCACGAATGCGGGAACGATCCCCGATCGCGGCCTCTTCGGTGTCTTCCTCGTCGACGGCGGGGGCCGGGTGGGCGAGCTCGACGAGGAGATGGTTTACGAGGCGCGTGCGGGACAGACGTTCCTGCTCGGCGCGTCGACCTGGCGGATCGAGGAGATCACGCGCGACCGTGTGCTCGTCTCGCCTGCGCCGGGACTGCCGGGCGCCGTCCCGTTCTGGAAAGGGGAGGGTGTCGGCCGTCCGTACGAGCTCGGCCAGAAGATCGGCGCCGCATCGCGCGAGCTGTCGGCGCTCACGGACCAGCTGGCAGCGACGCGACTCCGCGGCGAGTTCCATCTCGACGAGCGGGCCGCCAACAACCTGCTCACGTTCCTGCGCGAGCAGGAGCGTGCGACCGGGGTCGTCCCGTCCGACCGCACGATCGTGATCGAACGCTTCCGCGACGAGATCGGCGACTGGCGCGTGTGCATCCTCTCTCCGTTCGGAAGCCGCGTGCATGCCCCGTGGGCGATGGCGATCGCCGCACGGCTGCGAGAGGCGCACGGGATCGAAGCCCAGTCGATCTGGTCCGACGACGGCATTGCACTGCACTTCCCCGAATCGGACGCGCCGCCTCCCACCGACGACCTGATGATCGATCCCGGGGAGATCGAAGACCTCGTCGTCGCCGAGGTCGGGGACACCGCACTTTTCGGTGCACGGTTCCGCGAGAACGCCGGCCGGTCGCTGCTGATCCCGCGGAGGCGTCCGGGCGAGCGCACGCCGCTGTGGCAGCAACGGCTGAAGGCCCAGTCGCTCCTGCAGGTCGCGAGGAAGTACGGCAGCTTCCCGGTGATCCTCGAGACCTACCGTGAATGTCTCCAGGACGTCTTCGACTTGCCCGCTCTGCGCGGGCTGCTCCAGGGACTGAAGACACGCGAACTGGATCTCGTCGAGGTGGAGACCCAGAGCGCGTCGCCGTACTCGGCTTCGCTGCTCTTCGACTACATCGCGACCTACATGTACGAGGACGACACGCCGCCGGCCGAGCGCCGTGCGCAGGCGCTCTCACTCGACCGCGACCTGCTGCGCGAGCTGCTCGGGCAGGAAGAGCTGCGCGACCTGCTCGACGCGGACGCGGTCGACGAGGTCGAGCGGCAGCTGCGCGGCGAGCCGAGGACACCCGACCAGTTGCACGACAAGCTGCGCCTGCGAGGTGACCTGCGCGTAGAGGAATACGACGCCGCCCTCGCCGAACCGCTGCTCGAGGAGCGCCGCGCCCTCGTCGTGCGCATCGCCGGCGATGAGCGGCTGATCGCCGTCGAGGACGCCGGCCGCTATCGCGACGCGCTCGGTGTGATGCCCCCGTCGGGTCTCCCCGACGCGTTCCTGGAAGGCGGCCCCGAGTCACTGCGCCAGCTCGTGCTGCGCTACGCCAAGGGTCACGGCCCGTTCACGACCGCCCAGGCGAACGACCGCTTCGGGCGTGACGTGGGTGAGGTCCTAGCCGAGCTCGAGCAGGCCGAGCAGCTGGTTCGGGGCGAGCTGCGGCCGGGTGGCGTCGAGCGCGAATGGTGCGACCCCGATGTGCTGCGACGGCTGCGGCGCGTCTCGCTCGCTGCCTTGCGCCGCGAGGTGGAGCCGGTCGACCAGGAGGCGCTCGGGCGGTTCCTGCCCTCGTGGCACGGCGTCGATCGTCGCGCTTCGCTGCGCGAGGCGCTGGTCCCGCTGCAGGCCCTCCCGCTGCCGGTTGCCCTGTGGGAGAGCGAGATCCTGCCAAGGCGCGTTCCGGGCTACCGGCCGGAGCATCTCGATGCGCTCACGGCGAGCGGCGAGGTTGTGTGGATCGGCGCCGGTCAGGATCGCGTCGCGCTGTACTTCCGTGAGGACGCGGCGGCGCTCGGTCAGGTGCCTGCGGCGCCGAAGCCGGAGGGAGCAGAGCACGACCGGATTCGCACTGCCCTCGCCGGCGCGCTCTTCTGGGATGAGCTGCTGATCGAGACCGGGCTCGCGGACACCGTCGCGCTGCCGGCGCTCTGGGACCTCGTCTGGGCGGGTGAGGTGACGAACGACGCCTGGACACCGCTCCGCGCAGCGCGACGCTTCGGCTCACCAAAGGCGGAGCGGAGACCTCGCCGGTTCTCGCGGCGGCGCGTCGAGGGGCAGACGGCCACTGTGGGCCGGTGGTCGCGCACGGAGCGTCTCTTCGGCGGCGCACCCGATCGCCGCGCGCTCGCCGAGCTGCTGCTCGAGCGGCAGGGCATCGTCACCCGCGACGGCGTCCGAGCGGAGGGCATTCCCGGCGGCTACGGCGCCGTGTACGCGGAGTTGCGTGCGCTCGAGACACTCGGGCTCTGCCGGCGGGGCTATTTCGTGGAGGGACTCGGCGGCGCGCAGTTCGCGCTCGGCGGAGCGGTCGAGCGTCTGCGCGAGCTTCGCGACCGCGAACAGGACGGCGGCGCGCTCGTCCTCGCCGCCGCTGATCCGGCGCAGCCCTACGGAGCCGCGCTGCCGTGGCCGCGCCGGGCCGGGGCACGCGCGGCGCGCGTCGCCGGCGCCTATCTCGTCTCCCTCGGAGGCGAGCCGGTGCTGTACGTCGAGCGGGGCGGGCGCTCGCTCGTGCCGCTGCGGGATCCGGAGGACGACTGGCTGCGCCCGGCGCTCGCCGCGCTGGTCGCGCACGTCCGGGCCGGCGGCGTGAAGCGGCTCGCCGTCGAGCGGTTCGACGGGGAGCCCGTCGTCGAGACCGACGCGATGCAGCTGCTCGTGGACGCCGGCTTCCTCGCGGGGCCGCGGCGCGCCGTGCTACGCGCTTAGCGACGACACGATCGAGGCGGCCGATCGCGCCTCCGCGCGACGGAACTCCGTCCCCGACCAGAGGTTGATGCGCTGCGCGTCGCCGGCGGCGCGTGCAGCTGCGCGGAGCGGCGCGGTCAGGTGATGGATCTGGGGATACGCGCTCGGTGCTTCCGGGTGCGCGCGCATGAACTCGTTCACGATCCCACGTGCCCGGCGCCCGGTGAACGCCCGCGTCATCGCTGTCTCGCCCCCGGCTGCGATCGCCTGCCGGAACGGCGCGGCCGTTGCGGCCTCGGGACACAGCAGGAAGGCGGTCCCTGCCTGCACCGCCGTCGCCCCGGCCTTCAGGGCAGCAGCAGCCTGGTTCGCGTCTGCGATTCCGCCTGCTGCAATCAAAGGCAGCGAGACGTCGATGCTCGAGAGCAGGGCCATCAACCCGAGCTCCGGGCCGTCGTCGTCGTTCCACGAGCCGCGGTGCCCACCGGCCTCCGCCCCCTGGGCGACCAGAACATCGGCGCCGGCCCGACGGGCGGCCCTTGCCTCGACCGCGCTCGTGACGGTCGCCCACACCTCACCGCCCGCCTCGTGCACGCGCGCGATCAGTTCCGGCGGCGGACACGAAAAGGTCGTCGAGACGACAGGCACCCGCTCCGCCGCGATGACGTCGAGCTTCGCCGCGAAGTCATCGTCGTCGAACCGCGGCTCTCCGAGTGTGACGCCGTAGCGCGCGGCCTCACCGGCGAGCAGGCTCGCGTAGTCCGCGATTGCGCGGTCGTCGACGGATTGTTCACGGAGCACGAAGACGTTGACCCCGAACGGCTTGTCGGTCAGCTCCCGCGTCCGGCGAATCTGTTCGGCGAGCCCTCCGCCGCTCAGGTAGCCAGCGGCCACGAAGCCGAGGCCGCCGGCGTTCGAAACGGCCGCGGCGAGCTCCGGCGTCGAAGGGCCGCCGGCGAGCGGAGCCTGAACGACCGGAGCGTCGAGGTCGATCACTCGGCCAGCCGCCCGAGCACGAGCCCGAACAACGTGTGACGCAGAGTCGCTTGTGCGAACGCGCGGCCGCCGAACACCCGCTCCAGTCCCGGCTCGCCGCGGGCCGGGTGGTACCGGTCGATCAGCGCTCCGAGCGGGAACAGCAGCAGGTGCTCGGCGAGTGCGAGGCGGAGCGCCAGTTGCCGTGGCGGGATCGACGTGCGGCGGCGCGCGAGGTCGAGGGCGAAGCCGAAGGCGGCACCGTTTGCTGCATGCAGAGTGAGGCCCGCGACCGGCCACGCACGCGAGCGGGTGGCGAACTTGCCGAGCAGCGCAACATCGGTGTAGTCGTTCGCGAAGACCTTTCGGTCGATCCGTTCCGCGGCCGCCCAGGCGAGGGCCGCCGTGGCTCCGGCTGCGGCTGAGCGGGCGCGGCTCACCGCGTCACTGTGCCAGCCGTTACGGTGGCGGCCGTGCCCGAGGGGGACACGATCCACCGTGCAGCGAAGCGCCTCCAGGTGCTGGTCGGCCAGCGGATAGCCGCGGACTCGCCCCATCCGCGGGCCCGCGCCGAGCGCGTGGCCGAGCGGATCGACGGTCACGTGCTCGAGGCGGTCGAGGCGCACGGCAAGAACCTGATCTTCCGCTTCGACGGAGGAATCGTGCTGCGCTCCCACCTGCGTCTGTCCGGCCGTTGGACCGTGGCGCCGCCGGGCGGCCGACGGAGCGGCAAGCCGTGGCTCGTCCTGCGCGGAGACCGAGCCGAAGGCGTGCTCTGGAACGGGCCGGTGCTCGAGCTGCACACACGGGCGATCGCCCGGCTTGGCCCGGACATCCTCGAGCGGCCGCCACGGCTCGAGGCGATGCTCGCGCGGCTGCGCGCCGCCGACCGGATGCTCTGGTTCGGGGAGGCGCTGCTCGATCAGTCGCTCGTGGCCGGAATCGGGAACATGTGGCTCGCCGAGGCGCTGTGGGACGCCGGGCTCTCACCGTGGCGACGGCTGCGCGACGTGCCGGACACGGAACGGCGTCGCGCGCTCGAAGCCGCGGCCGAGCTGATGCGCGCGTCGGTCGACGAGGCCCGCCCGCGCGGCCACCAGGTCTACCGCCGCGTCGGGCGGCCGTGCCCGCGCTGCGGATCGCAGATCCGCTCGTGGGGCCAGGGCGACGACAACCGCATGACCTACTGGTGCCCGACCTGTCAGGCAGGAGACGACCCGCCGCGTGTGTAACTCCAGGACGTGCCTCGCGCCCCGCATCTCTACGAGTCGCTGCGTGCGTTCTGCCTCGGGGCGTTCGCGGCGGAGCGCGGCGCGCAGATCCCCTTCGCGTTCGAGGAGCACACCACACGAGACGGCCCCTCGCTCTACGAGTACCGGCCGCTCGTGCGCAGCTTCGTCGAGGAGCAGGCACCAACGCTGCGCCGGCTGCCGGACGCGCGCAACGCGATCGATGATCTGAAGCGAGAGCCGGCGGCGGCGATCTTCGCGCGCGCCCACTCCGGCATCGGCGACACGGGCGACGAGGCGCTGTTCCGATCGATTCTCGTCCCGATGCTCACCTGGACCGTCGAGCGGAGCGGCGGCTTCGATTGGCACGACGACGCCTTCGACGCGGCGTACGCCGATCTGGAGCAGACGCTGTTCGGCACCGCGCGCACCTACGTCGCGCTCGCGCCGGTGATCGGGCTGTCGGCCGGGAACGACGCCGACCTCGGGGGCGGCATGACGCTGCGCCCGATCGTGCCGGGCGAGATCTCGCAGCTGTGGCCCGAGGCACACGGCCTGATGCCGGCCGAGTTCGGGCGCGACACCGACCGGCTGCTCCTGCTGGAGCTGCGGCGCGACCTGGAGCCCGACGAGTCGGAGCCCCCGGATGCGGCGGCGGAGCTCGCCGATGCAATCACAGCCCTGCGACTCGCGACGGCCGGCGCGATCGCGGCCGGCCCCGTCGTCTTCGAACGGCTCGATTTCAGGCCGTTGCGCATCTCGCCTCTGCTTCCGATCGCGGCGACACAACCACGCGGCGAAGCAACACGTCTAGACAAGGTGCGCGCCGGGCTGGCGGCCGAGCTTCGCGAGCGGCTGACGCTCGCCGACACCGACCGTGAGCTCGGCGAAGCGCTCGATCGCTGGGAGCTGTCGCTCTTCTCGGAAGAGCCGTTTCGCTCGGCGCAGATCCGCGAAGGTCTCGTCTGCCTGCTCGGCGGAGACGGCGGGGCGTGGGCGGCCACCATGCGCGCCGCCGTTCTGCTGACGGAGAAGGGGCGCGAGCGGGAGGAGCTGCTCGTCACCCTCCGGGCCGAGCGGCTCGGCCGCGAGGCGAGGGACGCGGTTCGGCGAGCCCTCGTCGAGACACTTCTCCGTGGGAACCGGGACGAGCTCGTGCTCGCGCTGGACGACACGCTGCTCGGGATCCGGCCGCGGCCGGCGTCCGTCCTTCGCGTCGCCTAGACAGACGTACCGCTCTTTCCACGGAGCAGGCACAGACACGTCACAGGTGTCCGGCTACGGTCGTCGCATGGACGAGCAGAGTCATCTGGCGGAGGGCGTACTGGCCCGCCTCGAGCGGATCGAGGCTCTGCGGGCGGCTGGGCCTGCGAGCGAGTTGCTGGTCGAGTTGCGGGCGCTCGTGCCCGAGGCCGAGGCGTGGGCGAGGGCGGAGGGCGACGCCCGGGCCGGCGCTGCAGTGGCGAAACTTCGCGTGGAGACGAAGGAATGAGCTGAACCAACCCGAAATGGCGCTTCACATGGGTCTCGCGCGCCTCCTTCCGCGTCCCAACGTTCGCCCTGCGAGCGTGCCTTCGCGTGGCGAGACTCAGGTGATCGCTCTCGCGAATCAGAAGGGCGGTGTTGCGAAGACGACGACGACCTTGAACCTGGGCGTCGCCTTCGCCGAGCAGGGCTACAAGGTGCTGCTGGTCGACCTGGACCCGCAAGGGAACCTGACCATGTCGCAGGGCCTCAACCCCGACACCATCGCGACCTCGATGTTCGACGTCCTGGTCCACCGCCTCCCGATCACCGAGGTGATCCAGACCGTCGAGGTGGACATCGCCGTCTCGTCGATCGACCTCGCCGGCGCCGACATGGCGCTCTCGAGCCAGATCGGCCGCGAGCGCGCGCTCGAGAAGGCGCTGGCGCCGGTCAGAGACGACTACGACTTCATCATGATCGACACACCGCCTTCGCTCGGCCTGCTGACGATCAACGCATTCGTCGCGGCCACGGGCGTCGTCGTCCCGGTCCAGACCGAATACCTCTCGCTCCGCGGCCTCGTGCAACTCGAGAACACCCTCGCGATGGTGCGGGAGAACCTGAACCCGAAGGTCGAGATCATCGGGATCGTCCCGACGATGTTCGACAAGCGCATCACGCACTCCCGTGAAGCCGACGAGATCCTCCGCGAGAGCTTCGGCGATCTCGTCTACAACACCCGCATTCGAAAGACCGTGCGCTTCGCCGAGGCGCCGGTCAAGGGAGCGTCCGTTCTCGCCTACGAACCGTCGGGCGAAGCGGCCCGGATGTACCGTGACCTTGCGAAGGAGGTGCTCAGTGGCCAGAAATCGCGCCAGCATGCGTGAGGGGCCGCTTGCCGACCTCTTCCGGGCAACGGAAGCGGCGCAGCGGCAGTCGAAGAACGAGCAAGGCGAGCAGCAGCAGCTCCCGACAGAGCCGCCGGTCACGCCGGCGCCCATCCTCGAGGAGCCCGAGCCCCCCTCGCCCGACCCGACGCCGATCCGCGCGGTCGCACCGGCGCCCGAATCGGAGACCGGCCCCGAGCCGAGCTCCGCGGAGCAGCGTTCACTCGCGCGCTGGCTCGACCCGCTTCCCGAACAGCCTGCGCGTCTCGAGCGCGCCCGCGACAGCGCGTCGTACCTCGCCGTCATTCGCGTCGTCGGTGTCGGCGGAGCCGGCCTGAACGCGGTCGACCGCATGATCGACGCCGGGATCAACCAGGTCGACTTCATCGCGGTCAACACGGACATCCAGCAGCTTCAGATGAGTGATGCCTCGACCAAGATCCACATCGGCAGTGAGATCACCGAGGGCCTCGGCTCCGGCGCGGACCCGGAAATCGGTCGCCGCTCTGCGGAGGACGGCTACGACGCGATCAAGCGTGCGCTGCGCGGATCCGACATGGTGTTCGTCACCGCAGGCGAGGGCGGCGGCACGGGCTCGGGCGCGGCGCCCGTCGTCGCGCGGATCTCGCGCGAGCTCGGCGCCTTGACGGTCGGGATCGTGACGCTCCCGTTCAAGTTCGAGGGGACCCGCCGCAAGAAGCAGGCCGACGACGGGCTGCAGGCGCTGCGCGAGGCGTGCGACACGTTGATCGTGGTGCCCAACGACCGCCTGCTCGAGGTGCTCGACAAGTCGACGTCGATGCTCGACGCATTCCGGATCGCGGATGATGTGCTCCGCCACGGCGTCCAGGGCATCTGCGACCTGATCACCAATCCGGGCCTGATCAACCTCGACTTCGCCGACGTCCGCACGATCATGGCCGACTCCGGTTCGGCGCTGATGGGCATCGGTTATGCGACGGGTGAGAACCGTGCCAAGGAAGCAGCGGAGCGTGCGCTGCGCAGCCCGTTGATCGAGACCGAGATCACAGGCGCGCGCGGCATCCTGCTCTCGATCGCGGGCGGCGACGATCTGACGCTCTACGAGGTCAACGAAGCTGCGGAGGCGGTACGGGAAGCCGCCACCGACGATACGAACATCATCTTCGGTGCGACGATCGACGACCGGCTCGAGGGACAGATGTGGATCACCGTCGTCGCGACCGGCATCGGCGGCCGCTCGGCATCGAAGCGCGGAACGTTCGTGACGGCGGCGTCGGCCGGGTTCGGCGAGGTGCTCGAGCCGCCATCCTTCCTGCGCGAGCCCTAGGTCTCCTAGAACGCCAAGAAGACCGCGAAGCCGACGCCGGTGGCGAGCGCCGCCGATGCACCGACCGTTGCGACGCGCAACGTCCAGCGGCGGACGGCCGACCGCGAGCCCGCGAGGTAGAGCGCCCCGAAGATGCCGGCGCCGACACTGACGAACGTCTCGACCGCCTGGATCGCGAAGCCGACACCCAGCGCCTCGTTCATGCCGATGCCGCGGCTCGCGAGCGCGACCGCGACCGCGCCGCTCCCGATGCCGATCGAGCCTGGCGTCACGGGGAAGGCGGAGGCGACATCGAGTGCCGGGAGGATCAGGAGCGCTGCGAGCACCGGGTGCGGGATGTCGAGCGCGGCCGCGATCGCCATAGTCGCACCGAGGCGCGCCAGTACCATGCCGGCCGTCCACCCGAGCACCGTCGCGAGCGCTCGTGGGGAGCGCTCGAGCGCGACGAGGCCGGAGAGCATCTGGGCGATGCGCGGGTGGCGGCGGAGGCGACCGGACAGCGCGGCTGCCAGGGCGAGCACAGCGACGATCCCGCAGAGCACGAACACAGGCCACAGCGGCAGCGCGCCGGTCGCCGAGGCAGCCACCAGCAGCGCAGCGAGCATCAGCGAGCGTGCGGCTGCCAATGCGGCGTACACACCGCCCGCCGTCCAGATTCGGCCGGGCGCGTCGATCGCCTTCGAGAAGAGCGCGATCTTCACGGCGTCTCCGAGCTTGGCGGGCGCAAACGAGTTGACCATCGCTCCGACGCCGAGGCTGGCGGCGGCCCGTCTGGGGCAGACCCGGCCGCCCGCAGCGCTCAGCGCAGCCCGCCAGGCGCCGACCGTGCAGGCGAATGCGGCCACGAACCCGAGTGCCGCGACCAGAAGCCAGTGCCGCTCGGCGCCGCGCAACGACTCGAAAGCCGAGGCGACGTGAGCGCCGAGCAGCTGCGGCGACGAGGCCACGCCCAGAACGAGGGCGAGGGCCGCCGCGGAGATGAGGAGTTTCCGGCGGGAGAGGATCATGACAGGGGCCTTCGTTGGTTGGACCCCAAAGGATCGCGGCGAGTTAGTGCGGAAACGGTGAAGATTCGGGGAGGAATGCCCAACACGTTGTCGTCATCGGCCGTCAGCGGCCATTCATGAGGGGTGCTGTTGCCGCGGGCCACCTGCTGACTGCCGCTGCGGGCGCGCGGGTGCTCGAGGAGGGCGGCAACGCGGTCGACGCCTGCGTGGCCGCTGCCTTCGCGGCCTGGGTGACCGAAAGCCCGCTGACCGGCCCGGGGGCCGGCGGCTTCGCGCTCGTCGTCCCGTCCGACGGGCGCCCGGCGCGGGTGGCGGACTTCTTCGTCTCGACGCCCGGGATCGGTAGTCCCGCGCCCACCGAGGCGGAGATGCATGCGATCGACGTCGCCTTCGGTGGCGACAGCGAGACCACCCAGGTCTTCCGGATCGGCGAGGCCTCCTGCGCGGTGCCCGGCGCCGCGGCCGGTCTCGAGGCCGTGCATCGGGCCTATGGCCGGCTGCCGTGGCCGATCCTGCTCGAGCCAGCGATCGAGCTGTCACGGAGTGGCGTCGAGGTCTCGCGCCCTCAGGCGCACCTGCACGCCATCCTCGACCTGATCCTGCGGCACACCGACGAGGGCCGGCGCGTGTACAGCCGCCCTGACGGGTCACGGCTGGGGCCGGGCGACACGCTGCGGCTGCCCGATCTCGGTGCGACGTTCGAGCAGATCGCCGCCGAAGGGGCGGCGGCTCTCTACCGCGGCGAGCTCGCACGATCGATCGTGCGCACGGTGGGCGAGGGCGGAGGCGGGATCACCGAGCGCGACCTGGCCGACTACCGGGTCGCCTGGCGCCGGCCGGTGCGCGTCGGGTACCTCGGGCACGAGGTGATCTCCAATCCGCCGCCGTCGTCCGGCGGGATCCTCATCGCCTACGGCCTCGGGCTGCTCGCGCGGGCGGGGCATGGCGACGCTGGGAGTGTCGAGTCGATCACATCCCTCGTAGAGGTGATGCGCGAGCAGACGCGCGTTCGCGCAGAAGGCTTCACGAGCGGCCTGCACCGGGGCGGGCTCGCGGGCCGGCTTCTGTCCACCGAGGGGATCGCACGAGGCCTGGCGCGGATGGAGGCAGGAGCGCCGGGGCTCGTCGAGCCCGCACCGGCCGGGACGACCCACGTGTCGGTGGTCGATTCCGAGGGCACAGCAGCGTCGCTCTCGTCGTCGACCGGCTCCGGGTCGGGCGTGATCGTCCCCGGTACCGGCATCCAGCTGAACAACATGCTCGGCGAGTACGACCTGGTCGCCGGCGGTCCGACCGCCCCAGGCAGGCGGCTGACGAGCATGATGGCGCCGACGGTCGTGGTGGGCACCGAAGGGCCGCGCCTCGTGGTCGGCAGCGCGGGGTCGGTGCGGTTGCGCGGGGCGATCATGCAGGTGATCGCGCACGTCGTCGCCCGTAGTCTCGACGTCGCGACGGCGATCGACCACCCGCGTGTGCACGTCGACGAGCCCCACGTGCATTGTGAGGGTGGCTTCGATCCGGCAGTGCTCGATCGTGTGGAGGCGCTCGGGTACGACGTCGTGCGCTGGCGCAGACGCAACCTGTTCTTCGGCGGGACGAACGCGGTGGAGCTGAAGGACGGCTCGCTCGCGGCTGCAGGCGACGCGCGCCGGGGCGGAGCCGGGATCGTCACTACCGGCCGAACCTGATCCGGCGACGTGCTCAGACGTCGGGATCGAGCGGCGTGACCTTGCCGTTCCGCCCGGCGCGCTCGCGCAGCAGCTGTTCTGCCTGCAGGGCCTCGAGCGCCGTCTCGAGCACCTCGACGAGCCGCGCCATTCGCAGGCGCGGCGAGGTCATCGCGAGGATCTCCTGCTTGGGGTCGACCCCGAAGTCGACGCGCGCCGACAGCTCCCAGTCGAATGTGGGCGAAGACGGATCGGGCACATCGACGTCGCTGTCTGCGAGCGCAGCCAGGTCGCCGAACAGCTCGAGCGCATGTTCGACGTCTGCCTGATCCGCCGGATCGTCCTCGTCCTCGAGCTGCTCGACGAGGCCGGTCGTGAAGGCGCGGCCCGTCGTCAGCTCGAGCAGGCGGAACCGTTCGCCGCCCTCGACGATGATGTTCATCCGGCCGTCCTCGAGCACCTCGAGCACGTCTGCGACACGGGCGCGCGTTCCGACCTCGTGCACCGCGCCGTCGCCGGTCGACAGCGCGAGCCCGAACTCCGTGTCCGTCGCGGTGCACTCCTCGATCAGCTCCCGATAGCGCGGCTCGAAGATGTGCAGCGGGATTCGTTCGGTCGGAACGAGGACGATCGGAAGCGGGAAGAGACCGAGCTCCGGCATTCCTGCAGCCTAGGCACTCTCGAGGGGTGCGCGTGTGGGAGGCTCTGCCGACAACCCGTCCCGCCCGGCGACTCGGAGGTGCTCGAACTGTGCTGATATCGACCGCGAACGACATTCCCGGCTACGAGATCACTGACGTCTACGGCGAGGTGTTCGGTCTCACCGTACGCTCGCGAAACGCCTTTTCCCAGTTCGGCGCCGGCTTGAAGTCGATGATGGGCGGGGAGCTCAAGGGAATGACGAAAGCGCTGGTCGACAGCCGAAACGACGTCATCCAGCGCATGACCGACGAGGCGGAGGCCAAGGGCGCGAATGCAATCGTCGCGATGCGCTTCGACACATCCGAGATGGGCGACACCTGGACCGAGATCTGCGCCTACGGCACCGCAGTGCGCATCAACAAGGCGTAGATGCCGACCGCCCGGGTAGGGTCCCGCAATGTGACGAGCGGGTTCGAGAGCTTCGACGACGCCTTCTTCCGGCCGAGCGTCAACGGGTTGACGCCGTATCAGCCGGGGAAGCCCGTCGAGGACGTGCAGCGCGAGCTCGGCCTCGACCGGGTGATCAAGCTGGCGTCGAACGAGGGGCCGTTCGGTCCGTTCCCGTCGGCGCTCGAAGCGCTCGACCGCACCGCCCGAGACCTGAACCGGTACCCGGACGGCGGCAGCTACCGCTTGCACGAGGCGCTGGCCGCGCGGCACGCCGTCGCGGCCGACGAGATCAGCGTGGGAGCCGGCGCGGACGGGTGCATCGACATGATCAGCCAGGCGATCCTCGATCCCGGCGATCGGATCGTCTGTGGCTGGCCGTCGTTCCCGAGTTACGTGATCTACGCCCGCAAGCAGGGTGCCGAGACGACGCTCGTCCCGCTGGCCGATCATCGCTACCAGCTCGGAGCACTGCTCGATGCGATCGATCTCCGCACGAAGCTCGTCTACATCTGCCACCCGAACAATCCGACCGGGACGATGAACACCGTCGACGAGCTCGACGGGTACTTCGAACGCGTGCCGAGCCACGTGCTCACCGTCGTCGACCAGGCGTACTTCGAGTACATCGAGCGGCCGGACTACCCGGATGCCGTCGAGCGCTATCTGAAGGCGGGGCATCGCGTGGCGGTGTTGCGGACGTTCTCGAAGATCTACGGGCTCGCCGGGCTCCGGGTCGGCTACGCCGTCGCTCCACGCCTCGTGTGCTCAGCGATGGCGAAGGTGCGTCGGCCGTTCGACCTCACGACGTCGGCACAGGCTGCGGCGATCGCGAGCATTGGCGACAACGCAGAGATCGCGCGCCGGCGGGCGGTCAACACGGCGGGGCTCGGTCAGTTGGAAGAGGCACTGGCCGAGCACGGCCTCGAGCCCGTGCCGTCGGTCGGCAACTTCCTCTACGTCGACGTCGGCGCCGGCGCCGGCGCGCTCTTCGACCGGCTGCTGCACGAGGGGATCATCGTCCGGCCGCTCGCGGGGTTCGGTTCGCCGACGGCGATTCGAATCTCGGTCGGCACCCCGGAGGAGCTCGACCTGTTTGCAGCAGCGCTCGGACGGGCTCTGACTCGCGCGTGAGCGACGGCGCGGGCGGGCGGTTCTCGCTCAGCCGGCACCTGCCGGCGCTCCGTTACGCCAACTTCCGGCTGCTCTTCTTCGCAACGCTCGGCTCCGGTGTCGGGACCTGGATGGCGACGATCGCCCTCACCCTCGACATCAAGCAGCGCACCGATTCGCCGTGGTGGGTGAGCGCTCTCTTCATCGTCACCTTCTTGCCGTCGGTGATCGTCGGCCTGGTCGCGGGCCCGCTGGTCGACCTGCTCTCGCGCAAGCGGCTGGTCGTCACTGCAGACCTCGTGCGGCTCGCTGTGTTCTGCGCACTGCCGTTCGTGGGCACACCGATCGCGATCATCCTGCTCGCCGCGGTCGCAGGAACCGCCAACTCGTTCTTCCGGCCCGCCGTCCTCGCCGGTGTGCCAAATCTCGTCTCGGAGCCCGATCTCGCGGGCGCGACGTCCCTGCTGCAGGCGACCGACTGGCTGGCGACCGCCGTCGGCCCGATCCTCGGTGGCGCGATCGTCGCCTGGTCGAGCCCGGATGTCGTCTACTGGATCAACGCCGTCACGTTCCTGTTCTCGGCGCTGCTCCTCGTGCGGATACCCGCCAGGTTCCTGCAGAGTGAGCAGGGCATCACCCGCGGGCGCTGGCGCGATCTCAGGGACGGCCTCGCCACGTTCCGGCAGTCCCGTGCGCTCCTGATCGTGCTGGTTGCGTTCGGGTTGACGATGCTCGCGTCAGGTCTCGTCAACGTTTCCGAGATCTTCCTGGCGACACGCTCCCTCGACTCGGGCGCCTTCGGCTACGGCCTGCTCTGGACGGCGAGCGGGGCCGGCCTCGTCGTCGGAAGTCTGATCATGGGAAGGATCGTCGGCCGGCGCAGGCCTCTCCGGGTCTACCCGCTCGGATTCGTCCCATGGGCGGCCGGGATCACGGGTGCTGCCATCGCGCCGAACGTGTGGGTCGCCGCGCTCGCGATGGGAGTCGCCGGCTTCGGCAACGGAGTGACGTTCCCGATGACGGTGCTGATCATTCAGGAGCACACGATCGACCGGATGCGCGGTAGGGCCTTCACCCTCGTCATCAGCGCGCACAACGCGCTGCTCGGGCTCGCCATGGTTGCCGCCGGCGCGTTGACCAGCGCAGTCGGTGCGCGGTGGACCTTTGCGGTTGCGGGCGTGCTGATCGTGACCGGCGGCCTGACGGCATTCCTGCTCGCGCGCGGGGTCAGATCGAGCGCCGCTCTGCCCCGCGAGTTGGCTGCGTAGCATCCTCGGCGTGAGCGAGCGGCGCAACTGGACGCGCGAGCGTCTCGTCGAAGCGGTGCTGGCGGGCGACCAGCGTGCGCTCGCGCGTGCGATCACGCTCGTCGAGAACGGCGACCCGCTCGCATACGAGGTGGTTGGCGACATCTATCCGAAGACCGGCCACGCATTCGCCGTCGGGCTGACGGGACCGCCTGGTGTCGGCAAGTCGAGCCTGGTGTCTGCGCTGATTCGCCTCGTGCGAGCCGAGGAACAGACCGTCGGCGTGATCTCGGTCGACCCTTCGAGCCCGTTCACACAGGGCGCGTTGCTCGGGGACCGGATCAGGCTCACCGATCATTTCCTCGACCCCGACGTCTTCATCCGGTCCATGGGCACCCGGGGACATCTCGGCGGGCTCGCGGAGACGACTTTGCAGACGCTGCTCGTGCTCGATGCGGCGGGCAAGGACATCGTCTTCCTCGAGACGGTCGGCACCGGCCAGAGCGAGGTCGGCGTCCTGTCGATCGCCGACACCGTCGTGCTGGCGTTGATGCCCGGATCGGGCGACTCGATCCAGGCGCTGAAGGCCGGGATCATGGAGATCCCGGATGTCATTGCGATCAACAAGATGGACCACCCGATGGCGAAGACGATGCTGAACGAGGTGCGCCAGGTGCTCGCCCTCGGGCCGCGCGAAGGCTGGCAGCCCCCGATCGTGCTCACCGAGGCCATGCGCGGGGAGGGCGTCGAGACTCTGTGGGACAAGATCAAGGAGCATCGCGCCTGGCTCGAGGCAGAAGGGCAGCTCGATGCGCGTCGGCGCCGAAACCTCGCCTCCGAGGTCTTCCAGGTCGCGTCGAATCGGGCGCGTCGTCACATCGAGCGTGCAGTTCAGGACGATGCGGAGCTGCGGAGGCTGCTCGACGAGGTCCAGGCACGCCGGCTCGACCCGCTGACGGCGGTTCGTGAAATCCTCCAGAAGGTGTTCCACGTTGGCGACACGGACAGCCCCGACACTCCCTGATCTGGAAGCGGCACGCGAGCGCATCGCAGGCCACGCGCGGGCGACGCCCGTCTATGGCTCGAGCACGCTCTCGCGACGGGCCGGCCGCCGCGTCTGGCTGAAGGCCGAGAACCTGCAGCGCACCGGCTCGTTCAAGATTCGAGGCGCTGTCAACAAGCTGACGGGGCTCGGCAGTGCCGAACGCGCGGCGGGCGTGGTCGCAGCCAGCGCGGGGAATCACGGTCAGGCGGTCGCCTGGGCCGCCCGCGAGCTCGGTATCCGGGCCACGGTCTTCATGCCGCAGGACGCACCGATGGCGAAGGTCGATGCGACGCGCAACTACGGAGCCGAGACCGTGCTGGCCGGCGCGATGTTCGACGATGCGCTGACCGAGGCGATGGCGCGCGCGGAGGAGGCCGGTGCGACGTTCGTGCACGCGTTCGAGGACGAAGCCGTGATCGCAGGGCAGGGCACGCTTGGGCTCGAGCTGGCGGAGCAGTTGCCCGACGCGGAGACGTTCGTCCTGCCGATCGGTGGTGGAGGGCTCGCTGCGGGGATTGCGATCGCGCTCCGGTCGCTCCGACCGGGTGTCCGGCTCGTCGGTGTGCAGGCCGGCCGGGAGGGGCAGGGGACGATCGCCGACGGCATCGCCGTCAAGCACCCGGGCGAGCTCACGATGTCGATTCTCGACGAGTTGCTCGACGAGGTCGTCCACGTCGACGACGAGGAGATCGCCGAAGCGATCACGTTGCTGCTCGAGCGTTCCAAGCTCGTCGTCGAGGGGGCGGGGGCCGCCTCGGTGGCGGCACTCCTGCGAGGGAACGTCGGTGGCAGCGGCGGGGTTTGCGCGCTGCTCTCCGGCGGCAACATCGACGCCACCCTGCTCATGTCGGTGGTGCGGCACGGCCTAGCGCGCGCAGGACGCTATCTCGTGCTGCGCACGAGTGTCCCCGACCATCCGGGCGAGCTGTTGAAGCTTCTGCAGCTCGTAGCCGAGCACCGTGGCAACATCGTCGAGGTGAACCACCGGCGCGAGGGCATGGGCATCGGCCTCGTCCGAACCGCTGTCGAGTTGACGCTCGTCACCCGGGACGAGGAGCACTGCGTCGAGCTGTGCAGCGCGCTTGCGGCAGCAGGCTACGAGTTCGAGCGCCTCAAGTAGCCGAAACTGCTTCTCCTCCGTGCCTCCGTCGGGTCAGACGCCGAGCTGCTCTGAGGCGAGCGCGGTGCCCTCGACCCGCGCACGGATCTTCGCGAAGGCTGTCTCACGTCCCGTCGAGCCGTCGTCCGCGAACGGTGAGAAGCCGCAGTCGTCGGTCGTCCCGAGCTGAGAGACCGGGATGTGGTTCGCGGCGAGGAGGACGCGTTCGGCGACCTGCTGCGGCGTCTCGACCTTCGGATCGATCGGGTCGGTGACGCCGACGAACACCCGCTGGCCGGGCCTCAGGTTCTCAGAGATGGCATCGAGCACCGCTTCGGGGTCGGCCTCGCGGGCGAGCTCGAGGTAGAACGCGCCCGCGTGGAGCTCGAAAAGCGTCGGGAGCAGCGCCGTATAGTCGACGTCGGCGCTGTGCGTCGAGTCGTGGTCGCCGCCCGGGCACGAATGAACGCCGATGCGATCGCTGCGCACCTCGGCAGGGAACCGGTCGAGCACCTGGTTGTTCAGCTCGACGAAGCTGCGTAGCAGGCCTCCGGAAGGGTCGAGCTTGAGTGAGAGTCGCGCCTCCGTGAAGTCGATCTGGACGTTGTAGGCACCGGCATCGAGGCAGCGACGAATGTCGGTCTCGGCCTCGTCGACGAGATCAGCCAGAAAGTCCTCTTGGGAGTAACCGTCGATGCCTTCGGCCGGGTAGAGGAGGCTCACCGCCGATGCGGAGATCACCGCCTGCTTCACCGGACGCGTTGCCACCTGCTGCGCAGCGACCAGATACGAATCGGCATACGCGGCGTAGCAGAACGGTCCGGACGTCAAGACCGGAAGCTGGCGTGTGTGTCCATCCGCGAATGGGATCACGACGCCGTCTCCGGCGAGCGTCTCGAGGCCCGCGATCGGATACGTCACGAAGCTCGGCTTGCGTTGCTCGCCGTCGGTGATCACCGGTGACCCGGTCGCCTCGAGCTCGCTGACGGTACGACGGACCGCCTGATCGAACAGTGCGGCCAGCTCCGTGTCGGAGATGCTGCCCTCCGCAGCTCTCTGCATCCCCGCCACGAGCTCCGCCGGGCGCGGGATGCTTCCGATCGGCTCAGTTGGAATGGCCATTACGCCACGCTGCCAGGCGCGCGGAGCAGAGTCAATTATCCACCGCCGCAGCGGCGGAACGAGACGGTGTCGGTGAAGTCCGCGGTCCCGCCGTCGGCGACGGCGCGCACGTCGAACCCGTCGCGCTGCAGCAGGGAGGCGGCGATCGTCGCACGTTGGCCGCTCTCGCATACGGTCACCACCGGCTTCGAGCGCTCGAGCGCGCCGCAGCCGAGCTTGCGGATGAGCCGGTACGGGATGTTGCGGGAGCCGGGGATGTAGCCGTCGTCGCGTTCGGTCGTCTCGCGTACGTCGACGAGCTGCACGTCCGCGGTCTCGAGCAGACGCTTCAGCTCGGCCACGTCGACCGTGGCCAACGTCTCGGTCGCATGAGGCGACAGGACGTAGCCCGCGAGCTCGAGCCTCCCGATCGCCCAGAGCCCCCACGCAGCCTCGATCGCCTCCTCGCGCGAGCGCGCATGGAGCACCACCGGCTCATCAGCGACGAGCACGAACCCGGCCTTCGTTCCGAACGACGAGCCGCTGAACGGAACGCTGATCGCGCCCGGCACGTGACCGGCGGCGTGGTCGGCGAACGGCCGAACGTCGAGCACCGTCGCTGCGCCAGGCTGCGCGAGCTCGACGAGATCGTCGGGCCGGCCGACCCACGGCCCTTGGTTGAGGGAGACGACGAGCGCCGTCGTCGGCGGTCGCGGCGTCGACACCGACGCCGATACGAGCACGAACTCCTGCACGTCGCGGAAGGAGAGCGCAGCGTTCGTCTCACGTTCGTGTGCAATCGTCGAGGAGCGTTCACTGCTCATGTTGCCGCCGCAGAGCGAGCCCGCGACGTGGCCGGGGTAGACCTCGACAGCGTCGCCGAGCGCCGTCAGCCTGGCGAGCGAGTGGAAGAGATCCTGGGCGCCTTCGCGCGCGGCCACGGCAAGATCGGGCCGCGCTGCATCACCGACGAAGAGAGAATCACCCGTCAACGCGATGTGGTCGTCGACCACGAACGCGCAATGCTCGGGACGATGGCCCGGCGTGTGCACGACGCGGACCTGGACCGCTCCGACGTCAACCACGTGCCCGTCGGCGAGGGGCTCGAACGGGTACGCGGGGTCGGCGAGCGGGTGGATAGCCACCGGCACGTCGTGCTCGAGCGCCAGGCGCCCGTGGCCCGACAGGTGGTCGGCATGCGTGTGGGTCTCGAGCGCCCGCTCGATGCGCACGCCGGCTGCCAGCGCCGCCTCCAGGTACTGCTCGATCCGGAAGGCCGGGTCGACGACGACGGCGACTCCCGCTTCGGGGTCGCCGACCAGGTACGAGGCGCACCCGAGATCGTCGTCCACGAACTGCCGAAAGAGCAGCACGGCTCCCGAGGTTAACTCACGCGGGCGGCGGTCGCAGCCAGACGTACAGGGCGACGAACATCGCCGCCAGGGCCAGCGCGGCCCCGATCACCGCGACGATCAGCGCGGCCTTGCCGAGCGAACGCGCTCCGTTGTCGCGCGGGGCGTGGGCGACCACCTGGATGTCGACGCGGTAGGTGAGCGACGATCCGGTCCGGTCGGCGACGAGCACGTTGAACAGCACGGTGCCCGCCTGCAGCGGTGCGGTGCCGCGGATCCCGAAGCGCGCGTACTGGCGCAGGGGAATGTTGCCGCCCTTCCAGGTGAGGGTCTGGCCCGACCGCGACTGCGTCCAGCCGGCGACGGTCTCGCCGTCGTCGAGCACGAAGGCAGCGGGCGCCACGATCGTGACCTGGTCGATCCCCGTGGGGTCTGCGGCGTTCGGCACCGAGAAGACGAGATCGACGAGCGCGCCGGTATGCACCGTATCGGGGTTGATCGACAGGTGCGCCCCGGCAGGCGCTGCGAGGAGGAGCGCCCCGGCGAGGCTAGAGACCGAGATGGCGAGCGATGACCATCCGCTGAACCTCATTCGTCCCCTCGCCGATCTCCAGGATCTTCTGGTCGCGGTAGAGCCGCGAGATCGCGTATTCGTCCATGAAGCCGTAACCGCCGTGGATCTGCAGCGCCCAGTTCGCGGCCCGATGTGAGAGCTCGCCGGAGAAGAGCTTGGCCATTGCAGCGGTCTTGCCGAAGTCTCGGCCCTGGTCCTTCTCCCAGGCGGCCTTCCACACGAGGTCGCGGGCAGCCTCGATCTCGGTCGCCATGTCGACGAGCATCGCCTGCACCGACTGGAACTTCGCGATCGGGCGGCCGAACTGCTCGCGCCCGAGCGCGTACGTCGAGGCAAGGTCGTAGCAGCCCTGAGCGAGACCCACACCCATCGCCGCGACGGAGATGCGTCCGCCGTCGAGGATCTCCATGAACTGGCGGAAGCCCTCGCCGCGCGGGCCGAGCAGGTTCTCCTCCGGGACCCGCGCACTCTGAAACGAGAGCTCGCGGGTGTCGGAAGCGCGCCAGCCGAGCTTCTGCATCGGTGCGGAGATGGTGTAACCGTCGGTGCCGTTGGGGACGATGATGTTCGAGATCTCGCCCTCGCCGGTGACCGCGGTGATCGTCACGCACGAGGTGATGTCGGTGCCGGCGTTGGTGATGAAGATCTTCGACCCGTCGACGACCCACTCCCCGCCGTCGAGGTCGGCCGTGGTGCGTGTCGCACCCGCATCCGATCCGGCGTTTGCCTCGGTCAGGCCGAATGCGGCTAACGCCTTGCCGGAGGCAAGGTCGGGGAGCCACTGACGCCGCTGTGCTTCGGTCCCGAAGTAGTAGATGGGGAGCGTTCCGAGCGAGTGGTGCGCCGCAACGGTGATCGCGACGGACGAGTCGATGCGCGTCAGTTCCTCGATGGCGATTGCGTACGAGAGCGTGTCGGTGCCACCGCCGCCGTAGGACTCCGGGATCGTCATGCCCATGAGCCCGAGCTCTGCCATCTCCGCCACGAGCTCATAGGGGAACCGCTTCTCACGGTCGAGCTCTTCGGCGACCGGCGCGATCTTCTCCAACGCGAACTGTCGAACCGTGTCGCGCACCAACTTGTGTTCGCGCTCGACGTCGAAGTTCACGCCGTCGCCCTCAGCTCGGCACGCATCGGGGGGCGATGGTACCGAGGAGCAAGGGGCGGTGTGTCGAAACCCCCTTTCGTGGCATGAGAGAACGTTGGCAACAGCCGATTGGCCTGAGGAGACTGATGTATGCGGCGCGTGACAAGCGGGCGGTGACGCACACGGTGGAGACGCTGATCGAGGAGATCGGGCGGATCGTCACCGAGCGGCAGGAACTGCGCGCGAGCGGTGCGGGCCAGTCGGAGCTCGAGGAAAACCGCCGCCGTCTGGCCGCTGCGCAGAGCCGGCTCTCGGATCTCCTCATCGAGCGTTACCTGCCGCAGGCGGGCGCGGCTTAGTCAGCCGCTCCGGTAGGTTGACTGGCGAGTCAACCGACGACCTAAGGAGCGGATGCAGCAGTGGCAGCCAAGGAATTCTTCGACACCCTCGCGTCGCGGGCGGACGCTTCGAAGCTCGCGGGGATGACGAACTCGTACCAGTTCGACATCGACGGCGAGGGCAAGTGGCTCGTCAATGTCGCCGACGGCGCGATTGCAGTGACCGAGGGTGAGGGCACCGCGGACGCGACGATCGAGACGTCCGCCGAGACGTTCGAGAAGATCATCAGCGGCGAGCAGAATCCGACCACGGCGTACATGACCGGCAAGTTGAAGATCAAGGGCGACATGGGCGCGGCCATGAAGCTCCAGAAGATCTTCTAGTCCGCGAGCTCCACGAGCACCGCGCCGCCGACGACACGATCACCCTCTCGCACGTGCACAGCGCGCACCGTCGCGTCGTAGGGCGAGACGAGGGGCGTCTCCATCTTCATCGCCTCCAGTACGACGAGCGGGTCGCGGGCCTTGACGGGTGACCCCGCCACGACGTTCACCTTGATCACGGTGCCGGGCATCGGGGCGACGATCGTGCTCGACTCCTCCGCCGCTCTCTGCAGGTGCGCAGCAGCGTCGACGTCCGGCGGCGGCAGCGGTGCCGGGCCCGGGAGGTTGAGGCGGAACGCGCCGCGCCAGACGGAGTCGGGCACGGTGGCTGAAGGGGCTGACAGAGGTGGATGTTCGAGGAGGAACGCGGTCGAGGCGGCCCCCGCTCGCAACACCGGATGCGAGACGAGCCAGCGTAGAAACGGCAGGTTGGTCGTCACTCCGGCGACCTCCGTCTCGGCAAGCGCGTCGGCGAGGCGGTCGAACGCTTCGTCTCGCGTCGCGCCGTAGGCGACGAGCTTCGCGATCATCGGGTCGTACCCGGTGCCGATCTCGTCGCCCTCGGCAACGCCTGCGTCGACGCGGATCGATGCCGGAAGCCGCAGTACCTCGATTCGGCCGGCCTGGGGAAGGAAGGTCCGCGGATCCTCGGCGTAAAGACGCACCTCGACTGCTGCTCCGTGCGACTCCGGTTGCAGGTCGAGGTGCTCGCCACGCGCGATCCGCAATTGCCATTGCACGAGGTCGATCCCGGTGACGGCCTCCGTCACAGGGTGCTCGACCTGGATTCGCCCGTTGAGCTCGAGAAAGAAGAACTCGCGTCCTTCGACCACGAACTCGGCCGTGCCCGCACCGACGTAGCCGATCGCGTGTGCGAAGCGGACTGCGGCGTCGCTCAGTTCCCCACGCAGGCCCGGGTCGAGACCGGGCGGCGGCGATTCTTCGAGCACCTTCTGGTGGCGGCGTTGCACGGAGCAGTCGCGTTGACCCAGGGCCAGCACCGTGCCGTGGGCGTCGGCGAGCAGCTGAACCTCGATGTGCCGGGGCCGTTCGAGGTACCGCTCGAGATAGACGCGGTCGTCGCCGAAGGCCGACTGTGCTTCCCGTTGTGCCGCCGCCACCGCGTCGGCGAGCTCGATGCTCGTGCGCACGACGCGCATACCGCGTCCGCCGCCGCCCGCCGCCGCCTTGACGATCAACGGCGGCTCGCTCATCTCCGGGATCGTGGGCACTCCTACGCTCGCCGCGATCTCCTTCGCGGCGAGCTTGTCGCCGCCGGCGCGCAGGGCCTCGGGCGGAGGTCCGATCCAGGTCAGCCCGGCCGCGGTGACGGTCTCCGCGAAGTCGGCGTTCTCGGCGAGGAAGCCGTAGCCCGGATGGATCGCGTCCGCCCCCAGGTGCGTCGCAGCGCGCAGGTGCTCCGCGGGATCGAGGTAGGAGGAGATCTCGACGACCTCGTCGGCGGCGCGGGCGTGCAGCGACCCGAGGTCATCGGCGGCGACGACGGCAACGGCGCCGAGCCCGAGGTCGCGTGCTGCGCGGAAAACGCGTAGGGCGATCTCACCACGGTTCGCGACGAGCACCTTCTGCACGCGCTGACCCTAGCCGTCCTTGCGCACGCGCCACAGCGCCGCGAAGGTGACCGCGCACATGGCCGAAAGAGCGAGGTAGGGAACGGCGTCGCGGGTTGCGCGAGCGAGTGCAGCGCTGCCCGCGGCGCCGAGCGCCTGGCCGGGCGCCCAGGCGAGGGTGACGAGCGCGAACGTGTAGCCGTATTCGAGCCCTCGCTCCTCGGACAGGTCGGTGAGAAGCGCCATGCCCGGAGTGAAGAACGTCCCGAACGCGAGGCCGCCGCAGACGATGACGGCGGCAAGCACGTAGGCATTGTCCGGCCACGGATAGATTGCGGCCACAACGACGGATGCTGCGAGCCCGATCCGAATCGGGTAGAGCGGGCCGCGCCGGTCGGAGAGCCGCCCGACAACGACGTTGTTCGCCGCCTCGAATGCAGCCGAGACGAGGAAAACTGCCCCAATCGCGACCGACCCGAATCCGAGCACCGAGAGCCGTAGAGGCGCGAGCACCGAGACCGCGCCGAAGAGCAGCGCCGGGAGAACGACGAACCAGAACGCACCCAGCACGCGTGGATCTCTGAGAGCGCGTCCCAGCATGCGCAGGGGCTGGCGCGCTTCGGGCCGCGCCGACGGCGTCGTTGCAGCCCATGCGACGAGCCCGAGGGACGCAATCCCCACGGCGCCGAACGTCCAACCCGTGCCCGCGACCGCCGCGACACCACCGAGCACCGGCCCGAACAGGTCACCGCCGATCGCGGCCGCGAAGGCGGTGCCGATCAGGCTGCCGCGCCGCGCCGACGGGGCAGCGGCGACGAGCCAGGCGAGTGCACCGGTCCAGGAGAACGCGCTGGCAAGTCCCTGCAGGAACCGCACGACGTCGAGCTGCCAGGGATCGCTCACGATCCCGAAGAGCACGGTGCAAAGAGCGACCGCCGAGAGCCCAATCACCACTGTGGGCTTAACTCCGGCTCGCGTCGCGACGATACCGCTGGGGATGGCGCCGACGAATGCCCCGGCCGGGTACGCGGCCGCCAGCACGCCTGCACCGGTCTTGCCGAGGTCGAATGTCTCGGCATATCGCGGCAGCAACGGAGTGAGCGCCGCGAAGAAGAGCGTGTCGAAGAAGACGATCGAGCTCGTCAGGAGGAGGAGCCTGCGCACGCGGTTACTCTGCCGGTCCGGGATGAGGGTCTGGCTGGTCGCGCTCGCCGTCCTTGCGTTCCCGGGTCTCGCCCACGGCGGCACGGTGTTCCTGCTCGACGGCAGAGGGTGGGGCCATGGCGTCGGGATGAGCCAGTGGGGCGCCGAGGGCTACGCGCGCCACGGCTTCGGCTACCGCCGGATTCTCGCCCACTACTACCCGCACACGCACATCGCGGCCACGACGCCGCGCGACGTGCGCGTTCTGCTCCAGGAGAACCAGTCGATATTGCGCGTCGCCTCGTCTGCGCCGTTTCTCGTCGTCGATGCGCGCGGCGAGAAGGTGCATCTGAAACCGCGGGCGGTGGTCGTGCGCCGCGGTTTCAAGCAGCTCGTCTTTCCATTGCGTTTCGAGCCCGGGATCCAGCCGCTGCGGCTCGGAGGAGCCGGCTACCGCGGCGCGATCCTGGTGAAGGCGAAGCCCGGTGGGTTGATGGCGGTGAACCTGCTCCCACTCGATCGCTACTTGCGCGGCGTCGTGCCGTGGGAGGTGCCGGTCGGCTGGCACACGCAGACCTACGAGGCGCAGGCGGTGGCTGCCCGTTCCTACACGCTCGCGATGCTCAAGCCCGGCGAGGACTTCGATCTGTACCCGGACGACCGGTCGCAGATGTACGGCGGCATCAAAGCCGAGCGCCCGGAGACGAACCTTGCGATCGGCGCGACCGCCGGGCAGGTGCTCGAGTTCGGCGAGACGATCATCCCGGCCTACTACTTCTCGTCGTCGGGCGGCAGGACCTCGTCGATCCACGATGCCTGGCCGCAGATGCAGCAGGTGCCGTACCTCGTCTCGGTCGCCGATCCCTACGACTACCTGTCGCCTCACCATGTGTGGCCGACCGCGGTGTTGACGCCTGCCGGGGTTGCCGCGGCCCTTCACGTCAGCGGCGTGCGCGACCTGCGCGTCGTGCGGAACTCGTCCGGACGTGCGGAAGCGGTGCGGGCGCTCACCGCAAGCGGCTGGAAGCAGTTCCCGGGACAGGTGATCCGCACGAGGTTCAAGCTCGGGTCGACCGACTTCGACATACACGCGATGACCCTCGACGATCTGCCGGGTCGGCTGATCTATGGCAACCACGTCCACGTCCAGGGGTGGGTGCGCGGGCTCGGCAAGGCGCGGCTGCAGGAGTTGACCGCGGCCGGCTGGCAGACGGTGCGTCACATCCAGCCGGCGCCTTCCGGAAAATTCGTCGTCTCGATTCCCGCGGTGCGCTCGACGGAGCTCCGGCTCGCGTACAACGGCGTCGCGGGCGATGCGGTGTCGATGCAGGTGGTTCCACGCGTGTCGCTGAGTGCTCGGGACGGCGGTCTTCACGCGCTTGTCTCTCCGTCGCTGCCGATGCAGGTGCAGCGGCTCACGAACAGCCGGTGGCGGCTCGTCGCAAGCTCGCGCGGGGTCTTCAACCGCACCCTGCGGCCCGGCAGTTACCGCGTCGAGGTGCGGGGCGGGACGGCGTACGCGTCGACCGTCACGCGTCCGGTCGCGCTACGGACGAAGTCGACGGCGCCCTAAGTCACTCGCCCCTTCGGGCCACGGCCGGGGTCTGACCCGAAGACGTGTCTCCCGGGGCGAGCCCGAGCCCGGAACCGCGTGCGGCCTCGTACGGAGTGCGGCTCAATTTCAGGGCTTGCGAGCGTTCGACGTGTCCCGAACAGACACGTCCGGGGTCTGACCCCGTTGTTGCACGCCCGTCGCGCTCGGCGCGCGAGGGGCTCGGGCGCGGGTGTTACTCGCCCGCCCAGCCGGGCGGACGCTTCTCGAGGAATGCCCGCAGTCCCTCCTGGCCCTCGGGGCTCGTGCGGTGAGCGGCGATGCGCTGCGCGGTCTCCGCCGCGGAGAGCGGGGCCCGGGCGAGCTCCTTGGCGGCTCGTGCCGCCTCCGGCCCCGCCGAGCGAAGCTCGCCCAGCACACGCTGCGCAGCCGCCTCCAGGTCGGCGGCGAGCTCGTGCACGAGGCCGATGCGCAGCGCGACCTCCGCGGAGAAGCGCTCGCCGGTGACGAAGTAGCGCCTTGCGGCCGCCGGCCCGATCTTCGCCAGAGCGAACGGCGAGATGACCGCCGGGACGATCCCGAGCTTGACCTCGCTGAAGGCGAACTGCGCTTCGGGCTCGGCCACGACAACATCGCAGCAAGCGACCAGGCCGCATCCCCCGCCGAGTGCATGCCCCTGCACGAGCGCGACGACCGGCGCAGCGCAGCCGTCGATCGCGTCGAGCATGGCACGCAGCCGGAGCGCGTCAGCGACATTCTCCTCGAAGCTGAGATCCACCGAGGAACGCATCCACTCGACGTCCGCGCCTGCCGAGAACGACGGTCCGTCACCGGTGAGCAGCACCGCACGCACGTCCGAACCGATAGCGGCGAACGCGCCGGTCAGCTCCTCGATCAGCGCGGCATCGAACGCGTTACGGCGTTCGGGCCGTGCCATCGCAATGCGAAGCAGCGAACCCTCCCGTTCGATGCGAACGGCGCTCATTCGAACGCGAGCCCGAGCCGCGCGAGCTCTGTCGCAACCGAGACAGACGCCTCGAGGTCGAAGACCTCCACGACATCAGGCTCCTTGCCGATCAGCGCGCGCACGCGCGACGGCAGCTCCTGATCGGCCGCCTCACGCGACTCGAACACGTAGACGGCACCCCAGCGCTCCGTCACCTCGTCCGAGAACCACGCCTTGAAGAGCAGGCCCGGCACCCGCTCGAACGCATCCACCGCTTCATCCTGGAGGTAGCGCCGCAACTCGCCGATCGAGCTCAGCGAGTCCGCAAGATTCCACAGAACGATCCGGACTAGAACGGCCCGTGCGCCTCGTAGCTGCCGCGGCGGGAACCGACCGCAACCATCGCGAACCCGTCGGGGCCGGCGACCGGCTGGCGCATCGTCTCAGGATCGAACCGAAAGATCGTCGGGGCGGTGAACGGCACTTCCTCGCCGTCGATCCGGTAAATGCCGCTGCCACGGACGATCACATTGACCTCTTCCTGCCCGGTATCGACCTCGTCGTGCTCGACGCCCTCCATGTTCGGGCCGATCTCGAACCAGTTGACTCCGAATGCCTGCACGTCGAGCTCGCGGCGCAGGAACTTGACCATGCCGCCCCGTCCCGCGCCCTCGACTTCGTCGATCCTCAGCATCGAGTAGCCCACTGGCGGAACCCTAACCCCGCGCCTCGGTCACATGCGGAAGATGCCGAACTGTGTCTCGGCGATCGGTGCGTTCAGTGCGGCGCTGATCCCGAGGGCGAGGACGCGGCGGGTGTCGAGGGGGTCGATGATGCCGTCGTCCCAGAGCCGGGCGGTCGAGTAGTAGGGATTGCCCTCGAGCTCGTACTTGGCGCGGATCTCGTCCGGGTCGGCGTCGCCGACCATGGTCAGGACGGTCGCGGCTTGCTCTCCGCCCATCACCGAGATGCGGGCGTTCGGCCACATCCAGAGCTGGCGTGGGGAGTACGCGCGTCCGCACATGCCGTAGTTGCCGGCGCCGAACGACCCGCCGATGACGACGGTGAACTTCGGCACCTCGGCGCAGGCGACGGCGGTCACGAGCTTCGCACCGTCGCGGGCGATCCCACCCGCTTCGTACTCCTTGCCGACCATGAAGCCGGTGATGTTCTGCAGAAAGACGAGCGGCACTCGCCGTTTGCACGCCAGCTCGATGAAGTGCGCGCCCTTCTGCCCGCTCTCGGCGAACAACACGCCGTTGTTGGCGAGGATCCCGACCGGGTAGCCCTCGATGTGCGCCCAGCCGCAGACGAGAGTCTCGCCGTAGAGCGTCTTGAACTCGTCGAACCGTGACCCGTCGACGATCCGTGCGATCACCTCGCGCGCGTCCATCTGCGTGCGGTGGTCATCCGGGATCAGCCCGTACATGTCCGACGGATCGACCACGGGAGCTTCTGCGGGCAGCCGCGACCAGGGCGGTCCGGGCTTGCGCCCGTGCGTGTTGGCGACGATCCGGCGCGCGATCGCGAGCGCGTGCTCATCGGATGTCGCGTAGTGGTCGGCGACACCGGACTGGCGCGCGTGCACATCCGCGCCGCCGAGCTCCTCTGCGGTCACCTCCTGGCCGGTCGCCGCCTTCACGAGCGGCGGCCCACCGATGAAGATCGTTCCGGTCCCACGCACGATCACCGTCTCGTCGCTCATCGCGGGGACGTAGGCGCCGCCGGCGGTGCACGAGCCCATCACGACCGCGATCTGGGGAATCCCCTTCGCCGACATCCGCGCCTGGTTGAAGAAGATGCGGCCAAAGTGCTCGCGATCGGGAAACACGTCTGCCTGCAACGGCAGGAACGCGCCGCCCGAATCGACCAGATAGAGGCAGGGCAGGTGATTCTGCTCCGCCACCTCCTGCGCCCGCAGATGCTTCTTCACCGTCAACGGGAAGTACGAGCCGCCCTTCACGGTCGCGTCGTTCGCGACGATCACACACTCCCTGCCTTCGACCACCCCGACACCGGTGACGATCCCCGCCGACGGCGCCTGCCCGTCGTACACGTCCCACGCGGCAAGGGCGTTCAGCTCCAGAAACGCCGTTCCCGGATCGACCAGCCTGTCGATCCGCTCCCGCGCCAGCAGCTTCCCGCGCGCCCGGTGACGCTCGACCGCCCGGTCACCACCACCTGCGGCCACCTGTGCCGAACGAGAACGCACCTCCTCCACCAGCGTCTCCAAACGGCTCCGCCGGCGGGCGAAGTCATCCGTATGCTCGACTCGGCTCTGGAGGAGCGCCACCCGGGGAGCCTAACTCCCTGCCTCGCCTGTGGGTTTCCACGGAGTCGACCGACATGCGGCTCGGGCATGCTGTGCGCGTGGACCGGTCGCGTTTGTATCTGCTCGGCGCCGCCGCGGTCGGCGCGATCGTGGTCGTAGTCGTCCTCATCGTGGTTGCCACGGGCGGCTCGTCGGGGACGTCCTCGAGCACCGACACGACCGGCACGGGAACGACTGCTACGTCGACGGGGCTGTCGCTGGCAGGGATCCCGCAACACGGCGATACGCTCGGGCGCGCCGCTGCGCCGGTCACGATCCAGGTCTTCGAGGACCCGCAGTGCCCGTATTGCCGAGAGTGGAACCTCGCCACGCTGCCGACGGTCGTGAAGGACTACGTCCGGACCGGCAAGGTCAAACTCGTGTATCGCGGCATCAACATCATCGGCCCCAACTCCGAAAACGGCCTCCGCGCCAACTACGCGGCCGGGGAGCAGAACAGGTTGTGGCAGATGTCCCAGGAGCTCTACGCCCGCCAGGGGGAAGAGAACAGCGGCTGGATCAACGACGCGACGATCGCGGCCGCAGCGAAGGCGGCGGGCGTCAACGTCAACTCCCTCTCGGCAGCGTTCTTGACCGCTCCCGTCACCAAGATGTTGAAGGACGCCGGCACGGCGGCGACGAATTACCGCGTGGCCGGCACGCCCACTTTCATCGTCCAGGCACCTCCCGGGCTCCCGACCCAGCTGCAGATCTCCGCGCTCGACCCGGCGTCGTTCTCGGCGGCGCTCGATCCGCTGCTGAAGTGAGACTGCGTGCCTCGATCGCCGCGGTTGCCCTCATCGGCGCGGCGATCGCCGCCTATCTCACCTACGTCCACTACTCGCATACGGCTCCGATCTGTGTGAACAGCGGCTGCGAGACCGTGCAGAAATCGAAGTACGCGGAGCTCGGTGGCGTGCCGGTCGCTCTGCTGGGGCTGATCGCCTACCTCGCGATCATCGCGACCACCGCTGTCCGCGGGACCACCGCGGCGTTCGCCGGCGTCCTGATCTCGTTCGCCGGTGTTGCATTCAGCGGTTACCTGCTCTGGGCTCAGCTCGGCCCGATCGGAGCGATCTGCCAGTGGTGCCTCGGCAACGACGTCGTGATCTCGATCGTTGCCGTGCTCTGTGTGGTGCGGTTGCTGACCGAGCCTCAGCTAGATACGTAGTTCCCCGCACCATCGGCGCGGCCCGTGGCGGATGGATTCTCGGGCCGCCGCGGCCACAGTGACGGAATGATTGCGATCGCCGAGCGCGAGGACGTCGTCCTACGGGACGGGTCAACGCTGCGGCTGCGTCCGACCAGCGCTGCCGACGAGCAGGAGCTGCTCGAGCTCTTCGAACGCTTGACGCCGGAGAGCCGCTACCTGCGGTTTCAGGGCACTGTCCGCGTCGACTCCACCCTGATCGCGTCGTTTCTGCGCAGTGACGGCGACGAGAGCCTGTCGCTCATCGGCGAGCTCGTCGACGACGAGGGCGCCGTGCGCGCGATCGGCCTCGGGACCTGGATCCGGCTGCGCGACCCGTCTCGTGCCGAGGTCGCCTTCGTCGTCGCCGACGAGTTCCAGCATCGCGGGATCGCGAGCCGGCTGCTCGAACGGCTTGCCGCGCACGCGCGTGCTGCGGGGATCGAACGGTTCGTGGCTCAGGTCCTGCCCGAGAACGCCGCCATGCTGCACGTCTTCGGCGACACCGGTTTCGAGGTGCGCCGCCGCTATGTCGGTGGCGTCGTCGAGGTCGAGTTCGCGCTCACGACGTCCGCCGAGGTGCTCGACCGCATCGCCGTGCGCGACCATTCGGCCGTCTCGGCGTCCCTCGAATCGTTCTTCAAGCCGGGCTCCGTGGCAGTGATCGGCGCCTCCGCCCGGCGGGGCACGATCGGCGGGGAGCTCTTCCGCAACGTCATCGCCGCCGACTTCTCCGGCGCCGCCTACCCGGTGAACCCGAAGGGCGACCCGGTCGGCGGCGTGCCGGGCTATCCCTCGATCGGGGAGATCCCGGCGCCGGTCGACCTGGCGGTCGTCTGTGTGCCCGGAGACCAGGTGTTGGCCGCGACAGAATCGGCCTTACGCGCCGGTGTCCGTGCGGTCTGCGTGATCTCGGCCGGCTTCGCGGAGACCGGGTCCGAGGGCCTCGAGCGCCAGGTGCAGCTGCTCGCCCTCGTTCGGCGCTACGGCGCCCGCCTGATCGGCCCGAACTGCCTCGGCGTGGCTTCGGCGGCCTGCCACCTGAACGCGACGTTCGCGCGAAGCGCCTTCCCGGCCGGCCGCACCGCGTTCTCGTCGCAGAGCGGCGCGCTCGGGTTGGCGCTGCTCGAGCAGGCCGACCGGCGTGGACTCGGCCTCTCGGCGTTCGTCTCGATCGGCAACAAGGCGGACGTGTCGTCGAACGACCTGCTCGAGTACTGGGAGGACGATCCCGAGACGGACGTGGTGCTGCTCTACCTCGAATCGTTCGGCAATCCACGGAAGTTCGCCCGGGTTGCAGGCCGGGTCGCCCGCTCGAAACCGATCCTCGCGATGCGCAGCGGCACGAGCAGTGCCGGAGCGCGCGCAGCGGCATCGCATACCGCCGCGCTGGCCGGCTCCGACGCCGTCGTCGACGCGCTGTTCCGCGAAGCGGGCGTGCTCCGGGCGACGACTCTGCAGGAGCTCCTCGACACCGCTGTTCTGCTGACCTCGCTGCCGGCACCCGCAGGCAACCGCGTCGCCGTCCTCACGAACGCGGGCGGCCTGGGAATCCTCTGCGCCGACGCGTGCGAGGCGCACGGCCTCGTTCTGCCGCAACTGACGCCGGAGACGCAGGCCTTGCTGATCGAGAACGTTCCGAAGGAAGCGAGCGTCGCGAATCCGATCGACCTGCTCGGGTCGGCCAATGCAGCCACCTACGAGCGCACGATCGGCCCCATCCTCGCCGACCCGAACATCGACGCGGTGATCGCTCTGTTCGTACCGCCGGTCGTCGAGGACCCGCAGGCCGTCGAAGAATTGCTCGCGCGCTACGCCAGGGAATCCGAGAAGCCGCTGCTCTCGGTCGTGATGAGCGCCGACGGCTCCGCGCACGGCGGCTTCGAGTATCCCGAGTCGGCCGCTCACGCCCTCGGCCTGGCCGCGCAACGGGCGGCGTGGCTGAGGCGTCCCGCCGGCACGACCCCGGAGGTCGACGTCGATGTCGCCGCGGCGCGCACGATCATCAACGCCGCCGGCGAGGGCTGGCTCGAAGCAGACGCTGCACATCGGCTCCTGGCTGCGTACGGGATCCCGCTCGTCGGCGAGCGCCGCGCCGAGACGCCCGACGAGGCGGCCGCAGTCGCAGAGGAGCTCGGCCTGCCCGCGGTCGTCAAGACGGCGGCGGCCGGTGCGCACAAGACGGAGTCCGGAGGCGTTGCACTCGACCTGCGCACCGCCGGCGAGGTTCGCGAGGCGGCCGCCCGGATGGGCGGACCGGTGATCGTCCAGCAGTTCCTGACCGAGGGCGCGGAGCTCCTCGCCGGAATCGTGCAGGACCCCGTCTTCGGCCCGCTCGTCGCGTTCGGTCCCGGCGGCGTGCTCGCCGAGCTGATCGGTTCCGCGAACTTCGCGCTTGCACCCCTCACCGACGTCGACGTCTCCGAGCTGCTCGGCACCGGCAAGGCCGCGAAGCTCGTCGACGGCTGGCGCGGGGCCCCGGCAGCAGACAGGACAGCGCTCGCAGACCTCCTGCACCGCCTCTCGCGGCTCGCGGTCGACCTGCCGGAGGTCACCGAGCTCGACCTGAACCCGGTGCTCGCAGGTCCCGGCGGCTGCGTCGCGGTCGACATGCGGGTTCGGATCGGCCGGGCGGCGCCGGCAGCTTCACCGAAGACCTGGTGAATTCTGCGACGATCCCGCGGTGGAGACGGAGCAGTCAAGCAGGCTGCGCGCACTCTTGCAGAGCGGGCTCGCCATCAGCTCGGAGCTGTCGCTCGACGGGGTTCTCCAGCGCATAGTCGAGGCGACGGCCCTCGTGACGGGTGCGCAGTACGTCGCACTCGGGGTGATCGACCCGACCGGTACGAGCCTCGAACGATTCGTCACGCACGGCATCGACGAGGACACCCGGGCGGTCATCGGCGACCTACCTCGCGGGCGCGGCATCCTCGGAGCGTTGATCACCGACGCCCGGACGCTGCGGCTGCACGATCTGGCCGAGGACCCGCGCTCCGTCGGTTTCCCGCCGGGCCATCCACCGATGCGCGCATTCCTCGGCACGCCGATCGTGCTGCGCGGCGTCGCCTACGGGAACCTCTACCTCACCGAGAAGGAAGGGGGAGCGGACTTCGACGAGGAGGACGAGGAGCTCGTGGCGCTCCTTTCGGCGCAGGCCGCCGTGGCGATCGAGAACGCGCGTTTGTACGAGTCCGCGACTGCCTGGTCGAGGCAGCTCGAGTCGCTGCAGGAGATCAGCGCCGCCCTTGCGGGTGAGCTCGAGCTGCCGCGCCTCCTGCAGCTCGTCGTCGAGCGGTTGCGCGAGTTGATCCACGCGCGCGTCGTCGCGATCGCCTTGCCCACCTCTGACGGCCTGCGGATCGAGGCGATCGCCTCCGAACAACCGAACGAGTTGCTGCATGACGTGATCCCCTACGAGACGAAGGTCGGCGCAGTGCTCAAACGCGCCCGGAGCGAGCGGGTCGATGCGGTGCTCGACGATCCCGAGATCGTCCAGGAGGTGGCGCGCCACTTCGCCGCGACGACAGGCCTCTACGTTCCGTTGCTGATCCGGGACGGCTCGATCGGGGTTGCCTTCGCACACGACCGTGAGGGTCGCGATCCGCGGTTCACGAGCGCCGACCTACGGCTTGCGGAGCATTTCGCACAGCGTGCGGCGGTCGCCGTCGACCTCTCACGGCGCGTCCAGCGAGACTCGTTGCGGCGCATCATCGAGGGACAGGAGATCGAACGGCGGCGGCTTGCCCGCGAGCTCCACGACGAGACCGGCCAGGCGCTGACGTCGGTCTTGCTCGGGCTCAAGGCGGTCGAGAACGCGGAGGACAAGCCCGCCGCTCTCGCACAGCTGCGCGAGCTCGTCGTGGCGACACTGCAGAACGTGCGGCGCCTCGCCGTCGAGTTGCGCCCGAAGGCCCTCGACGATTTCGGTCTCGTTCCGGCCCTGGAGCGGCTCGTCGAGACCTTCGTCGAGGCAACCGGGATCCACGTCGACTTCGAGTCGCAGCTCGGCGACGAGCGTTTGCCGTCCGAGGTGGAGACGACCCTGTATCGGATCGTGCAGGAGTCGTTGACCAACATCGCCAAGCATGCGGGCGCGAGGCGCGTCAGCGTGCTGCTCGTACGGCGGGCTGGATCCGCAACCGCGCTCGTCGAGGACGACGGCCACGGATTCGACGACGAGGACGAGCTGCGGGGAGGCATTGGGCTGTCCGGGATGCGCGAGCGGCTCGCGCTGCTGGACGGACGGCTGACCATCGAGTCGACGCGCGGTGCCGGGACGAGTCTCGTCGCTGAGGTGCCGCTGTCGTGATCCGCATCGTCGTCGTCGACGACCACGCCGTCGTCCGTTCGGGCCTGAGGCTGCTGCTCGAGGCTGAGCAGGACATGCAGGTGATCGGTGATGCCGGCAACGCTCGGGATGCGGTGTTCGAGGTTCGAGCCGGCAAGCCCGACGTGGTCCTGCTCGATGTCGTCATGCCCGACGAGAGCGGCATCGAGGTGCTGCCGAAGCTGCTGCGCGAGGCGCCGGCGGCAAAGGTGCTGATGCTCTCGATGCAGGATGACCCGAGTTACGTTCGCGAGGCGTTCGCGGCGGGTGCGAGCGGCTACGTGCTGAAGGAGGCTGCCGATGCGGAAGTCGTGGCGGCGATCCGTGAGGTGGCCGGTGGAAACCACTACGTCCACCCGGCGCTCGGCGCGCGGATGGTTGCAGCGGATGCCGCGGCCCAGCAGGCTGCCGCCTCCGATCCGCTCTCCGATCGGGAGCGTGAGGTGCTCCGGCTCCTGGCGCTCGGCCACACGAACCAGGAGATCGCGAAGCAGCTCTTCATCTCTGTGCGAACCGCCGAGACCCACCGGGCGCACATCATGCGCAAGCTCCACCTCTCGACGCGGGCCGAGCTCGTTCGCTACGCGATCGAGCACGGGCAGCTCGAAGCGTCCTCCTAGGCCGTCCTAGCGGCCACGGAACTTGCGGGCAAAGCCGTCGAGATCGGGCGGTCCGTCACCGAGCGGGCGGACATAGATCGGCCCCTCGTCGCGGAGCTCGAGCACGACGGTCAGCTCACCGTCCACCGTCTCGGCCGTCGTGCTGCCGACGTGAACCTCGCGGATGGCCGTGTGGGGGATCGACAGTGAGACGTCGATGCCGGTCAGTTCCTCGCGGCCGGCGAGTCGGACGCCGTGCTCCGTGACGGTCACGTAGCCGACGTAGTGCCGTTGGGCGTGCTGCCGGCGCCACGCTACTTGCCTCGTGTCGAGAGTGCCGAGCATCACGTGACCCCTTTCTGATCGAAGAAACAGAGGCGGGCCGCCTGGGGGCGGCCCGTCTCCGGAGATGCGCGGGTGTTACGCGGCGGGGACTGCTTTTGTTCCCGCTGCCTCCGGCTTGCGCTTGCCGAGGGGCTCGGTGCCGGGCTCGCGGCTGCGGAGTGATCCGAAGAGCACGAGGACTCCGAAGCCGATACCGGTGAGCAGGAATGCGACGCCGGTGATGATCCCGAAGAGCGCGACGTTCTCGGCGAGGTAGCTGGCGTTGAGCGCGGTCGAGAGCGCTGTCTCGGTCACCCAGGTGTCGCGGGCGGCGTTGTCGAGCGGCTGCCCGTTCGCACCCTTGGTGGCCTTGGTCGCGTCGTTGGTGCCCTTGCCGTCGGCGGAGGCGTAGCGCGGCATCTGCGAATAGGTCAAGCCGCCGCTCGCTTCGAGCGCGTGGATTCTCATGTACTCCGCGAAGTCACGGGCGAGTGCGCCGGTGGTGATCGCCTTGCCGGCGATGTTCGCGGTCGGCAGCTTGATCGTTGCGGGCAAGCCCGCCGCCTTGGCCTCGGCTGCGATGCCGGCCTTGCTCATGTCGGGCGTGGCGACGATCTGCTCTGCCTTGAGGCTGTCGCGGACCGTGTTGCGGCCGTTGACGCCGAGTGCGATTGCGACGACGCCGAACACGATCAGCACGACCGTTGCGATGGCGCCTCCAATCTCCAGGTACTTGCGCATCTCTAACTCCCTTTCGCTCTGGGCCTCGATGTTCGGTCGGCCTTTTCAGCCACTTTGAGCCTGCGCGTCGCTCCCGCCATCCGGCTTCATCCGGAACCACGCTGCGGGAAACCCACACGCTTTGGCCGCGACCCGGAGCTAGGCGCCTGTGAGATCGCGCCGGCGGAACGACCAGAGGCTGGCGATCGAAGCGACAGCCGCGATCGCAACCATGGCCGCCGCGGGACCGACGCGAAACGCCTGCGCCGGCACGTAGGCGAAGTGCTGAAACGGGCTGAGGTCGAGCAGGATCCGCGGGGCGCCGAGCAGTGCGCCGACGAGTTGCCAGAGGAAGGCGACGGTGACGAGCCCGTACGCGACCGTCGTCGTCGAGCGGGGAGCGACTGCGAAGACGAGTGCCGCCAGGCCGAGGAAGAGCAGCGCGACAGGGAGGCAGTTGGCGCCTGCTTCGAGCAGACGAGGCAGTGCGACGTGCGCAGATTGAGCCGCCGCCCCGGCCCATGCGCAGATGCCGGCGACGAACGCCAGCACCGTCGCGCCAGCGGTTGCGAGGAGCAGATGGCCGGCCAGGAACCTGCGCCGGTCGACGGGGAAGCCGAGGATGGTGTCCAGTCGCTGCTCGGCTTCGTCCCGCCGCAGAGCTGCGATCTGGGAGCACGCGAACAGGCTGATCGCCAGCACGAAGAGCAGGAAGTAGAAACCGAGGGCGCCCCGTGGTGTGGTGATCGACGAGGCTCCGAGCTTGTGGAGTTGTCGTTGAAGGTTCGCCGGGAGGTTCGCCGCTGTGAAACTCGTCGAAAGGACGCCGACCACCGTTGCGAAAACCCCCAGCGCGCCGGTCCAGACGACGATGCTGCCGAGCTCCTCACGCAACGCAAGTGCCGTCGGGGACGAGAGGAGCTGCAGGCGGGGCTCTGCGCGGTCTCTGGCCGGCAGCAGCCCGGTCCCGATATCGCGTCGGCGCGCGATCAGGCCCGCTGCGACGAGCAGGATCGCGCCGGTGAGTGCCGGCAGCGCGAGGACCGCCGGACGCGGCGTGGCAAACGCGCGTGCCTCCTCGCTCCAACCGAACGGGGTCGCCCAGCGGACCCAGCCCAGCGAGCGCGAGGTGTCACCGATCACTCGCAGCAGATACATGAGCACGAGCGACCCGGTGGCGATCTCGAGGGCGATCCGGCGCGTGGGCGCAAGCTGGGAGGCGAGCGCTCCGAGCCCTGCGAAGACGACGACCGGTGAGACGATCGCTGCCGCGAGGAACGCCGAACCGCCGGGTTGGAGACGGGTCAGCACGAAGCTCGCGAAGAGCGCGAGCCAGAGGACGACCGTTCCGGCTGCGATCGCAGCAAGGGCGCCGAGGTAGGCAGAGCCACGGCTGACGTAGGCCGCAAGCACGAGCTCCTGGCGGCCGGCGTCCTCCTCGGCGCGCAGCGCACGCACGGCCGCCAGGAGGCCGTACACGCCCGCGAAGATGGCACCGATCCCGCCGACGCGCCACGCGACGTAGCCCCCGACCGTCAGGAGATCGTGGGGTGAGCCGTAGAAAAGCTCGACCGCCCTGTTCGCTCCGAAACTACGGGCGAAGCTGATCCTTCCCGCGACTGTCGGATAGCTCCGCCGGTAGCCGACGACGTTCGCGGCCGCGACGAACACGAAGAGAGCGGCGAACGATCCGGTGCGCACGCGGGCGTCGGAGAACGAACGCCGGGCGATCGCGCGGGCGGGAATCACCCTGCGCCGATCCCGTCGTAGTGATGGAGAAAGATCTCCTCGAGTGACTGCTCACGGCTCGTCAGACCGACCACATCGAGGCCGGCGAGCGCGGCGAGGAGGGGCTTCGGACTGCCGCTGACCTCGAGCCGCAGCGCGTCGGGCGTCGCTTCCACGACCCGCACTCCAGGCACGGTCGCCAGGTCCGGCGGCGGCCCGGCGAACGCGACCTCGACCCTCTGCGACGTCAGATGCCGAAGTTGCGCAAGTGTGCCCTCATCGACCAGGCGTCCCTCCCGGAGGATGCCGACTCGGTCGCAGAGTGCTTCCACCTCACTGAGGATGTGCGACGACAGGAACACGGTCTGGCCGTGCTCCTTCGCCTCGAGCACGGTCTGGCGGAACGCCACTTCCATCAGAGGATCCAGGCCGCTCGTCGGCTCATCGAGGATCAGCAGGTCGGCGCGCGTCGCGAAGGCTGCGATCAGCTGCACCTTCTGTCTGTTGCCTTTCGAGAGGGCACGGATCTTCTTGCCCACGTCGAGTTGGAACCGTTCGACGAGGAGGTCGCGGTATGGGGTGTCGGTCGAGCCGTGCAGGCGCTCCAGGAAGACGAACGTCTCGGTGCTCGTCAGCGCAGGCCAGAGATAAGGCTCACCCGCGACGTATGCGACGTGTCTGTGAGCAGCGACCGGCTGGCGCCACGCGTCGAGGCCGTACAACTCCGCGCGCCCGGCGGTCGGCCGGTGCAGGCCGAGCAAGAGGCGGATGGTCGTCGTCTTGCCGGATCCGTTCGGGCCGAGGTAGCCGTAGATCTCGCCTGGCTCGATGGTCAGATCGAGAGCGTCGAGAGCGAGCGTGCTCCCGTAACGCTTCGTCAGCCCCTCGGTGCGGATCGCATGCATCAGCGTGATCTTCGCGGATCGGGCTGCGCCGGGCGGCTGGGCTCTGCCCCTAGGGCAATCGGCGAAGGCCCGGAGGCGGCTGCGGGAAAACCCCGGTGCGGGGGACCTGCGACGGGTGCAGTCTGAAGGTGACAGAGCGAGCGAAGGAGAAGAGCAAATGAGCGTTCGTGTTGGGATCAACGGATTCGGCAGGGTGGGGCGCTGCGCGTTCCGCTCGGCCTACGAGAGCGGCGCCGAGATCGAGTGGGCCGCAATCAACGATGTCGCGGATGTCGCGGCACTTGCGCATCTCCTCCGTCACGACACCGTGTACGGCCCGTTCCCGGGCGTCATCGAGGTCGAGGCAGATGCGCTCGTCGTGGACGGGATCCGCGTCCCGGTGTTCTCGGAGACGGCACCGCAGGCGATCCCGTGGCGCGAAGCCGGCGTCGAGGTCGTCCTGGAGTGCACGGGCAAGTTCCGCACGCGTGACGCTGCTGCCGGGCATATCGCGGCGGGCGCCGAGAAGGTCATTCTCTCCGCGCCGGGCAAGTTCGTCGATGCGACGGTTGTCCTCGGGGTCAACTTCGACACCTACGACCCGATTGCCCACAGTGTCATTTCCAATGCTTCGTGCACGACCAACTGCCTGGCGCCTGTCGCCAGGGTCCTGCACGAAGGGCTGGGGATCCGTCATGGGGTCATGACGACGATTCATGCCTACACCGGCGATCAGCGCCTGGTCGATCTTCCGCACAAGGATCTGCGGCGCGCCCGCGCGGCTGCGGCGAACATCGTTCCGACCTCGACCGGGGCCGCGACAGCGATCGGCCTCGTCATTCCGGAGCTTGCCGGCAGGCTGCAGGGGTTCGCCACACGCGTGCCGGTGCTCACCGGTTCACTGATCGACCTGACCGTCGACGTCGAGTGTCCGACGAGCGTCGAAGAGGTGAATGCTCTGGTTGCCCGCGCGGCCGCGACCGACGAACTGGCGGGGATCCTCGAGTACAGCGATGAGCCCCTCGTCTCCTCGGACGTGATCAAGTCGCCGTTCTCGTCCGTTTTCGACTCCGGTCTGACTCTGGTCGGCGGCGGGACCCAGGTGAAAGTCGTGTCGTGGTACGACAACGAGTGGGGCTACTCGACCCGACTCGCCGAGCTTGCACAGAGAGTGCTGACACCCGTCGCTCAGCCGGTCTGACGGCGGCCCTGGGGCGGAGGCGGTCGCCTCACGCGGCCGCCTCGCGCAGGATTTTTCGCTCGCGGCGCGAAGAGCAGGTGGCTGCGCGGGCCGCCGTCACGTCCGTCGACAGACAGGCGCCTATGCGACACTGCCCGGCGACGGAAAAGGGGGATTCCATGATTCGAGCCAAGTGGCTAGTGGTGACGCTGGGAGCCATCGCCTGCATCCCGGTAGCGCTCTTCACGACACTCGGCGCTGCGGACGGCGCCACGGGGCCGGCGCAGATCCGGATCACCGATATTCAGGTCACCTATCGCATGACCCGTCCCGCGAACGGAGGCGCCGCAGGCGCGATCGAGACGATCATGCAGCACCTTTACAACCCCAGCATCTCGGAGAAATCGATCGGTCGCAGCATCATTGCCTGCACGTTCATCGACGCCCGAAACCGGACGTGCACGGCGACGTATGTGCTCCCCAAGGGGTCGCTGGTCGCTACGGGCGCGCTCCAGTCGAGGCTCTTCTACGAGATTCCGATCGTCGGCGGCACCGGGCTCTACGACAATGCCCGCGGCACGCTCACCGTGACGGCAACGCACCTTCGGCCGCGGCACGAGGTGCTCCTTTTCCGGCTGGTCGGGTGACGGACGAGCCAGGTGACGACCGTCCACGCGTGCTCGTCGTCGATGACGAGGCGCCGCTGCGCGAGTTGCTCGTCGTGACCCTCGGCGACGCATTTCGATGCGAGGAGGTCTCCGACGGCGAGGCTGCGCTCGACCGGCTGCGCGAGTCTCCACCCGACCTCGTGTTCCTCGACGTGATGCTGCCGGGCCTCGGCGGGATCGATGTGCTGCGGGAGATCCGAGCCGACCCTGCTCTGCGCGACGTGGGAGTGGTCGTCGTGTCCGCCTGGCAGGCGCAGGAGAACATCGACGACGCACTCGAGAACGGGGCCGACAGTTTTCTGCCCAAGCCGTTTCGCGTCGAGGATGTGTTGTCGATCGCCGAAGAGCTCGTGGGGCGGCGTAGGTGAGGCGCTTCTCCCTCGTTCAGCGGGTCGGTCTCTTCGCCGCCTGTGTCGCCGCGCTCGTCGGAGTCCTCTTCGTCGCCGCCCTGTTCGCGATTCTGTCCCTGCGGCAGGCTGAGTCGCGCGAATCACGTTCGAAGGACGTCACCGTCGCGGCACTGCGCGTCAGGACGCGCACTGCGGATCTCGAGTCGGCCCTTCGCGGCTACGTGCTCTCGGCAAACCCGCGCTTCGTCGACATCTTTCACCAGACGAGAGCCGGTGTGCCCGGGGACCTCGCGAATCTCTTGAGGCTCGTACAGAACGATCCGCCCAGGCGTGCGCTCGCGAACGGCGTGGCGAACGAGCTCCGTGACTACCTGATCGACTACGCGGACAATGTGTTCTTGATCGCCTCTGTGTCGCGCGGCGCCGCGGCGGGTCCCGCGGCCGGCAGTGAGGCGAAGCGCCGGATCGGTCAGATCAACGGCACGCTTGACCAGCTGCTCGCGGCGGAGAACCAGCGTGCCCAGCAAGCCTCGGCGCACGCACGAAAGGTGGTCGATACGGCCGTTGGAGTCGGGATCGCGGCGATCATCGTCTCGTCCGCGCTCGTGCTCCTCTTCGGCGCGTGGGTCGCGAGCGGCGTGGCGCGGCCGGTGCGCCGGGTCGCGGAAGGAGCAGCGGAGGTGGCGGGCGGGGACCTGACGGTGCGGCTCGAGCCGGGTGGCACCGCCGAGGTCGGCACGCTCGTGACGGCGTTCAACTCGATGACGCGCTCGCTCGAACTCGGGCGGCACGAGCTCATCCTCCAGAACGAGCAGCTCCGCGAGGGCGAGCGTCACAAGCGCGACCTGATCAGCATGGTCTCGCACGAGCTGCGCACCCCGCTCGCTGCGGTGCTCGGCTTCACCGCGCTCCTGCTCGAACGGGACTTCCCGCCGGACGAGCAACGGCGCTATCTGGAGATCATCGATGCTCAGGCACGCCGGCTGGCGGCGCTCGCCGGCGACTTCCTCGACGTGGAGCTCCTTGCCGGTGGTGACCTCACGATCGTGCGCACCCCGTTCGACCTCGTCGACCTCGTCCACGAGCAGGCAGAGCTCTTCTTCCTGCAACCTGCGAGTCACCAGCTGGTGCTCGAGACTCCCACGGAGCCACTCGTCGTCGACGGTGACCGGGACCGGCTCTCGCAGGTCGTCGGCAACCTGCTCTCGAACGCGATCAAGTACTCGCCACAGGAAGGCGAGGTGAGGGTCTCGGTGCGGGCCGACGGCCCGAATGCCATCGTCGCCGTCTCGGACGACGGCATCGGCATCAGTCCGGAGGACGCTCAGCATGTCTTCGAGAAGTTCTTCCGCGCCCCCGGGGCTGCCGCCACCGTGGGCGGCACGGGGCTCGGCCTCGCGGTCGCGCGGGACATCGTCACCTCACATCAGGGAACGCTCGAGGTCGAGTCGACTCCCGGTGCAGGCTCGACGTTCGTGGTCAGGCTGCCGCTCGGCGTCCAGCAGGCGGTCATTGCATCCGTGGTCGAGTGAGCTCGTCGTCGGCGGCGCAGCTTCTGCTGCACCGCCGACACGTGGAAATGAACCAGTCGATTCGTCGTCGGGTCGACCGGGCGTCGCGCTTACGCGCAGCCGCCGCCTTCGACGACGCTCCCCGACACCACGGCACCGAAGCCGCGGGTTGCGTGGGCCTCCTTGCCGCCGACCTTCTTGGCGACACAGAATGTCCGCGAGTCGGTCTCGAGCTTGACGCTGTCGATCTTGATGCCAGCGTCCATCGCCGCCAGCGCAGTCAGGCTGATTCCCTGGTAGCTGCCCTGGCTCGAGTAGTAGGCCTCCGCCGAGGGGAGCGCGGCGCGGACGTCCGCGTCGGCTGCCTTCTGGTTGGCCCGGTCCTTGAAGCCCAGGTACGAGGGAACGGCGATCGCCAGCAGGATGCCGATGATCACGATCACCACCAGGAGCTCGATCAGCGTAAACCCGTCGTCGCCCGCAAACCGCCGGCGAAACTCGCTCATTCTGCCTCCTCCATGCTTGCCTTGTTCGTCGTCGTGGTTTGTAGGTGCGAGGTCAGTCACGATCGGATATATCGGCGGTTTTGCGCCCGGCTTGAGCGTTCTCCGGGTTTCCCGCTCCCCCGCATGTCCGCTGCAGCCTCGGAACGCACGAAACCCCGCATTGCTACGGGGTTTCGGCCTGCACATCGAGCAGGGGCGACAGGACTCGAACCTGCAACCCCCGGTTTTGGAGACCGGTGCGCTACCAATTGCGCCACGCCCCTCGGTTGCGCTCGGATTGTATCGGCGGTCTCCGCAGTAGCATCCTCGCGTGCCCCTGGCCGCGCTTTTCACGCTGATCACGGTCGCTTTTGCCGGGATCGCGGTCTACAGCGCGACGGCGTCGCAGTGGCCGATTGCGGTCGCTTCAGGGGCTCTCGCAGCCTGGATGGGCTCGCTTGCCTACTCCGCACTAAGGAAAACGAGGTCCTAGCGCGTATTCTCCAGTAGTGGCGGGGGAGGAAACACAAACACTGTGGTTGGAATACCGGCGGACCAACGACAAGGCGATCCGCGACCGGTTGATCCTGACCTATGCGCCGCTGGTCAAATATGTGGCCGGCCGCCTCGGCTCCGGCCTGCCTGCCCACGTCGACGAGGGTGACCTCGTCTCGTACGGGCTGCTCGGGCTGATCGGCGCGATCGAGCGCTACGACCCGGGGCGCGACATCAAGTTCGAGACCTACGCGATCGCACGGATCAAGGGCGCGATCATCGACGAGTTGCGCGCCCTCGACTGGGTCCCGCGCTCCGTGCGGTCACGTGCGCGCGAGATCGAACGTGCGATCGCCGAGCTCGAGGCCAAGCTCGGCACGGCTCCGACCGACGAGGAGATCGCGGCGAAGATCGGTATCACCGTTGCCGAGCTCGAGGATTCACTCACCGACATCTCACGCTCCTCGATTGCGGCGCTGGACGAGCTGTGGTCGGTGTCGGGCGAGGGCGACCAGGTCTCGCTCCTCGACACGATCGAGGACACAGCAGGGCCTCGTCCTGCCGAGGTGCTCGACGAAGCCGAGATGCGAGAGGCGCTGGCCGACGCGATCGCCCGGTTGCCCGAGCGGGAAAAGCTCGTGGTCACGCTCTACTACTACGAGGAGCTGACCCTGCGGGAGATCGGAGAGGTGCTCGGAGTCACCGAGTCCCGGGTCTCCCAGCTTCATACGAAGGCGATTCTGCGCCTGAAGTCGCGCCTTGCGGGCGCAGCCGCCCGGGTCTGAATCCACAGCCAATCTGAACCAATGCCTTAGCCCGGGCTTAGGCCCGACGAGCAGGCTTGTGGAATGGCCAGCTCCTCTCGCATCGACTCGGCACGCCGCCGCGTCCAGATCACCCGCTACGCCGTGGGTGTCGTCGCGGCCGGCGTATTCGCCGGAGGCATCGCGATCGCTCGCGCCGCTCACCCGGGCGGGCACCATCACTCGGCGTCGGTGGAGGCTGCAATCCCGAGTGAGTCGAACGCCGTCGCTTCGGCTGCCCAGTCGGGCGTGTTCGGCGGCTCGAGCGACGACTCCGGCAGCTCCGGCAGTTCTGGCAGCTCCGTCAGCCCGGCGCCCGCCACCAGCCCGCCCGTCGTCCAGAGCTCCGGGTCGTGAACGTGTTTCGCTCGATGGGCTGCGACGTCGTGCTGCCGCCCGGCGTGCCCGGCTCCGACGTGCGCCGGCTGTTCGACGAGCGCGACCGCAGGTTCAGCCGGTTCATCGAATCCTCCGAGCTCAATCGAATCAACGCCGCACCCCGCGGTGTAGCGATCGTCTCGGAGGAGCTCGCGTCGATGCTGTCTCTGGCACTCGACGCAGCTCGCGCCACCGGCGGGCTTGTCACCCCCGCTGTCGGTGGCGCAATCCTCGCCGCCGGCTACGACCGCGACTTCTCGCTGCTCTCCCCTGACAGCGGTCCGGTCGTGCCGGCGGCGGTGCCGTCGACCGACTCGATGGTCCTGCGAGGCAGGATCCTGCTGCGCGTCGAGCCGCTCGTCCTCGACCTGAACGGTGTGGTCAAGGGCAGGACGGTTGACGACGCGCTCGCGCTGCTCGGCGACGGCTGGGTCTCGGCCGGGGGCGACCTCGCAACGACGTATCCGATCGTCGTCGGCCTGCCGGGCGGGGATGCAGTCACTCTCGATCGCGGCGGGCTGGCGACGAGCAGCGTCACGAAACGCTCCTGGCTGCGGGGCGGCCGGCGCCAGCACCACCTGATCGATCCGGCGAGCGGGTCTCCGTCGCGCACCTGCTGGCGTGACGTGACGGTCGCCGCACCCACGTGCCTCGTTGCCGATATCGCCGCGAAGGCCGCGCTGCTCCTCGATGAGGTAGGCCCCGCGTGGCTCGACGAGCGCGGGCTTGCGGGCCGGTTCGTCGACCGAAACGGCACCGTGATGACCAACGGCATCTGGACCAGCAGCGCCCTGCTCGAGGCGGCAGCTTGAGCGCCCTCACCTGGTACGTCGCCCGCTCCGCGGGGATCGTCGCCTACCTCCTTCTGTCGACCTCGGTGGTGGTCGGTGTGCTGATGTCGGCGCGCGCGAAGCTCTCCTGGCCGCGGTTCGCGGTCGAGGAGGTGCACCGCTTCCTGGCGATCCTCACCGGTGTGTTCCTCGCGCTGCACGGGATCGCGCTGCTCGCCGACCGCGTCGTTCCGATCTCGATCGTCCAGCTCGTGATCCCCTTCCAGACGACCTACCGGCCGCTGGGAGTGGGGCTCGGAGTGACCTCGGCGCTTCTTCTCCTTGCAGTTGCCCTCTCGAATCTGGTCCGCAAGAGGCTGCCGTTTCGCGTCTGGCGGCGCATCCACTACGTGACAATCGCAGTGTGGCTGACCGCGACCGCGCACGGCCTGCTCTCCGGCACCGACAGGCAGGACTTCTGGTTCATCGCGCTGCTGGGCGTGGCGGTCTGCACCGTCGGGCTGGCATTCCTCGGGCGTTTCGCCCGCACGGTGAGCATCGGTGCGGTCAGCGGTGTCGCGGTGACGGCGATCGCCGCCGTTCTGGCGCTCGGGTTCGCGCCTCAGCCGAAAGCGCCGCACAAGCAGGCGACGGTCGCCGTGGCCTCCGCCAAGGGCATCCCGGTCGCATTCACGGGCACCGTCGCCGCGCAGATCGTGAGCACCGACTCCTCGCCGGTCCTCTCGGTCGTCGGGCACGCGGGCGGGGCGGGTCTGCGGATCGATCTCCTCGTGGATCAGGGGCAGGTCGAGCAGACCGCGCTCGCGTTGAACTTCCCGACCGGTGCCACGTGCCGCGGCACGGTGACGTCGCTCGCCTCGAACGGGGTGAGAGGGTCCTGCGGGTCGCACACCGTCCGCATCGACTGGTCGATCGCCTCCGACCACACGGTGACGGGACGCTTGGCCCTCGACCCGGCCGGGGCATAGGATTCGCGCGACCCGTTTCAACGCGCCCAGGAGGACTCGATGCCCATCGAAGCCGGGAAGATCCGCAACGTTGCCGTCGTCGGACACCGCGGAACGGGCAAGACCTCGCTCGTCGAGGCCCTGCTCTTCCAGGCAGGCAAGACGAACCGGCTCGGCACGATCGAGGCGGGGACCACCGTCTCGGACTGGGACGAGGACGAGCAGAGGCGCCAGATGTCGCTGTCCGCGTCGCTCTGCGCGTGTGAGTGGCAGGGGCGCAAGCTCAATTTCATCGACACTCCCGGCGACTCCGGCTTCCAGGCCGACACCGTCGCATCGCTGCGCGTGGTCGAAGGCGCGCTGGTCGTCGTCTCCGGCGTCATGGGCGTCGAGGTGAACACGTCGCGCGTGTGGAGCCGGGCGGAAGAGCTCGAGCTCTCGCGGGTCGTGTACGTCAACATGCTCGACCGCGAGCGCGCCGACTTCTACCGGGTGCTGGCCGCGGTGCAGGAGCAGCTTTCCGACCGTTGTGTCGCGATCCAACTCCCGATCGGCGCGGAGCATGAGCTGACCGGCGTCGTCGACCTGCTGCACAACTGCGCGTACCTCGACCCCGGCGGCGAGCGGGAGGGCGATCCCGTCCCGATCCCGGACGAGCTCGCGTCGACGGTCGAGGAGTACCGCACGAAGCTGCTCGACGCCGTCGTGGAGACCGACGAGGCGTTGATGGAGCGCTACCTGAGCGGGGAGGAGATCCCGGCGGAGGACATCGCAGCCGCGCTCAAGAACGCCGTCACGCGCGACGAGATCTATCCGGTCGCCTGCGGTGTCGCGACGAAGAACCTCGGTGCGCACGCCCTGCTCGACCTGATCGTCGAGGGCGTCCCGAGCCCCGCCAAGAAGGGCTCGCCGATCGAGACGGACGCGAACGTCGCGGCCTTCGTCTTCAAGACGGTCGCCGATCCCTTCGCAGGCCGCATCTCGATCTTTCGCGTCTATGCGGGCGAGGTGAAGAGCGACACGACGCTCGTCAACCACCGCGACCATTCGAAGGAGCGCCTCGGCTCCCTGATGACGCTCGACGGGAAGGAGCACGAGAAGGCCGCGGGCTTCGGGGCGGGCGACATCGGCGCCGTCGCGAAGCTGAAGGAGGTGCAGACGGGCGATGTGCTCGTCGACGCCGAGCACGATCTCGAGCCGCCGGCCCTCGGGTTTCCCGAGCCGGTGATGAGTTTTGCGGTCTCCGCCAAGACGAAGGGCGACGAGGACAAGGTCGCTCAGGCGCTCCGCCGTCTCGGCGAGGAGGACCCGACGCTACGGCTCTCTCGCGACCAGCAGACCGGTGAGGAGCTGCTCTCGGGCATGAGCCAGGTGCACGTCGAGGTTGCGGTCGAGCGGGCGCGACGTCGCTTCGGCGTCGAGATGGAGCTGCATCAGCCGCGCGTGCCGTATGTGGAGACGATCAAGGGCGAGGCGCGCGCCCACGGCCGCTACAAGAAGCAGACGGGCGGCCGTGGCCAGTTCGGCGACTGCCACATCGTGCTCGAGCCGCTCGACGACCACGTCGGCTACGAGTTCGTCGACAAGATCGTCGGCGGCGTCATTCCGCAGGGTTTCCGTCCCGCGGTGGACAAGGGCATCCAGGAGGCGTTGCAGCACGGCAATCTCGCCGGTGCGCCGGTGCAGGGTGTCCGCGTGACGCTCGTCGACGGCAGCTACCACAACGTCGATTCCTCGGAGATGGCGTTCAAGATCGCCGGCTCGATGGCGTTCCGCTCGGCGTACGAGCAGGCGCAGCCGGTGCTGCTCGAGCCGATCATGGAGCTCGAGGTGACCGTTCCCGACGAGGCGGTGGGCTCGATCAACGGCGACCTCAACTCGCGGCGCGGACGCCTGCACGGTATGGAGCCGAAGGGCGGCATGACCACGATCAAGGCCGAGGTGCCGATGGCCGAGGTCCTGACCTACAACCAGGCCCTGACGTCGCTCACGGGCGGTCGCGGCGACTACCACATGCAATTCCTGCGCTACGAGGAAGTCCCGGCGCACATCGCGCAGAAACTGATCGAAGCGGCGAAGAAGGACAACGAGGCAGTCCCGGCCTAGGGACGAGCCCCATGCCACCTCGCTACGCTTCGTCTATGACACGCATCACACGGGTCACCGTGGAGCGTGCGTGCGCGATCTGTGAGCGCACGTTGCTGATGGGGGAACGGGCGATTCGATTCTCGCCGAACGGCGGCACCGACTACGTCGACGTCTGCCCGCTGTGCGCAGACACCGCGGTGGAATACGGCTGGGTGCGCGAAGGGGCGCCGACGTCGCCGACGGTTCCCGCGGAGCGGCGCCGGCGCGGCAGCTTCCTCTCGGGGATCCTCGGCACGAGGCCGCGCGGGCCCGAGGAGACGATCGCGTCGGAGCCGATCCTGCGCCGCCTCTCCGAGCACGAGCTCTCCATGGTCGAGGCGGCCGACATCTTCAACGCCTCCCAGTACCGCCGCACGGTGGGCGGGATCGGGAAGTCGCTGGGCCCGCCCAAGGTCTCCGTCGTCGTGCTCTCCGGTGTGAACGCCGAGGTCGTGGTGACCGTGGCCTGGGACATCTCCTGGTACCAGTACCGGGTCTCGCTCGACTCGGACAACCCCGTCCGTCTCGAGGAGCGGGGCCACGATCCGGAGGAGCTCGAGGGGCCGATCACGGAGTGGAACTCGCACATGGAAGAGGACGGCCGGATCGTCCCGAACATCGCTCGCCTGTAGCAGTGCTCGGCGAAATACCGCCTTGGGCCTAGACCTCGCCGATCAACTGCCTACACTGAGCCGGTGATCTACTGCGTGATCCCCAAGGAGCTCGAGGCGGAGCTCTTCGACAAGATGGTCGACTATTACCGTGACAACCCGAACGTGACGGTGATGATCGATCGTCGCGAAGGCCCCAACCGCCGTGCCGGGCACGACGACGCCGAGTTCAAGGAGCGCCGCATCGTCCGCGACCGGCGTCGCGCCCGGGTGACGGGGACCTTCCCCGACACCGGCCTGCCCGACGCCTGACGGCGCTACGATCGCCGGATGGCGACAACCACCTTCGAATCCCTGAACCCGTCCACGGGCGAGGTGATCGAGACCTTCCCGCGCTCGACGGCCTCGGACGTCGAGCACGCGGTCGCGGCAGCGCGCGAGGCCTGGGAGGACTGGCGCCTCGTCCCGGCGCCCGAGCGCGGCAACATCCTCTTCCGCTTCGCGCAGCTGCTCGAGCAGCGGAAGCCCGAGCTGTCCGACCTGATGACCCGCGAGATGGGGAAGGTGAAGGCCGAGGCCGGCGGCGACGTCCAGGAAGCGATCGACATGAGCTACTACATGGGCGGGGAGGGCAGGCGGCTCTTCGGCCAGACCACACCGTCGGAGCTCCGCGACAAGTTCATGATGAGCGTCCGGATGCCGGTGGGCGTGGTGGGCGCCATCACACCCTGGAACTTTCCGATCGCGATCCCGGCGTGGAAGCTGTGCCCCGCGCTCGTCTGCGGTAACACCGTCGTCCTGAAGCCCGCCGAGGACACGCCGCTCCTCGCGCAGCGTTTCGTTGACCTGCTGTACGAGGCCGGGCTGCCCGAGGGCGTCGTCCAGATCGTGCACGGGTTCGGTGAGGAGGCCGGTGACGCACTCGTCCGTCATCCGGACGTGCCGGTGATCACCTTCACGGGCTCGCGCGAGACCGGTGTCCTCGTGACGAAGAACGCGGCCGACCAGCTCAAGCACGTCCACCTCGAGCTCGGCGGCAAGAACGGGATCATCGTGATGGAGGACGCCGACGTCGATCTTGCGGTCGACGGTATCCTCTGGTCGGCGTTCGGCACTGCCGGGCAGCGCTGCACGGCGGCGTCGCGGGTGATCGTGCATCGCGCGGTCTACGAGGAGTTGCAGAAGAAGCTCGTCGCAGGAGCCGAAAGGATGCGCATCGGTGCGCCGTGGGAGGACGAGACGCAGATCGGGCCGGTGATCAACGAGACCGCCGTCGAGAAGATCCATTCCTACACGGAGATCGGGAAGGGTGAAGGGGCCAAGCTGCTGACGGGCGGCGAGCGTGTCGAAGGCCATGGTTTCTACTACCGTCCCACCGTCTTCGCGGACGTCGACGCCCAGATGCGGATCGCGCAGGAGGAGATTTTCGGGCCGACGACTGCCCTCATCCCGGTCGACTCGTTCGAGGAAGCGGTGCGCGCCGTGAACAGCGTCAAGTACGGGCTTTCGTCGTCCATCTTCACCCGTGACGTCAACAAGGCGTTCAGGGCGATGCGCGACCTGCAGACCGGGATCACCTACATCAACGCCGGCACGACGGGCGCCGAGGTGCACCTGCCCTTCGGCGGCATGAAGCAGACGGGCAACGGTCATCGCGAAGCGGGGCAGGCCGCCCTCGACGTCTTCACCGAGTGGAAGTCGGTCTACGTCGACTACAGCGGCAAGCTGCAGCGCGCGCAGATCGACAACGCATGAGGCTGCCGGCCGGCCGAAGGCGGCCGTCGCAAAGGTGTCTGACACTACGGGTGTCAGACACCGCGGTCGAGGCGCCGGCACGCGACTTCCCTGAGCTCGATTCTTGAAGGCGCGTCTGTTCACGGACGGCGGCGCGCGCGGAAACCCCGGCCCCGCGGCCTACGGCTACGTGCTGGAGGCGGAGGACGGGACCGTGCTCGCGGCCGAAGGACAGGCGATCGGATCGGCGACCAACAACGTGGCCGAGTACAGCGGCCTGATCGCCGGGCTGCGCAAGGCAGCCGAGCTGCACATTCCCGACGTCGAGGTCGTCTCCGACTCCGAGCTGATGGTCAAACAGATGCGCGGCGAATATCGGGTGAAGAACGCTGCTCTGCGCACACTCGCGGTCGAAGCGGCTTCGCTTGCGCGCGGGTTCGCGAGCGTCGAGTATCGACATGTGAAGCGCGCGCAGAACGAATTGGCGGACAGCCTCGTGAACGAAGCGCTGGACGCCGCGTGACCGTGCAGCACCCCTTCGGAGTCGCCGTGCTCGCCGACGATCACGAGGCCGCGATGGCCACGATCGCCGACGACGTCGTCTTTCGCAGCCCGGCGGTCTACAAACCGTACGAGGGCAAGGAAACGGTGGAGCAGGTTCTCCGCCTCGTCGCGACGGTGTTCGAGAACTTCCGCTACACGAACGAATGGCGAGAGGGGCGCACGACCATTCTCTTCTTCGAGGCGAACGTCGGCGATCGAGAGCTCCAGGGCATCGACATTCTCGAGGAGAACCAGGACGGCCTGATCGAGGGCTTCACCGTCATGATCCGCCCGCTCTCGGGCCTGCAGGCGGTCGCGGCGACGATGGCCGCCCGGCTCGGCATCGCCTGAGCCCGCAGCGGCCGCGGCTATACTGGCGACCGTTCGCGGATGTAGCTCAGTTGGCTAGAGCGTCTGCTTGCCATGCAGAAGGTCGTGGGTTCGAGTCCCATCATCCGCTCTCTCTCAAGTCGTTCGCCGGGCTACCGGTCGGCCCGTGACATCGGGGACAGGTCGTATCAGTCGGATTGCCCGCCGGAGGTGATCGGTGGCCAGTCGGCGGGCCACCAGTCTCCCTCTGGGTCGGTCGTTTGCCCGACCTCGATGATGTACCCATCGGGATCTCGGATGTAGCAACGGATCTCATACTCGTGTTGCTTCGGCGGCGTCAGGAACTGCGCGCCCCGGGCGCTCCATTCGGCGTACACGGCGTGGATGTCGGTGACCCGGATATTGAGGAAGCTGCTGACCCGGTCGGGGTCTCTTGGCGTCTCGAGAGTGACTGTGGGCTTGTCGTCGGTGGGACCTCCACCGACGTTGATGATGATGAACGTGTTGGCGAGTGCGATATTGGTCGGCTCTGGACCGAAGACCACCGTACCGCCAAGCACCTCCGTGTAGAAGCGCCGGGAGCGCTCGACGTCATCGGAGACGATGAAGTGCGTCACGATCATCCGTGTTGCGGGCTGCGCGGGCTCGGCCATGGTCATCCTTCGTCACCGGAGTGACTTGAAGGCCGCCCTCAGCTCCTCGCTGAAGAGCTCCGGCTCCTCCCAGGCAGCGAAGTGTCCGCCCTTGTCAACCTGGTTGAAGTAGCTGACGTGCGGATAGCTTGCCTCGACCCAGCTGCGCGGTGTCCGCCAGATCTCGCCCGGGAACGCCGTGAAACCGAACGGGATCGTCGGAGGTGGGAGGGGCTGACGGCCCGCCGCCGGGGCGTCGGCCCCGTAGGCTTCCCAGTACGACCGGGCTGCGGAGGCGCCGGTGCCGCTCAGCCAGTACAGCGTGATGTTGTCGAGGATGTGGTCGCATGTGAGGTTGCCCGAGGGCTGCCCGTCGACGAAGGCGCGTGCGATCTTGTAGTAGGCGTCCGTGTCGTGGTCGACCATCCAGGCGGCGAGGGCGATCGGCGAGTCCAGCAACGCGTAGCCGATTGTCTGCGGCCGGGTCGCCATCTCCACGAAGTAGCCGTTTCCGGACTTGCCGAAGGTGGCGATCTGCGCGGCCGCGGCGCGTTCCTCGTCCGTGTCCGTCGGCATGGTTCCGCCCAACGCGGGCACGAGCAGGTTGGTGTGGATGCCGATCAGCCCCTCGGGTGCCTCGCGGCCCATCGCGTCGGTGACGCCGGCGCCCACGTCGCCGCCCTGAGCGACGTAGCGCGTATAGCCGAGCCGTCGCATGAGCTCGGCCCAGGCCTGTGCGGTGCGGCCGAGATCCCAGCCGATCTCCACCGGCTCGCTCGAGAGCCCGTACCCGGGCAACGAGGGCAGCACGAGATGGAATGCATCCTCGGCTCTTCCGCCGTGCGCGGTCGGGTCCGTCAGCGGGCCGACCGTGTCGAGCAGCTCGATCACCGAGCCCGGCCAGCCGTGGGTCATGATCAGTGGCAACGCGTTCTCGTGCGACGACGTGACGTGGATGAAGTGGATGTTTACGCCGTGGATCTGCGTGACGAACTGCGGCAGCTCGTTCAGCCGCGCCTCGACGCGCCCGAAGTCGTACCGGTCCAGCCAATAGCGGGCGAGCGCTTCCGTGGTGGCGAGCTGCGCGCCCTGCGACCGGTCGTCGACGAGCTCTTTGCTCGGCCAGCGGGTCGCGGCGATCCGCCGGCGCAGATCGCCAATCTGCTCCTCCGAAAACTCGGCCCGGAAGGACCGGATAGCCGTCGCCGACTCGGCAGTGGTGCCCATGAAGTTCTCCTTCGTTCTCGAATGGGCCCGCGCGTCCCGAGGCTACACGCCGATTCCCGGCCAGGCAAGAGCGCGCTGCTGGATCGCCGAGAGGCTCAGCGGTCTGGTACGCGAGCGTCCGTCTCGTCGACGAACTTCTTGACGATCACCAGTCCGTCGCTTCGGTCGACCACGGATTCGACGGCGTCCAGTTCGTGTCCGGATTTGACGACGTAGTGGCCGGGGTAGCTGTGGATCTTCTCGAGTGTGGCCGCGGTCACGTCGATCGTTTCTTCGCAAAGTGGGTTGGCGCATTCACAGATGAACGCCGTCCACTCGGCCGTCATGTTCGAGGCGATGAGCGAGTCGTTCAGCTCGCCGAAGAGCTTCTCTGTCAGAGCCGCCCGCGCGGCGAAGTTCTCCGGGTGGGCGTGCCCGATCTTGACGAGCGCATCGGCGATCGCGGCCGGTGTTTCGCGTGTCTCGACGACGCGTTCTGCGAGATCTCGGATCTTGAGCTGATGTGAGCGAGCGGCCTGCCTGAGCAGTTCGAAGCTTTCTCCCATGCTCACGCCAAACCGCTCGAAGATGATCCCCTTGGCCTGTTCGATCACAACGCGCGATGCTAGTGCGTGCTGCAACTGCGCGATCTGCGCGTCTCTGGGGTCCGTTGTGTCGTCGACGCTCGTGTCTGCCATAGGACCTTCTTTTCGCATCGGGGGCCTCGGGTTCACGGGGCTGTCTCGCCGGGAGGAGCGAACGGTCGCCGGGCAGGGACAAGGCCAAGACGATGCCGACCTCGATCGGCGCGACCCCTCACTGTACAAGCGCCGTCCAGCAACCGAAGTTGTCGTGGCCGTCCCAGGCTGGTAGGTTCATACAAGTCGCAACTGAGGCCCAGTCCCTGCCTTGTCGGTTCCCAACATGACGAAGGACGGTGCTTTTGCTGCGCAGTACTGCTCATCTCCGGCCCGCCGCACCACGGCTGCGGTCGCCCCTCTTCCCTCGACAGGACACCGGGCCATGGTCGCGGTGACCAGCAGCCGGCCACGTCGGGAAACACTGGGAGTCCTGGTTGTCGATGACGACGACCTGTTCCGGCTCGCGGTCCGCGCCCTTCTGGAGACGGACCGGCGCCTGAACGTCGTCGGCGAAGCAGCCGACGGCCGGCAAGCTGTCGAAGCAGCGCTCGAGCTCTCTCCGGACGTGGTCCTGATGGACCTCGACATGCCGGGCATGGGCGGGCTCGAGGCGATCACCCAGCTCGCACGACACACAGCCGGCCCGCCGGTGATCGTCCTGACCGGCTCGAACGATCCTCGAGCGATCGAACGAGCCCACGCGGCCGGCGCCGCCCGCTACCTGCTCAAGTCCCACATCGCCGACGTTTGCGGGCTCGTAGTAGCCGTCGGCCGCCGCGAGCCCGCTTGAGCTGACCGTTCGACCCTAGAAACACGCAGGTAAGGGGTGTTTCCGAGTACAGGTTTCCCCCCGCTCGGTCGATAAGGGCCAGATGGATGGAAACCCGCGGTTCTTCACCGCGCCTGCGAAGACGCGGGCTCGCCCGAGAACGCGTGACGACCGCAGAGCCGGCTCGGCGAATCTGGCACCGGCGCCGCTCCCGCAGCAGCGGGAGACCACAGTGCGGATCGCGTTCGTGCTGTCGCAACCGCTCACTGCTCCGGCCGTGACGGGAAGGACGCTGCTCATGCGCGCGCTCCCGGCTCACGTCGAGGTTCACGCTCTCTACGACCGCCGCGCCGACCGCGAGCCGTACGCATCGCACGCCGGGGCGGTCTCGAAGCTTATTCCGCCCGGAGTCGAACGGTTCCCGATGCGGTTCGGGCTCGAGCGCCGCGCGTGGTGGGCGGCGCCCCTCGAGGTCGTCGCCACCTGCAGAGACTTCCTGCGCGCGGTCCGGTACCTGCGTCGTCACCGGATCGACGTCGTGCACGGATACGACACCGCCCGTAATGAGCTGTACTGCTTCCTGCTCGCCAGGGTGAGCCGGGTCAAGTGGGTGAGCGGCTTTCACTCCCAGTACGGCGATTGGATGTCGCCCGTCGCCAAGACCACGCTGCGGCATGCCGATCTGATCGCAGCCGTGTCCGACTGGACAGCCCGTTTGATCGTCGAGCGCGGCGACATCTCGGCCGACCGCATTGTCACGGTGATGAACGGCACCGAGACTGCGAAATGGAATCCGGCATTCGTCGACGGCGCGCCCGTCCGGCGTGACCTCGGGATCGGCGACGGCGTCCCGCTCGTCCTCTGCATTGCGCAACTCGCGGAATGGAAGCGTCAGCACCTCCTCGTCCACGCGTTCGCCCAGGTGGTCGGGCGATTCCCTACGGCGACGCTCCTCCTGGTCGGGCAGGAACAGGAACCGTGGCGGCGTCCGGACGGGCCGTACAAGGACGAGCTGGTGAGGCTCATCTCCGACCTGCAACTCGACCGCAACGTGCAACTCCTCGGCTTCCGCGACGACCCGCGGGCGTTGGTCGCGGCTGCCGACGTGCTGGTCCACCCGGCCGTCGGCGATCCAGGACCGAACGCCCTCATCGAGGCGCTCGCGATGGCGAAGGCGATCGTCACGGTGGATGACGGAGGCTCCGCCGAGATCGTCGTCAACGGGGAGTCGGGGCTCGTCGGGCCGGTGGACGATGTCGATCGGTTGGCCGCGAACATCCTCGCGCTCGTCGAGAGCCCGGATCTCCGAAAGAGGCTCGGGCGCAACGCGCGCACACGGGCCTTGCAGCACTTCGACATGCGCCGCGTCGCCCACGAGATGGAGATGCTCGTGTATCGGCGCGTGCTCGGCGTCGGCTGACCCGCCGATTTCATCGAGTGAGGGGCGCGCAACCCCTCGAACAGGCGAGAGACAGGGCGTGAATCTGCCGCAAAGATGGGATGGACAACCTGCGGAAAGGACCGGCATCGGCATGCGGCTGCTGACTGTCTTCGACTGGGTGGGCGCATCACGAGCGTGGCGCGCCCGCCGGCGCGACCTGTGACGACCCTGCGGCTGAGCGACCCCGAGCTGCGCGACCTGCTGATCGCCGATCTCCGGGCCCGGATCGATCTCATCGTGGAGCCGGTCGACCCGGACACCATCGAGGTGTCGCTGCTCGGCTCCTACAGCCTCGAGGCGATGCGACTCGCGATCGATCTGCGTGTTCGCGCCTGGGAAGCCGGGCAGCGAGCCGCCGGCCGGACGGTCCACGTGGAGTTCGTGTAGCGGCCTCAAGCCGGGAGGCGAGGCGTCGCCGCGCCGCGGGGAGACAAATCAGTGCGGCTGACGCCTCGAGCCTCTACCGGCGGGGCCGATCGTCCGAATACTTCGATTCGCACGACGGCAAAAAGTTGGTGGACGTGCGGGCGCGAGGGAAGATCTGCAGCGGCGCCTCCGTCTACTGGATGAGGATCCAGCACTTTGGCTCGACCAATCTGGGGACGGAATGGCGGTCGGGCCGGGCTGGCGGCGATCCTCGGGGGCAGTCGGTGGGGACGCAGGTGAAGCGGCTCTGCTGAATGTCTCCGCTGGCGCATCCGGCAGGGCCACCGTAGTCTCCGCCCATGCCGACCTCCCTCGCCGGCGCGTGAGTGAGCGCAGCGCAGATGTCGTTGTTGTCGGGTCCGGCTCGGCGGGCGCCGTCGTCGCACGCAGGTTGGTGGACGGCGGTGCCGGCCGCGTCCTCCTGCTCGAGGCCGGCGGGCGCGACGAGCATCCCGCGATCCACGATCCGGGCCGGGTTCACGAGCTCTGGCTCTCCGAGGTCGACTGGGCCTACGAGACGGTCCCCCAGGTTCATGCGGCGGGCCGTCGCCTCGCCTGGCCGCGCGGCAAGGTCCTCGGCGGCTCGAGCTGTCTCAACGCGATGATCTGGGTGCGCGGCGCGCCCGAGGACTTCGACACCTGGGCGTATCTGGGTGCGGACCGCTGGTCGTGGGAGGACGTACGCCCCGTCTACGAGGCGATCGAGCGGCGGGAGCCGGGCGGGGCCGGCACGGTGCGAGTGCTGACAACCTTCGAGCCGGACGCGATCCACGTGTCGATCGCCCAGGCCGCCGAGGAGTGCGGGATCCCCCTGAACGCGGACTACAACGGTGCGTCGCAGGACGGGGTGTCGTTCATGCAATACAGCATCGAGGATGGTGTGCGGCACAGCACGGCCGCGGCGTACCTCCGCCCGGTGGAGGCCGATTCGAACCTGGAACTGGCCACCGGCGCGACTGCTCGCCGTCTGCTGTTCGACGGCACGCGTTGCGTCGGAGTGGAGTGGTCGCAGGATGGCCGTCTCGAGCGGGTGCGGGCCGAGCAGACCGTTGTCTGCGCGGGAACGATCGGGTCCGCGCAGCTGCTCCTGCTCTCCGGAGTGGGGCCGGCGGATCACCTGCGCTCGCTCGGGATCGACGTCGTCGCGGACCTGCCCGGGGTCGGTGAGAACCTGCACGACCATCTGCTCTCCCCGGTCATCTTCAGTGCGGAGCGGGAGGTGGGGCCGCCGTCCGCCGGCCTGCCCGCCTGCCAGACACATCTCTTCTGGCGGTCGCGACCGGGGCTGCCCGTGCCTGATCTCCAGCCGATCCACTTCATGGTCCCGATGTACGAGCCGTGGATGGAAGGGCCGGGGAACGGTTTCACGCTGATGGGCGGAATCGTGCGTCCCGCGAGCCGCGGTGCCCTGCGCCTCACCGGCCCTGCGCCCGAGGACCCGGTGGCGCTCGACCCGAACATCCTCGCGTGCGAGTCCGACGTCGAGAGCCTCGTGGCGGCAGTCGATCTGTGCCGCCGGATCGGTGCTGCTGCCGCGCTTCGAGAGTGGGGGGCCGACGAGCAATACCCGGGCCGGTCCGTGGACACACCGGAGGCCGTTCGTGCGTATGTGCGCCAGACCGCGATCACCTATCACCACCAGGTCGGCACGTGCAAGATGGGCACCGACGCCGCGGCCGTCGTCGATCCCCGGCTGCGCGTGCACGGGGTCGACGGGCTGCGGGTCGCCGACGCGTCGATAATGCCGATGGTGACGACCGGGAACACGAACGCACCGACGATCATGATCGGCGAGCGCGCCGCGGGGTTCCTACTGGCCGATGCCTGAGCTCGGCGCGGTTCTCGAAACGGCGGGTCTGCCGTCGGCCGATGTCGACGCCTGGCGCGCAGGCGAGCCTGCGCCCGCGACCGCCTTCGAGCCGGCGTCCGCGGCGACGTGCGCGTACCTCACCGACGGCGAGCAGTTGCTGGCCCGCCTGCCCTCCCGGCGCGACCGGAGCGACGCGGAGGCCGAGGCGGCGGCGCTCCTGCAGTCCGAGCTCGACGCTGCGCGCGCACGGTTCCTGCGCGTTCATGCGGACGACGTCTACGACGCGCTGACCGGCGGCCTGCAGCTGGCTGTTCGCGACGAGGCGCTGGTCTACGCCGCTGCCGACCTCTTCCCCGGGCTTGTGCCGACGAGGGCGCAGATGGCAGCCGAGCGGGGCCGCGCACTGGCCGAAAAGGAAGGCGTCGAGATCGCGCAGGGCCTGTTCCTCTCGTTCGTGCTCGCGTCGCCTCGCTGCGGTGCGCACCTCGTCTGGTCGATGCTGCGTCCGACAGAGGCTGCGCTCGCGCGCCTCGAGGAGTTTCGGGCGACCGGCGTTGCCGATCTCGGTGGGACGTACCTCGAGCGCCGCGGCCGGGCGGCGTATCTCGAGATCCGAAATGACCGGCACCTGAACGCCGAGGACTGCGACACGCTCCCGACCACCGAGGTCGCGGTCGATCTGGCGCTGCTCGACCCCGACGTCGAGGTAGGCGTCATTCGTGGAGCGGTCGTCACCCACCCGCGCTACGCGGGCCGCCGCGTCTTCGGCGCCGGCCTCAACCTCACCCATCTGTATCACGGTCGCATCGACTATCTGTTCTTCGTCACGCGCGACCTCGGGTACGTGAACAAGCTCTTCCGCGGCCTGAGCCACGAGGAGCACCGGCCCGCGGAGCCGGAGGAGACGACCGAGAAGCTCTGGCTGGCCGCGGTCGAGACGTTCGCGATCGGCGGTGCCTGCCAGATCCTGCACACGGTCGATCACGTCATCGCCACCCGGGGCGCACGCCTCTACCTCCCGGCCCGCAAGGAGGGGATCCTGCCGGGCGCGTCCAATCTGCGGCTGGCGCGCTCCGTTGGAGACCGGCTCGCGCGGCAGGCGATCCTTTCCGGGCTCGAGTTCGAGGCCGGGACCCCGCACGGCGATCTGCTCTGCGACGAGATCGTCGAGTCCTCCGACGAGCTGGATGCGGCCGTCGCCCGGCGCGTCGAGGCGCTGACGAGCTCCGGGCTCGTGAACGCGGCCGGGAACAGGCGGGCGCTGCGTGTCGGGGCGGAGCCGCTCGACGTCTTCCGGCAGTACATGGCCACGTTCTGCCGCGAGCAGGCCTACTGTCACCTGAGCCCCGCGCTCGTCCGCAATCTCGAAGAGCACTGGAACGCCCACGAGCGCCGCCTCTGAGCCCGTGATCTGGAGCCCCGCCGAGCAGCTGCCACGGGGGGAGCTGCGCGCGCTTCAGCTCGCGCGCCTGCGAGTCACCTTCGGGGTGGAGCTCGAAACCCTCGAGCGGCTCGCCGACCTTCCGTTCACCGACAAGTCTTCGCTCCGCGACGCATATCCCTACGGGTTGCTGCGGGTGCCCGTCGCGGAGCTCGCGCGCCTGCATGCGTCGAGCGGCACGCACGGGAAACCGACGGTGGTCGGCTACACGGCGGCCGACCTGGAGGCCTGGACCGAGCTGATGGCGCGATCCATGACGCTCGCAGGCGTTCGGCGCGGGATGCTCGTGCACAACGCGAACACCTACGGGCTGTTCACGGGCGGCCACGGCTTCCACCAGGGAGCGGAGCGGATCGGCGCACCGGTCCTTCCGGTCTCCGGCGGTTTCACGACGCGGCAGGCGATGCTGCTCCACGACCTCGGCGCGCAGGTGCTCGTTGCGACGCCTTCCTATGCACTCGTGATCGCGCAGGCGGTGCAGGACGCGGGCATCGATCCGGGAGCGCTCCGGCTGCAGCTCGGCCTGTTCGGGGGCGAGCCGTGGACCGAGGGACTGCGCGAGGAGATCGAACGTGCGCTGCCGGGGCTTCGTGCGATCAACTTCTACGGGCTCTCCGAGATGTGCGGTCCCGGTGTCGCGACCGAGTGCCTAGAGGTGCGTGACGGGCTCCACGTGCACGAGGACCACTTCGTCGTCGAGGTCGTCGATCCGGAATCCGGTTCGCCGGTCGACGAGGGAGTCGAGGGGGAGCTCGTCTTCACGACGCTGCTCAAGGAGGCAATGCCGCTGCTCCGCTACCGCACGGGCGACATTGCGTCGGTCACCTTCGAGCCGTGCAGCTGCGGCCGGACGACCGCGAGGATCCGCGGCCTGCGCGGACGGCGCGACGACATGATCATCGTGCGGGGCGTCAACGTCTATCCGTCCAACGTCGAGCATGCGCTCCTGACCGTTCCCGACGCTGCCCCGCACTACCAGCTCGTTGTGGAACGCAGCGGTGCGATGGACGAGCTGACCGTCCAGTGCGAGCCCGCGAGCCCGGACGTGGACCCTGCCGCCCTGCGCACGGGGGTCGAGCGGGTGCTCCGCGAACAGCTCGGCGTCCGCGTGCACGCCGAGGTGCTCGAGCGCGGCCGGGTGCCGAGAAGCGAAGGCAAAGCCGTGCGCGTCGTCGACCGGCGCTAGCCGGCGGTGGCGAAGAAGCGCTGCGGGTTCGCGACGAGCATCTCGTCGATCTGCTCCTGCGTCACGCCGGCCTCGCGCAGCGCGGGCAGGATGTGCGTCGAGAGGTGGAGGTAGTCCGGCTTCTCGTCCACGAAGAACGGATTGCCGATCATGAAGTCGTTGAAGCACGCCGCGTCGTGGCCGAGGTGCACGCGGTCGGTGTAGCCCTCCGCGATCAGCGCGACGAGCGTCTCGATTCGTTTCTCGTCAGGGTTGAAATGCGCGATGTTGAAGCGGTCGCAGCCCAGCGCAGCGCCCGTGTCGCCGATCGCGCGCAGGTACTCCAGGTCATTGCTGTCCCCTGCGTGGGCGATCACGATCCTGGCCGGGTCGACTCCCGCTTTCGTGAGCACCTCGAGGGCCGGCAGTCCCGTCTTCGCCACGGCGTTGGTGTGGACCATCACCGGAGCGCCGGTCTCGTTGCTGGCAGCGGCGATCGCGGCCAGGATCCGCGGCACGTCGCCGACGAGCCCGTGCACCTCCACCGCGCATTTCAGGAAGGCTGCCTTGACGCCCGTGTCGTCGATCCCTTCGCGCAGCTCTCGCACGAAGAGTTCCACGATCGCATCGTCCGACCGGTAGGCGAGGAAGCTCGGCAGCTCGAGGAACGCGTAGACGCCGGTCGCGACCACGATGTTGAGGTCGACCTCGGCGTTGATCCGCTGGATGCGGGGGATGTCGCGGCCGAGCCCGAGCGCAGTGGGGTCGACGAGCGTCTGGATACCGCTCTCCCGCAGCCGCTGCAGCCGCGAGATCGCGTCGGCGACCCGCACCTCCTCGTCCCAGTAGCGCAGGCCCCAAACGTGGCCGAAGTTGATGAGCGCTTCGGGGTCGAGCACGAACACGTGCTCGTGCATCAGCGTCGGCCCGAGCTCGGTGAGCTCGACCGGCCCGCGGACGGTCTCGACGGTCCGGCCCATCGCGAGCGAGCCTAACGGGAGAGGCGGCAACGTGCCCGGAAAGGCGACGAGCCGGGGAGTGGCAGGCAACGACTCCCCGGCCCGGCGCAATCGACGGTCGACGTCGATGTGCAAAACGGTAGTCGGCAGAGATTTGGTGAAATGTCGAGCTCGCTAAAGACTTGGTTAACGAGTACTCGATCCGCTGCGGCGCGTAGGGTCGCGCTCTGAGCACCTGGGCCCTCGCATCGGCAGCCGGAATCCTGCTCGTCTACGCGAGTCTCTCGCGCTGGCTGGCCCGGACCTGGATCTCCGCGCCGATCTTCTTCCTGTCGGCCGGCCTGATCGTCGGGGGCAAGGGGCTCGGGTGGATCGACATCGGCCCGTCGAGCGAGCAGGTCCGAATCCTCGCCGAGCTCACGCTGACGCTCGTCCTGTTCGCGGATGCCTCGAGGATCGACCTGCCGGCTCTGCGGCGCGAGTACAGCCTGCCAGCGCGCCTGCTCGGCGTCGGGCTGCCGCTGACGATTGCGGCCGGCTGGGGAGTGGGCGCCGGGCTGTTCGGCTCGTTCAGCCTTGCCGAAGTCCTGATCCTGGCCGTGATCCTCGCACCGACGGACGCGGCGCTCGGACAGGAGGTCGTGATCGACCCGCGTCTGCCCTCTCGCGTCCGGCAGGGGCTGAACGTCGAGTCGGGGCTGAACGACGGGATCTGCGTCCCGCTGCTCTTCATCGCGCTTGCGATCGCCGAGGCCGAGTCGGGCTCGGAGACCACCCACGGTGCGTTCACCCTGGTCGTCGACGCGATCGGCTACGGGCTCCTCTTCGGAGCGATCGCCGGCATGGCCGGCGGCCTGGTCGCCCGGTTTGCCCGGCAACACGGCCTGATGGACTCGGAGTGGAGCCAGATCCTGCCGGTGGCGACCGCCGCGCTCGCCTACGGGCTCGCCGCTCCACTCGGGGGCAGCGGGTTCATCGCGGCTTTCGTGGCCGGGTTCGCGTTCGGCAGGCTGCACCGAGACGTGGACGGCGAGACGACGCACCTCCTCGGCGAATTTGGCGGTCTCGCCAACAGCCTGACATTTCTGGTGTTCGGGGCGGCCATTGCCGGGACCGTGCTCGCCGAGCTGACCTGGCGTGCGGCCGTCTACGCCGTTCTCAGCCTCACCGTCGTGCGGATGCTGCCCGTCGCGGCGGCGCTGATCGGCACTCATGCCAGGGTGCAGACCATCGCGTTCGTCGGCTGGTTCGGCCCGCGCGGGCTCGCCTCGATCGTCTTCACCGTGATCGCCCTCGAAACCGGCTCGCTCGCCCACGCCTCCGAGATCACGGTCGCGGTCGGTTTCACGATCGTGTTGTCGGTCTACCTCCACGGCCTGTCCGCGAAGCCCTTGACCGACCGCTACGCGCGTTGGTACGGGGCGCACCCCGTGGACCGCCTCCCGGGGATGGAGAGCGTGCCTGCACCGCACCAGCGCTGGAGGCGCGGCGCGGTCGCGCCCGCCTCCGGCGGCCCCGAGCGCCGCGTCTAGTCCAGCAGCCGGTTTCGCCGGGTCTCGCATCCCCTGGGTGGGGGATGCCAGCCGTCGGGAACGCACCGATGAAAGCCATTGTGGGTCCTGCGGCCGCCGATGGTCAAACCGAGCCCGATCGCGTCCCTGCTCTCCTCCAGATGCAGCGCGAGCTGCTCGTACGAGCTGCTTCCGGTGTTGAGACGCGCGACGTCCTCGAGCTGCTCGTGGAGCTGATCGAGGCCTACGTGCCCGACGCGATCGGGTCCGTGCTCCTGGTCGACCCCGAGAAGCGGACTCTGCGGACACTCGTCGGGCCGCGGCTGCCGCCGGACTACAGCGCCGCGATCGACGGAGTGGCGATCGCGGACGGCGCCGGCTCCTGTGGGACGGCCGCCGCCTGCAAGAAGACGGTCGTCGTCGAGGACATCGCCTCCGATCCTCTGTGGGTGGCGTTCCGCGAGCTCGCTCTCGCGCACGGGCTGCGGGCGTGCTGGTCGACGCCGATCGTCGACGGTCTGGATCAGGTGATCGGGACGTTTGCGCTCTACTACGACGCTGTCCGGCGGCCGACCGAGAGCGACCTCGAACTGGTCGACGTCGCTGCGGGGATCGCGAGCATCGTGCTCGAGCGCGAGCGAGCGGTTGCCGCTGCGACGCGTGAAGCCGCCGAGCGCAGCGAGATCGACCGTCGCTACCGCACGCTCGTGGAACAGCTTCCGCTGGTGATCTACGCCGACGCTCTCGACGCCGTCAGCTCGAACATCTTCACCAGCCGCCAGGTCGAGGACATCCTCGGCTACTCGGTCTCGGACTGGCATTCCGACGAGATGCTCTTCGTCAAGCTCCTGCATCCCGAGGACCGCGACCGTGTCCTCGCCGCCCACGCCAGAACGCACAGGACACACGAGCCTCTCAGCGTCGAGTACCGACTCCGTGCGCGCGACGAGCGCTGGGTCTGGATTCGAGACGAGGGAGTGGTGGTGACGGACGAAGACGGAAGGCCCCTGCACCTTCAGGGCTACCTGCTCGACATCTCGACGGAGCGCGAGGCGGAGGAACAACTCCGGCGTCAGGCGCTCTACGACCCGCTGACCGGTCTTGCGAACCGCGTCCACTTCACCGAGCGTCTCGACCATGCCGTGGCGACCCGCAAGAGGTCGGGCAGGCAGACAGCGCTCCTGTTCGTCGATCTCAACAACTTCAAGAGCATCAACGACCGCTTCGGGCATCCCGCAGGCGACGCGGCTCTACAGACGCTCGCGATCCAACTCGAGTCGGTCATCCGCACGGGCGACACCGCTGCACGGCTCGGCGGTGACGAGTTCGGGGTGATCCTGCAGAGCGTTCATGACCCGGCCGAGGCCTCGAGTGTCGCGCAGCGGCTGCACGCCGCGTTGGCGGAGCCGCTGGAGATCGAGGGGCGCCAGATCAAGGTCGACGCGAGCATCGGCATCGCGCTCGGCGACGATCCGCGGATCCTGCTGAAGGAGGCGGACGCTGCGATGTACCGGGCGAAATCCCACCCGGGCCTCGGGTTTGCATTCTTCGACCCGGATCTCGACGAGGCCGCCCTGGTCCGGTTTCGACGGATCGCCGAGCTCGGTGATGCAGTCGACCGCGAGGAGTTCATGCTCCACTACCAACCGATCGTCACGCTCGCATCAGGCGCGACCGATGGCTACGAGGCGCTCATCAGGTGGCAACACCCGACTCTCGGCGAGCTTCCACCGCTGGAGTTCATCCGCCTTGCGGAGGAGTGCGGCCTGATCGTTCCCATCGGTCGCTGGGTCTTGCGAGAAGCGTGCTGTCATATCGCCAGGCTCGGTGAGAGCGTCGGCCGGGCATTCGAGATCGCCGTCAACGTCTCGGCGCGGCAGCTTCAGCACCCCGAGTTCGTCACGCACGTCGAGGATGCACTACGCGACTCGGGGCTGGCTCCGGAGCTGCTCGTGCTGGAGATCACCGAGAGCGTCGTCATCGACACCGGCGACGTCGAGACGCGGCTCGCGCTGCTCAAGCAGCGAGGGGTGCAGATCGCGCTCGACGATTTCGGGACGGGCTACGGCTCGCTGGCCTATCTGCAGAAGCTGCCGGTCGACATCGTGAAGATCGATCGGAGCTTCACGGCGACGATCGACGAGGAAAACGGAGGCGAAGCGCTACTGCGCGCCATCATCGGCCTCGGTAGCGCACTGGGGACCCGACTCGTCGCAGAAGGGATCGAGCGCGTGACCCAGAGCGATCTGATCACGATCCTTGGCTGCGAACGCGGTCAGGGCTTCCACTACGGCCGGCCGGTCGCGATGCAGTCGTTCGACGTCACGAACGTCACCGACCACGCCGCTTCCTGAACTCGTCCTCGGTCGGTAGCTCGCCGCGCTTCCGCGCCGCCAGCACGCACTCCATGTGGGCGTGGCGCCGTCGCGAGACGTCGCCCTCCGGGGCGATCAGCGCATGTTCGCTCGTCGCGTGCAGCATCCCGTCGCACAACGGGCAGACGTAGCTCGCGGCCTTGAGGTTCTGCGCGGGTCTCATCGCCCACCACCGGGCCTCCACCGCGGCTCCTAGGGGGTCACGCGGTAGATCGAACCGCCCTGATCTCCGGTGTACAGCTTGCCGCCCGCTGTTCCGACGGCGATCACCGGCGCGTCGTACCCGGTCAGGAATGGTGTCAGCCTGCCGCCAGCTTCCGGCAACGACACGACTTCCGGTCCCTTGCCGAGCCCGCCGTAGAGCGCGATGTACACCCGGCCCTTCACGAAGCCGAGGCCCATCGGTGACGCGTGCGCTGCGAACTGAATGAAGGGCTTGGCGTAGTTCACGCACGAGCTCGCATTTGCCGGGCAGGTGGGATAGCCGTAGTTCGCGCCCCGCTTGATCGCGATGACATAGTCGGGCGGCCGCTTCGGGCCGAGATCGTCCTGGTTGAGATCGGAGACGAGCGGCAGCGGGTGGCCCGGAAGAAAGAGCGGCTGCCAGGGCTGGCGGATCCCGGTGGCGACGACGGAGACCGCCCCTGAAGCCGGATCGACGGTGAGAAAGTTGGTCGCGTAGTTCGAGTCCGGCGTGTCGGGGTTCGCTCCGACATAGATCAATCCGTCAGGGCCGACGGCGAGACCGTTGAACGCGGCGTACCCGTCCGGGCCGGTCGCGATGACGCGCGTCGTCCGAAACCGCATCCCGTTCCAGCCGCTCAGCGCGAGGATGGCCGGCCCCGTGCTCAGGTAGAGAGTTCCGTTGCCGGCCGGTGCGATCCCGTTCACATGGGCCGGGGAGCCCGGGACTCTCACCGCCTTGCCGCCGCCGAGGACGTAGAGGCCGCCGAGGACCTTTGCGTTGTATTCGTCTCCGTAGCCGGAGACGAAGATCCGGCCTGCCAGGACCGCGAACGCCGTCGGAGTCGGCACGCCGCGGGCGACGAGAGTCACCGTGCGCCCACCCGGGGCCTTCGGCGCCGGCGGAGGGGTCTTGGCCTCGGCTGCGCCCGCTGCCGCGACCACCGCGGCGGCAGCGACGGTGGCTCCCTTGAGAACGAAACGGCCCATTTCGCACGGCACCCTAGTGAATCCTGAGGATGACCCGCCCGCCGGCGCTCAAGACTCGCCCGCCCGAGCCGATACCGTCGGAGAGGCGATGAACCCGGGGAGGCGGCCAATGAAGCGAATCGGCTCGAGGCAGGCTGGTGTGCTCCTCGGCGCGTTCGCCGCCGCGTTGCTGCTCGCCGGTGCAGCGGTCGCCGACAAGGAGCAGATTCGCCTGACGGCGGCCGGGCAGGCCGCCGCACGAGCCGCCGTCGTGCATCGTGCCGATCTCGGCGGGGTGGGCGGTTGGACCGGCGGGTCGAAGAAGCCGGACCTGTCGTCGGGAACCGGGTGTGTGAACTTCAAGCCGAAACAGTCGGATCTCGTCCTCATCGGTGCCGCCGAGAGCGTGTTCAAGCATCCCGGCGTGGAGTTCGACAGCGAGGCGCAGGTACTGCAGACCCCGGCGATGGTCCGTCTCGACTGGCAGCGGACCGTGCTCGCGCCACAGGTGATGCCGTGCTTGCGGAGCAACCTCGAGAAGCAGCTCACGACCTCGGAGCGGCTCGTCTCGGTACGACACGTCCCCTTCCCTGCGATTTCCGGCTACACCCGTGCGTACCGGACCACCGTGGACGTCAAGTCCGCCTCCGGCACCACACGCGTCTTCGTCGATCTCGTTCTGATCGGACGGCGGAGCACCGAGATCACGCTGACGACCACGGCCCCGATGGCGGCCGAAGGCGCAGTTCGAGCCGCGGAGCTGAGGCTCGCGCGAATCCTGGTCGCGCGAGCGGCGCCCTAGCCCTTACTCGGGATCGGGGACCCGGTTGACGTAGTTCGTGTGCAACACGTGGAGCGCCTCCGGGAGATCGGGGGAGGTGAGCGCATGCTTGTGCAGGAATCCGGCCGCGCCGGCAGCGTCGGCGCGGGCGACGTCGTCGTACTCGTCGGATCCGGTGTAGATGACGACGTGCTGGTCGGCGTCGCGTGCGTGGATCGCACGGGTTGCGTCGATTCCGTCGAGCCCGGGCATGCCGATATCCATCAACACGATGTCGGGCCCGTGCTCGGCGCAAAGCCGAACCGCCTCGTTGCCGTCCGACGCGCGGCCGACGAGAACGAAGCGTGCGTCGTCGTCGAGGATGCTCTCGACCAGGTCGGCGAGTTGCTCGTCGTCCTCGGCGATCAGAATGCGCAGCGGTTCGTCGGTCACGAGCCGGGAGCGTGTCACAGGCGGCCCGTAGGATGCGGCGGTGATCATCGACGGCCACAACGATCTCGTTCTGCACCGCTGGCGGGGTGAGCCGACCGAACATCTCGACCTCGAAGCGGCAGCGGCCGCGGGTTTCGCGGGCGGCTTCTTCGCGCTGTATGTCCCGTCGCCGCCGATGCCCGATCCGACCGCGACTCCCTACGCACTGCCGCTTCCGGAAGCGATTCCGCACGACGAGGCGGCCCGGATCGCAGAGGAGCTGTTCGATGCGCTCTGCGGCCTGCCCGTTGTGCGCGCGACGTCCGCCGACGACTTCGGTGCCGGCCACATCACCGCGATCGTCCACATGGAGGGCGCAGAGCCGATCGCCTCGGATCTCTCGAACCTTGAACGATGGCGCGAACGAGGGCTTCGATCGGTGGGGCTCGTGTGGTCGCGGCCGAACGAGTTCGCCGAAGGTGTGCCGTTCCGCTTCCCGTCCTCGCCCGATACCGGCACCGGGTTGACCGCGGCGGGGCGCGAGCTCGTGCGTGCCTGCAACCGGCTCGGCATCCTCGTCGACGTTTCGCACCTGAACGAGGCCGGGTTCTGGGACGTGGCGGCGCTCTCCGACGCACCGCTCGTCGCAACGCATTCGAACGCCCATGCACTCTGTGCTGCATCCCGCAACCTGCTCGATGCGCAACTCGACGCGATTCGCGAGTCGAACGGCATCGTCGGCGTAAACTTCGCCGTCACCTTCCTGCGCGCGGACGGATTGCTCGTGCCCGAGACGCCGATCACGGAGATCGTGCGCCACATCGACTATCTCGCCGAACGAATGGGCGTCGAGCATGTCGCCTTCGGCTCGGACTTCGACGGCGCGGTCGTGCCGCAGGCGCTCGGGGGTGCCGCCGGGCTGCCGAAGCTCGTCGAGGCCCTACGCGAAGCGGGTTACGACGACGACGCAGTCGCGCTGATCACGCACGAGAACTGGCTGCGCGTACTGCGCGCGACGTGGCACTGATCCGAACTGGTGTCTGACACCTTGGTGTCAGACACCTCTGCGTGCGAAGAAACTCCGTGCCTTCAGGCGCAGGACGAGCACGCCGTCCTGGTTGAACACTTCGTTGGTCGTGATGATCGTTCCCCGGCGCGGGTCCTTCGACGACGGCTGCACGTCGTCCACCGTCGAGCGGCCCGTGAGCGTGTCGCCGGGACGAACCGGCGCCGTCCAGCGGATCTCCTCGACGCCGGGTGACCCGAGTGCTGCGGAGTCGAGCAGGACGGCGCGTACGAACATGCCCATGAAGAGAGCCGTTGTATGCCAGCCGCTCGCGATCAGGCCGCCGAACGGCGAGTGCCTGGCCGCCTCCGGGTCGATGTGGAATGGCTGTGGGTCGAAGCGCGTCGCGAACTCGACGATCTCCTCCTGCGTGACCGTGACCGGTCCGACCTCGGTCACCTCGCCCACCTGAAAGTCCTCCCAGTGGCGCATGACCCGGCACGCTATCGATACCTTCCTCGACATGCGCACGAGGGCTCTTGGACCGCTCACCGTCAGTGTGGTGGGCCTTGGCTGCAACAACTTCGGCGGCCGGATCGACGAAGCCGCGACACGCGCCGTGGTCGACGCCGCACTCGACGTTGGGGTCACGTTCTTCGACACCGCCGACATCTATGGCAACGCGGGCGGTAGCGAGGAGCTGCTCGGCCGTGCGCTTCGCGGACGTCGCGACGACGTGGTGCTCGCGACGAAGTTCGGCAAGGAGATGGGGGACGGGGTGGAGCGCCGCGGCGCTCGGGTCTACCTCCGCTCGGCGCTCGAGGCATCGCTGCTCCGCCTCCAGACCGAGGTCGTCGACCTGTACCAACATCACGAGGAGGACACCGAGACACCGCTCGAGGAGACGATCGGCGCCCTCGAGGAGCTCGTTGCGGAAGGGAAGATTCGTGCCTACGGCACGTCGAACTATCGCGCGACGACTCTCGAACGTGCCAAGGCGATCGCCTCGGACGCGTACGTCTCGGAACAGGCCCAGTACTCCTGGCTACGCCGCGAGGCCGAGGCCCACGTGATTCCCGCCTGCGAACGGCTCGGACTGGGGTTCATCCCGTTCTTCCCGCTCGCCAGCGGCCTCCTCACGGGCAAGGTGACACGCGATGCTCCCCCGGCCGAGGGCACGCGCCTCCACGGCCGGACGATCGACGACGCCGACCTCGACCGCGTCGAGCGGTTGAACGTGTGGGCCGAGGCCCACGGCGCGTCGCTGCTCGAGGTCGCGATCGGCGGTCTGGCTGCGATCTCGCCGGTCGCGTCGGTGATCGCCGGCGCGACGAAGCCGGAGCAGGTGCGCGCGAACGCCGCGGCCGGGCACTGGGTGCCATCGGCCGAGGAGCTCGACGAGCTCGAGCAGCTCTGAACCGCTCAGGCGATCTTCATCGCAACGTGCTTGAGCTGCGTGTACTCCTCCATCGAGTAGATCGACATGTCCTTGCCGTAGCCGGACGACTTGTAGCCACCGTGCGGCAGCTCGGATGAGATCGGCACGAGGTGGTCGTTCACCCAGACCGTTCCGAACTGCAGCTTGCGGGCGGCATTCAGCGCCCGCCCGATGTCGCGCGTCCACACCGAGGCGGCCAGGCCGTACCGGACGTCGTTCGCCCACTCGATCGCCTGGTTGTCGTCCGCGAAGCGCTGCACCGTGATCACCGGGCCGAACACCTCGTTCTGGACGATCTCGTCGTCCTGGGCGACATCCGTGATGATCGTCGGCTTCACGAACCACCCGGTGTCACCGTCCGCTTCGCCCCCGGTGAGGACGGTGGCGCCCTTGGCCCGATCGAGGAAACCGAGAATACGGTCCTGCTGGTCCTTCGTGATCACCGGCCCCATCTCGATGTCGTCGCTCGTGGCCGGATCGCCCACCTTGATGCCTTCGACCGTCGGGACGAGGGCCTCGAGCAGCGCGTCATAGATCTTCGGGCCGGCGATGATCCGCGATCCGGCGGTGCAGTCCTGGCCGGAGTTCCAGAAGCCGGCGATCTTGATGCCCTCGGCGACCTGCTGTGGGTCGGCGTCGTCGAAGACGACCATCGGCGCCTTGCCGCCCAGCTCGAGATGCACGCGCTTGAGCGTCTCGGAGGCGTTGCGCGCGATCAGCTTCCCGGTCGCCACGTCTCCGGTGAGTGAGACAAGGCCGATGTCGGGATGGCTGACGAGCCGTTCTCCGGTCGGCACGCCGTCGCCGGTGACGACCTGCAGCACCCCGTCGGGGATGACGTCTTTCGCGAGCTCGACGAACCGCAGGAGTGACATCGGTGTCTGTTCCGAGGGCTTGAGGATCTGAACGTTCCCTGCGGCGATCGCAGGTCCGAGCTTCCAGATCGCCATCATCAACGGGTAGTTCCACGGACAGATGCCGGCGACGATGCCGATCGGCTCGCGCCGGATCATGGACGTGTAGCCCCTGATGTACTCGCCGGCGGACTTGCCTTCCAGGTTGCGGGCCGCTCCCGCGAAGAAGCGCAGGTTGTCGGCGCAGAACGGCATCTCGTCGCGGGAGGCCATCAGCGGCTTGCCGACGTTGCGCGACTCGATCTGGGCGAGCTCCTCGGCGTTCGCGTCGATCACGTCGGCGAGAGCGAGCAGCAGAGCCGCGCGCTCGGCCGGGGTCGCGTCCAGCCACTCGGGCAGCGCCCGCTTGGCGTTCTCGACGACCTCGTCGACCTCTTCCGCCGTCATGCTCGGGACGGAGTCGATCTTTTCGGCCGTCGAAGGGTTGATCACGTCGATGGTTGCCATTTGCCTCTCCTATTCGGTGCGAAGGATCCCGCTCTCGCGGGTCAGACGTTGCGCGAGCGCAACCGGGATGATCGTCAATGCAAGGATCAGGAAGACGACGACGTTGACCTCGGGCAGCTGCTGGCCGAGGCGGATCTCGCCGAAGATCCAGATCGGCAGGGTGTTCTGCGCGCCCGCAGTGAACGTCGTCACGATCACCTCGTCGAACGACAGCGCGAATGCGAGCAAGGCGCCGGAGACCAGTGCCGTCGAGATCGACGGAAAGGTGACGTAGCGGAATGTCTGGATGCCGTCGGCGCCGAGATCCATCGACGCCTCCGTCAGCGATCCAGGGACACGGCGAAGACGCGCAATCACGTTGTTGTAGACGACGACGACACAGAACGTCGCATGGCCGATCACGATCGTCCAGAGCCCGAAGTTGATCTTCCAGAACGTGAAGTACGAGTTGAGCGCCATGCCGGTGATGATGCCGGGGAGCGCGATCGGCAGGACGAGCAGAAACGAGATCGACTCGCGCCCGAAGAACCTGAAGCGGTGCACGCCGAACGACGCCATCGAGCCGAGGACGAGCGCGATCAGCGTGGCCAGCACGCCCGCTTTGAGCGAGAGCAGGAGTGCCTGCTGCATGTCGCCGTTGTGGATCGCCGGCGAGAACCACTTCGTGGTCAAGCCGGGGATCGGCCAACTCTGGACGTTCGAGGCGTTGAACGCGTAGAGGCAGATGATCAGGATCGGGATGTACAGGAAGGCGAGAACGAGCAGTACCCACGCCCCGAGCACCATCCTCGTTCGGCGACTCTCCATCACAGTGCGTCGAACGCTCCCAGTCTGCGCGCGATCATCAGATAGACCCCCATCACGAGCAGCGGCACGACTGCGAACGCGGCCGCGAACGGGAGGTTCCCCGCTCCGTTGACCGAGTCGTACACGACATTCCCGATGAACTGCGACGACGGGCCGCCGACGAGAAGCGGCGTGATGTAGTCGCCGAGCGTGAGCGAGAACGTGAAGATCGACCCGGCGACGATGCCCGGGAGGGCCAGCGGCAGGATGACGCTCCGCAGCGTCCGGTTGCCTTTCGCGCCGAGGTCGCGGGACGCCTCGATGTAGGAGTGGGGGATCCGCTCGAGCGCGGCGTAGACCGGCAGGATCATGAAGGGCAGCCAGATGTACGAGAAGACGAGCCAGACGGCCGTGTTCGAGTAGGCGATGTTCGCCGGCGGCAGGCCGACCTTCTGCAGGCTCCAGTTGAGCAGTCCGTCGTGGTTGAGGATCAGCTGCCACGCGTACACGCGCGCGAGGTACGACGCCCAGAGGGGCAGCAGCACGAGGACGAAGAGCACGGCGCGCACGCGCGGTCCGGCCAGCCGGGCCATGAAGTACGCGAACGGAAACGCGATGATCGCGTCGGTCACCGTCACTGCCGAGGCGATCAGGACCGTACGAAGCGCGACGGTGCGGTAGACCGAGCCGTTCCAGAGCTCACGGTAGTTGTCGAGCGTCCAGCTGTGGATCGTCAGGCCCGTGAACGGATCCACGGTCCAGAACGACGAGATGAACAGCGCGACGAGCGCCGAGATATAGACGACGAGGAACGCGAGGACCGGCGGGGAGAGGAGCGAGACCGCCTTCAGCCAGCGTCTGCGCCAGAGGGCGCCGCCGAGGCGGCGGCGCCCTCCGGGGCCATTGCGGGTCAGCCCTTGAGCTGCGTCCAGGCCTGCTGCCACTTCGTGTAGTCCATGCAGTTCTTCTGGCCGTTCCCGCAATCGGCAATCGGGGTCTTCCAGAAGTGGATCTGCTTGAAGTACTTGAGCGGCGCGTTCGCGTGGTACTGCGCGCACGAGCCCTTCGCGAGCTTGTTCATGATCGGGCACGCCTTCGAGTTGACCGGCGTCTCACCGTAGTTCGTGGCCTGCTCCGCCTGCACTTTCGGCGTCGAGATCCACGCGAGCCACTTGTAGGCGCAGTCGAGGTTCTTCGTGTGAGCCGAGACCATCCAGGTGTCGAGCCAACCCGTTGCGCCCTCCTTCGGGATGACGTCCTTGACCGGGGCCTTGGCCCCGAGGAGCTGGCTCAGCTGATACGGCCACGCGGCGCCGATCACGACGTTGCCGTTCTTGAAGTCGTTGATCTCCTGGGTACCGGACGGCCAGTACCGCTTGATCAGCGGCTTCTGCTTCTTGAGCAGGCTCATCGTGGCATTGAACTGCGTCGAGTTGAGCTCGTACGGATCCGTGATGCCGAGCGACGGCTGCGTCTTCATCAGGTACAGCGCCGCATCGGCGATCTGGATCGGGTTGTCCGGCACGGTGATCTGACCCTTGTACTTCGGGGTGTAGATCGACGACCACGATGTCGGCGCCGGCTTCACCTTCTTGGTGTTGTAGAGCAGGATGTTCGGCCCCCACTGCAGCGAGATGCCGTAGTGCTTGCCGTCGACGGTGTTGTTCGGGGGTGACTGGAACGCCTTCCCGAAGTCCTTGAACGAGGGGATCTTCGACGGGTCGACCGCCTGCACGTCCTTGCCGTAGATCAGTCGCAGCGATGCGTCGCCGGATGCCGACACCATGTCGTACTGGCTTCCTCCGCCCGAGCGCATGAGCGTGACCATCTCGTCCGAGGAGCCGGCGTACTTCGCGTGGATGGTGCAGCCCGACTGCTGCTCGAACGGCGTGACCCACTGCGGTTGGAGGTAGCCCTCCCAGGCGACCATGTTCAGGGTGCCGCCGCTCGCCCTCGTCGCGCCTGCCGCCGGGAACGCCACGGCAACGGCGAGCGTCGCAAGCAGCGCCCACATGCGCTTTGTCATCTGACCTCCTGCTCGAGAGATTGTTGGGGGGTGATCTCGTATGCGTCCTCGTCCCGCCAGCGGACGTGAACGCGGGCGCCCGGCGCGACGGACGAGCCGTCGTTCTGACGAACGACCGTCAGTGTGTCGCCGGCGTCGGTGTCCACCAGGATGCGCGTGAACGCGCCGACGAAGACGACATCGGCGACGACGCCGGGCTCGCCGCTCCCGTTCAGCTCGATCCGCTCGGGGCGAACGGAGAATCGCTTCCCGCCGCGCTCGAGGATGTTCGACGTGCCGACGAAGCCCGCGACGAACTCGGTCGACGGACGTTCGTAGACGTCGCTCGGGGATCCGACCTGCTCGATCTTCCCCTCGTTGAAGACCGCGACGTGGTCGCTCATCGTCAACGCCTCCTCCTGGTCGTGCGTGACGTAGAGGAAGGTCATGCCGAGCTCGCGCTGCAGCGATTTGAGGAAGACCTGCATTTCCTGGCGCAGTTTCAGGTCGAGCGCGCCGAGGGGCTCGTCCAGCAGCAGTACCTTCGGCCGGTTCACGATCGAGCGCGCGAGAGCAACGCGCTGGCGCTGCCCACCCGAAAGCTGAACCGGCTTGCGCTCGCCGTACGCGTCGAGGCGCACCATGCGCAGGACTTCCTCGACCTGGGTCCGGCGGGCAGCCCGTCCGACGCCCTTCACCTTCAGCCCGTAGCCGACGTTCTCGGCAACCGTCATGTGAGGGAAGAGCGCGTAGTCCTGGAACACGGTGTTGACGTCGCGCGAGTAGGGCGGCTGATTCGTGATGTCCTCGCCGCCGAGCGTGACACGGCCTGTGTCGGGCTGTTCGAAGCCGGCGATGATGCGTAGCGTCGTCGTCTTGCCGGAGCCCGAGGGGCCGAGCAGCGTGAAGAACTCGCCGTCTCCGACCGTCAGGTCGACGGCGTCAACCGCAACGACTTCCCCATAGCTCTTTCGAATCCCCTCGACAGCGACGTCAGCCGGCAAGAATGCCCCCGAGGATGTCGAGCCCGCGCTCGAGCTCCTCGTCGCCGACGGTGAACGGCACGAGGATCCGGATCACGTTCCCGTAGAGCCCGCAGGAGAGGAGCATCAGGCCCTGCTCACGCGCCGCGGCGGTGATGCGCGCGGTCTCGTCACCGGTCTGTTCCGGCAGTTCGATCGCGACCATCGGGCCGAGCCCTCGCACCTCGGATCCCGCAGGGGCCATCGCCTCGAGCCGCTCGCGCAGGCGTGCGCCGATCTGTTCCGCGCGCGGACGCTGCTCTGCAAGGGCGTCGAGGATGGCCGCCGCCGCAGCGCAGGCGAGTGGATTGCCGCCGAAGGTGCCGCCGAGACCACCGGGCGGAACCGTGTCCATCACCTCTGCGCGGCCGGTGACGGCGGCGAGGGGCAGGCCGCCGCCGAGCGTCTTACCGCTGACGAGCAGATCCGGCTCGACGTCGTAATGCTCGATCGCCCAGACCGGGCCGGTCCGGCCGCAGCCGCTTTGCACCTCGTCGTTCACGTAGAGGATCCCGTAATGGTCGAGGAGCTCCTGCAGGCGCCGTGGGAAGTCGGGTGTCATCGCGATGAAGCCGCCCTCGCCCTGGACCGGCTCGAGCACGGCGCATGCGACCGAGCTCGGGTCGACATCGCCCTTGAAGAGCCGCTTGACGCCCTCGATCGCGTCGTCTTCGCTGACGCCGCGGAAGGGGTACGGCGCGGGCGTCCGGTACACCTCGGGCGCAAAGGGGCCGAAGCCTGCCTTGTACGGGACGACCTTCGACGTCATCGTCATCGAGAGGAGCGTCCTGCCGTGGAACGCGTTGTCGAACACGATCACGGCGGGCCGGCCGGTGGCGACGCGCGCGATCTTGACGGCGTTCTCGATCGCCTCCGCGCCGCTGTTCAAGAGGACGGATTTCTGATCGGCGCCGCGGCAGGGTGAGAGCTCGGCGAGCCGCCGGCACACCTCGATGTACGGCTCGTACATCCCGACCATGAAGCACTGGTGCATGTAGCGGTCGACCTGCGCATGCACCGCGTCGACGACCGCGGGCAGGTTGTGGCCGAGATTGGCGCAGCCGAGCCCGCCGGCGAAGTCGATGTACTCGCGCCCTTCCGCGTCCCAGATCCGCGCGCCCTCGGCCCGCTCGACGACCAGGGGCGGAGTCGAGATCCCTCGCGCGACGTAGCGCTCGCGAGCCTCCTGGACGCGCTCCGACGCGCTTCGTTCCTGCAACGACACGGCAAGCGCGACTGTATACGTGTCATTCAGCGGGCGAAAGTGCTTCAGCCTCGAGAGGCATCCCGGGCGGGCCGATACCATTCCGCCCCCTGGCGCCTTGGCCGAGTGGTTAGGCAGCGGCCTGCAAAGCCGTTTACAGCAGTTCGAATCTGCTAGGCGCCTTGCGGACGACCGGCGTCGGCGTGTAAGAGGGTTGCCACCGTGGCGACTCCCGAAGCCCCGCTCGGCGAACCGCGCTGGCCCCCGATCACCGCGCTCGCGGTCCTGATCGTGCTCAACATCGGCCTGCGGCTCTGGCTCCGGCACGAGCCTCTGGTGGGCGTTCCGTGGCTCGTCCCGGTCCTCGAGGTCGTCCTCCTCGGTTTCCTCGTCCTCGCCGATCCCAGCCGTCATTCCAGTCACCGTGCCCGAGGGTCGATGCGTCGGATCACGTTCGCGCTCGTCGCCCTGCTCGTCGCCGGTGCTCTCCTCGCGACCGGGCTCTTGATCCACGACCTGATCACAGGGGCGAAGGTCGCCCAGTCGCCGACGACGCTGCTCGCAGACGGCGCATTCGTGTGGGTGGGCAACAACCTCGCGTTCGCTCTCCTCTACTGGCTGCTGGACGGCGGCGGGCCGATCGCACGTCAGCAGCACGCCGCTCCCGTCGACTTCGCCTTCACACAGCAACTCAGCCCGGAGATCGCACCGGACGGCTGGCGGCCCGTCTTTCTCGACTATCTCCACCTGAGCTTCACGAATGCAACGGCGTTCAGCCCGACGGACGTGATGCCGCTCACGCACCGCGCCAAGTTCACGATGGTGGTGCAGTCGACCGTGGCGATCGCCCTGTTCGGCCTCGTCGTTGCGCGCGCCGTCAACGCATTCACCTGAGGGCGTTCGGCCGGTCTAGGATCGGACCATGAGCTTTTCGGGAGCGCTGGTCCAGAACGCGATCTACATCGCGCAGCAGCCGCCGGAATGGCCGATCACGGCGGCTGACTGGGAGCGCGCGGCGGAGGAGCAGCTCGACTCCGGCGCGTTCGGCTACATCGCGGGCGGGGCAGGAGCCGAGTCGACGATGCGCGCCAACCTCGATGCATTCGGGAAGTGGCGGATCCGACCGCGGATGCTCAGCGGCAACGTCGTGCGCGACATCTCCGTCGACGTGCTCGGCTTGCATTCGCCAGGCCCGTTCCTCCTCGCGCCGATCGGCGTGCTCTCGATCGCCCATGAGTCGGCGGAGGTCGCGGTCGGCCAGGCGGCGGCCTCGTCAGGCGTCCCGATGCTGCTCTCGAGCGCCGCGACCCATTCGATCGAGGAGGTCGCAGCGACGAGCGCGCCACGCTGGTTCCAGCTCTACTGGGTCAACGACCGTGAGATCTGCGCGAGCTTCGTGCGTCGGGCCGAGGCAGCGGGCTACGGCGCGATCGTCGTCACGCTGGACACGCTGACGCTCGGCTGGCGTCCCCGGGACCTGCGACAGGCGTATCTGCCGTTCATCAAGGGCGAAGGCTGCGGACAGTACTTCTCCGACCCGGTCTTCCTCTCGCGGCTCGACAAAACGCCGCAGGAGGATCCGCTCACCGCGGCGGCGACGATGCTCGCGACGTTCCCGAACCTCGGGCTGACCTGGGAGGACCTCGACTGGCTTCGGCAGCAGACGAACCTGCCGCTGCTCGTCAAGGGAGTGCTCACCGCCGACGACGCGCGCCGGGCGCTCGAGCACGGGATCGACGGCGTCGTCGTGTCGAACCACGGCGGTCGCCAGGTCGACGGTGCGGTCGCGGCGCTCGATGCTCTTATCGAGGTTCGCGACGCGTTGCCCGAGGCAGTCGTCCTGATGGACGGGGGCATCCGCTGCGCCGCGGATGTGCTGAAGGCGATGGCGCTCGGGGCGGATGCGGTACTGCTCGGTCGTCCGTACGCCTATGCGCTCGCCGTCGGCGGACGCCGCGGCGTCGAGGAGCTGATCCAGAACCTGCTGGCCGAGATCGACCTCACCCTCGCGCTGGCGGGCGGCACGTCGATCCGCGAGCTCGACCGCTCGTGGCTGTCGACCGCGGCGTAGTCCTCTCCGGCCCCGGCGCGATCGCGCTCGAGGAGATCCGGGTCGAGCCACCCGGCCCGGGCGAGGTGCTCGTTCGCATCGAGGCGACCGGGGTCTGTCACAGCGATCTGCACGTGATCGAAGAGGACGGCTGGGGCCATACATTTCCGGTCCTGCTCGGGCACGAGGGTGCCGGCACCGTCGAATCGATCGGCGACGGCGTCGCCGGGCTGTCGCCCGGCGACCGCTTGGTGCTCGGCTGGAAGACCGCCTGCGGCATTTGCCCGACGTGCCTGCGCGGGGAGCCGCGCCATTGCACGCGCCCGCCCGCCGCGCCGGGCCGGCTCTTCCGTGCAGACGGAGCTGAGCTGACGCCGGTGCTGCGCACCGGAACGTTCGCCACCCACACGGTCGTGCCCGTGGCTTCCGCCGTCAAGGTGCCGCGTGAGCTACCGGCCGAGCAGGCGTGCCTGATCGGCTGTGCGGTCGCGACCGGGGTGTTCTCCGTGCTGGAGACGGCCAAGGTCTGGGAGGGGGCGCGCGTGGCGGTGATCGGGTGCGGCGCCGTCGGGCTCTCGGTGATTCAGGGCGCGCGCATCGCCGGTGCGTCCGAGATCCGCGCGATCGATCTCGACGAGCGGAAGCTCGAACAGGCACTGAGGTTCGGTGCGACGCACACCGAGCCGGGCCGGGTGGATTTCGCATTCGACGTCGTCGGGCGCCGGAGCACCTTCGAGCAGGCACTCGGGCTGATCGCGACGGGCGGCACTGTCGTTCTGATCGGCCTCTCGCCTGACGGTGAGCGTGTTGAGCTCGACCTGCCGCGTCTCTTCGGGCGGCGCGCACGGATCCTCGTTTCGCACGGCGGCGATCACCTGCCGCAGGAGGACTTCCCACGCCTCGCGCAGTGGGCGCTGGAAGGCAAGCTCGACCTCCCGGGCATGGTGACGCGCACGGCACCCCTCGCCGACTGGCAGGGCGCACTCGACGCGATGCAGAGCGGCGACGTGATCCGCACGGTGCTCACACCGTGACGCTCGAGGTCCTGCAGCGGATCATCTCGGGCGAGGCCCCCGGAGCCCCGGTCGCAGAGCTGCTCGGCATGCGCATGGTGGCAGCCGAGCCTGGGCGGGTGACGTTCGAGCTCGACGCCGGGCCGCAGCATTCAAGCCCGCCCGGGACGCTCCATGGAGGCATCCTCTGCGACCTCGCAGACGGCGCGATGGGCTGCGCGAATCTCTCACGGCTCCAGGACGGCGAGTCGTTCGCAACAGTCGAGCTGAAGATCAACTTCCTCAAGCCGGTCTGGACCGGCCGGCTGACGGCGGTCGGCGAGGTGATCAAGGCGGGCCGAACGCTCGCGCTCCTCGACTGCCGGATCACCGACGACTCGGGCTCGCTCGTCGCGTACGCGACCTCGACCTGCATGACGCTACGTCAGGGCGAGGATTAAGATCGTCTCGTGGAGCTCCGGGACACCCAGGAGGAAGCAGCGTTTCGACAGCAGGTGCGCGACTTCATCGCGGAGAACCTGCCGTCGGGCGCAAAGGCGCGCGGCGCACGGCGTTTCGAGGACGCAGACCGAGAATGGAGCCACAAGCTCGGCGCAGCAGGGTACGCGGGGCTCACCTGGCCGAAGGAGTACGGCGGGGCGGGCGCGCCGTACAGCCACCAGGCGATCTATCTCGAGGAGCTGGCGCGGGCCGAGGCGCCGTCCCACCTGGGCGTGATCGGTCTCGGCATGGCCGGGCCGACGATCATCGCGTGGGGCACGCCGGAGCAGAAGGAGCGTTATCTCTCGAAGATCCTGATGGCGGAGGAGATCTGGTGCCAGGGCTTCTCCGAGCCCGACGCCGGCAGCGACCTTGCCGCGTCACGGACGCGCATCGAGGAACAGGGTGACCATTTCGTCGTGAACGGTCAGAAGGTCTGGTCGTCGTTCGCGCACATCGCCGACTTCTGCATCCTCGTCGGTCTGGGGCTGCCGGATGCGCCGCGCTACAAGAACCTGACCTATGTGATCGTCGACATGCACGCGCCGGGCGTCGAGGTGCGCCCGCTCGTCCAGATCACCGGCCATCCCGAGTTCAACGAGATCTTCTTCACCGACGTCAAGGTGCCGAAGGAGAACCTGCTCGGCGCGGTCGGCGACGGCTGGCAGGTGGCGATGACGACCCTGCTACACGAGCGGGGCACGCTCGGATTTGCTCTCTCCGCAACACTCGATGTTGCCGTGCGCAAGCTGATCGCCCTGGCGAAGGAACGGAACGTCACCGATCCGATCCTTCGCGACCGCATCGCCCGGGAATGGATCGAGCTCCAGGCGCTCAAGTACACGAACTACCGCTCGCTGACGACCCTGACGAAGACCGGTATCCCCGGCCCCGAGGGCTCGGCGTCGAAGCTCGTGTGGTCCGAGAACAACCAGCGGCTCACCAAGCTCGCGCTCGAGATCCTCGGTTCGCACGCGCAGCTCACGAACGGCGGCGGCTACGCCGACGGGTACTGGCAGTACCAGCAGCTGCGTTCGCGCGGCAACACGATCGAGGCGGGAACGAGCGAGATCCTTCGTAATATCGTTGCCGAACGCGTGCTCAACCTTCCGAGGAGCAGGTAGATGGACTTCTCGTTCACCCCGGAACAGGACGATCTCCGTCGCGAGGCGCGCGCCTTCCTGGAGGCGAACGCAGCTCCTTCGATGGACCAGCTCGCCGAGCTCGGCTGGGTGGGGATCCTCGCTGGAGACGACTTCACGTTTCTCGACGCTGCAGTGCTCTTCGAGGAGCTCGGGCGCGTGCTCTACGACGGCCCGTTCGCGCTGAACGAGGTTGCCGGCCAGTCGGGCGACGACGTGTGGTCGATCGAGATCGACGGTTTCGTTCCCCACCTCAGCGAGGTCGGCCGCGTGCTCACGCCGGACATGCGCGGCACCAGGGCACAGGGCGACGTGGTCGCAACCGTCGACGAGACCCTTGGGCTGGGGCGGCTCTCGCCGAACGGGGCCGAGACTGCGCAGGGGGAGTGGGTCGACGTTCGACGGCGGCTGCTCGCAGCGCTTGCGCTGGAGGCAGTCGGTATCGGCTCCAAGGCGACCGAGCTCGCGCTCGCGTACGTCTCCGGCCGCGAGCAGTTCGGCAAGAAGATCGGCTCCTACCAGGCGATCTCGCACTCGCTCGTCGACGGGTATGTCGCGGTCGAGCTCTCGCGGTCGCTCGCGTACTGGGCGGCGTGGTGCGTGGCGGAGGACGACGAGCAGGTCGATCTCGCCGTTGCCGCCGCGAAGTCGCAAGCTGCGGAGGCCGCAGTGCTGGCCTGCGAGAAGTCGATCCAGGCGCACGGCGGGATCGGCTTCACCTGGGAGCACCCGCTGCACCGCTATTACAAGCGTGCGTTGTGGCTGGAGAGCGCGCTCGGGTACGGTCGCGAGCACCGCGCGGAGATCGCAACATCCCTACTGTCCTCGTAACCGGTGCGTCGACCGGGATCGGAGCAGCGACGGCGGCGCACCTGCGCGACGCCGGCTGGACGGTCTACGCCTCGGTGCGGCGCGCCGGTGAGGCGCCGGCGCGAACGAGCGAGCTCGTTTTCGACGTCACCGACGCCGAGGGTGTCGCACGGGCCGCGGCGGCAGTTCAGTCGCTCGATGCGGTTGTGGACAACGCAGGCATTGCGATCGCGTCGCCCCTCGAGTTCTTGCCACCGGCGGAGTTGACGCGCCAGTTGGACGTCAACGTCGTCGGTCAGCTGCGCGTGCTCCAGGCGTTCATGCCGGCGCTGCGGAGGTCGCGAGGCCGCATCGTCCTGATGGGCTCCATCGGCGGGCGATCGGCGCTTCCCTTCCTCGGGGCGTATGCGATGTCGAAATTCGCGTTGGAAGCGATGGCGGATGCACTGCGGATCGAGCTTGCCCCGTTCGGGATGCAGGTCGCCATCATCGAGCCCGGGACGATTGCCACACCGATCTGGTCGAAGCCGCAGCGGACCGTCGAGGAGTTCCACGCAGAGGCGACGGAGCTGTACGGGGCGCGCGTGGCGAAGTTCCGCGCGCTCGCCGCGGCGCGCGCCTCGCGCGCAGTCTCGCCGGTCGAGGTGGCGAAGGCCGTCGAGCACGCGCTCAGCTCGGCGAAGCCCAGGACGCGGTACGTGGTCGGCCCGGACGCCAGGCGGCGTGCCCGCGTGCAGATGCTCCCGGACCGGTTGCGCGACCGGGTGCTCACGCGCTTTCTTTTTGGCTCATGAGGACGGTCAATCTCATCGTGCGGTTCGGCTGCGAGCTCGCTGCGCTGGTGGCGTTCGTCTGGTGGGGCTGGCCGCTCGTCGGTTGGCTGGTGGCGCTCGCCGTCGCGGTCATGTGGGGGCTCGTGGTCGCGCCCAAGGCGACTCACCGATTGCCGGATCCACCGCGCCTGCTCGTCGAGCTCGTGATCTTCGCCTCGGCGATCGTCGCGTTCTACGAGGCGGGAAGCGAGACCGCCGCCGGCGTCTTCGGCGTGCTGGCCGTGGTGAGCGCCGTGCTCGTCCGCGTGTGGCCCGAGCCGGTCGTCTGACGGTGGCCGGGGTCAGACCCCGGACATGGCCGTTCGAGACCAGTCTGGTGGCAGCCGACCGCAAGTCCCCTCACCCGTCCGGAACGGTCATGTCCTGGGGACAGTCCCCGGGACGTGACCCGTGCGGACGTGTCTCGGCTTTCGCGGCGCGGCGACGCGGCCTAGGATCACGCGCATGACCTATTCGATCTCCTCCCTCGACGCGCTCGGGGAGGGCTACGGGTTCCGCAAGGTCCGCGGGCCGCTCGGGGTGAGCGCGTTCGGCGTCAACGCGCTCGTCTTGCCGCCCGGTTTCGAGGGCCCCAATCACTACCACGACCATCAGGACGAGCTGTACTTCGTCCACCGCGGCACGGCGACGTTCTCGTTCGACGGCGACGAGCAGGAGGTCGCCGAGGGCGGCATCGTGCACGTCGAGTCGACGACGCACCGGATGATCTCGAACCGCACCGCCGCCGATCTCGTTCTCTTCATCGTCGGTGGCAAGGACGGTTACGTCGAGCGTGACGGCCAGGTCGTGAGCCCGGAGGACCTCGCAAAGCGAATCGCAATGAAGGAGATGCAGACGTGAACGGTCTGATGATGGACTACCAGCTGACGCTCCCCTCGTTGCTGCGGCGGGCCGAGCAGTACAACGGCGGCAACGAGATCGTCACCCGCCTGCCGGACAAGAGCTTCCACCGCACGACCTACGGCGAGAACTGCCGCAGGGCCCGTGCGCTCGCCGTTGGGCTGCAGGAGCTCGGGCTCAAGCGCGGCGATCGCGTGGCGACGCTTTGCTGGAACCACCACCAGCACCACGAGGCTTACCTCGGGATTCCGAGCGGCGGGTTCGTGCTGCACACGCTGAACCTGCGTCTGCATCCGAACGATCTCGCGTATATCGCGTCGCACGCGGGCGACAAGGTCGTGATCGTCGACAAGAGCCTCGTGCCACTGCTGGATCAGTTCGTCGATCGGACCCCGATCGAGCACGTGCTCGTCGTGGAGGACTCGTACGAGGAGCTCGTCAACGGGTCGGACGCGGACGCCTGGCGCGATCCGGAGCTCGACGAGAACGAGGCGGCCGCCATGTGTTACACGAGCGGCACGACCGGGCTCCCGAAGGGCGTGCTGTACTCGCACCGGTCGACGATGCTGCACACGCTCGGCGTTGCCGCCGGCAACCCGATGGGGCTCGGCATCTCGGAAGCGGACACGATCCTGCCCGTCGTGCCTATGTTCCACGCGAACGCGTGGGGATATCCGTACTTGGCCACGATGCTCGGGGCAAAGCTCGTGTATCCGGGCCAGCACCTCGATCCGGAGAGCCTCCTCGATGCGTTCGTGCAGGAAAACGTGACGTGGACCGCAGGTGTGCCGACGATCTGGCTCGGCATCCTCGCCCTGCTGGACGCGAATCCCGGCAAATGGGATCTGTCGGGGATGAAGGGAATGCTCGTCGGCGGCTCGGCCGCTCCACGCTCGATGATCGCCGGCTTCAAGCAGCGTCACGGGTTGAGCGCCGTTCACGGTTGGGGGATGACGGAGACGTCACCGGTCGCCTCCACCGCCCAGCTGCCCGGCGATCTCGCCGAGGCCGACGAGGAGACGCAGTTCGACTACATCGCCATGCAAGGGCGGCCGCTGCCGCTCGTCGAGCTGCGCAACCGGGACGCCGAGGGAACCATTCTTCCGTGGGACGGCGAGTCGATGGGCGAGCTCGAGATTCGCGGACCGTGGGTCGCGGCCGGCTACTACGACACGCCCGACCAGGCCGAACGCTGGACGGAGGACGGGTGGTTCAAGACGGGCGACGTGGTCGCGATGCACCCGCGTGGCTTCATCATGATCAAGGACCGCTCGAAGGACGTGATCAAGTCCGGTGGCGAGTGGATCTCCTCCGTCGAGCTCGAGAATGCGCTCATGGCTCATCCTGCGATCGCCGAGGCTGCGGTGATTGCCATCCCCGACCCGAAATGGGACGAGCGGCCACTCGCGGCTATCGTGCTCCGCGAAGGAAAGGCGGCCACCGCCGACGAGTTGCGTGAGTTCCTCGCGCCGAACTTCGCGAAGTGGTGGCTGCCGGAGCGCTTCGAGTTCGTCGCCGAGATCCCGAAGACGAGCGTCGGCAAGTTCCGCAAGACGGAGCTGCGGGAGATGTTCGCCGAGCAGCCGGCGGCGACCACATGATCCAGACGGTCTGGCTCGACAATCCGCCCGTCAACGCCGTCAACAGCGGGATCATCGCCACGCTCTGGGACGCGTTCGAGCAACTCGGTCCCGGCGTCCGTGCGGTGGTGCTGCGCGGCAAAGGGGAACGGGCGTTCTCGGCCGGTGCGGACATCACCGGCTTCGTCGGCGGCCGGGATGACGGCGAACGGCCTGCGGGGATCCAGCCGGTCGCCGACCTGATCGAGCAGGCACCCGTGCCGGTCGTGGCCGCCATTCACGGCTACTGCCTCGGCGGCGGGCTCGAGATTGCGCTGGCCTGCGATTTCCGCATCGCGCATCGTGAGTCGCAGCTCGGTTTCCCGGAGGTGAACCTCGGCCTCCTACCGGGCGGCGGCGGCACCCAGCGTGCCCCGAGGCTCATCTCACCCGGGCGCGCCCGCTGGCTCGTCATGTCGGGCGAGCGGATCGCCGCCGAGACGGCCGGGGAGTGGGGGCTGGTCGAGTTCGTCGTCGACGACCTGGACGAGGGGATCGCGCGCTATGTCGAGCCGCTTGCCGGGAAGAGCCCGTATGCGATTCGCCAGATCAAGGAGCTCCTCCTGGCGACGCGGGACGAGCGCAGCGACCTGCGCGAGGTTCAGGCCTTCGCGGCCTGCCTCAACTCGGACGACGGGCAGGAGGGTGTGGCTGCGTTTCTCGAGAAGCGCGCCCCGACCTGGACCGGAACATGAAGGCAGTCGTATTGCGCGAGGTCGGCGGCGAGCTCGCGCTCGAGGAAGACTGGCCCGAGCCGACCGGCAGCGTCCTCGACGTGCGCGCGTCGGGCGTCAACTTCGCCGACGTGCTGATCCGTCGCGGCCTCTACCCGCAGGCGCCGGAGCTTCCGTACGTGCTCGGGAACGAGGTTGCAGGTGAGCTCGACGGCCGGCGTGTGCTGGCCCTCCCGCGAGCAGCGGGCGGCTACGCGGAGCGGGTCGAGGTGGATCCCGATTGGACGTTCACGCTGCCCGACAACGCCTCGTTCGTCGCCGGCGCGTCGTTCCTGACCACGTATCTCACCGCCTTCATCCCGTTGCATCATCAGGTGCGAGTCACACCCGCGTCGACCGTGCTCGTTCACGCCGGCTCGGGGGGCGTCGGATGCGCGGCGATCCAACTCGCGAAGCATCTCGGTGCAAAAGTGATCGCAACCGCGAGCTCCGACGAGAAACGCGCCTTCACGCTGGAGGTCGGCGCCGACCAGGCGCTCGGGTACGACGAGCTCGACGACCTCCGCGTCGATGTCGTGGTCGACCCGGTCGGCGGCGAGGTGTTCACACGCTCGCTGCCGCTCCTCAACCCGCTCGGGGCAATCGTGGCGATCGGCTTCGCAGGCGGGCTGTGGACCGACCCCAGCGTGCAGTGGCTCGTCGGGCGCAACGCGTCCGTCGTCGGCATCTACCTGGGGCGGCTGATGAAACTGCAGCCTCGGTTCGTGCACGACTGCGCGATCGAGTTGCTCGCACTCTGGGCCGACGGTCAGGTCGATCCGGTCGTCGGGTCGACGTTCCCGTTGGCCGATGCCGGTGCGGCCCATGCGTTGATCGAGTCTCGGAAGCATGTCGGGAAGGTGGTGCTCGAGCCCTGAAAGCGCTCGTCACCGGCGGCGAGGGCGGTCTTGGCCGTGCGATGCGGGCGAGGCTCGAGCGCGAGGGCTTCGAGGTCTCGTCGCTCGACCTCACGACCGGCTTCGACGTCACCGACCCGGCCGCCTGGGAGGGCGTGGGACCGGTCGATCTCGCCTGTCTCAACGCCGGCATCCTCACCGCGGGCACGGATCTGCGGACCCTGTCGTACGACGACTACCGGCAGGCGGTCTCGGTGAACGTCGACGGCGTCGTGCTCGGCGTGCGCCGCCTCGCACAGGTGATGGACGGGGGAACGATCGTCGCGACGGCCTCTCTCGCGGGGCTCGTCGGGATGCCGCTGGATGCGATCTATTCGCTGACCAAGCATGCGGTCGTGGGGTTCGTGCGCAGCATCGCTCCGCAGATCGCACCGATCAGGATCAACGCGATCTGTCCCGGAATCGCGGACACCCCGATGCTCGACCAGCACGATCAGCGCGCGATGTTCGCGGCGGCCGGCTTTCCATTGCTCGAGCCCGGCGAGGTCGCCGACGCGATGTGGCTCGCCGCGACGAGCGACGCGAGCGGCGAGTGCTGGTTCGTGCAACCGGGCCGAGCTCCGGCACCGTTTCGCTTCCCGAACGTTCCGGGGCCACGCCGGCAGGGTGAGACGGTCGGCCTGCCCCCGATCAGCGGCTAGTTGAGCCCGGGGTCGAACGGCATGTCGACCATCAGCTCGAACGGGCCGCCCTTCCGGTGCAGCACCGCGCGCCAGAGAGCGTCCGGGTCGTCTGCGAAGGCATCGTCGGTCAACGCGTCCACGACGATCCACGACGATTCCTCGAGCTCTGCTTCGAGTTGTCCGGTGCCCCAGCCGGAGTAGCCGGCGAAGAGCCGCATCCGCCGGATCGAGAGGTCCTCGGGCTCCGACTCCGCTGCCATGAAGCCGAGCTGTTCCATGATCGGGGCGGCCGCGTCGTCCACGTCGTTGAACTCCGCGAGGACCATGAACGCATCCGGCTGCACGGGGCCGCCGACGTACACCGGGTCGGTCGCCCCCGGAAGACCTTCGAGCGCAGGCACTGCGTCCACGGCCGCCAAGTCCGACGGCCGGCTGAGGACGAGGCCCATCGCGCCCTCGTCGTCGTGGTGCGCAACCAGGACGACGGTCTTGCGGAAGTTCGGATCATGCAGGGCCGGCGATGAGACCAGCAGCTTCCCCTGGAGCGAGTCCACCTACTGGAAATGCCACCCGTCGCCGTCGGCAAACGCGCGGAGGATGCGTTTGGCGACCACCTGGCGGTGCACCTCGTCGGGGCCGTCGTAGATCCGGCCGCCGCGCGCCATCATCGCCATGTGCGCGAGCGGCGTCTCATCGGTCAATCCCTTCGCCCCGTGCACCTGGATCGCGCGGTCGATGATGTCGTTCAGAACCCTGGCGGCGAAGAACTTGATCGCGGAGACCTCGACCCGGGCTTCGTCTCCCGTGTCGATCTTGTGCGCGGCGTCGAGCGTCATCAGCCTGCAAGCCTGGATCTCGACGTAGCTGTCGGCAATCCAGTTCTGTACTGTCTGCTTGCGCGCGAGCGGCTCGCCGAACGTCTCCCGCTCGAGCGAGTAGCGGCACATCAGGTCGAATGCCCGCTGCATCTGCGCGAGCCAGCGCATCACGTGATGGATGCGGCCAGGCCCGAGCCGTTTCTGGGCGATCTGGAAGCCGGCGCCTTCGGTGCCGAGCGTGTTCGTCACCGGCACGCGAACGTCGGTATATCGCACCTCGCAGTGCGTCGACCAGCCGCGCCCGGCGTGTCCCATGACCGGCACGGGCCGCACGATGTCGACGCCGGGCGTGTCCACCGGAACGATGATCTGGCTCGCCCTCGCGTGCGGCGCCGCCTCGGGGTCGGTGACGGCCATGACGATCCCGAACGCCGCGCCCTCGGCGCCGGACGAGAACCACTTGTGTCCGTTGATCACCCAGTCCTCGCCGTCACGCACCGCGCGCGTGCGGAGCGTCGTCGGATCCGAGCCCGGCACCTCGGGCTCGGTCATCGAGAAGAACGAGCGGATCTGGCCGGCCACGAGCGGGAAGAGCCATCGTTCCTTCTGCTCGTCGGTGCCGAACAGGTGCAGGATCTCCGCGTTGCCTGCGTCCGGGGCCTGGCAGCCGAAGATCAGCTGGCCCCACAGCGTGAGCCCGATCTGCTCGTTCAGGTACGCGTAGTCGAGGAACCCCGTACCGGTTCCGCCCGCCTCGGGCGGCACGTGCGGTGCCCAGAGGCCGAGCTCGCGCACCTCGTCACGAAGCGTTGCGACCAGCGCATCCGACTCGTCGTTCTCCTGATCGAGCACGTGCTCGTTCGGGAGCACTCGGTCGTTCATGAACGCGCGCACCTGAGCGAGGCGTTCTGCGGGCGGGGCGAAGGTAGGGGCGGTCATTCCCATAGCATCGCACTGATGAAGCTCGGCTTCTACATGGGGTACGCCCAGCCCGGGACGAACCCACTCGAGCTGATCGCGCTGGCGCGCGAAGCAGAGACGCTCGGGTACGACTCGGCCTGGGCCGCAGAGGCGTGGGGCGTCGATGCGATCACTCCGCTCGCCTGGCTCGGCGCCCAGACGTCGGCCCTGAAGCTGGGCACCGCGATCATGCAGCTGCCGGGGCGCTCGCCTGCCAACGCGGCGATGACCGCGGTCACGCTGGACCTGCTCTCGGGCGGCCGTTTCCTGATGGGGCTGGGCACTTCCGGGCCCCAGGTGGTGGAGGGCTGGCACGGCCAGGAGTGGGGGAAGCCCCTCGGCAAGACCCGCGAGTACGTCGACATCGTCCGGGCGGTCGTTCGCCGCGAGCGGCTCGAGCACCACGGGGAGCACTACGACATTCCGGTCCAGGGAGGCACCGGGCTCGGCAAGCCGTTGAAGCTCATGGCGCGGCCGCTGCGCGCGGAGATACCGGTCTATCTCGCTGCGATCGCGCCGAAGGCGGTCGAGCAGGCGTTCGAGATCGCCGACGGATGGCTGCCGATCTTCTGGTCGCCGGAACAGGCGCGCGCCGTCTTCCCCCTCGACCAGGCACGTGAGGGATTCGACATTGCGCCGTCGGTGCCGGCGATCGTCACCGACGACCCCGGGTCAGCGCGCTCGATGATCAAGGAGTACTACTCCTTCTACATCGGCGGCATGGGGGCCCGCGGGAAGAACTTCTACAACGATCTCTTCACGCGCTACGGCTACGAGGCAGAAGCGCGTGAGATCCAGGATCTGTTTCTCGGCGGCAACCAGCGCGAGGCGGCCACGAAGGTGCCGGACGCGTTCGTCGACGAAGTCGCGCTGATCGGCTCCGTCGCAGAGATCCGCTACCGCCTCGCGGCGTGGCGTGAGAGCGGTGCGACAACGCTCCTCGTCTCGACGAGAGACTCGGCGACGTTGCGCGGCGTCGCCGAGGCGGCTAGCTGATCGTCTCGAGCGCCGTCTCGGCGAGTAGCGGCACCGCGTGCTCGAACAGCGCGGCGCGTGTGTCCTCGCGGCCGAGCTCGCCGCGGATGAACCGTCCGTAGATCGCTTCACAGAACACTGCCGCCTTCCAGAGCGCGAGCGCCTCGAACCAGGCGAGCGGTTGCACGTCTCGGCCGCTGCGTTCCTCGTAGCGCGCGACGAGCTGCGCCCGCGTGGGGAAGCCGGCTTCGCCCGTGACGGGCGACGACCCGAGCGCGCTCGCTCGGCCGTCGGGCTCGGTGTAGGTCGCGAGCAGGTAGCCGACGTCCGCGCGCGGATCCCCGATCGCGCCCATCTCCCAGTCGAGCACTGCGACGATCCGGGTGGGAGCGGTCGGCGCGACCATCATGTTCCCGAGGCGGTAGTCCCCGTGCACGACGGTCGACGGCAAAGGTTCCGGCAGGTTCGCGGCGAGCCATGCGCCCACCTGATCGACCTGCGGCAGCTCGCGTGTCTTGTTGATCTCCCAGAGCTGCCCGAAGCGGCGCACCTGGCGCTCCAGGTAGCTGCCGGGGCGCGCGAATGCTGCGAGCTCCTCGCGTGAGACGTCTGCGGAGTGGATCTCGACGAGGGTGTCGACCAGGTCGAGCCCGAGCGCGTTGCGCGCCTCTTCCGTCTCGAGGCCCCTTGGCAGTTCGTTGGTGATCACGTGCCCGTCGAGGTAGCGCATCACGTAGAAGGGCACGCCGAGCACGGTCTCGTCCTCGCAGACCGCGACGACGTCGGCGAGCCGGGCAAAGCCGGCCGCGCGGATCGCGTTCTGCAGGCCCGCTTCGCGAACCATGTCGTGCGCAGTGGGCGGGAGCGGTGGGCGTGGGGGACGGCGCAGCACGAACTTCTCGTCGCCTCGCTCGATCAGGAAGCTGAAGTTCGAGCCGCCGCCGTCGCCGATCCGGCTCGCGACGACGGGCCCGGTGCCGAGACCCTGCGTGTCCAGGAACGCCTCGACGCTCGCCTCGACGATCAGCGGGGGCTGGTCGGCCATCGCTGCGATGCTACGCACCGTGCGTCGTCGGCTCTACCTGATGCGGCATGCCGAGGTCTCGTACGTCGGCGAACACGACCCGGAGGCCGTGCATCTCACCGAGCGCGGGCTGGAACAGGCTGCCGCGGCTCACCGGGCCCTCGACGATCTCACCTTCGACCTCGTTGTCACGAGCGGCCTGACCCGGACGCTCGAGACGGCGGCGGTCGTCGTCCCCGATCGTGAGCCCGAGCAGTGGCCGACGTTTGCCGAATGGCGCGGCGGCCGGCTGGACGATGTACCGGTCGACGAGCTCGAGCAGCTCTTCGTCGGCTCCCTCCAGGTGCGCGACGAGGGCGCGCGATTCCTCGGAGGCGAGTCGCTCGGGGAGGCGCTCGACCGCGTGCTCCCGGCATTCGAGGAGCTCGTGTCGCGCGAATGGCGGACAGCGCTCGCGGTGTTCCACGGCGGCGTGAACCGGATCCTCCTCTCGCAAGCGCTGGCGGGCGGCCGTGCGTACTTCGGCACGTTCGAGCAGGCGCCGGCGTGCATCAACGTGCTCGATCTCGGCGCCGACGGCACGTGGATCGTGCGGACGGTCAACTACATCCCGTACGACCCGCTCCACCCGTCGCGTGCGACCACCATGGAGCACCTGTGGTCGGAGCTGAAACCGTGGCTCGACGAGCGCAGCTAGACCTTCAGGACAGGTCTTCGCTTCGGGACAGGTCTTGGCGAGACCAGTCTCTTGGTCAGACCAAGGTCTACCGAAGTGCGACAAACGCTCCACAGCTTCGTCGCCAAACGACGTTACGGAAGTGTCGCAAACGTTCCACAGGCCGCGGGATCCGGCTCGCGGCCACGAGATCGCTCGGGCCTGCCGAGCCACGGCCCGTGGCCGAACGACCTCACGGAAGTGTCACGGACGCTTCACAGGGTCACCTTCGGCCGTGGCGGGCGCCTCACCCGCTCGCGATTGCGGCGACGCCCGCCAGGGCGACCGCGACCCCCGTTTTCTGGGTGCGCGTCAGGCGCTCGCCCAGGACGACGTGCGCGAGGAGCACCGTCACGACGGGATAGAGCGAGCCGAGCACCGAGACGAGCGCGAGCAGCGCGTGGCCGGCGGCGAACGCGAACAACGCGTTGGCCGCCACGTCCGCCAGCCCGACGGCCGCGACCGCGAGGAGCCAACGGCGCGGGACGCGCATGGACGCTCGCCGTGCGGAGGCGACCACGATCAGCAGCGCCAGCGACCCGACACGCGCGCCGAACAGCGTCGAGAGTGCGTCGCCGTGCCTGCTCCCGAGGCCGAGGAAGTAGACGAAGAGGCCGAGGGCGAGCGCCGCGACAACTGCAAGCCCGATCGCGCGCGCCCGGGCAGGAGACGACGCGCGCCGCTCCTCCACCGACGCGAGCACAGCACCGCCGAGCGCGGCGACTGCCCCGGCGAGCGCCAGCTTCGACGGTCGTTCACCCGTCGCGATCGAGATGGCGAACGGCACGACGGCCCCGCAGGCGACCACGGGCGAGACGACGCTCATCGTGCCGAGTGACAGCGCCCGGTAGAACGCGGCGAGTCCCGCGCCTCCGCCGAGGCCGGCCAGCAGGCCGAGCCCGAACGAGCGGCCGCCGACGTCGCCGTGGAACGCGACAACCACCGCGAGCGCCGCGAAGCCCGCCGCCTGCGACACGACGGTGACGGCGAAGGTCGGCAGCCGCTTGGTCAGCGATCCGCCGCAGAAGTCTGCGGTCCCCCAGACGATCGAGGACCCGAGCGCGAGGACGAGCGCCAGTGCGCTCAGAGCTAGCTCAGCCGCTCCACGAGCATCGCCATGCCTTGCCCGCCGCCGACGCACATCGTCTCGAGGCCGATCGTGCGGTCCATCGTCTCCAGGTCGTTGAGCAGCGTGTTCATGATCCGGGCGCCGGTCATGCCGTACGGATGGCCGACCGCGATCGCACCGCCGTGCGGATTCAGCTTGTCGCTCCACGGGTCGACGCCGAGCTCGCGGCACACGGGAAGAACCTGCGCGGCGAACGCCTCGTTCAGCTCCATCACGTCGACGTCATCGATCGTCATTCCCGCCTGTGCGAGGACCTTGCGCACCGCCTCGATCGGCCCGACGCCCATGATCTCCGGCTCGACGCCCGACACGCTGGAGGCGAGAATGCGCGCGCGCGGCTGGATCCCGAGCTCGGCGGCGCGACTCGCGGACATGACGACGACCGCCGCCGCGCCGTCGTTCAACGGGCACGCGTTGCCGGCGGTGACCTTCCCGCCCGGCTTGAAGGCCGGCTCGAGCGCAGCGAGCTTCTCGTAGGTCGACGTTCGCCGCGGCCCGTCGTCGGCCTCGACGCCGTCGTACGGTGTGATCTCGCGCGCGAAGAACCCCGAGTCCTGGGCTGCGACCGCTCGCTCCTGGGACTGCTGTGCGAACCGGTCCATGTCCTCGCGCGAGACGTCCCACTGCTCGGCGACGTTCTCCGCGGTGAGCCCCATCGGGATGTAGACGTTCGCGATCGGCGCATCGTCTCCGAAGAGGGCGGGATGGAGCTCCTCCTCCGACTTCGGATACCCGCTCACCTGCGAGGTCGACTCGACACCGCCGGCAACGAACGCCTCACCCTCGCCGGCCTTGATCGCGTGGAAGGCCATGCGGATCGTCTGCAGGCTGGATGCGCAGAAGCGGTTGACCGTCGTGCCCGGCACCGTGTGCGGGAGGCCGGCGAGCAGCGCGACGCGCCGGCCGAGGTTCATCCCCTGCCGCTCCTGCGGGAAGCCGCAGCCGATCATCACGTCGACGATCTCCTCCGGCGGCAGTCCCGGCACCCGGGCCAGGGCGGCGTCGACCGCGAACGCGGCGAGGTCGTCCGGGCGGGCGGCGACGAGCGATCCTTTGGCAGCGCGCCCGATCGGTGTGCGCGCGGTCGAGACGATCACGGCTTCTGGCATGAGCCAATATTGACTGATGGGTCAAATGCAGGTTGACTGACCCACCGCATGGGGGCGCTGCTCGAACTCCGCGATGTCGATGCGCGCTACGGCCAGGTGCAAGCGCTTCGCGGCGTCAGCTTGACGGTCGACGAAGGTGAGATCGTCGCGATCCTCGGCGCGAACGGAGCAGGCAAGACAACGACGCTGCGCGCGATCTCCGGCACCGTGCGCCGGACGGGAACGCTCGAGCTCGCCGGGCAATCGCTCGGGCGGCGTGGGCCAGAGTCGACCGCACGGCTCGGCGTGGCTCACGTGCCGGAGGGACGAGGCACGTTCGTCGAGCTCACGGTCTGGGAGAACCTCCGACTCGGCGCGATCATTCGCCGTGGCTCCCTGCGCGACGATTTTCGCCGCGTCCTCGAATACTTCCCGTGGCTCGAGCAGCGGCGCGCCCAGCAAGCGGGCACGCTCTCGGGCGGTGAGCAGCAGATGCTCGCACTCGCTCGCGCCGTGATGCAGCGGCCGAAGCTGCTGCTGCTCGACGAGCCCTCGCTGGGGCTGGCGCCGCTCGTCACCGCCGAGATCTTCCGGATCGTCCGCGAGCTGAACGAGCGGGAGGGCACGGCCATCCTGATCGTGGAGCAGAACGCCCGCACCTCGCTTGCGACCGCGGCGCGCGCCTACGTGCTCGAGGTCGGGCGGGTCGCCATCGAGGGAAACAGCGAAGAGCTCGCGTCGCGGGACACGATCCGCCGCAGCTACCTGGGGTACTGATGGCGGCGCTCTCGATCAAACAGCGGGGCCCGGTGTTTCGCCCGACCTCCGGTTGGATCGTCCCATCCCTGATCGTCGCGGGCTGCATCTTCCTGGTGATCGGCTCGCTGCGAAGCTCGCTGTTCGCGCAGCAGACGATCTCGGGCCTCGCGAACGGAGGCATCTACGCGAGCCTCGCCGTCGCGCTCGTCCTGATCTACCGCGCGACCGAGGTGATCAACTTCGCTCAGGGCGCGTTGGCGACCTTCACGACGTACATCGCGTGGCAGTTGATCGACTGGGGGCTCACGTACTGGCTGGCATTCGCCTGCACGCTCGCGATCGCCTTCGTCGGCGGCTCGCTCGTCCAGGTCGTCGCGATCCGGCCGGTCGAGCGGAGAGGCAGTCAGTTGACGGTCGTGATCGCCTCGATCGGGCTGCTGATCCTCGTCGAAGGGTCGATCGGGTGGATCTGGGGCAACGAGATCAAGTTCATGCCCACACCGTTCCCCGCGCACATCTACCGGGTCGGCGGCGTCGCGTTCTCCCGGCAGGACATCTCGACGATCGTGATCTCGATCGCCGCCGTGTTCGTCCTGCATCTGCTGTTCCAGTTCACCAAGCTCGGCCTTGCGATGCGCGCCGCAGCGGTGCGGCCCGACGCCGCCCGGCTGGTCGGGATCAGGGTCAGCTGGATGCTGTCGCTCGGCTGGGGGCTTGCGGCCGCGCTCGGAGCGGTCGCCGGCATGATGGCGGCTGCAAGTCCGAGCGTGCTGTTGCAGCCCTCGATGATGGACGGCATCCTCATCTACGCCTTTGCTGCCGCCGTGCTCGGCGGCCTCGAGAGCGCCGCGGGCGCCGTCGTCGGCGCTCTTGCGATCGGCGTCGTGCTCAACCTGCTCGGCAGCTACGTGAGCTGGGTGACGCCGCAGCTCCTGCTGCCGGCTGCGTTCGTGCTGATGCTCGTCGTGCTGCTCGTCAAACCGTCTGGACTCTTCGGTCGTACGAGGGTGCGAAGGGTATGAGGCGCCACGCCGCAACGACGATCGGCGGCACGGCCGCGCTGGTGGTCGCGGGCACGATCGCGCTGTTGTCGTTCGCGCTCTCCGACTACCACCTGTCGACGGGCGCGCTCGTCGCCGTTTTCTTCATCGCGATCCTCGGGCAGAACATCGTCACGGGCTACACGGGGCAGATCTCGATCGGCCAGGGCGCGTTCATGGCCTTCGGCGGCTATACGACGGCGATCCTGACGCACAACCACGGCTGGAACGACCTGGCCACCCTGCCCGTGGCGGCGCTGGTCGGGTTCGGCGTCGGCATCGTCGTCGGGCTGCCGGCGCTGCGCTTCAGCGGCGTCTACCTCGCGCTGACGACGTTCGCGGTCGCGCTCGCCGTGCCGCAGATCGCGAAGAATTACCCGAACTTCACCGGCGGGACCGAAGGACTCGCGCTGCCGACCCACACCGGTCTGTGGCTCTACCGTACGACCTGGATCGTGGCGGCGATCATCTTCGTGCTCGCCTGGCTGATGCTGCGCGGCCGGACGGGGCGTGCGTTCCGCTCGGTGCGTGACAGCGAGATCGCGGCCGCCTCGTCCGGGGTGACCCTCTCCACCTACAAGACGCTTGCCTTCGGGATCTCCGCTGCTTTCTCCGCCGTCGCCGGGTCGCTCTACGTGCTCGTCAACAACTTCGTGAATCCCGATGTCTTCGCGCTGACACTGTCGCTGTACATCCTGATCGGGGCCGTTGTCGGCGGTCTGGGCTCGCTCTGGGGCGTCCTCGTGGGGGCGTGTTTCGTCGAGCTGCTCCCGATCGGCCTAACCAGTAGCCACATAAGTTCGTCGCAAGCGGTACCGGTGATTTTCGGAGCCGTCGTCATCGCAGTCATGGCCCTGCTTCCCCTGGGCGCGGCCAACATGCTGCGACAAGCCTTGCATTTCGGATCCCAGATCGGTCAGAGTTCAGACGTTCCCCAAGGCACGGAGGGCAGATGACTAGAAGGTTGAACGGAGCGCTTGCGCTCGCAGTGCTGGTGCTGGCCGCGGTCGTCGTCTCGGCTTCGTTCGCCGCGACCTCTGCGACCCCCGGCGTCACCAGCAAGTCGATCACGATCGGCGGGACATTCCCGCTGACCGGACCGGCCGCGCTGTACGGGGTGATCCCCAAGGCCGAAGCCGCCTATTTCGCGTACGTCAACGCCCACGGCGGTGTCAACAAACGTCAGATCAACTTCAAGTACTACGACGACGGGTACAACCCGGCCAACACGGTTCCGCTGACGAAGAAGCTCGTCCAGCAGGATCACGTCTTCGCCGTCTACGGCAGCCTCGGCACCGCGCCGACGCTGGCGACCCGCGATTACCTGAACCAGAACAAGGTCCCGCAGGTGCTCGTCGCTACCGGTGACTCGTACTGGGGCCTGCAGTACAAGAAGTACCCGTGGACGATCGGCTTCCAGCCCGACTATCCCGGTGAGTCACGCGTCTACGGACAGTTCATCAAGAACAAGGTGCCGCAGGCGAAGATCGGCGTCCTCATGCAGGACGACGCCTACGGCCAGAACTACTACAACGGCCTCCTGCAAGGCCTCGGTTCCGCCAAGTCGAAGATCGTCGACGTCGAGAAGTACGACGCGACGGCGACCGACGTGAGCCAGCAGGTCGTGAAGCTGAAGGCCGCCGGCGCGAACGTGTTCGCGCTGTTCGCGCTGCCGACGCAGACGATCACCGCTCTCGTCGTGGCCACCAAGATCGGCTGGGCCCCGACGACGTTCATCAACAACGTCTCTTCTTCGCCGCTCTTCATGGGGCTCGCGCAGAAGAGCGGAGCGAACGTGCAGGGCGATATCTCCGCCACCTACGTGTACGACGTCTGGAACCATCCGGACACGGCGACGACCAAGCTGTACAAGTCGATCATCGCCAAGTACGACAGCGGAGCGGACCCGCTCGACGCGAACGTGCTCTACGGCGTGGCGAGCGCATGGACGATGGTGCAGGCCCTCAAGAAGGCCGGGCCGAACCCCACGCGCTCCGGGCTCATGAGCGCGATGACGAGCATGCACCAGGACAACCCGTTCCTCTTCCCGGGCATCACGATGATCACGTCGCCCACGGAGCGGTTCCCGATCGACCAGCAGATCCTCGAGCAGTACAAGGGGACAGGCTGGCAGCCCTTCGGGCGCTTGTTCGGTAAGGCGTTCTAGAACACTCGCAGGCCGGAGGCGGTGCGGCGATGCACCGCCTCCGGCATGTCATCTACCGTCCGGGCATGGTCGAGGAGCTCGAGAGCGGCATCCGCCGCGTCACCTTCGACCTGCCGTTCGGCATCGACCACGTTCATTGCTATTTCCTGCGGTCCACGACCGGCGGCTGGATCCTCGTGGACACCGGCCTCGGCTCGCGCGACCCCGAAGCACGCTGGCGCTCGGTGCTCGACGACCTCGACGCGCCCGTCGAGCGAATCGTCGTGACGCACATGCATCCGGATCACGTGGGCGGCGCGCGCGACATCGCCGGCCTCACCGGGGCTCCGGTGTTCCAGGGCCGCGAGGACCATGCCCAGTGCGTGCGTGCCTGGGGGGAGCGGAGCCCGGAGCGGTTCGCCGCGTACTGGGCGGCGCACGGGTTGCCCGAGAGCCACGTTCAGGGGCTCGCGCAGGAATCCGACCGGCTCGTCGCTGCGGTCCACTGGGTGCCGGACCCCGAGCTGCTCGACGCCGGTGACGAGGTCGACGGCTGGCGCGTGGAGGTCCTGCGCGGCCATGCCGACGGACACATCGTGCTCCTCCGCGACGGCGTCATGATCGCCGGAGACGTGATCCTCGACGGGATCACGCCGGCGATCGGGCTCTATCCGAACTCGCGCCCCGATCCGCTCGGCGACTACTTCGAGACGCTCCGCCGGATCGAGGAGCTCGCTCCCCGCATCGCATACACGGGGCACAAGACGCCCGTCGCCGGCCCCGCCCGCCGGGCCGGTGAGATCCGCGCGCATCACGTCGAGCGCCTGGACCGCACAGCAGCTTCGCTCGGGCCTGAGCCGCGCTCGGCCTACGAGGTCTCGTTGTCCCTCTTCGGAGCGGACCTTTCGACGACGTTGCGCCGCTTTGCGACGGCGGAGGCGTTGGCGCACCTCGAGCGCCTCGTGCATGAGCGCCGCGCAGCCCGCGCAGGCTCCGGCTACGTGATTCCCGCCTGATCGGGCGGATACCATTCCCGCATGGAGCCGCTTCGGATCGGCGTTCTCGCTGTGCAGGGCAACTTTCGCGAGCACGCGGCGATGCTGCGCAGGCTCGGAGTGGACGCAGGTGAGGTGCGCAAGCCGGAGCAGCTCGACGGTCTCGACGGCCTGATCATCCCGGGCGGGGAGTCGACGACCTTCACGCGACTGATGGAGCTGTACGGCCTGGACGAGGCGATTCGCGGCTTCCGCGGCGCCGTTTTCGGCACCTGCGCAGGGATGATCGTGCTCGACCGGAATCACCTCGGGCTCGTCGATCTCGCGGTGCGGCGAAACGCGTTCGGCCGGCAGGTGGCCTCGTTCGAAACGGATCTCGACGTCGTCGGGCTCGACGACCCGGTGCGCGCGGTTTTCATCCGCGCGCCGTGGGTCGAGGAGGTTGGTCCCGGGCGTCGAGGTGCTCGCCGAGGTCGACGGCCGGCCGGTGCTGGCGCGCGAGGGGCGCTTCCTGCTCGCCGCCTTCCATCCCGAGCTGACCGACGACACACGGCTGCACGAACAGTTCTTGGAGCTCGTCAGGGAGGAGCAACGTGTCGGGGCATAGCAAGTGGTCGTCGATCAAGCACAAGAAAGGTGCTGCCGACGTGAAGCGCGGCAAGCTCTTCTCGAAGCTCTCGCGGGCGATCATCGTCGCTGCGAAGGAGGGTGGGGGCGACCCTGCCAACAATCTCGCGCTGCAGAACGCGATCGAGAAGGCGAAGTCGTATTCGATGCCGAAGGACAACATCGACCGCGCGATCGCGAAGGGCTCGGGTGCCGATGCGGACGCCGACGCGTTCGAGACGATCGTCTACGAGGGCTACGGGCCGGAGGGCGTCGCCGTGATCGTCGAGGCGCTCACCGACAACCGCAATCGGACGGCTGCCGACGTGCGCCACCTGTTCGCGAAGAACGGCGGCAATCTGGGCGCCACCGGCGCCGTCGCCTGGCAGTTCGACCGGCGCGGCGTCGTCGTCGTCCCGGCCGACGGCATCGACGACGAGGAGCTCCTCCTGGTCGCGGCCGACGGCGGGGCCGACGACCTCGAGCGCGACGGCGACATCTTCCAGGTGACCTCGGCGCCCGAGTCGCTCTCCAGCGTGCGCGGAGCGATCGAGGCAGCCGGCTTCGCGGTCGACTCGGCGGAGCTGATGCTCGTCCCGAAGACGACGGTCGCCGTCGAGGACGAAGCGAAGGCGCGTCAGGTGATGCGCCTGATCGACGAGCTGGAGGACAACGACGACGTCCAGGAGGTCTTCGCGAACTTCGACATCCCGGAACAGGTGCTCGAGGCGGTTGCCGGATGAGCCCCGAAGACCTGCTCCTGTTCGGAACGGTCGGCGCCGAGACTGCGGTGGCCGCGGGCCAGGTGCTGATCGAGCGGGGGCAGCCCGGCGCAGGCCTCTACATCATTCTCGAGGGCACCGTGGTCGTCGAAGCCCCGGAGGGAATGCGTGAGCTCGGGCCGGACGCATTGATCGGTGAGCGCGCCCTTCTCTCCGCCGACGGTCTCAGGACTGCGCGGGTCCGGGCGCTCAGCGACATCCGGGTGCTCGCGGTCGAACGCGCGGACTTCGACCGGCTCTGCGGAGACGATCCCGGGCTCGCAGGTCGCGTGGCCGCCGAGGGCGGCTGAGCCGCGGGAGTTGGCGTAGGCTCCGCCGGAACCCCAGTCTAGGAGGACGGCATGTCCGAATACGCCCGTGTGGTCACGTTCGAGGCCGACGACGCCGCGATCGCCGCGATCGTCGGCGAGATCAACTCCGCCGACGGCCCGCCTCCCGGCGTGAAGGCGAAGAGGATCACCGTGCTCGCCGATCGGGCGGCCGGCCGCCTCGTGGTCGCCGTCCGCTTTCCGTCCGAGGAGGACCTCAAGGCAGGCGCCGCGATCTTCGAGGCGATGAGCCCGCCGGACGACGGCACGATCCGCCGCGTCTCCGTCGATCAGTACGAGGTCGTGCTCGAACGAGACGCCTAGAGCCGCCTGGATGAGCCCGCCGGGAACGTCCGGAGCGGCGCCTAACGTGTCCGCGTGAAGGTTCTCGGCATCGATCCAGGGACGGCAGCATGCGGGTACGGAATCGTCCACGAAAGCGGCGGGCGCCTCAGGGCCACGTGCCACGGGTGGTGGCGAACGTCGCCGCGCGATCGCCTGGAGGCTCGTCTGCTCACGATCTTCACGGGCGTCCAGGCGCTGATCGCGGAACACGAGCCGGATGCCGTCGCCCTGGAGGAGTCGTACGTCGGCGCAGACGCCCGCATCGCACTCTCCGTCGGACAGGCACGGGGAGCCGTGCTCGTCGCCGCGTCGTCCGCCGGCGTCGCGTGCGCTGAGTACGCGCCCGCGCGCGTCAAGCAGACGGTCTGCGGCTACGGCCGTGCAGACAAGGAGCAGGTGGGAAAGATGGTGAAGGCGATTCTCGGGCTCGACGAGGTGCCTGCACCGAACCACGCCGCGGACGCTCTCGCGGTCGCGATCTGCCATGCGCTCATCCCGCCCCTGATGAGGCTCACCGCTTGATCGCCCGGCTGCGCGGACGCATCGCCGGACGGGCGGCGGGGCAGGGGCTCATCGTCGACGTGAACGGCGTCGGCTATCTCGTCAGCGCGACGCCGTCCGTCCAGCGGCTCGGCGACGGTGAGGTGACGATCGAGATCCACACGGTCGTCCGCGAGGACACCCTCGCGCTCTTCGGCTTTGCGACCGCGGAGGAGCGAGAGCTCTTCGAGCTCCTGCTCGGCGTCTCGGGCGTGGGGCCGAAAGTGGCCCTCGCGATCGTCTCCGGGTCGACGCCTGCGGAGCTCCGCCGGGCGATCGCCCGCGACGACGTCAAGCGCTTCCAGGCGATCCCCGGCATCGGGCTGAAGACCGCGCAGCGCGTCGTGCTGGAGCTCAAGGAGAAGCTCCCGTACGTCGAGACCGGCCAGCCCGAGAGCGGCGAGCTGACCGCCCGCGACGCCTTGGTCGAGCTCGGCTGGACGCTGGTCGACGCCGAGCGAGCGCTGGCGGCGGTCGATCCTGAGCTACCGATCGAGGAGCAGGTGCGGCATGTCCTCAGGGCGGCGGCATGACTCAGTTCCTCGCGCCGGTCATCGGCGAGGCGGAGGAGGAGCTGGAACGGTCGCTCCGGCCACGGGACCTGTCGGACTTCGTCGGGCAGGAGCGTGTCAAGGAGCAGCTCTCGATCGCCCTGGAGGCGGCCAAGGCCCGCGGGGAGGCGCTCGATCATGTCCTGCTGGCCGGCCCACCCGGGCTCGGCAAGACTTCACTCGCCCAGATCGTGCGCAACGAGCTCGGCGTCGGCATCCGGCAGGTCGCCGGGCCTGCGCTCGAGCGCAAGGGCGACATCGCCGCGATCCTCACCTCGCTCGAGCCGCGGGACGTGCTCTTCGTGGACGAGATCCACCGGCTGAATCGGGCCGCCGAGGAGATCCTCTACCCGGCACTCGAGGATTTCCGGCTCGACATCATCGTCGGGCAGGGCCCGGCCGCTCGCACGCTCACGCTCGATCTGCCCCCGTTCACGCTGATCGGAGCGACCACGCGCACCGGGCTGCTGACGACGCCGCTCCGCGACCGGTTCGGGCTGACCTTCCGGCTCGACCTCTACACGCCCGGTGAGCTGGCGTCGATCGTGCGCCGGTCGGCATCCATCCTCGGCGTCGAGATCGCAGATGATGCTGCCGAGCTCGTTGCGCGCAGGTCGCGAGGGACGCCTCGCATCGCCAACCGCATCCTGAGACGGGTGCGCGACGTGGCCGAGGTGCGCCACGAAGGAAAAGTGACGACGGCGATCGCCGAGGAGTCGCTGACGCTGCTCGAGGTGGACGGCGCCGGCCTCGAGCGGTTCGATCGCGAGCTGCTGCGGTGTGTCGTCGAGAAGTTCGGCGGCGGGCCGGTCGGGCTCTCGACCCTGGCCGTCGCGCTCGGCGAGGAGCCCGAGACGATCGAGGATGTCTACGAGCCGTTCCTGCTGCAGCTCGGCTTTCTCCAGCGGACGCCCCGGGGCCGGATCGTCACCGATCGCGGCCGCGCTCATCTCGGCGCGCCCGCCGACTCGGCGCGGCTGTTCTAGGCTCAGGACATGAGCACCACCACACCTCGCGCCGATGCAGCAGCCGCCTCAGTCGGAGCGCGCGACCTGTTCGTCCTCCGGCGGGTGACCGGCAACCAGTTCGTCCATTTCGGCGGCAGCGGCCGCGGCGCAGGCTGGGCCGGGCTGATCGAGGTGTCGACCGACGAGGAGGTCTCGCTGGGCGAGGCGCTGACGACGCGCAGCACCGTCAGGCTTGCGCACGGCGGCAAGGAGCTCGTCTTCGGGCCGTATTACGCGCACGCCGCGGCATTCGTTCCCGTGACGAACGACGTGGTCGTCGTCTTCGGCTCCGAGGACGACGCACTCGAGACGGCGAGCGACGATTCGCTCGCCTCTGCGGCCACGATGGCGGCGGATGCGGTCGAGTCGGTCACGCCCGCGAAGCGCCTTGCGGACGAGCTCGAGGAGCTCGAGGCGGTCCGTTCGGCCATGGCCGTACAGGGCGACGACGTGGCGTCCGTGATGCGTGCGCTCGGGCTGATCGCGGCGGAGTCGCTCTCGTGCGAGGTGGCTGCGGTGTACCTGGCGGAAGGGGAGAGGGTCGAGCTCGTCGACCGCGGCTGGGCCCTGGGCGCCCCGGCGGCGCAGGTCGGCGCCGCGTTGGCAGGGGTGCTCGAGGACGGACGGTTCCCGTACTGCGTGCAGGATGCGAGCATCGTGCCGCTGCCTTCTCCGCTCGACGAGGAGCCAGGCATTCGGTCGTACTACCTGCTCGAGCTGCACGGCCTCGCTCGAGGCGTCGTGCTCGTGGCGCACACCGACGCAGGCCCGCGGGGGTTCACACTGCTCTGCCGCCGGCTCGGGCTGCGCCTCGCCGACGTCGCGTCGGCGCAGCTCGGAGTTGCGCTCACGCAGGAGTGGTGCTCGAAAGAGGCCGATCGGCTTCATTCCGAGTTCGGGAAGCTCGACGCCTCCTGACCAGCTTCAGAGCGAGCGGCGCCGTCACGAGCGCCATCACGTCGAACCACACGTAACCGGACGCCACGCCACTCGGCGGGTTCCCGTCCGGGATGCCGAGCCCCGGTAGCTCGTGCGCCCAGCGCCAGGTGCCGATCGCGGTGCCGTACAACTCGAGTGACGCGACCACCAGGAACACCCCTGCATAGACCGCTCGGTTGCGGCTGCGCAGGAGGAACAGCAGAAGCACCGGCACACCGATCGCACCGGCAACGTCGCGCTGTGGCAGCACCGTGAGGCCGAGCACGCCCCAGGTCACGGCAGCGACGCCTGCGGTCCAGACGAGCCAGCGCGGGTGCCGGTGGAACAGGAACGCAACGGACAGCCCGGTCAGATACACGAGCCCGTGCGCGGGAGGCACGAAGAGGGGCAGGTTGTGCAGCCGATACGTGTAGACGCCCCAGATGAGCGAGCCGGTCACCTCCCCGATCGTCGCGAAAGCGACGACGGCGAGCGTCTGCGCCCGACGCTCCGGAGAGACGCGCAGGAGCGCCGCTCCGAGCACCGCGCACGTGAGCACGCCGAGCGCAAGCTGCTCCGGGTACGTCGCGTAGTGATCGAGTGCGAGCAGCAGCGCCAGGTAGGCGCAACCGCCTACTGCCGGAACTGCAGCTCGTGCCACGACGGCACCGGTGCGAGCTCGAGGAGCGGGCGGCCGCCGCCGCCCGGATGCTGGTAGGCGAACTCCGCCTCGCTCTCGTCCCACACCACCTCGAGCGCGCCGCGCTTTACCTGGTGATCGAGCCACGCGCCGCGGAAGATCAGCTTGCGCAGCCAGTAGACGAGGGACTCGCCCTCGACGAGCGACACCCGCTCCCAGTTGCGGACGAGGTAGCGCCCGAGGCGTGAGAACGGCTCATCGACCACCCCTTGCGCGGCCAGGGCCACGAGGTCGGCGACCTCGTCCTCGTCGAGCTCGGAGCTTTCGACGACACCCAGCTTGACCGCCGCCGCGACGACCCGTCCCTCGAAGTCGGTGCCGCTGAACGAGAACCGGTAGCCGAGGAACTCGACGACGTAGTCGTTGCCGGAGCTGTAGTTCGAATCGGGTGACGGGAGCGATTCGGGCACGATCCCAATGGTAATGACTGTCATCGCCGCCGCATCCAACTGGGAGCGCCTCGTCATCTGGCTGCCCGCGCTCGTCGTCGGGATCGGCCTCGTGGGGATGGTGATGATCCTCCTCGGCCGCGCGTTCGCCGCAACGGTGCGCGAATCGGGGCATCCGAAATGGATCTATGGCGGGCTGGTCGCGCTCGTCGGCGTGGTCGTGGTGCTTACGTGGCTCGGCGTCTCTCTGCCTAGAGAATGACCACGGGCGTTCCGACCTGGACGTGCTCGAAGAGCCACTCCGCGTCCGGAACATGCATCCGCACGCAGCCGTGCGAGGCGCTGTAGCCGATCGACGTGGGAGCGTCGGTGCCATGGATCCCCACGCCCGGGGCGTTCAGTCCCATCCAGCGGGTGCCGAGCGGGTTCGACGGACCGGGCGGCACCGGCTTCAGGCCCTTGGCCCAGTCGTCGTAGGTGGGCGGGTACCACCATGGATCGCGTTGCTTGTTCATGATCCGCCAGACCCCGGCCGGGGTCGGGTAGATCGCCTGTCCGGTCGCGACCGGGAAGCTGCGCACGAGCTTCCGCCCGTTGTAGAGACGTAGCGTGTTCGTGGCCCGCGTCACGACGATCACCGGGCCGAAATGCGCGATCGTCCGCTGCGCAGGCAGCGGCCGTGTGATCAGTTGCACGGGCGCTCTCGTCGCGTCGCTCAGCAGCCGGGGCAGGGCGCCCAGCATCGCGTTCACGTCGACCACGACACCCGGTTTCGCGGCGGCGAACTCCGGGCCGGCGGCGGTCGCGCCGATCACCTGTGCGGCAACCGGTGGGCGGTCGACCCGGTCGGCGAGGTTCTCGACGATGCGAGCCGCACGCGCGCCGGAGTAGGTGACGGGAAGGGCGATCCGGCTGTGAGGCGTCGCGGCGAGCGCCGAGCCCACGGCGGCATCGGCGTCGACGCTCGCGCCGATCCGGTCGGGGCCGATGACCGTCTGCCGGGTGCCGTACGCGATCGTCACGGGCCGGTTGAAGGCAGCGTCGATCGCGGCGCGTGCCGGTTCGGCGCTCAGTCCGCCGACCTGCAGTCCGGCCACGGTGATCCCGGCCGGGATCACGGTGGTCGGCACCGAGGCGGGCGCGGCTGCGCAGGCCAATCCTGCAGCGGCGACGATCGCGGCGAGCGTCCGGAGCACCAGAGCGCAATTCAACCAGTTTCCAGGACGTTCTGTCCGACCGCGTCCGTACCGTCGCGCTGACATGGCATCCGGAACCTGGCAGCTCGAACCCTCTTCGCACGCCCGTGTGCAGGCGCTCGCCGACGCTCTCTCGCTCGACGAGGTGACGGCTTCGGTGCTCGTCCGCCGCGGCTACGAGGAGCCCGCCGAGGCGCGCCGCTTTCTCGACGGCGCCTTGCCCGGACACGATCCGTTCGCCCTCGGCGACATGCGCGAGGCGGCCGCGTCGATCTCCGCGGCGATCGACGCCGGGAAGCGAATCTGCGTGCACGGCGACTACGACGCCGACGGGATCTGCGCCACTGCCCTCGCAGTCCTTCTGCTCCGCGAACTGAAGGCCGATGTCGCGTGGCACCTGCCTTCGCGCTTCGAAGAGGGCTACGGCCTGAACGCAGACACGCTCACCCGCCTGTCGGAGGAAGGTTTCGACCTCGTCCTCACCGTCGACTGCGGCATCACCGCGGTCGCCGAGGTCGAGCATGCGCACTCGCTCGGGCTCGAAGTCGTCGTCACCGACCACCACAGGCCCGGCGACGCATTCCCCGCGTGCCCCGTCGTCGCGACGCTCAAAGGGGACTATCCCTTCACCGGACTGTGCGGCACCGGGGTCGTCTGGAAGCTGGCGCAGGCCCTGCTCGGCGCCGGTCATCCGTTTCTCGAGCGCCACCTCGACATCGTCGCCCTCGCCACCGTCGCCGACGTCGTTCCGCTCGTCGACGAGAACCGCGCGCTCGCGCTGCTCGGGCTGCGGCGCCTCGCACAGACGCAGAGGCCGGGCTTGCGCGCCCTGATGCGTGTCGCCCACGTCGACCCTGCTTCGATCGACGAGTCGTCGATCGGTTTCCGGCTTGCGCCGCGCATCAACGCGTCCGGCCGGTTGTGCCGGCCCGAGGCCGCGCTTGCGCTGCTGCTCACCGAGAACGACCGCGAGGCGCACCTCCTCGCCGAGGAGCTCGAGGCGCTGAACCGTGAGCGCCAGGCGGTCGAGGAGCGCATCCTGCGTGAGGCGATCGCCGAGGTCGAGTCCTGGCCGGAGGCGCGCCGCCGCCGCCGCGGCTACGTCGTTGCGGGTGAAGGCTGGCACGAAGGCGTGATCGGGATCGTCGCGTCACGGCTCGTCGAGCGTTACAACCGGCCGGTGGTGATGATCGCCGGCACGGACGGCGACTGGAAGGGCTCAGGGCGCTCGGTGCCGGCCTTCGACCTGCACGCCGGTCTGGGCGCATGTGCCGCCCACCTGGAGCGCTTCGGCGGCCATCGGGCCGCCGCCGGGCTGACGATCGCGGTCGACCGGGTCGAGACGTTCGCCGTTGCGTTCGCCGCTCACGCCGACCAGGTTCTGACCGAGGATGATCTGCAGCCGGTGACCCGGGTGGATGCCATCGTTCCGGGGAGCAAGCTGAACCTCGATCTCTGCGCGGAGCTCGGCCGGCTCGCTCCGTTCGGGCTCGGCAACCCCGGCGTGCTCCTCCTCGTCGACGGCTGCGAGCTTGCCGACCTCTCGACGGTCGGCGAGGGCAAGCACCTGCGCTTCCGGGTGCGGCAGCGGGGCCGCGACTCCGGGTCGGCGATCGCGTTCGGCATGGGCGGCCAGCTCGACCGTTTCCGCCGCGAGGGCCGCTATGACGTGGCGTTCCGCCTGCAGGAGAACCAGTGGAACGGGGTGTCGTCGCCGCAGCTCGTCGTTCGGCGCGTCTTCGACGCGGTCGAGGGGTTCGAGGAGCTGCGTGACTGGCTCGGCGGCCAGTGGAAGGCGGGGGAGGCGTCGTGGACGTCCCAGGCGCGCCTGATCTTCGAGGAGCTCGAGCTTGCAGACGGCGCCCGCCGCAGCCTGCTCGAGTCGCCGACGTTCAGGGCGTTGCTCGAAGAGAAACCCGCGCTCGCCGCGGCTGCCTAGGCGCGGCCGCAACCGCGTCCAGCTCGCGCAGCATGCGAGCGATCTGAATCAGCTTTTTGTTCTGTCGCCGCCGCTTGAACATGGGCTCCTTTCGTTCATCGGCAGAACGGCGTTTCCTCCTGAGGGGTTGGGTATCCCTCGGAAGAGCGGGGGTACACTGGATTGATGGCCGTTCTGGAACGCCATCAGGATCTTGTCGATGAGCTGATCGCCGATGTCGAGGCTTATAAACCCGATGTCGACCGTGAGCTGCTGACGCGGGCGTTCCAGTACGCGGCGGATGCGCACGCGGGCCAGGTGCGGCAGTCGGGGCAGGAGTTCATCTACCACCCCTGGGGGGCCGCGAAGATCCTGGCGAGTCTGCAGCTCGACGAGGCGACCCTGTCGGCGGCGCTGCTCCACGACGTTGTCGAGGACACGGACAAGGACATCGACGAGATTCGCGCTGAGTTCGGGGACGAGATCGCCCAGCTCGTCGAGGGCGTCACCAAGCTGACGCGCGTTCGGTTCCAGAGCCGCGAGCACGCGGAGGCCGAGAACTACCGGAAGCTGATCGTCGCAATGGCGGAGGACCTCCGGGTGATCCTGATCAAGCTCGCGGACCGCCTGCACAACCTGCGCACGATCGAGTACCTCGGCAAGCAGAAGCAGCTTCAGAAGGCCCGTGAGACGCTCGAGGTGTATGCGCCGCTGGCGCATCGTCTCGGTATCCACGCGCTCAAGTGGGAGCTCGAGGACCTCGCGTTCCAGACGCTGCATCCGCGCAAGTACGAGGAGATCAAGCAGATGGTCGCGGAGCGGCGCACCGATCGGGAGGAGCACGTGCGCGAGGCGGCGCTGGTCTTGCAGAAAGAGCTCGACAAGGTCGACATCCCGGCGGAGATCTCGGGACGCGCGAAGCACTTCTACTCCATCTACGACAAGATGGCCAAGAAGGGCCGCGAGTTCAACGAGATCTACGACCTGACCGCGATGCGGGTGATCGTGGAGCGCGGCGCCGACGAGGGAACGCGCGACTGCTACGGCGCGCTCGGCCTGATCCATTCCCTGTGGAAGCCGATGCCCGGCCGCTTCAAGGACTTCGTCGCGATGCCGAAGTTCAACGGCTACCGCGCGCTGCACACGACGGTGATCGGGCCGCAGGGCCGGCCGCTCGAGATCCAGGTGCGGACCCGGGAGATGCATGAGACGGCTGAATTCGGTGTCGCCGCGCACTGGCTCTACAAGCGCGGGAAGAAGGACAAGGACGCCGAGTGGGTGGCCTGGGTGAAGCAGTTGATGGACGAGGGGACGACGGACGAGGCGGATCCCCGCGAGTTCATGAAGACGTTCCGCACCGATCTCTTCGACGAGGAGGTGCATGTCTTCACCCCGAAAGGCCAGGTCAAGACACTCCCCGCTGGTGCGACACCCATCGACTTCGCCTATGCCGTGCACACCGACGTCGGCCACCGCACGGTCGGCGCGAAGATCAACGGACGCATCGTCCCGTTGCACTACACGCTGAAGAACGGCGACTTCGTCGAGATCCTCACGTCCAAGCAGGGCCGGGGGCCGTCGCGGGACTGGATGTCGCTCGCGAAGAGCTCACGTGCCCGCAACAAGATCCGCCAGTGGTTCTCTCGCGAGACGCGTGAGGACGCCGAGCACAAGGGACGCGAGGCGCTCGAGCAGGCGCTCAAGGCCCAGAACCTCCCGTACGCCAAGCTTCGCGGGTCGGCGACGCTCGCACAGGTGATCCGCGAGACCGGCTTCAAGAAAGCCGAGGATTTTTATCTCGCGCTCGGCTCGGGCAAGCTCCAGCCCGGCTCGATCGTCAACAAGGTCGTCCAGCGTCTGAAGACCGAGCAGGTCGCCGAGGAAGCCCCGGTCATCACCAAGGCGCCGAAGACGCAGCCCGTCTCCGGCTCCGACATGGGCGTCGTGGTGCCCGGCGTCACCGACGTGCTGATCCGGCTTGCAAAATGCTGCACCCCGGTGCCGGGCGACCCGATCGTCGGGTACATCTCGATGGGCAAGGGCATCACGATCCACCGCGACGACTGCCCGAACGTGAAGGCGCTTCGGCGCAGTCCCGAGCGCTTCACGCCGGTCGACTGGGACGGCGCTGCGTCGGCGAAGAGCTTCCGGGTGCAGATCGCGGTCGACTCGTGGGATCGCCCACGGCTGCTCGAGGATGTGGCGCGGACGTTCGCCGAGCACGGCGCGAACATCGTGGGCTACGGCGGGGTCGTCGAGGATCAGCTGGCGAAGAACTGGTACACGGCCGAGGTCGGCGACGTGAAGGGACTGCGCACGCTCCTGACCGCGCTGCGCAACCTCGAGGCCGTGTTCGACGCGTATCGCGTCACGCCGTCGTGAACCTTCCGGCATTCCCTCGATCGAGTGATCAAGGCACTTCCCGGCGGGGTACCTCGACCGGGGGATAGCCGGCCGGCCGTCGCGCGGCTCAGACCGGGCCTTCCAACGCTGCGATCTGCCGGCGGAACGCGTCCGGCACTGGCACTGCTTTCCGCACGTCGAGGGCGATGCAGACCAGGGTCGCCTTCGCCGTGGCCATCAGCGTGTCGCCGTCGTCGTCGATGCGATAGGCCGCATGGTCGTAGGTGATGCTCGTGGTCCCGATCCGCTCGACGCGCACGAAGACCTCGAGCAGATCGTCGAAGCGGGCGCCCGCGACGTACTCGACGTTGACAGCGCGCATCGCAAAGTCGACGTCACCGAGATGCACGCGTCCGAGATGGCGGTGGTACTCGGTGCGTGCAACGTCGAAGTACGGCATGTAGCGCCCGTAGTAAACGACCCCCTGCGCGTCGGTCTCGGAAAACCCGACCCGCTGGTAGGCCGCGTACCGGTAGGGCGGCTTCCGATCAGTGACGTGCCCGAGCTCGATCATCCTCCGGCGATCGTAACGATCGGCTGTGGAAACTTCGTCGCAGTTCGGAAACCTTTGGTCTGACCACGTGACTGGTCTCGAAACGACACGTGTGGACGATGGCGTGAGGCTGCGCGCGACGGACAACCGCAAGCGCGCACGCGCCCCTGTGGATCGTTTGTGACACTTCCGTAACGTCGTTTGGCGTCCGGACGTGTCTTGAAGGGCCCGCGGCGATCTCAGGCTGCGAGGGGAAGTGCGGAGGCTCCTCGCCCGCGTCGACCTCCGCACGCAGTCGTTTGGCGAAGAGACGAGGCGCCCCGAGCCCTGCTCTTGCCGGGCTACTCCCGAATCACCCCGAGCACCTCGTCACGCTTTTCATTCATCTGCGCCTCGGAGCTCGCTTCCAGGTTCAGGCGGAGCAGCGGCTCCGTGTTGGACGGGCGGACGTTGAAGTGCCAGTCGTCGAAGTCGACGGAGAGCCCGTCGAGGTGCGTGACCCGGCCGTCGGCACCGAAGCGGTCCTCCAGCTCCTGCAGCTTGGCGGGCACGTCCGCGACCGGGGTGTTGATCTCGCCCGTGATGAAGTACCTGGCGCGGAACGGAGCGAGCACCTCGTGCAGTTTCCCGCGGCGAGAGACGAGCTCGCACATGAGCAGGAACGGCACGGTCCCCGAGTCGGCCTGGGAGAAGCCGCGGAAGTAGTAGTGGGCCGACACCTCGCCGGCGAACACGGCGTCCACCTCGCGCATGCGCTGCTTGATGAAGGCGTGACCCACGCGGTTGATCAGTGGCACGCCGCCGGCCCGCTCGATCGTCTCCGGCACGGCGCGGGATGCGCGCACGTCGTAGATCACCTTCCCGCCCGGCTCGCGCGCGAGGATCGCTTCGGCGAACAGCGCCGTCGTGAAGTCACCCGGAACGAACTCGCCCGCATCATCGACGAAGAAGCACCGGTCGGCGTCGCCGTCGTAGGCCACTCCGAAATCGGCTCCGTCACTGCGGGTCTTCCCGATGATGAAGTCGCGGTTCTCGGGAAGCAGCGGGTTGGGCTCGTGGTTCGGGAACGAGCCGTCCGGGTCGAAGTAGCAGCTCACGATGTCGAGCATCGGCAGGCGCGCGAGCACCGGCGGCAGCATCGCGCCGGCCATGCCGTTCGCTGCGTCGATGACGATGCGCAGCGGCCGCAGCGCATCCAGGTCGACGAACGAGAGCACCCGGTCGACGAACCGGTCCCAGATGTCCTCCGGGCTCACCCGGCCACGCACGCCGTCTCGCCACGTGGCCGAGACCGCCCGGTCGCGCACGTCGAGCAGGCCCGACTCACCACCCACGGGCAGCGCGCCGCGACGCACGATCTTCATCCCTGTGTACTGCTTCGGGTTGTGCGATGCGGTCACCATCACACCACCGTCGAGTGCGAGCTCGCCGACCGCGAAGTAGACCATCTCCGTTCCCACCATCCCGAGGTCGAGCACGTCGGCGCCGCCGTCCGCAGCTCCCTCGATCACGGCGGCCGCCATCGACGGGGACGAGAGGCGAACGTCTCTCCCGACCGCGATCGAGGCCGGCTCGAACTGCTCGACGAAGGCTCGCCCGATCGCATACGCGCCTGCTTCGTCGAGCTCCTGGGGATAGAGCCCGCGGACGTCGTACGCCTTGAAGGCCTTCGGGTCGAGCACGGCCGGAGCCTAGCGCCTACGCGCCGAGGATCTCTTTGATCGCTGTGGTCGATTCGGCGGTCGGCGACTCGGAGATGACGGTCGCGGGCCGCTCGAAGCGGGCCAGCGCGTCTCGCAGCGGCTCTGCCCGGAGCGTTCCCTCGCCGTAGGGCAGGTGCTTCGTCTCGTTTCGGTTTGCGAACTGGATGTCCGAGAAGTGGATATGGAACGGTGCGCCGGCCTCGATCACGGCGTCTGCCTGCTCGAGCGCCGAGGCGAACGGCTCCACCGAGAGGAACGCACCGTCGGAGGTGGCATGCATGTGCGCGAAGTCGATCACCGGCCGAACCCAGTCGAGCTGAGACGCGATCTCGCAGACGTCGTCGATCGATCCGAGCTCTCGCACCCGGCCCATCACCTCGATCCCGAACGGAACGGCGCGGTCCTTTCCTTCGAGCCGCTCTCTCAGCTCGGCGAGCTGCGTGACGACCGCGGCGATCGCGTCCTCGCGCGTCCGTCCGAGCAGGAACCCCGGATGGAAGACCACGAGCTCGGCACCGGCGGCCCTGGCGATGCCGGCCGAATGGTCGAGCATGCCGACGGCCATGTTGAGCTTCTTGCCGCGCTCGGCATGCCCCATGAAGCCCGCGATCGGAGCGTGCACGGACAGTGCGATGTCCGCTGCCGCGCAGCGCTCGCCGAAGTCGGCCGCGAAGTCGTAGTCCATCCAGAACCGTCCCTCGAAGTCGATCTCACACGCCGACAGCCCTCGTTCGACCAGGGCGTCGACCGCCGCCGCCGGGGAGTCCCGAGACGGCACCCGAGCGGGCCCGTAGTGGAGGCGCCGAGGCATTGCGGAAGAGCGTATCGCCGGTGCCTGCACCGCCACGCCGACAGCCCCGGCAAGTCCGTCCGACGCGATTCCTACTCTGAAGGCGCAAATGACAACTGGGCCTTCACGGATCGACCTCCTCGAGCTCGATATCGACCTGCGGCTCGCGGATCTCTGGCGGGAGGCGGCCGGGATCAGCGAGTGGTCGCTGGACGTGGTCGCTGCGTTCATGCGCGCGGCCTACGGGAAGGGCTATTGCGACGCGCTCACCGAGGATCTGCCCGGCTCACTTTGTGCCGATCACGGCTATCGGGTCCCGGCGCGCAAGCAGACCGCGAACGTCGACGGCTAGCTAAACTCGGGCCGTGCCCACGCGCAGTCCCGCGCGGCTCGTCGTCGCCCTCGCGGTGGCGGCCGTCCTCGCCGTCTTCCTGCTGTACACCGCGGTCGCAGGCAATTCGACGCCGACGCTGACGCCGCATCAGATCGCCGGTCACACCGGGAAGCTCGCGGTCGTCGGAGTCGTGGTCGGCCCGGTGCGCGGGGACTCGCACGCGGCGGGCGGCCTTCGCTTCAGGTTGGAGAACATCGACGGCAAGAGCGGGATGGTCCCTGTCGTCTACCGCGGTGAGGATCCGCCGCCGCTCTTCCGGGTCGGCCGGAGCGTCGTCGCCAGCGGCAGCTTCGCCGCAGGCCGCCTGAACGCCACGGACATTCTCACGAAGTGTCCGTCCAAGTACACGGCGACGACATCGACCGCGAAGTAGATGGCTGACCTCGGGCGCGCGGCCCTCGTCGTCAGCCTCGGGCTGTCGGTGTATGCGCTCGTTGCCGGCACGACGTCTGCACTGACGAATCGCCGCCGTCTCGCTGGATCCGCGCGCAACGCGCTCTACTGCAGCTTCGCCTCGACGTTGATCGCCGCGGTGGTGCTCGCGTCGGCGCTCCTGCGCCACGACTTCTCGTTCACGTATGTCGCGCAGCACACGAACCGCACGTTGCCCACGGCGTACACGCTGAGTGCGTTCTGGGGTGGGCAGGAGGGGTCGTTGCTCCTGTGGCTTCTCGTCCTGACCGGCTACGGCGCGCTGGCAGTGGCGCTGAACCAGAAGCTGATGCGTGACCTGACGGCCTGGGTCGTGCCCGTGCTCGGTGGCATCGCGACCTTCTTCGCATTCGTGCTCGTTGCCGTCGCGAGCCCGTTCGGCACACAGTCCGCACCCATCGACGGGGCGGGGCTGACGCCCAGCCTCCAGAACCCGTACATGGTGGCCCATCCGCCGATGCTCTACCTCGGCTACGTGGGCCTGTCGATTCCGTTCGCGTTCGCCGCCGGGGCGATGCTCTCCGGGAAGACCGACGAGCGCTGGATCGTGGCGACCCGTCGCTGGACGCTGGTCGCGTGGGCGTTCCTGGGCTTCGGTCAGCTGCTCGGCGCGCACTGGGCGTACACCGAGGTCGGCTGGGGCGGCTACTACGCGTGGGACCCGGTCGAGAACGCCGCGCTGATGCCCTGGCTCGCCGCGACCGCCTTCCTGCACTCGGTGATGATCCAGGAGCGAAAAGGCATGCTGAAGGTCTGGAACATGGTGCTCGTCGCGCTCGCGTTCGAGCTCTCGATCTTCGGGACGTTCCTGACGCGGTCGGGTGTCGTGAATTCGATTCACTCGTTCGCGAAGAGCCCGATCGGATCGTGGTTCCTGGCCTTCGTCGTCATCTCGACGGTCTTCTCGCTCGTGCTGATCATGTGGCGGCTGCCGTTGCTGAAGGCCCGCACGAAGCTCGAGTCGGCGTTGTCGCGGGAGGCGGCATTCCTCTACAACAACCTGCTGCTCGTCGCGTTGTGCCTGACGGTGCTCTGGGGTGTGCTGTTCCCAATCCTCACGCAGGCCGTCAAGGGTGAGACGCGGACCATCGGCAGGCCGTACTACGACTTCTTCCTGCGAGCCTTCGGGCTGCCGCTCCTGCTGCTGATGGGCATCGGCCCTCTGATCGCCTGGCGGAAGACGAGCGTACGCGCGCTCGCGCGGACACTCGCCTGGCCGATCGCCGTGACTGTCCTCTGCGGTATCGCGCTCGTCGTTGCCGGCGCCGGCTCGTCGAAGCCCGGGCTGATCGCCTACACCTTCTCGGCCTTCGTCCTCGCCTCGATCGTGCTCGAGCTGGTCCGCGGCACGCGGGTCACCGGCTCGGTGTTCACCCTGGTCTCGCGAAACCGCCGCCGCTACGGCGGCTACATCGTGCACGCCGCGATCGTGCTCCTCGCGATCGGTATCGCAGGGTCCAGCGCCTACGGCAGATCGAAGGAGGTGCGTCTGATCCCCGGCCAGAGCACGTCGATCGGCGGCTACACGCTCACGCTTCGCGGCGTGCACCGCACTCCGACGCCGAACGCGATCGAGACGCGTGCCGTCTTCGACGTCAGCGGCCGCTGGCACGGCACTCTCTCGTCGGGCAACAACCAGTACTTCTTCCCACCTGAGCCGTCCCAGGAGGTGGGGATCAAGACGAGCTGGCCCAGGGCGGAGGACCTCTACGTGATCGCCGACGACGTCAACCTGAAGACGAACGTCGTCTACGCGAAGATTCTCGTCAAACCGCTCGTCAACTTCATCTGGATCGCCGGCATCGTGTTCCTGTTCGGAGCCGCGGTCGCACTCTGGCCCGATGCGCGCGAGCAGCGCCGGCTCGCGTCGCGACTCGTACCGGCATGACGCTCGTCCTGGGGGTCGTCCTGGCGGCGGCGGTGGTCCTGATCGTTGCGCTGCCGTTCCTCCGCGAGCCGGCGGTTGTGGACGATCGCCTCGATGCGCGAGGGGAGGACGAGCTGCGGCTGCTCGGCCTGCTCGAGGAGCGTGACCGTGCCCTCGCCGCGCTCAAGGAGCTGGAATTCGACCATCGAGCCGGCAGCGTTGGCGACGACGACTATCGGGAGCTCGTCGGCCCGCTGCGCCGCGCGGTCGCGACCGCGCTGCGGGCGATCGAGCGGGAACGGCGGCTCGGCCCAGACGTGGATCAAGCTGTTCGCCCGCCCGATTCGCCTCTCGAACCGGCGGTACCGCCGGATTGCGCCACGCTGCCGCAGGAGTAGCCGGGGGCGGCGGCGAAAGCGTGACTCATGGGGCGGATCACGCTCGCTCTCGTTGTTGCGCTCGTCTGCGTCACACCCGCACTCGGGTCGGACATCGGCCGGAAGCAGCAGATCGACACGAAGATCTCCTCGCTGAAAGACAAGCTCGCCGTCCAGAAGCAGCGCGAGCAGTCCCTGCGCGATGAAGTCGCGGGCTACACGAGCCGGATCCGGTCGCTCGAAGCCAGGGTCGGCGACGTCTCTCTTCGGTTGACGACACTCGAGGCCGACCTCTCGCTCCACCAAAGGCGGCTCGACGCATTGAACGAGCTCTTCGGTCTGCAGACGAAACGCCTCGGGTTCCTGAAGCAGCAGTACGCGACATCGGTCGAGACGTTGAATCGGCGGCTCGTCGACATCTACGAGTCGGAGCCGGCGTCGACGCTCGAGGTCGTGCTGGGTGCACGCTCGATCCAGGACGCCCTCGACCAGGTGCAGTACGTGAACGAGATCGGCGAGCAGGATCGGCGGATCGCAGCCCAGGTGCGGTACGCGAAGCTCCAGGTGGCTGCTGCACGCACGAAGACGAAGAAGCTGCGCTCGACGGTCCAGGGCGAGACGGCGATCATCTCCGCCCGGGCCGCGCAGACCCGCGATGTGAGAGAGGAGCTCGTCGGCGCAGCAGGCGATCTTGCGGCGACGAAGGAGAACAAGCTCACCCATCTGTCGAAGTTGACGTCCGCCGAGCAGGCGGAGGCGGGTGAGATCGACGCGCTGCAGGCGGCATCGAACGACATCGCAGCGCGCATCCGCGCTGCGCAGGTGGGACAGACCTCGACGTCGTCCTCCGCCGGGCTGATCTGGCCCGTCAGCGGGCCGATCACGAGCCCGTTCGGCTGGCGTTGGGGCCGCATGCATCAGGGGATCGACATCGGCGTGCCGATGGGAACCCCGATCAAGGCGGCGGCCGCGGGGACGATCATCTACTGCGGCTGGGAATCGGGCTACGGCAACCTGACGGTGGTCGACCACGGTGGCAACCTCGCCACCGCCTACGGCCATCAGAGCTCGATTGCCGTCAGCTGCGGGGAGCAGGTCGCGCAGGGTCAGGTGATCGGCTACGTCGGCTGCACCGGTCACTGCACAGGGCCGCACCTGCACTTCGAGGTCCGGGTCGGCGGCAACCCCGTCGATCCGATGGGCTACCTCTAGGACACTCAGACCGCGCCGAAGGTCTGGAGCAGCAGGAAGATGTTCAGCGCGACGATCAGCGCAGTCACCCCGGTGGCCGCGACGGTGGTGATCCGACGGTTGACGAGCTGGCCCATGACGTCACTGCGTGCGGTGAAGATCACGAGCGGGATCAACGCGAAGGGAATGCCGAACGAGAGCGCGACCTGAGACAGGACGAGCGTTCTCGACGGGTCGACGCCGATCGCGATCACGACGAAGGCGGGGATCATCGTGACGAGGCGCCGCACGGTGACGGGAATCTGACGGTGGATGAACCCCTGCATCACGACCTGTCCCGACAGAGTCCCCACGGCCGAGCTCGAGAGACCGGAGGCGATGAGGGCGAGCGCAAAGATCGCGCCGGATGCCGGTCCGAGTATCGGCTCGAGCGTTCTATGCGCCGTGTCGAGCGACGCGACGTGGAAGAGACCCGTGCGGTAGAACGTCGATGCCGCCATCACGAGCATCGAGACGTTGATCACCCCGGCGATCGTCATCGCGATCACGACGTCGACACGGGTGAAGCGCAGCAGGGTCTGCGCGTCTTCGTCCGTCTCCGGTACGAGCCGGTCCTGCGTGAGCGCCGAATGGAGATAGATCACGTGCGGCATTACGGTCGCGCCGATGATTCCCACCGCGAGCAGCAGCGCCTCGCTGCTGCCGAACTGCGGGTAGACGGCGTGTTTGAACACCTGGCCGTAGTCAGCGTGGGCAAACGTCAGCTCGATCACGTAGCAGGCGCCGATCACGCCGACCAGCACCGCGATCACCGCCTCGAACGCGCGGAAGCCGAAGCGCTGCAGGCCGAGGATCAGGAACGCAGCCACGCCTGAGACAACGGCGGACGGAAAGAGGGCCCAGCCCAGGAGCAGCTGGAAGCCGATCGCGGCTCCGAGGAACTCGGCGAGGTCGGTGGCCATTGCGATCAACTCCGCCTGGACCCAGAGGAACATCGTGGTCCGGTGGGAGAATCGCTCTCGGCAGAGCTCCGGCAGGTTCCGGCCGGTGGCGATTCCGAGCTTTGCCGAGAGGGTCTGGATCAGCATCGCCATCAGGTTGGCGGCGACGATCACCCAGACCAGCCGGTAGCCGAACCGTGATCCGCCCGCGATGTTGGTGGCGAAGTTGCCCGGGTCGATGTAGGCGACGCAGGCGATGAACGCCGGCCCCAGGAAGGGCAGGATGCGGAAACGCGTGCGATGGAGGGCCTCGTCGACGGTGCGGAGGCCTTCCGGCAGCTCGGTCCGGGAGGCGATCACCCGGCCAATTTAGCCGGACCTAAACTTTTTCAGGAGACGAGGCGCAGATCGGGCAGATTGCGGTAGCGCTCGTCGAGCTCGAAGCCGTAGCCGACGAAGAACTCGTCGGGGATCGTGAAACCGACCCACCCCACGGGCAGATCGTCGACCAGCCGGCGATAGGGCCGGTCGAACAACGAGGCGATTCGCAGCGAGCGGGGGCTCCGAAGCGCCAGTGAACGGACGAGATAGTGCATCGTCAGGCCGGTGTCGATCACGGCGTCCACGAGCACCACGTCGCGTCCCTCGATCTCGGCGTTCAGATCCTTGAGAAATCGAATGCCGTCGTCGTCCTCGCCGTAGCCGGCGAGCTCGATGAAATCGAGGTGGTGATGGATCTGGACCGCGCGTGAGAGATCGCAGACGAACGGGATGCATGACTTGAGCGAGCCGACGAGCAGCGGCTCGCTTCCTTCGTAGTTGCGCGCCAGCTCGGCCCCGATCTCCCGCACTCGTCCGCGGATCTCGTCGGCGCCGAGGAAGACCTCCCCGATTCGCTCGTCGAGCTCGGCCAGTGCGCTCAGGACGCTTTCCGCAGCCCGTAGCGGGCTGCGAGCCGTTCGAAGTCCCGCTCGTAGAAGAGCTTGCACTTGACCTCGGGGTAGAGCGCCCGCAGCTTGCGCAACTTGCGGTTCTTCCGCGTGACGAGAGACTGCTTCATCACGGTCACCTCGAGGTACAGATCCTGGTCGGGCAGGTAGAAGTCGGGCGAGAACGCCTCGGTGACCCGGCCCTCAGCGTCGCGTTCCAGCACGAAGGTCGTGGGCTCGTACTGCCACGGAATGCCGTACCAGTCGAGCACCTTTGCGTACTCGAGCTCTGCGGGGTTGGCAAAACGCGGCGGCTCAGAGCCGCAATATGCCTGGAAAACAGGTGTTTCCGGCACCACTCGGGCCAGAGTAGCAGTGCGCCCGGATGCCCTAGACTCATTTCCATGGATGTGACGATCGCCCATCTGTCGGATCTCCACTGCGGCGACCCGCATTTCGTCCCGGATCTGATGGACAGGGCGATCGCGGAGATCAACGAGCTGAAACCGGACATCGTGGTCTGCTCGGGCGATCTGACGACCTTCGGCTTCAAGGAGGAGTACGCCCAGGCGAAGCGCTATCTCGACCGGATCGAGTGCGAATCGCTCGTGGTCGTTCCCGGAAATCACGACTCCCGGAACGTCGGCTACGTGCACTTCGAGGAGTTGATCGGCGAGCGCAGCTCCGTGCTCCGCAAAGGAGGCGCCACGGTGGTCGCGATCGATTCGACCGAGCCGGATCTCGATCACGGCCAGATTGGCCGGGGCCGGTACGGCTGGATCGAGGAGCAGTTTGCGGGGGAGCCATCCGAGTTCCGGGTCTTCGTGCTTCATCACCACCTGCTGCCGATCCCCGGCACCGGCCGTGAGCGGAACGTGGTCTATGACGCCGGCGACGCGATCGAATGTCTGCAGCGCGCAGGCGTCCACCTGGTGCTCTCGGGCCACAAGCATGTGCCGTACGCCTGGAAGCTGGAGAGCCTCTTCGTCGTCAACACTGGGACCGTCTCGACTCTGCGGCTCCGCGGCAACACACGACCCTGTTACAACGTTGTCGAGGTCTCGGGAACCCACGCTGCGATCTGGCGGCGGTATCCGTTTCACGGCCAGGAGCAGATCATCCAGTTCGACCTTGTCACCGGCGAGTACGAGAAGTACACGGGACGGATCGAGCGGGAGGTCACGGCACGCCGGTGAGGGCCGTCGCGCTCATCGACGGAGAGCACTACGCGCCTGTGGTGCGCGACGCGCTGCGGGCCATGCCGTACGAGTGGGTCGGCGCGATCCTCGTGGGAGGCACCGAGAAGCTGCGCGGCGATTCTGACTACGGCGTCCCGCTCGTCGACGATTTCACCGGAGCGGAGGTCGTCGTCGACCTCTCCGACGAGCCGGTGCTGGGCCCGGCCGAGCGGTTTCGCTGGGCATCGAGAGCTCTGGCCCAGGGGCTGCCGTATGTCGGAGCCGACTTTCGTTTCGAGCCGCCGTCCTTCGAGCCGTTCGAACTGCCGTCGATCGCGGTGATCGGCACGGGAAAGCGCGTTGGGAAGACCGCGGTGACCACACATCTTGCGCGGCTCCTCGCCGGGGACCGGAGCGTCGTCGTGGTGGCGATGGGCCGTGGCGGCCCACCCGAGCCAGAGGTCGTCGAGACGCCGCCGTCACTCGACGAGCTCGTCGCGCGGTCGCGCTCCGGGCTCCATGCCGCGTCCGATCACCTCGAGATCGCCGCGCTCGCAGGTGTGCCGACGATCGGGTGCCGGCGCGCGGGCGGCGGCCTGGCCGGCGCCGTCTTCGTCTCGAACGTTGTCGCCGGCGCGGCGCTCGCTGCCGAGCGCAGTCCCGATGTCGTCATCTTCGACGGCAGCGGCGCCGCGATCCCGCCGATCGACGTCGATCGGCGAATTCTCGTGGTCGGACGCGGTGAGACGGGCGACGATTACCTGAACACGTATCGGCGGCTCGTCTCGGACGTCGTCGTCGAGGACTTCGAGCTGCGACTTGGCTCGACGGGGCCGCTCGAAGGCCGGGTCGCCGTCTTCACCGCCGGCTCGCGGGATGTGTCGCACCTCGACGCAGAAGTCGTCCATGTCTCGACCAGCCTCGCGAATCGTGAGGCGCTGCGCCGCGACCTCGTCGAGGCCGACACGTACCTCGTCGAGTTGAAGGCCGCTGCGATCGACGTGGTCGTGGAGCATGCATTGGCCAACGGAGTTCGCGTCGTGCTCGCGACCAACGAGGTTGTCGCACCGGGGCTCGACGAACAGCTGCTCGCACTCGTCCCGGTGGAGGCATGACGCAGCGCCGGCACGGCGAGCCGCTGCCGCTCGGCGACGACGGTCTCCCCTATTCGAAGGGGCTGATGGCGCGCGCGCTGATCGCGGCCGGCGTCCCGGCCGACCACGCGTACCAGCTCGCGAGGAGGATCGAGCTCGATCTCGCCGAGCGCGGCATCTCGGCGATCGAGGTCGACCGCCTCGACGAGCTCGCACGCGAGGTGCTGGGCGAGGAAGAGGCCGAACGGGCGATCGGCCGCCTGCGCAGGCTCGCCGACCTACAGTCGCTCGACGTGCCGATCGTGCTGTTGATCGGCGGTTCGACCGGCACGGGCAAGTCGACCGTTGCTGCCGAGGTCGCACATCGGCTCGGCATCACACGCGTCGCCTCGACCGACTTCATCCGCCAGACGATGCGCGCGTTCTTCTCCCCGGAGTTCATGCCGACGATCCACTTCTCGAGCTTCGAAGCAGGCGAGGCGCTCGACGACGAAGTGACCGGCGATCCGACGATCGTCGGTTTCCTCGATCAATGCACCCATGTGTGCGTCGGTGTCGAGGCGGCCCTCCGCCGGGCGCTCACCGAGGGGTGGTCCATGGTGCTCGAAGGTGTCCATCTCGTTCCCGGGCTGCTGCCCGCCGAGCTCGAAGGCGCGCTGATCGTCCACGTCGTGCTCGAGATCGCGGACGAGAACGTGCATCGGATCCATTTCCACGTGCGGGACTCGTCCACCGGCGGCGTCCGAGCCATGGACAAGTACCTTGGGCAACTCGATGCCATTCGCAGAGTCCAGACCTACATCGTCGGCCGCGCGCGCCGGGATGGCGTCCAGGTGATCGAGAATGCAAATGTCGAGCGGACGATCGACCAGGTGATCGAGCACGTCATGCAGGCGGCCGAACGTTCGCGGCAGGTCGCGTGACTCAGGCAGTTGACGACACACGCGCCCTGTGCCAGTGCGAGACGTTTGCGCGAGTGACGGAGCGCGCTGCGCTCGCCGGGGCACGTTGGTTGGGACGGGCGGACATGCAGGCGGCGGAGGACGCTGCCTTTTCGGGCGCGCGGCTTGCGTTGGAGCGTATGCCGATCAGCGGCCACGTCGTGATCGGAGGTCACGAGGAGGCCGAGCAGCTCGCCGCGGGCACGAACATCGGGCTGGGCGGCGAGGAGTACGACCTGGCGCTCGACCCGCTCGAGGGACGCTCGGTCGTCGCCCGGGGCGGCACGAATGCGATCTCGATGATCGCGGCGGCGCCGCGCGGTTCGTTGCCGTCGTTGCCGGACATGTACATGCGGAAGATGGCGGTCGGCCCGCGCGCCCGCGGGAGCATCTCCCTGTCGAGCCCCGTCGGCGACAACATCCGCGCGATTGCCGAGGCGTTCGACCGCATGGTCAACGACGTCACCGCGATCGTGCTCGATCGCCCGCGCCATCACGATCTGATCGAGGAGATCCGCGCGTCGGGTGCGCGGATCAAGCTGATCCAGGACGGCGATGTGACGGCGTCGATCAGCGCGGCCGTTCGAGGCACGAACGATCACCTGGCGATCGGGATCGGTGGAACGCGGCAAGCAGTACTCTCCGCCGCTGCGTTGCGCTGTCTCGGCGGCGAGCTTCAGGCGCAGCTCTGGCCGACGCGCCGTGCCGAGATCGCCGAGGCTGCCGAGCACGGGATCGAGGACATCGACCAGATCTTCACGATCGACGATCTCGCTCCCCAGGAGGTGATCGTCGCGGCGACCGGTGTGTCGAACGGCGACCTGCTCCGCGGCGTCCGGTTCCTCGCCGACTCGGCTCGCACGCACTCGCTCGTCATGTGCACCCGGTGCAACTGGGTGCGCTTCGTCGACGGGATCCACTTCTTCGCGCGCGACCGCCGCGAGGAAGTGCGCCTCAGCTAGCCTGGCGGCATGCCGTCGAAGGAAGAGGTCGTCGAAGCGCTCCGCGGTGTCGAGGATCCCGAGCTCGGGATGGACATCGTCGAGCTCGGCCTGTTCTACGAGGCCGAGATCGAAGGGCCCAATGTAAAGGTGCAGTACACGCTGACATCGATGGGCTGCCCGGCCGGGGCGATGATCCAGGAGGACATCGAGCGGGTCGTTCGCGAGATCCCCGGCGTCGAGGCCGTGTCGAGCGAGCTCACGTTCGAGCCACCGTGGTCACCGGACAAGATGTCCGACGACGCCAAGTTCATCCTCGGCTTCGGCTGAGCGGCCCTTGGCGACGCGCCGGCTACGCGTGTTCGGCGTGGTGGTGCCGCTCGATCTTCGTGCCCGCTGCGTCGATGTCGCGCCGCGTGTCGCGTTCGTAATGCCGGCGCTGGACCCGCCAACGGCGAGCGGTGCCTGACTTGTGAGCCTCGAGGAGGCGCCGATCTGTCTGTTCAGCCCGGGTCGTCGACACCCCGCGATTGTGACCAATTTGCGTGTTTCGATCAAGGTCCCTTCGAATACGTCCGTTTTGTGGCCCACTGACCGTTGTTGACCGTCGCTCGCGTTCCGAGTAGAACGAGGGCAGGTCGAGCGAGAGGGAAGATGTTCAAGCGGGCGGCGGCAATGGGCGTGTTGAGCGTGGTCCTCGCTCTGGGCTGCTACGGCGCAGCGGCAGCACACGCCAACGGCAGCACGAATCCGCTCGGTTCCCGGCATGCGCTCTGTGGCGCCGGCTACGTGGACGCGGTCATCGGCGGTGCGCACAAGTGCCTGCGTGCCGGCGAGTTCTGCTCGCCGACTCATGAGCTCGAATACGAGCGCTACGGCTTCGCGTGCGTCGGCGGTCATCTGAAGGCTCGTGCGGCCACGACCACCACGCCGGCGGCAACGTCGCAGACGACGGTCTCGCTCGGCCAGACCGTCAAGCTCGCACCGCGCACGCAGACGAGCAGCTGCACACCAGGCCCGCGGCCCGATCGGCAGTGCTCGCCCGGCGCCTACTACAGCGGGCTCACGAGGGCGGTGCTTTGCTCCTCGGCGTTTCGCACCGGTTCGATCCGGAACGTGCCCGATTCGGAGAAGCATCAGGTCGAGGTCGAGTACGGGATGGCGGCGCGGAGCTACGGCCGGACGATCGAGATCGACCACATCGTGTCGCTCGAGCTCGGCGGCTCGAACGACATCGCCAACCTCTACCCGGAGCCCGGGTCGGGCCTGGCGAGCTATCACGTCAAGGACCGGCTCGAGAACGAGCTGCACGACCGCGTCTGCGCCGGGGCGATGACCCTCCACGCCGCCCAGGTAGGGATCGCGTCGAACTGGGAGACGCTCTACCGGCGGGTGTTCGGAGTCGCGCCGTGACGGCCCGCGCGCAGGAGGGTGGGGGCGAACGGAGAAACCGAATCTCCCCTGTCCGGAAAAATCGGCACGGCGACGTAGGAGGCGGTCACGAATGCGTGGAAGTGCACAGCGGTACATCGGCGGCGCGGTCGGATTCGCGTTCGCCGCGGTTTGGGCGACGGCGGGGCTGGGATCGGCTCTCGTCTGCATTGTCGCCGCGACCATCGGCTATACGGCAGTTCGGCTGGCCGAAGGCCGGCAGTTGAGTGCGATCTCTGCGGGCCGGGACGCCGTCCGCGAGCTCCAGAGCCGCCGCACTGAACCGGCGAGCCAGCCGGCTCCGAAGTCGGCGGCCCGCGCGACGCAGCAGACTCGACGGCCGAAGCAGGCTCCGGCCCGCCCGATGGCCGATCCGGAGCCTGCCACCTACGGGTGGTAGCCGCCTGGATGCCCTGGGTGCCGGCTCAGGCGGGCCGGATGCTCTGCGCGAAGTGGAAGAGATTGTGCGGGTCGTAGGTGCGCTTCACCTGCTGGAGCCGCGCGAGGTTCGAGCCGTAGTAGGCGTACTGCCAGTTCGCGAGATCGGGGTCGATGTAGTTCACATACGCAGCGCCGGAGGTCGAGGGAGCAAGCTTCACGCGTGAAGCGTTCACCCACGCGCGGGCGGATGCAGGGTCTCCCGTGGCGAAGTACTGAATCGAGGCGAGGGTGTTGCGATGCGCGAACGCGGTCGCCTTCACCGGTACCCGGTTGAGCGCCCCGCCGTAGGCGTCGATCAGGAGCGCCCCCGGCGCAGAGCCGCGCGTCTCGACCACGCTTCTGAACGCGCTGATGTGGCCCGGCGTCGGCTGACGGGCGATGTAGTCGGAGGCACCCACGAACACCTGGTGGCCGGGCACCGCGCAGGACGGGAGTGTGTGCCCGAGGCACCCCGCCCACCGGCGCACCAGATCGAGCCACGTCGAGGTCCCCGTGACGAGCTGCTGCGCAGGCGGGCCGAGCGTCGCCAGGGCGGACTTCAGTGCCGTCTCGCTCCCGAGGAACTGGCCGAACACCTGAACCGTCGGGCCGCCCGGCCCGGTAGCGAGCCGGCAGAGGCTCCCGAGCCCGTCGGGGGCCGCCGGCGCCCAGCGCAGGAAGCTCGCGAGCACCGCCTCGACCTGCGCCCAGGGCCACGTCGCGATGAAGTAGGAGCCCTGAGACACGACGTGGGTCCGGAAGACGAGCCGCGTGACGATCCCGAAATTGCCGCCCCCGCCGCCTCGGCAGGCCCAGAAGAGGTCACTGTGGTGGGTCGCGTCCGCGGTCAGGAGCTTGCCGTCGGCGGTGACGATCTGCAGTGAGTGGAGGTTGTCGGAGGCCAGGCCCCACGCGCGTGAGGCCAGACCGAACCCGCCGCCGAGTGCATGGCCGCCGATGCCGACGCTCGGACAGGTTCCCGCCGGGATCGCGAGCCCCTGTGCTGCGAGCGTGTTGTAGATGTTGCCGAGCCGTGCGCCGGGGCCGACGACGGCCTGTCCGGCCGCCACGTGCACGGCTGCGAGCTTCGAGAGATCCACGACGACGCCGCCGGGGGTCGTCGAGTAGCCGCCGTAGCTGTGCCCGCCGGACCGGGCGACGATGTGGACGCCGCTCGTGCGCGCCCAGCGAACGACGTCGCTCACGTCGGCTGCGTCGAGTGGCTGCGCGATCGCGAGTGGGTGGACGCCGTCGTAGAGGCCGTCGAAGACGAGGCGGGCGTTTTCGTATCCCGCCGACGCCGGTGTGATCACCGGTCCTCGCAACGTCCCGGCCAGTGCGCGGAGCCGCGGATCGCCCAGGTCGCGAGCTCCGGCCTCGGGCTCGAAGCGCAGCGCCGGCAGCGCAAACGCCGCAGACAGCGCGGCCGCCCGGACGATCAACTCGCGCCGGGTCAGCGGTCTCGAGGGCGGGGTCTGGGCCACGAGGACAAGGGTAGGCGGTGAATGTTCACAGAGTGGTCGGTGAATGTTTGTAGGGATTGACACAACGGCGTCCAGCTGCAACCGTGTGAACTCGGCAGCGAGGGGAGGGGACACGTGTCCGTCCGTCCTTTGGTCGTTGCTGCGGCGCTCATCGGGGCGTGTGCCACGTCCTTTGTCCTTGCGGCGCTCGCGTTTGCCTCCGGAAGCCGCGGTTCGGCCGTCGTGACCCTGCAGGTCGCTCCGCGCGGCCTTGGCACCGTGTCGGTGAAATCAGACAACTCGACCAGTGACTGCACCGACAATTCCGGTCAGAAATCGTGCACGTTGACGTTCGACCGCGGCACACATGTGAAGCTGACCGCGAGCAGCGACCAGGGCCGGAAACTGTCCTCCTGGAGCACTCCCGACTGTCCCGGGACCGGAGAGTGCGACGTGACTCTCGACGACGACGTGACGTCGATCGTTGCCCTTTTCGATCCACTGCGGCTCGGTCTGAAGCTGTCGGAGTCGGCGCCCGCCGATGAGGGCATAGCAACGGATCCGACAGGCCGGAAATGCCCGGATGACCAGCAGCCGGAAGAGGGGGCAGTTGAGTGTTACGAGTTCCCTCCTGGGACGAAGGTCAAGGTGACGCTGAAGGATTCAACCGGGTTCGCAGGCTGGAACCCGGGCTGCGAGCCGACGAACGCATTGACGTGCACGATCACCGTCGACGACGAGACCACGTGGGTCGGCGCTCGGTTCGGGGACGACGACCCGCCGGGGCTCCCCACGACGATCGACGTCCAGTTCCGCCTCAAGCGAGGGGGGACCGGCAGCGGCCGGGTGAGCGCATCGGATCTCGACTGCGGCACGGTCTGTACCCGTCAGTACGGCTACGGGAAGACGCTCACAGTCACTGCGGCGCCCGACCAGGGCTCGATCTTCTCCGGCTGGAACGGTGTGTGCCCGAAGACGCAGACCACCTGCACGTTCCCGGTCGGCCCGGTCACCTCGATCAAGGCCCTCTTCGATCGTGACACGACTCCGCCGAGCAGTCCAGACGCCTTGACGGTCACGTCGCAGACACGCACCGGCATCCAGATCACATGGGCGGCCGCCAAGGACAACGTCGCCGTCGCCGGTTATCGGGTCTATCTGAACGATGCGACCGCCGGCGACACGACGAGCACGGCGTATTCCTTCGCCAACCTGGTCTGCGGTCACCAGTACACGCTCGCTGTGGATGCCGCCGATGCGGTCGGCAACCGGTCGCCCCGGGCGACGATCACCGGGTCGACCCAGCCCTGCCCGCTCGCCGCGCGACTCGCCGGCGTGGGGATCGATCGCGGCGCCGCAGCCCGTCGAGTCGTCGTGAAGCTGCGCGTGAACCGAGCGACTTCGGCGCTGCTCGCCCTGACCAGACAGCGGTCCGTCGTGGCGCGGCGGCGATACCCGGTCAAGCCGGGCACCAACATCCTCCGCCTTGCGATTCCGAAGCGGCTGACGGCCGGTCCGTACCGGCTGAAGATCACGCTCGTCAACCCCGACGGCGGGCTGCTCGTTCTGCCCACCCGTGCGGTGCTCCTGCCGAGGCCGAAGTGACCAGCGAGAAGGCGGCCGCGCCACCGGCCGAGGGGGCCAAGACGAGCTGGTTGAGCCGCCGTCCCTCGGTCGGTCAAGCCTCGGCCGTCGTCGGGTTGATCGGCGGAGTCGTCGCGCTCGTCTTCATCTTCAAGCCCGGCTGGAAGCCTCAGGCGCCGTCGAATGTCTCGAAGGCATCGATCAGCGACACGCGCGTCTTTCAGCCGGTCACGTTCAAGCGCTATCTGCAGCGCCAACAGCTCCCGATCCCCCACGGGTTGAGCCGGACGTACCTCGCACGGCCCGGGGTCATGGTCAGCTTCCACTACGAGATCGTCGGACTGCGCCACAAGAAGCTGCCTCTGCGCTGGGAGCTGTCCAACGCCGCGACGAACGATCTCGTCGCAGCGGAGAACAGTGCGTTCACGCTCGTTCCGGCGAACGACGACGACGCCGGCGACTGGTCGGTCTGGGTGCCTGCACCGGGAAAGGGACGCGACTACTACGTCACGGTGACGATCTACCAGCCGCAGGGGCCGCCGTACGAGCTGAAGCATTTCGACTCGCCGAACTTCCCGGGCCTGGGCACCTGAAGCGCTCCCGAGCTCGGTGCTCGTTCAGTCGGCGCGGGCGCGCGTCAACTCGAGAAGCAGGAGCAGTCCGGCGGCGGCTCCGATCGTGCCGCCGATCGCTCGTGCATGACCGAGCCCGAGCGCGTGCAGGGCTCCCCAGGCGAGCAGATACGTCCAGCCCGCGATCGCTGCGCTGTAGACCAGGCTCAGCCCCGCGTCGCGATCGACCGGCAGGACCCCGAACAGCCGCAACGTCCTGCCGGGGCGGTCGGAGAAAAGGCCCCCGTGGCTCCCGTCGCCGTCGATCGAGCCGAAACCGAGCTCCGTCTCGAGCAGCTGCGCGCGCCGCAGGCCGTAGTCGTAGAGCTGTGTGTTCCGAAGCTCGTACAGAAGCACCCCGAGGGTGGCGATCAACCCGATCGTCCCGACTGCAAGGAGCTCCGCACTCGAGCTCGGACGACCGAGCACTGCCACCGCCGCGCCGCTCAACGTCGGGACGAGCGCGAGCAGCTTGAAGCGGACGTCGGTGATCCCGGCGAGAAGCCCGGTCGTCTGTTGATAGTCGAGACGCAGTACGTCGTTCTCGATTGCGGCTCTCGGGGCCTGCGGCTCGGCGGATCCGGTCATCTCTTCCCTCGGTCGAGCCGCAGTTCTCGAAAACGAAGGGTACGCCCGCGGCGGCGGGCGCACAACCCACCGGAGCGCCGACCGAGGACCGACCGCGGCCTGGCGTCCCTTCCTTCTTCATACCTGGAGGGGCCTCGTCTTCCCACTCGCCTGCCCGATCGTGGGTTCGGCGAAAGAAATCCCCTCGGAACCAGGAGAAGAACACAACATGAGGCAGCGGATCTTGATCATCGGCGCAATTGCGGCGCTGGCGCTGGTGACGGCCACCGCGGCATTCGCGGGCACTCTCACGGCAACCGCGACGGTCTCCGGCACGGCAGGCATCTCGCTCACCGTCCCGTCCACCGCGTCCATCTCGGCCACGCTCGACGGCACCGACCAGACGGCCTCCTATTCCCCGTTGCTCAACGTCGTTGACGCACGCGGTAGCGGCGCAGGCTGGAACCTCCAGATCTCGGCGACGAACTTCTCGGACGGCGCAGGGCACACCCTCGCTCCCGGCAGCGTCACCGCGGCCGTTCAGGCTTGTCACGCGGGCTCGAGCTGCACCGCGGCGACGAACTCGGGCATCACCCTGCCCCTGACGGTCACGGGCACCGCGGCGAAGTTCTTCAATGCCGCGGCCAACACCGGCCTCGGGAAGGTCGACGTCACCCCGACGATCCAGGTTGCCATCCCCGGCAACTCGTTCGCCGGTATCTATACGTCGACGGTCACGCTCGCAGCTGCGACCGGCCCGTAGACCCCAGAGCTCGAACGATGTGCCTCGAGTGCCCCGGCCGCCCGCCGGGGCACTCGTCGCTTCAGGACGGAATCGACAGCACGATCTTGCCGAACTGTTCGCCGGCCTCCAGGCGCTCGTGCGCCGCGCGGGCCTCGGCGAGCGGGAAGACGCGGTCGACGACCGGGCGCGCCTTTCCGGCTACGACCAGGTCGAAAGCTCCCTGGAAATCCTCGGGGGTGCCCATCGAGGAGCCGAGGATCGACAACTGCTTCCACCAGAGGCGGTGCAACGCTGCCGGGGGGTTGGGGCCGCTGGTCGCGCCACAGACGACGATCCGCGCTTCGGCCCGCGCCGCTTCGAGCGTGCGCTTCCAGGTCGCCTCGCCGACATCGTCGATGATCACGTGTGCGCCGCCACCCGTCGCCTCCTTGACGGCCGCCACCACGTCTCCGGTCGTATGGTTGATCGCGAGGTCCGCGCCGAGCTCGCGCGCACGCTCGAGCTTCTCGTCGCTCGACGAGGTGACCGCGACCTGCGCCCCGAGCGACTTCGCGATCGCAAGGGCGGCCGTGGCGACGCCGCCGCCGATGCCCCAGATGAGGACCCATTCCCCCGCCTGCAATCGCGCCCGGGTGACGAGCATCCGATAGGCCGTCACGAAGACGAGTGGAAACGCGGCCGCGTCCTCGAACGAGAGCGAGTTCGGAATGGGGTGGATCGAGTCGCGAGCGACGGCGATCAGCTCGGCGTGGGTGCCGTCCATCGTCTCGCCGACGATGTGAATCTTCCCGCCGCTCATGATCCCCGGGTTGATCACCACCCGGGTGTCGGTGCCGGCGATCACCCCGGCGCCGTCCGCACCGAGGATGCGGGGCTTGGGCACCGATGGGAGCCCCTTGCGAATCCACACGTCGAGATGGTTCAGCGACGCGGCCCGCAACTCGATGAGCAGCTCGTCGTCGCGCGGCACCGGATCCGGCACGTCCTCGTACCGCAGAACCTCCGGCCCTCCGTCCTCGTGGATGCGGATCGCCTTCACGTGGGCACAATCCTCGCATGACGGCCGACGAGATCCGCCGGTTGGCTGCAGAGCTCGGCCTGGCCGCGCTCGGCGTCACACGTGCTGAGGCCTACGTCGAGACCGAGCGTCATATCGTGGAGCGGCGGGCGCGCGGCCTGTTCGCGGACATGAAGTTCACGATGGCACAGCCGGAGCGCTCGTGTCATCCCGAGTCGCTTCTGCCAGGTGCGCGCAGCGTCGTCTCGGCGGCGCTGTGCTACTGGGAGCCGGAAGGGCCGCTCGCAGCCGGAGCGGGCCGCCTGGCGCGCTACACCTGGTCGGACGCGTACGACGAGCTGCGCGGGCAGCTCGATGTTCTCGGCCGGGCGATCGGCGGGAGCTACCGGGTGCTCGTCGACGCGAACCAGCATGTCGACCGCGAGGCGGCCGCCCGGAGCGGCGTCGGGTTCTACGGCAAGAACACGATGCTGATCACCCGCACGCACGGGTCCTGGGTCGTGCTGGGCACCCTCGTCAGTGATCGCGAGCTCGAGTCGACGCCGCCACTCGACACCGACTGCGGAGACTGCAGGATCTGCATCGATGCATGCCCGACGGGTGCGCTCGACGATCCGGGCACCCTCGACGCGACGAAATGCCTGTCCTACTGGACACAGGCGCCTACGCCCATTCCGGAGGAGTATCGGCCGCAGCTCGCCGCACAGGTCTACGGCTGCGATATCTGCCAGGACGTCTGTCCCTGGAACCGCGGCGTGGAGAAGCGCCGGGCAGACCGTGCGCCGACCACGGCGGGGCACATCGACCTGGTCGAGTGGCTCGAGTCGGACACATTGATCGGCGACTACGATCGTCTGTACGTGCCCCGGAACGACCCGCAATTCCTGCGCCGCAACGCGCTCGTTGCACTCGGGAACGTCGGCGCGGCCGAGCACATCGACGTGCTCGAACAGCACTCCGCGGACGAGCACGCGCGCTGGGCGATCAAACAGATCGAGGGGCGCGCCGAGCTCGGCGCGCCGTCGTCTCTACGCTGACGCCGCGCGCTTGGGTCGTAGCTCGGCAGCGAGTGCACGTGCGCGAAGAGCAACCTGGGCCCGCAGCTCGGCCGGTTCGAGCACGATCGCCTCGCCGCGATAGGAAACGACCTCGCCGACGAGCCATTCGGCGCTGCCGACCGATTTGTCGGCGAGCGCAGCGCCGTCGACGAGCGGGCGCGCGCCCTTCTCGACCTCCCAGCGCGCGACTGCAGGCGAGTACCAGATGCGCGCGGTCGTCGCAGAACGGAGCTCCGACGGATCGAAGCCCTCGCGCGGAACGAAGCTCTTGCGCAGGACCCTCGCATTCCTCATGCGGTCGAGCCGGTAGGAGCGGGGCTGGTTGCGGTCGATGTCCCACGTATGCACGTACCAGTGCGGGAGCCGGCGCTCGATCGAGTACGGCTCGACGCTGCGCGTCACCACTTCCTGCTCTTCCGGCTTGAGGTATTCGATCTCGACGAGCTTGTGGTCGTCGATCGCATGGGTGAGCGTGTCGACCAGGCCCTCTTCCTCGCCGACGTGCGGTGCCGGTGTTTGGGTCAGCTCGAAGGCGCCGAAGGTCTCTTCGAGCTTGGCGCGCACACGATCCAGTGGCGAGTGCGTTCCCGCCGCGACCATCGGCCCGACGAACTCGAGCGCGAGACGGATCGCGCGGGCCTCGAGCGGTGTCAGCCGGGGTGCGCGGCGGAAGGTGTCTCCGAAGAGCTCCTTGTCGACGTGCACCTCGTCGCCGTGCAGCTCCGCGTAGACCGCGTAGCACCCGCCGCCGAAGTTGACCAGGTTGAGGAGCGAGAGGTGCTCCTCGAGCTGCTCCGCTGGGATGGAGAACCGGTTGACGAGCTCGTGCGCCGGGATGATCCCCTCGCGCTCCTCGCCACAGGCGGCGAGCAGGTAGGCGAGCAGCGACTGCAGCACGCCGAACCGTTCGGGTGCCACCGGGCCGGCAAAGCGCTCGACGACGTCGGACTCTCCGGCGATGACCTCTGCTGCGGGTGTGGGGGGTGCGCCCTCGTGTGCGGCACGCGCCGCGCGAGCGCCTTCGACGACGAGGCGGCGAAGCTCCGACGGCTCGAGCGGCACGGCGCGGCCGTCCTGTCGCAGGATCCACCGTGCGAGCAGGTTCGACGAGGCGTACTGGGTGCTGAAGATGTCGCCCTCGACGTGGTTTCTTGCACCGCCGTAGGCACGCTCGACCCACCACGCGGTGTCGGGCGCGACCTCGATCCGCGCCTCGCCGACGATGTCGCCGAACTGCCATTCCGCGCGGCCGCGGAAGTTCTCCACGTCGAACTCCGGCGGCAGCCGGAAGTCGCGCTCGCGGCGCGTTGCGAAGCGGATGTCGGAGCGGATGCGTGAGACCCGGAACGTGCGAATGTCCTCTCGCTCGAGATCGTTTCCGATCACGTACCAGGAGCCGTTCTCCGGCAGGAGCGCGAACGGGTTGAGTGTCCGCTCCTCCTCCTCGTCGCGGTAGATCGACCAGTACCGGAACTTCACGGTCCGCTGTTTCGAGATCGCGCCCTCGAGCTTGCCCAGGCGGCCCTGCAGTTCGGGCGAGTAGTCCGGATCGCGAACCTCGACGCGCGAGGCCGTGCCGGTCGGGGCGGCGGCGAGCGAGCCCGCCGAGCGTCCGAGTGCGAGGTTCTGCAGTGCCAGCCGGAGGGGCTCCGCGTAGGCGAAGCGTCCCTCGAGCAGGAAGAAACAGGTCTGCAGCGCTGCCAGTTCCTCGTCGTCGAGCTCGAGCTCCGGCAGGAAGTAGCGCTCCGAGCGCAGGGTGTACAGCTCTTCGCCGGTGAACTCATCGCGCTGCGAGTCGAGCGGAACGCCGAGCGACACGAGCTCTGCCCGGTCGGAGTAGAAGCGGCGCGCAAATGCCTCATCGCTCATCTCCTGATAGCCCTCGACGTTCGACTTGATGTCGCGCGCAGTCAGAGGGCGGCGCTCCGCCATCAGAAATGCAACCAGCGAGAGCTGACGAATCAGCTTGTCGGTGTCATGGCTCATCTGATCTCTCCGGCCGGCTCCGTCGAGCCTTCGCCGGTGAGGGCGAGCTTATCCGACAACTATGCGGCGGCTTTGCTGCGCTCGAGGTGCTGGTGGCTCGGGCAGTAGTCGCGGTCCGGCAGTGGGGTCCGCTGACAAGCCTTGCCCTTGCGTGTCGTTGCGCGGCAACGGGCGACACCGCCGTCGAATGCGCCGGCCTCGATCTGGTCCTCGACGAAGTCGACTGCGGCATCGACACCGTGGTTGACGGCCCACGCAACCTGCGCCTGCACGTTGATCGGGAAGTAGCGCCGAATGTCCTGGAAGAGCGCCCGGTCGGGCTTGGCGAAGTAATGCGGATCCTGGGCGAGACGCTGCATCGTGCCTTCGCAGGCCTGGAGCACCTCTCTGCGGTACTCGAGCTGCGTCTCGCCGTCGACGTACGGGTCGATCAGGTCCTTGATCGAGCGATAGATCGCTCGCGAGTACTGATACATGCAGTGCTGAATATGCAGGATCCGTTCATCCATATAGCCGTCTATCTCTCCTCGACTCTAGCCGCCAGCCCTTTAAGAAGCAGTAAATCCTCCCTTGCCGACGCGACCCGCCGACGACTCTACACGCTCGGCGGGGCTGTTACAAATGTTTTCAGCTGAGTAAACGACCTGGTGTAGCTTCCAGAGGTTCCTTGCCCGTCCTGCGGCGGTTTACACCTGCCGCAGGTGGGCTCGCTCAGCGGGCGATCTGGCGGGAGTAGGCGCCTGCGAAGCCCGCCTGGCGGGCGGTCGAGACCGCCGCGTCGGCATCGGCTTTCGAGGCGTAGACGCCGCGTGAACACGACCAGATATCCCGGTTGCAGGCTCGCGTAGTTCGACGAGTCGAGCACGCCGGCCTGGGAGAGGCCCGCCTTCGCGGCCTGGGCTGCCTTGGCGCGTGCCGAGTCGGCTCCGGTCGTCTTCGGGTAGGAGACGAGCACGATCGTCCAGCCGTTCTCGTTCGAGGGCCAGGCGAAACGGCCGTTCCGGAGGCCCGCGGCTCCGCTGCCCGATCCGGATTGCGTTGGCTCGGGCGCGCGCGGCAAGGTCGAGGTGTCGACGCCTGTCGTCGTCGCCGGTACGGGGGCCGGAGGCGCGAGGGTCACCGGTGCTGCCCCGGCGAGCGTCGGCACATTGGCGCTCGCGCTCGAAGCCGTGAGCGCGATCGCCGCCGCGGCGCCTCCCACGGCGACGATCAAGGTCAGGAGCGAGACCCAGACCCAGTCGCCCGGGGTACCAGCCGAACCGGCGGATCCAGCGCCGGCGGAGCGCCGGCGAGCCTGCCGGTCACCTGGGGAAGCTGGAGGCCGCAATCGAGGCAGTACCGCTGGTCCTCGTCCCGTCTTGCCCCGCACCTCGGGCAGGTCTCGTCGGCTGCCGTGATCGCCGTCTCGCGCTCGGCTGCCTTCGCGCCCATCAGACGTCGGAGGCCCGCTCGACGACCGTCTCCTCCGACGTCGCCTCGCTCCCGATCTGCCGGCCGCAGTTCGGACAGAAGCGCGAGCCCCGCAGCAAGGGGGCGCCGCACTCGCACCGGGGAACACGCCGGTGCACGTGGAGGAGCTCGTCGATCTCAGCCAGACGGGCGTCGATCCCGATCACCGTCGCAGCCTGCTCGGAGAGCAGATCGTCGCGGAAGCCGCCCCGCCGGTACATCTCGACCAACAGCCCACCGAGGTCGCGCAGCGCATCCTCACGGGCTTTCAGCAGCGCGCGGCGTTCCCTGCGCAGCACCCCGGCCGCAGGCCGCCGCGGAGCGATTCCTTCAGCGTCGTGCGCCCGCCGGCGAAAGGGTGCGGCCATTGCCAGGCGAGTGTAACGAGCGGTTCGGCGTGGCTTTCGCCTACAGCTGCAGGACGACGAGCCGCTCTTCGGTCATCTCGTGGACGGCCCAGGCAGGGCCTTCCTTCGTGTTGCCGGAGGCCTTGACCCCGCCGTAGGGCATCTGGTCGGCGCGGAACGTCGGCGCTTCGTTGACGGTGACGCCGCCGAACTCGAGCTCCCGCGCCGCACGGAGGCAGGTCGGCAGATCGCTGCTGAAGATCGCCGCCTGGAGCCCGTAGCGCGTCGCGTTCGCTCCCGCGATCGCCTCGTCGACGCTCGTCGACCCTCGTCAGCGTCACCACCGGCCCGAAGACCTCCTCGCACTGAACCTGGTCGGTCGGCGCGGGCTGCGCGATCACGGTGGGACGGATCAGGCCGTCGGCAGTGACGTCGCCGCCCGTCAGCACGTCGCCCTTCGACGCTCGGATCCAGTCGAGGATGCGGTCGCGCTCGCTCTGCTCGATCACCGGGCCGACGTCGGTGTCGGCATCGGCGGGATCGCCGACCTGGAGGGCTTCCACCGCCGGCACGAACTCGGCGACGAAGTCGTCCCAGGCGTCCTGCAGCACGAAGATCCGTTGCACGGAGATGCAGCTCTGGCCGGCGAACGAGAATGCGTTCGCGGCGAGCTTGGCTGCGGTGCCGGGCGGCGCGTCGTTGCAGACGATCGCGGGAGTCGCGTTGCCGAGCTCGAGCTTGACGCGCTTGCGATGCGCGCGTTCGGCGATCCCCCAGCCGACGGCGCCCGAGCCGGTGAAGGTGATCAGCTTGACCCGCTCGTCGTCGACGAGCACGTCGCCGATCGCTGCGGCCGAGCCCGAGACGACGTTGATCCAGCCGGGGGGCAGGCCTGCTTCTTCCTCGAGCTGCGCAAGAAAGAGCGCCGACAACGGGGTCGTGGAGGCAGGCTTGAGCACGACCGCGCATCCGGCGGCGAGCGCGGGCGCGATCTTGTGTGCCACCAGGTTGAGCGGGAAGTTGAACGGCGAGATCGCGCCGACGATCCCGATCGGCAAGCGCATCGTGAACGCGAGCTTTCCGGCGCCCGCGGCCGAGGCGTCCATCGGCACCATCTCGCCGGCGAGCTTGCGAGCCTCGACGGCCGCGAAGGTGTAGGTCGACACCGCGCGCTGTGCCTCGACTCGCGCGGCCTTCAGCGGTTTTCCGGCCTCGGCGGAGACGATCCGGGCGGCCTCCTCCTGACGCTCGTCGAGCAGCCGGGCGGTCGCATCCAGGATCCGAGCGCGCTCGTAGGCGGGCAGCGGAGCGCTCATCGCGCGCTCTGCCGCGTCGAGGGCGCGCCGGGTCTCCGTGGCGCCGCCCTTCGCGATGCGGGCGACGATGTCGCCGGAAAACGGCGACCGCACCTCGGTCCACTCACCCGTCTCCACGGAATCGCCGTCGATCAGGAGCGGATGGTCGGTATTGACGGCCGTCATGGAGGTCAACTCTAATGTTCTCCCGTGAGCTTCCGGAGAGCAGCACGGATCGGCGCCCCGACGCTATGGGTGCTCGCGTCGATCGCCATGATCGTGAGCGTCGGCGTCCCGACTTCGCACGACCTCGTCTTCTTCTGGTTCGCGCTCGGGATCATCTCCTTCTCGGTGACCGACGTCCGGCGCCGAACCTCGCGCCTCGTGATCGAGTGGTCGCCGTTCATTGCCGTGCTGTTCATCTACGACCGACTGCGTGGCTACGCGGACGGACTGCTCTTCCATGCGCGCGAGGTGCCCCAGATCAAGATCGAGGCGGCGCTCTTCGGGCGGCCGATCCCCACGGTCTGGCTGCAGGCGCATCTCTGGCACGGTGCCGGCGACCTGCGCTGGTGGGACTACGCGACGTGGTTCATCTACCTCACGCATTTCTTCGCGACGTTGATCGTCGCGGCCGTCCTGTGGAGGTGGGCGCACGACCGCTTCGTCCGCTTCGCGACGATGGTGTGCGTTCTCTCGCTCGCGGGGTTCGCCACGTACGTGCTCTTCCCCGCCGTCCCGCCTTGGCTCGCCGCGCGGCACGGCTCGATCGGCTCGGCGAACAGGACGATCGCCATCGTCTGGCAACACGTGCCGATCGCGCACTTCGGATCGCTCTTCGAGAAGGGGCAGACATACGCGAACAACGTTGCGGCGATGCCGTCGCTGCACGCCGCCTTCTCGTTGTTGATCGTGCTGTACGTCTGGCGTCTGGTGCCACGATGGTGGCGGCCGCTGCTCGCGCTCTACCCGCCCGCGATGGCGTTCTCGCTCGTGTACACCGGTGAGCACTACGTCGTCGACTGCATTGCCGGCTGGGCGTACGCCGTCGCGACCTTCGTCGCAGTGAATCTCGTGTTCGAGTATCGCGCGCGCCGCGTCACGGCCCTCGAGCCGGCACTCGCCGATTGAACGACACTCGGCCGCTGCTCCACGGCTGGCCGGAGCAGCCGTGGCGACCGGGCTAGAGTGAGCCCGATGGCGGCATACATCGTCGATGCCGTTCGGGCGCCGATCGGCCGCAGGAACGGGGCCCTGTCGGTGCTCCGGGGAGACGATCTGGCGGCGCAGGTCCTGAACGGCCTGGTCGGCCGGCACGGTCTCGACCCGGCCGAGATCGAGGACGTGCAGATGGGCTGCGTCACCCAGATCGGCGAGCAGGGCTGGAACGTCGGTCGGATGGCGGTGCTCGCGGCAGGCTGGCCGGTCTCCGTCTCGGCGACGACGGTCGACCGGCAGTGCGGCTCATCGATGCAGACCAACTTCAACGCCGCCGCGGCCGTGCTGGCCGGACAGCTCGACCTCGTCGTCTCGGCGGGGGTCGAGATGATGTCGCGCGTCCCGATGGGGTCGAACGGCGGCTCGATCTCGGAGCGGGTCACCGAGCGGTACGACATCGTGATGCAGGGAACGTCGGCGGAGCTGCTCGCCGATGAGTGGCACCTGTCGCGCGAGGAGCTCGATGCGTACTCGCTCGAATCGCACCGGCGCGCGCTCTCCGCCTCGGACGGCGGCAAGTTCGACCGCGAGATCATCGCGATCGAGTTGCCCGACGCGACGTCTGCCGTTCGCGGTGGACGAGGCGCCGCGCCGCGAGACGTCGGCCGAGGCGCTCGCCGCTCTTTCGCCGGCGTTTCGCCCGGACGGCGTCGTGACCGCCGGGAACTCGTCGCAGATCGTCGACGGCTCGGCCGCCGTGCTGATCGCGAGCGAGGCCGCGGTCGCGCGACTCGGGCTCGAGCCGCGCGCGCGATTCGTGTCGTTCGGCATCGCAGGTGTCGATCCGACCCGCATGTTGCACGGCAACCCTCAGGCGATGGAACGGGCCGTTGCGCGGGCCGGGCTCACGCTGGACGACATGGCGGTGATCGAGGTCAACGAGGCGTTCGCGTCCGTCGTGCTGCAGACAGCGCAGGACCTGCACCTCGAAGAGCGGATGGACGACGTCAACCCGAACGGCGGCGGCATCTCGCTCGGGCATCCGCTCGGTGCGACGGGGGCCCGGATCACGGCGACCTTGTTGTCGGAGCTCGAGCGCCGGGACGCGCGCTACGGCATCGCGTCGATGTGCGTCGGCTTCGGGATGGCGATCGCCGGCGTCGTCGAGCGCCTCTAGCGCCGCAGCGCCGTCCGGGGCGGTGTTTACGGTGGGCGGGCAGATGGCGATGTGCCAGGTCTGCCGCCGCACTCTGCTCGCGGGCGAGCGCTACCGCACGTGGCGCTTCGAACGGCGCGACCAGACGGTCTGCGTGGTCTGCGAGCCCGTCGTCGACGAGGCCGGCGGAGTTCGCGTCGTGGACGCGTACGAGAGCGTTCGCGTGACCGGGCTCACGCGAACCGTCCGCCGCGTCGCCTAGCAGCTACGCGCGCGCCTACACCGCGGCGCGATCTCTCCACGCCGAGGCGGCGCGCGGCGATGCCGATCGTCCCGCCCTGCACGATCACCGAGGCGAGCACGACGACGAAGACCGTCTCGTAGATGCGCTGCGCGTCGGCGACGTGGCGCCCGAGCGCGAACGCCGCCAGGAGAATCGGCACCGCGCCCTTGAGCCCGCCCCAGATCACGAACAGGCGCTCGCCGGCTCGAAGGCGCGCCGGAGCGAGCAGCACGCCGAGCGCGAGCGGGCGGGCGATCAGTGCGGCAAACGCCGCGAGCAGCAGGCCGTCCACCCAGCGGTCGGCCGGTCAACTCGGAGAGGTCGATCGTCAGTCCGAGCGCGACGAACACGACGATCTCGGCCAGCGCGGCGAGCCCGTCCTGGAAGACGTGGATCTCGGTGCTGAACGGCGCGCGCAGATCGCCGACGATCAAGCCGGCGACGAACACGGCGAGGAAGCCCGAGCCGTGCGCGACCGTCGCGACGCCGAAGACGAGTCCGGCGAGCGCGAGCGTGCGCAGCGTGTAGAGCCCAGCGGACGGGAGCGCGACGCGCTGCATCAGAACGCGCTCGACGAGGCCGCCTGCGATACCGATCGCAAGCCCGATCGACATCTGCTCGACGAAGACGCGGATCACGATCCAGAACGACGCGTCGGCGTGAGTCGCGAGCTCGATCATTCCGAGCATGAGTGCGATCCCGACCGGGTCGTTCGCGCCCGACTCGCCTTCGAGGATCGTGCCGGTGCGACCGGTGATCTCGCGCTCTCCGAGCACGGAGAACATCACGGCGGGGTCGGTAGGCGCGATCGCCGCGCCGAGGAGGCCGGAGGTGATCCAGGTGAGGCCGAACGCCCAGTGCGCGAACACGGCGACGAGGCCGGCGGTGGCGAACGTCCCGAGGACGCCCAGAGAGGCGATCGGGAGGGCCGACGCCCGGAAGCGGCGCCAGCCGATCGACGAGCCGCCGTCGAAGAGGATCACGATCAGCGCGACGGTCGCGACCTTCTCGACGGTCGAGATCGAGAGGACGAGCGAGGGGAAGAGGTAGGAGGCCAGCGAGGCGACCACGAGGAACAACGCGGCCGACGGGATCGACGTCCGGGCACCGAGCTTCGAGGCGAGCAGGGCGGCCGAAAGCGCTCCCGAGACCAGGAGGATGGTGAGGCCGAAGCTCGTCACGTCGTGCACCCGGTCGACCGTATAAGAGCGGCCCGAACAAAACTCCTTACATACCCCTCATTCGAGGCATAATTCGGCAGGAAAGACTGTTGATGTCGATGCGCCGGCTCTGCTTCATCCTGCTCTGTGGCCTTGTCGCCGTCCCGGCGGCCCTGGCAGCTGCGAGCGCGCCCGGCGACGGTGTCCTCGAGTTGAGCAAGGTCAACGGCAGCGTGGTCGATCACGGGCACGCGCGGGACGCTCTGGGGGCAGATCGACAAGGGCAGGCTCGTCGTGACCGATCCGATCGTGGGCGACGGCCAGGTGCTCGTCAGCGGCGCGGAGACCAGGCGTGCCGGCGTGCTCGACGGAACGACGATCTACGGCGGGACCGACATCCGCTTCCGCGTGACCGGCGGGCGGTACCGGCTGTCGCTGAAGGGCAGCGGCATCGACCTGACCGCCGTCGGCGTGGGCACCGCACAGCTTGCAGGCGACCTGCTCGCCGAGACCTCGGGCAACTACTGCGCTCGACAGCGGCAAATGGATTCCCGTGCCGCTACTTCCCGGCCTCGCGATTTGTCCTGTTCGGCGTCCAGCCAGCGACGGTGGGCAGCCCGTCAGCGAACCCGTAGCGTGAGCTCGCCGACCTCGAACATCCTGGTGGTCGAGGACGAGAGCTCGATCGCCAGCTTCGTCTCTCTGTATTTGAAGAACGCCGGCTACGGCGTTCGGACCGCCTCGAACGGAACCGATGCGCTCGCGCAGGTCGCGCAGGAGATGCCCGGGCTGATCGTCCTCGACCTGATGCTGCCGGACATCGACGGCATCGAGGTGACGAGGCGCATCCGCCAGACGAGCGACGTTCCGATCCTGATGCTCACCGCCCGCGACGAGGACGTCGACAAGATCATCGGCCTCGAGGTCGGCGCCGACGATTATCTGACGAAGCCGTTCAACCCGCGCGAGCTCGTCGCCCGAGTCAAGTCGATCCTTCGCCGCGCCACGCCGGAACGGCGCGAGCGGGAGAGCGAGACGATGGACCACGGCGACCTGCACATCGACGCGGGCCGCCGGGAGGTGCGCGTCGGGGACGAGGAGATCCAGCTCGCGCCCAAGGAGTTCGACCTGTTGTGGGAGCTGCTCGACCACCGCGGCCTCGTGCTCACGCGCGACCAGTTGCTCGAGCGCGTCTGGGGCTACACCTTCGCAGGCGACACGCGAACGGTCGATGTCCACGTTCGCCAGCTGCGCCGCAAGCTCGGCGATGCATCCCCGATCGTCACGGTCTGGGGGGTCGGCTACAAGGTGTCGCCGGCCAAGGACGCCAAGAAAGACGCCGCGACCTCGTAGGCTGATCGAGATGCTCGGATCGCTACGCGTCCGGCTGCCGCTCGTCTTCCTCGCGGGGATCGTCCTCGCGGGCGTGATCACGACGGCGATCTCGATCCGTCTCTTCCAGCAGTTCACCGAGAACCAGACCCTTTCGAAGCTGAACCGCGAGGCGCATGGGATCGCCGAGCTCTACTCGAGGGCGGTGAACGCGGGGTACGGGAACAAGAAACGCGACCAGAAGGCGCCGACGTTCGCGGGCAAGACGCTGGAGAAGGCGACGGGCGACCAGATCTATCTGCTCGGGCCGCGCACCGGGCTCTTCCCCGGCCAGATCACCGGGCTGCGTCCGTTGACGGCGGGGCCGATCGACTGGCACATCGGGAAGTCGGTCACGTTCTCGTTCACACCGCCGGGCCAGCATCGCCGGTACCTCGCCGTTGCGAACCCCATCGCATCCTCCGGGACGACGATCGGCGCGATCGTCGTCGCGACGCCGCAGACCGACATTCGACAGCAGGTCGTCTCGCTGATCGGGCGGCTCGCGATCGCAGGCGCGCTCGGGCTCCTCGTTGCCGCTCTGCTCGCGTGGTATCTGTCGCGACGCATCGTCCGGCCGATCCTGCAGCTCTCGGACGCCGTCGACGAGGTTGCGTCCGGCAACTACGACGTCAAGGTGCCGCAGAACGCGCCGGGCGAGCTCGGCCACCTGAGCTCGCGTGTCGGTGAGATGGCCGAGCGGCTCGGGGTGGTCGAGCAGATGGAGCGCAACTTCCTGATGTCCGTCTCGCACGAGTTGCGAACCCCGCTCACGGCGATCCGCGGTCATGTCGCGGCGCTGCTCGAGGGCGTGATCGCCGACCCGGGCCTCAGACGCAACTCACTCGAGACGGTCGAGGCCGAGACACAGCGGCTGGAGCGGCTGGTCGGAGACATCCTCGACCTCGCCAAGCTCGATACGAACCGGTTCACGGTGACGACGGAGGAGGTCGACATGGCCGCGCTGATCGAGCAGGCCTACGACCGCTACCGCGACGAAGCGCAGCGCCGCTCGATCGACTATCGCCAGCAGCTCGACGCCCGGCCGGTGATCATCTCGGACGGAGACCGTGTTCTGCAGGTCGTCGGCAACCTGCTCTCGAATGCGTTCCGCGCGACGCCCGACGGCGGGCGCATCACGCTCGAACTTGCCCAGCGGAACGGCACCGTGCACGTCGCGGTCGAGGACACTGGGCCGGGAATCCCGGCGGAGGCTCGGGAGCGGCTCTTCCGCCCGTTCGTGTCGAACATCAGCGGCGGCACCGGCCTCGGCCTTGCGATCGCGAAGGAACTGTCGACTGCGCTCGGCGGCCGGATCGATCTCGAGTCCGCCGTCGGCGAGGGCTCGCGGTTCGAGTTGCTCCTGCCCGCGTAGGGGGCGTTGGGAGGGTTAGGCGCTCTCGCGGAGCTTCACGACGTTCGTCTCCACCGGTTGCAGCGCCGCCTCGATCCGGTCGAGCCGCGCGTTGAGCCCCCGCCAACCCTCGGTGAGCAGCTCGACGAGCAGAGCGAGGTCGTCGACGCGCGCGTCCCGCTCGGCGTCGATCGTGCGGTCGAGCGTCTCGAGCCGCCTGATCACATTGTTCGAGAGGCCCTTCACCTCGGCGAGGCGGCGTGCGATCGGGGCCGCCTCTTCGCGGAGGCCTTCGCGGAGCGCTTCACGGATCTCTTCCATGCTGGGCGAAGCTACCGTCCGCACCGGATGGAGGCCCGTGAGCTCGACTACGACCTGCCCGAGGAGCTGATCGCGCAGCATCCTGCCGCGCAGCGCGACGAGTCACGGCTATTCGTGTTTCGGCGGGCGACCGGTGAGGTCTCACACCATGTGTTTCGCGAGCTGCCGGGACTGATCGAGGCCCTGGCGGTCGTGAACGACACGCGGGTCGTCCCGGCGCGGATCCCGATCGAGCATCCCTGTGGCGAGGTGCTGCTTCTCGAACCCGTGGACGGCGAGATCTGGGAGGCGCTGGCGCGGCCGACACGCAAGCTGCGTCCGGGCGAGCGGCACGGCCCGGTGGAGCTGCTCGAGCATCTGGGCGAAGGGCGGTGGCGGGTGCGTCTCGACGGCGACCCTGCCGGAGTGGTCCCGTTGCCGCCGTACATCACGGAGCCGCTCGGCGACGCCGAGCGCTATCAGACGGTCTACGCGGCTCGGCCCGGCTCAGCTGCGGCGCCAACGGCAGGGCTGCATTTCACGCCCGACGTGCTCGCCCAGCTCGAAGTCGAACGTGTGACGCTGCACGTCGGGCTCGACACGTTCCGGCCGTTGCAGGAGGCGGTCGTCGAGGAGCACCGGATCCACGGCGAGCGTTATTCCGTCGAGCCTGCAGCCTGGGAGCGGATCCGAAGCGCGGAGCGCGTCCTCGCGGTCGGCACCACCACGACGCGCGTGCTCGAGACCGTCGCCGCGGGCGCACCGCAGGCCGGCCGGACCGAGCTCTTCATCACGCCAGGCTTCACGTTCTGCCGCGTCGATCACCTGCTGACGAACTTTCACCTCCCGCGGTCGACCCTGCTCGCGCTCGTGATGGCCTTCGCCGGCGTCGAGGAGACGAAGCGCCTCTATGAGCTCGCGATCGAGGAGCGCTATCGCTTCTACTCCTTCGGCGATGCGATGCTGATCCTATGACCTGTGGATCGAATGTGCACGGCTCGTCACCTTGGTCTGACCAAGGGTCTACGCTCTTCCTGCCATGGCCGGCTGAGGAACGCGCCTGCACTCTCTGGCCTGTGGAGAGAATGTTTCCCTTTCTTGAGCTTTGGTCTGACCACTAGGCATGGCTCGGTGAGGCCTGTCTTCGAGGTGCAGGCGACCGATGGGGCTGCTCGCGCCGGGGTGTTGCGGACTGCGCACGGGGACGTTCGCACGCCGGTCTTCATGCCGGTCGGCACGAAGGGGACCGTCAAGTCGCTGCACCCGGATGAGGTGCGTGACCTCGGCGCGCAGATCCTGCTCGGCAACACCTATCACCTGTACTTCAGGCCGGGCGACGAGCTGATCCGTGAGCTCGGCGGGCTGCACCGGTTCATGGCGTGGGACCTGCCGATCCTCACCGACTCCGGCGGTTTTCAGGTCTTCTCGCTCCGGGACACGATCGCGCGGGTCGACGACGAGGGCGTGACGTTCCGAAGCGTCTACGACGGCGCGTCCACGCGCTTCACGCCCGAGCTGGCGGCCGCGATCCAGGCAAACCTCGGCAGCGACATCGCGATGTGCCTCGACCAGGTGCCGCCCGTCGGCGTCTCTCGCCGCGAGCTCGAAGACGCGGTGCGGCGGACGACGCTGTGGGCCGAGCGCCAGCGCGGAGCCCCGCGCCCCGAGGGACAGCTCCGCTTCGGCATCACCCAGGGGGGAGTCGACCCCGAGCTGCGGCGACGCTCCACCGAGGAGATCACCGAGCTCGACTTCGACGGGAACGCCATCGGCGGCCTCGCGATCGGCGAGGACCGAGCCCTGATGTTCGAGACCACCGGCTGGGCTGCCGACCTGCTGCCGGCCGGGAAGCCCCGCTACTTCATGGGCATCGGCGACCCGGAAGGGATCCTCGAGGTGATCGAGGCAGGCGTCGACATGTTCGACTGCGTCCTGCCCACGCGCACGGCCCGCACGGGCAGCGCGCTCACCCGGGACGGGCGAATCAACCTGCGCAACGCCCGCTTCGCCCGCGACCAGGCCCCGCTCGACGAGACCTGCGACTGCCCGGCCTGCTCACGCTTCACGCGGGCCTACATCCGGCACCTCGTCAATCAGAACGAGCTGCTAGGACTCCGCCTGCTCTCGCTCCACAATCTACGCTTCCTCACCGAGCTGACCCGTGGCGCGCGCGACGCTATCGATTGCGGCGGATTCGCGTCTTACAAGCGTGACCGAATTGAAAGGCTCCAGTGGGCGGATTCCTGATCTTGATCGTGATCTTCGGTGCCGTCTGGCTGCTGTTCCTGCTGCCTGCCCGCCGGCGCCGCGCGTCGCACTCCGCGATGCAAGAGACCATCGCCGCCGGTGACGACGTGATCACCGCCGGCGGGATCCACGGTTCGGTGCGCGACGTTGTGGACGATCTCGTGCACCTCGAGATCGCGCCCGGAGTGGTCGTAGAGGTCGACCGGCGCGCAATCGCAGCGGTCGCGCGCGAGGTCGAAGTCGAGGTCGAGCCGGAGCCCGAGGCAGAGCCGGAGCCGGAGCCCGCAGCGGAGCCGCAAGAATCTGCCCGCGGAACGTCCGAGGAACCAGGCTAACCTTCCCCGCGCGTGTCGTCTCGGCGCTCCAATCTGATCCTGATCGGCCTGATCGCCCTCGCGCTCATCGGCGTGGCGTTCCTGGCCGCCCCCGGCTCGCCGTGGCATCGCGGCGTCAAGAAGGGCCTCGATCTGCAGGGCGGGCTGGAAGTGGTGCTGAAGGCGCAGCCGCCGAAGGGCCACAAGCTGACCTCGTCCGACCTCGACCGCTCGGTGTCGATCATGCGCAGCCGCGTCGACAAGCTGGGCGTTGCTTCGCCGGAGATCCGCAAGCAGGGCTCGAACCAGATCGTCATCCAGTTGGCCGGCGTTCATGACCCGGCCCAGGCTGCGGCGATCATCGGTACGACGGCGCAGCTGGAGCTGTACGACCTGGAGGTGGCGCTGGTGCCGCCGTCGATCACGGCGAGCGGCAGCCAGCCGGTCGCGTTCCGCAACCTCTACGACCTGCTCTCACGGGTCGAGTCGACGGCGAAGGTCGGCACCCCGACCGGCTACGTGCTCTTCAAGCCCGTCAAGGTCAAGACGACGACCGGTGTCCTGAAGAACAAGAAGACGACGACGACCACTGTGTGGGTGAAGAAGGCCGGCCCGACTCCGACCCTGCATCGCGATCCGTCGACGGGGAACGAGGGGCTCCTCGATGCCTACAGGGGCAAGATCCCGCCCGGCTGGAAGGTGCTGGCGGTGCCGGCGCGCACGGTGGTGATCACCTGCTCGCAGCCGGGCTCCGTCGTCTGCCCGGGCGACACATCGCAGAATGGCGTGCCACCCGTCGGCCTGACCGACTACTACCTGTTCAAGAACGGCTCCTACCCGGACAACCAGTACGCGACGAACGGCAAGTTCCCGAACATCACCGGCTCCGAGCTGAACCTGTCGGGGACGCGGCAGGACTTCGACGCGACGAGCGGTGATCCGATCGTGCTGCTCGCGTTCAAGGGCAAGGGGAACAAGGCGTTTGCACAGGTGACCAAGAACGAGGCCGTGCGCGGCTCGATCTTGAAGGTCCCGCAGCACTTCGCGATCGTGCTCGACAACGAGATCCGCTCCTGGCCGCAGATCGACTACACCCAGTACCCGAACGGCATCGACCCGACCGGGACCGGCGCGCAGATCACGGGGATGTCGAGCTTGAAGGAGGCGCAGAACCTCGGGCTCGTGCTCCAGACAGGTGCGCTGCCGGTGAACTTCGTGCCGCTGGAGCGCACCGACGTGTCGGCGACGCTCGGCAAGGACTCGCTGAAGCAGGCGCAGAACGCGGCGATCGGCGGCCTGATCGTGGTCTGTCTGTTCCTGCTCTTCCTCTACCGGTTCCTCGGCCTCGTCGCGGTGATCGGGCTCGGCATCTACGCCGCATTCATGTACGGCGCAATCCTCCTCTTGGGCGTCACGTTGACGTTGCCCGGCTTTGCCGGCTTGATCCTGACCATCGGCGTCGCGGCCGATGCGAACGTGGTCGTGTTCGAACGCATCAAGGAGGAAGCACGTGCGGGCAAATCCGTGCGCGCTGCGATCTCGGCGGGGTACGCGAAGGGCTTCCACACGATCATCGACGCGAACGTCGTCACCGCGATCACCGCGTTGATCCTGTTCGCGGTCGCGACCGCAGGCGTGAAGGGCTTCGCGCTGATGCTGCTGATCGGCACCGCGATCTCGCTGGTCACCGCCGTCGCCGCGACCCGGGCGATGCTCGGCCTGCTCGCCGGCTTCCGCTGGTTCGAGAACCCGAAGTTCATGGGTGCGAACCACTCGCAGCGCGGCCGGTGGCTGCAGATCGACTTCATGAAGCGGACGATGCTCTGGTTTGCGATCTCCGGCGCGATCCTGGTCGTCAGCATCGGGTCGCTCGCCATTCGCGGCCTGAACCTCGGCATCGATTTCAGGGGCGGCGCGCAGATCACGTTCCGGACGGCGAAGCCGACCTCGATCTCGCTCGTCCGCCAGCAGACCGCGGCGATCGGCCGCAGCGACGCGGTCGTTCAGGGCCGCGGCACGGCCTACGGCAGCGAGAGCTACAAGAGCTTCCAGATCCGCCTGAAGAAGCTCTCGGCTGCCGAGCAGTCCAAGTTGTCGTCGCGACTCACCGACAACGTGCACGCGATCGCGGCCGGCACGACAAACGTCTCGTCGAGCTTCGGGCGACAGATCGCGAGGTCGGCGCTCCTCGCCATCTTCTTCTCGATGCTGATCATCACGCTGTACATCACGATCCGTTTCCGAGGGCTCGCGTTCGCGGTCCCGGTGATCGCAGCCATGCTGCACGACGTCCTGATCACCGTCGGCGTGTACTCGATCACGGGACGCGAGGTGACCGAAGCGACGGTCGCAGCGGTGCTCACCGTGCTCGGTTACTCGATCTACGACACGATCATCATCTTCGACCGGATCCGCGAGAACATCCCGATCATGCGACGCGCCTCGTTCGCGACGATCACGAACATCTCGCTCTGGGAGACGATCCGCCGTTCGCTGGCGACGACGTTCATCACGTTGCTGCCGGTCGCGGCCCTGTACTTCTTCGGCGGCGCGACGTTGAAGGACTTCGCGTTCGCACTGCTCGTCGGGGTCACCTCGGGCGCCTACTCGTCGATCTTCATCGCCGCACCGCTGCTCAACCTCTGGAAGGAGCGCGAGCCCGACTACGCACGGCGCAAGGGACAGGAGATGCCGGAAGGCGAGAAGGCCGAGCGCCTGCTCGAGGACGCAGAGCAGGCGGCCGCCGACGAGCCGAACCCGGAGACGCCGCTCGACGGCTTCGCCCCGATCGTCGACGAGGATCCGGATGCGAAGCGCGAAGCCCGCCGGCAGCGGCGCAAGTCACGGCCACACGGCCGTGCCAGATAGCGACCTCGATCGGCTGCTCGCCGTGCTCGGGCCGCGCCTCGACGAGTTCCGCTCGCTCTTCGAAGACCTGGGCGGGCGGTGGCGCGGTGACGCGATCCGCGCGGGGGAGGGGTCGAAGCGCCGTATCCAGGATCTCGCCCGTGAGGTCGGCCTCGTGACGCGTGAGGAATGGGACGAGCTCGAGCTTCGGGTCGCGCAGCTCGAGCACCGGTTGCGGCTCGTCGAAGACCGCGACTCGAGCCGCGACTGAGCCGCACGCTGGATCGGCTGCTACCGTGACATCTACGGAGTGCGGATAGGCCGCGCTCCCGTGAGATCGCGTCTCCTTCGTCGGACACACGATCTCGATGTCCGAAGGAGTTGAGAGAAGTGACAGATTTCGGTCCCCTCGGGGTATCCGAGGCCGTGTGCAAGTTGTTGGCCGCGCGCGGCATCGAGTCCCCGTTCCAGATCCAGACGCTCGTGATCCCCGAGGCGCTTCGCGGTGGCGACATCCTCGCGAAGAGCCCCACCGGATCGGGCAAGACGCTTGCGTTCGCCATTCCGATCCTCGAGCGCCTCGATCCGACGAAGCCGCGGCCTGCGGCGCTCGTGCTCGTCCCGACGCGTGAGCTGTGCGTGCAGGTGACCGAGGAGTTCGCATTGATCTCCGGCGACAAGATCAAGGTCGCGTCGGTGTACGGCGGGGTGCCTCTGAAGGCGCAGGCGAACGAGGCGAAAGCCGCGCACGTGATCGTCGCCACTCCGGGCCGTCTGCAGGATCTCGTCGACCGCAACCTCGTCTCACTCGACGCTGTGCAGGTGCTCGTGCTGGACGAGGCCGACCGGATGCTCGACATGGGCTTCAAGCCCCAGGTCGACCGCCTGGTGCGCAAGCTGCGGGAGGACCGCCAGACGATGTTCTTCTCCGCGACACTCGACGGCGAGGTCGGCGAGCTCGCCCGCCGCTACACCCATTTCCCGGCGCGCTTCGAGGGCGAGCTTCCGGCCGACCGCCGCAGCGGCGACATCGACCACCGCTTCGTTCCCGTGACGAACGACACCAAAGTCTCGACGCTCGTCGAACTGCTCAACGACGCCGAGCGCGGGCTCGTGCTCGTGTTCGTGCGCACCAAGGCGGGCGCCGACCGCCTCGTCGAGAAGCTGCGCCGCCAGAACGTCGACGCGATCGCGATTCACGGCGACAAGGGGCAGGCGCAACGCGAGCAGGCGCTCGCACACTTCGATACCGGCAGGGTGAAGACGCTCGTCGCGACGGATGTGGCGGCACGTGGCCTCGATGTCGACGACATCACGCACGTGATCAACTTCGATCCCCCCGAGGAGCCCGACGTCTACACCCATCGCGTCGGACGAACGGGCCGCGCGGGCAAGGGGGGCGTCGGCATCACGCTGGTGCTGCCGGAGCAGCAAGCGGATGTGTCTCGGGTCGCGCGGCTCCAGGGTCACGTCGAGAAGTTCCAGGAGACCGGCATGCAGGTGGCAAAGCCGCGCGTTGTTTATACGTCGCGCCGCCGGGGAGGCCGCTCCAAGTGGTAGAGCAGCTCACCGAGAAGCAAGCGGCCGCGCTGCGCGAGGAGCTCGCCGGTCTCGAAGGCCCGCGGCGCACGGAAGTCATCGCGGCGATCAAGAAGGCCCGTGAGTTCGGTGACCTCTCCGAGAACTTCGAGTATCACGCCGCGAAGAACGAACAGGGGCTCCTCGAAGCCCGCATCCGCACACTGCGGGCGCGGCTCGACGGCGCCGAGATCGTCGAGGACGCAAGCGCAGACGAAGTCGGCGTCGGGTCGATCGTCGACGTCGCCGGCGACGGGGGCCAGTCGATGACCGTTGAGATCAGCGCCGTCGGCGGGTCGGGCACGGTGTCGCCGACGTCACCGCTCGGGTCGGCTCTGCTCGGCAAGAAACTCGGCGCCAGCGTCGACGTTCAGGCGCCGAAGGGCGCCTGGCGGGCGACGATCAAGCGCATTCACCAGCCCGGCTAGGGCCTACCGCCCCCTCATGCAACACTCTGTGCGTGGCAACCCGCTCGCAGCAGCGAAGCCTCGGCCGCCTGAGCGAGATCGCCCAGGTCGCCGTTCGGCACGGGTTCGGTTACGCGATCGAGGGCCACAAGGCCACCGATCCATCGGCTGAGGGCACGGCGCGCGGCAGGCACCTGCGCGAGATGCTCGACGAGCTCGGCCCGACCTTCGTCAAGTTCGGGCAGCTGCTCTCGACGCGGCCGGACGTCGTTCCGCCCGACATCATCGCCGAGCTGCGCGGCCTCCAGGACGACGTGAGGCCGTTCCCGTACGCCGACGTCGAACGGATGATCCAGGAGGATCTCGGCCAGCCGATCGAGCGGCTGTTCACGGAGTTCGACCGCGAGCCTCTCGCTGCGGCATCGATCGGCCAGGTGCATCGCGCCACGCTTCCCAACGGCCGGCGGGTGGTCGTCAAGGTGCAGCGGCCGGATGCGCCGCGGAAGATCGAGGCCGACCTCGCTCTGATGTATCAGGCGGCCCGGCTCGCGAAAGAGCGGATCCGCGCGCTCGACTTCGTCGACGCCGGGGAGATCGTCGACGAGTTCGCCCGCTCGATCCGCCAGGAGCTCGACTATCGGCTCGAGGCCCGGAACGCCGATGCGTTCCACAAGGACTTCGCGGGTCATCCTCATGTCGCGGTACCGCGCGTCTACTGGACGTACACCCGCTCGCGTGTGCTCACACTCGAGTATCTCGACGGCGTGCAGCTTGCGGACCTCGAGCTCGACGCATGGTCCCTCGAGCAGCGCCGGCACCTGGCGTACCTGATCACCGAGACGTGGATGACGATGATCTTCCGCAACGGGTTCTTCCACGGCGATCCCCATCCGGCCAACATCCTCGTCCTGTCGCCGGAGCGCATCGGGCTCGTGGATTTCGGCCTGACCGGGAAGCTCACGGACGACGACATGACGAAGCTGACCCGGCTGTTCATCGACGCCGCATCCGAGAACATCCAGATGCTCCCGACGCGCCTGTTCGATCTCGGTGTCCGCTATCCGAAGGAGCGCGAGGACGAGTTCGTGGCGGAGCTCCAGGATCTCTACTACCGCTACTACGGCGCGAGCTTGAAGGAGATCGACCCCGTCCAGGTGATTCGCGAAGCGATGGGCCTGATCTACTCGATGAACCTGCGGCTGCCCACCCGATTCGTCATGCTCGACAAGGCGATCGCGACCCTCGGGTCGGTGGGCATCGAGCTCTACCCGGACTTCAACGTGTTCGAGGTCGCGAAGCCCTACGCGCGCGACCTGATGCTCGAGCGCTTCACGCCGCGGCGGATCGCGATTCGCGCCCGGCGGGAGGGCTGGCGCTATACGCAGATGGCGCTGGAGCTGCCGTACCAGATCCATGACACGCTCGAGCAGGTGCGCGACGGCCAGATCGAGGTCGGTTTCGTGCACAAGGGCCTCGACGACCTGATGGCGAAGCTCGACACGCTGTTCAACCGGCTCGTGATCGCGCTCGTCGTCACCGGCGGCCTGATCGGTTCGAGCCTGATCGGCATCTTCGCGAAGAGCGGCCCGCACGTTCTCGGGCTGCACGTCGTCTCCGTGCTCGGCTTCCTGCTCTCCGCGATCCTCGGGGTCTGGCTGCTCTGGGGCGTCATTCGGTCCGGTCGCCTCTGATGCGTTTTCCGGGAGCATCCCCGGCACGCGGACTTCATGTGGCGGGAGCGACTGGAACCCACGGCTCGACGACGACAGCGGTTGACGTAACATATCGTATAGATATATCCTAAAGATATATGAAGCCGTCGGCGGTCACCTGGGCGGTCCTCGGCCTGCTCGGCCAACGGGCACGGAGCGGCTATGACCTCAAGCGCGCGGTCGACCGCACGATCCGGCACTTCTGGGCTGCGAGCTACGGCCAGATCTATCCCGAGCTGAAACGGCTCGAGGCGGCAGGCTGGATCAGGGGCGCAGCGGCCGATCGTGGCGGCCGCTCGCGCCGCGTCTATGAGCTCACGCCCGCCGGCCGAGGTGCGCTCGAGGCCTGGCTGCACGGACGGGAGACGCGCATCGAGCTGCGTGACGAATCGCTGCTGCGGCTCTTCTTCTCGGATGCGCTGCCCGTCGCCGAAGGGCTCGGCTTGCTGCGGGCGCGGCGCGAGGGGTACGCGGCGATGCTCGCCTACCTGCGGGCTCTCGACGACGGCAGCGGCGAGCCGGATCCGCCCTTCACCGACCTGGTCTACCGCTGGGCGCTCGACTACTGCGAATGGGGAATCGAGTGGTGCGACCGCCAGGAGCGCCGCCTGTCGAGCGGCTGAACGAGCTGCCGGACCCGACGTGGGAGCTCCTCCTGCGGCGCGGGCTGCCGCAGTTCGCGTTCGAGGCGATCGTCCCGGTGCTGGTCTTCTACGGTCTGTGGCGGACCTCCGGGCTGGCGGAGGCCGTGGTCGTTTCGACCGTGCTCTCGCTGGCGATCGCCGCCTGGGAGGTGCGCCACGGCCGGCAGGCGGGCGTCGCGGTGGTCAGCGCGTTGTTCATCGTCGTCCAGGCACTCGTGGCGCTCCTCGCAAACAGCGCGACCGTGTATCTGGCGCAGCCGGTCGTGCTGAGCGCGATCTGGGGCTTCGTGTACATCGGCTCGGTCGTCGTCGGCCGCCCGTTGATCGGCATCTTCGCGAGCGCGTGGTACCCGTTCCCCGCATGGTTCCAGGCGAGCGACGCCTACCGCCGCGAGTTCGGGCTCCAGTCACTCGTCTGGGCGGCGTACTGCCTGGGGCGGGCTGCGCTTCGCCTCTATGTGCTCCTGGGGTCCGGGGTCGGCGGGTTCGTGGTCGTCTCGGTCATGACCGGAATCCCCGTGCTCGCCGCGCTCGTCTTCTGGGGCCTCTGGCACGCACGTCGCACATTCGGTCGTCTCGACATGGCCGCCTTCGCCGCCTGAGGATCGATCGGCGCAGAATCGTGCGAATGGACAACTGGTGCTTCCGGCCGGCCGGGGATACCGTCGCTCGTCATGGCCGCTGCATTGCTCCTCGCCGACGCCGAGCCCGAGACGCGGGGGTTCCTCGAGCGGCATCTTCCGCGGGACGGTTTCGAGCTCGTGCCGGACTACGGGCGGTTCGATCTCGTGCTCGCGGGCGACGTGGAGCGGCTCGACCGCTGGCTCGAGCGAGCCCCGGTGATCGTGCTCGGGCGCGAGCAGGGGGACGCCGTCGACTCGATCCACGCTTTTCGAAGGGGTTGCGACGATTACGTGCCTCGACCGTTCGACTACCAGGAGCTCGTCGAGCGGATCCGGGCGGTCCTGCGCAGGTCGCGCCCACCGCTCGACGACATCGTCGAAGCGCCACCGGTTCGCATCGACACGCGGACGCGCGACGTCCGCGTCGCCGGCCGGCGCATCCAGCTCGCCCAGAAGGAGTACGAGCTGCTTCTCTGCCTCGCCCGCGAGCCCGAGCGAGTGTTCACGAAAAGCGAGCTCCTGCGGGACGTCTGGAACTATCGCGTCGCCGGCCGCACGCGAACGCTCGACTCGCACGCATCGCGCCTGCGCCGCAAGCTGCGCGAAGCAGGTTCCCACGCGACGCTCGTCGAGAACGTGTGGGGCGTGGGCTACCGGCTGTGCGGGGTGATGCCCGAGGAGTGAGCACATTCACCGGTCGAGGTTGAACGAATGCGTCCATGAGCCTACGATCGCCGTGGCGGCCGTTGGCGGCCGTGGAGACAACCGGGTGGAGAGGGGAAGATCGAATATGAGATTCAAGGCGGGCTCGCTCGCGCTCCTGGTCGTGGTGGCGATCGTGGCCGCGGGCTGCGGCAGCAAGAAGACGGCGTCGAACACGACAGCCTCGGGCACCACGACGACCACCGCGGCCGCGACCACCACGTCGGGCAGCAGCGGTTCGAGCACGGTGAACACGCACTCGTTCGCCTCGGTGAAGAACTGCACGCAGCTCGCCGGGGTCGGCGAGAAGTTCTCGCAGGCCATGGCCGCTGCCTCGGCCAAGGGAACGACGAGCCTCACCCAGGTCGCGACCGCCTACAAGTCTCTCGCGGGCGACGCGCCGTCGGCGATCCGATCCGACTTCGAGACGATCGCGACCGCGTTCCAGAACTACGCGAACGCCGTCCAGAAGGCGGGCTACGCACCGGGCAAGGTTCCCACGGCGTCGCAGATCGCAGCGCTGGCCCTCGCGTCGAAGTCGTTCTCGGCGCCGAACCTCAAGAACGCCGAGGCGCATCTCACCGCCTGGGCGACCAAGAACTGCCACGGGTGACGGCCACCGGGCGCTGACGTGGACCAGCACGAGCAGGCAGCTGCGTTTCGGCGCATGCATGTCGAGCCGCCGCTCCTCGTCCTCCCGAACGCCTGGGACGTGGCGAGCGCCAAGGCGTTCGCGAACGTGAAGGGCTGCCGTGCGCTCGCCACGACGAGCTCCGCCGTGGCGCGGTCGCTCGGCTGGGAGGATGGGGAGCGGGCGCCGCGCGACGAGATGGTCGAGGCCGCGCGGCGAATCGCCGCGGCGGTCGACCTGCCGGTGTCCGCCGACCTCGAGCGCGGCTACGGCGATCCGGTCGGCACTGCCCGGGCGGCCTGGGCAGCGGGCCTCGTCGGGATCAACTTCGAGGACTCGACCGGCGCCGGCCTCGTTCCGCTCGACGAGCAGACGGCGGCGATCGCTGCGATTCGTGAGGCGGAGCCGGAGCTCGTCGTCAACGCGCGCGTCGATGTGTTCCTGCGCATCGGCGGTGATGTCGATGAGGCGGTCGAGCGTGCGAATGCGTACCTCGCAGCGGGCGCCGACTGCGCGTACCCGATTCTCTGTCCGCCCGTTTCGATTCCCGAGCTCGCGCGCCGGATCAACGGGCCGATGAACGTGATCGCCGACCGGGGAGTGCCCGGCCCGGCCGAGTTGCAGGAGCTCCGGGTCGCCCGTCTCACCTGGGGTGGAGGCCTCGCGGCAGTCGCCTACGACGCCGCGGTCCGCGTGGTGGCGGAAGCCGCAGGCTAGGGGCTAGTTGTGGTGGATCACGCGGGCGTTGCGGCCGCGCGTGACGTAGCTGAAAGTCCATCTGGTCAGGACGAGCAGCCGGTTCTGGAAGCCGATGAGATACGTGATGTGGATGCCGAGCCACAGCGCCCAGGCGGCCAGCCCGCTGACGCGGATGCCGCTGACGACGCCGACCGCCCGCGAGCGGCCGATCGTTGCGAGCTCTCCCTTGTCGTGGTAGCGGAACGGCTCACGCGAGCCTGCTGCGATCGAGCGGGCAACGTGGCGGCCCTGTTGCATCGCCACCGGCGCGACGCCGTGCAGTTGCTGTCCGCGCACCGTGACCATGTCGCCGAGGGCGAACACCTCGGGGTGGCCCGGCAGCGTCAGGTCGGTCTCGACGGTCAGTCGGCCGGCCCGGTCGGTCTCGGTCCCCGTTGCTTTTGCGAGCAGCCCCGCGAGCGGCGAGGCGGTGACACCTGCCGCCCAGACCACCGTGCGCGCCGGGATGCGCGAGCGGGCACCGTCGGAGGCCTCGACCTCGACCGACTCTGCATCGATCCCGACGACCGTCGTCTTGAGCAGGGGCGTGACACCCAGTGAGCGGAGCTGCCGCTCGCCGCTCGCCGACAGCGACGGCGGGAAGGCGCCGAGCACCCTCCCCGTGGCCTCGACGAGCAGCACACGCGTCGACCGGGTGTCCATCGCCCGGTATTCACGATGCAGGACGTCCTTGCCGAGCTCGGCGATCTGGCCGGCCATCTCGACGCCCGTCGGCCCGGCGCCGACGACGACGAATGTGAGCCACTCGGCGCGCACCGACTCGTCCTGCTCGACCTCGGCAGCCTCGAACGCGCGCAGGATGCGATCGCGCAGGTCGAGCGCCCCTTCGAGCGACTTCAACTCGGGCGCATGCGCGGCCCATTCGTCATGGCCGAAATACGAGTAGCGGGCGCCGCCGGCGACGACGAGGATGTCGTAGTCCAGCGTGAGGTTGCCGCCGTTCGGCAGGCCTTGCACGGATACTCGTCTCGCGTCCAGGTCGAACCCGTCGACCTCGCCGAGGATGACGTCCGCATTGCTCTGGCGGCGCAGGATCTGGCGCAGCGGCACGGCCACCTCCGCCGACGAGAGCGAGCCTGTCGCGACCTGGTAGGCAAGGGGCTGGAAGAGGTAGAAGTTCTGCCGGTCGACGAGAGTCACCTCGACGTCGGCACGCCGGAGGCCGCGGACTGCGAGCAGCCCGCCAAAACCACCTCCGACGACGACGACGTTCTGCACCATCTAGACCAGTGTTGCGCCCTCGAGCTGCAGCAAACTTCGCTTCACGTCGAGACCTCCGGCGTAGCCCGTAAGCGACCCGTTGGCGCCGACGATGCGATGGCAAGGGAGCACGATCGGGATCGGATTGCGGTTCATCACCGTGCCGACCGCACGGGCTGCGCCTGGCCGCCCGACCTTCGCGGCGAGCGCACCGTACGTGTCGGTGCGACCATACGGAACGAGCGCCAGCTCTCGAAGCACATCGGCGTGGAAGGGCGCGACGCGCAGGTCGAGCCGCAGGTCGAACTGCCGGCGCTTTCCTTCGAAATACTCCTCCAGCTCCCGGCGCACCTCGTCGAGCGGTGTGCGGAGCACGCGGACGCCGAACGTGCGGGCGAGCGACTCCTCCATCCCTTCCGACCGGTAGGAGATCCTGGCCAGCCCACGGTCGGTCGCCGCGACGAAGAGCTCGCCGACCGGGGAGTCGAAGATGTCGAAGCGCACGTCGACGAGCCCTTCACGCAGTGCGGCCTCGCGAAAGCGGGTGTCGAGCTCAGGTGTGACGTTCATGGGTTCTCCTCAGTCTGCGGACGCCGGAAGAGGCTGCGGCGCGCGCAGCGTCCTCGGACGAGCCGAGTGCGTCGGCGATTTGCGTGTAGGGAAGGTCGTATCCGTAGCGAAGCACGACGGCTGCACGCTCTGTCGGGGGCAGGTCGCCGGTCAGATGCTCGAGCTCGCGATACGCCGCGCGGCGCAGCTCGACGGACGGCTCGTCGCCGTCCCTGAGCGGCTCCGGCTTCCTTGCGCGGAGGTCGTCCATCGCGACATTCGTTGCGATCGTGAAGACCCAGGCGCGCAGGTGCCTGCCGTGCTGAAGCCGGTCGTACGCACGCAGCGCGCGCAGGAACGTCTCCTGCCAAGCATCTTCTGCCCGCGGCCCGAGCAGCCGGCGGAGGTAGCCGAGCACCTCGTCGCGGTGCAGGAGATAGAAGCGCTCGAACGGCGGAATCGGATCCGTGGTGGCCATGCTCCCCATCATCGAAGCAAACGTGGCAGGGTGCGAAATCGTGAGATGCGCCGTCGTCGGTCACGTCGAGTGGGTCGAGTTCGCGCGCGTGCCGGGCATGCCGGCGGCGGGCTCGATCGTGCACGCGAGCGAGACCTGGTCGGAGCCGGCCGGGGGCGGTGCCGTCGTCGCGCGCCAGCTGGCCCTCCTGGCCGGCAGGTGCGAGCTCTTCACAGCCCTCGGCAGCGACGAGTTGGGCAGGGCCTCCCAGCGGCGCTTGGCGGGGCTCGGCATCGACGTGCACGTCCAATGGGGCGGCGAGACCCGACGCGCGTGGACGCACGTCGACAACGAGGGCGAGCGGACGATCACCGTGCTCGGAGACAAGCTGCTGCCGCACGGGCCGCTGCCGCTCGGCGGGTACGACCTCGTGTTCTTCGTCTCGGGCGAGCCCGAGGTGCTGCGAACGGCCCGCGCGGCCCGGTTTCTGGCGGCGACGGTTCGCGAGCTCCCGACGCTGCGCGACGCAGCCGTGCCCCTCGATCTGGTGGTCGGCAGCCTGAACGACGCAGGCGAACGCTACGACGGCTCGCTCGAGGTCGGGACGGTGGTGCTGACGGACGGTCAGAACGGAGGCAGGGCGAACGGCGTGCCCTACGCCGCGGTGTCGGCCGGGACGGTCGTCGACACCTACGGGGCCGGCGATTCGTTCGCTGCGGCGCTCGCCTACGCTCTTGCCGCCGGCGACGCTCTCCCGGAGGCAGTCGGTCTCGCGACCAGGGCCGGCTCCGCCGTGATCGGCGGTGCAGGCCCGTACGCGGCGCAGCTTGCCGGGGAGCGATGACCGGCCGCGTTGCCTGGATCTCGCTCGCGCCCGTGAAGGCGACCGCCGTGCACCTCGTCGACGAGATCGACCTGCTCGAGAGCGGTCTCGAAGGCGACCGCCGTTTCTACTTCGTCTCCGAGGCGGGCCGCCTCATCAACAACAAGGACTGCGGGCCGCTCCAGCTCGTGCACGCCGAGTACGACGAGCGCGCCGACATGCTGGTGCTGCGTATGCCCGACGGCACGGTCGTCAGCGGCTGGGTCGAGCGTGGGGAAGAGGTGGAGACGCGCTTCCACTCGCGGTCCCGGTCTGCGCGGCTCGTGCGCGGTCCCTGGGCGGAGGCCGTCTCGAGCCTCGTCGGCGAACAGGTCCGGCTCGTCGAGCCTGGCGACGGGGCCGCCGATCGCGGGCTTGGCGGCGCAGCCACCCTGCTCGGGACGGCGTCGCTCTCGGCGCTCGCAGAGGTGCTCGGGGCAGCGCAGGTCGACGAGCGCCGGTTCCGGATGAACTTCGGAGTCGACGGCTTCCAGGCGCACGCCGAAGACGGCTGGCTCGGGCGCAGGGTCGCCGTCGGAGAGGCGGTTGTCGTTCCGCAGGGGAATGTCGGCCGCTGTGTCGTCACCACCCAGAGCCCCGAGACCGGACGAACCGACCTGGGCACGCTGAAGGCGATCGCCGCCTACCGGGGCGCGGTCGAGACGACCGAGCCGCTGCCCTTCGGCGTGCACGCCGCCGTCGCCGAGCCCGGCCGGGTGCGGGTCGGCGACGCCGTGGAAACCCTGTAGCCGGCAGGCCGATTCGACCCCGAAGGCCGCCGCGTGGTCCCTGGGGGTTTACAGGTGGGGAAAAGTGGGATAAAGTGGGGAGCAGTGGACCCCCTGCTTGGCGAGCATGAGCATTCCCTCGACGAGAAGAACCGCCTCACACTGCCCTCCAAGCAGCGGGCGGCGTTCGAGGACGGCGTGTTCGTCACCCGCGGGCTGGACGGCTGCCTCTTCGCCTACCCGCGCACCGCGTGGGAGCACATGGCAGAGCGGATCCAGAGTCTCGATCCGCTGGCGCCGGGGTCGCGCGTGATGCAGCGGCACTTCTTCGCAGGTGCCGCGCAGAGCGATCTCGACAAACAGGGTCGCGTGGTCATCCCCGCCGGCCTGATCGAGCAGGCCGGCCTCGGGCGTGAGGTCACGGTGGCCGGTGTCTTCGACCACCTGGAGATCTGGGATCGAGCGAAGTGGCGTCAGCAGCTGCACGAAGTCGAAGGGAGCGCGGAAGATGTTGCCGAGCGTCTTGCCAACTGAGTCCGATCACGTCCCGGTCCTGGCCGAGGAGGTCGTCACCCTCCTCGACCCACGGCCGGGCGAGACCATCGTCGACGGCACGTTCGGTGCCGGTGGCCATTCACTCCTGCTCGCCTCGTGTCTGCGGGGCGACGGGAAGCTGATCGCGATCGATCGCGACCCCACGGTCGCGCCGTTCTTCGCACGCGTCCGGCGCGAGACGGGCGTCAAGGCGCGCCTGCACCACGGCGAGTTCTCGACCGTTCTGGAGCACCTGGGCGAGAACGGTGTGAAGGCGGACGTGATCCTGCTCGACCTCGGCGTCTCGTCGATGCAGCTCGACCGGCCCGAGCGGGGCTTCTCGTACGCGGTCGATGCGCCGCTCGACATGCGCATGGATCCGAGTGCGCCGTACTCCGCGCGCGACCTCGTCAACGACGGAGATGAGCGCGAGCTCGCAGACATCTTCAAGCGCTACGGCGAGGAGCGCTATGCACGTCAGATCGCGCGAGCGATCGTCCGGCGCCGCAAGTCGCAGCCCTTCGAGCGCACGGCCGACCTGGTCGAGGTGATCAAGGCCGCTATCCCGGCACCGGCCCGGTTCGGTGAGGGACATCCGGCCAAGCGCGTCTTCCAGGCGCTCCGCATCGAGGTGAACGACGAGCTCGGCGCGCTCGAGCGCGCACTCCCGGCGGCACTCGAGATGCTCCGGCCCGGAGGCAGGCTCGGAGTGATCTCCTTCCATTCCCTCGAGGATCGGATCGTCAAGCAGTTCCTCCGCAAGCAGGAGCACGGCTGCACCTGCCCACCCGACTTCCCGGTCTGCGTCTGCGGCTCCGAGGCGACGATGCGTGCGACGCCGCGGCGGGCCGTGCGCCCGAGCGCCGCAGAGGTGAGCCGCAATCCGCGCGCTCAGTCGGCGCGCCTCCGTGTCGGGACGCGCGTCTGATGGCCAGCTGTGACCCACTCCCAGGCAGCCACGATCGCGGAGCCGGTCGCAAGGCCGCGGCCCCGTTCGAGGAAACGCGCCCAGGCGAAGACGCGCGGCGGAATTCTCTGGATCGCCGTCAGCGGGATTCTGCTTGCCGGCGTCGTATTCGTGAACGTGGCGGTTCTGCAGCTCAACCTCTCGCTCGACAAGACCAACACGGAGCGCTCGAAGCTGATCGCGGACAATGCCGCGCTGCAATCGCAGTACTCCTCGCTCGTTGCATCGCAGGCGATCCAGCAGGAGGCGGTCAAGCAGTTCGGCCTCGTCTACCGGGATCCGACCGGATACGTCAACGTCGCGAAGTGATGCGCGACAAGCAGGCAAACCGGCGCATCCGCCTGCTGCTCGTCATCTTCGCCCTCGTCTTCGCCGCGACGCTCGCGCGGGCCGTGTGGCTTCAGGGCGTTCGAGCCGCCACGCTCGGGAAGATGGCCGAGCGTCAGCATCGCGAGACGGTGGTGATCCCCGCCAATCGCGGCACCATCTTCGACACGAACGGCGTTCAACTGGCGATCGGCGAGCAGACCAAGACGATCTACGCCGACCCGCGTGAGCTGGCCGATCCGCGGGCGGTGGCGATTGCGGCGCATCGGATCCTCGGCGTCGACGCGAACCAGCTCTACCCGCAGCTCCTGAACCGCAAAACCGCCTTCGTGTACGTGCAGCGCTTCGCCGACCCCACGAAGGCGGCGGCGCTGATGAAGAAGGGCTTCACCGGCGTGAACGACTACCCGGAGGAGAAGCGCGCGTACCCCCAGGGCAGCGTCGCCTCGCAGGTCGTGGGCTTCGCAGGCACGGACAACAAGGGGCTCGGCGGCCTCGAGATCGAGTACGACAAGCAGCTCGCCGGCAAGCCCGGCCGGCAAACGGTTGTCCGTGACCCGTTCGGGCAGCCGATCGACATCGTCAGCGCCACACCGGAACGTCAGGGCCACGACATCTTCTCGACGATCGACAACAAGATCCAGGCGAACGCCGAAGACGTGCTGCGCGAGACCGTCGCGAAGTGGCACGCGCGGTCGGCCACGGCGATCGTGCTCGACCCTCATACCGGAGCCGTGCTCGCGATGGCGCAGGCCCCGGGCTACAACGCCAACGACTCGTCGCTGGTCTCGCAATCGCTGCTCACCAACCACGCTGTCACGGACGTGTTCGAGCCCGGATCGGTGTTCAAGCTGGTGACCGTCGCCGGCGCCATCACCGAAGGGCTCGTGACCCCGCGCTCGACGTTCCGGCTGCCTCCCTGCATCCAGGTCGCCGACAAGTGCATCCACGACGCGGAGCTGCGCGGCACGGAGACCTTGACCGTCGCGAAGATCCTGTCGTACTCGTCGAACGTTGGCGCGATCACGATCGCCGAGAAGCTCGGCGCGCCGGACCTGATGAAGTGGATCGGCAAGTTCGGCTTCGGCAAGCCGACCGGTCTCGACTTTCCCGGCGAGAGCGGCGGCATCGTCCCGTCCTACCCCGACCAGTGGTCGGGCACAACGATCGGCAACGTGCCGATCGGGCAGGGCATCGCCGTGACGCCGATCCAGATCGCCTCGGCCTACGCAGCGATCGCGAACGGCGGTGTCTGGATTCAGCCGCACCTCGTCGGACGTGTCGGCGGGCGCACGTTGCACAGCTTCAAGCACCGGAGAATCGTCTCTCCCGCGGTCGATCGAGAGCTGAAGACGATGCTCACCGGCGTCGTCGACGAGCATGGCGCAACCGGCAACGCAGCGCAGATCGCCGGGTACACCGTGGCGGGCAAGACCGGCACGGCCCAGATCCCGGGCCCGCACGGCTACACGACGGGCAAATACGTCGCCTCGTTCGTCGGGATGGTCCCCGTCAAGCGGCCGCGCCTCCTCGTGCTGGTCAGCGTCGAGGAGCCGCACGGCCAGATCTACGGCGGGGTCGTCGCGGCGCCTGCGTTCGCGCAGATCGCCAAGTTCGACCTGCAGTATCTGTCGGTCCCGCCGAACGTACGGGTCGTCACGACTCACCCGTAGATGGGGAGAATCAGCGCTGGTGCGGCTGACGATCCTCCATACGAACGACATTCACGGCCATCCGGAGCGGATCGCGCAGATCGCGACGATCGTACGCCAGGAGAAAGCCCGGGCGACCCATCCGGTGCTCTACCTCGATGCGGGCGACGTCGAGGAGTCGACGCAACGCCTCTCGAACCTCACGAAAGGCAGCGCCATGCACCGCCTGCTCGGGGTCGCGCTGTGCGACGCCGCCACGGTCGGAAACGCATGCTGGCTCCGCTACGGTCCCGGGATCCTCGAGCAGCACGCACGTGTCTCGCCCCATCCTCAGCTGCTCGCGAACTTCTCTCCGATCGCCGGCCCGGTCACGTCGGTGCTGCTCGGCGAGGTTGGGATCTTCGGCTTGACGGCGCCCTTCCGCGACCTGCTTGCGGCCGCGGACTGGGGGTTCGAGGCCCTCGATGAGCTCGACGTAGCCCGCAACGTGGCCCGAGAGCTGCGCGGGGAGGGCGCTTCGCTCGTGGTCCTGCTCTCGCACCTCGGCCTGTCGATGCCCGACGAACGCTGGGATGATCGGCGGATTGCGCAGGAGCTGCGGGATGACATCGACCTGATCATCGGTGCACACAGCCACGATCTCCTGCCGGTCGGCGAGTGGGTCGGGCGGATCCTGATCGCGCAGGCCGGAGCGTTCGGTGAGCACATCGGCCGGATCGAGATCGACGGAGACGAGCTGACAGCGAGTGTCCTGCGCATCGACGACGACGTTCCGCCGTTTGCAGGCATCGACGCGGAAGCCCGCCTGATCGAATCCGAGGTCGAGGCGATGCTGGCCGAGACGATCGGCCGGACCGACACCCCGATCGATGCTCGGTGGATCGCGGGAATGCTTCGTGAGCGGATGTCGGCGGACGTGGGGATCTTCAGCGAGGGCCTGACGCTGGGTGTGCTCCCGGCTGGGCCTGTCACGCGAGGCGCGTTGTGGGAGGTCTCGGAGACCGCGGCCAACCCGGGTGTCACGCGGATGTCCGGCGCTCGACTCCTGGAGGTGCTCGACCGCGGGAACGCTCCGGAGTTCACGGTCGCCACACCGCGGCCGCTTCGCGGTCGGCCCCGCGGACGGTTGTTTCTCGCCGGCGTCGATCCAGAGGCGATCGAAGGGGAGCGAAGCTATCTCGTTGCCGGAAGCGACTGGGAGCTTGCCTCCTACGGCGGCTATATGGACGAGGACTGGGACCTCGCCATTCGCTACGACTTTCCCGTGATCATCCGGGAGGCGATCGAAGAGCGTCTGGCCTTGATCGCTCCAGCAGGCCGCTAGGCTCAGCTGTCGATGGATCTGACTCGACTTGGGATCGCCGGCGCGCCGTCCGTCGAGATCAGCGATCTGGCGTACGACCCGCGCTCGGTCACCCGCGGGGCGCTCTTCTTCTGCATCAAGGGGAGCAGGGTCGACGGGCACGACCTGGCCGGTGCTGCCGCCGCTGCCGGCGCGGCTGCGCTGATCGTCGAACGGCATGTCGACGCTGCGATTCCCCAGGTGCAGGTTCCGAGCGTGCGCGCCGCGATGGGGCCCGCAGCCGCAACCTTCTTCGGAGAGCCGTCTCGCACCCTCGAGATCGCCGCTGTCACCGGCACGAACGGCAAGACGACGACGGCGTTTCTGCTCCGCTCGATCTTCGAGGCGGCCGGGCGCAGGCCGGCGCTGTTGACGAACATCGAGCGGCGCATCGGCGGCACGCTTCGACCCACCGGGCTCAACACGCCGGAGTCGATCGACCTGCAGCGGTTGTTCCGGGAGATGCTCGACGCAGGCGACCGGTCGTGCGCGATGGAGGCGACGTCGATCGCGGGCACGCAGGGTCGCCTTCGTGGCACGCGGTTCGCTGTTCTCGTCTTCACCAACCTCACTCAGGATCACCTCGACTTCCATGGAACGATGGAGGACTACTTCGAGGCGAAACGCGCGCTCTTCCAGCAGGCTGCGCGCGCGGTCGTCAACGTCGGAGACGAGTGGGGGCGGCGACTCGCGGCTGACCTGCCGAACGCGCGAACGTTCACGCCCGACGACGATCTCGAGGGCATCGACCTGAAGCTTCGAGGCCGTTTCAACCGCGCGAACGCCCTCGGCGCAATCTGGGCGGCTCGTGAGCTCGGGATCGATGAGGACGCGATCCGCGCCGGGATCGCGTCCCTCGCCGGCGTGCCCGGCCGGTTCGAGGCGATCGAAGCCGGTCAGCCGTTCACCGTGATCGTCGACTACGCGCACACCCCGGACTCGCTCGTCAATGTGCTCGAGGCAGCTCGCGGTCTCGGCCGCGGCCGGCTGATCGTCGTGTTCGGGGCCGGGGGCGACCGTGACCGCGACAAGCGGCCACTGATGGGCCGCGCGGCCGCGCGGCTCGCAGATCGCGTGATCGTGACGACCGACAACCCTCGTTCCGAGGATCCGGCGGAGATCGCTGCTCAGGTCGCACACGGCAGGCTGGAGATCGTCCTCGACCGGCGGACTGCGATCGAGACCGCTCTCACCGCTGCCGCGCCGGGTGACGTGGTCGTGATCGCCGGCAAGGGCGCCGACTCCGGGATGGAGCTCGCCAAACGCACGATCCCGTTCGACGATCGCGTCGTCGTGCGCGAGGTCCTCTCCTGATCCCGCTCAGCCTCGACACGATCGAACCGCTCGGGCGCGTGATCGCCCGTCCGTGGGCCGACACCGTCACCGGAATGCAGGTCGACTCGCGCCGCATCGACGAAGGTGATCTGTTCGTCGCAGTCGGAGGGGGCGGCGACTTCGTCGACCATGCCCTGGCGCGCGGTGCCTCCGCGGCGCTCGTCCCGGCCGACGCATTCGCAGCGTTGGCGGCGATCGCCGGCGCGGTGCGCGACAAGTCGGATGCGCGCGTCGTCGGGATCACCGGCTCCACCGGCAAGACCTCGACCAAGGACATCCTCTTCGCGCTGTGCGCACCGCACCGGCGAACGATCGCGAACGAAGGGAACTACAACACCGAGATCGGCGTGCCGTTGACGCTCTGCCGGATCGAGGAGGACACCGAGCTCTGCATCAGCGAACTGGGAATGCGCGGGCTCGGGCAGATCGCCTGGCTCGCCTCATTCGTCCGTCCGGACATCGGTGTGATCACCAACGTCGGCCCTGTTCACCTCGAGCTCGTCCAGACGATCGAGAACGTCGCCCGCGCGAAGGCTGAACTGATCGAGGCGCTGCCGCCCGGTGGCACCGTGATCGTGCCCGACGAGCCGCTGCTCGAGCCGTATCTCACCCGCGAGGACATCTCCGTCAGACGCGTGGATGACGAGGCGGCGATCCCGTTCACGACGAACTACTCGTCGGCCCACCAGCTCGCCAACACACGGACCGCGATCGCGGTCGCCGATGTGCTCGGGGTGCCACTGCCGGAGAGTGAGGTGACGGTCGAGTTCTCGAAGCTGCGTGAGGAGGAGCGCGAGCTGCCTGGAGGCGGTCTGCTCCTGAACGACTGTTACAACGCGAACCCGGTGTCGATGCGGGCCGCGCTGCTGCATCTCGCCGAGCGCGGGAACGGCAGACGGCTCGTCGCGGTGCTCGGCGAGATGGCGGAGCTCGGAGACGAGGCGCCCGGCTATCACCGCGAGATCGGGGCGCTGCTCCGTGAGCTTGGGATCTTCGACGTGATCGCCGTCGGCCCGATGGCACGCGACTACGGTGGCGACTGGGTCGCGACCGCGGCCGAGGCCACCGCAGAGCTGCGCGCCCGGCTCCGGGCCGGCGACGTGGTGCTCGTCAAGGGCTCGCGCTCGGTGGGACTCGAGACGGTTGCGGAGAACTTGACTCCGTAATGGCCAGAGTTCTCGTTGCGGCACTCGTCGCCATGATCATCGCGATCCTGGGCGGGCCGACCTTCATCGCGTTCCTGCGCCGGAACGAGATCGGCCAGCACATTCGCGAGGAAGGGCTGCAGCATCATGCGGCCAAGAAGGGCACGCCGACGATGGGCGGCCTGTTGATCATCGGGGCCGCGACGCTCGCATTCCTGCCGCTTTCCGACTACACGCTGCCGGCGCTGACGATCCTTGGCACGACACTCGCCTGCGGCGCGATCGGGTTCCTCGACGATTACATGAAGCTGTACCACCGGCGCTCACTCGGGCTCCGCGGACGCTGGAAGATCCTGATGCTCGCCGGCATCACCGCCGCGGTCGGCTTCGCCGCGCAGCATCAGCATCTGAGTCATTCCGTCTTCGTCCCGATCGTCGACCACGCGGTGCCGCTCGGGCCGTTCTGGTACGTCCTGCTCTTCCTGATCATCGCCGGCGCGGTGAACGGCGTGAACCTGACCGACGGCGTGGACGGGCTCGCGGCCGGGACGAGCATCATCGCCCTGTCGACCTTCACCGCGATGGCGGTGACGATCTACATCCGTTCTGCAACACCGTCCCACGGCCGCATCGAGAACCGCCTCGACATCGCCTTCATCGGTGCCGCGCTCGTCGGCGCCGGAATCGGCTTCCTCTGGTTCAACGCCTTCCCGGCCGAGGTGTTCATGGGTGACACGGGGTCGTTCGCGATCGGCGGCGCGATAGCGGCGATGGCGATCATGATGAAGGTCGAGTTGCTGCTGCTCCTCGTCGGCGGCATCTTCGCGGTCGTCGCGCTCTCGGTGATCCTGCAGGTGGTCAGCTTCAGGTACTGGGGGCGACGCATCTTCCTGATCGCGCCGTTACAGCATCACTTCGAGATGAAGGCGTGGTCGGAGACGAAGATCATGGTGCGCTTCTGGATCGTCACGGCGATCTTCTGCGCCGCAGGCTTCGCGCTCTTCTACAAGTACTACCTGCCCTTCCGGGCGCATAGCTGAGCGCGACGTCCGGCGGGTTGAGGGCACCGACCGTAACAGCGTCAGATTGACGAGCGCGACCCGTCATCGCCGGCGAGGTCGGCGATCGCGGCGTACTTGAGCGAGGATGATCGCCCGAGTCGACCATCGCCTGTTCGACGTCCGGCACCTGTTGGAGGAACTTCGCGGTCTGCTCTTGGTGCAGAAACCCAGGACGGGCTCGACCCGGCCGGTTGTACCAGCTGCGATCGAAGATCACGACCTCGCCGGCGGCGGGGAGGTGCGGGATGTAGCGCTGGATGTACATCTGCGACTGCTCGCGCTGGGTCGGCGCAGGCAGGGCGACGACTTGGAACACGCGCGGGCTGACACGCTCGGTGATCCGCTTGATCGTGCCGCCCTTGCCGGCCGTGTCGCGCCTTCGAAGACGACGCAGATCTTGGCGCCCGTCGACTTGACCCACTCCTGGAGCGCACGAGCTCGCCGTGGAGCCGCCGCATCTCATGCTCGTACGCTTGCGCTTACTCTCGCATCTTCGTGCGGTCGTCGCCGTGTCGCTTGTTCCTTCGGTTTTTGCTCGACGTGCTCTGCGACGGCTCGCTCGGGGGTGAGCGCTCGTGCACGTTGACCTGACGGGTCCGGGCTCCGGCGCCGGCGGAGCCACTTGCTGGTTTCGACCACGATCGGCAGCAGCAGCGGCGAGACAGATAGCAGGCCAGCCACTCGCTGAGCGGTCGAGGGACGTGGTGAGAAGGCCCTTCTGCAGGCTGGGCAGCTGGGTGGCCAGGACGATCATCACCAGTGGGAACGAGCGAGATCGCCGAGCGCTTGAGCAGGGGTGGGGACGAGCCCGCTGGTCGGGTCCGCCGGTTCGTGAGCGCGTTGAAGACGGTGCCGAGGCCCATGACCACGAACGTCATGGTCAGCGACGCGGTCGGGACGTGGGTGTCTGGGGGTGTCCGGCCCGGCGACGAGCGGGATGAGGGCGGCGATGAAGAGCGTCGACGGCGTAGACGATCCAGAGCGTGATCGCCGCGCGGTTGGTGATCGGCATCTTGGGGTCGCGGGGCGGCCGGTGCATGACGTCGGGCGTCGCCCGGGTCGACCGCGATGACGACGACGCCGGAGGCGGTGACGAAGAAGAGGAGGTACAGCACCATCAGACGGGGTCAGGGCGACGCCCTTGTTGATGTCGAAGGCGGTCGCGGCGACGAAGAGGAAGACCGAGCGCGAGCAGCTGGGTCATCTGGAAGCGGACGTAGGAGACGACCTTCTCGTAGATCTTGCGGCCGATCTCGACCGCGTGGACGAGCGTGCCGAAGTTGTCGTCGGTGAGGATCATCCGACCCGCCTGCTTGGTCACCTCGCTGCCGGTGCCCATCGCCACGCCGATGTCGGCCTGCTTGAGCGCGGCAGCATCGTTGACGGCGTCGCCGGTCATGGCCACGATCAACCCCTGCTGCTGCATCAGCTCGGGCCAGTCGGAGCTTGTCCTGCGGCGTGACCCGGCCGAAGACGTGCAGCTCCGGGAGCCGTCGGGCGAGCTCCTCGTCGGTCAGCGCCTGCAGCTCGCTGCCGCTGATCGCACCCGGTCCGAGGCCGAGCGTCTCGCCGATCGCCTGGGCGGTGACGGCGTGGTCGCCGGTGATCATCCGGACGTCGATGCCGGCATCGAGCGCGGTATGGACCGCGGCCTTCGACGTCGGGTCGCAGTGGGTCGATGATCCCGACCATGCCGACGAACGCCAGCTCGTGGATGAGCGACATCGGGTCGGCCGTCATCGCGTCGAGCTCGCCGTCGCTCGACGAAACGGGCCGCGAACGCCAGCACCCGCAGGCCCTGCTCCGCCCATGCGCTCGTTGGCGGCATCGATGCCCTGCCGCGGCCTGGTCGATCGGCACCTGCGAGCCGCTGCATCGGACCGCCCGGCGTGCGTGCAACGGGCGAGCACGACATCGGGGCCGCCCTTGACCAGCTGCGACGACGCGCTCCTTGCCGTCCAGCCGGAGACGCGGTGGAAGGTCGCCATGAACTTGTAGTCGGAGTCGAAGGGCACCTCGGCGACTCGCGGATAGGCGCGCCGGGTCTGCTCCGCGTCGACGCCCAGCTTGGCGGCGAGCACGACCAGGGCCGCCTCGGTCGGGATCGCCGACGACGCTGCCGTCGTCGCCGACGGTGGCGTCGCTGTCGAGGCACGAGGCCGAGCGCCAGCCGGGTGAAGTCCGGCACCGGCGCGCCGGCCACCGAGCGTGAGCGCGCCCGGTCTTGGCGGTAGCCCTCTCCCTCGACCGTGAACCACGCGCCGCCGGTGTACAGGGTCGAGACCATCATCTGGTTCATGCGTCAGCGTGCCGGTCTTGTCGGTGTTGATGGCGCTGGTCGCACCGAGCGTCTCGACGTCGGTGAGGTTCTTGACGACGGCCTTCGCGTCGGCGAGCTGCTTGGCGCCCATCGACAGCAGGCCCGAGACGAACGCCGGCATGCCCGGTCGGGATCGCGGAGATCGCCATGGCGGTCCCCAGCAGCAGCACGTCGCTGAACTTCTCGACCGCGGGCGACACCGACGATCACGATGAACGCGACGGCGCCCCAGGCGATGACCCCGAGCACGTTGGTCAGCGAGTCGAGCTCCTTCTGCAGCGGCGACCGCGTCCGCGTGACCGAGGTCAGCATCGTCGCGATCTGGCCCATCTCGCGTGTCCATGCCGGTCGCGGTGACGACCATCGCGGCCGTGCCTCGCGTCACCGCACGTGTTCTGGAACAGCATGTTCGAGCGGTCGCCCAGCGCTACATCGCGTTCCGGCAAGCGCGCCGGCGTCCTTGGCGACCGGTGCGCTCTCGCCGGTCAGCGCCGCCTCCTGCGTCTCCAGCGTCGCTGAGCGGACGATCCGTCCGTCGGCCGGAACGATGTCGCCCGCTTCGAGCTGGACGATGTCGCCGGGCACGATGTCGACCGCCGGCACGAGCGCCAGCGACCCGTCGCGCACGACCTTCGCCTGCGGCACCTGCAGGTTGGCGAGCGCATCGATGCTCGCTCGTGCCTTGAGCTCCTGGCGCGTGCCGAGCGACGACGTTGAGGAGGATGAGCAGAGCCGACAATCGCCCGGTCGAGATCTGTCCGATCGACGAAGCTCACTGCGACGACCGCGATCGAGCGTCGATCGAGTCGTAGAAGTGCGCTTCGTCGAGCGTGTCGAGCAGTCCATAACTCACGACCAGCTCGTGGAGGCGGCTGCGCAGTTCGACGAACACGATGTGGATCACCACGCCGGTTGAGCTCGTTGTCCAGGCGTTCGAGCATGTCTGCCGCCGTGACGTCGATGTCGGTGATCGCCTCGCACTGGACAACGACCCATCGAGGCTGGGAGGCGCGCGACGTGCTGGCGGATCGTCTGCCGGAAGATGCCGGCGTTGGCGAAGAAGAGGGGTGCCTCCCAGCGAAAGACCACGACATCGCGGACCGGCACAGCGTCGGGGTTGACGTCGATGCGGTGCCACGAGTCGAGCGCTGCGACCCGGCCGAGCACGGCTCCGCTCGGCCACCAGTTTCGCTTGAAGAAGATCAGGATCGACAGGGCAACCGCGATGATGATTCCGTCGAGCACGCCGAAGAGGATCACGCCGAGTGCAGCGATGATCGACAGGGCGAAAGCCGATCTGCGGAGCCGCGAGGAATCTGGCGACCGATCGCGAAGTCCATCAGCGAGAGGGCTGCCCCGATGACGATCGCCGCGAGCGCCGATTGCGGCAGGTTCGCGAGCAGGCTCGGCAGGAAGAGGAGCATCGACGGCCACCAGGGCCGCGCCGACCACGCCCGTCAGCTGGCTCTTGGCGCCACTCTGCTCGGCGACCGCCGTCCGCGAGCCGCTGGTCGAGATGGGGAAACCCTGAAAGAGCCCGGCGAAGGCATTCGCGGCGCCGATCCCGATCATCTCCTGGCTCGCGTCGACCTCGTCGCCGCGCCGGGCGGCGAAGCTCGTCGACGTCGCGATCGTGTCGGCGAGCGACACGAACGTGATGCCGAGAGCAGCTGCGAGAAGCACCCCGAAATCGGTCGAGGTTCACCGTCGGAATCTGCGGGCCGGGGGAGCCCCTGCGGCAGAGGAGCCGACGGTCGCGACACCGTGGCTCTTCAGGTCGAACAGCGACACCGCCAGCGTCGCGAGAACGACGGTGATGAGCACGGCCGGAAGTCGGCGCGTGAAGCGCGGCAGGATCAGCAGCACCGCCAGCGAGGCGCAGCCGACGATCAGCGTGTCGCGGTTGCGCCCGTCCAGGCCGTCGAAGAAGGCGCGCATTTCGTCCATGAACCCGTCGGCGTCGGTGGAGAAACCGAACAGCTTTGGGAGCTGCCCGACGATGATCGTGATGCCCAGCCCGATCATGTAGCCGACCTGGACCTCCTTCGAGAGCAGGTCGGCGACGAACCCCAACTTCCCGAGCCCCAGGCCGATCTCGATCGAGGCCACGATGAGCGCGAGCATCCCGGCGAGCACGACGAGGACCCGGGATCGCTCGTGATCGCGAGCGGGACGATCGCTGCGAAGATCAGCGGGCCGAGCGAGGAGTCCGGGCCGAGCACGAGGATCCGCGACGGACCGAAGATCGCGTAGCCGACGAGGCAGGCCATCGTCGTATACAGGCCGTTCACGGCGGGGAGGCCCGCGAGCTCGGCGTAGGCCATGCCCTGGGGCACGAGGATCGCCGCGAGCACGATGCCCGGCGACCAGGTCCGAGCCGCAGCCAACCACGCTCGTACCGCCGGAAGCTTCCAATCCCGGGCGCCCAGCGCTCGAGCCTCCCGACGGGGATTGCGAGCCCCGTTCCGGGGTCATCCGAAACTGCTCATTCTGGACGTTAGCCGAGCGCCATTCCTTCGGCCGAAGCCGAGGCTTTGGGGTCGGGCAGGCGTCGCATGCGGAAGCCGTTCAGCAGGCCGAGGAGGCTGGCGAGGATCGGCACGAGCAGCGCCACCTGAAGGGAGCGGTCCCGCGCCTCTTTGTTGATGCGGAGGATCTCTGCCTGGACGTCAGGAGGCTCGTCGGCGAGCAGCGGTGCGAGTTGCGAGTTGCTCATCACTTCGGCGTTGTGTTCGAGGGTGTCGGAGATCTGCTGCTGCTGTGCCGCCGGGATCACGTTGCTGTCGTTCACGAGATTGGTGAACTCGAAGGCCAGGAAGGCGAGCATGATGCCGCCTGCCATCGCCAGTCCGAACGAGAGCCCGAACGATCCTGCGGCGGAGTTGACGCCTGCGGCTTCGCTGACGCGCTCCTCCTCGATCGGAGAGAGCGTGTAGTTGTTCAGCTGCGACACGAGCAGCCCCAGGCCCGATCCGACGATCGCCAACGGGATGACGAGAGCCCAGCCCGAGTGGGTGCGTGGCACGAGCGGAACGATCGCGGCCATCCCGACCGTGCTGAGTGCGAAGCCGCACAGCACGATGTTGCTGGGCCGCCGTCTTCCCTGCCTTCCGGCCGGCCAGCAGCGCAACCGCGAACATGCTGAGCGAAAGTGGCGCCAGTGAGAGGCCCGCCTGCATCGCGTTGTACTCGAGCGTCATCTGCAGGAAGATCGGCAGTGCGATCATCGCGCCGCCCAAGGTGATCTGCTGCAGCATCTGCTGGGAGATGCCGATCGTGAAATGCGGGAACTTGAACAGGCCGGGGTCGAGCAGCGTCAGCTTCCCTCGCGCTTTCGGCGTACGAGCCAGTAGGCCAGCGCACGAGCGCGATCGCGCCGACGACCATGAGCAGCACGACGTAGTCGCCGCCTTCCTGCCAGACGAGGATGCCGAGGACGACGCCGCCCATCCCCAGCACGGATAGCGCGGCGCCGACCAGGTCGATCTGCCGCGGGCCGGTGTACGCCACATCCTTCACGAGCTTGATGCCGGAGAGGACCCAGGCGATGACGACGACCTCGAGCAGAAAGCCGACCCGCCACGACAGGTACGTGGTGACGAAGCCTCCGAGCAGTGGTCCGACTGCGGCGGCGATCGCAGCCGACGCGCCGACCAGCGCATAGGCCTGCGTGCGAGCCGCCCCTTCGAAATTGCCATGGATGAGGGACTGCATCGCAGGGAGCAACAACGACGCACCGAGCCCGCCGACGATCGCCCAGAAGATGATGATCGCGGTCAGGTTCTGCGCAAGCGTCATCGCCAAGGCGCCAACCGCATATGCCAGGAGGCCCAACACGTAGGCCCGCTTGCGCCCGATCAGGTCGCCTACCTTGCTGCTGATCAGGATGAACGCGGCGGAAACCAATGCCTCGAGTGCGATCGCCGACTGCACGCCGCTGACGGTCGTGTGCAAGATCGTGGACGACGGCCGAGATGGAGACGTTCATCAGCGAGGTGTCCACGACGAGCACGAACATCGCCATCGCCAGCAGGACTGCGAGCTTCCGGTTGCCTGCTCCCTCCTCAGGCGCGCTGAGGTCGCTCATCCGCTAACCCTCTCTCGTCTGCAATTCATCCGACACGGTCTGGACGTCGCATCGTATGGCACCGAGGTTCGGATCATCTGACTGTGCGTGGGGCGTTCAGTTCCGCCTCGACAGCGCGGTGGACGTTGCCGTGGATGTGATCGGAGCCGATTCGATCTGACAACTCCGTCCGTGCGAAGGACCGCCAGCACCTGCGGTTTGATGCGTGCGATCTGAAACCCGACATCTTCGGCAGCGAGGAAGTCGTGGATCTCCGTCGAGCTTCGCCGAGCCCTGAGAGTCGACGAAGTTGACGCCCTCGAGGTCGAGCACCAGCGCCTCGGACCGTGCCATCGACCAGACTGCGGACGCGATTCTCCAGGGCCTCCGCGGTCGCGAAGAACAGCCCTCCGTCGAGGCGCAGGACGGGGATGCCCTCGATCGACTCGTCGCCGGGGTTCTCCTCGACGTCGCGGAACACCTGGGTGCCGTGCTCGCGGCCGAGGAGCGGCATCGGGTGGACGGGTGGCGACGTAGATGAGCCATCCGAGCGAGAGCACGATGCCGATCACGACACCGGCAAGGACACCTGCGGAGAGCACGCCGAGCGATCGCCGCGACGGCGATCCAGAAGTCGAACCGGGTCACGCGGTACAGGCGTCGCAGTTCCGGGATGTCGATCATCCCGAACACCACCGCATCGATGATGATCGCCGCCAGAACCGCCTTCGGCAGCTGCGAGAAGAGCGGCGCCAGCACGATCAGGGTCGCGAGCACGAGTGCTCCCGTGACCAGGGAGGCGACCGGGGTCCGCGCCCCGGCTGACTCGTTGAGGGAGCTGGCCGACAGGCTGGTCGACACCGGCATTCCCTGGAACACGCCGGCTCCGACGTTCGCCATTCCCTGCGCCACCGACTCTTGATCGACGTCGATGCGGTATCGATGCCGTGTCGCGAACGCCCGGGCGTCACCCGCGGTCTGCGAGAAGCCGATCAGCAGCAGCGCCGACCGACGCGATCACGATCACGGAGAGGTTGTGCCGGACGATGTCATAGTCCGGGAGCATGGGCGTCGGCAGCCCGCGTGGGACGGTTCCGACGAGCGCGACGCCGTGGCTCCCCGAGGTCGAAGAGTTGCCGATGCAAGGAGGCCGCCGACGACCAGCACGAGCGCGCCCGGGATCGCCGGCACGGTGAACCGCAGCGCGAGGATCACAGCAAGTGCGACGGCACCGACCAGGAGCGTCGCCCAGTGGATGTCCCCCAGCGTCCGCGCCCACGACCCGAACTCCCGCCAGGCACTGTCACCGTCGGAGGACGTCCCGGTCAGCTTCGGCAGCTCGCCGATGACGACGTCGATCGCCGCTCCGGCGAGGAACCCGGTCACGACCGCCTTGGAGAGGAACTGGGCGATCCAGCCGAGCTTCAGGGCGGCGAGCACCAGGAACAGAAGCCCCGTCAGCAGCGTGATCGCGGCCACGAGCTGCGCCGCCTGGTCGCCGCCGAGTCCCGTCACGAGCACAGCGCCCCCCGCCACCGCCGCGAGCGATGAGCTCGGACCGGTCGAGATCTGCCGCGACGTACAGAACAATGCGTAGATGAGCGCGCCTGCCGCCGCCGCATACAGCCCGTTCTGCAGCGGCACCCCGGCAATGCCCGCATAGCCGAGGTTCTTCGGCACGATGAGCGCCGTCACGGCGATGCCGGCGGCGATATCCCCTTTCAACCAACGACGGTCGTAGCGGGGAAGCCACACGGTGATCGGCAGATCAGCGGCGCACGAAGATCATCCTCCCACGGGGGGTGATCCGGGTCTGCCACCAGGAGGCGAGGCAGGCCGGGCGGACGGGCAAGATTGGAGGATGCAAGTGCCTGCGGTGAAAGCGCTCGTCTACGGCCTCGCACGGTCAGGGCGTGCCGCGATCGACCGCCTCGACGATCCGGTCGTCGTCGACGCGTCACTCGGGAACGAGGACGACCTGTCGTTGCTCGACGACATCGACGTGATCGTGAAGTCCCCCGGAGTCCCGCGCGAAGCTCCTCTGGTGGTCGCCGCGCATGAGCGCGGCATCCCGGTGTGGTCCGAGGTCGAGCTCGGGTTCCGGCTGCTGCCGGGCTCGAGGTTCGTCGGGGTCACGGGCACGAACGGCAAGACGACCACCACCGAGCTGCTCGGTGCGATCTTTCGCGCGGCGGGCCGTGACGTGGCGGTGGCGGGCAACGTCGGCACACCGCTGACCTCCGTGCACGAGGCCGACTGGGTCGTCTGCGAACTGTCCTCCTTCCAGCTCGAAGACGTGCACGACCTCGCCTGCGACGTGGCAGTGCTGCTCAATCTCGAGCCAGACCACCTCGACCGGCACGGATCCTTCGCGGCCTACCGGGACGCCAAGCTGCGCATCTTCGAGCGGGCGCGGGCAAAAATCGTCCCGCGCGGCCTTGGCCTTGACGGGATCGAGTTCGCCGCGGACGACGCTCTGCCGGCGGAGCCGCTGCTTCGCGGGGCGCACAACCGCGAGAACGCGGCCGCGGCGACCGCCGCCGCACGCGCGGCGGGCATCGCGGACGAGGCGATCGCAGAGGCGCTGCGAACGTTCCCCGGGGTTCCACACCGGCTCGAGCTCGTCACGGAGCGCGACGGCGTGCGGTACGTCAACGACTCGAAGGCGACGAACGTCGCAGCTGCATTGCGCGCACTCGCCGCCTACAGCGACGAGCCCGTGCGTCTGATCCTCGGCGGGTCACCCAAGGGCGAGGACTTCGCGCCGCTTGCAGCCGCGATCGGCCCGAACGTGCGGTCGGTGCATCTGATCGGCGCCGAGGCTTCGCGTCTGGCCGAGGTGATCGACGGAGATCGCGACGAGACACTCGGGGCCGCCGTTGCGCACGCGAGACGGCTCGCGCGGCCGGGCGACGTCGTCCTCCTCAGTCCGGCTTGTGCGAGCTACGACCAGTTCGCGAACTTCGAGGAGCGCGGCGAGACGTTCCGCGAGCTCATCACTGCCTAGGTCGACGGCGTCGCGAGCCGCTGCCAGACGTTCGCGAGCAGCTGGGAGGTCTGCTGCCAGAGCAGCACCTGGCCGCCGAAGTCGAGCGCTCCCGCGCTGAAGACGCGCGCACCGCTCGCATGCTCGTAGTAGGTCATCTCGGCCGACCGGCCCGGGCCGAAGAGATCCGGGATGGTCGCGAGCACCTGCGTCTGGGGCGGTGACGCCGGCCCGCGTGCGTCGATCTCGATTCCGTAGAGACCGAACGTCGCCCCATTGCCCAGTCCGGTCCCCGCGAACGCCCAGGGGGCGATGTCGGCGCCGACGACGGTGAACGGCGCACGCCGCTGGCCCCGGTCGCTCGCGAGATACTGATTGCCGAGCAGCGCAGCCTCCGGGCGGCCGAGATCACGCCACTCGTCGATGAGTGTCTGCACGTGGTTCCGGCGGTCGATCCGGCGGAAGAAGTTGTTCGCCGACAGGAACAGCAGGTTGCCGCCGAGATCGCGGTAGCCCTGGACGAGGTCGTACAGCCGCTTCGTCACGTACTCGGTGTGACCGGGGAAGACGATCAGGTCGTAGGCGGCGCGCAGTGTTGCGGGCGAGGTGAAGAGCTCGAGATCTTCGTCGGCGTAGCTGTCGACGCTCTTCCCGGTCTGCGCCAGCCAGTGCTGGAAGGCGAGGTCGTAGCTGCGATAGCGATACGGCACGCCCCTGGTTGCGTGCGGTCGAGTCAGGTCGGCGTGCATCGTCTTCCAGCGGGCGTACCACGTGTCGCCCCAGCCGTCGCGGTCGGCGTCATAGAAGTTGTACGCGCACCAGGTGCTCGTGGGGATGCCCACGGCGACCCGGGCCTGGGGCGCGGCGGGACGAATGACGAGCGGTGCGAAGCCGACGCGGCCGTCGTCCGCATCGAGACGGGCCGCGTAGACGCCGCTGGGCCAGTCCGTCCCGAGCTCCACCGTGAGCGGCGCCGGTGCGTTCGCGTGCGCCCGCCAGTCGATCTGGATCGGATCTCCGACGGGAACGCCGTTGATCTCGTTGTTGGCATAGGTCGGCCCTGTCTCCGGCCCGCTGCGGAGCATCTGCACGGTGAGCTTCTTCGCATCGGTTCGCACCACCAGGGTGCAGCGGTCGCCGGGGAGCGCGCTCCGCGTGGAGAACGCCGCCTCGACGCCGAGCACCCGCACGACGGCATGCATCGTCTGGGCGGGGTGGCCCGGCGCGCGCGCCGTGACGCGGGCGATGTACGTCCGGGCCGGTAGTGACGCAGGTGGTGTCCAGCGCAGCGTTCGGTACCCCGCCGAGGCCACGAGATCCTGTTCGCGCAGGGTCGTCTCCGCGACCGTGGAGGGCTGTTCGGACGCAGCGCCCTGGCCCGTCTCCAGGATCGAGAGCGAGACGATCGCACGGCGCGCGAGCTGGAAATCGAAGCGGGCGGTGGCGCGCGTCGCCCGCATGCTCACGGTGGCGAACAACGGTCCGTCGCCGGCGTAGGGGAGGCCTTCGTTCACGACGGTCAGCCCCCGGAGGACTCCGCGCGATGCCGCCTCGGCGCGCCCGCGGGTCAGGAGCCACAGCGCCCCGAGGCCGCCGAGGCCGAGCACCCGGCCGCGTGAACCGCGCCAGGGCCGTCCGGATGGGTGTCTTAAGAATCCGTTCATTAATGTAAGGGACACCTTACAAGCGAGGGGAAGATCCGGTATCGTGCCGAGCCGTGAGGCAGTCCTGCCCGACCACCGAGGAGCTTGCGCGCCGCAGGCTCATACTACGGCGTTCGGCCTGGTCGATCGTCGCTGCGCTCGCGCTGGCCGCGCTGACCTGGAAGGCGATCACCGCACCGGACGGTGTGGCCGACCCGACCGCCCCCGGCGCCCACCTCTCCCCGGGCGCGGTGGTCGTGAACACGGGGCTGCTCGTCTTCCGCGAGGGGCTCGAGGCAGTGCTCGTGCTCGCCGCGTTCACCGCGAGCTTCGTCGGCGACGACCGGAAGCTGCGCCGGCCCGTGGCCGGTGGCGCCGTGCTCGCGCTCGCGGCGTCCGTCGTCACCTGGTTCGCCGCGATCGGCGTGATCGGTGCGCTGGGCGGCCCGGGCCTCGACGTCCAGGCGGCCACCGGTCTGATCGCGGTTGCGGTGCTTCTCATCGTCATGAACTGGTTCTTCCACAAGATCTACTGGACGGGCTGGATCTCTGCGCACAACAAGAAGCGACGCAGCCTCACGAGCGGTCCCGACGCCGGCCGCCGCGCCCTGCTGGGGCTCGCGGTACTTGGCTTCACCGCCGTCTACCGCGAAGGATTCGAGGTCGTCCTCTTCCTGCAGAACCTGCGGATCACCGCCGGCTCGAAAGCCGTGCTCGAGGGAGTGGCGCTCGGGCTCGTGTTGACGGTCGCGGTCGGCGTCGTGACCTTCTCGCTCCAGCAGCGACTGCCTTACAAGCGCATGCTCGTCGTGACCGGTGCGCTGCTCGGGTTCGTGCTGCTCGTGATGGTCGGCGAGAGCATCCAGGAGCTGCAGCTGGCCGGCTGGCTGCCTGCCCACTCGATCGGTGTGGCCTTCCCGGGGTTCGTCGGCCTCTGGTTCGCCGTGTTCCCGACCGTCGAGGGGATCCTGGCCCAGGTGATTGCGGCCGCGCTCGTCCTCGGCTCGTACTTCCTCGCCGAGCACATGCGTGTGCAGCGGCCTCGCGCGCGCGCCGAGCAGGCGCGCGGGCTGCAGCTCGAGGCTCTCTCCGACCACCGCTGAGCCGCCCGGGGGCTTCGCCCTCAAGGAGTCGGAGATGCGCCGGAGAATTCGCATCCATGAGGCGGGGAGAGCTCGACTCCAGACTGCTGATCCTCGTGACCCTGGCGCTCGTCGCGTTCGGGCTCGTGATGGTCTACAGCGCGACGTCCGCAGCCGCGGCGGTCGGCGGCCGTAACCCGACCTATTACCTGGAACGCCAGGGGATCTACGGCGCGTTCGGGATCGTGTTGATGATCATCGCTCAGCGCTGGGACTACCGGCGGCTCAAGGCGCTCGCGCCGATGCTCGTCCTCGTGTCGTTCGTCCTGCTCGTTGCGGTGCTGGTCGTGGGGCCGCCGATCAACGGTGCGCGCCGGTGGATCTCCTTCGGCCCCGCAGTGTTCCAGCCGTCCGAGCTGGCCAAGCTCGCCCTTGCGATCTGGGCTGCGGCGTATCTGTCACGCCGGAAGGCGCCGCGGACACTGAAGGAGCTGTGGCGGCCGCTCGGCGCCATGACCTGTGTGTTCGCGTTGCTGCTCGTGCTCGAGCCCGATCTCGGCACGACGATCGCCCTGGCGCTGATGCTGGCGGGCATCCTCGTGGTCTCGGGGACGCCGGTGCGCGTGCTCGGCGCGGCGCTCGGGATCGCGTCGGCCGCCGGCTTCGCGGCGATCTGGATGAAGCCGTACAGCCGAGCCCGCTTCTTCGCCTTTCTGCATCCGACGCACGACGCGGCCGGCACCGGCTACCAGATCCTCCAGGCGCAGATCGGCATGGGCTCCGGCCACTTCTTCGGCGTCGGGCTCGGGCAGGGCGTCCAGAAGATCTTCTATCTGCCCGAGGCGCACACCGACATGATGCTGGCGAACATCGGCGAGGAGCTCGGCCTGATCGGCGTGACCGCGGTGATCGCGGCCTATGCGTTGTTCGCCTACGCCGGCCTCGACATCGCGATGCGCTGCAAGGATCCGTTCGGCAAGCGCCTCGCGACCGGCCTCACGGTGCTCGTATGCGGGCAGGCGTCGATCAACATCCTGGCCGTGATGGGCAGCGCGCCGCTCACCGGGATCCCGCTCCCGTTCCTGTCCTACGGGGGATCCAGCCTCGTCGTTCTCCTCGCGGGCGTCGGGATTCTCCTTAACATCGCTCATCGTGGCAGTACAGCGGCAGTTTCGGTGCCTGATCGCAGCCGGGGGGACGGCAGGACACGTGCTGCCGGCGATCGCAGTCGCGCAGGCGCTGACGGAGCGCGGCGTGCACGTGACGTTCGCCGGGTCGCCGGATCGCGTCGAAGCGCGGCTCGTTCCTGAAGAGGGCTACGAGCTCGACACGTTCCGGGTCAGCGGCTTCCCCCGCCGGCCGTCGCTCGAGCTGGCTCGCTCGCTGGTACTCGCCGGCGCGGCACCGCACGCCTGTCGCCGGATCCTGCGCGAGCGCCGCCCCGACGTCGTGCTCGGCGGCGGTGGGTTCGTCGCCGGCCCGATGGTCTTCGCGGCCTCGACGCTCGGAATACCCGCTGCACTGACGGAGGCGGACGCGCACTTCGGCCTCGCGAACCGGCTTGCCGCGCCGTTCGCAAAGCGGATCTTCCTCTCCTACCCGATCGCAACCCGGTACCGCGCGAAGACGCGCGTCGTCGGGCGGCCGGTCCCCGCGCGCTCGCGAGCAGTGCCGCAGGAACAGGGACGCGCCATCTTCGAGCTGCCTCACGACGGACGCGTCCTCGGTGTGTTCGGGGCGCTCGCGGGCGCGAAGGCACTGAACGAGTTCGTGGTCGACACGTGGGGGGCGGACGGGCCTGCGATCCTGCACGTGACCGGCCGGCGTGATTTCGATCTGGTGCGGCGGCGCACGCGTCGAGACGACTACCGCGTGGTTGCGGAGACGGAGCGGTTCGGTGCCGCGATCTCGGCCTGCGATCTCGTGCTCGCGCGCTCCGGCTCGACCGTCTGGGAGTTCGCGGCGGCCGGCAAGCCGGCGATCCTCGTGCCGTATCCGTTCGCTACCGGCGATCACCAGGCGCTCAACGCGCAGCACTTCGTGGATGCCGGCGGAGCGATCATGGTCCGGGAGCTCGATCTCGACGATGTTCCCGAGCTCGTCCGCTCGCTGCTCGGCGACCCTGCTCGTCTGGAACGGATGAGCGAAGCGATGTTGCGGGTAGCACGGCCGCATGCCGCGGACGAGATCGCCGACGAGCTCGTCGCGATGGCGGCACGATGAAGGACCGGCGCCTCTGGTTCGTAGGAATCGGGGGCGCTGGGCTGTCGGGGTATGCCCAGCTCGCGCGCGCCTGGGGCGCGGAGGTCGGCGGCTGGGACCGGGTTCGAACGCGCTATCTGGACGCGTTGGACGGGATCGAGATCGAGATCGCCCCCGAGCCGGTCGTGCCCGCCGGCTGGGAAGCGGTCGTCTCGTCGGCGTATCCCGATGTGCCGGGCCTTCGGCGAAAAGAGTTCCTGCGCGAGCTCGTCTCGGCGCGGCCGTCGATCGTGGTCAGCGGGACACACGGAAAGGGGACGACGGCCGCGATGATCGCGTTCGCACTGCGTGAGACAGGAGGAGACCCGGCCTGGTTGATCGGTGCACCGGTGCCCCAGCTCGGCTCGAACGCCGGCTTCGGCGCGGGGTATCTCGTCGTCGAGGCCGATGAGTCCGACCGCACCGTCTTCGAGCTGCCCGCAGAGATCGCGGTGATCACGAACCTCGAGCTGGACCACCACACCGAGTACGCGTCCCTCGCCGAGCTCGAGAATGCGTTCGACGAGTGGCTGGCGGGGGTGCCTCACGTCGTGCGCGGCGCACCGCCCTATGAGGGGCCGCTCGGTGTTCCGGGTGAGCACAACCGCCGGAACGCCGGAGCCGCGGTTGCTGCGCTCGAGCTCGCCGGTGTTCCCGCCCAGCGGGCCGGCGCGGCCGTCGAGCGGTTCACGGGCACGGGCAGGCGCTTCGAGGTCCACGAAGGCGAGCTCACGATCGTCGACGACTACGCGCATCACCCGACCGAGATCGACGCCACGATCTCTGCCGTGCGCGAGCGGTTCCCGGGCGCCCGCGTGCGCGTGCTCTTCCAGCCGCATCTCTACTCTCGCACCCGGCACCTGGCAGGCGAGCTCGCCGAGGCGCTCGCTGCTGCGGACGACGTGACCGTGACCGACGTCTACCCGGCGCGCGAGCAGCCGATCGACGGCGTCAGCGGCAAGCTCGTGATCGATGCGCTCAGCGACCGGGGCGTGCTCGCGGCGTACACACCGACGGTCGAGCAGGGCGCTGCGCGTCTGGCCCGGCGCGCGCAGCCCGGGGATGTGCTGCTCGTTCTCGGCGCCGGCGACGTCGATCGGGCCGTCGACCTGCTGCGACGCTAGCGTGGCCCGCGTGGAGGAGAACGTCCCGCTTGCGCGCTACACGACGATCGGAACCGGTGGGCCTGCCCGCTGGTTCACGCGCCCGGCCACGATCGAGGAGCTGCAGGACGCCCTCCGCTGGGCGAAGGAGCGGGATCTTCCGGTCGGGGCGATCGGGCTCGGCTCGAACCTTCTGGCCCACGACGACGGCGTCGAGGCACTGGTCATCAAGCTCGACGGCGCTCTGATCGCTGCCGAGGTGCGAGGAGATGTGCTCGTCGCGGGAGGCGGCGCCGCGAATGCCGTCGCGCTGCATCGGGCCCGCGACGCGGGCCTGTCCGGGTTCGAGTTCGCGTCTGCGATTCCCGGCACAGCCGGTGGAGGCGTGCGCATGAACGCCGGTGCCTACGGGCGGGAATGGAAGGACGTGATGATCGACGCGGTGGTCGTCGATGCCGACTACGTCCGGACGCTGACCGCAGTCGAGCTGGGGCTCTCCTACCGGCACTCGGCGCTGCGCGCCGGAGAGGTCGTGGCGCGAGGTCCGGTTCCAGCTCGAGCCGAGCACGACCGAAGCGGTCAAGGCACGCGTCTCCGAGCTGCTCGCGCAGCGCAAGGCAGTACAGCCGGTGAACAAGCGCACGTTCGGGAGCGTCTTCAAGAATCCGGACGGTGGGCGCGGAGCGGGACGGATGATCGAGGAATGCGGGCTGAAGGGCCATCGGATCGGCGGCGCGCTCATCTCGCGCCGCCACGCGAACTTCATCGAGAACTCGGACGGCGCGACGAGCGCAGACTGTCTTGCGTTGATGGCGGAGGCGCGCAGGCAGGTGCACGACCGGTTCGGCGTCGAGCTCCAGCACGAGGTTCGGTTCCTCGGGCCGCTCGAGCTTCCGTCGGTGTAGGGGAAGCGCACGGCACGGCGAAGTGGGGGTCGTGGCTGCCCCGAAGAGGTCGACCGCGCGCACCGCGGTGCTGCCCGTGCGCCGGGCCCTGCCGGATCTCGGCCGGATCGCGCCGTCGGGCCGCTCGGTTCTCGTGGGGCTCGCGCTGATCGTCTTTGCAGCAGGTGCGTACTTCGTGGCGCGCGAGACGTCGGTCTTCGCAGTCCAGACGGTCGACGTTCATGGCGGCACGCCGCTTCTGCGCGCACAGGTGCGGGCTGCCCTCGCGTCCGAGGTGGGCACGAGCCTTTTGAAGGTGGACGGAGAGACCGTCGCCCACGCGGTCGCGCCCCTGCCCGGGGTGCGCTCGTTCTCGTTCGACCGTTCGTTTCCCCACACTCTGCGGGTGGTCGTCCGCCAGGAGCAGCCCGCATACGTCCTGCGCCGCGTACCGGGCTCGGCTGCGTTCCTCGTCGCAGGCAGCGGGCGCGTGATCCAGCAGTTGGCCCACCCGCGCCGGTCCAGCCTGCCGCGCCTCTGGGTGACGAAGCAGGTCGATGTGGTGGTCGGAGAGCGGCTCGGTGCGGTTCCCGCCGAGGCTGCCTCGGCGCTCGTGCTGCTGCACGACGCGCCGCTCCCGGGAGGTGTGCATCTGATCCGCGCAGCTCCGAAGGAGCTCACGCTCGTCCTCGGTGGCGGGCTCGAGCTGCGGCTCGGCGACGGCGGCGACCTGCGTCTGAAGCTGGCGATCGCGCGCAAGATCCTGCGCCGGACCGGGGCGGTGGGCGTCGGAGGCGGGTACCTGGACGTCAGCGTGCCCGAGCGTCCGGTGCTCTCCGTCAACTCTCGACTCGGAGGTTGACCTTGAGGGTTATGGTGGTCGAGAGTCGGTGTTTGCGCGTTGACAGGGCAGGAAACCACCCGTACGCTCCCGAAGGAAGAGGAGCTTGACAGCCCCAGCCTGCACTCGAGCTTGAGGTCGAGCCAACATCAGATGAGAGACCGCTCCGGAAATTATCTAGCTGTGATCAAAGTCGTCGGCGTCGGCGGCGGCGGTACGAACGCCGTCAACCGCATGGTCGACGCGGGGCTGACGGGCGTCGAGTTCGTTGCTGTGAACACGGACGCGCAGGCGCTTCTGATGTGCGAGGCGGATGTGAAGATCCACATCGGCGCGAAGGCGACGCGCGGCCTCGGCGCCGGCGCGGACCCGACCGTCGGACGCGAAGCGGCGACCGAGTCTCGCGACGAGTTGAAGGAGGCGCTCAAGGGCGCCGACATGGTCTTCGTGACCGCGGGCGAAGGCGGCGGCACCGGCACGGGTGGTGCGCCGATCGTCGCGGAGATTGCACGCGAGCTCGAGGCGCTGACCGTCGGCGTCGTGACGCGGCCGTTCGCGTTCGAGGGACGGCGACGTTCGCAGCAGGCAGAGCAGGGGATCAGCGAGCTCGCCGACAAGGTCGACACGCTGATCGTGATCGAGAACGATCGATTGCTGCAGGTGGTCGAGAAGAAGACGCCCCTCTCCGATGCGTTCAAGCTCGCCGACGACATTCTGCGCCAGGGCGTGCAGGGCATCACCGACCTGATCACCGTGCCCGGGATCGTCAACCTGGACTTCGCGGACGTTCGGACGATCATGCGCGACGCCGGCTCGGCGTTGATGGGGATCGGCACCGGCTCCGGCGAGAACCGCGCGGGCGAGGCTGCCCGGCATGCGGTCAGCTCACCGCTGCTCGAATCCTCGATCGAGGGCGCGACGGGAATCCTCCTCAACATCAGCGGCCCGCCGGACCTCGGCTTGTTCGAGGTGAACGAGGCGGCGGAAGTCGTCACCAGCGCCTCCGACCAGAATGCGAACGTCATCTTCGGCGCGGTGATCGACGACCAGCTCCGCGACGAGGTCCGGGTGACCGTGATCGCGACCGGGTTCGGCGCCCAGCGGCGCCGCCCTCGCCGCACCGCGGCCACCGAGACCGGCTCTCCGCTCGGCTCGAGGGGCCCGGAGTTCGATCCGGGCGACTCGCTCGACGTGCCGTCCTTCCTGCGCGACGAATAGCCCGGTTCGCGCAGCCCACCGTTCGGACATGGCCGTGCCGGCCATGTCTGGTGGCAGCCACCGACCAGTGAACTCGCCCGCCGTTCGGGACATGTCCGCCCGGCGCTCCAGGGACGGTTAGCATCGCCCGCGGATGCAGACCCTCCGGCGGACCCCTTTGCACGACCGACACGTGGCTCTCGGCGCCCGGATGGTCCCGTTCGCCGGCTGGGAGATGCCGGTCCAGTACGGGGGCGTGATCCAGGAGCACCGGGCTGTCCGGAGCGACGCCGGTGTCTTCGACGTCTCGCACATGGGCGAGCTCGAGGTGGAAGGCCCGACCGCGCGCGATCTGCTCCAGGCGACGCTCTCGAACGACATCGACAAGCTCGAGCCCGGCCAGGCCCAGTATTCGCTGATCACGAACGAACAGGGCGGGATCATCGACGACGTGATCGTCTACCGCCTCGACGGCCATCGTTACCTCGTCGTCGTGAATGCTTCGAATCGCGAGGTGGACTTCGCGTGGCTCCAGCAGCACGAGCTCAGGGGCTCCGACGTCCGCGATGTCTCCGACGAGTACGCGCTCCTCGCGGTTCAGGGACCGCGCGCGCTGGAGCGCCTCGGCCTCGCGAAGGGCACCCCGTTCACATTCGAGACGGGCGAGCTGGACGGACTCGAGGTGATGATCAACCGCACCGGGTACACCGGCGAGGAGGGAGTCGAGCTCGCCTGCATGGACGAGGACGCCGGGAGCCTCTGGGACGCGATCCTCGACCGCGGTGTCGTGCCATGCGGGCTCGGCGCGCGAGACTCGCTGCGGCTCGAGGTCTGCTACCCACTGCACGGCAACGACATCGGCCCGGATCGAGACGCGATCTCGGCTGGGCTCGGCTGGGCGTGCGCCCTCGAGACGGAGTTCACCGGCGCTGCCCGCCTGCGTGAGATCAAGGAGCGCGGCCCCGAGCAGAAGCTCGTGCCGTTCGTGATGACCGAGAAGGCGATTCCGCGCCAGCACATGGCGATCGAGGGCGGCGGCGAGGTGACGTCGGGCTCGCATTCGCCGATGCTCGACATCGGGATCGGTCTGGGCTATGTCCCCGCCGCAATGGCGAAGACGGGCAGCGAGCTGGTGATCGACGTGCGCGGACGCGCACGGAAGGCTGAAGTCGTGAAGAAGCCCATCTACAAGAAGGAGTCTTTGTGACCCCTCCGGCCGGATTTGGCGGCGCTGGGCGCGCGAGAACGCTGCGCCATGCCGCGTCCTCGGTTGCATCCAGACCAACCTGTCTGCACGCAACCTGCGTCCTTGCCTGGCTTGGTTCTCCCGCCCCCAGCATCCACCGATCCGACCGGAGGAGTCACACGTGACCTCGAGCGAGTCATACCCCGACGATCTGCTCTACCACCCCGAGCACGACTGGGCTCGCATCGAGGGCGACGAGGCGGTCCTCGGTGTCACCTGGTATGCGCAGGACGCGCTCGGCGAGCTCGTGCACTACGAGGCGCCCGACGTCGGCGCCTCGATCAGCAAGGACTCCTCGTACGGCGAGGTCGAGTCCGTGAAGGCAGTGTCGGACTTGATCTCACCGCTCTCGGGTGAGGTGCTCGAGGTCAACCAGAAGGTCGTCGACGCGCCGGAGACGGTCAACGAAGATCCCTATGGCGACGGCTGGTTGATCCGCATCCGCCTGACGAGCCCCGGCGAGAAGTCCGACCTGCTCGACCTGGCCGCCTACACCACCGTGCTCAAGGAAACGTGAGCTACCTCTCGCTGACAGCTGCCGATCGCGAGTCGATGCTGGCGACGATCGGTGTCTCGTCGGTCGACGAGCTCTTCCGCGACATCCCGGCGGCCATGCGCTACGGACGCGACCTCGACGTTGCGCCGGCGTTGCCTGAAGCCGAGCTGCAACGGCACCTGGAGGAGCTCGCCGGCAAGAACGTCGTCGACGAGATCTGTTTTCTCGGCGCCGGGATCTACGACCACCATGTCCCGGCCGTGGTCGACGCCGTCCTGCAGCGCGGCGAATTGCTGACGGCGTACACGCCGTATCAGCCCGAGATGAGCCAGGGCGTGCTGCAGGCGATCTTCGAGTACCAGACGGCGATCTGCGAGCTCACGGGCATGGACGTCTCGAACGCATCGGGCTACGACGGGACCACGGTGGCCGCCGATGCGTGCTTCGTCGCGAAGCACGCTACGGGGAAGTCGAAGATCGTCGTCACCGAAGCGACCAACCCGCAGGTGCGACAGGTGATCAAGACCTACGCGCCCGGGTTCGGTCTCGAGGTCGTCGAGGTGCCCCACGAAGACGGCGTGACCGATCCGGGCCGCCTGCGCGAGGTCGCGCAGGATGGGGCCGCGGTGATCTTCCAGCAGCCGAACTTCTTCGGGAACCTGGAGAACGCCCCCGAACTGGCAGGGACCGCACATGAAGCCGGTGCGATGCCGATCGCCCACGTCGACCTGGTGTCGCTGGGCGTGCTGGAAGCGCCTGGTAACTACGGCTGTGCGATGGCGATCGGCGAGGGACAGTCCGCCGGTAACGCGATGAGCTACGGAGGCCCGCACTACGGCTTTCTCGCCGCGCGCTCCGAGTTCATCCGGCGTCTGCCAGGCCGGATCGTCGGTGAGACGGTGGACGCCGCGGGCGACCGCGGCTATGTGCTGACGCTGCAGACCCGCGAGCAGCACATCAGGCGCGAGAAGGCGACCTCCAACATCACCACCAACCAGACGCTGCTTGCTCTGGCCGGGCTCGTCCACCTGAGCCTGCTCGGGCCGAACGGGCTGCGCGAGCTGGGGGAGACCTGCATGGCCCTCGCCGGCTACGCGAGGGAGCGGCTCGCCGCTGCGGGCCTCGAACCGGTGTTTCCCGATCGGACAACGTTCAAGGAGTTTGCAGTCCGCACCGGACGGCCCGCCCGCGAAGCGCTGGCCGCCGCGCGCGCGATGGGCGTGTATGCCGGCTACCCGCTCGGCCGGGACTACGCAGGGCTTGACGACGCCCTGCTCGTCGCGGTCACCGAGAAGCGGACGGTCGAGGAGATCGACCGGCTGGTCGAGGCGCTCTCGTGAAGCTGATCTACGAGAAGTCACGGTCCGGACGCCGGGGGATCGGCGTGCCGAGGCCCGACCTGCCGGTGCCCGAGGTGCCGCGCGAGCTGGCGCGAAAGGAGGCGCCGCGCCTGCCCGAGCTTGCCGAGCCGGAGGTGCTGCGGCATTTCACCGAGCTCTCGACGCGTAACTTCGGCATCGACACCGGCTTCTATCCGCTCGGGAGTTGCACGATGAAGTACAACCCGCGCATCAACGAGCGGGTCGTGGGCCTCCCCGGCTTCGCCGGTCTGCATCCCCTGGTCGAGGACGACGCCGCGCAAGGGGCGCTCGAGCTCGAGTGGCGTCTGCAGGAGATCCTCCTCGAGGTGACCGGTCTCGACGCGGTCAGCCTGCAGCCCGCCGCCGGCAGTCAGGGCGAGCTGACCGGGCTGATGCTCTTTCACGCGTACTTCGCGGCGAAGGGCGAGGACGAACAGCGCCGCAAGGTCGTGATCCCTGACACCGCGCACGGCACGAATCCGGCAAGTGTGACGATGGCAGGCTACGAGCTGACCCCCGTGAAGACGGACCCCCGCGGGAACATCGACGTCGACGACCTCCGCGGCAGGGTGGACGAGCACACGGCAGGCCTCATGCTCACCAACCCGTCGACGCTCGGCCTGTTCGACGAGAACATCGAGCAGATCCGAGACATCTTCCGGGCCGCCGGAGCGCTCATGTACTACGACGGCGCGAACCTGAACGCGGTGTGCGGGATCTCTCGTCCCGGCGACATGGGCTTCGATGTCGTGCACATCAATCTCCACAAGACGTTCTCGCAGCCGCACGGCGGCGGCGGCCCGGGCGGCGGCCCGATCGCCGTGCGCGACATCCTCGAGCCCTTCCTGCCCGTCCCCGTGATCGTCAAGGAGGGGTCGACGTTCCGGTTGGACTACGACCGCCCGAAGACGATCGGGAGAGTGCGGGCGTTCAGCGGCCCGTTCGGGGTCTTCGTCCGCTCCTACGCGTTCATGCGCTCATATGGGCCGGGCCTGCGCGAGATGAGCGAGACCGCGGTGTTGAACGCCAACTACATGCTTGCGCGGCTGAAGAGCGACTACGACGTCCTCTACGATCGGCTCTGCATGCACGAGTTCGTGCTGAGCGCGCGCAACCTGAAGAAGGAGCACGGCGTCAATGCGCTCGACGTGGCAAAGAGATTGATGGACTACGGCTTCCATCCGCCGACGGTGTACTTCCCGCTCGTCGTGCCCGAGGCGCTGATGATCGAGCCGACCGAGTCCGAGGCCAAGGAGACGCTCGACGCGTTCTGCGATGCGATGCTTGCGATCGCGCGCGAGGCTGCAGACGAGCCGGACCTCGTGCATGGCGCGCCTCATTCACGCCCGGTCAAGCGGCTCGACGAGGTGCGGGCCGCCAAGGATCAGATCGTCAGCTACCGGTTCGACGAGCATCCCATCGAGCAGCATGCAGATGACGGTCAACTCGAAATGCAGAAGGGAGCCTGATGCCCGAGAACCAGTACCACGAGCCACCGGATGAGCTGTCGGCGGAAACGCGCACCTTCGCGCGGATGATCACGTCACTCGTGGAGGAGGCAGAGGCGATCGGCTGGTACGAACAGCGCATCTCGGTGGAGAAGGATGCTGGCGCGAAGGCGATCATGGAGAACGCCCAGCAGGAGGAGTTCAAGCACTTCGCCATGGATCTCGAGTTTCTCCTCCGGCGCAAGAAGAAGTGGCGGATCGCGTGCGAAGGCGTGCTGTTCCACGACGGAGACATCGTGGAGCTCGGGGAGAAGGCGGAAGAAGCCGAAGGAGAAGCTTAGGAGGCGGGCGGCAGCTCGTCCCAGAAGCTCTCGAGCACCTCGGCCTCGCCGCCTTCGCCGGCGCCGAAGACGAGCAGCTCCAGTCCGTCGTCGCCGGCCTCGAAGGCGCGCGCCGTCTGCGGTGAGACGCGGATCGCGTCCCATTGGCGAATCGGGCGCGTCTCGTCCTCCAACGTCACCTGGCCGCCGCCCGAGAGCACGATGTAGAACTCCTCCTGGTCGCGGTGGCGGTGGCCGAACGGCTGGCGGAAGTTCGCCGCGAAGCGCTGATAGCTGAATCCGCCCTGCTCGGCGTCGGTCGCGGCGCGGCCGAAGCGAGCCTCCATGTTCGGCGACATGCCGAACTTGACGGCCATGTCCTCGAGCTCCTTGATGTTGACGATCTTGTAGCCGGCCATGGGGTGATCGTATGCGAACATCCAGGCTGTTAAACCCCGTAACGCTTCGCCCACGAGCGAGTCAGTACAGGCGTGAAGAACAAGACGATCAAATCAGATGCCGAGTGGCGGGCAGAGCTCAGTCCCGAGCAGTACCACGTGCTGCGCGAAAAGGGCACCGAGCGGCCGTTCACCGGCGAGTACGACCATGTGTTCGACCCCGGGCAGTACCACTGCGCGGGGTGTGGCGCCGAGCTTTTCCGCTCCGAGGCGAAGTACGACTCCGGCTGCGGCTGGCCCGCGTTCTCCGCGCCTGCTTCCGGCGACGCGGTCGAGGAGGAGACGGATGGGAGCTTCGGGATGGTGCGCACCGAGGTGATGTGCGCCGCCTGCGGCGGGCACCTCGGCCACGTCTTCCCCGACGGCCCAGGCCCGACCGGGCTGCGGTACTGCATCAATTCGGCGTCGATCAAGCTGGAGGAGGAGTAGATGGCCGAGCAGAAGGCAACGTTCGGAGCCGGCTGCTTCTGGGGCGTCGAGGCTGCGTTCCGCCGGCTCGACGGCGTCGCAGCCACGCGGGTCGGCTACGCAGGCGGCGAGGTCGACAACCCGAGCTACGAACAGGTCTGTTACGACGGGACCGGGCACGCGGAGGTCGTCGAGGTGACCTACGACGACGAGAAGGTGCCGTACGAGCGCTTGCTCGCAACCTTCTGGGCCGAGCACGACCCGACGCAGCTGAACCGGCAGGGGCCGGACGTCGGCGACCAGTATCGCGCGGTCGTCTTCACCCACGATCCCGAGCAGCGCGCCGCGGCCGAGGCCTCGCGCGAGCGCGTTCAGTCGCGCGTGTCGCGTCCTGTCGTGACCCAGATCGAGGACGCCCCGCCGTTCTGGGAGGCGGAGGACTACCACCAGCACTACCTCGAGAAGCGCGGGCTCGCGAGCTGCACGCCGCGGCTCGCCGCCGTCGCCTAGCGTTCAGAGAGAGGAAGGGCGAGGCCCCGCCGCACAGGGCCTCGCCCGCACTCTGCACGATCTCCCTGCCGTTTACCAGCCACCCCACGGGTGGGATTTCAACGTGCCGCTTGCCCGGCGGTCTCGCGTTTGCGCTTGGACGCGCTGCTCGCGCGCTTCGAGGCCGACAATTCGACCTTGCGCAGACGGATGCTCCTGGGCGTCACCTCGACGCACTCGTCGTTGCGGATGAACTCGAGCGCCTGCTCCAGCGACAGAGGCCGCGGTGGGATCAGGCGGATCAACTCGTCCGCCGAGGAGGCGCGCATGTTCGTCAGCTTCTTGGGCTTCGAGGCGTTCACGTCCAGATCCTCCGAGCGCGAGTTCTCGCCGACGACCATCCCCTCGTAGAGCTCGTCGGTCGGGGCGACGAAGAGCGAACCGCGCTCCTGCAGGTTCTCGATCGCGAAGCCGGTTGCCTGGCCGCGGCGGTCGGCGACGAGGCTGCCCGTCGGCCGCGTGCGCAGGTCGCCGAACCACGGCTCCCAGCGGTCGAAGATGTGGTGCATGATCCCCGACCCGCGAGTTTCCGTCAGGAACTCGGTGCGGAACCCGATCAACCCGCGCGCCGGTACCAGGTACTCCATCCGCGCCCAGCCGGTGCCGTGGTTGACCATCTGCTGCATCCGTCCCTTGCGGAGCGCGAGCAGCTGGGTGACGACGCCGACGAAGTCCTCCGGCACGTCGATCGCGACCCGCTCGACCGGCTCCTGCCGCTTGCCGTCGACCTCGCGGACGAGCACCTCGGGCTTGCCGATCGTCAGTTCGAAGCCTTCGCGCCGCATGATCTCGGCGAGCACTGCGAGCTGCAGCTCACCGCGCCCCTGGACCTCCCAGGTGTCGGGGCGAGGCGTGGGGAGGACGCGCAGCGAGACGTTTCCGACGAGCTCCTGGTCGAGCCGCTGCTTGACCTGGCTCGCGGTGAGCTTGTCTCCCTCGGTGCCCGCGAGCGGCGAGGTGTTGATCCCGATCGTGATCGAGAGGCTGGGCTCGTCGACGACGGTCACCGGGAGGGGCCGTGGATCGTCGGGGTCGGCGATCGTCTCGCCGATGGTCACCTCGGGCAGGCCGGCCAGCGCGACGATCTCGCCCGGGCCGGCCTCATCGGCCGGGACCCGGTCGAGCGCCTCGGTGATCAGGAGCTCCGTCACCCGTGCGTTCTCGATCTCGCCGTTCGCGCGGCACCAGGCAATCTGCTGGCCCTTCTTGAGAACGCCGTGACGGACCCGCAGCAGAGCGAGCCGGCCGACGTAGGGCGAAGCATCGAGGTTCGTGACGAGCGCCTGCAGCGGATGGTCCGGGTCGTAGGACGGGGCGGGAATCGTCTCGAGCAGCGTCTCGAACAGCGGCGTCAGGTCGTCGGCGAGCGCCGTCGGGTCGAGCCCGGCCTTGCCTTCGCGGGCGATCGTGTAGACGATCGGGAACTCGATCTGCTCGGCGGTCGCGTCGAGGTCGAGAAAGAGCTCGTACACCTCGTTGACGACCTCTTCGATGCGGGCGTCAGGCCGGTCGATCTTGTTGACGACGAGCACGACCGGAAGCCGCGCCTCGAGCGCCTTGCGCAGGACGAAGCGCGTTTGCGGCAACGGCCCTTCGGAGGCATCGACCAGCAGCAGCACGCCGTCGACCATCGTCAGGCCTCGCTCGACCTCACCTCCGAAGTCGGCATGGCCGGGGGTGTCGATGATGTTGATCTTCGTGCCGTTCAGGCGGACCGAGGTGTTCTTGGCGAGGATCGTGATCCCCTTCTCGCGCTCGAGATCGCCCGAGTCCATGACGCGTTCTGCGACGTCCTGGTTCTCCCTGAACGAGCCCGACTGCCAGAGCATCGCGTCGACGAGGGTCGTCTTGCCATGGTCGACGTGCGCGACGATGGCGACGTTCCTCAGGTCGTCGCGGTGGGCGAGGGTCTTCGACACGGCCCGGCAGGGTAGCGAGCCGGTCTACGGTGTTCGCCGGCCTGCCTGCCCGGGCCTGATTGCCTGGGCCAGTTGCCGGGCCTCGATTCCCGCCTGTCGGAACGTCCCGCCGAGGACGACGCGGTACCCGATGAAGTGGAGCCCCGGGGCCTCCGGATGCTCGTCAGCTCCGTGCACGAGGGGGACCCCGCTGTCGCCGAGCACGCCGAGGTGCCCGACGAGGCCCGCGAGGCCGGGCCGGAAGCCGGTGGCCGCCACTACGGCGTCGAACTCCTCGCGCGAGCCGTCGGCGAAGAGCGCCACGCCGGGCTCGAATCCTGCCAGGGCAGGCGCGACGCGAACCCGGCCCGTGCGAACCGCGTCGACGATGCCGACGTCGAGGATCGGCAGGTTCGACCGGTGCAGGAAGTCGGTGTAGGGGCGCGCCGGTGCCGGCAGGCCGTACGGCTCGAGGTCCGGAATGGCGACGCGGCGGATCGTGGCGGCGATCGCGTCGACCGCGGCGACCGGCAGATGCCCGCTCGCGACGCCGAACACCTGGGTCGGCAGCCCGAGCACGTCGCGGCGCACGATCGCCGGGGGCGTTCTCACCGACAGCGCCACCGCCGCTGCGCCGTGCTCCACGAGATCGACGGCGATCTCGGCCCCCGAGTTTCCGGCGCCGACGACCAGCACCCGGCGGCCGCGGAAGGGCTCGCCGTTGCGGTAGTGCGCGGAGTGCACGAGCTCCCGCTCGAGCTCGCCGGGCCAGTTGGGTAGGAACGGGACGTTGTTGTATCCGGCCGCGACGACCACGCGATCGGCGCGATGTTCACCGTCCGAGGTCTTCGCCGCCCAGCCGCCGCCGACGGCGTCGATCGCGCTCACTTCGAGGCCGGTCCGGATCTCCAACCGGTGGTATGCGGCGTAGGCGCGCAGGTAGTCGACGACCCTGTCCCGCGAGGGCCACCGGCCGGCGGAGCGGGGGATCGGCAGGCCGGGAAGGCCCGACAGCCAGCGCACGGTGTGCAGGTGGAGGCGGTCGTAGCGCGACGCCCACAATGCGCCCACCTCGAGACGTTCGAGGACCACGACTTGCTGCCCTGCGTTCTGCAGCATCGCGGCGGCCGCGAGGCCGGCAGGACCGGCGCCGATCACAATGACCACACGACAGTCATACCGTGGGGCGGAGCGCCTGTCAGCATCCCTCCGGCGGGTCGGGACGCTAAAGCCCCCGGTCGTTCGTGCCGAAAGAGGCGAGGTGCGGATAGGACTGCGGGAACGGCTCCTGCCGGTGGTCACTCTGGGCGTCCTGGCGGCGCTCCTGCCCGCGGCCGTCCTCATTGTCCTCCGCGATGTGACGGTGAGCCTCACCGGCAAGGTGCACTTCTACTCGGTGGGATTCAGCGCGTTCGCCGCTGCCGCGGCTGCGCTCGGCCTGACCGTGGTCGGCGCGCGGCGCTCCGACACAAGGACTGTGCTGGTCGGGACCGCATTCGCCGTGATGGCGAGCCTGCTCGCCCTGCACGGCCTCTCCACGCCCGGGGTGTGGTTCGGGAACAACGGTGTCGTCGCGATCACGGGCGGTGCGACCTTGCCCGCGGGCGCCGTCCTCCTCACCCTCTCGATCCTTCCGTTGCCACGCGTGCTCCAGAGCATTCGCTCGCTGCTGATCCTCGAAGGCCTGTTGCTCGCCGTCGTGATCGGGCTCGGCATCTCGGCGCTCGCCTGGCCGAGCCTGCTGCCGGCCGTTCCTGCGCCGGACAGCGGTGCGGCGATGGGCCTGCTCGTGGTCGGGCTCGTGGCGTACGGGCTGTTGATCCTGCGGGCCTCGCGCACCTTCCTGCTCACGCAGCGTGCGCTCGATCTCGTGGTCGTCGTCGGCCTCGTGTGGCTCGGAACGGCGCTCGTGCCGGCTCTGACGATGAACTACGCGGAGCTCGGCTGGTGGATCGGCCACGAGGTCGAGCTCGACGGGATCCTGCTGGTCGGGCTCGCGGTCGCGGTCGACCTGGCGCGGGCGGCACAGTCGCGGCCGCTGGCCGGCGACCTGCGCGGGGCTGACCTTGTCGCTGCCGAGGACATTTTCCTCGGTTCGCACGTCCGTGCTTTGACCGTGCGCCTGGCCGACAAGGACGAATACACCGAGCGGCACACGAGGCGCGTAGCACTGCGGGCAGTGCAGGTGGGCGAGGTGCTGGGCCTCTCTGCGAGCAGGTTGCGCACCCTGGCGATCGGCGCTCTCGTGCACGACATCGGGAAGTTGTCGGTGCCGGACGCGATTCTCAAGAAGCCCGGGCCGCTCGACGAAGCCGAGTACGCCGTGGTGCAGGAGCATCCCGAGCGCGGCTACAAGCTCCTCAGTGAACTCGGCGGCTTCTCGGCATCCGTGCGCCATCTCGTCCGCGATCACCATGAGCGGCTCGACGGAGCGGGCTACCCGCGACGTCTGACGGCCGAGGAGATCGACCTCGACACCAGGATCCTCACCGTGTGCGACGTCTACGACGCTCTGATCTCCAAGCGCGTCTACCGCGCCGCGTGGTCACACGAGGACGCGATGGCGTTGCTCCACCGCGAGACCGGCACGGCATTCGACCCGCGCTGCGTGGCTGCGCTCGAACAGGTAGTCGCGTCCGAGCAGCCGGCGCAGCGGTCCGTCCCGAGCGTCCGCGAGCCGGTCGCTGCGGGCGTCGCCTAGAGCGTCTGGATCGGGACCTCGTAGAAGTCGACCGAGGAACGACTGCCGGCGTTGCCGGGGCCGGCATTCATCGCCGCGTCGCCACGGTGCAGCGCCTCTTCGCTCTCGAACAGCGTCACGCCGAGCATCCCGCCCGACTTGCGATCGACGAGCAGCAGCAACTTTGCGTCCTCGAGCCCGGCAGGCCGGTCCCCCGAGTCGATCAGCGCTCGAAGCTTCGCCACGCGCGTGTCCACGTCTGCCGGATCGCCCTCAAACCTCGCCACACGTGCCCACATGACTCTCCTCCAAGCTGGTCGACGTTCGCAGCGCGACTATCTCATGAGGCGGCCGCGGTGAGCAGCCACAGGAGGCGTACCATGCGGGTACTGGCCCTGTCAGGCCGGGTTCCTGGTTGAAAGCCCGCAGTTCAGCCGCCGCGCTCTTCCTCTCCCGGAGTGCGCGATACGACTAAGAGCCAAGGCGAGGAGGCCTGCTTGCAGGGCCAGCCTCGTCGGCTACGCGGCCTCGACGGCGGCAAGCTGACCGCACGCCGCCGCAATGTCCCTGCCGCGCGTGAGCCGCAATGTGGGGGAGAACCCCGACCGGTGCAACGCGTCCTTGAACGCCGCCATCGTCTCCCGCGACGAACCGTCGAACATGCCCGTCGGGTTGTACGGGATCATGTTCACCTTGAAGATCTTCGGGTCGAGCAGCTGCGCGAGGCCGCGCGCGTGCTCGAGCGAGTCGTTGACACCGGCGAGCATCACGTATTCGACGAACACCTTGCGCCTGCGCAGCTCGTAGTAGCGCAGGCACTCGGCGATCACCTCGTCGAGGGGATAGCGGTCGTTGACCGGCATGATCTCGCTGCGCAGGGCGTCGGTGGGGGCGTGGAGGGAAAGCGCGAGCCGGATCGGCTCGTCGAGCTCGTCGACGAAGCGGCGCAGTCCGGGCAGCCAGCCGACAGTGGAGATCGTCGTCCTGCGATGCGTCACGCCGAGGTCCGGCAATCGCCGCGCGGCGGCGATCACTGCATCGAAGTTGAGCATCGGCTCGCCCATGCCCATGAAGACCACGTGCGAGATCGGGACCTGGCGCCGGAAGTGCAGCGCCTGGTCGAGGATCTCCCAGGCGGTCAGATTGCGACGGAACTGCATCTGGCCGGTCGCGCAGAAGGTGCAGGTCAGCGGGCAGCCGGACTGCGACGACAGGCAGACCGACTGACGGCCGTCGCGGAAGCGCATCAGCACGGCCTCGACCGAATGGCCGTCAGTCGTGTGGAAGAGCGCCTTCACCGTTCCGTCCACCGACTTCGCCTCGCGGACGAGCTCCAGCGTCGAGAACGGGACGCTCTGCTCGAGCTGGTCGCGCAAGGCGACCGAAAGGTTCGTCATCTCGGCGTACGACTTCGTGCCGCGCGCGGCCCACTCCCACACCTGGCGCGTGCGGAAGGCCGGCTCTGGTGCCAGCACCTCGGTGACGAGCTCGAGATCCACCCCGACACCGTAGCTCGCAGCTTTCGGAGCTCAGTCCTCCTCCACACGCGTAGGATCGCGCGATGATCGATCTTCGGTCTGACACGCAGACGAAGCCGTCGCAAGGCATGCGCGAAGCAATGGCGAGCGCCGAGGTCGGCGATGAGCAGGAGCGCGAGGACCCAACCGTGCTCGAGCTCGAGCGGCGCGGTGCGGAGCTGCTCGGCCAGGAGGAAGCCGTCTATCTGCCGACGGCGACGATGGGCAACCAGATCGCGCTCGCGATCCTCGGCGAGCGCGGATCAGAGCTCTTCGTGGAGGAGCGCGCCCACATCATGGTGGCCGAGCTCGGCGGTGCCGCGTTCCACTCGGGGCTGCAGACGCGCGGCCTCCCGGGGCACCGGGGCCGGTTGACGCCGGCTCAGCTGCGAGACGCGAGCTGGACCGAGGGTGGCTTCTGGGGACCGCGGGCGTCCATCCTGGCACTCGAGAACACCCACAACACGGCCGGTGGAACCGTCTGGCCGCTCGATGAGCTTCGGGCCGTCGTCGCGACCGGGCGGGAGCTCGGGATGCGGCTGCACCTCGACGGTGCACGGCTCGTGAATGCGGCGGTTGCATCCGGTGTCGCCGTGTCGGAGATCGCAGGCAGCTTCGACACCGCGACGCTTTGCCTGTCGAAGGGGCTCGGCTGCCCGCTCGGCGCGCTCATTGCCGGCTCGCAGGACCTGATGGTTCGCGCTCGTCTGGAGAAGCACCGCTTCGGCGGTGCGATGCGTCAGGCGGGGATCGTTGCTGCGGCCGGGCTGTATGCGCTCGATCACAACGTCGAGCGGCTCGCCGACGATCACGCCCGCGCGCGCAGGCTCGCCGAAGGGTGGGCCGCGGCGGGGTTGCCCGTCGATCTCGAGCTGGTCGAGACGAACTTCGTGCAGCTGAACGTCGCTGCGCTGGAACTGGACGAGAACGAGGCGATCGCCCGGGCGCGTGCACAGGGCGTGCTGCTCTCCCAGACGAAGGCAGGCACGCTCCGGGCCGTGACGCATCTCGACGTCTCCGACGACGACATCGAGCGCGCGGTCGAGCTGGTCCCGCGGGCGCTCGAGGCTCATGTCCACGCCTGAGGCGCTCGATCGGCTCCTGCAGGAACGGCAGGCCGACCGGCTCCCGTCGGTCGCGGCCGCCGTTGTGCGGAAGGGCGAGCTCTCCTGGTCGAACGCTGTCGGCAGCGCGAGCTACGAGGAGGGCCGGGAGGCGACGCCCGGCACGCAGTACCGCATCGGGTCGATCACGAAGACGTTCACCGCGACCGCGATCATGCAGCTGCGCGACGAGGGGGCTCTCGACCTGGACGACCGTCTCGGCCAGCACCTCGACGGCCTCGCCGACGGTTCACCGACGATCCGGCGTCTGCTGGCACACGTCGCGGGGCTGCAACGAGAGGTGGGCGAGATGTTCGTCGACGGCACCACCCCGACCGAGGCCGAGCTCGACGTCGCGTTCGCACTCGACCCCGCACAGGCTCACCATTACTCGAACCTCGGGTTCGGCCTCCTCGGCCGGGTCGTCGCCGCCAAGTCGGGCAAGCCGTACATGGACTACGTCGACGAGCGGATCATCGGGCCGCTCGGGCTTGCGCGGACCACCTGGTACCCACAGGCCCCGAAGGCCCAGGGCTACCTCGTCGACGAGTACGCGCGCACCGTCTGGAGCGAGCCCGAGACCGACCTCGGGGGAGTGGCGGCCATGGGGCAGCTCTGGTCGACCGTCGAGGATCTCGCAAGCTGGGCGACGTTCCTCGCGCGCGGCGCCGACGGCGTGCTGTCGGAGGAGACCATCGAGGAGATGTGGTTCCCGCAGGTCATGTACTACCCCGACAGCTGGGTGCTCGGCTGGGGGCTCGGCCTGATGCTCTACAACCAGAACGGGAAGATCTACGGCGGGCACGGCGGGGCGATGGCCGGTCATCTCGCCGGCGTCTACGTGCACCGCAAGACGCAGACCGGAGCAGCCGCGCTCACGAACTCGGGGACCCGCGGGAACATGGATCTGTTCGCCGTTTCCCTGGTCGAGAAGGCAATGGAGCTCTGGCCCGAGCCGATCGAACCGTGGCGGCCCGAGGCCGATCCACCCGACGACGTGCGCGCGCTGCTCGGACGCTGGTGGTCGGAGGGCAACGAGTTCGTGTTCTGGTGGGAGCACGGTGCGCTGCAGGCGAAGGTCGTCGGCACGCCGCCCGGCCGTGCCGAGACGACGTTCGAGCGTGACGGCGACGGCTGGCGCGCCTCGGCCGGGCGCGAGCGCGGCGAGCGCCTGCGCAGCGAGGACGGGCAGCTCGTGTGGGCGGGCTATCCGTTCACACGCACGCAGCAGCCGTTCAAGGCGTAGGACTAGGAGAAGTAGTAGACCGCCACGACGCCGACATAGGCGCCGACGAGTAGGAAGCCCTCCCAGCGCTTCGACGTTCCGTCTTTCGTGACGAGCCACGCCAGGCCGGAGGCGAGCGCCATCGTGGCGATCTCGACCGGCCGGAAGGCGAGCGAGAGGTGGTGGGGGAGCAGGAGCGACACGATCGCGGCCACCGGTGCGACGAACAGCGCCACCTGCATCGACGAGGTGATCGCGATCTCCGTGGCCAGGTTGGTGTTGCCGTGCTTTGCGATCACGATCGCGCCTCCGTGCTCGGCTGCGTTGCCGACGATCGCGACGATCACCACCGCGATGAAGAACTCGTCGAGCCCGACCGCCTTGCCGAACGCGTGCAAGGAGTGGACCAGGACCTCCGAGACGAGCGCAGTCGCGAGCGTCGTCGCCCCGAGCGTCGCGAGCGACGTCGTCAGCGACCAGGCGTGCGCGTCGGGCGCTGCGCGGGCCGCGTCGTGATGAATCCGCAGGTTCCTGATGGTGATCCAGAGGTAGACGGCAAGCAGAGCGACCGCCACCGGGATGCCGGCCACCACGAGCGACTCCCGGTTCGGCGAGCCGTGCCAGCCCGGCACGGACGTGATGAGCAGCAGCCCGACTGCGACGGCGACCCCGGAGAGCTGCCAGCGCAACGAGCGTGCATTCACCTTGCCCTTCCCGCCGGCGATCATCGCGATCCCGAGCACGAGGAGGATGTTCGAGACGACCGAGCCCGTGATCGTTCCGCGTACGACACCCGGTAGGCCGTCGGCGATCGCGAGCAGCACGATGATCAGCTCGGGCGCATTGCCGAAGCTCGCGTTCAGGAAGCCGCCGATTCCAGGCCCCGTGTGCTGGGAGGCGTTCTCGGTCGCCTCGCCGATCAACCAGGCGAGCGGGATGAGCGCAGCCGCCGCCAGGACGAATGATGCGGTCGCGTCCAGGTCGAAGCCGTAGCGCGCAATCACGGCAATCGGAGTCAGGGCGAGCGATGCCCAGAGGATCCTCCGCGCCACGTCGTTACCCTAGCCGGGCGTTGATCGAGGCAGTCCTCTTCGACTGGAGCAACACGCTCGTCCAGTTCACCTGGGACGACGAGTTGCTCGTCGCAGGTCATCGGGCCGCTCTCGGCCGGGACGATCCCGGCTTCACCGACCGCTACCGGGAGCTGATGCTCGCACCCGGCGTCCCGCATCGTTCGTATGCCGACGTGCTGCGCGAGCTGGGCGTTGCCGACGTCGACGCATTCATCGATGCGGAGCACGAGGTGTGGCGGCCCGCGCATGCCGTCCTCGGCTCGGCCACGGCGCTCCTCGACTCACTGCGTGGGCGCGGCATCAAGACCGGGCTGGTCGCGAACTCCTGGCCGGAGCCCGCGCGCCTCCTCCGCGCGGATGCGGCGGCGTTCGGGCTCGAGCCCCTCCTCGACGTGATGGTCTTCTCCGAGGAGGTGGGCTCGGCCAAGCCCGAGCCCGAGATCTTCCGGCGAGCCCTCCAGGAGCTCGCGGTCGAGCCGTTTGCCACGATGTTCGTGGGCGACCGGCTGGAGACGGATGTGCAAGGAGCCGCGAACCTGGGCATGACGACCGTCCAGGCACTGTGGTTCACCGCAGACGACAGCACCGCTTCGATCGAGCCCGACTTCCTGGCTTTCACGCCCATGGACGTGCTGAACGCTGTGCGCCGCGTAGCGCTCACCGGCTGAAAAGTCAAGTCTTGCGGCCGTCCGGAAACGCTCGGACAATGCAGCCATGACACCCGAGCAGACCGCCGCCGCGCCGGCCCTGCCACTCCATCCTCAGGACGAGCTGGAGTGTCGCCGCTGCGGCGTCCACTGCGACAAGGTCGTCTACCCGGGCGCGTGTCTCGCGCGCGGCTGCCCCTTCGTCTACTCCTACGAGGCGTGGGGGCACACCTACGTCGGCTGCATGCAGAAGGTGTACGACGTCGAGATCGACATGGACATGCTGCGTGCGGCGGAAGCGCGCAAACCGGGCTTCGGGGCCATCCTGGCACGGCGCCGCCCGTTGCCGATGTGCAAGGCCGAGATCGAGCGGACCTACGAGTCGCGGCTCGACGACGAGCTCGGCTGCGTCAATCCGGAATTCGACGAGCTTCCGGTGGGCGAGCCGACCTTCCGCATCTTCGCCCAGATCACGAACGGCTGAGCAGGGCGTCCTCGCGGCGCCGGCGGATCGTCCTGGCGGCGATCCACACGAGCCACCCTGCGAGCAGAAGCGGCGCTCCGAGCGCGAGCACGTAGACGGCGCCGATCCCGGCCCACCGGAACACGACGCGCAGGCCGTGCAGCGGGCCGTGATGCGCGGGGGCGGGCTTCGGAGCGGCCGTGCCGAGGTGCAGGCGGATCGTGGCGTAGCGAGCCGTCCGGATCGTGGCGGCCTCGGCCCGCTGCAGGCCCTGGATCTGCCGGACAAGTGCCGCGATGCGGATCGTGTTGGCAGCGGACGGCGGCTGGGCGCGCAGAGCGGCGAGCTGCCGCTGGAGCCGCGCGATCGTCTGGTCGGTCGCGTTGAGTCCCGTCTGCAGGTCCTGCACGTCGACCTGTTCGGCCGTGATCGTTCCGAGTGAAGACAGGCGGGCGATCGCCTCCTGAACATGGGTACGCGGAATTCTCAGCGTCAGATCGGCGCTGCCCGCTGTGCCGGTCGTGGTCGCATGCACCGAGCCGGCATAGCCGCCGAGTGACTTGGTGATGCGCAGCGCACGCTTGACCCCGGCCGAGACACCATCCGGATCCGCGACGCGCAGGGCGAGATAGGCCCCGTATCGCTGGACCCGTGTCGCCGAGGGGGCGGGCGCAAGCGGTGCTGGCACGGCGGGCGACGAGAACGCCTTCCCCTGCGTGACCGCCGAGTCGGGCGCGCCGTGCGCGATGCCTCGCTCGACGGGCACGGCGACCGGCGGGCTGTGCGAGGGTCGGGTGAGCACGATCGCCGCTCCGATCGCCGCGGCCACCGGAACGGCGAGCACCAGCGCGCGACGCCACGTGAAGGTCGGGCGCTTGGGTGTCGTGTCGGCGGCTGCGATCAGCCGTACGCGAGCGCGAAGCTCGGGCGGTGCGTCGATGCGCGCGCCGCGCAGTTCGGCGACGAGATCACGCTGCGACATGGAGCGCCTCCTCGAGTTTCGTGAGCGCCCGGTTGAGGCGCGTCGTGCAGTTCGTGGCCGAGATCCCGAGCACGCTGGCTGCCGCTCCTGCGTCGAGGTCGAGCAGGATCCGGAGCGCGACGACCTCGCGCTCGCCGGCCGAGAGCGCTCGGAGAGCAGTCTCCAGGTCGGGCGAGAGCCCTTCGACGAAGCGCTCCTCGACGCGGTCGTGCTGCGCGGCGAGCTGCTCGCGCCGGGTGCGCCGGCGCTCGGAGCGGAAGTGGTCGAGCGCCACCGTTCGTGCGACCTGGCAGAGCCAGGTTCGGGCGGAGCCCCGGTTCGGATCGAAGCGGTGCCAGAGCCGGAGCGCCCGCTCGAACGTCTCGCCGGCCAGGTCGTCGGCAGCGGTCCGGTCGCCGGTGAACCAGGCGAGGTAGCCGTAGACGTCGTCGAGGTGCGCTTCGGCTGCCTGAGCGAAAGTCATCTCACGGGTCCTACGCCGCCTGTGCACAAACCGTCACACACTTCGCTCTCTCCGGCGCGACTCTTGCCACGTTTGCTCTGAGCCGCGTCTGAGCTGGCTCAGACGCTGTTCGTCCAGCGCGCGTGCAGATCGCGGAGCTTCTGGATCTCGTCCGCGTTCGGGCCCTGCTTGTCCACTCCCGGCACCTCGAGGTAGGCGCTCAGCTGCTGGAACGCCGGATGGGCGATGAACGCGCCGAGGTTCTCGCCCATCAGCCCTTCGCCGATGTTGGCGTGGCGGTCCCGGTTCGAGTCGAGCGGCATCGCGCTGTCGTTGACGTGCAGCGCTCGCACGCGGTCGATGCCCATCGCCTTGTCGATCTGCGCGACGACGGCGTCGACCTGCGCAGGGTCTGTCACGTCGTAGCCGGAGGCGTACAGATGGCACGAATCGAGGCAGATGCCGAGCCGCGGATGCCTGTCGAGCCGGTCCATCAGTACCTCGAGCTCCTCCAGTGACCGTCCGACCGTTGCACCCGGCCCGGCGGAGTTCTCCATGCACAACCACGTGTCGCCCTCGCACACTTCGAGAATCTGCGCCAGGCCGGCGGAGATGCGGTCGACGACCGCATCGAACCCAGAGCCCAGGTGCGAGCCGACGTGGAAGATCACCGCCTCCGCGCCGATCGATTGTCCGGCCGCCACCGTCGTCTTCAGCGTCTCGACCGACTTCGTATAGATCGCGTCGTCCGGGGCCGCGAGGTTCACCAGGTAGAGCGCGTGACACACGACGCCGCCGATGCCCGCCTCGGCCCGGCGTGCGTGGAACCGCTCGATCGCCTCCGGCTTGTGATTCGTCGGGCGCCACATGCGCGGGCTCTGTGTGAACACCTGAACGCAGTCGCCGCCGATCGCCTCGATCCGGTCGATCGCCGTGTCGATTCCCCCGCTGGAGGACATGTGCGCGCCGAACTCCACCGCCGCCCTACGATAGAGAGATGGCGAGCGTCCGCGTCCGCATGGCCCCGAGCCCGACCGGCTTCCTCCACATCGGAGGGGTCCGGACGTTCCTCTTCAACTGGCTGTTCGCGCGTCAGCAAGGGGGCAAGTGCCTCCTGCGGATCGAGAACACCGACACGAGCCGTGAGGTCGCGGAGGCAGTGGAGCAGATCCAGGACTCCCTGCGCTGGGTGGGGATCGACTGGGACGGTGACGTGACGTTCCAGCTCGACACGGCCGACAAGGCGCGCGGGCTTGCCGACCGGCTGCTCTCGGAGGGAAAGGCCTACGAGGACGACGGCGCGATTCGCTTCCGCCAGCCGACGGACGGCGTCGTCTCCTGGGACGACGCCGTCAGGGGACGCATCGAGTTTCGCAACGAGCTGCTGAACGACCTCGTGATCATCCGCTCCGACGGGCGCCCGACCTACAACTTCGTCAGTCCGGTCGACGATGTCTTCGACGAGATAACCCATGTGATCCGCGCTGAAGACCACGTGTCGAACACGCCGACGCAGATCAACATCCTGCGCGCGCTGGGAGCGGACCTGCCCGTCTACGCGCACGTGCCGAACATCAACGGCGAGGACGGTCGCAAGCTGTCGAAACGGCACGGCGCCGTCTCCGTCGACCATTTCCGGGCCGACGGTTACCTGCCGCAGGCGCTGATGAACTTCCTCGCGCTGCTCGGGTGGAGCTACGACGACAAGACGACCGTCATGTCGCGTGAGGAGTTGATCGAGCGCTTCTCGCTCGAACGCGTCGTCCCGAGCCCGGCCACCTTCGACTACAAGAAGCTCGACTGGCTGGACGGCGTCTACCTCCGCGGCCTCCAGCCCGACGAGTACGCCGACAGCCTCTCCACCTGGCTGTCCGAGCAGCAGATCTCGTGGCCGACCGAGCGGGTGCGTGCAACGGTTCCGCTCGTCCAGGAGAAGATCGAGAAGTTCTCGCAGTACCCGGACTTCGTCCGCTTCTTCTTCGAGCCGGTCGTCCCGCCGGGTGGCATCGACCCGGAGATCTGTGGTGCTGCAGCCGAGCGGCTCGCCGCGGTCGAACCATGGGAGGCCGCTGCGATCGAGGAGGCGCTGCGCGCCCTCGCCGATGAGCGCGGCCTGAAGCCGCGCGACGCCTTCGCGCCCATCCGGCTCGCCATCACGGGGTCGAAGGTCTCACCCGGGCTCTTCGAGAGCATCGAGCTGCTGGGCCGCGAGGAGAGCCTGGCCCGGCTCGGCGCAGCAGTCGCCGCCTGAGGCTAGGGGCGGTAGGCGGCGACCGAGCCGCACACCGCCACGAGCCCCGTGACCCAGAGCGGCCACAGCTGCAGGGTCGCCCCGGCCACGAACGCGAACGCTCCGATCAGCGCCAGGGTGAAGGCGGCGAGCGGCCAGCCGACGCCGTGCTTGAAGGTCTCCTCCACGACGACGGCACGTGGCGCAGGTGCGGCGAGGCGCATGCGGGCAAGCCGCACGCGGAACAACGCGCCGCGCCACTCGTGGAGGAGAGTATCGACGCCCTCGCCGCCCCAGATCGAGACGGCCTCGGCGACATCTGCGGTGGCATCGCGCGCGCAGACGAGCGCGTCGGCGAGCTCCGCGTGTGCGGTCGCAGCGGTGGGCGGTGGCTCGAGGCCGTAGACGTGCTCCGAGGCCAGGTGCAACGAGTACTGCAGCCGGCGGAGCGACGGCGCGGCGCCGGCGTCGTCGAGCCGCTCTGGCTCGGCTGCGGTCACATCGAGCCTCGCGAGCGTTCGGGCGAGCCCCGACCACAGATCGCCCAGGGCGACCGAGTAGCGTTCATCGGTGCCGGTCTTCGGCCCCACACGCCGATCCTACCGTTACCATCCTGCGCCGATGAGGCGACCTGCGGCCAGGGTGCTCGTCGTCGACGACGACGTGTCGCTGCGCTTGCTCTGCCGGGTGAATCTGGAGCTCGACGGTTTCGCCGTGCGCGAGGCGGCGACGATCGCCGAGGCCGAGCGTGCCGTGGCGCAGGAGCGGCCCGATGTCGTGCTCCTCGATGTCCACCTGCAGCAGGACGACACCCGCGAACTGCTCGGCCGGTTGCGCGCAGCCGGGATCCCGGTTGCGCTCGTGACCGGCTCGGTCGACCTCGACGAGTTCCGGGACGCAGCCGACGCCGTGCTGGGCAAGCCGTTCGAGCCGCGCCTCCTCGTCGACACGGCACGCCGCCTCGCTAGGGTTGAACCGTGAGCTCCACCTCCGTCCTCAGCCCGACCGAGTTCGAAGCGCGCCTTCAGCGCTACCTGTTCGAGCGCTCGGAAGAGTGGCGCGCCGTGAGGGTGGGGGAGAAGGAGGTCTCCGAGCAAGCCGAGATCGTTCGCCGCTTCGCCGACCTCTTCAGCCGTGAACAGCTGGACGCGCTCGGGGAGGCGGAAGAAGGCTCGGCCGGCGATGAGCGTGAGCTTCTCTACCGGCTCCGCAAGACCTGTGAGTCCGGTCTGATCTCCGCGCAGCTCGCCGAGCGCGAGGACGAGCTCGAGAATCGTGTCCTTGCCGCACGGGTGACGTTCAAGGGTGAAGCGATGCCGCTGCGAAATGCCCAGGCGCAGCTCGCGGTGCTGCCGGCTTACGCCGACCGCGAAGAGCTCGGGGCGATCCAGGCTGCAGCCAGCGCCCTGTTCAACGACGACCGGCAGGAGCTTCTGGCCTCGAGCGAGGAGCTCGCGGCCGACTACTCCGGGATCGCCGATGCGGTCGAGCGCAACGAGGAAGAGAAGGACATCTCGTTGCGGGAACTGTCGGTCGCGCTCAAGCAGGCGAGCGACGACTCGACTGCCGCGTATGAACGGTTGCGCGAGCGGTGGTTCGCAAAGCTGCTCGGCGACGACCGCGAGGCGATTCCCTCCAGCTACCACACCGCGTGGATGCGTCGGCTCTCGCCGCTCGAGGCGACGTACGCGAAGGACCGGGCGACCGAGATCTGCCTGCAGACCCTCGAGGCGCTCGGGTTCGACCTGAACGCGCAGCCGAACATCAAGCTCGACCTCGACGACCGGCCACAGAAGTCGCCCCGTGCCTGCGTGATCGCGAGCGACCCGCCGAAGGTCGTGCACCTGATCACCCGGGCTCAGGGAGGCCTGCACGACTACCAGGCGTTCCTGCACGAGGCAGGGCACGCGCTGCACTACGCCGGTTGCGACCCGGGCCTGCCGTACATCTTCCGCCGCATCTCGCGCGACCACGCGCTGACGGAGATCTACTCGTACATCGTCGAGGCGATCTCGCGCGAGCCCGAGTGGCACGAGCTGTATTTCGGGCTGTCGCCCGAACAGGCACGTGAGAACGCGGAGGCGACGACGTTTCTCGAGGCGCTCCTCTACCGGCGTTACGAGGCGAAGCTTCGGTTCGAGCTCGACTTCTGGTCGCGGTTCGGGGGCGACGGCGGTGACGCCGGCGTGTACGAGCAGCTGCTGACCGAGGCCACAGGCGTGCTGTATCGCCGCGACAACTATCTGTCCGACATGGACGCCGGGTTCTATTCGGCCGACTATCTACGGGCCTGGATCCGCTCGGCCCAGCTCCGGCACCATCTCGTCGACCAGGTGGGAGGCGACTGGTGGCGCAGCCCGCGCACCGGCGAACTGTTGAGGGAGCTCTTCCGCGAAGGCACGAAGCCCACGAGCGAGGAGATCGCCGGCCGCCTCGGTTTCGACCCGCTCGACACGAAGCCGCTGTTGCACGAGATCGGCGTCTAGCACCAGGTCTGCGCGGGGCCTTTCGGTACACTGCCCCGCGTTCGACGCGGCCCATTCGTCTAGTGGCCTAGGACACCGCCCTCTCACGGCGGCGGCACGGGTTCGAATCCCGTATGGGCCTTTGAGACCCGCACGGCTACGCGACTTTGGCTTGGCTGTGCGGGTCATCTTGCTCAGGGATGACGCGAAGTCCGCACGGCGCCGGCCTGCGATGTGGTGACGGGATCCGCCTTTCCCGTGACATGCACCTTCCTCACCTGAGACGATGCTCGCATGAGGGAGAAAGCGCGACGCCGGAACGAAGAGGCGCTTGCGTTCCTCGGCGACGTTCTTCGCAAGCTCGAGGAGCGAGAGGGTGTCCCCGTGGTGCGGTTCGATGCGTATGCCGACGCGATCGAGCGCTACGGGCTCGAAGACCGACGAGGGATCGATGACAGCGCCACCGTGGGGGAAACGATCGGGCAAGCTCGGAGTCGCTATCAGCAGATGATCGAGGCGATGTCCGCTTACACGCTCAAAGGCGGCCGCGGCCGCTGGGAGGCTTACGGCGAAGCCGTTTCCGGCTACGGGGCCGCCGCGTACTTGGCCGTGATAAACGCGCAGTCTGCACTCCACGCGTCCGACGTTGGGTTCTCGGAGGACTCAGATCCAGCCTTCGCCGGGCTCGTCGAACGAGACGCTCGTTGAGCCTGGCTGTAACTGCCAACACGTGCGGGGAGTCGGCTACGTGTGGCCAATCACCTCGCAAACGTCGACGCTGACGAACGTTGCGGGCGCGTCTGGCAGCTCGCGAAGCCTCCTGAACGTGGCCCCGGCAGCTCGAGCATTTTCTTCCGTGTCGAAGAGCCAGAACGAATGCTGGATCAACTCGCCCTCGATCGTCCGTGCCCAGTAGCCGTCCGACGAACCAGCCATGCCTCGAAGCATCACAACCCCGTGCTGTTCGATCATCGAGAGCGCCTCGTCGGCCCGCTCCGGCGTGATTATGACCCGTCCAATCAGCGCATGCATTTGCGTCTCCTTCGTCGGACCCCGGGATGATCGAGGCTACAACGACGTCGACCTGTCCACCAGACTCGACCCGCTTCACACGCGATTCGCAGGCCGTGAGCCCGAAGATCCCTTCTTACAGCTGACCGGGCTGGGCCGTCCGAAGGGGGTACTCCGAAAAACGGCCCAGCCCGGTTTGGCAAGCGGCCGGTCCGGGGCCTTCAGCCCGTGCCAGGGGGAGAGACCAAGACTTGCCGCCCGCCGATTATGTCCGGTCCAGGTCAACCTGCAAGGAACTCTTTCGCGCACGAAAGGCCGGCAGACAGCGCTTCGGGTCCTCGGACGCTGCCCGCCGGCCAAAACGAGCGCCGAGGTCGATCGGCGACCGTCTGTCAACCATTTAGCGCTCCACGCAGGTGACTGCCAGGCTAGGAAAAGTGGCCCCAGAAACCTGGTCGATCCCTTCGGCCACGCAGCATGGCCAAGATCGACAAAGGCCCGGCGAGGCTCCGGATCTTTCGGAAAGCACTCGCGGCGCGCGGGGTTGGGAATGTGCCGGGGGTGAAGCCCGTCGACGCTATTCAGCGAGCGGTTCGAGCACGATCGCCGCCGGTCTGGTGGCGTCGCCGGCGGTCACTTTGGTGACTTTCCATGTCAGATCGTCGCCTTCGACTTGCCAGGCGTTTCCGACGACCCGGATGTTGTGCCTGTGAGCCCAGTCGGAGCGTTCTTCGCGGTCGTCGTCGTAGCGGCGGATGATGACATAGGGATCCATGAGTTGGGCCTATTCGACCGGTTCGACGACCACGAAACCGACGCACGGGCTGTCGACGAGCTCTTCGATCGGTGGCGTCGGCACGACGGTCCGGATGAGCATCCGGCGGTGCCCGGTGAGCCGGATTTCCTCTCCGGCGGTGGCGGGCTGGTTGAGTTCGATCTGGCCGACGTCGTCGCCGTCCGGAGTCCTGAGCTTGTACGTGAAGGGCATCGGGTTCGATTCAGACGGGCCGAACCGGTGCAAAGTTGGTCGACGGATGCGCCGGGGCGGCCGGTGTGCTGCCCGCCGACTCCGGTCACGCAGGATCTCGGGAGCTCCAGGTCGCGACCGGCGACTCGGCGGCTTCTCAAGCCTTGCGCGTTTCTGCCGACAAGCAAGTTGCCCCTTCCCCTTCGAACGGAGAACTTGCATGCTGCGGAGATTCACCATCACGACTGCGCTCCTGGGCGCGATCGCTGCGCTCTGGGCAGGTCAGGCGTTGGCGGACACGACGATCGGCCACGCCGGCGGAAATACTTCTTGTGGGCTGGATCTGACGCTCATCCAGACGACCCCCGGCTACACCGTGCCTGCCGGGAACTGGATCCTCAATAGCTGGAGCATCCAGGCGGACGGCAGTGGCGGCCAGGCCGCTGTGTTCGTTGTCAGGCCGACCGGTGTTGCCGACCAGTATCTGGTCGTTGGCGCCAGTAGTGCGCAGGGCCTGACGCCGAGCGCCCTCAACACCTTCACAACGGCTATCTCGGTCGAGCCCGGAGACTTGCTGGGTGTCTGGGCCACTGCCGGGACACTGTGTGCACAGTCCGGAAGTGGGAGCGACAACTTCTCCGAACCGGCGTTCAATCTTCCGGTTCCGACCGCCGGTTCCACCCTGAGCGTGACCAACTTTTCGGGTTACCTGATGAACATCTCGGCGACGCTCACGCCCGCAGGCGCCGACAGGAAGCCGGACTCGATGTTCGTCTGTTACTCGAAGTGGGAGCAGGACGGCGGAGCGGTCTTCCCGACCGACCGAGCCGAGCAGTTGCTCGCCTCCGGCTGGTGGCTTCCCACTGCTGTCCCGGGGACGGTGGCCGGTGGCGACAACCTCCGCGGCTACCACCTCGAGTGCAACCCGCCGAACAGCTGGAAGGCCACCGGCCAATGGGTGGACGGCGGCGGTGGCGTTCTCGACCGGAACCCGGCCGGCATCGGCTGGTACGCGATCAAGACCGGCTCCTGACGGAGGGACAATCCAACCAGGAGCCAGGACTGAGGCCCGCTCATGCGGGCCTCAGTCGTTTCGACGCCCGGCGTGTCAGCGTCACCTGTTCAGGGGATAGCCGGGCTCGACGCGGACGCCCAGGATGCGGTCCAGCCGATTGCCCTCCGTGCCTGCGGCAACGCGAGCGGCGACAGGCCACCTGCGGCGATGATTCCGCTCCCCAGCCTTGTGGAGCGGATCTCGCCACGCGGATTTGTGCTCATCGTGGTCCTGGCCCGGGACGAAACGCGAGCCAGGACCACGATGGATCAGTCGCGTCAGTGGCCGGTAGGCCCGCCGTAGGCGTTTTCCACGGCCTGCGCGAGCAGCTGCTGTCCCGACTGGCTTGGATGGACGTCGCAGGTCTGCTGGTCTCCGGGTGTCGTGTTCAGGAGCCCGGCCTCACACGTCTGTCCGCCTGCAGAGGCGGCTGCATGTGCGAATGCACTGAATGCGTCGGCGACGATCGCTCCGTCGGCATGTGCATGGCTCGTGATCGCCTGGTTCAGAAGCTGGGTCAAGCCGGTCCCGGCCGCGTCGCTGTAGTCGAGCGAGTAGTAGTTCACGACGATGAGCCGGCCGTGGAAGTGGGCCGAGCGAATCGCGCGATAGATGGCATCCATGTTGGTGCTGATGGTGCGGAGGAGCGCTGGCAGCCCGGCTGCGATGCAGGCCTGCTGGTTGTTGCACTGGCTTTCGAGCAGGAACGCGTCGTTCGCGCCGAGCTGGATCGTCACGAGCCTCGTATTCGGGTGCGCGTTCAGAAACGCTGTCGCGAACGCCAGCTGCGTGCCGCTGTAGCTCGTGTGAAGCGGGAAGTGCGCCTTGTAAGGGCGACAGCCGTTGTCGGCACCGGTTGCCGACGAGAACCCCGCGGTCGTCTCGCCGGGACAAGCAGCGTTCGTCGGGGTCATGCCGAGCGCCAGTCCGACGTAGTACGGAAAGCCGATGAAGTTGTCGGGGTTCTGATACTCGAACCCGGCCTGGGTGATGTAGCCAAACGACACGCTGTCGCCGAGCGCCAGGTACGGATGGCCGGGATCCGCCTGCGTCGCAACACCACTGACAAGAAGCGCAACGGCGGTCGCAAACGCGGCCAGGACCGAAACGAACACCTGCTTGTGCCAACGCCGAATTCTCATCCTTACCCCCTTGATCACTCGCCAGAGAGTCCCCTCCACTGTCTTTCCCACAATCCGACCAACTGAATCAGCGGCCCTGGCGGGCGGGATAGGCGTCAGAGTCACCAACACGCTGACCCGCGCGGCGTCCGCTTCACGTCGAGGACGACTTGCCCTTCGACTGCCGCGTCGGCTCGACAGCCGCTGAAGCCTCGCGCGTGGCGAAGGCGAACCACGGCGCCCTGACGAGCTCGTACTTCTCGACCGGCGCTGCGATGTACGTGTCGCGTGATCGGCACACGACATTCCTGCAGGTCTACCAGCCCGGTCAGCACCGGCTCGATGTGCTGAGCGGCGTCGAGCAGATGAGAGCTGTCGCCGCGAGGGGGCTGCCCCCGGGATCAGCGTCGATGTGACGGGGCACGACGCGCTCGTCGAGGCGAGCAAGGTCGGTAAGAGCGGCGGCTCGAGCGTCTTCCTCGAGGCGCTGATCGGGGGCCTCGGTGCGCTCGTGATCCTCCTCTTCGTCTCGGGACGCTGCCCGCGGTCCTGTTGCCGCTCGTCGTCGCTGTCGCAGCGACCCTCAACACGTTCACGCTCGTCTGGGCCCTGACCTACGTTGCCGATGTCTCGATCATCGTCCAGTTCCTGATCGCCCTCGTCGGGCTCGGAGTGGCGATCGACTACGCGCTGCTGATGGTCTTCCGCTTCCGCGACGAGCTCCGTGACGGCAGCGATGTCGAATCCGCGCTGGTCGAGACCATGACCCATGCCGGGCACTCGGTCATCGTCTCGGGAACGACGGTGGCGATCGGGCTCCTGGCGATGGTCGTGCTGCCGGGGCCGCTGCTCCGCGGCGTTGGTCTCGGCGGCATGCTGATCCCTGTCGTCTCGGTGCTGGCCGCGATCACCTTGCGGCCGGTGATGCTTGCAGTGCTCGGACAACGGATCAACAGCGTCCGCGTGATGCCGCGAAGGTTCATCGATCACGGCCATCCCGAAGACGGTGCCTGGGGCCGGTGGGCCCGCTTCGTGCTCCGCCGCCCGATCGCCGTCGCGGCTGTCGGGGTCGCGATCGTCGCCGTTCTCGCAGGGCTCGGAACGCAGCTGAATCCGAGCGAAGCGCAGCTCAAGTACTTCCCGGGCCACGGCACCGCGATCGCAGCCCGGGACCAGCTCGCTGCCGCGGGCATCAGCCCCGGGGTGATCAAGCCGCTCGACGTGCTCGTCGAGAACGGCGGCGACGCTCAACTGGTCGCGGGGAAGCTGCGCGCTGTGCCTGGAGTGGTCGGAGCGACCGCACCACCGGGATGGCATCGAGGCCAGAACTCGCTCGTCGAAGGGTTCGCCGCGATCGACGGCGCCGCCCCCGGCATACAGAAGATCGTCGACCGCGTCAACGCAAGCCTGCAAGGAACCAACGGCACGCTGACGGGAACCGCCGCAGTCGACCGTGACTTCTTGCACGCCTTGTCCGGCAGCTTTCCTTACGCGCTCGGGCTGATCCTGCTCCTGACCCTGATCCTGCTGACCCGTGCGTTCCGCTCGGTCGTGCTCGCTGTCAAGGCGGTGGTACTGAACCTCCTCTCGCTTGCCGCTGCCTACGGAATCGTCGTCTTCGTCTTCGAGCAAGGGCACGGCTCGTCGCTCTGGGGCGTTGCGGCGAACCATGCGACCACGGCCTACATCCCGGTGGTGATCTTTGCCTTCCTCTACGGGCTTTCGATGGACTACGAGGTGTTCATGATCTCGCGCATGCGAGAGGCCTACGACGAGACGGGCTCCACCGACAAGGCAATCGAGCTCGGCCTCGCGCGAACCGGAAAGCTCGTGACGAGCGCCGCCCTGATCCTCATGTTCGCCTTCCTCGTCCTTTCATCGAGCCCCGGCTACGAAGTGAAGTCGCTCGCAATCGGTCTCGCGGCAGGGATCATCTTCGACGCCACCGTCATCCGCGCCCTCCTCGTCCCGGCATTGATGAAGCTCATGGGGGACGCGAACTGGTGGATGCCGCACTGGGCGGGGACCGTTCTCCGCGTGCCAAGCCGAGAGCCGGCAGCGGACGCGGTCCCACCGGTGCCCTCCGGCTGATCGGACCGCCGGATCAGCCGGAGCGCAGGACGCGGCGGAGCACCTTGCCGTACTCGTCGAGCCCGTCGCGATACAGCCGGGCCTCGGGCCCCGCGGCGATACCGACGCGCTCCGGAACGACACCCCAGACCGGAACGTTCTCGGCCTTCCACCAGTCGATCGTCTCCTGCAGGTCATTCGTGCCGAGCCGCGCCGCGGTGACGACGATGCCGCGCGGTGTCTTCGACGGGATCATTCCCAGCGTGTAGGCAACGCGTGCGAATTCGATGCCGCCCGCGCGCGTCGGAATGACGACGGCATCGGCCGCGGCAATCGCCGACTGGACGAGCCGCTCGTCTCCCGGCGGCAGGTCGACGACCACGGTCCCGTCCTCCGCGTTCATCGCGCGCGCGAGGGTGCGTTCGGACGGAGCCTCGATGACCTCCACGCCCTCGATCGGGCGCTCTTCCAGCCACTCTGCTGCAGACGCCTGCCGGTCGGCGTCGACGACCACGACCGGTGTGTGACCGCGGGACGCGGCGACGGCGGCGAGGTACAGGGTGGTCGTCGTCTTGCCGACTCCGCCCTTGAGATTCGTCACGACGATCTTCATCAGGCGACCGAGTCTACTGAGGCGAACGCCTCGCCCTCGGGCCGGCTCGCGGGCGGCTGCTCAGAACGCGAACCGAACGAGCACGACGATCCCGATCACGATGGCTGCGAGCAGGCAGAGGCCGAGGAAGGCGACGAGCAGCCCGCCGGCGGCGAGCTTCATCAGTCCGGACGGCGGTTCTCGGGCAGCCGGGTCGGAGCCTGCGAGCGCCAGTTCGACGCGCCTTTCGACGTAGGACTGGATCCGGTGCTCGAGCCGCCGCTCGAAGTCGAGCGGCTGCTCGCCGTGTGTCCGGAGCGGTGGGAAGGTCGACGGGAGCCCGTCGACGTCGAGTTGGTAGATGCGCTCCGGGTGGTCGATGTCTTTGAGCCGGTGCTCGCCGAGGTCGCGTTCTCGCACTCCCTCGGGCAGCGCTGTCCCGACGAGCGTCGCCGTCGCCGCCGAGAGGAGCACCTGCCCACCGTGCCCAGCCGAGCAGATCCGCGCGGCGCGCACGACGTCGATCCCGACGTAACCCTCCTCGCCGACGACGGGCTCGCCCGTGTGGAGGCTCATCCGGACGGACAGCCTGATCCCGTCGGGCCAGGCTTGCGAGGCGAGCCGCTGTTGCGCCGCGACTGCCGCTGCGACTGCATCGCGTGCACGCGCGAAGGAGAAGAAGAACGCATCACCCTGCGTGTCCATCTCGACGCCGTCGCGCCGCCCGAATTCCTCGCGGAGGATGCGGCGGTGGGTCGCCACGACGTCGCCATACCGGTCGCCCAGCCGCTTCAGGAGCTCGGTCGAGCCTTCGATGTCGGTGAAGACGAAGGTGACGGTGCCCTTGGGGACCGGAGCGCTCATGCCGGGTGGGTTCTATCGCGAAGCGCGTCTGCCTGTCGAACGGGGCATGCCTGGCCGACACCGCGAAACGTGCGAATCACTCGTTCCAGGGAGTGTGATCCGCCCGGTTCTGTGTGACGCTTTGACTTCTCCGATCGATGACGAGGGGGAAAACGATGGAACGTGGCCTGACTGGGACGGGGAGTCCCGAGGGCATGGACGATGTGCACGTCGCTCTCGATGTACTACGCCACCGGCAGCTCGATCTGCAGCGTCGTCATGAGGTGCTGATCGAGTACGTGGCACGGTTCCCGAATGCGGTCAATTGCCGCCAGGAGCGTGAGATCTCGAGCGCCAGGTCCGCAGTGGCGTCCGGTATCGGCACACTCGAGCAGTGGCTCAGCCGCCGGGAATACGTGCCCGCCCTCCAATGAGGTGACGCCCGGCTCGCCAGCGCGAGCCGGGCCAGCCTCGCTTCGCGAGAGGGCGGCCGCTAGCGTTCCGCCATGCGGATCTATCTGGCCGGGCCCCTCTTCTCGGAGGCCGAACGCGCGTGGCTCGACCGCCTCGCGGAGCGGCTGCGGGCCGAGGGCTTCGATTGCTTCGTGCCGCACGAGCACTTCGACGCGCTCGCCGAGTTGACGCCCGCCGAGGTGTTTCGCGTCGACGCGGGAGGCGTGCGCGCGGCGAACGTGCTCGTTGCCTGGCTCGACGGCCCGGTCGTCGACGACGGCACGGCATGCGAGATCGGCATGTTCGCCGAGCTCGTGGCCGGAGGCGATCCGCGTCACCGCGGCATCGTCGGGATCGTCACCGATCTGCGCCTGCAGCGCAGGCGCGGCAACGCGGTCGGAGACGGCATGAACCTGTTCGTCATCGGCGCGATCGAGCAGGTGGGGCGGGTCTGCTGGTCGGTCGACGAGGCGGTCGACGCCCTGCGGGAGCTCGATCAGAAAGCCTCGGCCTCCTAGCGCCGCTTGCCGAGGTCGGCCTCGGCCTCCTCGAGCTCTGCGGCCGCCCGCCGCGCCTCACTTCGTTTCTCGGCTGCCTCGTCGCCCAGGATCTCGGCTGCGCGCGCGGCGTCGCTCGCTGCCTGTTCAGCCTGGCGCGCTTCCGTGTCCAGCCGGCGTGACTCCGACCGCAGCGCCTTGACCCGCTCGCGAGCGGCGCGCGCGACCTCGTCACCCCGGCGGCGTGACGGTGTCACCGCCTCGAGCGGTCCGAAGCCGGCTGCTTTCAGCTCCTCGGTCAGCCGGCCGCGCTGCAGAAGCGTGCGACCGTTCTCGTCGATCGCGGCCGCGCGCAAGGTCTGCGACAGCCGTTCGAGCAGCGGTGCGGTCGCTCGGGCTCCGAGCGCGGTTCGAGCTGATGTGAGCAGCCCCCGGAGAGCCTCACGCTCGGCGGCCGACGCCTCACCGACCTCCTCGGCGCTCGCCTTCCCTCCGAGCGAACGCTGTTGCGCGTCACGTAGCTGCTCGGCTGCCTGCAAGAGCGCGTCGACCTGTTTCGGCTGTTCGCGTGCGAGGCTGTTCGCAACCCACGCGACGGTGCTCGGTTTCTTCAACGCCCGCACGGCTGCGGCAAGGTCGTCCTGGTGCGCCTTCCGCAACCGGGCGGCGAGATCGTTCCGCGCCTTCGTGAACTGCACCAGGGGGAGGGCATACAGTCCGTCGAGCTCGTTCTCCAGGTTCGGAACGGCGGCCAGCGACATCCCTAGAGCATAGGAAGAGGGGGAGAGCTCGCGCTCTCCCCCTCTGATCGATCACTTGCTGGTGAGGCTGGGGTCCCGGCTAAGCGGCCTTCACCAGGGCCTTGGGCGGCACGATCACCTTGTACGGCGGGTACGTGCTTCCCTTGACCTTGTAGATCGTGACCGGGTTCGAGGTCACGTCACCGTTCGCGTTGAACGACACGTTGCCGAGGATGCTGCTCTGCAGGTTGACCTTGAAGAGCTGCTTCGCCACGTCCGCGCGACTGCCGTTGGACTGGGCAATCGCCTGGATCAGGACGTCGGCTGCCTGGGCCGCGTACACCGAGTACGGGTCCGGGGCCCTGTGGTCGGCCTTCGAGAACGCCTTGACGAACGCCTTGCCTGCACCCTTGAGCGCGTTGTTCGGCAGGCCGGCGACCGAAACGGTCATCCCGTTGCTTGCCGTCCCTGCACCCTGGATGGTGGCCGAGATCGGGGTGAAGCCGTCAGGAGCCATGATCTTCACGCCGGGCGCACCCGCCGAGAGGTCCTTGATCAGCTTTCCGCCGTTCTCGCAGATCAGGCCGCCGAGGAACATTCCCTGCGCCCCAGACGACTTGATCTTGACCGCAAGCGCCTCGTACGAGGTCGCCTTGCCGTCCCACGCGGTGAACCCGACGACCTTGATGCCGAGCTTCACAGCAGCGTTCTTGAAGTTCGTCGCGACGCCGAGGCCGTACGCCTCCTTGTCGTTCAGAATGAACACCTTCTTGACGCCAAGCGACTTCGCCAGGAGTGCGTCAGCAGCGCCCTGGTAGTCGTCTGCCGCCACGACGCGGACGTAGTTGCGCTTCCCCGTCGGGTAGTACTTGCCCGGCTCGCCGGCGGAGGTGCCCGGTCCCGGATGGGTCAAGCCGACGTACGTGTTCGCCGGGCTGACCATCGCGACGGGGCCGTTCGAGGCCCGGTTGAGCACGGGGACGATGATCTCGGCGCAACCCGAGTTGAACGTCCCGATGACGCCGACCACGCTGGAGTTCTGCGCGTAGGCGTTCGCGTTGGCCGAGCACTTGCCCGAGTCCCACTTGCCGGCCTGGGCAGTCGCATCGTCACAGGCCTGGTAGGCGAGCGAGTACTTGCCCGCCTTCCAACCGTGCGCCTTGAGGATGAACTGGATTGCACGGCCCATCTGTGTGGTCTGAGTCCGGCCGGAGCCCTCGAGGGGCAGGTCGGAGGCGATCAGGTACTGACCGCTTGGGTTCTGGATCGCGCCGCACGACGATGCCGGCAGCGGTGTAGCACCGCTCCTGGCGATCGCGCCGCTCACCATCGTCGCGAGAGCGACGACCGCTATCAGCGCGGACGCTCCTGCGCCCACGTAGAAACGCTTTTTCACTCGTCCTCCTGTCTGGGGGGTCAGGGGATTGTCGGGAGAGTGTAGAGATGCGGCAGGGAGACGCCAACTCTCTTCACGAAACGCTTGCCCGGCGGAACCCGTCGATCAGGTGCGCCGGTACCGGTAGCCGAACCCCCGCACCGTTTCGATCGGAGCCGTCTGCGGGGCGTCCGGGACGAGCTTGCGCCGCAGGTAACCGACGTAGAGCTTCACCTGGTCGCCCGACACTCCATACGGATCGCCCCATACGAGCTCCAGAAGCTGGTCGCGGGAGAGCACCTGGTTCGGGTTCTGCACGAACGCCGACAGCAGCTTGAACTCCAGGGGCGTCAGCTGCACGTCACGGCCGTGCACCTTCACCTGACGCTGGGCGTAGTCGACCTGCGTGAAGCCGTCGCTGTAGGCCTCGATCACCTCCGACCTGCCTCCGGATCGCCGCAGGAGCGCCTGGACGCGGGCGAGCAGTTCCTGGCGGCCGAACGGCTTCGCGACGTAGTCGTCGGCTCCCGCCGACAGGCCGCGGACCTTCTCGAGCTCCTGCGTGCGCGCGGTCAGCATCAGCACCGGCACGTCCGAGAGGTCGCGGATCCGCTCGAGTGTCTGATACCCGTCGAGCTCGGGCATCGTCACGTCGAGGATCACGAGCGACGGGGCGTTCGCGAACAGCTTCCGAAGCGCCGTCTTGCCGTCCTCCGCCTCGTCGACCGTGTAGCCGATCCGTTCGAGCAGCTCTCGGAGAAGCTGGCGAATGTCGGCGTCGTCGTCCACCACGAGGATGCGAACGCGCGCGTTCATACCCACTTCATACCACCCGCGCTCTGAATCCCTGCGCGGTGCATCGACTCTGCCGTCATGGCCCGTGTCCTGATCTGCGAGCCCCACGACGACATCAGGGCGCTGCTCGAGCTCGTCGTGCGCCGTCTGGGCCACGAACCGGAGACCTACCTCGGGCCTGCCGTCGGTCATCTCGGCGTCGACGTTGCCGTGATCGAGCCCGGCGAGCTCGACGGTGTGCGCCTCGCGGAGAATCTGCGCGCACAGAACGTGCCGGTGCTGTTCACGAGCATCTATCCCGCGACCGACGAGTTGCTCGAGCTCGCCCCGTCTGCGTACCTCGTCAAGCCGTTTCCGCTCTACTCGCTCGAGCGGGCGCTCACCCAGGCGCTCGCGCCGGCCCCGGCCGCAGCTGCGGCGACGGGCTAGGGGCGGTTTTTACGAGCGCAGTGGTTCGGCGGGTGTGACGGTCACGTGACCCTGGTCGTCCACCGAGACGACCTGGCGGCCGCGGCCGCCCGAACGGTCGAACCTGCCGAGCATCGAGCGAACACCTGTGGGCGCGATGATCGCCTGGGTGCGTCCGCGTGTCTCGACGCGGTAACCGGCCGCGACGCGCTCGTCGAGATAGGCGCTCAATGCGTCTCCCCGGCGCTCTTCCTGGGCGGCGCCCGTCGCTACCTGCCGCGCGATGTCTTCTGCCTTCTCGGGGACAATGTCCACCGTCGATTCTGCGGGCGAAGCCGCGTCGGGAACCGGTGATGCTAGCCGAGTAGACGGACAGCGGACGGTTCTCGGCCAGTCTGCTACTCGAGCCCGGTCGCCCCGATCGGGACGGATCGAGCCGGGACCTGAACGTGCACCGGTTCGTTCCAGCGACTGAGGAGCGTCTCGTCGAGTGCCTTGCCGAACGTCTCCACCTCGCCCACCGGCAGAGGCGTTCCCTGAGCCCGGGCATAGAGCGAGGCCTGGGCGGCAGGCTTCCCGACCGTTCCCTTGATCCCGATCGTCTTCTGGCCCGCGACCGTCTTCGCCGGCAGGAGCGACAGCGGCCCATTGAGCTCGAACTCGTCGATCGTCGAGCCCAGAGTGACGGCGGCGGAGACCGGTGCGTACGCGCGATCCGAGTGAGGGATGCGAACCCACTTGCCCGCATACCGGGCGGCGCCCACCGGATTGAACCCCAGGTAGCTCGTGAGGATGAAGCTGTCACCGCGAATGTAGGCGGTGCCGGCGTTCACGAGCACGGTCACCTTCCCGGTCCGGCCGCCTTCTGCGAACGTGATCCGCTGGATCCCGGAGGTCTTCGCGACATCGCACACGAGCCGGGTGCGCGAAACGCCGTTGTTCGCGATCGCAACGTAGTGCACCGAGCTCTGCGCACGGCCTGCGGCGAGAATCGCCGCGAGCGACGCGCGAGGGGACGTGGCGGCCCCGCCGGACGACGGGACGAGGAGAAGTGACGTCGCTGTCACGACGATTGCCCGAGCCAGAGACCCCATCCGACCTCTTTCGTTCGCGTCTGTCGTTCGCGCCCTGCCTCGTTCGAAAAGCCCGTCCGAGCAGGGCTTTCGCGAGGCGCGGGACCTGGACTCAACCGAGACTACCGGATCGCACGTCGGATCCGGACGCCGCTCTCGAGGGCCAGGACGACCCCTTCGTGTCATACGAGCCCGGCACCGTCGGTGGTTCCATTGATGAGAGCGTGAGTTCGCTGCGGCAGGGCTCACGTTTTGATCGGCCCGTGGTGATGCGTGACTCACTGACACCCGCCACGGGTCGATCAAACCACCAGCTCACAAGACCATTTCAAGGGATTGTCTATCGGCATCAGTTCTGGTATTCCCAGAGTCACTGGGGCAGGCACCTCGAGGTCGCCCCGCGACCGAGGAGACTTCTGTTGAGCAAGTACGTATGTGCGGCGCTGCTTGTTGCGCTCGCGATTCCGGCGGTAGCGACAGCGAAACCGACCGGCATTCCCGGCCAGATCGCAGCGCTGCAGAGGCAGGTAAAAGCCCAGCAACGGCAAATCACCACTCTTCAGAACAGCATCGCTGAAATCGGGAGCACGGTGAACGGAGTGAGCAGCACGGCCAACGCGGATCACACCGCTCTGGGCACCCTGGCTGCGGTGGACGAGTGCCACTTCGCACAGCAAGGGACATTGAACTACGACTTCATCGACCTGTTCGCGAGCCTCACCGGCAACCCCGCGCCGTTCACCGGCCAGACGGTCGCGGATGACGGCGCGTGTGCTCAGGTCGGGTTGACGCCTCCAGGCCCGGCTGCAGGTACCCGGCTTCCGGCGAATGCGACGCCCGCGCAGATGTCACTCCGCGCGATGGCGATCTTGCTCGGAGTCGCCGGCTAATGGCCTCCATCGCTCCTGGGGCGAGACCGGTTTCGTCCCAGGAGCGGGCCAGGCGCCGGTTCGCGGCCGCGCTGGCGATCGCCGTCGGGCTCGGGCTAGCCGCAGCGACGGCGGGAGCCGCCGCCGCCGCTCCCACACGGCCGCTGATCCTCTCGATCGCAGCCACCGCGCCGGGTGGGACCCATCCGGTCGCACTCGGCAAGCGGGTCACGATGACCGTGCGCGTTCGGAATGCCACGAGCTGCACGTTCCTCGCGCAGCACACTCCCGTGTCGAGGCTCTACCTCGTGCGCACGGTCCCCTGCCGATCGGGATTCGCGCGCGTCGCGATGCCCGCCGTCAAGAATCCGGCGAGTCTCGAGGAGACGCTGCGCTACAACGTTCGCGTCCGCGGGCTCGGAGGCGTCGTTCAGCAGGGACTGACGGTCGTCGCGGCTTCGAGCTCCACAGAGGGCCTCTCTCCCGTCCCGCCTCCTGCCGCGCCTCCCGCGACGCCACCTCCGTCTTCGACCCCGTTCCCGGTGCCGGCACCGGCCTCGTTGGGTCTCGCGCACTCACCAAACTGGTCGGGTTATGCAGTCGAGGGCGGCCCGTTCACGGGCGTCAGTGGAACCTTCAACGTGCCCGACCTGAACGCTACTTCGACCGAAGGTGACGTCGGCGAATGGGTTGGGATCGACGGTGCTTCGAACAACTCGTTGATCCAGGCCGGAGTCGGTCAGAGATATGACCCAGCGGCAAACAGCGTCTTGACCTACGCGTGGTGGGAGATCCTCCCTGCCCTCTCGACCCCGATCTCGATGACCGTCTCGCCGGGCGATGAGATGAACGTGACGATCGGACAGGTGTCCGGCACGCTTTGGGCCATCTCGATCACAGACGAGACGACCGGCGAGCGCTTCCTCATCGATCAGGACTACACCGGGCCGGGCACCTCGGCGGAGTGGATCGTCGAAGCGCCGACCTCCGGGTCGACCGGGGCGCTCGACCCCCTCGGCAACTACGTCCCAGGGGTGACGTTCACCGGGCTCGGAGTCAATGGCTCGGCCACCTCGACCACCGAGGTGATCCTGAACGACGGGAGCTCCGACCTGTCTGTCCCTTCGCCGTTGTCGGCGAACGGCTTCACCGTCGCCTACGGCGGAACGGCGCCCGCCGCACCCTGAACCGCCTGACGTTGGCCCGTATAGGAGTCCCAAGCGTCTGATCGACTCCATGGGCGAACGCTTCCGCGTGTAGCTGTTGCGCTGTGGATGCTCTAGCCTCGGCTGGTGCTGGTCTGCGCGAATTGCGGTCGCGAGAACCCGGACGAGGCGCACTTCTGCATGTCGTGTGCTGCGCCGCTCGCGGCTGGCTCGGTCGCCCGGGAGGTGCGCAAGACGGTGACGGTGTTGTTCTGCGACCTGGTCGGCTCGACTGCGCTCGGCGAACAAACTGACCCGGAAGCCTTGCGGGTCTTGTTGGGCCGTTATTTCGAGCGGATGAGTGGGATCGTCGAGTCGCACGGCGGGACGGTCGAGAAGTTCATCGGTGATGCGGTGATGGCGGTGTTCGGGGTGCCGGTGGTCCACGAGGACGACGCGCTCCGGGCCTGCCGGGCCGCTGTCGAGATGCGGGACGCTCTGCCGGAGCTCGGCATCAACGGACGGATCGGCGTGAACAGCGGTGAGGTGGTGACGGGCACGGCGGAGCGGCTGGTGACCGGCGATGCGGTGAACGTGGCGGCGCGGCTCGAGCAGGCGGCGGCGCCGGGTGAGGTGCTGATCGGTGAGCCGACGCACGAGCTCGTGCAAGGCGCGGTGGACGCGGAGTTGGTCGAGCCGCTGGTGCTGAAAGGGAAGGCCGAGCCGGTCCCGGCGTTTCGGCTGCTGGCCGCTCGTGCGGCGTCGGAGCGCCGGCACGACTCGCTGTTCGTGGGTCGGGAGCGCGAGCTCGGGCTCCTCGCGGAAGCTTGGGGGCGGGCAGTGGTAGAGCCGCACTGTGAGCTGATCACTGTCGTGGGTGAGCCGGGGATCGGGAAGTCGCGGCTCGCGGCCGAAGCTATGGCGTCGATCGAGGCGCGGGTCGTGCGGGGCCGCTGTTTGCCCTACGGGGCGGGGATCACCTACTGGCCGGTCGTCGAGGTGATCAAGCAACTCGACGTGCTGCCGGCCGATCCCGCTGCTGCAGCGGCGCTCCGTTCGCTGCTGGGCGAGAGTGATGCCGGGACGACAGCGGAGGAGATCGGTTGGGCCTTCCGCAAGCTGCTCGAGGAGCAGGCGCCGCTCGTGGTGGTGTTCGACGACATTCAGTGGGGCGAGGAGACCTTCCTCGACCTGATCGAACACGCTGCGCTTCTCTCGAGCGGTGCGCGGCTGCTGCTGCTCTGCATGGCCCGGCCGGAGCTGCTCGACACACGCCCCACCTGGCCAGTGACGATACGGCTCGAGCCGCTCGACGACAGCCACGCAGCTGAGTTGATCGGATCAGACTTGCCGGAGGAGCTGCGGTCGAGGATCGCCGCCGCCGCCGCCGGCAACCCGCTCTTCATCAGCGAGATGCTCGCGATGACCCAGGAAGCCGCTGGTGAGGTCGAAGTGCCAGCGTCGTTGAAAGCCTTGTTGGCGGCGCGGCTCGACCAGCTCGACCCGGCCGAACGGCGAGTGCTGGAATGCGGCTCGGTCGAGGGTGAAGTCTTCCACCGCGGCGCCGTCCAAGCGTTGACACCCGAGGAGCTGCAGGTGACGCCACGCCTCGCAGCGCTCGTGCGGCGCGAGCTGATCCGCTCCGACCGGCCCCAGGTCGTCGGTGAGGACGGCTTCCGCTTCCGCCACCTCCTGATCCGCGACACCGCCTACGACGCCCTCCCCAAAACAACCAGGGCAGAGCTGCACCAGCGCTTCGCCGCCTGGCTCGAGAGCCACGGTCGAGACCTCGTCGAACGCGACGAGATCCTCGGCTACCACCTCGAACAAGCAGCCCGCTACCTGGTCGAGCTCGACCGTCCTGACGCGGAACTCTCGGGACGGGCCGCTGGGAGTCTTGCCGCGGCGGGCCGGCGCGCGTACTCACGACTCGACATAGGGGCTGCGCAGGCGCTGCTCGGGCGAGCGGCCGCACTCGCCGAGCCCGACGTCCGCTTGCTCGTCGACCTGGGGCTCAGCTACGAAGACACGCCCCCGACGTCGCTGCAGTTCCTGCGGCGCGCCGTGGAACGCGCGGAGGCCGACGGAGACCCGACCGGCGCGGCGTTTGCGCGTGCGATGGCGGCCCGAGCGAGCCTGGGCATGCTGACTACCTCGGTCGACGAGCAGGAGCAACTCGCCCTTGCCGCCCTGCCGCTACTCGAAGCAGCCGGCGACCATACCGCGGTCTCCGCAGTCTGGCTTTCTCTCGCCGACGGCGCCTACAACTTTCGCGGCCGTTACGCGGACGCAGAGTACGCCGCCGAGCAGGCGCTCCGCCACGCGGCGTTGGCCGGGCGGCGAACCTACCCGTATTTTCTCCCGGTCGCTCTGCATGTCGGGCCTCGGTCAGCTGTCGATGCGCTGAAACGGCTCGACGAACTGGCCGCGGGCTACCCGCATCCGGCCATCGAGATGCGCAGGGCGGTCGTCCTCGCGATGCTCGACCGGATGAGTGAGGCCCGGACACTGATCGAGACCAGCGTTGGGGCGACCCAGGACCTCGCCGTCTACCAGACCCGAGTCCTTCCCCTTCTCGCGGAGATCGAGGAGCTCGACGGTGACCACGAGGCTGCGGCCGAGTGGCTTCGCATCGTCTGCGACCAAACGGCCGAGCACGGCAGCACCGCAGTCCTTTCCACCGTCGCACCGCAGCGCGGGCGCCTGTTGTGCACCCTCGGCCGTTACGACGAGGCGGAGCTACTCGCCGCGCAGGGACGAGATCTCGGCGACGAGGACGACGCGATCCAGCAAGCACTCTGGCGACAGACCGCCGCGTTGGTCCAGGCGCACCGAAGCGAGCACGACGACGCAGAACGTCTCGCGCGCGACGCGGTGACTGTCATGGAGACAACCGACGCGACGGCGCGCCACGGCGATGCGGTCTTCGATCTGGGTGTCGTGCTCGAGTCCGCCCGGCAACTCGACGAATCCGCCGCCGCCTACCGTCAAGCACTCGAGCTCTACGAGCGCAAGGGCATCGTCCCGTTCGCACGCCGTACCCGCGAACGACTCGCGGCGCTCCAAGCTCCAACGGCCTGACAGACAAGCCGATGCTGAACCCCCCGTCTGGGAGTGCCAAGCGCCTGGGCGACTGCACCGGGGAGGCCTTCCCGGTGCGCGACCACCCCGCCTAGTTGTCCTGCCTACAGAGGTTGTGAACGGTTGAGGTTCTATCCGGCCCTCCTTTGAGGCTGTGGGTCTTCCCGGACTCACGCTCAAAGGAGGGCTCGGATGTTGTTGCACGCTAACGCCAAGCTCGGACTGGCTGGCCGTCTTGCGCTGGTGCGCGCGGTTGAGCAGGGGATGACGCTGAAGCAGGCTGCAGCCTGCTTCAGCGTGTCGCCGGCGACGGCGCATCGTTGGTGGCATCGGTGGCTCGATGGTGGCCGGCAGGCGAGCGCACTGCTTGATCGCTCGAGTCGGCCGCACCGCTCGCCACGGCTGCTTGCTCCGGAGCTGCAGCGACGGATTCGCGACTGTCGCCGCCGGACCGGCTGGGGGCCGCGTCTGGTCGCGGGCGCGACCGGTTTCGCGCACTCAACGGTCTGGAAGGTGCTCCGCCGGCACGGTCTCTCGCGACGGCCGGGGGCGGTCAAGGAGCCCGCCAACCGGTACGAGTGGCCTTGCCCCGGCGACCTGCTGCACATGGATGTCTGCTCCTACGCGCGTTTCCTGCGGCCCGGCCATCGGGTCACCGGCGACCGCTCTCAGGCCCGGCGGGGGCGCAGCGTCGAGACACGGGTGGGCTACGACTACGCGCACGCGATCGTCGACGACCACTCCCGCCTGGCCTACGTCGAGCTCCACGACGACGAGAAAGCCGCGACCGTGACCGGCTTTGTCGAGCGTGCGCTCGCCTACTTCGCCGAGCACGGGATCGCCGTGAGCCGGTTGATGACCGACAACGCCTTCAGCTACGTCAAGAACCGCTCGCTGCGCGAGCTGCTCGCCCGCAACGGCATCCGACACCTAAGGACCGAGCCCTACCGGCCACGCACGAACGGGAAAGTCGAGCGCTTCCACCAGACGATGGCACGCGAATGGGCATACGGGCTCAGCTACCGCTCACATCGACAACGCAACCAGGCGCTGCCACACTGGCTCGACCACTACAACACGCGAAGACCACACAGCTCACTCGCAGACCGGCCACCAATCAGCCGCATTCACAACGTCCGTGGGTAGGACACCTAGTCGGCGGCGGATCGGGGTGGCCGGTCCGACTAGGCGGGGCGGCCGCGGCTGCGTAGGCTGGCCCAATGCAGTGGGCGCTGTTGGCGGGGGTGCCGGAGGTGGAACTGCGCACGATTCTGCAGATCGCGCGTCGACGCAACTTTGCGAAGAACGAAGTCGTGTTCCACCGCGGCGACCCCGCTGATTGCTTCCACCTGATCGCGCAGGGCCGGTTTGCGATTCGGATCATGACACCGCTCGGCGACACCGCCACCCTTGCGATCCGAGGCCCCGGCGCGACCTTCGGGGAGATGGCCCTCCTCATCGACGAGGCCAAGCGCACGGCAACGGTTGCCGCTCTGGAACACGGCGAGACGTACTCGGTCTACCGAACCGACTTCGACCTCATTCGCGCGGCACATCCCAGCGCGGATCGCTTTCTGTGGGCGTTCCTGGTCAACGAAGTGCGAGTGTTGAGCGAGCGGCTGCTCGAAGCGCTCTACCTGCCGGTCGACAAGCGCGTGCGGCGGCGACTGCTCGAACTTGCCGAGGAGTATGGGACTGGAACGGCAGGACCGGTGACGGTTCCGCTGACACAGGAGGTGATCGCCGAGCTCTCCGGGGCCGGTCGTCCCACGGTCAACCAGGTGCTGCGTGATGAGGAGAAGCGCGGCACCATCGAGCTCACGCGCGGGCATACCCGCATCCTCGACGCCGCCGCGCTCGCTCGCCGCGCCCACTAGACAACTGTGTTCGCACGAGAACAGTTCCAGCGTTGCGGCGCGAAACGACGCTGCTCCCGAAGCGCCGTAGCTTCTGATCAGTCGGTTACGCAGGGTGACCGGAGTCCAGAAGGAGAGTCACATGTCAGGCAGCCAGAACGCGAACATCACTCTTGTCGAAGTCACGTCGGAGGGTACGGTCGGGGTACGGAAGGCTGCCCAGGTGCTGGCCGCGACGGTTCTCGCGGCGCTGTTCGCGATCCCGGTCGCTGCGGCCGTGGAAACGACGCAGCCGTGGCAGCCGGTGCAGACGAAGCAGGCTGTTCACGCATTCGTGGTCCGCGGTCAGGCGCTCAACCGGATCTACCACCTCGGCTCCTATGCCCGCACTTCGCACGCCAAGGTGAAGGCGAGCACCGTCCTGAAGCCGACGGCGGTCAAGATCGCTGCGAATCCGACGGGCGGATCCATGAACAAGGTGCAGCACGTGTTCTCGATCCATTGACGACGTCCACGGCCCCGGCGGGAACACGCCGAGCGGGTCCGCCATCCTCATTCAGGTGCAGAAACTCGCCGGCGCGGTTTCGCGTCGGCGAGTCGTCAGGCCCGCACTCGAGTCCCAAGCGTCTGAACCGACCCTCACGGGTCGTCCGCTTCTCGACCAGCCAGCCTGGTTGTCGAGCTCGGGCTCTCCGGCGGCGCGGGCTTCGGCTTGGGTGGGCTTGTGGGGTCGGCCACCGGCGCCTTCCCAAGGACTGCTTCTACCCTGCCGTCGGATGCGAAAGCCCCGCTTGAGCAGGGCTTTCGTCAAGGCTGCGGGACTAGGACTCGAACCTAGACTACCGGATTCAGAGTCCGGCGTCCTACCATTAGACGATCCCGCAAAGCAGCCCGATTGTAGCCGCCTTCTGTGCCTACAGATCGAGTTGATAGAGGGGCACGAGCCGCTTTTCGGCCTCCGTGTCGATGTGCGCGATCACCTCGACGTACGGCTCGAGGCCCGAGCCGCGCAACTTCGCCTTCAGCAGGCCGTCGACCTGGTAGATGCCGGAGGAGTTGTTCATCCGGATCGAGATCCTGATCGGCTTCTCCTCGCCGTCGGAGATCTCGACCTCCTCGATTGCCGCGGCGGAGAGCGAGTGGATGCCCACCCGGCCGCGTTCGAAAGCGATGCGCGAACGGCCCTGCTCCATGTCGAGCGCGTCTGCGACGCGGAGGATGCCGGCCTCGAGCGTCAGAGGCTCGCCGTCGGAGCGATGGCTGATGATCCCCTGCAGCACCTCGGAGACGACAACCGTGAGGTCGGGCTCCTCGTACAGGCCGCCGATCAGCTCGCGCAGCTTCGGCTCGGCCAGGAAGAGGCTGAAGTCTTCGTGTCCGTGCCGGTGCACCGACATGCCGATGCAGTGGGTCAGAGCGGTCAGCGCCACGACGAGCTCGGCGTCGTCGCGGGTCATGCCGTAGTCCTTCACCATCGCGGGCTCGATGCCGTGCTTCGTCAACTGCCGCAGCAGCTTGAGTGCGATGTTCGTGACGATCTGGATGTGCACCCAGGAGTGGTCGTTGATCTCCATACGCGCAACGGCATTCACATTCGCGACGTGCCACCAGCCCTTGATCTGGTCGTCCTTGTTCACCCGGTCGATCACCGTGCGCAGCTTCCGGTTCGCCCGAACGGGAACCCGGATGCGCATCTGCTTGACCGCCTCGGCGGGTGTCAGGCGAGTCTCGCGCTCGGCCTCCTTCGAGACGGGATCAGCGATCCGCTCGCGAGTCTGAGGATCGAGCTGGTTCTTGTCCTCCGCCATCGGAGACACGATACGCCTCGATCTCAGGCGGCGTCCGCGGCCCAGTCGCCGTAGAGCGACAGGTACAAGCCTTGCGCAGCGAGCAGCTCGTCATGCGTCCCCTGCTCGACGACCTTGCCGTGCTCGAGGACGACGATCAGATCTGCATCGCGGATCGTCGACAGCCGGTGGGCGATGATGAATGCGGTACGGCCGTGCAGGAGCCGCCGCAGCGCACGCTCGATCTTGTGCTCGGTGCCGATGTCGACCGAGCTGGTCGCCTCGTCGAGGATCAGGATGCGTGGATCGGCGAGGAGCGCGCGGGCGAACGCGACCAGCTGACGCTGGCCGAGCGACAACCGTGAGCCGCGCTCGCCGAGCTGCGTGTCGTAGCCGCCCTCGAGTTGCTCGATGAACTCGTCGGCCCCGACGGCGCGGGCGGCGGACACGATCTCCTCACGGGTCGCCTCCGGGCGGCCAAAGGCGAGATTCTCGGCGACGGTGCCGGCGAACAGGAAGCCTTCCTGCGGCACGATGCCGAGCTGGCGTCGCAGCGAAGACTGGGAGACCTTCCGAAGATCGACGCCGTCGATCGTGATGGCGCCCTCCGTCGGGTCGTAGAAGCGGGCGAGCAGCTTGGCGATCGTCGATTTGCCTGCACCGGTGTGGCCGACGAGCGCGACGGTTGTCCCAGCGTGCACTTCGAGGTCGATCCCGTGCAGCACCTCGGGGCCGCGGCCGTAGGCGAAGCGAACGTCGTCGAAGGCGACCCGCCCTTCGATGCGAGCCAGCTCGACGGCGTCGGCGTCGTCGCGCACCTCGGGCTCCTCGTCCAGCAGATCCGTGATCTTGTCGAGAGCGGCAACGGCGGAGAGGAACGTGTTGTAGAGCTGCGAGAGCTGCTGCACGGGATCGAAGAAGTTGGTCAGGTAGGCGAGGAACGCGATCAGGACACCGATCGTCATCTCGTGGTTGAACAGGAGGTAGCTCCCGTAGCCGAGCACGACAGCGGTTGCAACGGAGGAGATGAAGTCGACGACCGGGAAGTAGATGCCGCTCAGGACGACCGTCTGCATGTTCGAGTCGCGGTAGCGATCGCTGACGGCACGGAAGTTCTCGCGCGCAGCTTGCTCGCGCGTGAACGACTGGAGCACCCGCATGCCTGCGATGTCCTCCGCGAGGGTCGCAGTGACCGCCCCGAGCGTCTCGCGCACGCTGCGGTACGCGCGGCCGGACCGCTTGCGAAACCAGGCGGTCGAGAACGACATCACGGGCATGATGATCAGGGCCGCGAGCGCGAGCCGCCAGTTGAGGAAGAACAGGACCACTGCCGTGCCGACGAGCAGCAGCGTGTTCTGAACGAGGGTCGTGACCCCGTCGGTGACGAGCTGGTCGAGCGCCTCGACGTCGTTCGTCAAGCGGCTGATGATCACGCCGGCGCGATTGCGCTCGTAGAAGCCGAGTGACAGCCGCTGGAGGTGATCGAAGAGGCGGCCGCGCAGATCGGCGAGCATTCGTTCGCCGGTCCAGCCCGTGTAGAAGGTCTGCAGATAGCCGAACGCGATCCCGAGCGCGCCCGCCGCGACGAAGGCGGCGACGAGCCAGCCGAGCGTGTCGGTGTTCCCGTTACCGACCTCGTTGATCGTGCGACCGAGGAGGTAGGGCGGCAGGAGTGCGACGGCCGTCGCGCCGAGCAGGGAGCCGATTGCGATCGCCGTGCGGCCCTTGTACGGCCGGGCGAGCACGTAGAGCGCCCGTAGGCGGCGCTTCGTGCGTGCCCACGACCAGTCCTCGACCTCCGCCCGCCCGCCGCGCGTCAGATGGCTGCCCGGCTGGTGCACCCGCATCAGGCGACCTCTTCCGTGAAGACGCGCTCGAGCAGGCCGTGCTGGTAGATCTCGCGGTAGACGCTGTTCGTGCCGACGAGATCGTCGTGCGCGCCCCGGGCTGCGACGCGTCCGTCCTCCAGCACGATCACCTCGTCGGCCAGAGCGATCGTCGAGAGGCGGTGGGCGATGATGATCGTCGTCCGGCCGCGCATCGCCTCGCGCAAGCCGTCGCGAATCCTTGCCTCCGTGGAGGCGTCCACCGATGCGGTCGCGTCGTCGAGGATCAGGATGCGCGGGTCGACGACGAGGGCGCGCGCGATCGCAACCCGCTGGCGCTGGCCGCCCGAGAGCGTGATGCCCCGCTCCCCGATCACGGTGTCGTATCCGTCGGGGAGCGCCTCGACGAAGCCGTGGGCCTGCGCCAGGCGCGCCGCGCGCTCGATCTCGTCGTCGGTTGCTTCAGGGCGGCCGAATGCGATGTTCTCGCGGACCGTCGCGGAGAAGAGGAACGGATCCTGCGCGATCACACCGATCTCACCGCGCAGCGATGCGAGCGTCACCGCCCGCACGTCGACGCCGTCGATCGAGACCGAGCCCGCCTGCACGTCGTAGAACCGTGGTACGAGCGACGCCAGGGTGGTCTTGCCCGAGCCGGTATGACCGATCAGCGCGACGACCCGGCCGGCGTCGAGCTCGAGGTCGATCGCATCGAGCACGGGGCGGTCGGGGTCGTAGCCGAAGGTGACCCCGTCGAACGTCACACGGCCTGGGCCGGCCGGCAGCTCTCGTGCGCCCGGCTCGTCGCCGATCTCCTCCGGCTCGTCGATCACCTGGAAGATGCGCTCGCCGGAGGCCGTCGCACGCTGCGCCTGGCCGATCCACATGCCGAGCGCGCGCAACGGCAGCACGAGCATTGCGAGATAGAGGTTGAAGCGGACGAAGCTGCCGACCGAGAGCGAGCCGTCGGCGACCATCTTGCCGCCGACGAAGAGGACCGCTGCCTGCGCGATCAGCGGGAGGAAGCTGAGCATCGGGACGTAGAACGCGCGTTGTCTGTTCGCCTTCACGCTCAGGCCGAACACCTCTTCGGACCGCCGCTCGAACTTCTCCTGCTCGGCACCCTCCTGGGCGAACGACTTCACGACATGAACGCCGACGATGTTCTCCTCGGCGACCGTCGCCACGTCCGCCATCTTCTGTTGCACGTCGCGGAGCAGCGGATGCGCCACGTGGCTGTAGCGGTATGCGACCGCGATCAGGAACGGGACGATCGTGATCGAGATCAGCGCGAGCTTCCAGTTGATGAGGAAGATGACGAGCCCCACCCCGATGATCGTGAACGTGTGCTGGAAGAAGAAGATGAGGCCGTAGCCGAGGAAGAACCGGACGCCCTGCAGGTCGACGGTGGCCCGGCTCATGAGCTGACCGGTCTGGTGCCGGTCGTAGAAGCCGAACGAGAGCCGGACGAGCTTCGCGTAGATCGCCGTGCGCATGTCCAGCTCCACGTCGAGCGCCTGCTTGCCGGCGATCAGGCGGCGGCCGGCCATCATGGCGGCCCGCGCCACCCCGAGCACCAGGATCGCCCCGATCAGCCACGGAATCTCGCTGTGCTCCTTCTTCGTCAGGGCGTTGGCGACCGAGCCGGTCAGGTACACGCCGATCAACGCCGCCGCCTGCGAGCCGATCGCGAGCGCGACGGAGATCGCGGTCGACCACTTGTATGGACGAAGGAACCCGAGCAGCCGAACGAAGGTCGTGCGATACCGAGGCGCCTGAGTCACCCGTGAAGGGTACCGGGCGTCACCGTCGTGCCAGTTCCGCGCGAATCGATCCGACGGCGTCGACGACGCGTGCACGGTTCTCGGGCACGTTGAGCCAGCTCGACGCACCCGACGGATGTGGGAGCGGGATCACGACGATGCCGTCGAGCTCGTAGCGGACACCGACGCTCTCGCCGACGCTGCGCACGCCGAGCAGCCGGTGGGCAGCGAGACCGCCGACGGTGACGACGAGCTTTGGCTTCAGCAGACGGAGCTCTTCATCCCGCCAGCGTTCGCAGAGGCGCTGCTCCGTGAGCGACGGCGTGCGGTCGCCCCGCCCGGATGCGGGCCGGCCCGGATAACAGCGGGTCACCGACGCGCAGTAGAAGGTCGCGTAGAAGTCGGCTTCGTCCAGTTCGAGCCAGCGGCGGAGCGTCTTGCCCGCCCGTCCGCGCCACGGCCGCCGTTCCTCTCCCTCGACGACCCCGGGTGCCTGGCCGAACAGGTATGCGCGCTGGCCCGAGCCCGGCGCGACCACCGGGAGCGACTCGAGCGGGTAGCCCGCCTCGACGCACGCGCGACAGGCCGACTGCGCTCGCTTCAAGCCCGCGAGTGAGCGGTAGGTCACGTTGTCGAACGGGCCACGACGAACCAGAGGCCTGCATGCAGCACCTCGCCGCCGAGCTCGCCGGCCAGGGCCTCCGGCTCGAACACCCGCTTGAAGACCGGCCAGCGGGACCCGTCCTGCAGCAGCCGCTCCTCCCAGCGTTCGAGCGGTTCGTCGGGACCACCGGGACGGCTCGCGAAGACGATCAGCTCGGGTGCGATCCGACGCGCCTCGGCGAGGAACCGGAGCCGCCCGGGCTCCTCGAGGTGGCAATAGAAGAAGCTCGCGTGCACGCGGTCGAAGCTCGCGTCCGGAAAGGGCAGCTCGAGCGCGTCACCGACCACGAACTCGGCCTGCGGGAGCCGCTCGCGGGCGATCGCGATCATCGATGCGCTCTGGTCCAGCCCGACGACCTCACCGGGAAGATGCCGGGTGATGAATCCGGTGCCGCAGGCGATGTCGAGCGTCCGTGCCGGCGGGAGCGCTCCAAGCAGGCCGGCGACCTCGTCGAGCTCGTCGTCCCAACCGGGGCGCTCCCGGCCGGTGAAGAGACCGCGCCCGAGCCACCAGTCGTCATATTCCTGCGCGCGCCGGTCGTAGTACTCCTTCACGGCTCCTAGAGTACGAGCTGTGCTGCCCCTCGAGTCGGTTCCCAACTTCAGTGCGGGCCGCGACCAGGCGACGGTCGATGCGATCGGGTCGGCGCTCGGTGTACACGCGCGCTTGCTGGACGTGCACTCTGATGCCGACCACAACCGGTCGGTGTTCACGCTGGTCGGCAGCGAGACCGAGCTGGGCGACGCATTGCTGGCGGGAATTGCAGTGGCCGCCGAGCGGATCGACCTGCGCACACACGAGGGAGCGCACCCGCGCATCGGGGCTGCCGACGTCGTGCCGATCGTCCCGCTCCGGCCCCAGGACCTCGAGCGCGCAGGTGCGGCGGCGCAGGCGGTGGGCGCGCGGATCGGAGCCGAGCTCGGGCTTCCGGTGTTCATCTACGCCCCGCCCGATCGTGGCCCGGCGTTCTACCGGCGCGGGGGAACCGCCGGGCTGCAGCAGCGCCTCGACGCCGGCGAGCTCGCGCCCGACTACGGGCCGCCTGGCCTGCACGAGACGGCCGGAGCCGTGGTCGTCGGAGCCCGGAGGCCGCTGATCGCGTTCAACGTCAATCTGCGCGGCGATGTGAGGGTGGCGCGGGAGGTTGCGGCAGTCGTGCGCGAGAAAGGCGGCGGCTTTCCCGGTGTCCGCGCGCTCGGGCTCGACCTGCCCAGAGCGCAGCTCGTGCAGGTGTCGATGAACGTCGAGGATTGGGAAGCCTCTGCGTTGCACGAGATCGTCGCGCGGGTCGCTGCGGAGGCACGGGCGCGCGGCGCCGAGGTCATCGGGTCGGAGCTCGTGGGTCTCATGCCCGCGGGTGCCGCTGCCGCAGCAGCCGGGGCGATGCTCGGAATCGATGGATTCGATGCGGGGCACGTGCTCGAGCTGCGAGCGGCCTTGCCGTGGCCCCCGAACTAGACTCGGGCCGTGGCCGCGACGCATGCGCTGACGGGCGACGACCTCTCCCTCGACGACGTCTGGGCGATTGCGGTCGAGCGGCAGCCGGCGTCGATGCTCTCCAACGCCGCGCGGCATCAGATGCGCGCGGCACGCTCCGTCGTCGAGGCAGTCGCGCACGGCGCCCACGAGCACACCTACGGCGTGAACACGGGCTTCGGCAGGTTCGTCTCCAAGTCGATCCCCGAGGAGCAGACCGAGGAGCTGCAGCTGCGACTGCTCCGGTCGCACGCGTGCGGTGTCGGCGAGCCGTATCCCGATCCGGTCGTGCGAGCCGCGATGCTGCTGCGCGCCAATGCGCTTGCGAAGGGGAACTCGGGTGCGCGCGTCGAGACCGTTGAGCTGCTGCTCGAATGCCTGAACCGCGGCGTTCTGCCCTTCGTGCCCGCACGTGGCTCCGTCGGTGCCTCGGGTGACCTCGCGCCGCTCGCGCACCTGGCTCTCCCGCTCGTCGGCGAGGGGCATGCCTGGTGGGAAGGCGAGCTGCTCGACGGCGCCGACGCGCTCGCGCGCGCCGGCCTCGAGCCGGTGCGGCTGCTCGCGAAGGAAGGGCTCTCGTTGATCAACGGCACGCAGTTCATGGCGGCGCAGGGAGCGCTTGCGCTGGTCCGCGCGTGGCGGCTCGCCCGCGTGGCCGACTGCGTGTGTGCGCTGTCGCTCGAGGCGTTGCAGGGCTCTCGCAACTCGTTCATCCCACAGGTGCATGCTCTGCGGCCGCTCCGCGGTCAGGCGGCGTCTGCGCGCAACGTCCTGCGCCTGCTCGACGACTCGGCGATCAGCGAGTCGCATCGCTGGTGCGACAAGGTGCAGGACGCGTATTCGCTTCGTTGCGCGCCGCAGGTGCACGGAGCGTGTCGCGACCTGCTCGACTATGTCGATTACACCGTCTCGACGGAGCTGAACTCGGCGACCGACAACCCGCTCGTCCTCGTCGAGGACGAGATGCTCGTCTCCGCAGGCAATTTCCACGGCCAGCCGCTCGCCTTCGCCCTCGATGCGCTCGCGATGGCGGTCGCCGAGCTCGCGAGCATCTCCGAACGGCGCGTCGAGCGCCTCGTCAACCCCAACCTGAGCGACGGCCTGCCGGCGTTTCTCACGACCGACGGCGGGCTGAACTCCGGGTTCATGATCCCGCAGTACGTCGCCGCAGCTCTCGTCTCCGAGAACAAGTCGCTGTGCCATCCGGCGTCGGTCGACTCGATTCCGACGAGCGCAGGCCAGGAGGACCACGTCTCCATGGGCAACGCCTCCGGCCTGAAGGCGTGGCAGGTCGTTGCGAACAGCGAGCGGGCGCTCGCGATCGAGCTGCTGGCCGCGACGCAGGCGGTCGAGTTCCTTGCGCCGCTCGAGCCAGGCCGCGGCGGTCGCGCGACGCACGCGTTCGTCAGGTCGTTGTCGCCGCGTCTCCGCGACGACCGGTCACTGAGCTCGGAGATCGAGGCGGTTGCAGCGGCGATTCGCGACGGGTCGCTGCTGGCGGCGGTCGAGTCGGAGGTGGGTGAGCTCGAATGAGCCGCCGCTTGCAGTGGGGGCTGCCCGAGACTCCGCCGCCGAAGCACCCGTACCGCGACACGCTGATCGTCTACGGAGGGCTCGCGATTCTGATCGTGGTGGTGGCATGGCTGACGAACGGCGCGGTGGGGAAGGCTGCCGTGATCGCCGTGTTCTTCTTCGTGGTCGCGTCGTCGTGGAGCCTCTACCGCTGGCGCCGCCGGCTGCGGGCGGAGGCGGCTGCCCGGCGCGCCAGGGAGGCCGAGCTTTGACCGTGGCGGGGCCGATCGCTGGGCTGGTCGAATCGCTGTGCGGCGATCTCTCGTCGATTCACGCCCCGCACGGCAGCGAGCTGAACGCGCGCTCGTGGTCGACCGAGGCCCCGCTCCGCATGCTGTTGAACAACCTCGACGCCGACGTGGCCGAGCGTCCCGAGGACCTGGTCGTCTACGGCGGGAGCGGCAAGGCAGCACGCTCCCACGATGCGCTGAAGGCAATCGTTCGCGCGCTGCTCGAGCTTGGTGACGACGAGACACTGCTTGTTCAGTCGGGCAAGCCCGTTGCCGTTTTCCGCACGACGGTCGACGCGCCGCGCGTTCTGATCGCGAACTCGCTCCTCGTGCCGAAGTGGGCGACGTGGGACGAGTTCCGGCGCCTCGAGGCCGAAGGCCTGACGATGTTCGGCCAGATGACCGCCGGATCATGGATCTACATCGGCACTCAGGGAATCCTGCAGGGCACCTACCAGACGTTCGCCGCCGCGGGCGAGAAGCACTTCGGTTCACCGTCGCTTGCCGGGCGAACGATCCTGACGGCGGGCCTGGGAGGGATGGGCGGCGCTCAGCCGCTGGCGGCGACGCTGGCGGGAGCGGCGATCCTCTGCGTCGAGGTCGACCAGTCCCGCATCGACCGCCGGCTCGAGACGCGCTACCTCGATGAGGCGACCGACTCCCTGGAAGACGCGCTGGCGCGTGTGCGCGCCGCTGCGCTCGACGGCCGCGCGCTGTCGGTCGGGCTGCTCGGAAACGCGGCTGACGTCGTTCCCGAGCTGGCGGGGCGCGGGGAGCACTTCGACTTCGTGACCGACCAGACAGCCGCCCACGACCCGCTGACGGGGTATGTCCCGCGGGGCCTGTCGGTGGCGGCGGCCGACGCCCTGCGCAGGTCCGATCCGGGCGAGTACCTGCGGCGTGCCCGGGCGTCGATCGCCGTCCACGTGGAAGGAATGCTCGAGTACGTCCGGGCCGGGAGCTATGTTTTCGATTATGGCAACAACTTGCGAGGTGAGGCCAGGGACGCCGGCGTAGCGGAGGCCTTCTCATACCCGGGCTTCGTCCCGGCCTATATCCGGCCGCTCTTCTGTCGCGGGATCGGGCCGTTTCGCTGGGCAGTGCTGTCCGGGGACCCGGCCGACATTGCCGTGATCGACGACGCGCTGCGCGAGCTCTTTCCCGGCGATCAGCTCCTGCAGCGCTGGCTCGCACTCGCTCCGGAGCGCGTCGCCTTCCAGGGGCTGCCTGCGCGCATCTGCTGGCTCGGCTACGGCGACCGGGCGAAGGCGGGCCTTGCGATCAACGAGCTCGTGCGCTCGGGGCGGGTCAAGGCACCGGTGGTGATCGGGCGGGATCACCTCGACGCTGGCTCCGTTGCGTCGCCCTACCGCGAGACCGAGGCGATGCGTGATGGCTCCGACGCCATCGCCGATTGGCCGATCCTGAACGCACTCGTCAACGTGGCTGCGGGCGCGACCTGGGTCAGCGTCCACCACGGTGGCGGCGTCGGCATCGGGCTCTCGATCCACGCTGGCATGGTGGTCCTCGCGGACGGTACGACGGAGGCCGCCGAGCGACTCCGGCGCGTCCTGACGACCGACCCCGGCATGGGCGTCGTCCGTCACCTCGACGCGGGCTATCCGGAAGCGGAGTCCGCCGCGCGCGAGCACGGCCTCTCGACGCCGATGTTCGACGCCTAGCCACATGGCGGATGCCGAGGCCCGGGGCACGACCCGGCTGCTCGTCCGCGACCTCGTGCAGGTGGTGACGCCTGTTGCCGGACCGGTGCCGCGCCGTGGGGCGGAGCTGACCGCGGTCGAGGTGATCGACGATGCGTTCGTGCTCTGCGAGGGCGAGCGGATCGCGGCCGTCGGGCGCATGCGCAACCTGCCTGTGCTCGACGGGGAGCTCGAGGAGCTCGACGGCCGCGGGCTCTGCGCGGTCCCGGGGCTGGTCGACTGCCACACGCACCCCGCCTGGGGCGGTGACCGGGTCGACGAGTTCTCACTCCGCGCTGCCGGCGCGAGCTACGAAGAGCTGCACGCCGCGGGCGGCGGGATCCTCTCGACGGTCCGCTCGACGCGCGCGCTCGGTGCCGACGGTCTCCGCGATCGGGTCGAGCGCCACGCCGCGTGGTTCCTCGCCCACGGCACAACCACGTGGGAGGGCAAGTCGGGCTACGGGCTCGACCGGGAGACGGAGCTCGCATCGCTGCGAGCCGTGCGGGCGGCAGGCGGGCTTCCGACCTGGCTCGGCGCGCATTCGGTGCCGCCGGAGTTCACCGACGCCGACGCTTACCTCGACTACGCGCTGGCCGATGTGCTGCCCGAGGCCGCAGAGCTTGCCGACGCAGCAGACGTCTTTCTCGAGCGTGGGGCCTTCGACGCCGGCCAGGCACGCCGCTATCTCGTGGCGTGCCGTGGCGCCGGGCTCGCGTTGCGGCTGCACGGCGATCAGTTCACCGAGAGCGGGGCCTTGCCCCTGGCGGCCGAACTGGGCGCGCGCTCGGTCGACCACCTCGAGGCGACGGGGGACAGCGGTGTGCGGCTCCTGGCCGAGCACGAGGTCGTGGGCGTCCTGCTGCCCGCGAGTGCGCTCTTCCTCGACCGGCCGATGCCGCCTGCCCGCGCGCTGGCCGATGCCGGCGCGCCGCTCGCGCTTGCGACCGACTTCAACCCGGGCAGCGCGTTCACGTCCGGCCTCCCGCTCATCTGCTCGCTCGCCTGCACGCAACTCCATCTCAGCCCGGAGGAAGCGCTGACCGCCGTGACGGTGAATGCGGCTCACGTCCTGGGGCTCGCGGCCGATCGCGGCCGCATCGCGCCCGGCCTGCGGGCCGACCTGACGCTCCTCGGCGTGCCCGACTGGCGCTACCTCGCCTACCACCTGGCCGGCGACGTCGTCGCGGCCGTCGTGCGCAGCGGCTCGCTCGTTCTCCGGCGCTAACCTGCGGCATGCCCACCCGCAAGCAGCGGCGCCGCCGCAGCAAGGACTTCCGGCACGACGTCCGCGTCTTCGAGGTCGACGAAGAGGGCAACGAGGTGCCGATCGCCGAGCTCCGAGCGCGAGACGAGAAGCCGAAGGCAGCGGCCCCGGCGAAGGGCAAGCAGAAACAGCCCGCGCGCAAGAAGAGCGGTCGCCCCATTCGGGAAGTCTCGCCGCCCTCATGGGAGCGGGCGTTCAAGCGGGGCGGCTTGATGGGCGCGCTCATGCTGGTCGCGTTCCTCTTCCTGTTCAAGAGCGCACCGATCGGCCTGCGGGTGGCGTGGGGCGCCTTCTACGCCCTCGCATTCATCCCGCTGACGTACTGGATCGACCGCACCGCGTATCGCACCTACGTGCGACGCACCGCTCGTCAGTCCGGCACGAAGCCCTAGCGAGTCGGCGTCAGTCGGAGCCGCGGTAGTGGCCCGCTCCGGGCCACGGCGCAAGGAGCATGAGCACGCGCGCGCCGGCGTCGCTGCGCAGGGAGTGCCGCTCGTCGGGCTCGAACCGTGTCAGCGTGCCAGGCCCGACAGCGATCGTGTCGACTCCGGCGGTGATCTCCACCTGGCCCTCGAGCACGGTGATCCACGCGTTCTCCTTCACCTGGTGCTCGCCGAGCGACTGGCCGGGGCTGAGCACGATCAGGATCGCGCGGGCGCCGTCGTCCGAGTGGAGAACGATCGGGTCGCGTGTCCCCTCGGGAGCATCGAGGTCGAGGAGGTCCCAGCGCTGCACCGAGAGAGCGTATCCGAGCGCGGATACACTCAAACGCTGCTCATGCCGCTCGCCGTCGACAGCTTCGTCATGGGGCCTTTCCAATCGAATTGCTACGTCGTGCGGAGCGAGCGCGGGGCGGCCGAGGCAGTCGTGGTCGATCCCGGTGCCGACCCGACCGAGTTGCGACTCGAGCTTGCGCGTCTGGGGTCGCGGACGGCGGGCATCCTCGTCACCCACACCGACGTGGATCACATCGGCGGCGTCGCCGCGCTGGCGGATGGGACCGGCGCCGAGGTCTGGGCGCCCGCGGGTGAGGTCGAAGCGCTGCGCAGCGGAGAGACTCGCGGGTCGATGCGCGTCCCGCCTCACGAGCCCGCGCACACCGTCACGGGTGGGGACGAGATCGTCGTCGCCGGTCTGACGTTCGGCGTGATCGACGTGCCCGGTCATTCCGCCGGGCACGTCGCCTTCTACTCGGACGGTGAGCTCTTCTCGGGCGACCTGCTGTTCGCGGGCTCGGTCGGCCGCGTCGACCTGCCGGGAGGAGACTGGGAGACACTGCTCGACTCGGTGCGGGCACTGCTCGACCGGCTTCCGCCCGAGACGGTCGTCCGCCCCGGCCACGGCCCCGCAACCACACTCGGCCGCGAGCTCGAGACGAACCCGTTCCTACGGGAGCTGCGCGCCGAGCAGGCGCCGTAGGCGTGGCCGAACAGAAATTCCAGGCGCCGCGCGGCACGCACGACGTGCTGCCGAATGACGCGGCGTGGTGGCAGCTCGTTCGCATGATGGAGGAGGTGACCGCGCTCTACGGCTGGCGGCGGATCCAGACGCCCGGCTTCGAAGACACGGGCCTCTTCACGCGCACATCCGGTGCAGCCTCCGATGTCGTGCACAAGGAGATGTACAACTTCACCGACCGGAGCGACCGGCCGCTGACGCTTCGTCCAGAAGGCACTGCTCCGATCTGCCGCGCCTACCTCGAGCACGGCATGCATCGGGAGCCGCAACCGGTGAAGGCGTACACGATCGCGCCGATGTACCGCTACGGCGCACCGGGGCGCGGCCGGTACCGCGAGCACTATCAGCTGTCCGTCGAGGCGATCGGCAGCGCCGATCCCGCAATTGACGCGGAGATCATCGAGCTCTATCGCGAGCTGCTGCGGAGACTGGGCGTGACCCGGTGGGAGCTGCGTCTGAACTCGATCGGAGACGCGAGTTGCCGCCCGCAGTACGTCCAGCGCCTGAACGCCTGGCTCGACGAGCACGCCGACGTGCTCGACGACGACGCACGGCACAAGCGCGCGACGAGCCCGCTGCAGGTGTTCGATGTCAAATCCCCGTTCGTGCGTGCCGCGCTCGAGGGTGCGCCCAAGATCGGCGAGTCGCTCTGCGACGAGTGCCGCAGCCACTTCGATGCCGTGCGCCGGCAGCTCGACCTCTACGGCGTCCCGTACGTCATCGACCCGACGCTGGTGCGCGGCCTCGACTACTACTCGCGCACGACGTTCGAGTTCATCGGGCCGGACGAGAACGCCAACTCGGCGATCTGTGGCGGCGGCCGCTACGACGGGCTCATCGAGCAGATCGGCGGCCGGCCGACCCCTGCGATCGGGTTCGGCGCCGGTCTCGAGCGCCTGCTGCTCGCACTCGAGAACGAGGGAGTCACTGCGGCGCAGCAGGGCGTCCAGGTGTTCTTCGTCGTCGACGACCCCGCGTCCCGCGAAAGTGCGCTGCAGGCACTTGCGGACCTCGGACGGGCCGGAGTCTCGGCCGACACCGACTACGCCGGCCGCTCGTTCAAGGGGCAGATGACGCAGGCCGCCCGAAGCGGCGCCGACACGGTCGTGATCGTTCGCGCGGGAGGCGTGACGATCAATCGCGGCGGACGCGGCGAGCAGCCGGTCCTGCTCGCTGAGGTCGTCGCTACGCTCACGGCGTGAGCTGGCGCGACCTCTATTGCGGAGAACTCCGGACCGACCACATCGGTACGCGGGTCACCGTTGCCGGCTGGGCGGACACGCGGCGCGACCACGGCGGCCTCGTCTTCATCGACCTGCGTGACCACACCGGCAAGCTCCAGCTCGTGGTCAATCCGGAGCGTGCTGCCGATGCAGCGCAGGCAGCACGCGAGATCCGCAACGAATTCGTGCTTCAGGCCGAAGGGGAGATCGTCGCGCGAGGGCCGGCTTCGGTCAATCCGAACCTGCCGACCGGAGACGTCGAGATGCAGGTCGACAGGCTGGTCATCCTCTCGCGCTCGACGCCACTGCCGTTCCAACTCGACGAGGAGAACGTCGACGAGACACTGCGGCTTCGTTATCGCTGGCTCGACATGCGGCGCGACCGAATGCAGCAAAACTTCCGTCTTCAGCACACCGCGATCGCCGCGATGCGTCGCGCAATGGACGCTCAGAACTTCATCGACGTCTGGACGCCGAGCATGACGCGCGGCACGCCCGAAGGGGCGCGCGACTTTCTGGTGCCGGTGCGCCTGCAGCCCGGGAAGTTCTTTGCGCTCGCGCAGTCGCCGCAGATCTTCAAACAGCTCTGCATGGTCGGCGGCTTCGACCGGTACTACCAGATCGCCACGTGCTGGCGTGACGAGGACCTCCGTGCCGACCGTCAGTTCGAGTTCCGCCAGCTCGACCTCGAGATGGCCTTCGTCGAGCGCGAGGACGTGCTCGACGTCATGGAGACGGCCGTGGTCGCGTCGTTCGAGGCACTCGGCCGCGAGGCACCGTCGCGTCCGTTCCCGCGGATCTCGTTCGACGAGGCCATGGCGCGCTACGGCTCGGACAAGCCGGATATTCGCTTCGGTCTCGAGATCCAGGACGCGACGGCTGTGACGCGCGAGTCCGAGTTCGGGGTCTTCAGGAACGCGGAGGCTGTTCGCTTCATCGTTGCCCCGAAGGCATTTTCCCGCAGTGAGATCCAGCGCCTCGAGGACCTCGCGAAGGAGTGGGGCGCGAAGGGGCTCGCGTACGTCGTCGTCGACGAGGACGGCGAGGTTCGCTCGCCGATCGCCAAGTTCCTCGCGCCGGCCGAACTGGCGGTACTCGAGGCCCCTCCCGGATCGACGGTGCTCTTCGGCGCCGGGAACGACGCAGCCGTGCTTCGTGTCCTCGGCCTGCTGCGCCTTCACCTCGGCCGGGAGCTCGGCCTGATCGACCCGGATCTCGACGTCTTTCACTGGGTGCTCGATTTCCCGCTCTTCGAGCAGGACGAGGAGTCGGGCGAGTGGACGTTCATGCACCACGCCTTCACAGCGCCCGTCGCCGGAGCCGAGGTCTGGGACGAAGCGAGCCCGGCCGAGGTGCGCGGACAGCACTACGACCTCGTCTGGAACGGGTGGGAGCTCGGCTCCGGCTCGATCCGCATCCACGACGTCGAGGTGCAACAGCGGGTGTTCCGCACGATCGGTCTGACGGAGGAGGAGGCGCAGTCGAAGTTCGGCTACCTGCTCGAGGCGCTCGCGATGGGCGCTCCGCCGCACGGTGGTTTCGCGATGGGCATCGAGCGCTTCATCGCGTTGATGGCGGGCGAGCCGGACATCCGACAGGTGATCGCCTTCCCGAAGGTCTCGAGCGGCTCGGATCCGCTCACCGGCGCGCCGACCCCGATGCCGGACGAGGTCCTGCGAGAGCTCGGCGTTCAGGCTTTCCGGCAGGAAGGGAAACTCCCGGAGCCCCCACTGGGCCGCGATGCCTGACCGGCGCGGCTCGCGGTTCGTCCTCGAGGCGCTGTTCCTCGTCGGGCTCGCGGTCGCCGTCACGCTGGCGAAGCTCGATGCGCTCGAGATCGCCGGTGTCATGCTGCTCGGCTGGCTGGTGGTCGCCATCCTCGAATGGGCCGCGTGGCGCGGCGAGCCACACTACGGCAGCGGGCTTCCGCCTCGTTACTACGTCCCGAACGTGAAGCTGCCGCCCGCCCAGCCGCTCGAACAGGTGCGCGTGGGCTATCCGGAGGCGCACCGGGACGAGGCGCCGACCTGGATCGCCTCGGCTGCGCTACGCGAGGAGGTGCTCGGCGAGTGGCCGCACGCAACGCCACTGCCGGTCGAGCTGCCCGCCGAGCCGGAGGACGAGCCGCACAGCCCTGATGCCGAGCCATGGGCTCCCGTCGTGCTGCCGGCCGTGCTCGGCGAGGATTCGAGCCCCGAACCGGAGCCCGCAGCTGCGGGTGCCCGGCAGCTCGAACCCGACCGAGACCGGAACCAGTACCGGCGGCGGAGAGCACGGCCGTCGTTTCCGGACACGGCGTCGCGCGCCACAGCCTCGATCCGCTGGGCGACCCGCCGCCGCGCCGACGGTTCGGCCGGGGCGGCGCGGACGCGCCGCAGGCTGTCGACGTTCCGGCTCGCCCCGGAGGTGCACGCGCGCTTCCGGGTCGGGCGAATCGGCAGGAGTAGCGTGACCTCGTTCGGATGAGGCCGAATCTCGCGGTGCGCGAAGTCGCGCTCGCCGGCCTGGCGTTGCTCGCTGCCGCCGTTTCACTCGCAGTGACGGCCCAGACGCGCGACCGGCACAGTGCGAGCCCAAAGCCCGTTGGCTCGTTCGTCGCGCTCGCCGGCTCTGCGGGCCCCGCCGCTTTCGGGCGCACCACGGCGTGTGGCGGTGTCCTCCAGCCCGACACCGAAGGGGTCGCACAGCCCACGCTTCCTTGTGGAGCCCGGATCTTCATCACCTTTCACGGCACCACGGTGCTCACGCAGGTGATCGACCGTGGGCCGTACGAGCCCGGGCGCCAGTTCGACCTGACCGACGCGCTCGCCCGCCGGCTCGGCCTGCACGGCGTCCAGCAGATCCGCTGGTCGTACGCACGGGCCGGGTGATCGCCGCTAGGGTCTGAAACGAGTGCTCGATCTCGTTCGTAGAGCCGCGTACATGTAGAACCAACACCATGTGAAAGGGAGCCCGGGTCGGGCCTAGGCATCTGATGCCGACGGTTCGCACGGCACCCACCTGGCTTGTCCAGGTTCACGTGGACGCGGCGCAAACGGCGAGATCGGAGCATGGTGGGGGGAGCCTCGGCTCCCCCCACGACTCTTCGCCAGTACCCTGGCCCGATGCAGGAGCTGTACGGCGATTCGGCACGCGGCGCCGACTGGGCGGCCGTTCGGCTGCGGGTGCGGGACGGCCGGATCCTCGACGCGGACGCGCCGGGCATCGACACCGACCTGCGCGGACTGACCCTGCTCGAGGCCTGTGCGGTCGGCGGCGAGACGCTGCCGGTCGACGCACTGGCGAACGCGCTCGCGCCTGCCGTTCGCGCAGCGCCCGATCCCGGACGGGTCGCGGTCGCGATGAGCGGCGGCGTCGACAGCGCCGTGACGCTCCTCAAGGCCGGGCCGTCGGCCGTCGGCGTCACCCTGCGCCTCTGGCTGGACCCCAACGGGCCTGACGCCGAACGCGCGTGCTGCTCGCCGAGCGCCGTGCTCGCCGCCCGCCAGTCGTGTCATGCACGCGGGCTTCCGCACGTCACCCTCGATCTGCGCGAGGCGTTTCGCCGCGCGGTCGTCACGCCGTTCGTGCGCGGTTACGCACGAGGTGAGACGCCGAACCCGTGCATCCGCTGCAACGGTGGCTTCCGTTTCGCCGAGCTGCTTTCGTTCGCCCGCCGCGTGGGTGCGTCGGCCCTTGCGACGGGCCACTATGCGCGGATCGTCGAGCGCGACGGTGGGCTGCTGATCGCGCGCGGTGTCGATCAGAACAAGGATCAGAGCTACATGCTCGCCCGCCTCGCGCCCCGGCATCTCTCGCGGATTCGCTTCCCCCTGGGAGCGCAGACCAAGGAGGAGACGCGCGCCGAGGCCGCGGCGGCAGGGCTCGCGGCGGCGCACCGTGCGGAGAGCCAGGAGGCGTGCTTCCTCGCGGGCGACGACTACCGCTCCTTCCTCGACCGGCAGGGGCTCCATGCGTCGGTGGGCCCGATCGTCGACGAAGCCGGCGAGCAGCTCGGCGAGCACCGGGGCTACTGGCAGTTCACGCCAGGCCAGCGGCGCGGTCTCGGCGTTGCGGCGCCGGAGCCCCTCTTCGCCCTCTCCACCGATGCCCGCACCAACACGGTTGTGGTTGGGCCGCGCGCGGCCCTCGCCCGGACCCGCGTCTCGGCCCGCGGCCAGGTCTACGTGCCGGTCAGCCGAGTGACAGCGAAGCTCCGCTATCGCTCTCCTGCCGTCCCCGCGACCGTCGAGGCGACGGCGAGCGGATTTCGGCTCCAGCTCGACGAACCTGCCTACGGCGTGGCCCGTGGCCAGGCCGCCGTCCTCTACGACGGCGACGTCGTGGTCGGTTCCGGTTTGGTCACGTCAGCTGCGGCGGGCTAGGCTGGTCAGCGGTGGTTGTCGCCTTCACCTACGGAGATCTCGCTGATCTCGCCCTCGCGGTGTTCCTCGTGGCGGTCGGTCTCGGCGTGTCCTGGGCCTTTTTGCGGTTGGCCGTGACGTTCGACCGGCTCTCGTCGTTGATCCGGGGAACAGAGCGTGAGGCTCTGCCGGTGATCAACAAGGTCGGGGGCTCGGTGGACCGCGTCAATCATCAGCTCGACAAGCTCGACACAGCGACCGACAGCGCGGTCGACGCCGTCGAAGCGGCCGACGAGGCCGTCCGAGCAGCCAGCTTCGCCGTCAAGCGCCCGGTGCAGAAGGCCGTCGGCCTGTCGGCGGGCCTCACGCACGGCTGGGCGTCGTTCAAGTCGCGGCGCAGCTGGTCCGACGCCGTCGCCGAAGGCAAGGATGCCGCAGAGCGGCGTGAGCGCGACCTCGACGAGGAGTTGAAGTCGACGCATGGCCCCTAAGGCTGACGAGATCACGCTCACGGTGCCGCGCTCGCCCGGCTTCGACCGGGTCGCGCATCTCGTCCTCGGTGGGCTGGCCGTTCGGCTGAACCTGACCGTCGAGAGCCTCGAGGATCTCCAGCTCGCGCTCGACGCGGTGTTCGACCGCATCGCTCCGGGCTCGGATGATGTGACGGTGCGGCTGTCGTTGCGCGACGGCGAGCTCGAGACACGGATCGGCCCGTTGCTGCCGGCGCTGCTGGACGAGATCGAAAGCGAGGCCAACGACGGAGAGTTGCGCGTGCGCCGGGTTCTCGACTCGACCGTCGACGACGTGCATGTCGACGGCGAGTGGGTGCGCCTGACCAAGAGGGTGGCGACCGTTGGCTGAGAACGACAAGGTCCTCCTCCGGCGCTACCACGAGGACGGCGACCTGCAGGCGCGGGAGCAGCTGATCGAGCAGTACATGTCACTCGTCCGTTCACTCGCGCGTCGTTACAGCTACCGCGGAGAGCAGCTCGACGACCTGGTTCAGATCGGCTCGATCGGCCTGATCAAGGCGATCGATCGCTTCGACATCAACCGCGGCGTCGAGTTGACCACCTACGCCACGCCGAACATCATCGGTGAGATCAAGCGTCACTTCCGCGATCGCGGCTGGGCCGTCCGTGTGCCGCGCGGCCTGCAGGAGCTGAACGTTCAGCTTTCCAAGCTCGTCGAGCAGCTGACCGTCGAGAACGCGCGCTCGCCGACGATCGCCGAGCTCGCCGAGGCGGCCGGGGTGGACGAGGAGGATGTCCTCGAGGCGCTCGAGTCGGGTCGCGCCTATTCGTCGCTCTCGCTCTCGTCGGGCGGGGGCACCGAGGACGGGGAAGAGCTCGATCCGCTCGAGTCGCTCGGCGAGATCGAGCATGAGTACGAGGTGTCGGAGGATCGTGCTGTCCTCGCACCCGGTTTCAAGGTGCTCGACGAGCGCGAGCGGGCGATCTTGCACCTGCGATTCTTCGAAGGGCTGACGCAGTCGCAGATCGCACAGCAGGTTGGCATCTCGCAGATGCACGTGTCGCGGCTCATCCGCCGCGCGCTCGAGAAGATCAGGAACGAGATTGCCGCCGGCGAGTTCGATCCCGAACGCGCCACCTGATCGAGACCGTCGATCGATCGGGCCGTGGCGCATGACGGTCCGCGTAGCGTCCGGGCGTGCGGCTGGTCGACCTCGACAACGCGACGCTCGCGGTTCACGAATGGGGCCTTGCCACGGGACCGGCGCTCCTCTTCTGGCATGCGCTCGGCCCGGATGCATCGGCCGAGTACTTCGCTCCGGTCGCGGAGCGCCTCGCCGCGGCCGGGCATCACGTCGTCGCAGTCGACGGGCCTGGTTTCGGGTCGTCACCGCTGCTGGATGAGGAACGGTATGCCCTCGACTCGCTCGCGGCCCTGGTACAGGGCCTCGTCGCCCGGCTGGAGCTCGTGCCGCTGGTGATGATGGGGCACTCGTGGGGCGGCGCGATCGCCGTGCGCTACACCGCCGCCCACCCGGAGAACGTGGCGGCGCTCGTGCTCCTCGACAGCGGCCACATCGACTACAGCGACCTGCCGGGTGTCGACCTCGACCGTTCCGCCTCCGAGTGGGTCGAGGAGGTGCGCGCGCGGGACGGACTCCTGCCGGAAGCGCGCGGCCGTGCGATGCACGGCCTCACTGCCCGCGTCAGCGACGCGTGGCCGGAGATCGCCCGGCACCGGATCCCGACGCTGCTCGTGCTCGCGACGCTGCCGCCGCACGTCGACCAGAACCGCGAGCACGCCGGGCGCTTCCAGGAGGCGATCCCGGCCGCCGAGGTGCGCTGGGCGGAGAACGCGGGCCACGGCATCGTCGACGACGTCGGCCCGCCACTCGGAGACGAGATCGCCGTTTGGCTCGCGGCGAACGTCGACCAGCCCTGAGCGGACCGGTCGCCGCGAGACCAGTCCCTTGGTCAGACCAAGCTCTACCGAAGTGCGACGAACGTTCCACAGGGCCGTCCGTACACTGTTCGTCCGTGGCGATGACGACGAACGAACTGCGCGAGGCGTTTCAGCGCTTCTACGAGGAGCGCGGGCATCTGCGCGTGCCCGGGCACTCGCTGATTCCGCCGGCGGAGGACCAGACGACCCTCTTCATCATCGCCGGGATGCAGCAGTTCAAGCCCTACTTCCTGCGCACCAAGGAGCCGCCGGGCGAGCGGGTCGTCAGCGTTCAGCCGTGCCTGCGCGCCGGCGGGAAGGACAACGACCTCGACGAGGTCGGCCGCACGGAACGGCACTGCTCCTTCTTCGAGATGATGGGCAACTTCTCGTTCGGCGACTACTACAAGGACGAGGCAGTCGACTTCGCGTGGGACTGGGTCACCCAGGTGCTCGGGCTCGAGCCGGAGCGCCTCTGGGCGACCGTCCACGAAGGGGATCCGCTGCTCGAGCTGGAGGAGGACACCGTCGCGATCGAGGCGTGGCAGCGGGTCGGCATTCCGACCGAGCGCATCGTCCGGCTCGGGAAGGACAACTTCTGGCAGGCGGGCGAGACGGGGCCGTGCGGGCAGTGCACCGAGATCTTCTACGACCGCGGCGAGGAATACGCCTGCGGCGATCCGAACTGCGGGCCCGGCCATTGCGACCGGATCATGGAGATCTACAACCTGGTCTTCATGGCGTACGACCTGCAGCCCGGCAACCTGCTCGTGCACCTCCCGACGCCGAACGTCGACACCGGCAACGGCATCGAGCGGACCGCCTGCGTCCTTCAGGGCGTCAGCTCCGTCTTCGACACCGACGGATTCCAGGTGATCATGGACTGGATCGAGCGCGAATCCGGAGTCGCCTACAACGACAGCGAGGTCTCGCAGCGCGCACATCGCGTGCTCGCCGATCACGGCCGCGCAGTCACCTTCCTGATCGCCGAAGGGATCGAGCCGTCGAACGAGGGCCGTGGCTACATCTGCCGCCGTCTGCTGCGCCGTGCGATCTATCAGGCCAAGCGCATCGGCCTGGACGGCGTTCACCGCCTGCCCGCGGTCGTCGTCGAGCAGATGGGCGATGCCTACCCGATGCTGCGTGAGCATGCAGGTCAGATCGAGCGGATCGTGCGCGCGGAAGAGGAGAAGTTCTCCGAGACGCTCGCGCGCGGGATGAAGGTGTTCGACGACCTGGCCGGCCAGGAGGCGATCACCGCCGACGATGCATTCGTCCTCGTCGCCACGTACGGCTTCCCGATCGAGCTGGCCCAGGAGCTTGCGGAGGAGCGCGGACAGGCGCTCGACATGGACGGCTTCCGTGATCTGATGGAAGAGCACCGCGAGGTCTCGCGCGGCGGGGGCGACGACACCGCGCAGCAGGTTGCCGTCCCAGCTCGTCGGGCCGGGCAAGCGCGCAACCGAGTTCGTGGGCTACTCCAAGACCGATGTGCTCACCGCGGTGATCGACACGGCACCGGCGGGCGGAACGCGCCAGTTCGTCAAGCTCGAGCAGAGCCCGTTCTACGCCGCGGGCGGCGGGCAGGTCAGCGACCGCGGGATACCTCGTCGTCGACGGAGAGACGGAGAAGCTGGACGTCGTCGAGGTCATGAAGTTCGGTGACGACCAGGTGCTCGTCGTCGACTTCGGGCCGCGCCTCGCGATGCTCACGCCGGGCACACGTGTCCAGGCCGTCGTGAACTGGGGCGACCGCTTCCCGACCCAGGCGAACCACACCGCGACGCATCTGCTGCACCAGGCGCTGCGCGACGTGCTCGGCGACCACGTCAAGCAGGCGGGCTCCGCCGTTCGCCCCGACAAGCTGCGCTTCGATTTCACGCACGAGCAGCAGCTGACGCCGGAGGAGCGCGACCGCGTCGAACGGATCGTCAACGACAAGGTGTTCGAGGCGATCCCGGTGCGCACGTACGTGACGCCGATCGAAGAGGCGCGCAAGCTCGGCGCGATGATGTTGTTCGGCGAGAAGTACGGCGACGAGGTGCGCGTCGTCGAGATCGGCGACTACTCGGCGGAGCTCTGCGGCGGCACGCACGTCCGCTCGACCGCGGAGATCGGCCCGTTCCTGATTCTCAGCGAAGGCTCCGTCGGTTCGGGTGCGCGGCGGATCGAGGCGGTCACCTCCGGGGAGGCCTGGACGCTGCTGGAGGGCCGCTCGAAGGAGCTCGACGACGTTCGCGTCGAGCTCGAGGAGCTCAGGCGTGCAGCGAAGAAGCCGAAGCCGGCCGAGGCCGAGACCGGCCCGAACATCCTCTGGCAGGACAAGCAGGGGAAGGTCTTCGTCGCGGAGGTGGAGGGGGCCCGTGGCAGTGCCTTGCGCGACCTGTCCGACCAGCTCCGCCAGCGCGAGGGGGCGGACGCAGTCGTGCTCGCCTCGGCAGACGACGGTAAGGTCGCGCTCGTCGTGAACCTCGACAACTCGCTCGCGGGTCTCGACGCGGTGGCGATCGTCCGCGAGCTCGGGCCGCTGATCGGTGGCGGGGGCGGCGGCCGGCCGACGCTGGCGGAAGCAGGCGGTAAGAACGTCGACGGCGTCCGCGATGCGCTGGCCGCGGGCCGCGACCGGCTCACTGCCGCGCTCGCGTGACCAAGACGCTGGCGCTCGACTACGGCTCTGCGCGCACCGGCGTCGCGGTCTCGGACCCGACGGGCACGGTTGCCCGCCCTCTGACGACGGTCGAACGCGCGACGACCGACGCCAGGGTTCGCCAAGCTCCTCGCCGTGATCGCCGCCGAGGAGCCCGAAGAGGTCGTCGTCGGCATGCCGCTGACGCTCCGTGGCGACCACGGTGAGCAGGCGCAGCGAGACGGCGGAGTTCGTCGAGCGCCTCCGGGGCGCGCAGCCGACCCCGGTCGAGACCTACGACGAGCGGTTCACGTCCGTGCTCGCGGGCGGCGACGATGCTCGCGCTGCCGCCCATCTCCTGTCGAGCTACCTCGAGTGGCAGAGCGCCCGGAGCTGAGCACGGGGCGAGGGCCGAGCGGGCCGTCGCGCGACGCAGATCCGCCGTCGGCGGCTCGTCGCACTGACGGCGAGCATCGGCGCTCATCATCGCCGTGGTGGTTGCGGTCGTCGTCGCCTTCCCACACGTGCACCACTCGGCGGCACCGAAGCCGGTGGTGATCGTCCCGCCGAAGCCCTTCCGAATCGTCTTTCCCGAAGGCTTCACGCGCGCGCAGATGGCTGTGCGCGTGCACGATGTTGCAGGGATCGCCCGGCGCAAGAGCCACAAGGCCGTCAGGCTGAACGCGGTCGGCTATCTCGTCCGCGTCGCGTCACGCGTCGATTCCGTGCTTTCGCCCCCGCCCGCAGAGGAACCTCGAGGGATTTCTCTTCCCCGCGACCTACGACTTCCTGAACTCGACGACGAATGCCCAGCTCGTCCGCGACCAACTCGAGCCGCGTTCTGCGAGAACTGGTCGCACGTGAACCTCACCTATGCCCACTCGAAGAACCTCACCGACTACGACGTGCTCGTGATCGCCTCGATGATCGAGAAGGAGACGGTCGTGCCCGCGGAGCGGAAGCTCGTATCCGCCGTCATCTACAACCGGCTGCACGCCCAGATGCCGCTCGGGATCGACGCGACGCTCCGCTATGGGCTGCACATCCCGCCGACGCAGTCGATCCTCGAGTCGCAGCTCCAGAGCGACAGCCCCTACAACACGCGCAAGACGACCCGGCTGCCGCCGACGCCGATTGCGAACCCAGGACTGGCCTCGATCGAGGCGGCGGCGCATCCTGCGCATGTCGACTACCTCTACTTCGTGCGCAAGCCCGACAAGATCCACCAGTTCTTCACTGCGAGCGCGTCCGCGTTCGCCCAGTACGAATGCGCTCACGGGTACGGCTGTTGAACCAGGTCGCTCTCCTCGGAAGCCCGGTCGCTCACTCGCTCTCGCCGCGGATGCAGAATGCTGCGTTCGACGTCTGCGGGCTCGACTGGGACTACACCGCTTTCGATGTCGCCGATCCCGTTGCGGCGGTCGGTGCGCTGAAGACACTCGGCTTCGACGGGGCGAACGTGACCATCCCGCACAAGCAGGCGGTCGTCGCAGCATGCGACGAGGCGGACGGCGACGCCGTCAACACGATCGTCTTTCGGGAGGGACGCGTCCTCGGTTTCAACACCGACCGCGAGATCCTCGCGGGAATCGATGCGAGCCGCGCGTGCCTGATCGGCGCCGGCGGTGCCGCCCGCGCATTGCTGCCTGCCCTGCCGGAGGACACGCGCATCTTCACCCGGTCGGGCGCACTGGCCGCCCGACGCGACGGACTGCGATCTCATCGTCAATGCGACTCCCGAGCGCGAGGCGCTGCTCGTCGAGCCGCGGGCGGGGCAGACCGTGGTCGATCTCGCCTACGGCGAGGACGAGACCGCGCTCATCGCCGCGGGACGAGCCGCCGGCTGCACCGTGATCGACGGTCGCGAGGCGCTCGTCCGGCAAGGCGCCGCGAGCTTCCGACTGTGGACCGGTCTCGAACCGCCGGTCGACACAATGCGCGCGGCGGTCAGGACCTAGCCCACACCGCGAGCCCCGCCGCCGCGGCGAGGAGCAGGCCTGCGGCCACGAGGATCGTCGTCGTCCAGTCGCGGCGGCTCGGCGCCGGTTGCGCGCCACCGCCACACGCTGGGGCGTGGCGGTGCGGTAGGTGTACACCGTCGTCGAGGATCCTTCGGGGTCGGGATTGGCGAGGAAGCGCTCGAACTGGTGCAGTCGCGCCACGGTCAAGCGTGAGCGACGTCGCGCGGGCGAGCGCCTCACGCCCCGAGAGCCCGGTGGGCGCGGCCGGCGGCGGGAAGCTGGGGCTCGACCGACACGGCGACCTTCCCGGTCGTCGGCACCGTGAGCCGTCCGGAGCACCCGCGCGTCGAATCGCGCCGTCCGCCGACGGTGCCGCGGATGAGCGAGCGGCACCACCACGCGGACCCGCGTCGCGCGGGCGGCGCTCGTGCAGAGACGCCGTGCCTGCCGGGAGGGGGAGATCGAGCAGAGCCGCCCGACGCAGCTGCCTCAGGTAGCGCAGGAGCGGTGCGGGATCGGCGTCGGCGGTGTACGCGGCGACCGTCACGCCGGTCGTGTTGACGAACGTCGTCGCTCCGTCGTGTACCTCGATGCGCAGCGGGAGCGCCGCCGCAGCAGGGGCGAGAACGAGTCTTCGCGCGCGACCTCAACGTGCGTCGACGCGGGTTGAAGCCTTCCCAGACGATCGAGGTGCTTCGGAGTCCGGGCGTCGAGTCTGACCCGGGCAGTGCCTCAACGCCGAGGAGCGGTGCCCCGATCGTCAGGTAGTAGTCGCCCTTGATGCTCACGACGAGTGTCTGGTCGGCGGTGACCGCGAACGGTGCACCGCTTGGGAGGATCGAGACGTGCACCCGGATGTTCGAACGGATCCGGTGCCGCACGCTCTCTGCGGACGAGGTTGCGATCCCGAGCGGAGGCGACGGAGTGAGCGGCGCCGACGGGTGACGGCAGCGCCACGTGGCGCTGCGGCGGCGGGCGCAGCCAGGGCAAGCCCGGCCGCGCCTGCCGCGAGCGCGAACCTCAGGCTGGGCGGATGGTGATGGTGACCTCGGTCCGGTCCTTGCACGTCTGGAGCAGTTTGACCTGCCCGCTGTTGCCGCCACCGGTGAAGTTCACCTCGGAGTCCGCGACGTCCTGCTCCTCGTGGGTGACCGTGTAGCCGGGAGCGTTCTTCACGGCCGACACGTAGGCATCGTGTGCCGGGCCGATCGTGACAGGGAGATAGCCGGACGCGATCGTGGACGGGCCGTCCTTCTTGACGCCGGTGTACACGATCCCTTCGGCGTCGGGGAAGTTGCCGGGGAGCGTCGGTCGCGGTCGCCATGGCCGCCGGAGCCGTCGGGCACGCTTTGCTGAGCCCTTCCTTGTCCTTGTCGTCGTCCCCGCAGGCAGCGAGGGCGAGCACGAGCGCGGCGACGAGTGGGATGAGCATGAGCTTCTTCATCTGGTCTGCGGGATCCTCGGCAAGGTTGCTGACAAAGGGTCGTCCTTCACGGGTGCATACGTCATATCCCGGAAGCGCGCGAAATATACGTCGTCGTCGACGACGCCGTCGTGGCTCACCTTGTTGAACGACCGCTCATCGCCGTTCGCGCCTTCGATCGTCACCTCCTCGAGCGCTGTCGCGATCTTCCGCGGATCGGTCGAGCCCGCTTTCAGCACGGCAGCGGCGAGCAGGTTGACGAAGTCGTAGGCATACATCCCCGTTTCCGGGGGTTGGATCACCTCACGTCCTGCGCGCGTCTTCACGCCGACCCGGTCGACGCCGTAGGCCGCCTCGTATTTCCGTTCGAACGCCTCGAACGGCCCGGGGCCGACCTCCGCGGTCAGCCGGCCGCCCGCGAAGGTGAGGCCGTCGATCCAGGACGGATGATCGGCCAGTTGCTGGCGGACGAACGGATCGTCACCCGCAGGCGGGGTGAAGAACGGCACGTTCCAGCCGGCTGAGCGCGCGGCCGTGATTGCGGCTGCGATCGTGGCCGGCTGCCCCCAGACGACGAGTGCCGTCGCGCCCGCGCGCCGGGCGCGCAGGATCTGCGGGGCGAGGTCGACCGAGTCTGCGGGCAGGGTCTCGTCGAGCGCGACCGAGGACGCGTTCTCCGAGAACGCCTCGTGCAGGGCAGTGCCGCCGGCCGAGCCGTAGTCCGAGTCGTCGTGGAGCAGCCCGATCTTCAGTCCCTTCGGGATCATGTATTCCGCCAGCCGGAATGCAATGCCGTGGTCGGTCGGCGCGATCCGAAAGACGTTCGGCCGGGTCGCCGGGTTGACCTCCTCCTTACCTCCCTGGAAGACGATGCCGATCGGCATCCCCTTCGCAACCCGCCAGGACGCATCGATGCCCGTTCCTTCGTCGACGACGGCGATTGCGTGCTCGTTCGCGGCGCTCCGCACATTGGCCAGCGCCCGCGCGGGCGATAGCGCCGAGTCCTTCGTCTGCACCTTCAGGTCGTAGGTAGTGCCGCCGACGCGGAGGCCGCTCGCGTTCACCTCGCTCGCGGCCAGGCGGGCGCCGTTCTCGATCGTCTGCCCGAGATAGGGCGTGCGCGAGAACGGTGCATTCACGACGACGAGCAGCTGCTTGCGGGGGCTGCTCTGAGCCGAGCTGCCGCACCCTGCGAGCAGCGCAACCAATAGCGGCAGCACGGCGAAGGCCGGCCGGCGGCTCACAGCCGGCCTGCTTCGAGGACGAGCACCTGGTCTGCGATTCGCTGCACGAGCCCCATATTGTGCTCGACGACGAGCAGGGCCAATCCCTCATCGCGCAGGGAGCCGAGGAGATCGGCGAGCCGATCGGCCTCGACGTGCGACGCGCCTGCCGTCGGCTCGTCGACGAGGAGGACGGACGCGCCGGTGGCGTAGGCGGTCGCCAGCATCAACGCCCGCTGATCCGAGACGGGCAGCTGCTCCGCCGGCGTGTCGCGCGGAAGCCGGAAGCGGTGGAGCACCTCCTCGCTCCAGGCGACGAATCCGGCATCCTCCGCGCGCATCTGCGGTGTGGGGAACAGCGAGCGGGCCAGCCCGCCGCGGCGGCGGCGGCCCGCCGAGGCGGCGAGGAGATGCTCGAGCGGCGTCTGCGACGAGAAGACGGCGGTCGCCTGCAGCGTCCGGACAGCGGTGCCGCGGCCGACATCGATTCGCCCCGAGTCCGGCTTGACCCGGCCTGCCAGCATGCGAAGCACCGTCGTCTTCCCGGAGCCGTTCGGCCCGACGAGGGCGGTGATCCGCCCTGATTCGACATCGAGGTCGATGTTCTCGGCCGCGGTGATGTCGCCGTAGCGCTTGGTGAGCCCGCGCGCCTCGAGGCCGGAAGGCGGGCTCCGGCCGGGCTCCGTCCCGGCGGCGGAACGGCGCCGGCGCGGGGCCGGCCGCACGATGCCGTCCCAGCCGAGCGAGATGACGCCGAGCAGCATGATCGCCGCGAGGAGCGTGTGCGAACGCGCGGCGGCGACATCTTCGAGCGATCCGATCGCCTCGGCGGCCACCGAGAACACACCGAGCACGAGCTCGCCGACCACGCCCCCGAGCGCGGACAGCGGCCCGCCGATCAGGACGACGACGAAGAGCTTGAAGGAGAGGAAGGGGCTGAACGAGCCGGGATCTCCCACCCCGGCGAGGTGCACTGTTAGCGCTCCGGCGAGGCCGGCAAACGTGCCCGATACGCCGAGCGCCTTGATCCGCAGACGCACGATCGGAACCCGCAGTGCTGCCGCTGCGGGCTCGCGCTCCCGGGCGGCGGCGAGCTGCAGCCCGATCGGCGCGCGGGCGAGTGCTGCGTAGACGACGACCGCCAGGAACGTGAGCAGGAGCCCGAGCTCGTAGTGCTCCGACGGTGACGGTCCGCCGGCGACCACGATTCCCTCCGTCCCGCCGAGCGGCCAGCGGATCGACTGCAAGGCGAAGGCGACGAGCCACGAGACGATCCAAGTCGCGACCGCGAACCCCGCCCGCGCCAGCCGCGCGAACGCGACCCCGACGAGCAGCGCGGCGACACCGCCGGCCAGCGCACCGGCGGTGGCACCGAGTGCAGTCGAGTCGAGGTGCGCCGCCGTCACCGCCCCGATGGCCATGAATGCCCCCTGTGCGAGCAGCGGCAGGCCCGCGACGCCGACGGTGAAGGCAAGACCGACCGCGGCGGCCGCGAGGTACAGCCCGCCTGCGAGGTCGGCAACGCGCGACTCGCCGACGACGAGCGGCGCGAACGCCGCGAGGGCGAACGCGACCGCGACGAATGTCGTGAGCGGCCGCCAGGCCTCGCGCACGTCGTGAAACGCGTCACCGATCGCGCTGCGCGTCGTCACTCGACCGCCTCGGGTGTCGAGCGCGCGCGCCAGGCGAGGAGAGCGAGCCCGATCGCGAGCGGCAGAACGTCGCGGTAGGCGGCCGCACCGCTCCAGTGCGCCGAGGCGACCGTCGCCTGCACGAGGCCGAGGACGACTCCGGCGACGAACGCCCGCCGCGGCTCGAACCAGACGACGACCGCTGCGAGGAGCCCGTAGAGACCGAGACGCGCGGCCGTGTCCACGTTGAACGCGCCGGAGGGCGCAGCCAGAATCGCCGCGAGGCCGGCCCAGGCTCCGGCCAGCGCGAAGGCGAGGCCGACGAGGCGGGCCACCGGCAGCCCGACGAGCACGGCGGCATCGAAGTCCTGGGCGATCGCCTCGAGGGCGCGGCCGAAGCGCGTGCGCTGGAGCACCGCCGCCCCGAGCGCGGCCAGCGTGACGGCGACCGCCGCCACCACGAGCGAGCGCTCCTGGATCGTCGCACCGCCGACGTGCCAGACCCCGAACGGCAGCGGATCGGGGAAGACATACGCGGGACGGTCGAAGAAGACGAGCAGGAGCGTCCGCACGGCGAAGGCGACGGCGAGCGAGGCACCGACCCAACCGATCACCGAGCCGCGTGCGCGGTACGGCTCGATGGCGAGGAAGTACGAACCGGCGCTCGCAGCGGCCGTCACGACGAGCCCGACGACGAGGGCGAGCAGGAACCGCCCGCCGCCGACACTCGTCTGCGAGACCGGCCCCGAACCTGCTGCCACGAGCAACGTGACGAAGACGCCGAGCGCGATCAGCTCGCCGAAGGCGAAGTTGACGACGCCTGTCAGGCGGAAGACGACCGACTGTCCGGCGGCCACCAGTCCGTAGACGGCGCCCGCGGCAAATCCGCTGGCGAGGATCTGGAGCGCGACGGCCACGACGTCGCACTCTAGGCTTCGCCCCATGACGCTTCGTCTCTCCTCGGCCGGCGAGTCGCATGGGCCTGCGCTCGTCGCGATCCTCAGTGGGCTGCCCGCGGGCCTCGAGCTCGACCGCGCCGCCATCGACGCCGACCTGAAGCGCAGGCAGGAGGGCTACGGCCGCTCGCCGCGGCAGCAGATCGAACAGGACCGGGTCGAGGTGCTGGCAGGCCTCCGCCACGGCCGCACGCTGGGCACGCCGCTCGCCCTCGTCGTTCGGAACGTCGACCACAAGAACTGGACGTGGGGGATGGCACCGTGGCAGCCCGAGGGAGAGCCGTCGGGCAAGGGCACGAAGCCGGTCACCCTGCCGCGGCCCGGCCACGCGGATCTCGCCGGTGTGCAGAAGTACGGGCATGCGGACGTGCGCAACTCACTCGAGCGGGCCTCCGCGCGGCACACCGCGGTGCACGTGGCGGCCGGAGCGGTCGCCAAGGCGCTGCTCGCGACCATCGGCGTCGCGGTCGCCGGTTCGACGGTTGACGAAGAGGGCCTGCGCAGGCGCGTCGACGAGGCGCGTGCGGAACGTGACACCGTCGGTGGTCTCGTCGAGGTGCGCGCGACCGGCGTGCCGCCGGGACTCGGGTCCTACGCGACGAAGGAGGATCGCCTCGACGCGAGGCTCGCGGCGGCGGTGATGGGCATTCAGGCGGTCAAGGGCGTCGAGATCGGCGACGGCTTCGCGCTCGCGCTGCTGCGCGGATCGCAGGCGCACGACGAGATCGACACCTCGAAGCGCCGCACGTCGAACCGTGCCGGCGGTATCGAGGCGGGGATGTCGAACGGCGAGGAGATCGTCGTGCGGGCAGCGATGAAGCCGCTGCCGACGCTGATGAAGCCACTCGGCTCCGTCGACCTCGTGACGGGCGAGCCCGGCGACGCTCTGGTCGAGCGCTCGGATGTCGCCGCGGTCGAGGCGCTCGCCGTCGTCGCCGAGGCCGCTGTTGCCTGGGAGCTCGCGATCGCGGCGCACGAGAAGTTCGGCGGGGACGCGGTCGGCGACTTCGTCGCCGCGCACGCCGCGTATCTCGGGCGCGTATGACGCTGAACGCACTCGATCGGCATGTCGCCCTGATCGGGTTCATGGGCGCCGGCAAGACCACGCTTGCCGGTGAGGTCGCCTCGCGGCTCGAGCGCACCGCGATCGACGCCGACCGGCTGATCGAAGGGCGCGTGCAGGTGCCGCTGGGCAAGTTCTTTGCGAAGCAGGGCGAGCTCGAGTTTCGCGTGGTCGAAGCCGCGATCGTCGGTGAGACGCTGAAAGAGACCTCGCCGTCCGTGATCGCGCTCGGCGGCGGCGCTGTGAAGACAGCCTCCGTACGGAGAACGCTCGCGGAGAGAGCACTGACCGTGTTGGTGGAGATCGACGTAGACACGGCCTGGCAGCGCGTGCGTGGCGGCAACCGTCCTCTCGCACAAGACGAAACGCAGTTCCGCAGGCTGTACGAGGAGCGCCAACCTCTCTATCGCGAGGCGGCCGACGCGGTCGCACAGGACGCCGACGGTGTGGTGCTCGCCGCGGCCGGCGTTCACCATGAGCTCGGGGCGCTCGAGCGCCTCGGCCAGCTCGTTCCCGGAACCGGTGCGGTGGCACTCGTCACCGACTCGACGGTGATGGGCATCCACGGGGCCGCAGCCCAGACCGCGCTCGGTGACCGGCTGGTCTCGACCCACGAGCTGCCGCGTGGTGAGGAGGCAAAGCAGCTGCAGGTCGTGGAGCGCCTCTGGTCGGAGCTGACACTCGATCGCGCGGGAACCGTGGTCGCACTCGGCGGCGGCTCGTTGACCGACGCTGCCGGTCTCGCAGCGGCGCTCTACCTGCGCGGAGTCCCGTGGGTGGCCGTTCCGACGACGCTCGTCGGCCAGGTCGATGCGGGCATCGGCGGCAAGACTGCGATCGACATCCCGCAGGGGAAGAACCTCGTTGGCGCGTTCCACTGGCCGGCCCGAGTCGTGATCGACGAGGCGCTGCTCGCGACGCTGCCCGAGCGCGAACGGCGCCAGGGCGAGGCCGAGCGGATCAAGACGGAGCTGCTCGCCGGCCATTCGCTCGACGTGCGTGGGGCGGCCGCGTACAAGGCTGCACTGTGTCTGCGGGACCCGCACGATCGCGGGCCGAGGCAATGGCTCAACCTCGGTCACACGTTTGCGCATGCGCTCGAGGCGGCCGCCGACTTCGACCTGCCGCACGGCGAAGCGGTCGCGCTCGGTCTGCTCGCCGCGTTGCGGCTGAGCGGCCGTGACCCGGGCCAAGTCGTGTCGGCGCTCGACCCGCAGCCTGTGGAGGTCGACCGCGAGCGTGCCTGGTCGGCGTTGTTGCGGGACAAGAAACGGAGCGGCGAGACGATCAACCTCGTGCTCCTGGGCGAGGGCGGGCCGTATCTCGACTCCCGCTCGCCGGACGAGGTCCGCGCCGCCCTGGATACGCTGATTTCCTGATGCAGGTCCTCGTACTGAACGGCGTCAACCTGAACGTGCTCGGTCGCCGCGACCGGACGATCTACGGAGGGCTCAGCCTGAACGAGCTCGAGAGCCGCATCTACGGCTGGGCGCACGAGCTCGACATCAGCGCGCGCTGCCGCCAGACGAACAGCGAAGGCGAGTACATCGGCTGGATCCACGACTCCTACGACAACGTCGACGGTCTGATCGTCAACCCGGGAGCGTGGAGCCACTACAGCTATGCAATCCGGGACGCGCTCGAGCTCATGACCGTCCCGATCGTCGAGGTGCACCTCTCCGACATCGACCACCGTGAGGAATGGCGGCGGACGAGCGTCATCGCCGAGCTCGCTGCACATCGCGTGATCGGAAAGGGGCCGGACGGCTATCGCGAGGCGTTCGAGTTCCTCGCCGGGAAGGAGCCCACATGACTGCACGGCTGAATGCATTGAGCGAGCGCCTCGATGCGCCGCTCCTCGTCACGAACCTGACCAACGTCTTCTATCTGACCGGATTCGACAGCTCGAACGCCGCGGTGCTGGTCGAGCCGGGCGGGCAGGCGACGCTGTACACCGATTTCCGCTACATCGAGTCGGCTCAAGAGGTGGCCGGGGTCGAGGTGCGGCTCGCGAAGCGGGGCCTGATGCAGGATGTCGGCGAGCTCCTGAAAGGGAAGGTCCAGTTCGAGGCGGACGTGCTCCCGTACGTGGAGTGGGAGCGTCTTCAGGCGGGCGGCGCAAAGCTCGTCCCGACCAGCGGCCTCGTCGACGAGGTTCGCGCGGTCAAGGACGCCGAGGAGGTGGTGAAGCTCAGCCGTTCGGCGAAGATCGCCGACCGCGGCCTCGAGGCGCTGACCGCCGAGACGTGGGTCGGCCGCTCGGAGCGCGAGCTCGCCTGGCGGCTCCGTGAGCTGCTGCACGCGCACGGCGCCGACGAGCTGTCGTTCGAATCGATCGTCGCGTCGGGCGAGAACGGCGCCAGGCCGCACGCCCATCCCACAGACAAGATCGTCGACCGCGGCACACTCGTGACGGTCGACTGGGGCGTCCGCGTCGACGGGTACTGCAGCGACTGCACCCGTACCTTCTCGACCGGGCGGCTGCCCGATCGCCTGCGTGAGGCCTACGACGTCTGCCTCGACGCGCAGCAGCATGCGTGCGAGAACATCAAGGCCGGGCTCACAGGGGTGGAGGCGGATGCGCTCGCGCGCGATCGGATCGAGGCCGCCGGGCTCGGCGAGGAATTCGGTCACGGTCTCGGGCACGGGGTGGGCATCGCGGTCCACGAAGCGCCTCGCCTGTCGACCGAATCGACCGACACCCTCGCTGCCGGGCACTGCGTCACGATCGAGCCGGGCATCTACCTCCCGGGCCTCGGCGGCGTGCGGATCGAGGATCTCGCGATCGTCCGCGACGATGGCGTCGATCTGCTGACGAGCTTCCCGAAGGAGCTGATCGAGGTTTCGTGAAACACCCGAACCTGGTTCGCACAGCGAACCAGGTTCGCGAGTTCGCTACCCTCCGGCGCCGATGGCAGAGGTCGTCGCAACCAACCAGTTCCGCAACGGGATGCACATCGAGCTCGAGGGGCAGACCTGGCGGATCGTGGAGTTCCAGCACGTCAAGCCGGGCAAGGGCGGGGCGTTCGTGCGCACGAAGCTGAAATCGCTTGCGTCCGGCTCCGTCGTCGACAAGACCTTCAGGGCAGGCGAGAAGTTCCCGCGCGTGCGCACCGAGCAGAAGAACATGCAGTTCCTCTACGACTCGGGCGACGAGGTCGTCTTCATGGACGAGTCGAACTACGAGCAGCTCTCCTTGCCGCACGCGCTGATCGAGGACGAGCTTCCGTTCATGCAGCCCTCGTCGTCGGTTCAGGTGATGTTCGTCGGAGGGACGCCATCCGGGATCGACTTGCCCGCCTCGGTGATCCTCGAGGTGACCGAGACCGAGCCCGGGGTGAAGGGCGACACCGTCTCGAACGTCACGAAGCCGGCCACCCTCGAGACCGGCGCGGTGATCCAGGTGCCGCTCTTCGTGAACGTCGGGGACAAGATCAAGCTGGATCCCCGCGAACGTCGCTATATCCAGCGAGCATAGGCCCGGTAGGGTCCCAGGCCATGCCGCGCCTCGTCGACACGACGATCCGCGTCCTCAGTCAGGAGCCGCTTGCCGGCCTGATGCCGACGGCGGATCTGCTGCGCCTCGCCGAGCTCCTCGACGGGGCGGGCTTCGCGTACCTGGAGGTCTCGGGCGGCGGCGTCTTCGACAACGCGGTGCGGCGGGGAGTCGAGAGCCCGTGGGAGCGCATCCGGGCGCTGAAGGCCCGCACGAAGACACCGCTTGCGCTCGCCCTGCGCGGACGCTTCCTCGTTGGCTCGCGCCCGGTCGGCGGCGACTTCGCACGGCGGTTCGTCGCGAGCGCCGCTCAGAGCGGCATCGACGTCTTCCGCCTGCACGACCCGCTGAACGACGTCGACAACCTGCGTGAGGCGGCCGAGGCGATCGTCGACTCGGGCGCCGAGTTCGAGGCGGGCCTGCTCTACGGCAGCGGCAAGCACGAGGCGCTCGTCGAGGCGGCGAAGCGGCTGCCGCAGCTCGGCGCCGCACGCATCCTCCTGAACGATCCCGCAGCGGTCCTGCAGCCGCATCGTGCGAGTGAGCTCGTCGCCGAGCTGCGCGAGGTGTCGGGCCTGCCGGTCGGCCTCTACGCGCAGGGCGCGGGCGGAAACGCGCTCGCCGCCGCGATCGAGGCGGCCCGAGCCGGCGCCGACGTGATCGCGACCTCGGTCTACCCGGTCGCGCTCACGATGCACCGCGTCTCGTCCGAGGCCGCCGCGCAGGCGCTCGCGGGGCTGGGGCTCTCGACGGGGGTCGACATGGACGCCCTGTGGGCCGCCGCCGATCTCGTCGACGAGCACATCGGCGACGAGCCCGTCTCGCCGGTCGCGCCGCGAATCGCGGTGCGCGCGGCGCAGCGGAAGCTTCCGGTCGGGTTCGTGGCCGCGCTCGACGCCCAGCTGCGCTGCCAGGCAGCCGGAGACCGGCTCGACGAGGTGCTCGAGGAGGTCGACAAGGTTCGGATCGAGGTCGGCTCACCGCCGCTCGCCGCACCGATCGGCAACATCGTCGCCTCGCAGGCGCTCCTCAACGTGCTGACCGCCAACCGCTACTCGACGATGGTCGACGAGCTGCGCGAACTCGTCGAGGGGCGCTTCGGACGCACACCGGCAGCCGTGGATCCGGCGCTCGTGCGCGCGGTCGATCTGATCGGCAACGGCCGCGAGGAGGATCCGAAGTCGACCTCGACGAGCTGCGTGCGGAAGCCGAAGGGCTCGCATCCAGCGAGGAGGAGCTGCTCCTGCTCGCGCTCTTCGGCGAGGAGGCGGAGCCCTTGCTCCGCTCGATCCGCGAGCGCTCGGGCGGCGACGAGTCGCTCGGCGCGCGGGGCGTCGACCAGGCGCGCGCCGAGAAGATCCGCGAGGTCGTGCGCATCGTGCAGGAGACCGGCGTCGGCGAGATCACGATCGAAGAGGACGGCATGCGCGTCAGCGTTCGCCGCACGGCCGAGCAGGCTCCGGCCGCTCAGGCTGCTCCGGCCGCAGCGGCGGCGCCGGGCGGCGAGGAGGAGCTGCCGCCGGTCGCGCCCCGCGACGACTCGCTCGTCCGGGTCGAGAGCCCGATGGTCGGGACGTTCTACCGCGCGCCCGCGCCGGGCGCCGCGGCGTTCGTCGAGGAGGGCGACGCCGTCGCCGCCGGGCAGACGCTCTGCATTCTCGAAGCGATGAAGCTGATGAACGAGGTGAAGGCCGAGGCCGAGGCCGTCGTGCGCGCGATCCACGTCGGCGACGCCGAGCCGGTCGAGTACGGCCAGCTGCTCTTCGAGCTCGAACCGGTCAACGGTCGACCGCTCGACGCGGTGTAGTGATGTTCACCAGGGTCCTGGTGGCGAACCGGGGCGAGATCGCCGTCCGGGTGATCCGCGCCCTGCACGAGCTCGGCATCGAGGCGGTCGCCATCTACTCGACCGCCGACAAGGACGCGCTTGCACGTGCGGCTCGCCGACCAGGCCGTGCACGTCGGGCCGCCGTGCTGCCGCCGACAGCTATCTACGGATCTCGAGCGTGATCGCAGCCGCGACGACGACGGGCTGCGAGGCGGTGCATCCGGGCTACGGGTTCCTCGCCGAGAACCCCGCGTTCGTCGAGGCGTGCGTCGACAACGAGCTCGTCTTCGTCGGTCCGCCCGCGGACGTGATGGCGACGATGGGCGACAAGATCTCCGCGAAGCAGGCGATGCGCGCCGCGGACGTGCCGACGGTTCCCGGCGCCGAGGGCGCGACGACCGTCTCGGCGGCCCGGGCGGCGGCCGAGGAGATCGGCTTCCCGATCCTGCTCAAGGCAACGGCCGGCGGCGGCGGGCAAGGGAATGCGGCTCGTCAAGCAGCCAGACGAGCTCGAGGATGCGTTCGGGATGGCCGCTGCCGAGGCCGAGGCGGCGTTCGGCGACGCGACGATGTACGTCGAGAAGGCGCTCGTGCCGGCGCGCCACGTCGAGATCCAGGTGCTGTGCGACGACCACGGCAACGTGCTCACGCTCGGCGAGCGCGAGTGCTCGATCCAGCGCCGCCACCAGAAGCTGATCGAGGAGTCACCGTCGGCGGCGCTCTCACCGGAGGCGCGAGAGGCGATGGAGCTCGCGGCCGAGCGCGCCTGCCGCGCCGTCGGCTATCGCAACGCCGGCACGTTCGAGTTCCTGCTCGGCCCCGACGGCAGCTTCTACTTCATCGAGCTCAACGCGCGGCTGCAGGTCGAGCACCCGGTGACCGAGCTCTGCACGGGCATCGACCTCGTGCGCGAGCAGCTGCTCGTCGCGGCGGGCGAGCAGCTGCGGGTCGACCGGTCGCGCGCCGCGGCGCGGCCACGCGATCGAGATCCGCCTGAACGCGGAGGATCCCGAGCACGACTTCCGGCCCTTCGCCGGGACGGATCGGCCTCTTCGAGCGCTCCGCTCGGCCCGGGCGTGCGGGTCGACACGTTCGTCGAGTCGGGCTCGATGATCTCGCCGTTCTACGACTCGATGGTCGCGAAGCTGATCGTCTGGGACACCGACCGCCCGGCCGCGATCGCGCGCGCCGAGCGCGCGCTGCGGGAGACGGTCGTCGAGCGGCGTCCCGACGACCCGCGATCTCGCGCTCGAGGTGCTCGGGAGCGAGCCGTTCCGAAGCGGCGAGTACTCGACGTCGACGCTCGAGGAGCTGCGGGCGCCGGTGGATGACCGTCTCGCGCCGTCAGGCACGGCGGCAGGCGCTGTTCCTGCTCTACCAGTGGGATCTCTCGGGCCAGGCGATCGGCTCGCAGTTCGCGGGCGAGATCGATCCGTGGGCGCGCGGGGTCGCCGAGGCCGTGGCCGACCACGCGCCCGAGCTCGACGTGCGCATCACGGCGGCGTCGGAGGGCTGGACGGCCGACCGGCTGGGCGCCGTCGAGCGAAGTGCGCTGCGCGTCGCGGTGCACGAGTTGACCACGCGCGAGGTCCCGGCCGAGGTGGCGATCAACGAGGCGGTCGCGTTCGCCAAGCGCTATGCATCCGACGACGGTGCGAGGCTCGTGAACGGCATTCTGGGTCGAATCCAACGGGAGGAGGCCGCATGACGTCGGAAGAGTCGTTGAACAACGCAGAGCATCTGCTGGCGAGGCTGGAGGCGGCGCGGGTGCGGCTCGAGGAGACGCAGGACCCCGATCAGGCGATCGAGATCCTGCAGGAGCTGGCCGAGCTTGCCGAAGGAGGTCGAGGGCGAGTTGCAGCGCGCGAAGCGCGGCGGCCGAGACCGAGGCCGCCGCGCCGCCGGGGCCGGATGCAGCAGCGGACTGACCAGCTGCGGGCGCTCGTCGAGGCGTACCTCGCCGAGCTTCGCGCTGACCCCCGAGCTCGGCTCGCTCGAGCCGGCGATGCGTCATGCGCTCGGCGGCAAGCGCGTCCGGCCGGTGCTGTGCCTCGCGACCGGCGACGCGGTCGGCGCGCGCGTGGAGAACCTGCTGCCTGCCGCCGCTGCGGTCGAGCTCGTGCACTCCTTCTCGCTCGTCCACGACGACCTTCCGGCGCTCGACGACGACCGCGAGCGCCGCGGTGCGCCGTCGGTGTGGGCGCACTACGGCGAGGCGACCGCGATCCTCGCCGGCGACGCGCTGCTCGCCGAGGCGGTCCGGCTCGCGCTCTCGGCTATCCGACTGCCGCGGTGGCACGGGAGCTGATCGACGCGACGCTCGCGATGATCGGCGGCCAGCAGCTCGATCTCGAGGGCGGCGCGCCGCTCGACCGGCTCCACGCGCTGAAGACCGGCGCGCTCTTCTCCGCCTCGGTCGATGTGCGGGCTCTGGGCGGCCGAGGTCCCGGTGTCCGAGCACGAGCCGTGGCGCGCGTTCGCGGGCGAGCTCGGCCTGCTCTTCCAGATCGTCGACGACGTGCTCGACGGCGACGGTTACGTGCTCGAGGTGGGTGAAGAGCGCGCCCGCCGCCTCGCGGACGAGGCGGCGGAGCGCGCGCTTGCGCGGCTCGGCGAGATCGACGCGGACACGGACGTGCTCGAAGTAGATCGTCGGCGAACTGGCCGTGCGGACCACGTAGACCGCCGTCGGGCGAAGGTCCTTACGCCGTCGTCGTGCGGCGCCAGACGCCGCGCCCGAGCGCGGCGAGAGCGAGCACGATCAGCGTCAGAACGCAGAGCAGGAATCCGATCCAGCCGATCCCGCCGAGGATCCAACGAATGCCGTGCTCGTCGTTTCGGAACGGATAGCTGAGGGCGAGCAGGACGGCACCCAACACGCCGACCGCACCCATCGTCTTGTAGAGCTTCACGAGAGTCTCCTTCGTCGATGACTGACCCGACCGACGGTAGGCGCCTCCGCGAGCTGCGTCGTCGGCGCGCGGGTTGATCGTGGATCGACCTCGGGGTTGATGCTGCGGGCGGCGCCCCGCGATACCGTTTGCACCATGAAGAGGATCGACATCGCGATCGCGGCCGCGTTGACCGCATGGATGGTCGCCGAGGTCTGGCTCGAGAACCTGCAGCCGGCCGGCGCGGTCGGTATCCGCTGATGATCGTCGGCGGCGCGTCGCTCGCGTGGCGCCGGCTCTACCCGATCCCGGTCGCGCTCGTCGTTGATGGCCATCTCGATCGCGGAGGCGGCGGCGGGCATGACGATTGCACTCGGCGGTCTCTCCGGTCGTCGCGCTGTTTCTCGTCTCGTGGTCGATCGGCGCGTACGAGGAACGGCGCCGGGCGGTGCTCGGCCTGACGTTGCTCGTCTGCGGCGTCTGGGTCTCCATGGCGGTCGACATGCTCCGCGGGACCGACCACTACGAGGGAACGGACTTCCCGTGGATCGGCGCGCTGATTCTCGCGCCCGGCGTGCTCGGCATTGCGTTCGGGGCGCGCACGCGCAGCCTTCGAGCCGCCGAGGCACGGACACGGGAGCTGGAGCTCGAGCGGCGGGAGGCGATCGTCTCCGAGCGTGCGCGGATCGCCCGTGAGCTGCACGACGTGATCGCCCACTCGGTCTCGGTGATGACGGTTCAGGCCGGGGCGGCCGAAGCGATGCTGAAGACCGATCCGGTGCGTGCGTTCGAGCCGGTGCGAGCGATCCAGGAGACCGGGCGCGGCGCGCTCGTCGAGATGAAACGACTCGTCGGCGTGCTGCGCGACGATGACGAGGACCTCGGGCTTGCGCCCCAACCGGGTCTCGCGGACCTCGAGCGGCTCCTCGGACAGATGCGCAATGCGGGACTCCGGGTCGATCTGCGCATCGAGGGAGCGGAGCGGCCCCTGCCGGCCGGTGTCGATCTCTCCGCTTACCGCGTGTCCAGGAGGCGCTGACGAACGCCCTGAAGCACGCCGGCGGTGCGCCTGCCGTCGTCACGGTGCGCTACGGCGACGACGCTGTGGAGGTCGAGGTGACCGACGCCGGAATGGTCCCCGCAACGCCGTGACGGCGGTCACGGCCTCGTCGGTATGCGCGAGCGGGTGGGGATCTTCGGCGGAACGTTCGACGCCGGGCCGAACGATGCCGGTGGCTTTGCTGTGCGCGCGCTGCTTCCGCTCGACGTGTCCGCGTGACGTCCGTCCTGCTCGCCGACGACCAGGCGCTCGTTCGCGGGGGGTTTCGGATGATCCTGGATGCCGAGGAGGGCATCGAGGTGATCGCCGAAGCCGAGGACGGACGAGCAGCGGTCGAGCGCGCGCGCGAGTTTCGGCCGGACGTCGTGCTGATGGACGTGCGGATGCCGGTGCTCGACGGCATCGGCGCGACGAGGATCGTGGTCGACGAGGGTCTCGCAGGGCACGTGCTCGTTCTGACGACGTTCGACGAAGACCGTGTTGTCTACGACGCGCTGCAGGCGGGAGCCAGCGGCTTTCTCCTCAAGACGGTGCCCCCGGCACAGCTCGTGGATGCGGTGCGGATTGTCGCCGCGGGCGAGGCATTGCTCGCTCCTGCGGTGACGCGCCGCCTGATCGAGGAGTTCGTCCGGCGACCGCCGCCGGGAGACGGTGTCCCCGAACGTCTGGCGGCGTTGACCGAGCGGGAGCGAGAGGTGCTGGCGCTGATCGCCCGAGGTCTCACGAACGGCGAGATCGCGGAGCGGCTCTACGTGAGCGGGGCCACCGTCAAAACGCACGTGAACCGGATCCTGTCGAAGCTCGACGTGCGAGATCGCGTACAGGCTGTCGTGCTCGCCTACGAGACCGGTCTCGTGCGCCCCGGCGACTAGGCTCGGCAGCCATGAAGAAGCGGCTCGACCTCCTGCTCGTCGAGCGCGGCCTCGCGGAGTCGCGGGCGCAGGCTCAGGCGCTCGTGATGGCGGGCCGCGTTCCGGGACATGCGAAGGCCGGGCGAGCAGGTCGACGAGGACGCGCCGCTCTCGGTGACCGAGCCGCCGCCGTACGTCTCGCGCGCCGGGCACAAGCTCGCGAACGCCCTCGACGCGTTCGGGATCGACGTCGCCGGCCTCGACGCACTCGACGTCGGCGCGTCCACGGGGGGATTCACCGACGTACTGCTGCAACGCGGCGCAGCGCGCGTGATCGCGCTCGACGTGGGCTACGGACAGCTGCACGACAGGATCCGCCACGACGCGCGGGTGACCGTGCTCGAACGCGTCAACGCCCGCTCGCTGACCGAGCTGCCGTTCGCGCCGCAGATCGTCACCTGCGACGTGTCGTTCATCTCCGTGAAGCTCGCGCTGCCCCCGGCACTCGCGGCTTGCGGCGCCGGGGTGGCAGGCGCTCGTGCTCGTCAAGCCGCAGTTCGAGGCAGGTCGCGCCGAGACGCCGAAGGGCGTCGTGCGCGACCTCGAGGTGCAGCGGCGCGTCGTGCGCGAGGTGGCGGAAACCGCTGATCGCTGCCGGAGGAGAGCCGCGCGGAGTCATAGACTCGGGTCTGCCCGGCCCGAAGGGAAACCATGAGTTCGTCCTCCACCTCGTCCAGCGCGAACGCGCAGAGCGCCCTGCCGGGCTCGACCGGTGGATCGACGATGCCGTCGGTTAGGCGCGCCGCCGTCGTGACGATCGAGCGTGAAGGCGTCGGCGACGCGCTCGCACGGCTCCAGGCAGTCGCCGAAACGGTGCGGCGTCGAGTTGGTCGACGACCGACGATGCCGACATCGCGATCGTCCTCGGCGGCGACGGAACGATGCTGCGTGCGCTCGCGCGCTTCCTCGGCTCGAACGTGCCGGTGATCGGCGTCAACTACGGCCGCGTCGGCTTCCTGACCGCGATCGCGGGAGCCGAGCTCGAAGCGGCGATGGCCCGGGTGTTCGCGGGCGACTACCGCACGGTCGAGCTCGCGACGCTGGAGGTGACGGTCGCCGGGAAGACGAGCATGGCGATCAACGATGTAGTGGTCGCGGGCGGAACGCTCGGGCGCATGATCGAGGTCGGATACTCGATCGGCGGCGAGGAGCTCGGCTCGCAGCCGTGCGACGGCCTCATCTGCGCGACGCCGGCCGGCTCGACCGCATACAACCTCTCGAACGGCGGGCCGGTGCTCGTGTGGGGGATCGACGCGATGGTGCTCACGTTCGTCGCCCCGCATGCCCTGGTCATCCGCCCGCTCGTCGTTCCGCGCGGCCCGGAGGTGACGATCACGAACCTGACCGCGGACCTCGAGACGAGCGTGCTCGTGGACGGGCAGCAGGTCGGAAAGCTCGCCACCGGGGCGGAGGCCGTCGTGCGGGTCGGCAGCCAGCCCAGCCTGCTCGCCACCCTGCCCGAGGTGACGTTCTTCCGCCGCTACGCCTCCACCTTCGGGCGATAGGAGGGCGACAGGCGCGCTCCGTACGATGCCGGGGTGCTCCTTCACCTGCGGATCTCGAACCTCGTGCTCATCCGGGAGGCCGAGCTTCGGCTCGACGCCGGCCTGAACGCGATCACCGGCGAGACCGGTGCCGGCAAGACGATCCTCACGAATGCGATCGGCCTCCTGCTCGGCTCCCGCGGTGACGCGGCGCTGATCGGCGCCGCGGGCGAGGAGGCGTACGTCGAGGCCGAGTTCGACGAGGTCGACGACGAGACGCTGGGGCCGCTCGCCGAGCTTCGGCCGGACGGCGAGGACGGCCTCGTGCTGGCGCGCCGGATCTTCGCCGACGGGCGCACGCGGGCCTACGCATGGGGGCGCAGCGCCGCTCGCGAGGATGTCGCCGCGGCAGCCGAGGCGCTGATCGCGATGAGCGGCCAGTTCGAACAGCGGCGGCTGGCGCGGCCTGCCTACCAGCGAAGCGTGCTCGACGCATTTGCCGGGCTGGACACGCGGGGGGCCGCGCGCGCGTGGCGCGAGCTGGGAGCTGCCCGGCGCAGCTTACGACGAGCTGACACGCGACGCGGCCGCGGACGGAGGCGCGCCTCGAGGAGCTGCGGCTGCTTGCGGCGGACACGGAGGGCCTCTCACCCGGCCGCGAGGACGAGCTGCGGGCAGAGCGTGAGCGGCTGCTGCACCTTTCGGAGCTCGCAGAGGGCGTCTCCAACGCGGCCGCGGCTCTGTCGCCGGACGAGGGCGAGGGCGCGACTGACCTCGTCGCGTTGGCCGAGCGCTCCGTCGCACCGGTCGAGCGGCTCGCGCCGGAGCTCCAGGCGGCCGGGGACGCGCTGCGTCAGGCCGGCCTGCAGCTGCGAGAGACCGCGTCGGACCTGCGCGCGTTCCTCGCCTCGCTCGAGGCGGAGCCCGGCCGGCTCGAGGAGCTCGAAGGCGAGCTCGAGACCTTCTCCGACCTGAAGCGGCGCTACCGCGCACAGACCTTCGCCGAGCTGCTGGAGCGCGGGGAGGAGGCGCGGCACGAGCTCGAGCTGGTCGCCGACGGGCACGACCCCGTGCGGGCGGCGGAGGAGGCGCTGGCGGCGGCGCAGGCGGAGGTCGACCGCCTGCACGCCGAGCTGCGGACGGCGCGCCGGAAGGCCGCCGACCCCTTCGCGGCGGCCGTGGCCGCCGAGCTGCAGGCGATCGGCCTCGGCGACGGTGAGTTCCGCGTCGTGCTGAGCGAGCGCGATCCCGGCGCGGCCGGGGCCGACGATGTCGGGTTCCTGATCCGGCCGAACGCCGGGTTGCCGTTCGGGCCGGTGGCCGAGACCGCGTCGGGCGGCGAGCTCTCCCGCGTCGCGCTCGCGATCGCGGCGGTCGCGGGCGGCGAGACGATGGTGTTCGACGAGATCGACGCCGGCATCGGCGGCACGACCGCGCACGCGGTCGCAGAGACCCTGCGCCGGCTCGCGGGGCGCGCCCAGGTGGTCACGATCACCCATCTGCCGCAGATCGCGACCGTCGCCGACCGTCACTTCTCCGTCGAGAAGATCCCCGGCGACCCGACCCACACACGGATCGAGCCCCTCGACGACGCCCAGCGCCGCGACGAGCTCGAGCGGATGCTGGGCGGAGCAGACTTCCTCGCCACGATCGAGCGTGGTGTCTGAGGCCAGCCGGGAGCTGCTGGCACCCCGCGAGGACGTCTGGAAGTTCCTCGCCGAGCCCTACCACCTCTCCGACTGGTGGCCCGGCATCACGGGCGTGGAACCGGACCTGCGCGGGTTCGCGCCCGGAGCCCGCTGGAAGGTGCAGGCCTCCAAGCAGAACGTCTTCATCGGCCGCCGGAAGGTCGAGACGATGCTGCTCGTACGCGAGATCGATCTCTACGAGCGCTGGACGTGGCACCTGCTCGAGCCGGAGACCGACACGGAGGTCAGGCTCCGGGCGACCGCCTCCGACCGGACACTGGTCACGTCACCACCTCGGGCCGGCGGGCGAGGATCGCAGTGCAGCGCCTGTACGACCTCGTCCAGACCGCCGCGACATGTAGACTCTAGCCGACGCGCCCCCTAGGATCCCCCGAGTGATCGAGGCGGGCGCACTGGTAGGATGGAGTTCCGTGAAGCTGTTCACGGAGAGACGCGCGTAGGTGGCCAAGTTCGTTTTCGTCACCGGCGGCGTCGTCTCGTCTCTCGGGAAGGGCATCACCGCGGCATCTCTCGGCCGGCTGCTGAAGGCGCGCGGGCTGAAGGTGCAGGTGCAGAAGTTCGACCCGTACATCAACGTCGACCCGGGGACGATGAGCCCGTTCCAGCACGGCGAGGTGTTCGTCACCGAGGACGGCGCCGAGACCGATCTCGACATCGGCCACTACGAGCGGTTCATCGACGAGAACCTTTCGCGCGCCGCGAACCACACCGCCGGCGGGGTGTGGGACCGCGTGCTGCGCAAGGAGCGCAAGGGCGAGTACCTCGGCTCGACCGTGCAGGTGATCCCGCACATCACGAACGAGATCAAGGCGCGCATCCGCTCGGTCGCCGAGGCCACGGACACGGACGTCGTGATCACCGAGATCGGCGGCACGGTCGGCGACATCGAGTCGCAGCCGTTCCTCGAGGCGATCCGCCAGTTCCGGCGCGAGGTCGGCCCGGAGAACGTCATCTATCTGCACGTCACGCTCGTCCCGTTCATCGACACGGCGGGCGAGCTGAAGACGAAGCCGACCCAGCACTCCGTCAACGAGCTGCGCCGCATCGGCATCCATCCCGACGTGCTCGTGTGCCGCTCGACGGAGTCGCTGCCGCGTGAGATCCGCGAGAAGATCGCCTTGTTCGCCGACGTCGACGTCGACGCGGTGATCACGAACCCCGACGTGTCGGACGTCTATCTCGTCCCGCTCGCCTTGCAGGAGCAGGGCCTCGACGAGCTCGTCTGCCGGAAGCTCGGCATCGACGCTCCGCCGGCGGAGCTGGGCGAGTGGCTGGAGCTCACCGAGCGGATCAAGGCACGCAAGGAATCCGTCGAGATCGCGCTCGTCGGCAAGTACGTCAAGCTGCACGACGCCTATCTCTCGGTGCACGAGGCGCTCAAGCACGCAGGCATCCACAACGGCTGTCGCGTGCACGTGCGCTGGGTCGACGCCGAGGACATGACGCTCGAGGAGACCCGGGCCGAACTGGCGGGCGTCGACGGGGTCCTCGTGCCGGGAGGCTTCGGCTCGCGCGGCTGGGAGGGGAAGATCCTCGCCTGCCGCGTCGCGCGCGAGGACCGCATCCCCTACCTCGGCATCTGCCTCGGCATGCACGTCGCCGTCTCCGAGTTCGCGCGTCACGTCTGCGACCTCGACGGCGCGAACTCCACCGAGATGGATCCGGAGACGCCGTTCCCCGTCATCGACCTGCTGCCCGAGCAGAAGGAGATCGAGGATCTCGGCGGCACGATGCGTCTCGGCGCGCAGGCCGTCGAGCTCGCCGAGGGAACACGGACGCGCGCGGTGTACAGCGGCGAGACCGTGATCGCGGAGCGCCATCGCCACCGGTACGAGGTGAACAACGCGTTCCGCCAGCAGCTGATCGACGCAGGGCTCGTCGTCAGCGGCACGTTCCAGGAGGGCCGGCTCGTCGAGATCGTCGAGCTGCCCGACCACCCCTGGTTCGTCGCCTCGCAGTTCCATCCCGAGTTCAAGTCGCGGCCGACGCGGCCGGCGCCGCTCTTCCGCGAGTTCGTCGATGCCGCACTCCAGCGGGCGCGTGCCCGCAGCGGCGTCGAAGTCGCCTAACTCCCATCGGTGCCGCCGGACGTCCTCGACCTGTTCGCGGAGCTCGCCGCGGTCGCGAGCCCGCCCGGCGAAGAGCGCGCAGTCGCGGATCTCGTGATCGGGTATCTGCGGGACTGCGGTCTCGAGGTGGACGAGGACGGCTGCGGCCCGGGGATCGGCTCGACGATGGGCAACCTGTACACGCGGATCGAGCCGACCGTCGCCGGGGGAGCCGCTCCTGCTCTGCGCGCACCTCGACACGGTGCCGCCGACGACCGCGATCGATCCGGTCGTCGAGGACGGCGTCGTTCGGAACGCCGCAGGGACGATTCTCGGCGCCGACAACAAGGCTGCCGTTGCGGCGATGCTCGAGGCGACGCGGCTGATCCTCGCCGAGCGCCGCCCGCACGCCGGGATCGAGCTGCTGTTCACGCCGAAGGAAGAGGTCGGGCTCGTCGGCGCGTACGCGTTCGACCACACCCGCCTGCGCGCGCGCACCGGCTATGTCTACGACCAGGCTGCCCCGATCGGGGTCGTGATCCTCGGCGCGCCGTACTCGCAGTCGCTGGAGGTCACGTTCCATGGACGCGCCGCGCACTCGGGCATGCATCCCGAGGACGGACGCTCGGCGATCGCCGCTGCGGCGCGCGCGATCTCGGAGTTTCGGCTCGGGCGCGTCGACGACGACTCGACTGCGAACGTCGGCACGATCTCCGGCGGCACCGCGACGAACATCGTCCCGGAGTGGTGCACGTTCGTCGCCGAGGCGCGCTCGCAGGACGAACGGAAGCTCGCCGATCTGATCCAGGAGATGCAGGACGCGATCACGTTCGCAGCCGGGGTCGCCGACTGCGACGTCGAGACGAAGGCCCGCAAGAGCTATCGCGGCTATCGCTTCGCGAAGTCCGACCGTGCGGTCGTGCTCGCCGCGACCGCGCTGGCGGGACGCGGGCACGTCGGTCACGTACGAGCTGTCCGGTGGCGCCGCAGACGCGAACGTCTTCAACGAGCGTGGTCTCGAGGTCGTGAACCTCGCGAACGGCATGGCCGACATCCACACACCCGCCGAGCACATCTCGGTCGCCGATCTCGAGGCGATGGTCGACGTGACGTTCGCCCTCGTCGAAGCCGCGCTCGAGGCGTGATGGAAGAGCGTCGCCTCGGGCCGGTCGTCGGTCTCGGCACCTGGAACACATTCGACGCCGACGAGCGCCTTGCTCGATCCGTCGTCGACTCGGCCTTTGCGAGCGGCGTGAGATTCTTCGACACCTCACCGATGTACCGCGGCTCCGAGGGGGCCCTCGCAACAGCCCTCGCGGGCCGTCGCGACGAGGCGATCGTCGCGACGAAGATCTGGGCCACGACGGTGGCGGAGGGTCGCGCGCAGTTCGCGCGCCAGCTGGAGTGGTACGGCGGCCGTGTCGACGTGGAGCAGGTGCACAACCTGGTGCTCTGGCGCGAGCAGCTCGAGTGGCTCGAGGCCGAGCGAGCCGCGGCCCGCATTGTCCGCCTGGGCGTCACGCACTATCAGGCAACCGCCTTCGGTGACCTGGCTGAAGCGCTGCGGACGAAGCGATTCGACGTGCTGCAGGTGCCGTACAACCCTTGGGAGCGCGAGTGCGAGGAAGAGCTGCTCCCGCTCACCGCCGAGCTCGGGGTCGCCGTGATCGCGATGCGGCCTTTGGGCGGCTCCGGTGAGGACGGGCGACGGCGCGTCGAGCTGACGGAAGCGCAGTGTGCCGAGCTCGGCGTCGAGACGTGGGCCGAGGCGCTGCTGCGCTGGTCGCTCGCCGATCCTCGGATCGACTCGGTCATTCCCGCCACGTCGAGCCAGGCCCGGGCGGCGGCGAACGCGCGGGCGGGTGCCGGAGCGCCGTTCACGGCGGACCAGCGCGCCCTCGTCGAGCGGCTCGCTCAGTAGTAGACGGACGTCCGCACGCGACTGCGCAGCTCGACGCCGTCGAGATAGCGGCGCAGGTTGTCGGCGAACAGCTCGATGATCCGCTCGTTCTCGTGCCACGACAGCGCCGAGGTGTGGGGGCTGACGATCACGTTCTCGAGCTCCCAGAGCGGGCTCGTCCTCGGCAGCGGCTCCTCGTCGAAGACGTCGAGTGCCGCGCCCGCCAGCTTGCCGGAGGCGAGCGCTTCGACGAGCGCCTCCTCGTCGATCACTCCGCCGCGGCCCACGTTGACGACGATCGCGCCGTCGCACATCCGGGCGATCGTTCGCCGGCTGATCAGCCCGCGCGTCTCCTCGGTGAGCGGGAGCGTGATCACGACCGCCTCGGCCTCCTCGACGAGCTCGTCGATCGCGGACGGCGGATACAGAGCCTCGACGTGCGCGACGGGCTCGTCTACGTCGCGCTTCACGCCGAGCACGCGCATGCCGAACGCGCTCGCGAGGCGGGCGATCTCGGCGCCGATCTCGCCGACGCCGATCACGAGCAGCGTTCGTCCGCGGAGCTCGTCGACCGGGTAGTGGTCCCAACGCCGCTCCGCCGCGTCGCGGCGCAGCCGGGGGAGCCCCTTCGTGAACGCGAGCAGGCCGAGCAGGCTCCACTCGGCGAGCGGCACCGCATGGACTCCGCTTGCGCTCGCGATCGCCACTCGGTCGAGCTCCTCGGCCGAGAGGCCGGCCGCGCGAAGCTGCTCGCCCGCACCGGCGGCGGTCGCCTGCAGGAAGCGGAGCCCGGGCGCGGTGCGGACCGCCCAGGCGATGCCTTCAGGCGTGTCGCCGGGAATGCCGTAGAGCACCTCGGCGCCTTGGACGAGCCGGCGGAAGCGGTCCTGATCCGCGGGCGACCGCTCGAAGTCGAGAGCGCCGCGATGGTCGGACGGAAAGCGCGGAGGCGGGAGCAGGTCGGGCTCGAAGCGGACGTCGAGTCGCTCGTCGACGTCGCGGAGGCGGTCGACGAGCTCCGCTTCGACCGGCGTTGCGATCACGACTGGCACGGATTCCATGGCGTGCTTTCTATCCGTCTCGGAGATCTTGCGTCGCCGGTAGGCTTCCGCCGCCATGAGGATCGGCGTCGCCAAGGAGATCAAGCCCGACGAGTACCGGATCGCTCTGACGCCGGCCGGCGCGCTCGAGCTGATCAATCACGGGCACGAGGTGGCGATCGAGCAGGGCGCAGGTGGCGGCAGCGCGTTCCCGGACGAGGCGTTCAGCCGCGTCGGCGCCGAGATCGTCTCGGTCGACGACGTCTGGCAGCGCAGCGACCTGGTGCTGAAGGTGAAGGAGCCGATCGCGGTCGAGTATCCCCGCCTCCGCGAGGGCCTCATCCTCTTCACGTACCTGCACATTGCGGCCGACGAGCCGTTGACGCACGCGCTGATCGACTCGGGGATCAGCGCCGTCGCGTACGAGACGGTCGAGGTGGGGCGATCGCTGCCGCTGCTCGCGCCGATGTCGGAGGTCGCGGGCCGGCTCGCGCCGCAGGCGGGCGCCTACCACCTCGAGAAGCCGGTCGGCGGACGTGGGCTTCTGCTCGGCGGTGTGCCGGGGGTCGCGCCGGGGCGCGTCGTGGTCGTCGGAGGCGGTGTCGTCGGGTACAACGCCGCGGTGATCGCGCTGGGGCTCGGCGCTCAGGTGACGATCCTGGAGCGCTCGATCGACCGGATGCGCCACCTCGAGGAGGTGCTCTCGGGCCGTGTCTCGCTGCTGATGAGCTCGAGCCTGCAGGTCGCCGCCTCCGTCGAGGAGGCCGATCTGGTGATCGGTGCCGTGCTGATCCCGGGTGCGGTCGCACCGAAGCTCGTGACCCGCGAGATGATCACGAGCATGAAGGAAGGCGCGGTCGTCGTGGACGTCGCGATCGACCAGGGAGGGTGCTTCGAGACGTCGCGCGCCACGACCCATGCCGAGCCGGTGTACGTCGTCGACGGGGTGACGCACTATTGCGTCGCGAACATGCCGGGCGCCGTCCCGATCACGTCGACCAAGGCGTTGACGAACGCGACGCTTCCGTACGTCGAGGCGATCGCGAACAAGGGCCTGCGCGCTGCCGTCTCGAACGATCCCGCGCTCGCCAAGGGCGTCAACGTGATCGAGGGCAAGCTCACGTACGAAGCCGTTGCCGAGGCCCATGGGCTCGAGTACACACCGCTCGACGACGTGCTGCCGCTGAGCGTGATCTAGCGCGCTGCGGCGTCGGCCTTGGCTGCTGCTTTGGCTTTCTTCTTCGTCGGTGACGGGCTGATCTGCACGACGAGCCACGTGACACCTGCTGCGAGCGAGATCACGAAGACGATGAAGACAGCGATTCCAAGCAAGCCGAGGATGTTTTCCAGCACGGAAGTAGGATAGCGGCGTGGCTCGGGCGTGCGTCATCGTGCTGGACGCTGTCGGAGCGGGTGAGCTGCCGGACGCTTCCGAGTTCGGTGACGCGGGGTCGAACACCCTCGCCAACGTCGCCCGCGCCGTCGGCGGTCTCGACCTGCCGACTCTGGAGGCGCTCGGCTTCGGGAACATCGAGCCGCTCGAAGGGTGCGCACCGCAGCCCGGGGCGCCCGCGGTCGCCGGACGGCTCCTCGAGCGTTCGAAGGGGAAAGACACGACGACCGGCCACTGGGAGCTGATGGGAGTGGTCACGCCCCAGGCGATGCCCACCTACCCGTACGGCTTCCCGGACGAGGTGATCGACCCGTTCATGAACCGCACCGGCCGTGGCGTGCTCGGGAACAAGCCCGCCAGCGGCACCGAGATCATCCAGGAGCTCGGCGAGGAGCATCAACGCACCGGCAAATGGATCGTCTACACGAGCGCCGACTCGGTCTTCCAGATTGCCGCTCACGAGGACACCGTGCCGCTCGAGGAGCTCTACGACGCCTGCCGCACCGCCCGTGAGCTCCTGACCGGCAAGCATGCGGTCGGCCGCGTGATCGCGCGCCCGTTCACGGGTGCACCCGGCTCGTACGAGCGCACACCGAACCGGCACGACTTCTCGCTCGTGCCCAGGCGGCCGAACTACCTCTCACTCGTTCGCGACGCGGGCCACAAGGTGCACGGCGTCGGCAAGATCGGCGACATCTTCGCCCACCAGGACATCGACGAGGAGTTCCCCACGAAGTCGAACGTCGAGGGGATTCAGAAGACCGAAGAGCTGCTGCGGACGACCGACGATGGTCTGATCTTCGTGAACCTCGTCGAGACCGACTCGCTCTGGGGCCACCGAAACGATCCCGTGAACTTCCACCGCTGCCTGCAGGACTTCGACCGGAGGCTCCCGGATCTCCTCGACGCCTTGCGGCCCAACGACCTTTTCATCCTGACCTCGGACCACGGCTGCGACCCGACCACTCCATCGACGGATCATTCACGTGAGCACGCGTTGCTGCTGGTCTACGTGGAAGGGCGCAATGCCGCGGGCGCCGTCCACGAAGCGGGCGAGTTCGCCGACGTGGGGGCGACCGTCAACGCCTGGCTCGGTGGACGCGCCCCGGGCAAGGGCATCCCCGGATCGCCGATCGTCGACCGCACTTGACTCGACTCGACGACCCCGCGCTGGTCGCGGACGAGTACGCCGACGACGCGCGCCTCCGCCGTCGCGCGGCCGCGTTCACCGGAGCAGGCAGCGCAGACGATGCGCGCGTTCGGATCGTCGCCGCGGTCTCCGCCGTCCAGCCCGGACGGGTGCTCGAGGTGGGATGCGGCTGGGGCGAGCTCGCCGATTGGATCGCCCGCGACACCGGCGCCGAGGTGACTGCGATCGACCTGTCGCCACGCATGGTCGAGCTTGCGCGCGAACGAGGTGTCGACGCGCGCATCGCCGACGTGCAGGACCTGCCGTTCGACGACGATCAGTTCGACGTCGTGGTCGCCGCGTGGATGCTGTATCACGTGCCGGATCTGGACCGAGGCATTGCGGAGCTCGCGCGGGTGCTACGCCCGGGGGGCGGCAGTCTCGTGGCCGTGACGAACTCCCGCTACCACTTGCTCGAGCTGCGAGAGCTGGTCGGGAGCGGGCCTTCGACCTTGAAGTTCTCGCGCGAGGACGGCGAGGCCGTTCTCGCGCGCCGGTTCGAGCGCGTTCGGCGGGAGGACATCGACGGCCGTCTCGAGTTCGCGGACCGCGACCAGGTCGAGGAGTACGTGCGTGCCTCGATCTCGATGTCGCCGTTCGCCGACAATCTCCCCGAGGTGGTCCCGGAGCCGTTCGTCGCCCGGCGCGCGAGCTCGATCTTCATCGCCGAGCAGTCCTGATGACGTTCGACGACCCGGCCGTCGTGCGCGAGCAGTATGCGAGCGAGGTCAATCTCCAGGCTCGCAAGGCGCTGTGGGAGGGCGCCGAGGGCTCGGACGCGAAGGAGATCCTCTGGCGCACGATCGAGACCTGGGAGCCTCGCCGTGTGCTCGAGGTCGGCGGAGGCGAAGGCGAGCTCGCCGAAAGGATGCAGCGTGATCTCGGGGCCGAGGTGACGTTCGTCGACCTCTCGCCACGCATGGTCGAGTTGGCGCGCGCCCGGGGCGTCGCTGCGCACCAAGGAGATGTTCAGCGGCTGCCGTTCGCCGACGGCTCGTTCGATACGGTCGTGTCGGCGTGGATGCTCTACCACGTGCCCGATCTCGAGGCAGGTTTCGCCGAGATCGCCCGCGTCCTCGTGCCGGGTGGCGCGCTCATCGCCGTGACGAACTCGGTCGACCACATCGCGGAGCTCCGGGAGCTTCTGGCCTATCCACCCGGCGCGTTCGAACTGTCGTTCAACAGCGAGAACGGGGAGCAGCACCTCCGCAGGCATTTCTCCGGGATCGAGCGGTTCGACACGGTGGTCAAGGCGACCGTGCGCGAAAGGGAGAAGCTCGTCGCCTACCGGGATTCGGTGTCGGTTCCGGCCGGCGAGGTGCCGGAGGACGTCGAGCTGCCGTTCGTCGTCCACGGGCGGAGCACGATCTTCGTTGCCACGACATGATCCGGCCGGCCGAGCTCATCCAGCGCAAGCGCAACGGGGAAGAGCTCGCCGAAGACGAGCTGGCCGAGCTGATCCTCGGCTACGCGCGTGGGGATGTCCCCGACTACCAGATGGCTGCGTTCTGCATGGCCGTCTACTTCCGCGGGCTGTCCGAGCGTGAGACGTATGTCCTCACGGACGCGATGATCCGCAGCGGGGACACGATCGACCTCGGCGCCCGCCTCGGCCGCAAGGTGGTCGACAAGCACTCGACGGGCGGTGTCGGCGACAAGACATCTCTGTCGGTGGCGCCGATCGTCGCCGCCTGCGGCGTGCCGCTCGGGAAGATGAGCGGCCGCGGACTGGGGCACACCGGCGGCACGCTCGACAAGCTCGAGTCGATCCCCGGCTACCGGACCGAGCTGAGCCTCGATGACTACGTCGCTCAGGTGCGAGACGTCGGCGTTGCGATCATCGGCCAGACGGGCGACCTCGTGCCGGCCGACAAGCTGCTCTACGCGCTGCGCGACGTCACGGCGACCGTCGACCAGCTCTCGCTGATCGCCGCCTCGATCATGTCGAAGAAGATCGCCGGCGGAGCGCAGGCGATCGTGCTCGACGTGAAGGTCGGGGACGGAGCATTCATGAAGACGCTCGAGACTGCGCGCGAGCTGGCCGAGACGATGATCGCGCTCGGCAACTACGCCGGCCGGGAGGTGGTCTGCCTGCTGACCGACATGGACCAGCCGCTCGGGGCCGCCGTCGGCAACGCGCTCGAGGTTCGAGAGGCGCTCGACACGGTGCGCGGCCACGGCCCCGCCGACTTCACCGAACTGGTGCTCGATGCGTGCGCCAAGCTGCTCTCGCTCTCCGACCTCGGGATCCACGAGGCCGAAGGCCGCCGGCGCGCAGAAGCGGCAGTGGCCGACGGCAGCGCCGAGGCCACTTGGCGCCGCTGGATCGAAGCGCAGGGTGGAACCGCCGACGAATCGGCGCTTCCGGTTGCGCCGGTCGTCCGCACGGTTGTGTCACCCGCGGCGGGGTACGTGCGGGAGCTCGGTGCGATCGGGATCGGCAACGCGGCCATGCACCTGGGCGCAGGGAGAACGACCAAGGACGACGTCGTCGATCACGCCGTCGGCATCGTCTGCACGGCGAAGCGGGGGACGCGAGTCGATGCGGGCGATCAGCTCGCAACGGTGCACGCACGCACGGAGGCCGGCGCCGATGAAGCAACGCGCAGCGTGCTCGCTGCCTATCGGTTCGCAGACGAGCCGCCGGCCGAGCGTCCGGTTCTGCTCGACGTCGTGACCTGAACGGAAACGGTGCGAAGAGGTGTCAGACACCATGGTGTCTGACACCAGGTCGTCACCTGGACACGCGTCGGTACGGTGGGGCGCGTGCCGGAGCTGCCCGAGGTCGAGACCGTCCGCCGCCGCCTCGCGCCCGTGCTCGAGGGCCGCCGCTTCGCCGAGGTCGAGATCGCCGACGCTCGCCTGACCCGCCCATTCGACCCGGTCGAGGTCGCGCGGGAGCTCGAGGGCGAGCGAGTCGGCGCCGTCGACCGCCGTGGCAAGTATCTGATTGTCCGGTTCGAATCGGGTCGGGCGCTCCTGGTCCACCTCCGGATGACGGGGTCGTTTCTGCACGACGCTCTGGGACAGCTGCCGGACGATCCTCATCGTCGTGCCGTTGTCAGACTGGACGACGGATCGGACATCGCGTATCGCGATGTGCGCCGCTTCGGCACGTGGCTGCTGCTCGAACCGTCCGACGTGGACAGCTATGTCGAGGCGCGCGTGGGACGTGAGCCCCTGGCAGCGGGCTATCGCGCGAGGCACCTGGCCGAGGAGCTGGAGGGGAGACGGGCGCCGGTCAAGGCAGCGATCCTGGATCAGCGGACGGTCGCGGGGGTCGGGAACATCTATGCCGACGAGGCGCTCTGGCGCGCGCAGATCCATCCGCTCACACCTGCTGCTGCGCTCGGCCCGGACGAGGTGCAGGCGCTCTATCGCGGCATCCGCAAGGCGTTGCAGGCCGGGCTACGGCGGCAGGGCTCGACGCTGCGCGACTACCGCCTGCCGGACGGCGGGACCGGCGGCGCGCAGCACGAGTTCAAGGTCTACGGCCGCGGCGGAGAGCCGTGCGAACGCTGCGGGGCCCCGATCGACAAGATTCGTGTGGCCGGCCGTGGCACGTGGTACTGCCCGAACTGCCAGCGTCTCGCTTACGCGGCGAGCAACGGGTCGAGCCGGCCCTCGCGGGCGAGAAGCCAGAGCTCGGTGTAGCCGCCGATCGGCCGCTCGTCGATCACGATCTGGGGCACCGTCCAGCCGCCGGTCAGATCGTGCAGCGTCGCGCGGAACTCGGGGTCGTCGTCGAGGTGGACCTCCTCGTAGGCGAGGCCGAGCCCGTCGAGCAGCACCTTCGCCCGCACGCAATAGCCGCACCAACGTGTCGTATACATTCGAATCCGGGGCATCACGGTTTACAACGAGGAAGGCCGGAATCGGATTCCCCGGAGGCGGCTCTAGACTGGCCCGAATGGGCAGCCGCACCTACAAGAGCGAGGCGATCGTCCTGCGCTCGCTGCGCTACTCGGAGGCAGACCGAATCCTTCACATCTACACCGCCGAGCGCGGACGGATCGGTGCGATCGCGAAGGGCGTCCGCAAGACCAAGTCGCGTTTCGGCGCCCGGCTGGAGCCGCTGTCGCACGTCGAGTTGATGCTGCACGAGGGAGCGGGTGAGCTCCAGACGATCACAGGCGTCGAGTTGCTGCGCTCTCATCATGCGGTCCGCGAGAACAACTACCGCCTGAACGTGGGCCTGATCGGCGCCGAGACGATGCTGCGGCTCTTCGGCGAGCCCGAGGCGAACGAGCGGGCGTTCGGCGCCCTGGCGCGGTTCCTCGACGTGCTCGAGGACACACCGCCGCTCGCAGGCCGGCCCGCGCTGGATCCGCTGGCGCTCTCCTTCCAGCTGAAGCTGCTCTGGCTCGCCGGGTACCTGCCGCATCTGACGAGCTGTGTCGAGTGCGGGTCGGACGCCCAGCTGGTGGCGTTCTCGGCCCGGGCCGGAGGCGGCGTCTGTGCGGCTCACGCGGCGAATGCCCTGCGGCTCTCGCCCGAGGGCATCGCCGGGATCGAGCGGCTTCTCTCCACACCGCTCGCGGATGCGGTCGCCGCCGGGCTGTCCGAGCGGGCGGGGCGAGACGCGCTCGCGGTGATCACCTCGTCGTACGAGGAACACGGAGGCTTCCGTCTGAGGACGTTGTCGGCGTGAGCGGGCCGGTAGGCGGATGAAGCGCGAGCTCGGCAACGGCATCGAGGTGGACGACGACAAGGAGCGCATCGATCGCGTCGAGGTACATCGGTTCCTCAGCGAGGTGAGCTACTGGGCTGCCGGCCGGCCGCGTGAGACGCAGGACGGACTGATCGACCAGGCGTCACGCGTCGTCGGCCTGTATGACGGCACGGCCCAGATCGGCTTCTGCCGCGCGCAGACCGACGGTGTGTCGTTCGTCTACCTGGCCGATGTCTACGTCCTCGAGGCCTACCGAGGGCGCGGGCTCGGTGAAGAGCTCGTGCGCGAGATGGTCGAGAACGGCCCCTACGCCGGTGTTCGCTGGACGCTGCACACGACGAACATGCATCCGCTCTACCGCAAGTTCGGTTTCAGGGAGCCGAGTCAGAAAGTCATGGAGAGAGAACCGACGAGATAGGCGAGCGAGAGCGGGTATCGGTGGCTGATGCCGCGGTGACCGCCGGGAAAGAGCTCGAAGTGCAGACGCTCCTCGGGCAGTCCCGTGCTCTGGATCGCACGTCGAAGGGCGAGCGCGCCGCGATCGAGGTTGTATTCGTCGCTGTCGCCGGCATCGACCCAGGCGCCGCGCAGTCCGGCGACGGGCGCCCGGTGCTCGTCGACCAGGCGTACCGGGTCGTGGTCGAGCCACCGCGCCCAGCGCTCGCTGTCGACCGTGGACGTCTCCGGGTCGAATGGGAGCTCGCCGTCTCCGAACGCGAGCGCGCACGCCCCGAGCTCGGTGAGCAATGCGTTCCCCGGTTCGTCCAGTCCGGTGAACGACTTCCAGAAATCGGCCATCGATGTGATGCCGCGCCGGGCGAGAACGCGCGCCGCGGCGGGGAAGCCGTGAGCCAGTGTGACCTCGAACAGCGCATCGGGCGCATGCGCCGCGAAAGCGTGAAACAGGTCGGGCCGTGCCAGCGTGTTGACGATCGCGCCGTAGCCCCCCGACGACTTGCCCTGCAAGGCTCGCGTGCCGTCCGTCGGGTAGCCCGCATCGACGAACGGGACGACCTCGTCCTGCAGATAGGTGCCGTACTGCCCGACGCCGTCCGAGTCGATCCACTGCGAGCCGCCGACCGACGTCCAGCCGTCGACGAGGACCACGACCGCTTCCGGAGCGAGCGTGTTGATCTCCTCCGGATACGACTGTTCGAACGGCTCCACGTTGAACCAGGACGCCGCCGAGCGCAGGTGGGCGTGCAGGACGTACACCGTCGGGTATCGCCGTGAACGGTCCTGCGGCGACCAGACCCAGAGGTCACGCTCGTGAGGGTCGCCGAGCGGATTGCCGCGCAACGCGTCCGAGGCGAGCGTGTGGCGCGTCCAGCTCAAACCGTCCGGCTCAGGCGCGCGGGTGCCAGGCCTCGTCGAGCTTGTCGAGCAGCAGGCGCTTTGCACCCTCGAGCGGGATGCGCTCCTGCTGGAGCGTGTCCCGGTCGCGCAACGTCACCGTTCCGTCGGCGAGCGTCTGCTCGTCGATCGTCAGCGCCCATGGGGTGCCGATCTCGTCCTGGCGGCGGTAGCGCTTGCCGATCGCGGCTGCGTCGTCGTACTCGGCGGACATCGACTTGCGGAGATCCTCGTACAGGCCCCGCGCCTGCTCGACCATTGCCGTGTCCTTGCCGATCAGGGGCAGCACTGCCGCCTTGACGGGTGCGAGGCGCGGATGGAGGCGCAGCAACGTGCGCGGTCGGTCGGCGACGACCTCCTCGTCGTAGGCGTCGCAGAGGAACGTGAGGAACGCCCGGCCGACACCGAGCGCCGGCTCGATCACATACGGGACGTAGCGCTCCTCATGCCCGATCCACTCGAGCGTCGTCCCCGATGCTTCGCCGTGCTGGCGGAGGTCGTAGTCACCGCGGTTTGCGACGCCCTCCAGCTCCTGCCAGCCGATCGGGAAGAGGTACTCGATATCCGAGGTCGCGCTCGAGTAGTGAGACAGCTCGTCGGCGTCGTGGGCGCGAACACGCAGGTGCGACGGTCGCACCCCGAGGCCCGTGTGCCAGTTCACTCGCTGCTCGATCCAGTAGCGGTGCCACTCGTCGGCGTCGGCAGGCGGGACGAAGTACTCCATCTCCATCTGCTCGAACTCGCGGACGCGGAAGAGGAAGTTGCCGGGCGTGATCTCGTTGCGGAAGCTCTTGCCGATCTGTGCGATGCCGAACGGCGGCCTGACGCGCAGCGACGACGTGACGTTCTTGAAGTTCACGAAGATCCCCTGGGCCGTCTCCGGGCGCAGGTAGGCAACGCTGGCGTCGTCGCGCAAGGCACCGACATGCGTCTCGAACATCAGGTTGAAGTTCCGCGGCTCGGTCAGATCGCACTGCGCGTCCTCGCCGGGACGCTTCGACGGGCGCTTGCCGCAGTTGCTCGTGGCGAGGTGGTCGGCCCGGAACCGCAGCTTGCAGGTGCGACAGTCGACCATCGGGTCGGAGAAGCCTCCGACGTGGCCCGACGCGACCCAGACCTGCGGGTTCATGATCACGGCGGAGTCGAGCGCCACCATGTCGTCGCGCTCCTGGATCATCGAGCGCTGCCACTCACCCTTGATGTTCTGGTTCAGCAGGACCCCGTAGTGGCCGAAATCGAAAGACGAGCCGAGACCGCCGTAGATGTCGGAGGTCGGGAACACGAACGCGCGCCGGCGGCACAACGACGCGACCTTCTCGATCGTGGCGGCTCCTTCGAATTCCTCGAGCATCGCCTGAAACTAGCTGAGGTTGGCTAGGGCGCGTGCGTGTTGTCGACGAGCGCGGCGATCTCCACGAACTCGATCCGCGGACGAACGCCGTACAGGCCGGTGACGCGTTCGGTGAGCTCGTCGGTGAAGAACGATCTCGCGGCGGCTTCCGAGTCCCAGACGTAGACGTTCGCGGCTCGCTGGTTGGTCTCGTCGGCCGTGAAGATCTTCAGCCGGAGCTCCGGCATTCCCTCGAAGGACGAGCGTGCCTGCTCCGCCACACCGAGCACCCGCTCGCGGTCGAAGTCGCCGTCATAGTCGAAACTCACGATCACACCGACCATCGGTCCTCCTAGTCGTCGGGCTCGCCGTCGCCGTACTCGAGGGCCTCGATGCGCCCGATCACACCGAGCCCGCGCCACGAGATCTTGTTCGAACGTGGATACCAACACATGTCGTTCGTGTCCCTGGTGCCGTAGATCAGCATCGTGACGCCGCCATCGCCTGCCTGGAACCAGTGCGAGACCCCGCTCCCCGGCGGTCGCGCGACTGACGTGGCCCGGCCGGAGCTCGTGCTGCTCGCGCACCGCGCCCCGCTCGGCGCGAAGCGGTGAGGGCCACAGGTGCAACGCCGCGGTCCCCTCGAGGATGACGAAGATCTCCTCCTCGGCAGAGTGGCAATGCGGCACCGCGCCGGTCTTGCCCGGGTTGAGGCGCTCCCAGTGGAAGCCCGCGAGGTCGGAGCGCTCGCGCGTTGCCAGTGGTGCGGTGACGCCTTTGTCGCCCCAGTGCTCCAGCTCGACCTCGTCGATGTTGAGGATGTTCTCGGGGCGCGGCGCCGCCTCGCCGACTGCGAGCGGCTCGACCCCGGCCTCGATGTCCCACGGGTCGTCGTCGCGGCCGGCCACCCACGGCCACCCGATCCGGATCGCGCGCGAGCGGGGCAGCCAGCCGATCTCCGTGGGGTGGCGGGTGCCGAAAACGAGGTATTCGAGCCCGTCTGGCCCGGCGACGAACGTGTGCTCGTGGTGGTCGGCCCGATGGATCACACAGTCGCCCGGCCGGACGTCGTGCACCTCACCGTCCTGCCACGCGAGCCCCGAGCCTTCCAGGACGTAGAAGACCTCCTCGGATGCGCCGTGCGAGTGCGGCGGCGTCGGAAGCTTTCCCGGCGCGACGTGCACACGGTTGAGGCCGACGGTCCTCGCGCCCGCCGGGCTGCCGAGCCGCTGCCAGGTTGCATCCATCTCGCCCTTGGCGCGATGCTGCCGCTCGATCTCGTCCCAGTGGGCGACTCCCACGTGAGGGAGATTACGGCTTCGAGACGTCCACGGTGAAGGATCCGCGCCCGGAGAGGCGCTGCACCTTCAGGGTCAAAGCCCGCTGGCCGCAGACATTGAACTGCACGTTCGTCCTGCTGCGGGCAACGAGCGTTCCCCGGTTGTAGAGCTCCAGCTCGAACCGCGCCTGCGCCGAAGCGTGCAGCCGTGCGACGAAGCTCCCGTCGAGGGTCGTCTGGACGCCGATCGTCCGGGTCGTGCCGTAGCCGAACGACCCGTGCACATGGCGGACGGTTGGCCCGGTCCACGGTGTGGCGATGTCTTCTCTCAGTGCCTGCAGGTCGTTGGCGTTCGGGTAGAAGTTCTGGTTGACGATGTCCCAGCCGCTCGACGTCAGGCCGAGCGTCTGCAGCGCGAGCACGCGGTAGGACTCCGCGAACGCCTCGCCCGGGTTCAGGCTGTATGCGCCTCCTTCGTCGCCGGGATACGCCGTACTTGCAGCCACACGGGCGCAGATGTTCTCGGCGGACGACCAGCGCTTCGTCCCGTAGTCCTCCGCCGACCACGGCGCGTCGTTCTGGTGGTTCGCGATGTGGTGGCCGTACTCGTGTGTCACGATCTCCTTCGCCGGCGGCTCGTCGAGCTGGTCTTCCGGGGCGGCGTAGATCGTGTTCGTCATCGGGTTGTAACAGGCGAGCGACTGGTCCCCGCAGTACTGGTTCGACTGGAGGGTCGAGAGCGGCATGAGGTTCAGCGTCAGCAGCGCGAGCTCGAGGCCGTGCGGCAGCGAGCCGAGATACGTGGCCCAGCTCTGCGGCAGCGTCTGGTCGACCGGATAGGTGTCGGCGACGATGATGTGGATCGACGTGCCCGCGGCATCGCCGGTCGGGTACGTCCCGTCCCACGCGAGCGCGGCTCCCGGAAGCACGAGCGCTACGAGGGCGACGATGAGCACGTACTTCACGGCCCACAGACTGCCTTCAAATCGTCAGGAGCGCGTGAACAGCCGGTTAAGGTGGCCTCGTGAACCCCGTCGAGCTGCACATGATCTCCGACTCGACCGGCGAGACGGCGGCGCGGCTCGTGCAGGCGCTCGAGGCCCAGTTCCCGGACCAGGAGTTCAGCGAGATCCGCCATCCTCGGGTCGAGTCGGTCGCCGACCTGCAGCTCGCCGTCGAGCGGATGAAGGGACGCCAGGCGGTGGTCATCTACACGCTGGTCGAGCCGGAGCTGCGCGAGTCGATGCGCACCCTCTGCCGCAGGGCGAAGCTGCACTACTGCGACCTGCTCGGCCACCCGATCGATGCGGTGGCACGAGTCTCGGGCCAGTCGGCGCGGATGAAGCCGGGCGCGCGTCCGCCGCTCAACGACGCCTACTTCCGGCGCATGTCGGCGATCGAGTTCGCGGTGAAGTACGACGACGGAGTCCCGGCGGGGCTCGACGAGGCCGACCTCGTGCTGGTGGGTGTCTCGCGAACCTCGAAGACGCCGCTCTCGATCTATCTCGGCTACCTCGGTTACAAGACGGCGAACGTGCCGCTCGTGAAGGGGATCGATCCGCCGGCGGAGCTGTTCACGATCGACCAGACGAAGGTGGTCGGCCTGACGATCGACGCGAAGCGCCTCTCGGAGATCCGCGGCGAGCGGATCCGCTGGATGCGGGGCGACCGCAAATACGCGAGCCTCGTTGAGATCTACGAGGAGCTCGACTATGCCGAACAGGTGCACCGCCGGCTCGGCTGCCCGGTGATCGAGGTCAGCGAGCTGTCGATCGAGGAGATCTCACACCGGATCATCCGCGTGGTCGAGCGCCGCCGCGAAGAGGTGCACGCCTCATGAAGCGCGTATGAGGCCCAAGCCCCCCGTTCCGCGGTGGCGCTGGGGCCTCTGGTACACGGTCCTCGGGGCCGCGCTCGTGCTCTTCTACGGCCTGTTCACGCCGTTCTGGTTCGGTCTGCGCTCGCTCGCGTGGCTCGCGGAGTTCCGTTCCCGGAGGCGCGGCGGCCGAGCCGCTTGAACCGACGCCCGGCCGGATAGATTGCGCATCTGTGGCCGAGCGCTACGTCTTCGACTTCGAGGAGCCCACGACCGGCGGCCGCGAGCTGCTCGGGGGCAAGGGGATCGGGCTGGCCGAGATGACGCAGCTTGGTGTGCCGGTCCCGGCCGGTTTCACGATCACGACGGACGCGTGCCGGGCTTACTTGGCTGAGCGCGAGTTGCCGGAAGGGCTCGAGGCCGAGGTCGACGAGCATGTGCGCCGGCTCGAGGATCGCACCGGGAAGCGGTTCGGCTCGAGCGACGATCCGTTGCTCGTCTCGGTCCGGTCGGGGGCGGCGGTGTCGATGCCGGGGATGATGGACACGATCCTGAATCTCGGTCTGAACGATGCGGCTGCGGAGGGTCTGGCGGCGCGGACGGGGAACGGGCGGTTCGCGTTCGATTCGTATCGGCGGCTGATCCAGATGTTCGGCGAGGTCGTTGATGGGATCGACGGGCACCGTTTCGAGAGCGCGCTCTCGTCGTTGAAGCAGAAGCGTGGCGCCCAGCACGACACGGATCTGTCGGCAGACGATCTGCGTGAGCTCGTCGAGACGTTCAAGGGGATCTACCGGGAGGAGACCGGGACGGCGTTCGCCACGGATGCCCGGGCCCAGCTGCTCCGGGCGGTGCGGGCGGTCTTCGAGTCGTGGGACACGCCACGTGCGCAGGTCTACCGGCGGGCGCATGACATTCCCGACGATCTCGGGACGGCGGTCAACGTCGTGCAGATGGTGTTCGGAAACAAGGGCGACCGGTCGGGCACCGGGGTCGCGTTCACCCGTGACCCGTCGACCGGCGAGTCGGGGCTCTACGGCGAGTTTCTCGCGAATGCGCAGGGTGAGGACGTGGTGGCGGGGATCCGGACGCCGCAGCCGATCGAGACGATGCGCGACGTCTTGCCGAAGGCGTTCGACCAGCTGGTCGAGACGATGCGCCGCCTCGAGGAGCACTACCGCGACATGCAGGACATCGAGTTCACGGTCGAGGATGAGCAGCTGTTTCTGCTCCAGACGCGCTCGGCGAAGCGCACCGCGGCCGCTGCTCTGAAGGCGGCGGTGGCGATGGTCGACGAGGGACTGATCACGCGCGAGGACGCGGTCGGCCGCATCGACCCGGCGCAGCTCGATCAGCTTCTCCATCCGATGATCGACCCGGCTGCGGCGCTCGACGTCGTGGCGAAGGGCCTGAACGCGTCGCCCGGTGCGGCCAGCGGGGCGATCGTCTTCGACGCCGATACAGCGGTCGAACGTGCGAAGGCCGGGCCGGTCATCCTCGTCCGCTGGGAGACGACCCCGGACGACATCCACGGCATGATCGCCGCCCAGGGCATCCTCACGGTGCACGGCGGCATGACGTCGCACGCCGCGGTCGTCGCTCGGGGCATGGGCAAGCCGTGTGTGGCCGGCTGCGACGGCCTCTCGCTGGAAGGAGGTCGAGCGACGATCGGCGGCCGGGTGCTGGAGGAGGGAGTGGTGATCACGATCGACGGCGGCACGGGCCGGGTGTTCATCGGCGAGGTGCCGCTCGTGGCGCCGCAGATCAACGACGACTTCGAGACGATCCTCGGCTGGGCGGATGCGCTGCGCCGGTTGAAGGTGCGCGCGAATGCCGACAATCCCGAGGACGCGAAGCGTGCGCGTGAGTTCGGTGCGCAGGGGATCGGCCTCTGCCGGACCGAGCACATGTTCTTCGGTGCTGAGCGGCTGCCCGTGATGCAGGAGATGATCCTCGCCGACAGCGAGCCGGGCCGCCGCGCAGCGCTCGACCGGCTGCTGCCGTTTCAGCAGTCGGACTTCGAGGGGATCTTCGAGGCGATGGCCGGGCTGCCGGTGACGATCCGACTGCTCGACCCGCCGCTGCACGAGTTCCTGCCGGACGAGGCTGACGCGACGGACGAGAAGCTGCGCCGCAGGATCCGCGCACTGCACGAGTCGAATCCGATGCTCGGCACGCGCGGCTGCCGGCTCGGACTGCAGTACCCGGAGATCTACGAGATGCAGATCCGCGCGATCGCGCGGGCGGCGGGCGCCGTGCTCGAGCGCAGCGGCGAGGTGCCGCTCGTCGAGGTCATGCATCCGCTCGTCGGATTCCGTGAGGAGCTCGCACGGTTGCGCGCGCTGACGGAGTCGGTCTGGGCGGAGGAAGCGCCCGAGGTCGAGCATCTCGTCGGGACGATGATCGAGGTGCCCCGCGCCGCGCTCCGCGCCGACGAGATCGCCGAGGTTGCCGACTTCTTCTCCTTCGGCACGAACGACCTGACGCAGACGACGCTCGCGTTCTCCCGCGACGACGCGGAGGGGAAGTTCCTCACCACCTATCTCGAGGACGGCGTGCTGGAGCGCAATCCGTTCGAGGTCATCGACATCGACGGTGTCGGCGACCTGATGCGGATCGCCGTCGAGCGCGGCCGCAGCACCAAGCCGGACCTCAAGCTCGGCATCTGCGGCGAGCACGGCGGCGAGCCGCGCTCGATCGCGTTCTGCCACCAGCTCGGCCTCGACTACGTCAGCTGCTCGCCCTTCCGCGTCCCCCTCGCCCGGCTCGCAGCAGCCCAGGCGGCATTGAACGAAGCCGGCTCGGGCGCCTACGTGTCGGCCGGCGGCTAGACGGCTTACTGGTAGCCGCGGACCTTCGCGTACGAGACCGCGGCCGCGACGAGGACGACACCGACGGTGGACACGATGCTCATGAGCGCCGAGCTCCGGTACTGGAGCATCAGCAGCATGAGCACGGCGCCCGAGAGCAGCCCGCCGACGTGGCCGCCGATCGAGATCCCCGGCACCGCGAAGGTGAAAACGAGGTTCAGGATGACGATCGCGAGAATCTGACCGCCCGTGGAGATGTGCCGCTTCCGTTCGAGCACGAGCAGCGCTCCGAACACGCCGAAGATCGCTCCCGAGGCGCCCACGGTGGGCGAGTAGAACGTCACGAGCAGCGCTCCGGCCGAGCCGGCGATGCCCGACGCGAAATAGAGCAGAGCGAACCGCCACCGCCCGATCACCTGCTCGAGCAGCGTTCCGGCGATGTACAGGCCCCACATGTTCAACGCCAGGTGAATCGGGCCGTAATGGAGGAATGCCGCGGTTCCGATGCGCCACCAGTCACCTGCCGCGACGAGCGGCCCGTAGAGCGCTCCGTGCTCGTAGATCGTGTTGCCGGTGCCGTTGCCGGCGTCGCCTCCGAGGGCGAGCTCGGCGAAGTAGACGGCGACGTTGATCCCGATCAGCGTCAGCGTGACGATGTTCGTCCGCCGGCTCCCGACCCCCGTGACGGCGCGCTGGGCCGGTGTCGTCACCTTGCGGATCCCCTGCGGCTTGCCGGAATGCTCCGGGCAGCGCAGGCCGACCGGCGCCGGTGTCATGCACTCGTAACAGATCGGCCGACCGCACTCGGAGCACGAGAGGCCGGTCTCCCGGTCCGGGTGCCGATAGCAATAGCGTGGCTCTTCCACGCGGCTAGCGTATCGGCGTGCATGTTCATGTCGCGTTTACTCCGGAGGAGACGGCGGCCGCCCGCATCGGGATCGTCGTCGACGTGATTCGCGCAACTTCGTCGATCGCCCAGGCGCTCGCGGCGGGCTACGAGCGAGTGCTCTGTTGCGCCGAGATCGATCAGGCGCTGGAGCTCCGTGCAGAGCTCGGCGAGGAGGCAGTCGTCGGCGGCGAGCGCAATGCGGTCGTGGTGGAAGGGTTCGACGTCGGCGCATCGCCGCGCGAGTTCGCGGGGGAGCCGAAGGCGCGAACGCTGATCCTGACGACGACGAACGGCACCGGCGCGATCCTCACTGCAGCGGCCCGCTGCGAGATCGTGCTGCTCGGGTCGTTGCTGAACCTCACGGCGGTCGCCCGTGCTGCGCGCGAGTTGGGCGGCGACGCCGCGATTCTCTGCTCGGGGTTCAAGGGGGGGTTCGCACTCGACGACGCGTATTGCGCGGGCCGCATCGTCGAGGCGCTCGACGGTGAGCGAAGCGACGCCGCGATCGGTGCGGCAGTGCTCGCGCAAGCGTGGCCGGACCCGCTCGCCGGCCTGAACGCCCGCACCTACGGCCCGCCCGGCCTCGAGGCCGACATCGAGTTCTGCGCTCAGGTCGACCTGCTCGACGTCGTCCCTCGCTACGCGCGCCTGGTCGGCCCGGCTGCGGAGATCGTTGCGTGAAGAAGGTCGAGCTTCCGTTCCGCGAGATCGAGCACTTCGGCTCTCAGGGGTTCATGCACTCGCGCGTTGGGCGCGGAGAGGTCCAGGTCTCGCTCGCGCGGCTCGACGGCGTGATCGGGGGGCACGAGGCACTATCCCGGCAACGGCTCGTCGTGCTCGCAGGGCAGGTGACGTGCTCGGTGCAGGGCGAGAGCATCCGCCTGGGTGTAGGAGACGCCGTCGAGTGGCAGGAAGGTGAATGGCACGAGACGCGTTCTGATGAACCGTCAACCCTGCTGCTCGTGGAAGGAGCATTCGAATGAGTGAGGCGAAGACCCTGTACGGCCAAGAGCACGTCCGTCGCTACCGCGAGACGGGAGGCGAGGTCGGCCATCTCTGGAAGGAAGGTTCGACGATCCTGCTGCTGACGACGACGGGCCGCACGAGCGGCGAGCCGCGGACGACGCCGCTGATCTATGCGGAGGACGGCGGTCGCTACGTGATCGTGGCTTCCCAGGGAGGGGCACCGGACAACCCCGGCTGGTACAAGAACCTCTCCCGGGATCCCGACGTCGAGCTGCAGGTGCTCGACGAGGTCTTCCCGGCCCGCGCGAGCACAGCCGAGGGCGAGGAGCGCGAACGGCTGTGGGGCAGGATGAACGAGGTCTGGCCGCACTACGCGGAATACGCGGAGAAGACCGACCGTCAGATCCCGGTCGTCGTCCTAGAACGCACGTCCGGCTAGGGCTCCGAGGTAGACGAACGCGATCCCGGCCGTCACGCTTCCGACGGCGTAGAGGAGCGTGACCGCGACGTCGCGCGCCTCGAGCAGCGTCAGGCTCTCCTGGGCGAAGGTCGAGAACGTGGTGTAGCCGCCGATCACCCCGACGACGAGCCCGACGCGAAGCCAAGCGGGCAGGTGGTGGCGGTCGACGAGCGTCTCCGTGATCACGCCGATCAGGAAGCAGCCCGTGAGGTTGATCGTGAAGGTCGCCCACGGGAAGACCGAGAAGCTCCGGTGCTCGATCGCCTGGTCGACGAGATAGCGGGCCGAGGCTCCGAGCGCTCCACCGAGTGCGACGCCGACGATGACGGGCATTGCGTGGCTCCTTTCGTCGTAGGAGCCATCAGCCGTCGTCGGCGGTTGAGGGCGAGCTCCATCGCCTCTGGTGGTGGTAAAGTGGTAAAGGATACGGGGATGGAGGCCGAGCAGGCGTTCAGTACCGACCTCGACTACTACGAAGGCCGCGCCGCGGGCTTCGCCAGCGTCTCGGGCGTGACGGTTGACGAGGCGCGCCGCGATCTCGCGGCGCGCCACGGCTTCCTCGGCTGGGACGAGCTCGTCGAGCACGTACGGTCGTTGCGTGACGGCCGCGAGCCGCCCTCGCCGTTCGTGCTCGCCTACCGGGCGCTCGTAGCGCGGGACGAGGAGGCCCTGCGCGGGCTGCTCGACGAGCATCCGGAGCTCGTCCGGCAGCGCGGCACGAACGGCAACGACCTGCTGGGCCTCGCCGGAGGTGCACCGTCGCTCGTCCGGCTGCTGCTCGAGCGCGGGGCGGACGTGAACCGCGGCAATGACTACGGCTGGACGATCCTGCACCAGGCCGGCTACGGCAACGACCGTCCGCTCGCGCGGCTGGCACTCGAGGCAGGCGGGGATCCGGGTCTGAGCGCACGAGGTGACGGGGGAACTCCGCTCGTCGCCGCGCTCTTCTGGGGGCATCGTGAGGTCGTCGGGCTGCTCGGCGAAGAGCCGCGGAACCTGCGCGTCGCGGCGGGGCTCGGCCGCGTCGACCTGATCGACGAGCTGGCCGGGACGCAGGCGGCGGGCCTCCACCGCGCGTTCTATCGGCCGCACGGCGGCTTTCCGGCCTGGGAGCCGGGCGACGATCCTCAGGAGATCCTGGACGAGGCGCTTGTCTGGGCCGCGAAGAGCGATCGGGTCGAGGCGATCACGCGGCTGGCCGAGCTCGGCGCCAGCCTCGACGCGGATCCTTACCGCGGGACGGCGCTCACGTGGGCGGCGGTGAACGGCCGGGTCGAGGCGGTGCGGCGGCTCCTCGAGCTCGGCGCCGATCCGGACGCCCGCGGCAGCTTCGGCGGGCCCGACCACGGCGAGGGCGTGACCGCGCTCCACCTGGCGGCTCAGGCAGGCCGAAGCGAGACGGTCGAGGTGCTGCTGGAGGCAGGCGCCGACCGCTCGGTCACGGATGCGCTGCACGGTGGCACTCCCGCCGGCTGGGCCGGGTTCGGCGGCCATCCCGAGCTCGCGGAGCAGCTGCAGAGCCGAAGTTGACAGGAGAACGTGTGTTCGTGTAGAACATACGTTCCCGTGATCGCTGCAATCGTCATCCCGGCCTTCGATCTACGGGCTGCGCTGCGCCTCCGCCCGCGGCTGCAGGCAATGCCGGCCGCGCTCGCGCCGTTGCCCGGCACGGAGCCGCTGATCGGCTCGGTCACGGGCCCGGCCGAGGCGAGAGGGGTCCGGCCGGGGATGCGCCTCGGGGAGGCGCTTGCGACCTGTCCGGAGCTCGAGCTCGTCGAGCAGGACCCGGCGGCCGCCGAACAGGCGTGGGAGGAGATCCTGCGCCGGCTCGAGGATGCCGGGTTCGCGGTCGAGCCGGTCGATCCGGGCACGGTCTTCTTCGATTCGAAGGGCGTCGAGCGGCTCTACGGCGGGCTCGAGCCGGCACTCAAGCGGGCGCTCGCGGCCGTCGGCACGACCTGGGATCCCCGCGCGGGCGCCGCAGAGCGGCGGTTCGCGGCGCTCGCCGCGGCGAACGTGGCGCGGCCGGGGCAGGCGCTGATCGTCTCCGACGACCGCTCGCGCTCGTTCATCGCGCCGCTGCCGCTGCAGCTGCTGCCGCTCGAGCGGCGCCGCTACGAGGAGCTCGAAGAACTGGGTGTTCGAACGATCGGACAGCTTGCCGGGCTGCCGGGCAGCGCCGTCTCCGAACGGTTGGGGCCGGACGGGCGGCGCGCCTGGAGCCTGGCGAGAGGCGAGCAGGACGGGAGGGTCAAGCCGAGACGGCCGGCCACGGCCATCCACGAGACGCTCGAGTTCCCGGAAGCGGTCGGCAACGAGCTGACGCTCCGGCGAGGGCTCGGGGTGTTGCTCGATCGCCTGCTCGCACGCCCGGAACGCGCGGGGCGGCCGCCGAGGAAGGTCGCGGTCTGGGCGCGACTGGTCGGCGGCGCCTCGTGGCGCCGGACGGTGACGCTGCGCGAGCCGACGGCCGACCCGGCCCGGCTGCGTGCCGCGCTCTCGCCGAAGCTCGCGGAACTGCCCGCGCCGGCACTCAAGCTCCGGCTCGAGGTGATGGAGCTCGCCGAGCACACCGGTGAGCAGCTCGAGCTCGTGGCTGCAGAGGGCGAAGTCATGCAAGGCCGGCTCCGTGAAGGCCTGCGCCAGGTGCGCGCGGCTGTCGGGGCGGGCGGAGTCTCAACGGTCGTGGAGGTCGCTCCGTGGTCACGCATACCCGAAGCGCGGGCATTTCTCGTGCCGCGCGACGACTGAACGCACGTCGTCTCAACAATCCGAGCCCGGCGCTCGTCGAGAGCCATGCCGACGGTGCGCCGAGCCGCGTCAACCGGCAGGACGTCGCAGTCGTGCGCGAGGAGTGGCGGGTCGTCGACCGCTGGTGGACAGAGGATCCGGTGCACCGCCGCTACTTCGACCTCGTGCTCGAAACAGGGGAGAACGCCGTCGTCTACCACGACGACGACGCGGGAACGTGGTTCACCCAGCGGGCCTAGAAGGGCTAGAGGCTCATAGCGCGCAGTCCGCGCTCGAACCCGCCGGGCGCGTGGATGTTCAGGAACCGACAGATGCCGGCGTCACGTTTCGCGAACCCGTGCTCGACTCCGGGGGCCGCTGCCATGAACGTGCCGGGCGTCGCCCGCGTCCACGCGCCGTCGAGGTACACGTCGAGCTCCCCCTCCAGGATGTAGAAGGAATCAGTCTCATCCGCGTGGGTGTGCGGCTCCGGGCCGTCGAACGGTCCTTCGATCGTGAATTCGAAGACGGCCAGCTGCGGCAGCGCCGCCTTCACGATCGAGACACGGTTCCCCGACACATTGCGCAGGAGCTCGCCTTCACCGGGGCCGTTGAGGATCCCTTCCGACACGTGCCGATTCTATGAGCTTCAGCATCTCGAACGACGCATTCCCCGCACGTGGCGGCGTCGGTGACGTAAGAGAGGCACCAGGTGCCCGACGGGTACCTGGTACCAGCCCCGCTGCGCCGTACGTCGAGCTGCACGCACACTCCGCCTACTCGTTCCTCGACGGCGCGTCCCTGCCGGAGGAGCTCGCAGCACGCGCAGCCGACCTCGGGTACGACGCGCTCGCGCTCACCGATCACGACGGCGTCTACGGCTCGCTCGAGTTCGCGCACGCCGCGAAGCACTTCGGCGTCCGATCGATCACCGGCGCGGAGGTGACGCTCGCCGGCGGCACACACGTGACGCTTCTGTGCGAGACGCGGCAGGGCTACGCCAACCTCTGCCGCATCCTCACCGCTGCGCATGCGGGGACCCGCGAACCGGGCAAGGAGCGCGACCTCCTCCCGGCCGAGACGACGATCGAGGTGATCGAGCGCCACGCGGAAGGGCTCGTCGCACTCTCCGGCTGCGCCCGGAACGGCCTTGCCGTAGTCGACGCGAAAGCGGCGGAGCGGCTCGCACGCGCCTTTCCCGGCGCATTCTCCATCGAGCTGCAGCGACCGTACGAGCGAGGCGACACGAGAAGGAACGCACGGCTCGCAGAGCTCGCCGAGCACCTCGGCGTGCCCACCGTCGCGACCGGCAACGTGCACGCTCACAGTCCGGCGCGGGCGCGACTGCAAGACGCACTCGTTGCGATCAAGCACCGCACATCGCTCGACGGCTGTGAACGCGAGCGGCGCGGAAACCACGAAGCGGTACTGCTCGCACCGCAGGCGATGCTCGAACGCCTGCCTGCAGATGCGGCTCGCCGGACACGTGAGCTCGCCGACCGCTGCACGTTCGACCTGACGCAGGAGCTCGGCTATCGCTACCCCGACTTCTCCGACGGAGCCGACCCCGCAGACCGGCAGCTCGAGGTGATCTGCGATCGGGCATTCGCCGAGCGATATGCAAATGCGAACGGGCACAAGAAACGTGCGCGACAACGGCTCAACGACGAGCTCGCACTGATCGCGCGGCTCGGCCTCTCGGGGTTCTTCCTGCTCCACTGGGAGGTGCTCGAGCTCGCCCGCGAGTGTGCGCTCGAGGTACGCGGGCCCGGCAGTCCCCGGCACGCGTTGCCTCCTGGGCGCGGCCGCGGCTCCAGCGTCGGCTCGATCGTCTGCTACCTGACCGGCCTCTCGCACGTCGATCCCGTCGCAGCGGGCCTGTCACTCGGCCGCTTCATCAACGACGAGATGGTCGCCGTGCCCGACATCGACCTCGACTTTCCGCGCGACATCCGCGAGAAGCTGATCGTGCGCGTCACGGAGCGCTACGGCCGCGAGCACGCGGCGCTCGTGGCGACGTTCGCGAGCTACCGCAGCCGCGGCGCGATCCGCGATGTTGGCAAGGCGCTCGGACTGCCGTTCGCCGAGTTGGAGCGGCTTGCACGAGTCACCGACGGCTGGGACGCAACTCGAGTCGGCGATGAGCTGGACGGTGTGCCGGGCACGCATGCAGGTCCACGCTGGGCCGCGTTTCGCGAGCTGACGAAGGAGATCGCGGGATTGCCGCGTCACATCAGCCAGCATCCTGGCGGAATGGTCATCTCGACCCGGCCGCTGATCGATCTCGTGCCGGTGCAGCCCGCCGCCATGGCCGGGCGTCAGATCTGCCAGTGGGACAAGGACAGCTGCGGCGATGCCGGCTTCCTGAAGATCGATCTTCTCGGTCTCGGGATGCTCTCGGCCGTCGAGGACACGATCGACCGCGTTGCGCGTTTGCGGGGCGAGACGATCGACCTTTCGCGCGTGCCGCTCGACGACCCCGGGGTCTACGAGGAGATCCAGAAGGCGGACACCGTCGGCGTCTTCCAGATCGAGAGCCGCGCGCAGATGCAGAGCCTGCTGCAGACGCGCCCGGAGAACCTCGAAGACCTGACCGTGCAGGTCGCACTCGTGCGTCCCGGGCCGATCCAGGGCAAGGCAGTTCATCCCTACGTGCAGCACCGGCACGCGAAGCGAGCGGACCCCACCTTCGAGCCGCCGGTGCTGCACGAGTCGCTGCGTGAAGCCCTGCGCGACACGCTCGGCGTCGTCGTCTTCCAGGACCAGGTGCTCGATGTCGCCATGGCGGCCGCCGGCTTCTCGATCGGTGAGGCCGAGGGATTGCGCCGCGCGATGAGCAGAAAGCGCAGCCTGGAGGCCATCGAGGCATGGCGCCCCCGCTTCATCGCGGGGGCGCAGGGAAAGGGAATCGACGACGAGACGGCACACGCGATCTACGACCGGCTCGTCGGCTTCGCGGGCTTCGGCTTCCCGAAGTCGCACGCCGCTGCCTTCGGGCTGCTCGCGTACCAATCGGCATGGCTGCGGCGCTACTACCCGGCGGAGTTTCTGTGCGCGCTGATGAACGCGCAGCCGATGGGCTTCTACCCACCGTCGTCACTCGTGCGTGATGCGCAGCGGCGCGGGGTGGAGGTGCGCCCGCCGCACATCAACCGCTCAGGGGCGGAGTGCGACATCGAAGACGGACGGGTGGTCCGGGTTGGTCTCGGCTATGTCCAGTCGGTCGGCGAGGAGGAAGCGAGAGCGGTGGTCGCGCAGCAGCCCTACCGCGATCTCGGCGACCTCGCGCGTCGTGCCTCGGTGAAACACGATGCGCTGGAAGCGCTCGTCGCCGCCGGCGCATGTGACGAATGGGGGCCGCGACGCGAGCTCCTCTGGCGTCTCGGAGTCACGCCGCGTGGCGAGACGGTTCGTGGCGGCAACCGACAGCTCGCGCTGCCGCTCGAGCCGACAGCAGAGATCCCGGAGCTGCCGGAGCAGACGCCGTGGGAGCAGATGCTCGCGGACTACAAGCACACCTCGCTCTCGGTCGGCGTCCATCCGCTGCAGCTCCTGCGGCCGCATCTCGCTGCGACGGTGCGGACCACCGCCGAGCTGGCGTCCACGCAGAACGGCACGCGGATCGAGGTGGCAGGCATGGCGATCGCCCGTCAGCGCCCGGCAACTGCGAAGGGGATCGTCTTCATGCTGCTCGAGGACGAGCTCGGCCAGGCGAACCTGATCATCCCGGCGAAGGTCTACGAGGAGCACCGAGCAGTCATTCGGGGTGAGCCGCTGATCCTCGCCCGCGGCAAGCTCGAACGCCACGACCGCAACGTCAATTTGCTCGTGTCGGAAGTGATCTCACTCGGCCCGCTCGCGCGCGAAGCGGCGAGCGAGGCGGAGGTGACGCGCGCTCTGCCCCGTGCGCACCATTTCGGCCATCGCTGATCCAACCCTGGTTCGGCTGGAACCTGATTCGGCGCAGCCGAACCAGATTCACGAGTTTCGCACCGAGACCCGCAACTCTGCCCCGAATCAGATTCAGAGAGAGCCCGTCTTCTAGCGCTGCCCCGTGCGCTGATGTGTGGGCCCCACGTGATGCGAGAGGTTGTAGGCCGAGTTGACGAGGCCGACGTGGGTGAACGCCTGAGGGAAGTTCCCCAGAAGGCGTTTCGCGGCTGGGTCGTACTCCTCGGAGAGGAGCCCGAGGTCGTTGCGGATTGCGAGCAGTTGCTCGAACAACACGCGAGCCTCATCGTCGCGCTCCGCCATCAGGAGCGCGTCGACCAGCCAGAACGAGCACGGCAGAAAAACCCCTTCGCCCCCGGGCAGGCCGTCGACGTCGTTGTTGGGCTTGGCGCGATAGCGCTCGACGAAGCCGTGGCGGGTGAGATCGCGCTGAATCGCGTCGATCGTGCCGAGCACCCGTGGATCGTCGCCTGGCAGGAACCCAACGAGCGGAATCAGCAGGGTGGATGCATCCAGCTCGTCGGAGCCGTAGGACTGGACGAACGAGTTGAGCTCGACGTTGAATGCCTCCCGGCAGACTTCGCGATGCACCTCGTCACGCAGCCTGCGCCAGCGGTCGACGGGGCCGGGCAGGTCGAAGCGCTCGACGGTTTCGACGGCTCGATCGAACGCCACCCAGGCCAGCACCTTCGAGTGCGTGAAGTGGCGACGAGGTCCGCGCACCTCCCAGATCCCCTCGTCGGCTTGCTCCCACGCGCCCTCGAGGAAATCCATGATCGCGCGCTGCAGCGACCAGGCGCGGTCGTCGGCCGGCAGGCCGTCGATGCGAGCCTGGTGGAGCGCATCCATCACCTCGCCGTACACGTCGAGCTGGAACTGCTCGTGTGCGGCGTTCCCAACTCGGACGGGTATCGAGCCCGCATAGCCCGGAAGCCAGTCGAGCTCGAGTTCCACCACGCGACGCTCGCCGGCGACGCCGTAGAGGATCTGCGCATTTGCCGGATCGCCGGCGACGGCCCTGAGCAGCCAGTTGCGCCAGGCGCGGGCCTCGTCGATGAACCCGGCGTTCATCATCGCGAGCAGCGTGAATGTTGCGTCACGAAGCCAGGTGAAGCGGTAGTCCCAGTTCCGGATGCCGCCGATCAGTTCCGGCAACGACGTCGTCGGCGCGGCGACGATTCCGCCGGTTGGCTCATAGGTGAGTGCTTTCAGCACGGCGAGTGAGACGTGGACTGCCTCCCGGTACTCGCCGTCGTAGGCGCAGTGCTCGAACCACTTCAACCAGTGTCTTTCCGTCTCGGCCAACGCACGCTCGGCGTCGACCGGGTGCGGCAGCCGGTGATGCGACGGGAACCAGGTGAGGACGAACGGGACGCGCTCGCCCTCGTGAACCTTGAAAATCGCGGTGTGCTTCATGCCGTCCGGCTGGAGGTCGACCGGCGTTCGAAGCACAAGACCGTCTGGTCCGCCGATCGCGACCAGTGTGTCGTCGTCGAGCCGACGAAGCCACGGGACGACCGATCCGTAGTCGAACCGGATGATCAGCTCGGTCATCATCTCGACCGTGCCGTCGAGGCCCTCGACGATCCGCACGATGTCGGGAGCGTTGCCGCGTTGCGGCATGAAGTCGATCACACGCACGCGGCCGGTCGACGTCTGCCATTCGCTTTCGAGGATCAGGGTGTCCGGCCGGTAACGGCGCTCGGTTGCGGGGCCGCCGTCGATCGGCGTGATGCCCCAGTGACCGTGGTCGTGCGTGCCGAGCAGCGCGCTGAAGCAGGAGCCCGAGTCGAAACGCGGGAAGCAGAGCCAGTCGACCGATCCCTCGCGGCCGATCAACGCCGCCGTCTGCAGGTCACCGACCAGTGCGTAGTCCTCGATGCGCTCGGCCATTACCTGTTCTCGATCTCCAGGGCGAAGGGCGGCAACCGTCGTTCGACGGCCTTGTTGAACTCGCGAAGGTACTCGTCGGGCTCCTCGAGTGAGCGCGCGTAGTGATCGCGCATGTCCGCGAGCAGCTCGGTGCCGGTCTCGACGGCGTCGACATAGTCGCCGTACAGTTCTTCCGCCTGGTCGCGTCCGGCCGCGTTGTAGGCGCCGAGGCGGTCGTTTGCTTCTTCGATCACGTCCTGGTGATCTTGCTCGAACAGGTCGAGCTGGGACTCGATCACCTGCGTGTAGCGCGCACGGCGGAACATCACGCCAGCTCCCGGTAGAGGGCGAGGTGCTGCGCGGCAGACGCGTCCCACGTCAGTTCGCCGCGGGCGCGGTCGGCGCCGGCGCGTGCGCTCGCGAGCGCTTGTGTGTCGGAGAGCAGCTCGTTCACGGCTGCTGTCATGGCATCGACGTCGCCTGCAGGCACCACGCGCCCGGCTCCGTAGGCTCGCACCGGTTCGCCGAGGCCTGCGACGTCATAGACGACGGCCGGGACCCCGGCGCCGAGGGACTGCAGGAGTGCCCCCGACTGGTCGAGCTCGGCGCGGTACGGGAACACGGCGACCGTCGCGTCGGAGAGCGCGCGGTCGAGCTCGCTCTGCGGGAGAAAGCCGAGGCGCCATTCGACCCGTTCCGCTCGCCGGAAACCGTCGAGCGGCATGGCCGGGTCGCCCGCCACGAGCAGGTGTGCCTCCGGCAGGCGGCGGGTAACCTCGATCGCGTCGGCGAGCCCCTTGTACGGTCGGATGACGCCGAGCGCGAGGATGGTCGCCCCGTCGTCCCGGCGGGGGGCCGCACTGGGGTAGACCGGATGCGGGATCACGTGCGCGTCGATTCCGAGCTCGGCCAGGGTCGCCCGTCCACGGTCGCTGTGCACCACGACGCGGTCGAACCGCGCCAGGAGCCTGCGCCAGAGATCGACCCGCGAGGCCGTCCTGCGCGGGAGGAGGTCGTGCGCTGTGAAGACGGACGGCGAGCGAAATCGCAGGTGCACATCGGCCTGGGGCAGCGCCAGCCACTGCACATGCAGCACATCGGCGCGCGCGAGCGAGAGAGAGCGCATCACGTCGAGATGCTCGACTGCCTTCAACGGGAGGCGGGCCCGAGAGCGCTTGAAGATGCGAGACGAGAGTGGATACCAGTGTTCGCTCATGCGATAGCCGTCTGCGGTGGGGGTATCGCCGAAGCGGAACCTGGATGTACGGAGCTCGACGTCCGCCCCTGCGCGACCGAGGGCCGCTGCCAGCTCGTGGTCGTACCACGGCGTGAACGCAGGCGGGTCGGCGAGCAGGACGCGCATCGAAGTAGCTTAGGCGCGTGCTGGTCCGGAGCTGGAACCTCTTCCACGGGAACACGGTCCCGCCACAGCGCACGGGCTTCCTCCGCGAGATGATCAGGCTTGCGACCGCCGACGACCCCGCCATCCTCTGCGTGCAGGAGGTGCCGGCCTGGGCGCTCGCTCTGTTCACGGCCGGCGATGTTGCGGCCCGGCCGCGACTCGGCCCGGTCCCGATCACCGCCGGGCTCGGGCACCGTCTGACGCGCCAGCATCAGGGTCTCCTGCGATCGGCGTTCTCGGGCCAGGGAAACGCGATCCTCGTCGGCTCCGAGCTCCGCGTCCTCTCGGCGACCGCGTTGACCCTGAACCCACGCCGCTTTCGGGAGGCCCAGGCCCGCACACTCGGCCTCGGCGCCCGCGCGCGCCGCGCGTGGGCGAGGGAGCGGCGGGTCGTGCAAGCGGTTCGCGTGGCGGATCGGGCCGGCCGCACGTTCGCGATCACGAACCTGCACTGCACGAGCTACGCCGCGGACGAGCGGCTCGCAGAGGCCGAGTTGCTCCGTGCAGCGTGGTTCGCGGTCTCCGAGGCGGAGCCGGACGATGTGGTCGTGCTCGCAGGCGACTTCAACGTGCCCGCAGACCGGTCGACGACCTTGCGCGGTCTGGCCGGCGAGGAGTGGGGCTTCTCCGCTCCGGGGCCTGGCATCGACCACATCCTCGTTCGCGGTGCATCCACCACGCCGGTGCACTGCTGGCCCGACGAGCGGCGCTTGCACAACGGTCGCCTGCTTTCCGATCATTCCCCGGTGGAGCTCGAGATCACATGACGTGGCCCGAGCAGCGAGCCAGGTTCCCGGTGCTCGACCGGCACGCGTTCCTGAACGCCGGCACCTTCGGCCCGCTCGCGCGGACGACGCTCGCCGCGATGGCAGAGCTTCGGGCATGGGAGGGGGAGCACGGACGCGGGGGCAGGCAGTACTTCGACACCATGATCGAGCGCCGCGAGCGGGTCCGCGAGCTGTTCGCGGCGCAGGTGGGTGCGCCCGCAGAGCACATGGCCCTGACCGATTCGACGACAGAGGGCGTCCAGGTCGTCGTCTCCGGGCTCGGGCTCGGTCAGAGCGACGAGGTCGCAACGACCGACGCAGAGCATTTCGGGCTCACCGGCCCACTGCTCGGCGCGGGTGCCCGGCTCAGGATCGCGAAGGTGCAAGGAGCTCCGGCCGCGGATGTCTTCGAGCTGATCCGCGAGCAGGTTACGCCCAAGACGCGGCTGATCGCGCTCTCTGCGGTCTCGTGGCTCGACGGGACGATCTTCCCGTGGCGCGAGCTGCGGGAGGCGACGAACGTTCCGGTGCTCGTCGACGGCGCGCAGTCGGTCGGCGCGCTCGCGGTCGATGCAACGCCGGCCGACTTCTACACGGTCAGCGGCCAGAAATGGCTCTGCGGCCCCGACGCGACCGGGGCGCTCTACGTCCGCGAGCCCGCTGCCCTGCGCCCGCGGCTGGTCGCCTATCCGAGCGCCGAGACCTACGACATCGCCGAGGGAACCTGGGAGCCGAAAGCGGGCGCAAGGCGCTTCGACACGGCCTTCGCCCCTGCGACATCGCTCGCCGGTCTCGAGGCTGCGCTCACCGATCTCCCCGACGGACGGTTCGCGCGTGCGCGAGAGCTCGCGGAGCGGTGTCGCTCACTCCTCGAGGAGCGCGGCCACGAGGTCGTGTCGCAGGCGGGTCAGGCGATGCTCGTCTCCTTCCGCTACGGCGGCGATACCGCCGAGGCCGCCGCGGCACTGTACGAGCGCGGCGTGATCGTGCGCGAGCTCGCCGGCACGGGCCTGCTGCGCGCCTCCGTCGGCTGGTGGAACGACGAGAGCGACCTGCACCGGCTGGTCGAGGCGCTCGCGGCCGTCTAGGACTGGGCGGCAGGCAGGCCGAGCTCGCCGGCGATCGGCTGCAGTGCCGCGACGACGTTCGTGATGTGCTCGTCGAGCTCGAGCTCGAGCAGCTCGGCGCCCTCGTAGACGTCGTCGCGGGACACACCCGCTGCGAAGGACGGTTGCTTCAGCTTCTTCTTGACCGACTTCGGCTCGAGCCCCTCGAGGCCGGTCGGCCGCACGAGACCGCACGCGTGGATGAATCCCGAGAGCTCGTCGCATGCGAAGAGGGTCTTCTTCAGCAGCGTGTCGCGGGGGAGGCTCAGGTGATTGGCATGAGACAGCACCGTCTCGATCACGACCTCGGGATAGCCCTCCTCACGCAAGATCGGGGCGCCGTCCTGCGGATGTTTGTCCAGCGTCGGGTGGATCTCGTAGTCGAAGTCGTGCAGGAGCGCTGCCACACGCCAGAGCTCCTCGTCCTCGCCGAAGCGAACCGCGTACGACGCGGTCGACGCCTCGACCGCCAGACCGTGACGCAGGAGCGCCTCGCTCTTCGTGTAACGAGTAAGCGTGTCCCAGGCTTGTTCACGGGTCGGATTCACGGTGGGGCTAGCATAGTGCGCGCGTTGTCCTCGACCGTCGTCAGGCCCGTGGCCGAATCGTTCGTCATCGAAGGGGGCCACCCGATCTCGGGTCGGGTGCGCGCGTCCGGGAACAAGAACGGAGCACTCCCGATCCTCGCGTCCTGCCTTCTGACCGAAGAGCCCGTCTGTCTGTCGAACGTTCCGCGCATCCGCGATGTCAACACCATGCTCGAGCTGCTCTCGAGCCTCGGCGCCGAGGCCGAGTGGACGGGTCAGAACGAGGTCCGCGTGCACGCGCAGAACGTCACCCATGAGGTCGATGCGCGGCTCGCGAGCCGCATCCGTGCATCGTTCCTGCTCGCCGGCCCGTTGCTCGCACGACTCGGGAGCGCAAGCGTCCCGCCTCCGGGCGGAGACGTGATCGGCCGGAGACGGCTCGATCCCCACATTCATGCGTTTGCGGAGCTCGGTGCGAGGTTCGATTACCCGGGGCGCTACGAGCTCAGCGGCGAACTGCGCGGCGCGCACATTCACATGGACGAGGCGTCGGTGATGGCGACCGAGAACGCGGTGATGGCCGCGTCGATCACACCTGGCGACACGATGATCTCGAACGCGGCCTGCGAGCCGCACGTTCAGGATCTCTGCCGTTTTCTGGTCTCGCTCGGCGCGAGGATCGAGGGGATCGGCTCGAACGTGCTGCACATCGCGGGCGTCGACGGTCTTTCGGGCGGCTCGCATTCGATCGGCCCGGAGCACGTCGAGGTCGGCAGCTTCATCGGCATGGCGGCCGTCACCGGAGGCGACATCACGATCGAAGGCATCGTTCCCGACGACCTCTGGCCGGTACTGCCGGTCCTGAGCCGGCTCGGCGTCGAGGTCGAGCTCGGTGAGGACTGGGTGCGGGTGCCGCCTTACCAGTCCCTCGAGATCAAGGACGACCTCGGCGGCGCGATCCCGAAGGTCGAAGACGGGCCGTGGCCGGCATTCCCGGCCGACCTGACCTCGATCGCCGTCGTGGTCGCGACCCAGGCGAAGGGCACGGTGCTGGTCTTCGAGAAGATGTTCGAGAGCCGCCTCTTCTTCGTCGACAAGCTGGTGTCGATGGGCGCGCGAATCATCCTCTGCGACCCCCACCGGGTGGTCGTCACGGGAGCCTCGCCGCTCTACGGCCAGCGGATGTCGAGCCCCGACATCCGGGCCGGCATGGCGATGGTGATCGCGGCGCTCTGCGCCGAGGGCACCTCCACGATCGGCGACGCCTACCAGATCGACAAGGGCTACGAGCGGATCGACGAGCGCCTGCGCGCCCTCGGCGCCCAAATCGAACGCGTCGAGACGTAACGCAAGCCCTCGTTCTTCCTTGCGCTCAGCTCTCGCAGAGCCTCTTGAGCGAGGCGTACTGCTTCGGCACGTTGCGTCGGATCACGGGCGCGAGGAACGAGAACAGCAACTTGGACGCACCTTTGGGGCGGAAATGGAAGTCGCTCTGGAGCTCCGTGCCGTCGCCCGTCGGCCTGAACAGATATTCGATCGTGAGGTCAGGATTGCCGCTCGCCTCGAACACGAGCTGTGTCGGCCGATCGTAGGTCGTGATCGTCACGTCGTACGCTGTGCCGCCGTTGACGATCGCAAAGCGCGACCCCACGGCGATGGGCTCGGTGCTCTGCAGCTCCGCGCTGCTGACTCGGCTGTTCCATTGCTTCTCGTTGCGCAGATCGGCCAGCGTGTCGAAGACCCGTTCACGAGGGCAGGCGATCTGGACCGTGGCGGTGACGCGCACCACGCGATCCTATTGCCATAACCCGCGCCTGCCGCTGAATCTGATTCGGCGCAGCCGAACCAGATTCAGGAGTTTCGACCTGCCGGCCGGACCGTTCGAGGCTTACCGGGTACGCTCAGCCGCGATGGCGGAGAACCCCACGGGAGGACGCGTCGCGCTCGCCGCGGAGGGCCTGGCGAACGTCAGCACCGGCCTGCCGGTGCTCGATCACCTGGTGACCGAGCTCGCCCGGGCCGGGCGCTTCAAGCTCTCGCTCGAGGTCGCGCCCGGCGGAGCGGACGAAGGGGTGGTCGCCGCGGGCGGCACGCTCGGCGCTGCCTTCGGCGAGCGCGTCTCAGCGCCGGGCGCTGCCGGTCGGGGCTGGTCGCTCGTCCCGGCTGACGAGGCACTTGCCCTGGCATCACTCGAGCGGGCGGACGAGCCGAGGCTCGTCACGAACGTCGACTTCTCCGATCAGCGCGTGGGCGGCCTCGGAACCGACGTCGCATCGCGGTTTCTCAACGAGCTTGCACTCGCCGCCGGCCTGAATCTGCACGTGCGGCTCGTCGAGGGCACGGACCCGCAGCATGTGCTCGCGGCCATCTTCAAGGCGGTCGGAGCGGCGCTCGGCCAGGCGTGTCGTCCCGTACCGGAGACCAAGGAGGATTCGTGACGAAGGAAGTCGTTCGCACCGAAGCAGCACCCGCGCCGTTCCAGGGCGCCCCGTACTCGCAGGCGATCAAGGCGAACGGCTTCGTGTTCGTCTCCGGCCAGCTTTCGCTGCGGCCGGGCGAGAAAGACCTCGTGCCGGGCGACATCAAGGCGCAGACGCAGCAGGTTTTCGCCAACCTGCGCGCGATCCTCGAGGAGGCCGGCTCGTCGCTCGACCGCCTGGTGAAGACGACGGTGTTCCTCCAGAACCTCGACGACTTCGGCGGCATGAACGAGATCTATGCCGCCCAGGTCGGTTCGACTCCGCCCGCGCGCTCCACCGTAGAAGTCGCGAAGCTCCCGTCGGGTGCGCTCGTCGAGATCGAGGCGATCGCACTCGTCTAAGCAGGTTGAGGAGTATGTCGGCTCGCTCGGGCTGGACGCATACGTCGTCGGCGGCGCAGTGCGCGACGATCTGCTCGGGCACGACGCCAGGGATGCGGACTTCCTCGTTCCCGGCGTGGACATCGAGGGCCTGCGTGCCGCGCTCGCTCCTCACGGTCGTGCGGAGGAGCTCGTCGTGGCGGGGCGCCCCGTCGGCGTCCGCTTTCACCCCCGCGACCCGGAGGTGCGAAAGCTGGTTCGCGCAGGCATCGAGCTGGCGCCGCCTCGGCGGGAGGTGTCGACCGGGCCGGGCCGGCACGACTTCGAGATCGTCGTCGATCCCAAGGCGAGCGTCGAGGACGATCTGGCCCGGCGGGACTTCACCGTGAACGCGATGGCACGGCGGCTCGCCGACGGGGCGCTCGTCGATCCGTACGGCGGCCGCGGCGATCTCGAGGCGCGGACGTTGCGGACCGTCTCGCCGTCCAGCTTCGCCGAGGATCCGCTGCGGCTCGTGCGCGGTCTCCGGTTCATCTCGCAGCTCGGCCTGAGCCCCGACGAGGAGACGCTTCGGCAGATGCGCGAGGAGGCGGCGAGCGTCGAGCTCGTCTCGGGCGAGCGAATCGGAGGCGGCCTCGCAGCAGACGGGATGGGGGAGCTGTCGAAGCTGCTGCTCGGGGCGGAGCCGGCGAAGGCCCTGCGGCTCGCCCGCGACACGGGAGTGCTCGTTCACCTCCTGCCTGAGTTCGAGGCGGCGATCGGGTTCGAGCAGGAGAGCCGCTGGCACGCATTGACGGTCGACGAGCACACGTTCGAGGTCGTTCAGGCGGCGGCCGATGCCGGTTTTCCATTGCGCGTCCGCCTGGCAGCGCTCTTCCACGACCTCGGCAAGCCGCACGTCGCATGGCGCGGCACCGACGGCCGGCTCCATTACTACGCCAAGCGCGGCTATTCCGACCGCAGCCACGAGCAGATCAGCGCGCGGCTGGCCGAGCAGGCGCTCGACCGGCTGCGGTATCCGACCGAGCTCCGCAAGCGTGTCGTACGCATCGTGCGCAGCCACATGATCGATCCCGGCAAGGCGGATCCCCTGCGCGCCAGAAGGCTGCTCGCCCGCTACGGGTCGGGCCTCCTCTTCGACCTGATCGATCACAAGGAGGCCGACCTGCGGGGGAAGGGCCAGCCGCCGGACGTCGACCTCGAGCGGCTCGAACGCTTCCGGACGGTCGTACGCGAACAGCAAGCGAGCCCACATCGTCTCCGCGATCTCGCCGTCGGAGGCGACGATCTGATCGCGGTCGGCTATCACCCGGGGCCGGTGATCGGTCAGACGCTGCAGAACCTGCTGCGCGAGGTGGTCGACCGCCCCGAGCTGAATACGCGAGCAGCTCTGCTCGCGCGTGCCAAGGAGCTCGCAGAGTGATCCGCTGGGAAGTGCCGGGCTACCTCGTCGCCTTCACGACGCGGTCCGGGGGCGTGAGCAGCGGCGTCTACGAATCGCTCAACCTCACCACGGGGACCGGGGACGATCCAGAGCTCGTCGAGGAGAACCGGCGCCTCGCCTGTGCGGCACTCGGGTTGGACGCAGACCGCCTTGCCTTCAACCGGCAGGTGCATTCGCCGACGGTGCACCGGGCACGTGCCGGAGCGCGTGGCGAACCGGGTGACGGGCTGTGGAGCGACGAGCCGGGGCTACCGTTGCTCGCCATGTCCGCGGACTGCCTGCCGATCGCGGTCGTGCGCCGCAATCGTCCACATGCGCTTGCTCTGCTGCACGCAGGCTGGCGCGGGCTCGCAGAAGACGTGATCGCGGCGGGGGTGGCTGCGCTCGGCCCGGGCTCGAAAGCGGCGATCGTCGGGCCGGCGATCGGGCCGTGCTGCTACGAGGTCGGTGACGAGGTCTCAGCGCTCTTCGACGCAGACCTGACCAACGGGCGCAAGCTCGATCTCTGGAGCGCCGCGGAGCGAGCGCTCGGCGCGGCGGGCGTCGGCACGGTCGAGCGCACCGGCCTGTGCACCCGTTGTCACCCGGAGCTCTTCTTCTCGCACCGGCGAAGCGGGCGTGCGCGTGGCGTGCAGGGGGTGCTCGGTGCTGTCGCCTGATCAGATACGCGCACGCTTCGATCGCGTGCGGGAAGTTGTCGGCCCGGCGGTGACGGTGGTCGCCGCGACGAAGTACGTTGCGCTCGCGGAGATGGGAAGCCTCGTCGAAGCGGGCATCACGGTGGTGGGCGAGAACCGGGCGCAGGACCTCGAGGCCAAGCATGCCGAGTACGGCGACGCGTTCACCTGGCACTTCATCGGCCATCTCCAGTCGAACAAGGTCAAGGTCGTGAACCGCATCTGCACCCTCGTTCATTCACTCGACTCGGAGTCGGCGGCCCGGCGGCTCGAAGTGCCCGCGCTCGTCCAGGTGAACCTCTCCGGAGAGGCGTCGAAGTCGGGCGTCGAGCCGCACGAGATCCCGGCGTTCCTGGCCTACGACGTGCGCGGTCTCTCGACGATGCCCCCGGCCGCAACCAGCGCTGCGGACTCGCGAGCGTGGTTCGCACGGCTGCGCGGGCTGGCACAGGAGCACGGTCTCGACGAGCTCTCGATGGGCACCACCCAGGACTACGCCGTGGCCGCTGAGGAAGGCGCGACGCATGTTCGCGTCGGATCGATCCTCTTTCGGGATTAGGATTCGCGAAGGAATGGCGCTCGGAGACCTGTGGAGTCGGACGCTCGTCTACTTCGGCATCGCCGAGGAGGACGACGACTGGGAGGACGAGGACGGGTACGCGGCCGAGGAGAGCCTCGAGCAGAGCTACCGCGAGCGGCCCGAACGTGCGGCGGCTGACGCCACGGCGCCGCTCCCAGGAGTTCGACGACTGGACCGACTCCGAGGCCGACCAGCCGACGCAGCGCGCGCCGCCGCCGCCCGCCCCTCGCGCGTCCGCGAGATGCGGCCTCAGATCGAGGCCGTGCCGAGTCCCGCGAGCGTCAAGGTGCATCTCGTCCTCCCGCGCAGCTTCAACGACGCCCAGCAGATCGCCGACAAGTTCAAGCAGGGGATCCCGGTGATCCTCAATCTCCAGAACGCCGACACCGAGCTCTCCAAGCGGCTGATCGACTTCACGAGCGGCCTGACCTACGCGTTGAACGGCGGCATGCAGCGTGTCGCCGACAAGGTGTTCCTGCTCACCCCGCGCAACGTCGAGGTCTCGGCCGAGCAGCGCGCCGCGCTCCTGGAACGCGGCGGCTTCTTCAATCAGGCCTGACGGCTACGACGCGCGGTCGCGCGCGGCGAGATATGTCTGGTTGAACGCGTACGGCAGTTCGTCCTTCTCCGCGAACACGCCGTGATCGAACGCACGTGACTGGACGCCGAGCTGAACACGCTCGCAGACCGCGTAGTCCTGATGAGCGACGAGCTCCGAGAACTCGACCACCTCGGTCGGGTCGAACTCGGGGTCACCGACGACCTCGGGGCGGAAGAGATAGTCGGTCACCACTGTTGTGTGCCGGGCGCTGCGAGGTTGTAGGCGGGTCGCGATCACGACCGTGCCGGTGAGGTCGATGAACATGTTCGGGAAGATCGTCGCGCCGTACATCGAGCTCGCGGTCTGCTCGTCGAGCCCGGGCATGACAGGGATCTTCGTCGTCCCGGTGGCGGTGTAACCGGCACCGCCGCCGGCGATCGAGACGCCCCAGTCGTCGCGGCCCTCTTCGTACACGAGCCCTTTGCCGAACGTCGGGGCGACCTTGATGAGCTCGGGATGCACGGTCGGGCAGTGCAGGCACTCGTTGTAGTTCTCGACGAGGATCTTCCAGTTCGCCGCGAGCTCGGTGACCGTTCGATGGCCCGTCCGTAGCTCGTCCATGCCCCAGCGCTCGTACTGCAGCGGTTTGTCGGTCTGCAGCTCGAGCGAGTCGCGAAGGCTCGACCGTGGCTCTCCGAGAGTCGCGAAGACGAAGCCCTGCCAGACCTCCACCGTCACCGGCCAGAGGCCGAACGACGCCCGGTCGAGCTCGTCCTTGCCGACCATGCGGCGTGCCGATCAGCCGGCCGTCGTAGGCGTAGCTCCACGCGTGGTACGGGCACTTGATCGCGCCTTTCGCGTGGCCGTGGGTCTCGGGGTCGCAGAGCCGCGAGCCACGGTGGCGGCAGACGTTGTAGAAGCCGCGCAGCTCGCCGTCGGCGCCACGGACGAGGAGCAGGCTCTCGCCCCCGACGTCGATGGTGACGAAGTCACCCGGCTCGGGCGCCTCGTTGCTGCGCGCGACGTACATCCATTCACGGAAGAAGATCCGCTCGCGCTCGAGCTCGAACACCGCCGGAGCGTGGTAATCGCGGCCTGGCAGGGTGGGGCGGACGCCGCTCGTGCTCATGCTCGTGCCCGAGTTTACAAACTTCTTGACACATCGTGCTATCTCAGTTTGCATTGTGCGATCCACTGAAGGAGATCCAGGTGCACCCGCGCGAGCGTAGATCGTCCAGGCGGCAGTTCCTCTTCGCATCGGCGGGAGCCGCCGTCGCTCTCTCGGGCGCCGACGCGCTGCTCCGCGCGGCCGACGCGCTCGGCTCGTCCGTCGGCGTGCCGATCGGCCCCGGCGGCATTCCGCTCGCGCGCCGAAACCATCCGGTGACGCTGCCGTTCTACTCCGACAACGGGTCGATCGGGTCGGGCAAGAACAGCGAGAAGGGGCCGCTGAACGTCTTCAACTGGTCTGCCTACATCAACCCGGCCGTCGTCAAGGAGTTCGAGAAGCAGTACAAGGTCTCCGTCAACATCACGACGTTCGAGAACGAGGAGGAGGCGCTCGCGAAGCTGACCTCGGGCCAGGCGAGCTTCGACGTGTGGTTCGCGACGGTCGAGTACCTCTCGCGCGCCGTCGCGGGCAAGCTGATCCAGCCGGTCAACCACTCGTACCTTCCGAACCTGAACAACGTCTGGGACTCGCTCCAGAGCCCGTTCTACGACGTCCATTCGCGGTACTCGGTGCCGTACATGGTCTACACGACCGGAATCGCCTGGCGGAAGGACAAGGTCAAGACCCCGCCGACGTCGTTCAAGAACGGCTACGACGCGTTCTGGCACGCGCAGGCCTACGCGGGCAAGGTCGCGATCCTCGACGACCAGCGTGAAGCCATCTCCATGGCACTGCTGCACCGGGGCGTCGGCAATGTGAACACGGAGAACGAGACCCTCGTCAAGGCGGCTGCCTCCGATCTGGCCCGGCTGACGAAGACCGTCAACGTCAAGACCAACACCACGCAGTACACCGACGTGCCGACCGGGGCCACGTGGCTCGGCCAGGTGTGGTCGGGCGACATGGCCGGCGCCCTGAACTACATGCCGAAAGGCGTGCCCGTCAGCACGATCGGCTACTGGCGGCCGGCGAAGGGAGCCGTCGTCGGCAGCGACATGATCACGGTGCTGAAAGGCGCGAAGAACCCGGTGCTCGCCCACCATTTCATGAACTTCCTGCTGGACAACAAGCACGGCGTCGAGAACTTCTCGTGGATGGGCTACATGCCGCCGCTCAAGGTGATCAACCCGAGCAAGGTGATCGCCCAGGGGTACATCCCGAAGAACCTCGGGTCGACGATCGTCCGCGAGTCCGACTTCTCGAACGGCGTCACGATCCTCCCGCTCACGACGCAGGGCCAATCCACCTGGCAGGACGCGTGGTCGACCTTCAAGGCCGGCTGACCGCGGCCCGAGAGGGAGGATGACCCGGCGAATCTTCTGGCCGAGCTTCGCGCTGCCGGGAGCTGCGTGGCTCGTGCTCCTCTTCCTGGTGCCGACCTACGCCGTCCTGGCGGTGGCGTTCGGCACCGTCGATCCGATCTTCTCGAACCCGGTGCCGGTCTGGAACCCGCTGCACTGGCAGTTCGACACGATGCGCGGCGTCCTGCACGACCTGCGGCCCGGCCAGCCCTTCTGGACGGTCTTCGTGCGCACCTTCGCCTACGTCGGGATCGCGCTCGCCGGATGTCTCCTGATCGGTTACCCGGTCGCGTACTACCTGGCGCGGTACGCGCGCCGCACGAAGACGCTGCTGCTCGTCCTGTTGATCGTCCCGTTCTGGGTCAGCTACCTGATGCGGATGCTCGCGTGGGTGGGGCTGCTGCTCCCGGACGGCCTCGTCAACCGCACGCTCATCCACCTCGGAATCATCTCGCAGCCGTACGGTTGGCTAGACGGGCAGGCGTCGTCGGTGATCTTCGCGCTGATCTACGGCTACGTGCCCTACCTGATCCTGCCGCTCTACGCGACCCTCGATCGCATCGAGCCGCACGTGCTCGAGGCCGGGCGTGACCTCGGTGCGAGCCCGATTAGGACGTTCATCCACGTCACGCTGCCGCTGAGCCGTTACGGCCTGCTCGCGGCGAGCGTCCTGATCGCGCTGCCGATGTTCGGCGACTACTACACGAACGACGTCATCTCAGGCTCGCCGCGCACGACCATGATCGGCAACGAGATCAACCTGTACTTCCAGGGTGGGCCGCAGCGAACGGTCGGCGCCTGCCTCGTGATCGTCCTGTCGGCCGTCCTGGCCGTCCTGATGTCGTACTACCTCTGGATCATGGTGCGGGCGACTCGCACGTCGGCGGACGCATGAGGCGCGTTCGCGCGTGGTGGGCCAACCCGTGGGGCCAGCCGCGGTTCCTGGGCGTGGTCACCTGGGCGTACATGGTGTGGGCGATCGTGCCCGTGGTGATCGCGATTCTGTTCTCGTTCAACGACGGTCGGTCGCGCAGCGTCTGGCAGGGGTTCTCGACGCGCTGGTACTGGGGCGACCCCGAACCAGTCGATCCTCCATGATCCGTCGATGCGCGGCGCGCTCGAGCAGAGCCTGAAGCTCGCGGGCCTCGACATGCTGATCGCCGTGCCGCTCGGGGTCGGGCTGGCGATCGGCCTGACGCGCTGGCGCGGCTACGGCGCGCGTCCGGTCAACTTCCTGATGCTGTTCCCGCTCGTCACCCCCGAGATCGTGATGGCGGTGTCGCTGCTGCTCGTGTTCGTCACGCTCTACAAGATCCAGCTCGGCACGACCGCACAGGTGCTGGGGCAGGTGACGTTCTCGATCTCGTACGTCGTGCTCGTCGTCCGGAGCCGCCTGCTCTCTGTCGGCAAGGAGTACGAGGAAGCGGCGCGCGATCTCGGCGCGTCGGCGTTCGGGGCGCTGCGGCTCGTGCTGCTGCCGCTGCTCGCTCCGGCCATCTTCGCGAGCCTGATGGTCGTCTTTGCGCTCTCGATCGACGATTTCGTCGTCACCGACTACCTCTCGTCCAACGCATCGACGCAGACGGTGCCGATCAAGATCTACTCCGGGGTGCGCGGAACGACGACACCGGCCCTGAACGCGCTCGCGACGGTGATGGTCTTCACGACGCTGATCGCGGTCGGCCTGGCCGCCCTCGTCTACCAGCCAGTTCAACGTCTCCCAGCGTGGCGAGAAAGGATCTGACGGTGCACGACATCGCGGCGCTCGAGGTATGACGGTCCACGACGGTGCGATCGATCTCGTCGAGTTCCGGAAGGGCTTCGGCGAGGTCGCCGCCGTCGACGGGATCGACCTCGGAGTCGAGCCGGGCGAGTTCTTCTCGCTGCTCGGGCCCTCGGGCTGTGGCAAGACGACCACGCTTCGTCTGATCGCCGGGTTCGAACGGCCCGACAGCGGCAAGATCATCCTCGACGGGGTCGACATGGCGGCGACGCCCCCGCACAAGCGGAAGGTCAATACGGTCTTCCAGAGCTACGCGCTCTTCCCGCATCTCGACGTGTTCGACAACGTCGCCTTCGGGCTCCGCCGCCGGCATGTGAAGCGGCAGGAGACGCGGCAGCCGCGTGCACGCAGTGCTCGAGGCGGTCCGGCTCGCGGGGCTCGGCGAGCGGCGGCCGGCGCAGCTCTCGGGCGGTCAGCAGCAGCGCGTTGCGCTCGCGCGCGCGCTCGTCCTGAACCCGTCGGTCCTGCTGCTGGACGAACCGCTGGGCGCGCTGGACGCAAAGCTGCGCAAGGCACTCCAGATCGAGCTCAAGTCGATCCAGGAGCAGTTCGGGATCACGTTCGTCTACGTCACGCACGATCAGGAGGAGGCGTTGACGATGTCGGACCGGATCGCCGTCATGTCGAGCGGGCACGTCGAGCAGGTTGCGACGCCGTCGGAGATGTACGAGGAGCCGCAGACGGTGTTCGTCGCCGACTTCCTCGGCGTGTCGAACCTGATGATGGTCACCGTCGAGGAAGGTGAGCAGGGAGCTGCCGTGCGCGACTCGGTCGAGTTCGCCCTGCGCGCGCTCGGCAGGGGAGACGCAGATGCGCGGCGAGACGAGCGTCGTCATTCGTCCCGAGCGGGTTCGCGTCGAGGCCGTACGAGTCGACGGGTGAGAACCGAGTGCCGGGAATGATCGAACGGGTCGTCTATCTCGGGATCGTGCCGAGCAGCTCGTGGTCCGACTCGCGACCGGGGACGTCGTGAACGCGCTCGTGGTGAACGACGGGACGTTGCGAGAGCGTGTCCAGGGAACCGCCGTCCAGGCGCACCTGCCGGCCGAGGCACTGCGCGTACTGCCGCCGCCGGCCGAGCCGTCGGACCCGTGACGCGCTCGGTCGACGACGTCCGTGGTCAGGCGAGCCCGGTCTACGCCGACTGAGCGCGAGCACGATCCGCGCGTCGAGCCCGACGGCCCCGACCTCGCGCACGAGCAGCGGATTGACCTCGACCTCGGCGATCTCCGGATGCGCGGCCGCGAAGCGCGAGAGCGCCGCGACCGCCGGCGGCGGCGGCCGACAGGTCGAGCGGGGGCGTCCGCGCGCGCCCGCGAGCAGCGGCGCGCAGGCGAGCGAGCGGAGCAGCAGCTCCGCCTGGGGGCTCGTCACCGGCGCGAGCGCGACGGCGGTGTCGCGAAAGAGCTCCGCGGAGGTGCCGCCTGCGCCGACGACGACGATCGGGCCGAAGCGCGGGTCGCGGCGCGCGCCCACCAGCAGCTCGAACCGGCCGCGGTGTCCTCGAGCCGCTCGACCGAGTACTCACCTGTCGACAGGCGGTCGATCGCCGCGGCGAGCGCCTCGGCGTCTAGCACGCCGAGCACCACGCCGCCGGCGTCGGACTTGTGCAGCGCTCCGAGCGCCTTCAGGACGACGGGATAGCCGAGCTCGGCGCGCGGACAGCGAGCGCGTCGTCCGGTCGCGCGACCGGTCGCGCTCGCCGAACGGCACGCCTGCCGCTGCGAGTGCCGCGCGGGCGCTCCGAGTAGCCCGTCTTCGGCCACACGCGCGGAGCGGCGGGCGGCAGCAGCGGGATCGGCGCGGGATGCCCGAGAGGCGTCGGCCGCGAGCACGTCGAGCGCCGCGACCGCCGACTCGACGGCTCGGTAGACAGGGATGCCCGCGGCGCGGAGCGCCGCGCGCCGGCGGCGAGTCCCAGTACATCGTGTGGACGACGAGCGGCCGTCCGCGTCTCCCGCGCGGCATCGAGCGAGCTTGCCTGCGCCACGTCGAGCTCGCGCGTCGCGCAGCTCGGCGGACAGCGCGCTGTAGCCGCCGAAGTACGCGGTGAAGAGCACCGCGTCGATGCCGTCGGCCTCGAGCAGGGTGCGGGTCGCGCGGACGAAGCTGAAGGTGTCCTGCTCGCCGGCGCCGGCGAGGTCGACCGGGTTCGCGGTTGCCGCAGTCGGCGGCAGCGAGGAGCGCAGGGTCGACTGCGTCACCTCGGAGAGCACAGGCAGCTCGAGGCCGTGCAGGCCGAGCAGGTCGCTCGCGACGGCGCCGTAACCTCCTCCGTCGCCGACGACGCCGACCCGCCGGCCGCGTGGCCGCTCCGCGGCGAGCAGCGCCTGCGACGGCGTCGACGAGCTGTCGCGGCGTGTCGACGCGATGCACACCTGCAGCCCGGCAGGCGGCGTCGACCGCGTCGAGGTCGCTCGTCAGCGAGCCGGTGTGCGAACGGGCGGCGCGGACCGCCGCAGCGGTGCGGCCGACGGTGAGCAGCACCACCGGCTTGCCCGCAGTACGCGCCGTCTCGGCGAACGCGCGGCCGTCGCGGAAGTCCTCGCAGTACGACGCCGATCACGCGTGTTCCGGTCGTGAGCCGGCCAGGTTCGCGACCACCTCGGTGACGTCGAGGTCGGCCTGGTTCCCGACCGACACGAGGCGCGAGAAGCCGAGGCCGAGGTCGCTCGAGCAGAAGCCCGGTCTCGAGCGCGATGTTCCCGCTCTGCGAGACGAAGCCGAGCGGTCCTGCCGGCAGCGGGTTCGAAGCCAGGTCGAGCTCGGCCGCGGCGTCGAAGATGCCGAGGCAGTTCGGCCCGACGAGCACGGCGCCCGCGGCGTGGACCCGCGCGACGATCGCCCGCTCACGCTCGGCGCCCTCGGCTCCGAGCTCGCCGAGCCCGGCCGCGATCGCGACGAGCGCCCTCGCCCCGGCCGCCAGCGACTCGTCGACCGCCTGCTCGAGGGCGGCTGCCGGGACGCTGAGGACGACGAGATCCGGGGCTTCCGGCAGGTCGGCGATCGACCGGTGCACGGGCAGCCCGTGCAGTTCGCCGCCGCTGCGGCCGACGAGGTGGACCCGCCGGCGGTGGCGCCTTTGGCCGCGTCGCGGGCGAACCAGTAGCCCCATTTGCCGGGATCTGCCGAGACGCCGACGATCGCGAGCGACCGAGGCTCGAAGAGCGGCGTCAGATCGCGGGTCATCGAGCGCCGACCGAGCGTCCCGCTCGATCCGGGCGGGCGAGCGCTGCATGCTCGTCGCGGAGGCGCAGCACGCGCTCGAGCACGACTGCCGCCGGCGGGCGCGGCCCGGCCGCTCACCGTGTCGACGTGCAGCAGCATCTGCTCTGCCGTCGCGACCGGATCCGGCTCGCCGTCCTGCAGCAGCACGTGGAAGACGTGCAGCCGCTTCTCGTCTGCGGCGAGAACCTGCGTCGTCACGGTGGCCGCGTCTCCCGCCTCGAGCTGGCGGAGGTGCGAGAGGTGCGTCTCGACCGTGAAGTAGCTCCCGCCGCCGGCGAGGTGCTCCGCGTCGATCCCGACCGAGGCGAGCAGCGCGTCCGTCGCGTCGCCGAACGACCTGCAGATAGCGGCTCTCGTGGACGTGGCCGTTGTAGTCGATCCAGTCCGCCGGAACGCGCGTCCGCATGCGCCCGGAGCGCACCGGTCGCCTGGTCCGGCGCCGCCGGGACGGCCGCCTGGTCGAGCAGGCCGCGCTCCCAGGCGGCCAGGGTCTCGCCGGCGCCGGTCCGCCGGGCGCGCAGCGCCTGCAGGAGCGCCACGAGCGCGTCGTCGCGGTCGCGCTCGAGCTCGCGCGACCGACCGTCCGTCGGCCTGGGCGTCGGACTGCGCCGCCAGCTTCTCGATCAGCTCGTCGGAGAGCTCCGGCACGTCCATCAGCTTCGTCCAGGGCCAGGCGAGCGCGGGCCCGAACTGGCTCAGGAAATGACGCATCCCCGCCTCGCCGCCGGCGATCCGGTACGTCAGGAACGTGCCCATGTAGGCCCAGCGCAGCCCCGCGCCGTAGCGGATCGCGTCGTCGATCTCGGCGACGGTGGCGACGTCGTCGTTGACGAGCCAGAGCGCCTCGCGCCAGAGCGCCTCGAGCAGACGGTCGGCGACGAACCCGTCGATCTCGGTCCGGACGTGCAGCGGATGCATGCCCACCGACCGGTAGACCGCAGCGGCACGCTCGACCGTCGCCGGGTCGGTCTGCTCGCCGCCGCAGACCTCGACCAGCGGGAGCAGGTAGACGGGGTTGAACGGGTGCCCGACGACCAGGCGTTCCGGCCGCCCGAGCCCGGCCTGCAGGTCGCTCGGGCGCAGGCCGGACGTCGACGAGCAGATGATCGCGCCGGCCGGCGCCGCGCGGTCGGCGGCCGCCAGCAGTTCCTGCTTGAGCTCGAGCCGTTCGGGAGCGGACTCCTGCACGAAGTCGGCTCCAGCGACGGCCTCCTCGACGGAACCGGCGAAGACGAGCGAGCCCTCAGCCGGCAGCGGGGCAAGCGTCAGCCGGCCGTAAGCACGGCGGGCGTTCTCGAGCACATGGCCGACCCCCAGCTCGGACCCGGCCGCGGGATCGTGCAGCTGCACATCGATGCCGTTCAGCAGGAAGCGGGCGGCCCAGCCGCCCCCGATCACGCCTCCGCCCAGAAGCGCGACGGTGTGCGGGCGGTCAGCCACGTGGCCCGAGCGCGAGCTTCTCCCGCACCTCCGCCGGCCCGAGCACGCTGACGTTCATCGCCTCGAGGATCGAGACGGCGCGCGCGACGAGCTCGGCGTTCGTCGCGAGCCGTCCGCGCGAGAGATAGAGGTTGTCTTCGAGGCCGACCCGCACGTTGCCGCCGAGCAGTGGCGCCAGGGCCACGAACGGAAGCTGCATGCGCCCGATCGAGAACGCCGAGAACACCGCGTCGCGCGGGAGCCGGTTGACCATCGCGAGCAGCGTTGCCGGGTCGTCGGGTGCGCCGTAGGGGATGCCGGTGCAGAGCTGGATCATGGGCGGCGCCTCGATCAGGCCGTCACCGATCAGCTCGTCGACGAAGACGAGGTGGCCGGTGTCGAAGACCTCGAGCTCCGGGCGGACGCCCAGGTCGCGGATGCGCGCCGCCATCGCCCGCAGCATCGAGGGCGTGTTGACCATCACGTAGTCCCCGCCGGCGGCGAAGTTCATCGTCCCGCAGTCGAGCGTGCAGATCTCGGGCCGCAGCTCTGCGACGTGCTCCAGCCGCTCAGCCGCACCCACCATGTCGGTGCCCGCCGGGTCCGGGGGCAGGGGGCTGTCCTCGCCGCCGAGCACGAGATCGCCGCCCATGCCGGCGGTCAGATTGATGATGACGTCGAGCTCCGACGCGCGGATCCGCTCCACGGCCTCGCGATAGTGGGCGGGGTCGCGACCGCCCAGGCCGGTCTGAGGGTCACGGACGTGGATGTGGACGATCGCCGCGCCGGCGCGCGCGGCCTCGATCGCCGACTCCGCGATCTGCACGGGCGTGACCGGCACATGCTCGCTCCGGGCGGCGGTGTCGCCGGCCCCCGTGACCGCACACGTGATGAAGACGTCCCAGTTCATGAGTCGTGTGGTGCGAGATGTGAACGGGCGGTGCACATGGCGCGACGCAGCGAGCTTAGGTGGCGTCTGCGAGCGCCGTCAAGGCGGCTTGACCGTCAGGCCGGGGCCGATCTAGGGTGCGCCATGCTCGTAGGAGGTTCGTAATATGAACGCGACCGAGGCGCCGGACGTCACCGGCCTGCTGGCGCGCGCGCGCGAGTTCGCGCGAGACGAGCTGCGTCCCGTGGCACTGCGCTACGACGAGACCGAGGAGTATCCGCTCGCCGAGTTGCGCCGCGCCGCCGAGCTCGGGCTCACGTGCTTCGACCTGCCGGTGGCGTTCGGAGGCGGAGGGATCGAGCGCCTGACCGACCGTTGCGCCGTGATCGAGGAGCTCTCGTTCGGCGACTCGCCGATCTTCTGGGTGATCGCCCAGGGCGGCTTCTTCGCAGGGCCGGTCCTGGCGCTCGGATCGGACGAGCAGAAGCAGCGCTATCTGCCGCCGCTCTGCGGCACCGACCCACCGGCTTGCTCCGTTGCGATCACTGAACCGGAGCACGGCTCCGACTCGGCCGCGATCGAGACACGCGCCCGGCGGGTCGAGGGCGGCTACGTGATCGACGGGCGCAAGAAGTTCATCGGGAACGCGCCGATCGCCGAGCTCTGCGTCGTCTTCGCGACGGTCGAGCCGGGAACGCGCTCGAAAGGGATCACGGCGTTCATTGTCGAGCGCGGAGATGCGGGCTTCGTGATCGGCCCGCGGCTCCCGAAGATGGGCAGCCGCTGCTTCCCCGCGGGCGAGCTCCGCTTCGAGGAGTGCTTCGTCCCGGACGAGCGCCGGCTGGGCGGCGAGGGGGATGGCTTCAGCGGCCTGATGCACGTCTTCGACGTGGCGCGCGTGCAGCTCGCCGCCAGCACCCTGGGCATCGGGCGCGCCGCGCTCGAGCACGCGGTCGACTACGCGAAGAGCCGCGAGGCGTTCGGACGGCGGATCCACGAGTTCCAGGCGGTCTCATTTCGCCTCGCCGACGCCAAGCTGAAGCTCGACCAGGCCCGGCTTCTCACACTGCACGCCGCGCGGCTTGCCGACGAGGGCAGCCCCTTCTCGACCGAGGCGGCGATGGCGAAGCTGGCAGCGTCGGAGGCTTCGGTGTTCGCGACGGGCGCCGCGGTGCAGACACTCGGCGGCGCCGGCTACATCCGAGACTCACCGGTGCAGAAGTGGTATCGCGATGCGAAGCTCGACGAGATCTGGGACGGCACGAGCGACATCATGCGCCTGATCGTCGCCCGGAGCCTGTTCGCCTAGGTCGTGCGCGACCCGCGCCACGACGTTCTCTTCGAGCCCGTGGCTTTCGGTCCGGTGACGGCGCGCAACCGGTTCTTTCAGGTGCCGCACTGCAACGGCATGGGCCATCGCGACCCGACCGCGCACGCGGTCATGCGCGGGATCAAGGCGGAAGGCGGCTGGGCCGTCGTCTGCACCGAAGAAGTCGAGATCCATCCGAGCTCGGACGTCGGCGGCTTCATCGAAGGCAGGCTCTGGGACGACGCCGACATTCCGGCGCACACACGCCTGGTCGAGCAGGTGCACGCACATGGTTCGCTCGCCGGGATCGAGCTCGTGCACAGCGGGATGGCGTCCGGAAACATGTACGGGCGAATCCCACCGCTCGGGCCTTCGCATCTGCCCGTTGCGGGCCACGAGCCGATCCAGGCGCGGCGGATGAGCAGCGACGACATCCGCGACCTGAGACGCCGGCACCGGCTGGCCGTGCGCAGGTCGCTGGCGGCCGGCTACGACGTCGTCTACGTCTACGCCGCGCACGGGCTGACCACGCTCCAGCACTTCCTCTCGCGCCGCTACAACGATCGGGCGGACGAGTACGGAGGGAGTCTCGAGAACCGCGCGCGCCTGCTGCGCGAGGTGCTCGAGGAGACGCGTGAGGAGTGCGACGGCCGCGCCGCCGTGGCCTGCCGGATCGTCGTCGACGAGCTGTTGGGGGCGGACGGCATCGGCCGGGCCGAGATCGAGGAGCTGCTCGGGCTCGTCGGCGAGCTTCCGGATCTGTGGGACTTCATGGCCGGCTTCTGGGAGGACGACTCGATCACCTCCCGGTTCGGCCACGAGGCCTGGACGGAGGAGCACTTTCGAGGGCTCAAGCGATTGACGTCGAAGCCGGTGGTCGGTGTGGGCTGGCTGACCTCGCCCGACACCATGGTTCGGCTCGTCCGCGACGACGTGCTCGACCTGATCGGCGCGGCGCGGCCGTCGATCGCCGACCCCTTCTTGCCGCAGAAGATCGAGGAGGGCCGGCTGGACGACATCCGCGAGTGCATCGGGTGCAACGTCTGCGTCACCGGCGATTGGACTGCGACGCCGATCCGCTGCACCCAGAACCCGTCGATGGGGGAGGAGTGGCGCCGCGGCTGGCACCCCGAGCGGATCCGTCCGAAGGGGTCCGACGACAAGGTGCTCGTGGTCGGCGGCGGCCCCGCGGGGCTCGAAGCGGCAATGATGCTCGGGAAACGCGGCTACGAGGTCGTGCTCGCGGAAGCGACGCGCGAGCTCGGCGGACGTGTGACCGTCGAGGCGCGGCTGCCGGGGCTCGCAGCCTGGATCCGCGTGGTCGACTATCGACGGTCGCAGCTGGCGAAGCTCCCGAACGTGACGCAGGCACTCGAGAGCCGGGTCGAGGCGGGCGACGTCCTCGAGTTCGGTTTCGTGCACGTGGCGGTGGCGACCGGCGCCCGCTGGCGCCGGGACGGGGTCGGGCGCCGGCACACGCACGCGCTCCCACTGGATGCTGCGACCGAGACGCTCACCCCGGACGACCTGCTGGGCGGAGCGCGCCCGGCAGGCGAGCGCGTCGTCCTCTTCGACGACGACCACTACTACCTCGGCGGCGTGCTGGCCGAGCAGCTCGCCGCCGAAGGCCGGACGGTCACTCTCGTCACCCCCGCACCGCGTGTCTCCGAGTGGACGGTGAACACGATGGAGCAGCCGCGGATCCACCGCCGGCTGGTCGAGCGAGGCGTCGTGCTCGAGACCGCGCAGGCACTGGACAGCGTCGCCGGCGGCGCTGCGCGGATCGTGTGCGTCTACACGGGTCGCGAGCGCGAGCTTCCGTGCGATGCCCTCGTGCTCGTGACGGCCCGTCTCCCAGAGGACGGGCTCGCAGAGGAGCTGCAGCTGCGCCGGCCCGAGTGGGCCGCGGCCGGCGTCCGGTCGGTGCGTGCGGTGGGCGATGCATGGGCGCCCGGAACGATCGCGAGCGCGGTCTGGGACGGGAGGCGCTACGCCGAGGAGCTCGACGGCGGGCAGGTCGGCGACGAGGTGCCGTTCCGCCGCGAGGTCGTCTCGCTCGGAGTGGTCGCACCGTGATCACGTGGATCGTGCTCGCGCTGGCGATCGTCGCCGAGGTGATCGGGACGACGGCCCTGCGAGCCTCGAACGGCATGACCCGCATCCTCCCGGCGGTCGTTGTCGTTGTCGCTTACGTGATCTCGTTCGTGCTCCTCGCCGTGACTCTGAAGCACCTCACGCTGGGCTCTACATACGCGATCTGGTCCGGCGTCGGCACCCTCGCAATCGCGTTGATCGGGTGGCTGGCCTACCAGGAGCGGCTATCCGCGGCGACGATCGCCGGGATCGGGCTCATCGTTGCAGGCGTCGTCGTCATCCACCTCGGCGGCGGCGCACATCGCTGACGGTTCACACTATGCGACGATGACGCGGATCATGAACCCTCCAGTCTCCGAGCTCGGCGTGCCGCCCGGGCGCTCGCGCACGATTCAATCGGTCGACCGTGCGGCTGCGCTCCTCAAGGCGATCGCAGACTCCAGCCGCCCGCCGACCGTCGTCGAGCTGGCCGAGGCGTGCGAGCTCAACCGGAGCACTGCCTGGCGTCTCCTGGCCACGCTCGATGCGCACGGCCTGATCGAGCGCGATCCGGTCAGCCAGCGCTACAGCCTCGGTTACGCGTTCCTGCGGATCGCGGCGGGTGCCGACGTCGACCCGCTCGTTCGGAGGGCGCGGCCGGTGCTGGAACAGCTTGCGCGTGACACGGCCGAAGCGACGAACCTGGCGGTTGCCAAGCGCTTCAACCTCGTCTACGTGGATCAGGTCGACCCACCGCAGATCATGGCTCCCAATTGGTTCGGCCGCCCGGTTCCCCTCCACGCGACCTCGACCGGGAAGGCCTACCTCGCGTTCCTACCACCAGAGGAGCGTCGCGCCGCGTTGCCGGAACGGCTCGACCGCTACACGGAGACGACGATCACCGACCGGCGCAGGCTCGGGGCAGAGCTCGACGACGTGCGGCGCGACGGTTGGGCGGTTTGCGTCGGCGAGCTCGAGGAGTCGCTCTTCGGCGCCTCCGCTCCCGTCTTGTCGGAGCAGGGCCGGCCCGTCGCGGTGGTGAGCGTGTGGGGCACCGAGCATCGGCTGCCCCGCGAGCGGCTCGCCGAGATCGGGCAGCGGACGCTCGAAGCGGCGAAGGAAATCAAGGGCCTCCTGCGGTGAGCGACCCGCTCGTCGAGGTGCGCCTCGAGGGCGACGTGTGCGTCCTGCGGCTCTCCCGGGCGGAGAAGCTGAACGCGCTGTCGACGGCGCTCGAGCAGGCGCTCGGTGACGCTCTCGACCGGCCCGCCGTGCGCGACAGCGCGTGCCTCGTGCTCACCGGCAGCGGCCGGGCGTTCTCGGCCGGCGCCGACATCTCGGAGTTCGCCGACCGGGACCCTGAGGCGATCGCGCGCTACTACCGCGAGAGCGGTGGCATCTACGAGCGCGTCGCCGCCCTGCCGCAGCCGACGATCAGCGCGATCCACGGCTACTGCCTCGGCGGTGGGCTCGAGCTCGCGCTCGCGACCGACTTCCGGGTTGCCGACGAGACGGCGGTGTTCGGATTCCCCGAGGTCTCGATCGGGATCCTGCCCAGCTCGGGCGGCACGGTTCGCGCCGCCCGCCTGCTCGGTCCCGCGCGCGCCAAACAGCTGATTCTGCTCGGCGGGCGGCTGACAGCCGACGAGGCGTTCGCCGTCGGGCTCGTGACGCAGGTCGTCCCCGCCGGCGGCTCGGTCGACCGGGCGCTCGAGCTCGCCAACACCCTCGCTGCGCTGCCACGGCTCGCCGTCAGCATTGCGAAGCAGGCGATCGATGCCGCGCCGGAGTCATCGCGTGAGGCGGCTCTCCTGATCGAGCGGCTCGCCTACGGCCTGCTCGCGCAGACATCGGCCGCCCGGGGCGCCGCCGACGACTTCGGCCGGAGCTGACGTGGAGCATGAGAAGGAGATCGAGATCCGCTGGCGTGATCTCGACGTCTACGGGCACGTCAACCACGTCGTCTTTCTGACCTACCTCGAGGAAGCCCGGGACGAATGGCTCGGGCAGGCGCTCGGTGACCCGAGCCGAGTGTGGAGCTACGTCGTGGCCCGCATCGAGATCGACTATCGGCGCGAGCTCCGGCTCGAGGACGACATCGTGGTGGCACGCTGCACGCTCGGCCGGATCGGGACCTCGAGCGTTCGCACGCGGGAGCTTCTGGCGACCCGGGCCGGGGAGGTCGTGGCGGAGGCGCAAGCAGTGCTCGTCGCCCGCGACGAGGAGACCGGCCGGTCACGTCCACTCCTGGACGAAGAGCGCGCCGCGTTCGAACGCGCCACAGCGTAGGAAACGCGTGTTCGGCCCCGAAGGGTGGGCCATGCTGCTCGACGCAGTCAGCGAAGTCGAGTTGTTCGTGAACGTCTTTTTCGACGTTTACATCCTGGCGATCCTCGCGTACATCCTCACGTCCTGGGTGCAGCTGCCGTACTCGTTACGTCCGGTCCAGCGCTTCCTCTACGACGCGTGCGAGCCCTATCTGAGGCTTTGGCGCCGGATTCTGCCCTTTCGTGTCGGGGCGTTCGATCTTTCGCCGATGGTCGCCGTGTTTGCCCTGATCGCAGTCGAGCAGATCCTGCTTACCGTCCTCGGCCGTCTGCACTGAGAGGAGCACTGAATGCGGTACACACCGGTTGAACTGAGACACATACGCGTCGGCCGTAGCCTGTTCGGTTACAAGCGCCACGACATCGACAAGCTGCTGGAGGACATCGCTGACAGCTTCGAGGAGGTCTGGAGCGAACGCGGCGAGCTGGCCGACAAGGTCGAGGATCTCGGGAAGATCCTCGCCGACGTCAAGGAACGCGAGTCACTGCTGGCGGCGACGCTCGTGTCCGCCGAACGCGCGGCGGCCGACGCCAGAGACCAGGCGAAGAAGGAAGCAGAGCTGATCGTCGCAGAGGCGCATGTCGAAGCGCGGTCGGTCACGCGCGGAGCCCAGGGAGAGCGCGACCGGCTGTTCGGTGAGGTGCGCCGGGTCGAGACCCTGCTTCGCGCCGCGCTCGGAATGGTCGAGGAGACGAGGCAGGAGCTGCCGGCCTCGTCGGACGCCGGCGAGGAAGAAGAGGAGTGGCCGAAGCGCGAGGACACGAGGGAGTTCCAGGCGGCAATTCACCCGGATGTCGCCCCGCAAACGGCCGAGACGGATGAGCCGGCGGCTGACGATGTGCCGAAGCTGCCGCCCGTTCAGTCCGTGACAGGAGGACCGGAGGACGACGACAGCCCGAGCCCGGGCCGCAATTTCTCCTGGGGGTAAGGCCGATTCGCGTTGAAGCTACGCTCTCTCTGTGAGCTCTCGCGCTGCAGTTTCGGGTTTCCCCCGGCGCTTCCTCGCCCGGAATCGTCGGCCGGTACGGCGCCGCCTGGAAGGTGCGCGTGACCCAGGCTCCCGAGGACGGAAAGGCGAATGCGGCGGTCGTGCGACTGCTCGCGGACACGCTCGCGCTCCGGGAGAAAGACGTCGAGATCGTCTCCGGGCACACGTCACGGGACAAGACGGTTGCCCTGGCCGGGATCGGCCATGATGAGATCGAGCGCCGGCTCCGGAACGCGGGCGGCGCGAGAAAGGACTCCGCATGACGCGCATCGAGACGGGCGAGTACAAGAAGCTCCTGGAGGCCGAGCGCGTCCGGCTGCACGGAGCAGTCGCCTTCCTCGAGAAGGAGAACGCGGGCAGCATCGAGGAGGAGCTCGGAGAGATCGGGAGTCGCGGCGACGGCAACCACCTGGCCGACATGGCGACCGCGACGTACGACCGCGAGTTCGACGAGGGCCTCGAGGAGGGCGCGCAGCAGACCGTCGAGGAGATCGACGCCGCGCTGCAGCGCATCGAGGAAGGCAGTTTCGGCTCCTGCGAGGCCTGCGGCGAGCCGATCGGCGCCGAGCGACTCTCCGCGATCCCGTGGACGCGCCTGTGCATCGACGACGCGCGCCGACTCGGTTGAACGAGGTCAGGGTCGGATCGGCGACGAACGGGCTGGAGCCGGTGTCGGTTGCCGAGCGCTCCCTGGGGGCCGGCGCGTGGCAGTGGGCCGGGCTCGCGGCGGTCGCGATCGCAGCGCTGGTCGCCGACCAGGTCACGAAGCACGTGGTCACGAGCTCGCTCTCACTCGACGAATCCGAGCACGTGATCGGGCCGTTGTCGATTCACCACGTGCAGAACTCGGGCATCGCATTCGGGCTCTTCTCGAGCGCGACAGTGTTCGTGACGGCTGTGACTGCAGGCGCGGTGATCTGGATGCTCGTGTTCTTCGCGCGCTCGGGAGCCAGGCATCCGGTGCTTCCGGCGGCGCTCGGACTGCTGATCGGCGGCAGTGTGTCGAACCTCCTCGACCGGATCCGGCTCGGGCACGTCACCGACTTCATCGACGTGAGGTACTGGCCCGCGTTCAACCTCGCCGACAGCTTCATCGTCGTCGGCGTCGTGATCCTGCTCGCCGCGTTGATCGCCGCCGACCGCAAGCCCAAGCCGCCGCGGCGCACGCTCGACGTCGCCGCGCGTTGATCAAGGTTCCAGCCAGCGCAGCGGGGGAGCGGCTCGACCGGTTCCTGGCGACGCAGCTCGGGTCGCGTGGGGCGGCGGAGCGTGCGGTGGAGGCGGGGGCGCTCGTCGACGGCGTGGCGCGTGCGAAGAGCTTCCGGCTCGAGGGCGGGGAGGAGCTCGAGCTGGCCGCCGCGCATCCTGCCCCGATCGTCACCCCACCGGAGGCGCCCGCGATCGTGTGGGAGGACGAGCACCTGCTCGTGATCGACAAGCCCGCCGGGCTCGTTGTGCACCCCGGGGCCGGGCACGCGAGCGGCACGCTGGTCGATGCGCTCGCCGGCAAGATCGCGGGTGGCGAGCCGGGCCGGCCCGGGATCGTCCACCGCCTCGACCGGGACACGTCGGGACTGATGGTCGTCGCACGGTCACAGGACGCCTACGAGCTGCTGACCGAGCTCGTGCGCGAGCACGCGCTCGAACGAACGTACACCGCCCTCGTCAAAGGGCGGCCGCGGTCACGGACCGGCCGGATCGAGGCGCCGATCGGACGCGATCGCGGCGATCCAACGCGCATCTCGCTCGACAGCGAATCGGCACGCGATGCGGTCACGCATTTCGAGGTGGTCGAGCTGTGGCCGGAGCACGCGCTGCTGCGGGTGACACTCGAAACCGGCCGGATGCATCAGATTCGCGTGCATCTGCAAGCGGTCGACCTGCCGGTTGTCGGCGATCCGACCTACGGCGTCTTGGAGCCGGCGCTCGGGCGCCAGTTCCTCCATGCATCCGAGCTCGCGTTCCCTCATCCCGTCTTCGGCGAGCGCATCGAGACCCGGTCGGAACTGCCGCCGGACCTGGCCGCCTTCCTCGGCCGCGCTCGGCTGAGCTCACGGCGGCGGCTACTATGCCGTTCGTCCAAGTTCCCTCGACCGGTGGGAACACCTCGGTGGACGGTGGCCGGAGCTCATCCGGCTTCCACCGCGGCCTCGCCGGAGCAGCGCAACCCACAAACCGAAGAAAGGGGCTCCCATGCCCGTCGTTTCCATGAAGGAATTGCTGGAGTCCGGCGTCCATTTCGGTCACCAGACCCGCCGCTGGAACCCGAAGATGAAGCGCTTCATCTTCACCGAGCGCGGGGGCATCTACATCATCGACCTCACCCAGACGCAGGAGCTCCTGGACGAGGCGTATAACTTCGCGAAGGCGATCGCCGAGCGCGAACGGCTCCGTGCTCTTCGTCGGCACGAAGAAGCAGGCGCAGGACGCCGTGCGGGACGAGGCGCGGCGGGTCGGCATGCCGTACGTCAACAACCGCTGGCTCGGTGGGCTGCTGACCAACTGGCGGACGATCTCCGACCGCATCCAGCGGCTGCACGAGCTGCGCGCACTGAAGACAGAGGCCCAGCTCGATCTGCTGCCCGCCAAGGAGCGCATCTCGATGGAGGCGGAGCTCGAGAAGCTCGAGTCGAACCTCGGCGGCGTCGCCGACATGCGCCGCCAGCCCGACGCGATCTTCATCGTCGACCTCCGCAAGGAGCAGCTTGCCGTGCGGGAGGCGAAGCGCCTGAACCTGCCGGTGATCGCGCTCGTCGACACGAACTGCGATCCCGACGAGGCCGACTACGTGATTCCCGGAAACGACGACGCGATTCGCTCCTGCCATCTGGTGATCAAGGCACTTGCCGACGGCATCGAGGCCGGCAAGCGGAAGGTCACGTCCGCCGAGCTGCAGAACGCAAAGAACGAACGGGCCGAGGCCGAGGCGGCGGCTGCCGCCGAAGCGGAGCCGGCAGCGGCCGACGCGCCCCCGGCGCCGCCCGAAGCACCGGCCGCGGAAACACCGGCCGCCGAGGCCCCTGCGGCCGAGGAACCGGCTAGCCGTGGAGCCCGAGACGACGACCGAGGAGACCGCGGAATGACCGAGATCACCGCTGCAATGGTCAAGGAGCTACGCGACGCGACGAGCGCCGGAATGATGGAGTGCAAGCGCGCGCTTCAGGAGACCGGCGGCGACTTCGACGAGGCAGTCAAGCTGCTGCGCGAGAAGGGCATGGCGTCAGCCGCCAAGCGCGCCGATCGCGCGACGAGCGAAGGCAAGGTCGGCGTGATGGTCCGCGACAACGTGGGCGCGATCGCGGCGATCGGCTGTGAGACCGAGCCCGTCTCGAACAACGACGACTTTCTCGCCTATGCGGAGAAGGTCCTGCGCACCGTCTTCGAAGGTGGCGATCCAGCCTCGCTCGAGGACGAACGCGTCGCACTCGCAGCGAAGCTCGGCGAGAACATCCAGGTCGCCGGCGCCAAGCGCATGGAGGCCGGAGCGGACGAGCACCTGACCTTCTACGTGCACTCGCCGGCGAACAAGGTCGGCGCGCTCGTGCGCACGAAGGGCGGCGACCCCGCGGCCGCCCGCAGCCTCGCGCTGCACCTGACGTTCGCCCGCCCGACCTACGGGAACCGCGACGAGATCCCGCAGGAGCTCGTCGACGCCGAGCGCGAGATCCTCTCCAAGTCGGAGGAGGTGCTCTCGAAGCCGGAGAACGTTCGCGAGAAGATCGTCGAGGGCCAGCTGAACAAGCGGTTCTTCGGTGAGTCCGTGCTGACCGAGCAGACGTGGTACCGGGCGGACGAGGCAACCGGCACGGTCGCGCAGTATCTGGCCGAGCACGGCATCGAGCTCCTCGACTACGCCTGGTACGCCGTCTCCTAACGTGCCCTTCAAGCGCGTCCTGCTGAAGCTCTCCGGCGAGGCCCTGATGGGCCCCGGCGAGTTCGGGCTCGATGCACGCACCGTCGACGACCTCGCGTGCGAGCTCATTCGCGTTCGGTCGGGCGGGCTCGAGATCGCGCTCGTGATCGGAGGCGGGAACATCTACCGCGGCATGTCGGCGGCGGCACAGGGCATCGACCGGGCCACCGGGGACTACATGGGCATGCTCGCCACGGTCCTGAATGCCCTCGCCGTTCAGGAGGCGCTCGAGCGCAACGGCGCGGATACTCGCGTCCTGTCCGCGATCGACGTCCGTGAGGTCGCCGAGCCGTATATCCGGCGCCGCGCCGAGCGTCATCTCGAGAAGGGGCGCATCGTCATCTTCGCCGCGGGGACAGGCAACCCGTACTTCACGACCGACACCGCCGCCGCCCTGAGGGCGCTCGAGATCGGGGCGCAGGCAATCCTGATGGCGAAGCACGGTGTGGAGGGCGTCCTCGACGGCGATCCGCGCGAAAACCCGGATGCCAAGCTGATTCCGGAGCTCACTCACTTGCAGGCGATCGAGCGAGGATTGAAAGTGATGGATACGACCGCCCTTTCTCTCTGCATGGACAATCGCCTTCCGATCCACGTCTTCGAGCTCGCGCCGGGCACCATCGGCCGGGTGGTGGAGGGGGAGCGCGTGGGAACCATCATCTCTACACCCGAAGGAGAAGCACGGTGATCGAGAACTTCATCGGCGATGCGCAAGGACGAATGGACAAGTCGGTCGATGCGACGCACGAGCATTTCAATTCGGTTCGCACCGGCCGCGCGGCTCCCGCGTTGCTCGACCGGATCACGATCGACTACTACGGCACTCCGACCCCGCTCAAGAACCTGGCGACGATCAACTCGCCGGAGCCGCGCATGCTCACGATCCAGCCGTTCGATCCGAGCTCGATCAAGCAGATCGAGAAGACGATCCTCGAGTCGGATCTCGGACTGACGCCGTCCAACGACGGCAAGCTGATCCGCCTGCCGATCCCGCAGCTGACCGAGGAGCGCCGCAGGGAGCTGGTCAAGCTCGTCAAGCAGATGGCGGAGGAAGGGCGTGTCGCCGTCCGCAACGTGCGCCGCGACGCGATCAAGCATCTCGAGGAGCTCGTGAAGAACGGTGACGTCGGCGACGACGAGGAGCGGGCGGCGGAGAGCCGCGTGCAGAAGCTCACCGACGAGCACACGGCGAGGATCGACGAGCTGCTGAAGCGCAAAGAGGCCGAGATCATGGAGGTCTGAGGACCTCCTTGCGGCTTCTCTCTCGCATCAGGACACTTGCCCGCATCCGGCCGCTGCCGGTCGATGACCTTCCGGAGGTCGCCGGCTCGGTCGCGATCATCCTGGATGGCAACGGCCGCTGGGCGAAGCGTCGCGGGCTGCCGACGGCGGCCGGCCATCGCGCCGGGGCTCGCACCGTGCGGCGGATCGTCGAGGCGGCGATCGACGTCGGCGTGCACGACCTCTCGGTCTTCGCGTTCTCGACGGAGAACTGGTCGCGGCCTCCCGACGAGGTCGACGCGTTGATGGAGATCTTCGCCGAGACGATCGAACGTGAGTTGCCCGATCTCGCCGAGCAGGGCGTGCGCGTGCGTTTCATCGGCCGCCGCGACCGGGCTCCCGAGACGTTACGGCAGCGCATGGCGGCGATGGAGGACCGCACCGAGCTGAACACCCGGATCAACCTCTGGGTCGCGTTCGACTACGGCGGCCGCGCCGAGCTCGTCGAGGCGACGCGGCGCATCGTCGAGAGCGGGGTCGAGGCCGACGAGATCGACGAGAACGTCTTCGCCGCGAATCTGTACGCGCCCGAGCTGCCGGATCCGGATCTTCTGATCCGCACGAGCGGAGAGCTGCGGATCTCGAACTTCCTGCTCTGGCAGGTCGCCTACTCGGAGCTGGTCTTCGTCGACAAGCTCTGGCCGGACTTCGACGAGCGCGACCTGCGCTCGGCGCTCGCGGATTATGCGTCGCGCCGTCGAAGATTCGGCGGCAGATGAGCCCTTTCTGGTCCCGCGATCGTCATCGCGCTCGCGCTCTGCCGGTCGTGCTCGGCGCCGTGTACCTCGGCGGGTGGTGGCTCTTCGCGCTCGTCGCGTTCGGCGCAGCGGTCGCGTTGCACGAGTTCTGGCTGCTCGCCCGGCCGCTCGCACCGCTCTCGCTTGCCGGGTACATCGGAGCCGGCGCTCGCGCTGCGTCGGCGCCGAGCTCTCGGGGCTCGACTGGATGATCGGCGGGGTGCTCTCGACGTTCGTTCTCGCATTCGTCCTGAAGGCCGTCTCCGAAGCGCGCCAGGCGGCGACGATCGCGATCAGCGGCACGGTCATGGGCGCGATGTGGATCGGCGGCGGTCTGGGCTTCTTCGTGCTCCTCCGTGCGATCCCGGACCATGGGCGCCTCGCGGTCGTCACGGTGCTCGTCGCGGTGTGGGCCGGCGATTCGCTGGCGTACTTCGGCGGCCGGCTCATCGGCCGGCACAAGATGGCACCGCGCACCTCGCCGGGGAAGACGTGGGAGGGGTTCGTCTTCGGGACTGCCGCGACGATCTTCGTCGCGTTCGTCGCCCTCTACAAACAGGACTTTCTGACGATCGGGCAGTCGATCGTGCTGGGCGTCGTCCTCGCGATCGCCGCGCCGCTCGGCGACCTCTTCGAGTCGCTGCTGAAGCGCGACATGGACGTGAAGGACACCGGTACGCTCCTCGGCGCCCACGGGGGCATGCTCGACCGCATCGACGCCCTGCTCTTCGCTGCTCCGGCCGCGTACTTCACGATCCTGGCCTTCACGAGCTAGCCCTCGGCGGGCCTGTGGGGGCAGCGGGCACACTGTGACGCATGACGCGCGTCGCCCTGCTCGGCGCAACCGGCTCGATCGGCCGCCAGGCGCTCGAGGTCATCGCGGCGAATGCCGACCTGGACCTCGTGGCTGCAACCTCAGGCACCCAGCCGATCGACGGTCTCGCCCCGCTCACTCAGGTGGGTGGTGACCCGACGGCGTTGCTCGAGCGCTCCGAGCCGGACATCGTTCTCAACGCCACGCTCGGTTTCGCGGGGCTGCCCGCCACCATGTGGGCGCTCGAGCACGGCGTGCTGCTCGCACTCGCGAACAAGGAGAGCCTCGTTGCGGCCGGTGAGCTCGCGCTGAGCGCTCGCGAGCGTGGCGGAGGACTCCTGATCCCCGTCGACAGTGAGCATTCGGCGCTCTTCCAGTGCGCGCAGCTCGGCACGCCGGAGAGCATCGTCCTGACGGCGAGCGGGGGACCGTTCCGGGGCTGTGCCCGCGACGAGCTCACCGATGTCACTGCCGAGCAGGCGCTCGCACATCCGACCTGGACGATGGGCGCGAAGATCACGATCGACTCGGCGACGCTCGCGAACAAGGGCCTCGAGGTGATCGAGGCGCACTTTCTGTTCGCGGTCCCCTACGACCGGATCGAGGTCGTCGTGCATCCGACGTCGATCGTGCACGGCGTCGTCCGGTTCCGGGACGGGGCGTCGATCGCCCATCTCGGCTATCCCGACATGCGGGTGCCGATCTCGTACGCACTGACCATCCCGAGCGAGCTGCGACGCCGATCCCGTCACTCGACCTCACTGCCGGACCGCTCGAGTTCTTCGAGCCCGACGTCGAGACCTTCCGGATGCTCGCGCTCGCCCGCGAGGCGGGCGAGCAGCGGCGGAACCTATCCGTGCGCCTACAACGCGGCCAACGAGGTCGCCGTCGCGGCGTTCCTGGACGGGCGGATCGGTTTCCTCGACATCGCCGCGCTGGTCGAGAGCGCGCTCGAGCGTGTCGACGGCGCGGCGGCCCGTGATCTCGACGAGCTGCGCGAAGCCGACCGGAGCGCACGCGAACTGGTGGAGAGCGTATGGGCCTAGTCGCCGCGATCTTCGGACTGGCTGTCCTGGTGATGATCCACGAGGCGGGGCACTTCTTCGCGGCGCGCGCCGTGGGGATGACGCCGCGGAAGTTCTACCTCGGCTTCGGGCCGCCGATCGTCAAGACGGTGCGCAACGGAGTCGAGTACGGCATCGGGTCGATCCCGCTCGGCGGCTACGTGAAGATCCCCGGGATGAACCGGCCGTCGCCGGGTGACCTGGCGGCGAGCCTGCAGCCTCCGGCACGCGAACGTCTGCGTGCGGAACTGGCGCGGCTCGACGTGGCGATCGAGAACGGCGACGACGACGCGGCTCGCGCTGCGCTCGCGGAGCTCCGCCCGGAGCTCGGGAGCTCACGGATCTGGCAGGAGACTCGAGTGGGCGCTCGCACCCGACGCGTACTGGCGCCAGGCGACCTGGCGGCGGCTCGTCGCGATCGCGGCCGGGCCTGCGGTCAACCTCGTGTTCGCATTCGTGCTGTTCGCCGTGCTGTTCATCGTCGCCTCGACGCGCGACACGAACGTGATCGGCCGCGTCGTCTCGGGCACGCCCGCTGCATCGTCGGGCCTGCGCGCCGGCGATCAGGTGCTGCGCGTCGCCGGCGTGCGCGTGGCCCCGAAGGAGATTCCCGCGAGCATCCGCGCGACCGGGGGCCGTCCGTTCCGACTGCTCGTCGCTGCGCAATGGAAGGCGCGTGACGATCGGGCCGGTGCGGGCGAAGCTGTCGCAGGGCGCGTATCGGATCGGGATCGCGATCGAGTCGCGCACCGGGCCCGGGGAGTCGGTGCCGGCTGCCGCCGCCGACTCGGTCGGGCTGACTTGGTCGATCACCTCCGAGACTGTGCGGGGCCTCGGTCATCTGGCGACCGGCCGCGACACGAACCAGGTGTCGAGCTCGGTGGGGATCGTCCGTGTCTCCGCGCAGGCGTGGCGCCAGGGCCTCCGCGATTTCCTCTTCGTGCTCGGGCTCGTCAGCCTCGCGCTCGGCCTGTTGAACCTGCTGCCCGTCCTCCCGCTCGACGGCGGGCACATCGTGATGGCGCTCGTCGAGAAGGTGCGCGGCCGCACGTTCGCCCAGGCGGTCTACATGCGCTACAGCGTGATCGGCCTGTCGCTGTTCGCCGTGCTCATGTACTTCGGTCTGCGGAACGACCTGTTCGGCGGCGGCGGGTAACCTGGCTCCGTGGCCAGCGAACGCTCGGTAACGGTCGGCGGCGTCAAGATCGGGGGCGGCGCGCCTCCGGTCGTGCAGTCGATGACGCTGACCAAGACGCACGACGTCGAGGCGACGACCGCGCAGATCGCCGCGCTCGCGAGCGCCGGCTGCGAGATCGTGCGTGTGGCGGTGCCGAAGAGCGAGGACGCGGACGCGCTGCCGAAGATCGTCCGCTTCTCGCCGATTCCCGTGATCGCCGACATCCATTTCAACGCGAGCCTCGCGTTGCGGGCGATCGATGCGGGCGTCGCCGCGGTTCGCATCAATCCAGGCAACATCGGAGGCGCAGACAAGGTCGAGCAGGTCGTCCGGGCTGCGAAGGCGAAGGGAACGCCGATGCGCATCGGGGCGAACTCCGGCTCGCTGCCGAAGCACCTGGAAGGGCTCGCACAGCAGGACCAGGCGGAGGCGCTCGTCGAGGCCGCGCTCGAAGAGGTACGTCTCCTCGAGAGCCTCGACTACCGCGACTTCAAGATCTCGGTCAAGTCGAGCCACGTTCCCACGATGATCCGCGCGTACCGGCTGCTCGCCGACAAGGTGCCGTATCCGCTGCATCTCGGCGTCACCGAGGCGGGCACGCCGTTCTCGGGTGCGATCAAGAGCGCAGTTGGCATGGGCGCGCTGCTCGCCGACGGGATCGGCGACACGATTCGCGTGTCGCTGACCGCCGACCCGGTCGAAGAGGTGAAGACGGCGTACGAGATCCTGAAAGCGCTCAACCTGCGTGAGCGCGGCCCGGTGATGATCGCCTGCCCGAGCTGCGGACGTGACAACGTCGGTGTGCAGCAGCTCGCGGAGCGGGTCGAGGAACGGCTGCGCACCTATCCGCAAGCCTTCGAGGTCGCGGTGCTCGGCTGTGCGGTGAACGGGCCGGGGGAGGCGGGCGATGCCGACTTCGGGATCGCCGGTGGCCGTGACGTGGGCTTCGTGTACGCCCACGGCCGCGTCCTCAAGAAGGTGTCCAGCGACATCCTGGTCGACGAGCTCTTCGACGAGATCGACAAGTGGATCGGCGAGGGCATGTTCCGCCCGAAGCGGCTGAAGATGGCAAAGCCCGCGGCGCTGGCGATGGCCGAGGCCTCGGCCATCCCGCTGAACTAGCCGCTGCCGCTCGAGGCCAGACATGTCCCGGGCGGACACGTCCGGGGTCTGACCCCGACCGCTCGCCCAACGAGACGGTCTGCGGTTCCGTGGAGCGCCGGCCGCACTCGGTGGATCACTCGAAACGGCGCAACCATGCAGCGATTCGCACGAGGACGCGTCCTCTCGAGACGCGTCCGGGGTCTGACCCCGCAGGCTGTCCGAAGGAGACACGGTTCGAAACTCGAGTCGGTAGCCTGGGTCGGCAACAGATGATCGCCCGCGCCTCCCAACTTTTTCTGCCGACGCTTCGCGACGCTCCCGCCGACGCCGAGGCGGTCAATCACAAGCTGCTCGTGCGCGGAGCCTTCGCCCGGCAGGTGACCGGGGGCGTATGGACGTTCTTGCCGCTCGGCTGGAAGGTTCATCGCAAGATCGAGCAGATCATTCGCGAGGAGATGGACGCGATCGGCTGCCAGGAGATGTTGATGCCGGTGCTGACCCCGTTCGAGCTCTGGCAGCAGACCGGCCGCGACTTCATCCAGGAGATCTTTCGCCTCAAGGACCGCAAAGGCGCCGACTACGTTCTGCCGATGACGCACGAGGAGACGGTGACGTTTCACGCCCGCGAGCTGCAGAGCTATCGCCAGCTGCCGCAGATGCTGTACCACATCTCGACGAAGAACCGGGACGAGCCGCGCCCGCGGGCCGGGCTGATCCGGTTGCGCGAGTTCTGGATGAAGGACGCATATTCGTTCGACCGCGACGACGAAGGACTGGCGAGGAACTTCGACTTGCAGCGCGCCGCCTACCACCGGATTTTCGAGCGCGTCGGGCTGCAATTCTCGGAGGTCGAGGCGGAGCCCGGGATGATGGGCGGCGAGGAGTCGTTCGACTTCCTCGCTCCAGCAGGGGCAGGGGAGAACACGCTCGTCACGTGTGAGAACGGCGATTTCGCGGCTGACATCGAGGTGGCTCGCACAGTTGCGCGCCCGCCGGTCTTTCCCGAGCAGCTTCTCTCGACCGATGAGGTCGAGACACCCGGCGTGAAGACGTGCGAAGCGCTCGCCGAGTTCCTGTCGATCGACGTCGCTGCGACGTCCAAGGCTATGCCCGTGACGACCGATGGGGGGGTCGTGCTCGCGCTGATCCGCGGCGACGACCGCATCGAGCCCGCCAAGCTCGACGCGGCGCTCGGCATGCAGTCGCGGCCGTCGACGGACGAGGAGATCCGCGAGGCTTTCGGCGCGAGCGGCGGCTCTCTCGGCCCGGTCGGCTTCAAGGGGCGGATCGTCGCCGACGAGACGTTGCGCGAGGGGCAGTTCGTCGCCGGCGCAAACCGCGACGGCTGGCATCTGCGCGGCGTCGAAGCGGGGCGCGACTTCGTGGCGGAGTTCGCCGACCTGCGCGAGGCGTCCGAAGACGACCGCTGCCCGAATTGCGACGGAGCGCTGCAGTTCACGACGGCGATCGAAGTCGGCCACATCTTCAAGCTCGGAACCAAGTACTCCGAAGCTCTTGACGCACGCTTCCTGGACGAGGACGGGCAGGAGCGGGCACTGATCATGGGCTGTTACGGGATCGGGCTCGCGCGCACGATGGCGGCCGTCGTCGAGCAGAGTCACGACGAGCATGGGATCATCTGGCCCGCGAGCGTCGCGCCGTACGATGTCCACGTGGTCGTGTTGACGGGCGCGGAGGAGATCGGTCAGCAGGCGGCGGAGGCGCTGTCGGCCGCAGGCAAGGACGTTCTGTTGGACGATCGCGACCGGCGGCCGGGCGAGAAGTTCGCCGACGCAGATCTGATCGGCATCCCGATCCGCGTCACCGCCGGCAAGAAGAGCCTCGACGACGGGGCCGTGGACGTCCGCGAGCGCGCGACGGGCGCAGAGCGGCGTGTGAATGTGAGCGACCTGGGCACGATCACCTAGATGGCGAAGCGCCGCCGCTATGCATCGGAGCAGTTCGGCTCGGCCGTCGAACGGCTGATGAACGAGACAGGTGTCACATACCGGGCGCTCGCGGCGAAGACAGGCCTCTCGGCGGGATACCTCAACCACCTCGTGCACGGCAACCGGCCCGTGCCCTCGAATGACGTGGTCGAGGTGCTCGCGAAGGCGCTCGATGTCGAGGCCGAGTACTTCCGGGAGTACCGCGTCCGCGTGATCACCGAGAAGCTCGAAGCCATGCCCGATCTGGTCGACCGGCTTTACAAACGCCTGAGCGGCTAACCCGCCCGCCGCGAACGCGTCTTATGGCGTAGGTGCGGTGGGGTCCCGGCAAGCGACCACTGGGGGGTTAGGGGCCCCACCGAGCCTCTCTTTCGCCCGGCCGTCGAAGCCTCGAACCGACTAGGACATTCGTCCCTGCGCGACGGCCACGCAGGCCTGGCAGGGAGGGAAGCCCTGGTTCCACGGCACGTTGGTCTGATCGATGCCGCACAGGGCGGTATCGGGGTCGTGCTCGTGGACGATGTGCTCGCATTCCTCGAATGGGTGCCCATCGGCACCGAAATGCGGTTCGATCTCGGGGAGCGAGCTCACCCTGGGCATGGTAGAGGTGTAACGCATGACCCGCTCGCGAATCTGTGCGTCATGATCTTTCGCGCTGCCCGTCGGCTGAGACACTCGCTGGCTTTGTTGTCAGCGATCACGCTCTTCTGCGTCGGCTGAACGGTCGATCGCGCTCCCGTGCGGAGCGGATCGGCAGGGGTGGTCGAGCTGGAACGGCGGCGTCGCAGCGCCGGCTAGGCAGGACCTCGCGAACCGAGGCCCTGCCCGATCCAGATCTCTACGCCTGAACGGTCTCGTGGACCGGGAACTCCTTGATGTCCGGCGGCCCTTGCATCTCGATCCCGGCCGCGGCCACACCCTCCTGGATCCGCACCGAGAAAGCGTCGAAGTCGGCCCGGGACTCCCAGAAATCGATGATTCCCCAGCCGCCGTCGATCGGGCCGGATGAATGGAAGACGAGCCCCTTGGGCGAAGTGCGGTCGGGATTGATGTGGTCGTGTGCTGTGTCGTACTGCTCCTGGGTCACACCCGGGAGCTTGATGCGGAGCCGATGGTCACTGAGGGCCCCTCTCGTCGGTTGGTGGAGAGCCGACTCTACGCCTGATAGGCGAGGCAGCCGCACCGACGGCGCTCAGCGCGGCAGCGGCAATGCGTGGTGCGCGTAGTACGAGCGGGCCAGCGACTTGAAGAAACCGCCGTCGTCGTCGGCGGTCGTCGCGACGCGCGTGTTGCCGTTGATCGGCGCAGGATTGGTCACGCCGTCCGTGGCGGCATCGCACGCGCACGTCGCACCGTCGGCGCCACGACCGAACATGAAGCCGACGAACCCGGCCGCCGCGTACGCGCGCAGGTGCGCGCGGGAGCCGAGGATCCACTGGACCCGGTTGTCCTGGAAGTGGTCCCAGGTGTTGTTCATCGACCGCATGACGGTGTTGCCCAGCGGGATCTGCCAGGCGACCATGCGCAGGCCGGCGAGGTGCACGAACGTCCGGGCGTAGAGGAGGTGGCGGTGGAAGTCGGCGGGTGTGAACCACGTGCGGGGGTTACCGCTCTGCTTCGCGTAGAAGCCCGCGTCGCGGTCGGAGAAATCCTCGAAGGAGAGATCGAAGTGCGCGTGCAACGAGAGATAGAACGAAGCGGACTGCGCTGCGTAGGCTCGCACGGTCGCATCGTGCGGGTCCTCGTAGACGATGTCGTGCTTCGTGCCCCAGCCGCTCATGTGGTAGGCGAGGATCACGTTCGGCGCGTCGGCGTCACGGAGCTTCACCCACTGTTGCGCGAACGACGACGCGAGACTGACATCGTCTGCCTGCTCGAGGTAGCCCCAGAGGTCCGGCTCGACGTGCACGACGACCGGCTTCGCACCGCGGATCCGCGAGAAGAGCAGCTTGACGTCGGCCCAGTACGCCGACATCGTCGCCGGATCGCGGAGGTTTCTCAGATCCGCGTGCGCCTCGTCTCCGCCACCGGGCTTCGACTGCAGGAGCATGTAGTAGGTGAACACGGGTATGAGGCCGTGCGTCCAGGAGTCCTGTGCGTACATCGAGGCGAACGTTCCGTTGGGGTTCCATGTCGACCACCCCGACCCGGTGTTGACGCCCCCGGCGAGGTACTGGTAGCGAAAGCCGAACGGCGCAGCGCGGCGCAGCGCGGCCGCACCACCCGGATCGTCGGCAACGCCGATCTGCAGCGTGTGCGGCCATTGAGCCGGTGCCGCGGGCAGCTTTGGCCCGGCCGCGCCGGCCGCCCCGGCGCAGACGAGCGCAATGGAGGCGATCGCGGCTACCCGGAGACGACGCGAGAGCGGCATGGTGACGGCACCGTAGCCGGGCAGCCCGCCTGTGGATGAAGGTCTACTGCTCCCCAGGGCTTAGATACTGCTCGAGCACTTGCGCTGCGTGCAGCCGAATCAGGCCGCACTTGCCGCAGGCAACTCCGAGTGCTCGGTGGAGATTCTCAGCCGGCGGTGCGCCGTCAAGCATGAGTCCAACGACGTAGCCGATCGGCCGCCAGTCCTTCTGTCCGCAGACATTGCACTTGCCGGAGATGCCAGCCTTGTTCGCGGCCGCGAGAAGTCTTTGGGTCGTCTCATCCATGGAGGCCCGATCCTAGAACGGCTATTGAAGGGCGGCGCGTAGAGCATCGATGCGAGCATGTAGCTGCCGACGTCGATCTGACACCTCACGCTCCCTCCGGATCGTGAACTCATTCGGGAACCCGTTGTCGATTTGCTCGTGGAGCCGCCTCCGGAACTGCGACAACGCCTGTTCCTCGTGTTCGAGCCTCTGCAGCTCCGCTGCTGTTTCTTCCCGATCCATGCCGCTCATCTACTGATCGTTCCTACTCCGAGGTGTCCTGTGCGCGCCCTTGAACTCTGCGCCACCTGAGCAGCATGATGATTCAGCTGCCGGTCTCCCGCAACGGGTCCATTGGCTCGTTGATCATCGCAACCACGGTTGGAGGTGCTCCTGGAGGTCTGAGCGCCGCCTGGGCTGGATGATTCTTGCCTGCACCTTCCCGTCTGCAATGACCAGCAAGGCGGGAGTTGCGCTGATCCTGAACCGCACCGCGAGATCGGCTCGCTCGAACACGTCGATGCGATGAACGTCGAACGCGTTGTGATTGCGTCGCCCTTGAAGGACATGGGCAAGCAGGCTCTCGACTTTGCGTCCAGCACCCTCGTCCGGACGGTAGAAGAAGAGCAACCGGGGCCGTGTCGGGCGAGCCGTGGGTCCTTCAACTGTGCGCAGCACAGGCACCGTCCTTCGTCACGTTGGAAAGCTGACGAGGCGGGGACTGGGCCTCAGTTGCGTGAGCGGGAAGCTACACGCTCACGGGTGGCCGGGCAAACCAACGGACCAATGCTACGGTCTCGAGGTCGCGGGGCGTGGCGCAGCCTGGTTAGCGCGCTAGTCTGGGGGACTAGAGGTCCCGAGTTCGAATCTCGGCGCCCCGATCGCCGAAAGCCCCGCAAACCGCGGGGCTTTCACGTCGTCGGACCGGGCCTCAACCCGCTCCGCTCAGCTCCTCGAGCCGTTCGCGTTGGGCCGCCGTCACGGCCGGGCCGAAGAGCGCGAGCGCGCGCCGCGCCTGCTCTGCGGCATCGTCCCGTCGCCCAAGAGCGGCGTAGTCCTCCGCCAGTTCCTCGTGGAAGTACGCATCGTCGCGGCCCGAGCGGAGAGACCACGCGACCGCGCGCTCGGCCTGGCCCGCGGCCTCGGCCGGACGTCCGAGCGCCCGCAGGGCGACGGCGACCGCGTAGCGCGCGATCTCGATGGCGTACTCGTTGGACTGGTCTTCTTCCCGAACCGCGAGGGCGCGCTCGAACGCCGCGAGCGCCTCCTCGTTCGCCCCCTGTTCATGAAGCGCCCAGCCGAGATTGTTCAGGAGCGGACCGCGCCAGTAGGACGCCGCAGGTTCCCGTTCGCCGAGCTCGATCCCGCGGGTCGTCCAGGCGCGAGAGCCCTCGTCGTCCGGCGCTGCAAGCGCCGCCATGTGCGCCGCGTCCGCCGCCAGCCAGTACTCGCCGGCGGCGACGCCTCGCTCGAACGCGGTCACGAAAAGGGGGTAGGCGGCCGCCGGGTCACCGCTCGACCGCAGCATCCGGCCGCGTTCGAGCGCGAGGCGCACATCGACGACCGCTCGCCCGGCGCCGGCTCGTTCCGCCTCGGCGAGCAGGTCGCCGCACCGGTCGAATTCGCCGCGCAGCCCCTCGACACGCGCCAGCTGCGTCAGCACCTCCGCCCGGCCCGCATCGTCGACCTCACGGTCGAGCTGCTCGGTGAGCCGGCGCTCGCTGAGGTCGAGGTCCTCGAAGTCCCAGAGAGGCCGCAGCCGATCCACGGGTGCGATCCTAGGAAATCTCGGTCGCCGGGGAGATGGGTGGATCACCCCGTCTGGGTGAGGCGGCGCCGTTGTTCCTGCGGGGAATCTTGCCTGATGACGGAGGGAACCTCGGCGAACGGCCGGGCTCGGGTCGTCGTCCTCGGTGGGGGCTTTGCCGGTCTCGGAGCTGCCCGGACGCTGCAGGATGCGGACGTCGACGTCGTGCTGGTCGACGCGAACGACTACCACAGCTTCCAGCCGATGCTCTACCAGCTCGCCACGGGCCTGCTCGACACGACGGCGGTGGCTCATTCGCTGCGCGACCTCTTTCAGCACCACGAGAACGTGACGATCCACCAGGCGACGGTCTCGTCGGTAGATCTCGAGGCCCGCGAGGTGCATTTCGCCGACATGCCGGCACTGTCGTACGACTACCTGGTGCTCGGGCTCGGGGCGGTCGTGCAGTTCTTCGGCTGCACGGGCGCGGCGGAGAACGCCTTCCCCCTTTACACCGTGGAGGATGCGCTGCGGCTCAGATCGCACATCGTCGGCCGGTGGGAGACGGCCGATCGTGATCCGTCACTGATCGAGGACGGCGTCCTCAACGTGGTGGTCGTTGGCGGTGGCCCGACCGGCATCGAGAGCGTCGGAGCCTTGACCGAGCTGTTCGGTGGCGACTTCGCGGATGACTACCGCGCCGTGCCGTCCGGGTCGGCACGGCTGATCCTGGTGGAAGCAGGGCCGTGTCTGTTCCCGATGTTCAAGCCCGACATCCGCGAGTACGCCCAGCATGAGCTCGAAGACCGAGGCGTCGAGGTCATGCTCGGTGAACGGGTCGAGGCCGTGGAGCCGACCCGCGTCAGGCTCGCTTCCGGCACGGTGCTGCCGGCGCACACGCTGGTGTGGGGCGCTGGGCTGCAGGCCAGCCCGCTTGCCAAGTCGCTCGGTATCGATCTGGAGAAGGGCAATCGCATCGGGGTCGATCCGGAGCTGAGCATGCCACTTCATCCGGAGGTGTTCGCGGCCGGGGACATTGCGTGGATCACGGACGCGGGCACCGGCGATGTGCTGCCGCAGCTCGGGTCGGTGGCACTGCAGGCCGGCGAGCACGCGGGAGAGAACATCAAGCGGCTGGTCTCGGGCAAGAAGCTCGAGCCATTCGAGTACAAGGACAAGGGGACGATGGCCGCCATCGCGCCCGGCGCAGCCGTCGCGCAACTGCACGGCGGACGAACCTTGAAAGGAAAGGTGGCGTTCCTCGCCTGGGGAGCCGTGCATCTCACGTTGCTTTCTGCGTGGGAGGAGCGGACGAAGGCGATGATCGGCTGGACGTGGGCCGGCTTCAGCCACGAGCGCCCCGGAAGGATCCTCGTAGGCGACAAGGAGAAGTGATGGCTGAGGGCACAGCAGATGTCCTGGTGGTGTTCGGGATCACCGGCGACCTGGCGAAGGTGATGACGTTCCGGTCGCTCTACCGGCTCGAAAAGCGCGGGCTGCTCGATTGCCCGATCGTCGGCGTCGCCGTCGATGACTGGACGGTCGACCAGCTGCAACAGCGTGCCCGCGAGTCGATCGAAGGGACCGGCGAGCAACTCGACGCGCAGGTGTTCGAACGGTTCGCCGCGCGGCTCTCCTACGTCCAGGGTGATTTCTCGGACGCTGCGACCTACCAGCGCGTCGGCGAAGCGATCAGCGGGGCAAAGCTTCCCGTCTTCTATCTCGAGATCCCGCCGTTTCTCTTCGGCACCGTCGTCAAGGGCCTTGCCGCCGCAGGGCTGACCAAGACGGCGCGGGTCGTCGTGGAGAAGCCATTCGGCCACGACAGGGCCTCGGCGCACGCCCTTGCAGCCGAACTGCACCAGTCGATCGACGAGTCGCAGCTGTACCGGATCGACCACTACCTCGGGAAGATGGGTCTCGAGGAGATTCTCCATCTGCGGTTCGCGAACGCGATGCTCGAGCCCGTCTGGAGCCGGAACTTCCTGTCGAGCGTGCAGATCACCATGGCGGAAGACTTCGGGGTGGAGGACCGCGGCCACTTCTACGACCCGGTCGGCGCGCTGCGCGACGTCGTCGTCAACCATCTGATGCAGGTCGTCGCTGCGGCCGCGATGGAGGCGCCTTCACGGGGTGACCCGGTGACGATCAAGGACTCGCAGGTCGCGCTCTTCCGTGCGGTCAAGGAAGCCGACCCGGCGCACTATGTCCGAGGGCAATACGACGGTTACACCTCGATCGACGGAGTGGCTCCAGGGTCGACGACCGAGACCTACGCGGCGCTTCGGCTCGATATCGAGAACTGGCGCTGGGCGGGCGTGCCGTTCTTCATCCGAACCGGGAAGCGGCTGCCGGTGACGCAGACCGAGTTGCGCCTCGTCTTCCGGCATCCACCGACCCTGGGGTTCGCCGCCTACAGCAACCTCCAGCCGAACCAGCTCGTCGTCAAGCTCGACCCCACGACGGGGATCCAGTTCACCGTCGAAGCGCACCGTGCAGATCAGGCGGAAGCCGGAACGATCGAGCTCGACATGGAGTTCGCCCTGGAGGGCGGCGAGGGACCGACACCGTACGAGGTGCTGCTCCTCGCCGCGCTCACCGGAGACACCACGAGGTTCACGCGCCAGGACGGTGTCGAGGAGACCTGGCGGATCATGCAGCCGCTGCTCGATGCGCCGCCACCGGTGCATCCGTACAAACCGGGGTCGTGGGGGCCAGACGCAGTCGGAGTCCCTGGTTGCCGGGCACGGCCGCTGGTACGGGCCCTGGATCACGTCGTGAGCGCCGCTACCGAACAGCGACAGCCGCAGAGTGCTGCCGCGCCGTCACCGTTTCCGCCGATCGCGGACTACGCCTTCCTCTCGAACTGCCACACCGCCGCGCTGATCGCGGCGGATGGTGCGGTCGACTGGCTGTGCGTTCCGAGCTTCGATGCTGCAAGTGCGTTCGGGAGCCTGCTCGACCGCGAGGCCGGCTTCTTCCGGCTCGGCCCGTTCGGTATCGATCATCCGACGGCACGAACCTACGAGCCGGGCACGAACGTGCTCGTGACGACCTGGAGGACGCCCTCCGGTTGGATCGTCGTTCGCGACGCCCTGACGATGGGCCCGACCGACCACGAGGATGAGATCACGCCGCACACCCGTCCGCCCGCGGACGACGACGCCGAGCACATGCTCGTTCGTGTCGTCGAGTGTCTCGGCGGCCGTGTCGAGCTCGAGCTCGTCTGCGAGCCGGCCTTCGACTACGGTCGCACGCCTGCCGACTGGTCACTGGTCGACGGTGGACGCCACGCCGCCGATGCGACCGGAGCCGGACAGACGATCCGCCTCGTCTCCAGCTTGCCGCTCGGGATCGAAGGCAACCGCGTGCGGGCCCGACATGTGCTCGAAGCGGGCGACAAGGCCTACTGCGCCCTCTCCTGGGCCGAGCAGTTTGCGGCCCCGGACGGCGTCGACGATGCGGAGAGCCGGATCGCCGCGACCGTCCGTTACTGGCGCGCCTGGCTGAACGAGTCGCGGATCCCCGACCACCGCTGGCGTGATCCGATCCAGCGCTCGGCGCTCGCGATCAAGGGCCTCACCTACATGCCGACCGGCGCGACCGTCGCCGCTGCGACGACCTCGCTGCCGGAGACGCCGGGAGGCGAGCGCAACTGGGACTACCGCTTCACCTGGATGCGCGACACGACGTTCACCCTGCAGGCGCTGCACTGGCTGAACCTCGACTGGGAAGCCGACGAGTTCATGCAATTCGTCGCCGACCTCGAGCCCAACGCCGACGGCTCGCTGCAGATCATGTACGGGATCGACGGTCGCAAGGACCTGACCGAGTCGACGCGGGATGACCTCTCGGGCTACGCCGGCGCCCGGCCCGTCCGGCTCGGCAACGGCGCGTTCGACCAGCGTCAGAACGACGTCTTCGGCGCCGTGCTCGACTCGATCCTGCTGCACACGAGGAAGAGCGAGCGTCTGCCGCGCCGCCTCTGGCCGATCGTGCAAGCGCAGGCCGAATGCGCGTCGAAGGTCTGGGGAAAGCCCGACCAGGGCATCTGGGAGGCGCGCGGCGAACCGCAGCACTACGTCTCGTCGAAGCTCATGTGCTGGGTCGCACTCGACCGGGCGGCGCAGCTGGCCGGGATCCGCGGCGATCCGGAGCTGCAGAAGAAGTGGTCGCGCAACCGCCGAGGAGATCCGCGCCGACATCCTCGGCAAGGGCGTGACGCAAGGCGGGTGTGCTGCGCCAGCACTACGACACGGACTCGCTCGATGCCTCGACGCTCCTCGCCGCGCTCTTCGGATTCCTGCCCGGCGACGACGCACGGCTCGCCGCGACCGTCAAGGCGGTGGCAGACGACCTGACCGAGAACGGGTTCGTTCTCCGCTATCGCACCGACGAGACCGACGACGGCCTGTCCGGCAAGGAAGGAACGTTCCTCATCTGCTCGTTCTGGCTCGTCTCGGCGCTCGCGATCGTCGGCGAGTCACAGCGTGCCCGGGACCTCATGGAGCGGCTGTTGCGAATCGCGTCGCCGCTCGGGCTCTATGCCGAGGAGTTCGACGCCGAGACCGGGCGGCATCTCGGCAACTTCCCTCAGGCGTTCTCGCATCTCGCACTGATCGAGGCCGCCGCCAGGATCATCGTCAACGAACGACTATCGGAGTACTGAGCGATGGACGCTTACGACGTGATCATCATCGGCACCGGTGCAGGTGGCGGGACGCTCGCACGGCATCTGGCTCCGTCGGGCAAGCGGATCCTGCTGATCGAGCGAGGCGACTGGCTTCCGCGCGAGCCGGAGAACTGGGTCGCGCAGCACGTGTTCGTGGAGAACCGGTACGTGTCGCCCGAGACGTGGTACGACCCGGACGGCAAGGCCTTCCAGCCGCAGATCCACTACTTCGTCGGCGGCGCGACGAAGCTCTACGGCGCCGCGCTCTACCGGCTGCGGAAGGAGGACTTCGGCGAGCTGCGCCACCACGACGGGATCTCGCCCGCCTGGCCGATCTCCTACGACGACCTCGAGCCGTATTACACGCAGGCCGAGCAGCTCTACGAGGTGCACGGCGCCCGGGGCGAGGACCCGACCGAGCCGCCGGCGAGCGCGCCCTACCCGTTTCCGGCGCTGTCGCACGAGCCCCGGATCCAGCAGCTCGCAGACGATCTCGAGGCGGCGGGATACCACCCATTCCACGCGCCGTGCGGTGTCCGACTGAACGAGGCCAACATGCCGTACAGCATCTGCGTGCGCTGTACGAACTGTGACGGGTTTCCCTGCGCCGTGCATGGCAAGTCCGACGCCGAAGTCCTGGGCGTCCGTCCCGCACTGGAGCACGCTAACGTCACGCTGCTCACGAACGCCCGGGCCGTCAAGCTGAACGGAAACCCCGCAGGGACAACCGTGACGGAGGTCGTCGTCGAGCACGACGGAGAGGCCGAACGGTTCACCGCCGACATCTTCGTCGTTGCCTGTGGTGCTGCAAACACGGCCAAGCTGCTGCTCAGCTCGGCGAGCGACAAGCATCCCAACGGGCTCGCCAACGGCTCCGATCAGGTCGGCCGCAACTACATGTTCCACAACAGCCAGGCTGTGCTCGCACTCTCACGCGAGGAGAACCCGACGATCTTCCAGAAGACGCTGGGCCTCAACGACTTCTATCTCGCAGGTGAGGAGTTCGAGTACCCGCTCGGCAACATCCAGATGGTCGGCAAGTCACAGGCCGAGATGTATCGCGGCGAGCAGCCCGGCGAGACGAAGCTCGCGCCCGAGTGGACGCTTGACCGGGTCGCGAAGCACGCGATCGACTTCTGGCTCTCCACCGAGGACCTGCCGATGCCGGAGAACCGCATCACGGTCGACGGCGAGAGGAAGGTCACGCTCAGCTACAAACCGACCAACGAGGTCCCGAAGGAGAAGCTGTACGAGAAGCTGAAGTCGATCCTCGGCAAGCTCGACCTCAACGAGGGGCACCTGCTGAAGCGGTTCGCATACATGAAGAACGAGATCCCCGTGGCCGGCGTGGCCCACCAGGCCGGCACCTGCCGCTTCGGGAGCGACCCGGCCGGTTCGGTGGTCGACGTCGACTGCCGGGCGCACGAGCTCGACAATCTCTACGTGGTCGACACGAGCATCTTCCCGAGCATCGGGGCCGTCAACCCGGCGCTTACGGCGATGGCCAACTCGCTGCGCGTCGGCGACCACCTGCTCGACCGCCTGGGGTAGCCGCCGGGTTGCCGCGGCCGGTGTTGCGGGTTTACGGTTGATCGACGAGGTTCTTCGACAGTCGAGGAGGTGTTGAGCCAAGCGTGTCGGCAGATGAAGCGATAGAGCAAACGACGGTGCTGGCCGTCGAGGAGAAGGCGAAGCCGATCAAGTCGCTTCGCCCGTTCGACATGGTCTTCTTCACGATCTGCGCGTTCGTCGGTCGGGACACCCTCGGGCACACGTGGGGCGTGACGAAGGGGACGTTCGAGGCGTTGACGCTCGGGACCCTGGCAGCGATCGTCGCGATCGGGCTGATCGGCTACGCGTTCGGAGGCGCCGTACGGGCCAAGGAGGCAGGCATTCCTCTCGAGGTCGAGCTCGACGCTGCGCCGGCCTGATCGATGCTCGACGGGTCGTCGGGGGGCACAGGCCCTCGCCGGCCTTTGCTGCAAGCTCACGGAGCTCAGAAACGAACCGGGGAGGCCATGTGATGACGTCGCAGCCTGAAGACGGAACCGACAAGTCGACCGAGAGCCGTGCGCCCTCCGGGAAGACGGTGCCGCACTTCACGAGGGCGGAACGGGCGGCCAGAGGGAGAGCGGCGCGGACCGAGGTGCCGCGGTCGATGCATGCGCAGATCGAGTTCCCGGCCGAGCGGGATCCGGTCGCCTTGCTTGAGGAGCAGGCGACCTCTCGCGTGCCGGAGCTCGTGCCCATTCGGTACGGGCGCATGCTCGTGTCGCCGTTTGCGTTCTACCGCGGCGGCGCGCTGATCATGGCGGAGGATCTTTCGCGCACGCCGGTTTCCGGCCTGCGAGTGCAGCTCTGCGGTGACGCGCACCTGTCGAACTTCGGGGTGTTCGGCTCTCCGGAACGGAATCTCGTGTTCGACATGAACGATTTCGACGAGTCGGCGCCGGGGCCGTGGGAGTGGGACGTGAAGCGGCTCGTCGCAAGCTTTGCGATCGCGGGGCGGGAACGCGGCTTCTCCAAGAAGGAGCGGCGCACGATCGCGCTCGACACCGTGCGCTCCTACCGGGAAGCGATGCGCACGTTCTCTGGGATGCGGGATCTGGAGGTGTGGTACTCGCACCTGTCGGTGGACGAGGCCTTTCGGGAGTTCAGCGAGGGCGTCGATCCCAAGCGACTGAAGAAGATGGAGGCGAACATCGCGAAGTCGCGTACGAAGGACAGCATGCAAGCCTTCGCGAAGCTGACCAGGATCGTCGACGGCGAGCCGCGGATCATCAGCGACCCGCCCCTGATCGTCCCGATCGACGAGCTCGCTCCGGCCGAAGTGGATCGGAAGGCAATGCAGGACGAGATTCACGACGTCATCCGGGCCTACCGGCGAACGCTCGAGACGGATCGCCGCCATCTGCTGGAACAGTTCCGGTTCGTCGACCTGGCCCGCAAGGTCGTCGGGGTCGGAAGCGTCGGCACCCGCGCATGGATCGCCCTCTTCCTCGGGATCGACGACGACGATCCTCTGTTCCTGCAACTCAAGGAGGCGCAGCCGTCCGTCCTGGAGCGTTTCGTCGGCAAGAGCCAGTACTCGAACTGCGGCCAGCGCGTCGTCGCCGGCCAGCGACTGATGCAGGCGAGCAGCGACATCTTCCTCGGCTGGCAGCACGTCGGTGCAGGCCTCGACGGTCAGGCCCGGGACTTCTACGTCCGGCAGCTCAAGGACTGGAAAGGCTCCCTCGCGATCGAAGCAGCCCTCCCGCCCGGAGCGGCGGCCTACGGGCGTGCGTGCGGGTGGACCCTCGCGCGCGCCCACGCCCGCTCGGGCGACCGGGTGGCGATCTCCGCATACCTCGGTGGATCCGACGGCTTTGACCAGGCGATCGCGGACTTCGCGGAGACCTACGCCGACCAGAACGAACGTGACTACCAGGCGCTGCAGGACGCCGTGAACGACGGACGCCTCAAAGCCGAGACGGGGCTCTGACCAGAGGCAGCGAGGAGTTCCTCGTCCACCCTCGCCGAGCAGTCGGCGGGGGGAGCCTGCTGCTCGCTGTGGTGATCGTTGGCGCGCTGTTCGTCCCCGCCGACCCGCTGGCGCTCGACAGTCACTGGGCGGAATCGATGCGCGATATCGAAACACCGTTCTTCACGCACATCGCGCTCATCTTCAACGCGCTCGGCCACGGTCTGTGGCGCGCACTGACGCTGCTCGCGATCGGCCTCGCGCTGTTACGCGCGCGACGATGGCAAGCGCTGATCGCATTTGCCGTCGCGGAGGCGATGACGCCAGTCGCCACCAACGTGATCAAGCTCCTCGTCGACCGGCCACGCCCGCCGGGGTCGATGGTCGAACCGCACGGTTCGTCGTTTCCCTCCGGACACGCCGCGTACGCAAGTGCAACCGCGATCGCGGTCGTGTTGCTCTTCACCAGGGCAGGCCGCAGGCGCCCGCTCTGGTTCGGCGCCGCTGCGGTCGTGAGCGCCGCCATGGCCTGGAGCCGCACGTATCTCCAGGTTCACTGGCTCTCCGACGCTGTGGCCGGGGGACTGCTCGGGCTGGCAGTCGTCCTCCTCAGCTTCGGAGGCGTCCAGACTGCGGCTATGTCCGGCCTGCGGCGATACTCCAGAGCCGCTGGAGCGACGAGGCCGTCAACCCGGGACGGACGGCAGCGGGTGAGAGACCGGGGGTATCCGGCGGGAGGCGCACGCTGAGCGCGGCGGGAACGATCCTGAAGCGGAGCGGCGCGTCGAGCATGATTCCCTCACCGTCGATCCCGGTCGCCACGGGGGCGCCGGAACCGACCTCGAACTCCGTTGCCTCCCAGTCGAGCCAGCCTTCGAACCGATGGAGTTGGCCGAGCGCCTGCAGCGAGATCAGCTTCGCCGCCGCGGCGGCATCGTCGATCTGAATCGCGACGATCCCGAGCAGTCCCGTATCCATACGCGGCCGGGAGCCGACCGCGCCGACCCTGTCGAGCACGTACCGGTTGTTGGAGACGAGCAGCAGCTGGGCTGAACGCTGTCCGCCACCGTCAGGCCCGTGGAATCGGAGATCGAAGGGCGTAGCGCGAGGCCCAAGGAGCTCGGGCAACATGTTCTGCACGGTTTCGAGCTTTGCGTCGCGGTAGGCGTCCGACTGAACGATCTCTGCGTAGATCCCGAGCGAGACGTTGTTCACGAAGATGCGGTCGTTCACGAACGCGAGATCGATGCGACGCTCGACCGGGCTCGCGAACGCGTCCAGCGCGCCGACGACATCGTCCCGGTCCAGTCCAAGGTCGAGCGCGAGATGGTTGCGCGTCCCGGCGGGCACGCAGACATAAGGAAGTCCGTGCTCCATCGCGACCTGGGCCACGAGCGCCTGGGAACCGTCTCCGCCGGCCATGCCGATCACGTCCGCCGAGCCTGCGGCCTTGCGCGCGAGCACATTCAAGTCGTCACCTCGCTCGAGGAGCACCGGCTCGATCCCGCGCCGCTTCGCCTCCTCGACGAGATTGAACTTCTCGACCTTGCCGCCGCCCGACTTGGGATTCATCAGCAGCACGGCCCTCCCCGAGTTACGCCCCGACCGAGTCGGCTGTGACTCTGGTCTGCCGCCGGCCACCGCGGCCTGCGCATCCGCCTGAAGAGCGTGCCGTGCAGCGAAGGAGAACACGGCAACCGCGATGCCAAAAGCGACCAGCTCGTCGATCGCGCCGAGCGCGATCAGCGCCACCGAACCGCCGACAAGGGCTGCAACCAGGACGACGACGGCGACCACTTTCAAGGCGCCGCGCCGGGTGACGGCGATCCAGCCTGCGGCGCCGAACACGGCCAGAGCGACCAGAACCAGGATGAGAGCAGTCGCGTTCCTGATGATCAGGAGGACGAGGGTCACGACCACCGCGGCCGCCGCGATCAGCGCCACCCAGGCCGTCAGCCGACCGGGCTGGTGCACTTTGTGATTGTTGCCTGCCGTCATGCCGTTCCTCCTTTCAGGACCCGGAACTGCGACACGTCATCCAAAGAGGACGACGACCTGAAGCCTGCCCGGACCTACCTTCTCCCTGACCGCCGACCGAAGGGGTGAGACGTTGAAGATCTTGAAGCAGAGACAGTTTATGGCGATCCCGCTCGTGCTCGTCATCCTCGGTGTCCTCTTCATCCTCTTCGCGGCGGCCAGCGTGGGGCTCTGGGCCTGGCTCCTGGTCGGTGCGGCCGCCCTCATCGTCTGTGCCGTGCTCGTCCTTCGCGTCGCGCGAAGCCACCGCCATCCGATCGACCGGGACGCTCCTCCTGCCCTTCGTCCGCCCGAAGACGGTTCAGTTCACCGCGTGCTCGTGATCGCCGACGGCGCTTGCACAGCCCAAGCCCTGCGAGCGGCGATCGACGAGGAGGCGAAAGGAAACACCGTTGAGGCATTCGTCGTCGCGCCTGCGCTCGGTTCCCGACTCGATCGCTGGACCGGCGATCAGGAGGGCTACGACGCGGCGACGGATCACCTGGACGGGACGCTCCGGGCGCTGGAGGAGATCGGGGTACGGGCCAAGGGGCCGGACCGGCTCGAAGGACCCGGTCCAGGCCGCGGACGACGGCCTGCGGGAGTTCCCGGCCCACCAGCTCGTGATGGCCGTTCGCCCGGCCGCCGACCAGAAGTGGCTCGAGCAGGATGCCGTCGACGCTGCGCGGAAACGCTACGAGATTCCGGTGACGCTGATCGTCGTCGACCCGTCGTAGTCGTCCGCCTCGACCGTCGTGCCGGCGATCAGGTCGGGCAGGGCCCGGCGACGTCCGTCGAACAGCGCCGGGATGAACCCCGCGAAGCAGGGGATGATCGCCAGGGCCAGTCCGACCACGCGGACGACCGACCGCCAGAACGAGAGTGGCCCGCCACGCGGCCCTCGCACCCGGACTCGCATCAACTTCATCCCGGGCGTCTGTCCGACCAGGCTCCAGAAACCGGCGAAGTAGACGACGCTGAGAATGCTCCAGCCGGCCGCGAGGATGAGACCGACGAGCCACGCGGGCCGCAGCGTGCCTACGAGCGATGCGATGAGCGTCGCCATCGCCGAGATGGACACGCCGATCAGGCCGATGAGCGCCGCGTCCGTCACCAGCGCGATCGCGCGCGTGACCACCCCGCCGAATTGTGGCGGCGCGGGAGGGCGGCGCACCTCGACGCGCGCGTCGAGCGCGAGCGCCTGCCCGCGCAGGGCCTGCGCGACATCACCAGCGGCGCTCGACGTCTGCTGCGCGAGAGCCTCCTTGATCAGATCATGGGTCGCCTCGGAGCCGACCGCACTCGAGATAGCCGCGCGGACCTCGGGCCGCGCCAGCAGCTCTTCGACGACATCGTCGAGCTGGATCTCGGCCGCGATCGTCGCGGCGACACGCTCGAGCACCTTGCGCTCGACGAGAATATGGGCGAGCTCCTCCGGGAAGGGCCCCGCGAGCACAGCGTCGACGATCCGGGCCAGCTCCGGGCCGGTGAGGACGTTTTCGACGGACGCTTCGATCCGCGTGCGTGACGCCCGCATCGCAACGCGCGCCGGATAGAGGGCGACACGACTCGCGGCAGCAACGACTCCATCGTCCCGGTGGGGATCTTCCGGAGAGCTCATCTCGCGAAGGCTACGTGCTTCGCCGTTCGGATGGGTCCCGACAGATGACGCGAATGAGCCGTCCGGCCCATTGTGGGCGGAGCAGTGGTGGGAGATGATCCGGTCCGACCCCAATCATGCGGCGACTCATTCTCGGCATCGTGCTGGCGCTTTGCCTGCCCGCGTCAGCGCAGGCGGGCGTTCGCGTTTCCGCATTCTTCTATCCGTGGTACGGCACCGTCGCGCACGACGGGGCATACAGGCACTGGTCGCAGCATGGTCACGACCCGCCGAACGACATCGCATCGTCGTACTACCCGGCGCGGGGCCTCTACTCGTCCACAGACCAGCTGGTGATGGGGCAGCAGATGGACGAGATCCGTTCGGCAGGAATCGACGAGATCGTCGTCTCCTGGTGGGGACAGGGCTCTCCCGAGGATCAGGCGCTGCCTGCCGTGATCGTGGCTGCACGTGAAGACGGGATCTCCGTCGCAGTTCATCTCGAGCCGTACGGCGGCCGAACGGTTTCAAGCACGGTGGCCGACATCGCCTATCTGCGCAACTACGGGATCACTTCGTTCTATGTCTACCGCCCGTTCGATCTGCCGGTCAGCGACTGGGCTGCCGCGAAGACCGCCCTGCACGCCGGCGGCGTGCACCTCTTTGCGCAAACGGCGATGGTCGGCGACGCAGCGAACGCGGGCTTCGACGGCGTCTACACCTACGACATCGTCACCTACGGCGGCAACATGTTCCATCGCCTGTGCGCTCAGGCGCACGCGCAGCACCTCGTCTGCGCGCCGTCCGTGGGCCCTGGGTACGACGCTCAGCGCGGCAGCGACGATCCGCGCGTCAAGCCGCGGCGGAACGGCGCGACCTACGACGCAATGTGGCGTGCGGCGATCGCGAGCGGTGCTGACCAGGTGACGATCACGTCGTTCAACGAGTGGCACGAGGGAACGCAGATCGAGCCGGCTGCGCCCGCCCACCGCCATGGCACGTATCGCTATCTGTCCTACAGCGGCGCGTGGGGCCTGCACGGAGTGAACGCCGAAGACGCGTACCTCACGCGGACGCTCTACTGGTCGGACGTCTTTCGCAGCACGTCGCCCGTGCAGCTGAAGACCAGAGCTTCGTAGACCGAGTCCTCATCGACCCCGCGAAGCTGAGGATGGCTCGCGTCGACGATCGCATCGGGCCACGTCTCGAGGCCGAGCGCGGCGGCACCTTCCGCCGAGCCGAACGAGAGCAGTGCATCGACCGGTATGACGCCGCGCTCGCCAGTCTGGCGGCGCGCGATGCCTTCGAGCTCGCGCAGCTCTTCGAGCGGATCGATACGCACGTTCGAATCCGAGCCGATGCACATGCGGATCTGCCGGTGGCACACCCGTGCAACCGGCAGGAAACCGTCACCGAGGTTCGCCTCCGTCGTCGGGCAGACGCAGATGCGCGTGCCCGAGTCTCGGAGCAGGTCGAGCTCTCCGCCGTCGGCATGCGTGGCATGCACGATCGTCGAGCGCGGCCCGAGACAGCCTTCGCGGGCGAGCAGCTCGATCGGCCGGAGCCCGTGCTCGGCGAGACACTCTTCGATCTCCCGCGGCTGCTCGTCGGCGTGCACGTGGAGTGGTAAGTCGTTCTCCGCCGCGTAGCGGCCAAGGTCGTGCAGCGCCTCGGCCGGGCAGGCCCGGACGGAGTGGGGGGCGACACCGACGCGAATGCCCGCATCGCGCAAGGACTCGAGCTGACGGAGATACGCAGCGACCGAGTCCTGGCGGAAGCGCGGGATGCCGCCTCGCAGGTAACACGCGTAGAGGCAGACGAAGGAGATCCCCGCCTCGCCGGCAGCTTCTGCCGCCGCCTTGGCCTCCTCGTAGCCGAGGTAGTGAAACTCGCCGACCGCCGTGTAGCCGTTCTGGCGGAGCTCCTCGTACACCCGGCGATATTCGCTGCGGATCTCGGCGACGCTCAGCTTGCCGGCCACGGCGATCATCTCGTCGCGCCAGCTCCAGAAGTCACCGCCCCGCCCGCGACCCCGCAATACGCGTTGAAAAGCATGGCAGTGGGCGTCGACGAATCCCGGGATGGTCAGCACGGACATATCCTGTCAGCGTGACCCGCTCCCAGGTACCGAACGCGTTGACGATCATGCGGTTCTGCTTGATCCCCGTGTTCGTCGTGCTGCTGCTGACGAGCGACGGCGGCTACTCGTGGCCCGCCGCGATCATCTTTGGGATCGCCGGCGTCACGGATCAGGTGGACGGCTACCTGGCACGCCGCTGGCACGTCGAGTCCGCCTTCGGAAAGTTCGCCGATCCGCTCGCCGACCGGCTCATGATCGATGCCGCGGTGTTCCTGCTGCTCTACGACGGACGATTGCCGTGGCTGGCGCTGATCATCCCGGCGCGCGATCTCGTGACCCTCGTCGGCACACCGATCATGCTCGGCCGTGGCTATGAGTTCCAGGTCAACTTCCTCGGCAAGGCGGCGACCTGGCTCCTCTACGCGTCCCTCGGGTTCATCATGGTCACGCACGAGGGCACCCAGTGGCCGCTCTGGATCTTCTGGACCGGGCTGGTGCTCGGCCTGATCGCCCTCGGTGAGTACGCGCTCAAGGCACGGCGCGAGGTGCTCGCATGAGAGCGGTCGTCATGGCGGGGGGCGAGGGCACGAGATTGCGGCCGCTGACGTCGAACCAGCCGAAGCCGATGGTGCCGATCGTCGGCAAGCCGTGCATGGAGCACATCCTCGAGCTGCTGCGCGAACACGGCTTCACCGACGTCGTGGTCACGGTGGCCTTCTTGCCCCAGGCGATCCGCACCTACTTCGGGGACGGCGGCAGCCTCGGGCTGAACATCGAGTACTCGGTCGAGGAGAGCCCGCTCGGCACAGCCGGCTCGGTCCGCCTCGCCTCGGACCGCCTGGACGAGACGTTCCTCGTCATCTCGGGCGACGCGCTCTGCGACATCGACCTGAACAAGATCGTCGAGTTCCACAAGGAAAAGGGGGCTGCGGTGACGATCGGGCTCAAGTCGGTCGAGAACCCGCTCGAGTTCGGGATCGTCGTCACCGACGAGGACGGGAAGGTCGAGCGGTTCCTCGAGAAGCCGTCGTGGGGGCAGGTGTTCTCCGACACGATCAACACCGGCATCTACGTCCTCGAGCCCGAGGTCCTGCGCCACATCCCGACCGACCGGCCGTTCGACTTCTCGAAGGAGCTCTTCCCGCTGCTGCTCGAGATGGGACGCCCGATCTACGGATATGTCTGCGAGGGCTACTGGCAGGACATCGGGAACCTCGACCAGTATCGCGAGGCGAACGCAGACGCCCTCGACGAGAAAGTCCGGCTCAACATCCCAGGGCTGAAGATCCGCGGCGACGTGTGGATCGGGGAGGGGGTGGAGATCGACGACGTCGAGGGCGTCGAGGGACCGGCGTTCATCGGGAACTACTGCACGGTGTCGCCCGAGTCGTCGGTCGGGCCCTACACGGTGCTCGGCCCGGGCACGACGCTGCGCGAGCGAGCCCGCGTGTCGCGCTCGGTGATCGACGCGTCCTGCTACATCGGACGCAGCGTCACCATCGAGGGAGCGATCCTCGGGCGAAACTGCGACGTGCGCCCGCACGCACGGGTTCACGAGGGTGTGGCCGTCGGCGACCAGGTGACGCTCGGCGACCAGTCCGTGATCTTCCCGGGCGTGCGGATCTATCCCTATAAAGAGGTCGAATACGGCGCCCAGATCCACGAGAGCCTGATCTGGGAGTCGCGCGGCACGACGAAGGTCTTCGCGCAGGACGGAGTCGTCGGGCTCGTCAACGTCGACCTGACCCCCGAGGTTGCACTGCGTGTCGGGGCGGCGCTCGGCACTGCGCTCAAACGTGGCGCGCGGGTCGTGGCCAGCCGCGAGAGCGCGCCCGCGTATCGCATGATCAAGCGCGCCCTCATCTCCGGTCTCAACTCGACCGGCGTGCAGGTGGCGGACCTGCGGACGCTGCCCGCGCCGGTCGGCAAGCATCTCCTGAAGACCCAGAACTACGACGCTGCCTTCCACGTCGGCGCGTCGACCACCGACCCGGAAGCGGTGCAGATCCGACTCTTCGAACGGCCGGGCGTCGCGCTCTCCGAGGCGATGCAGAAAGAGATCGAGAAGCACTTCACGCGCCAGGAACTGCGGCGGGTGCCGTTCGGGGCGGTCGGTTCGATCGCCTACCCGGCGCGCGCCCGCGAGAGCTACGCGAGCGACCTGCTGGACGACCTCGACGTCGCGGCAATCCGCGACCGCGGCTTCAGGATCGTCGTCGACTACGGCTACTCCGGCGGCAGCTTCGTCCTGCCGCTCGTCTTCGGCCAGCTCGGGGTGGAGGCCGTGACGGCCCACGCCTTCGAATCCGACGTCGGCTCCGCCCCGGCGCGCTTCGGGGCGACCCTCGACTATGCGCAGCGCCTGGTCGAGGCCGTGAATGCCGACTTCGGCGCCGTCTTCGACCGTTCCGCCGAGCGGCTTTTCCTGATCGACGAGACCGGGCGAGAGGTGCGGCCGGACCAGGCGCTTCTCCTGTACCTGCATCTCCTGGCGATGAGCACCACCGGCAAGATCGCCGTCCCGATCACGGCGACCAGCCAGGTCGAGGAGGTGGTCGGAGACCGGCTCGAGGTGGTGCGCACGACGGCGACGCTCGCAGGCCTGACCCAGGCGGCGGCCGGCGAGGGCATCGTCTTCGCAGGCGCTCCGGGTGGGGGGTACGTGTTCCCCGGGTTCCTGCCCGCCTACGACGCGAGCGCCTCGCTCTGCAAGCTGCTCGAGCTGCTCGCGCCCGTCGGCCAGCCACTCTCGAAGCTCGTCGCCGCCCTCCCGAGGCCGACCCTGATCCATCGCCAGCTGCAGTGCCCCTGGGCGCTCAAGGGAACGGTGATGCGTGTCCTGAACGAGCGCTTTGCCGACGCCAACGTGGACCTGCGGGACGGGATCAAGATCTTCGACGACCGCGGCTGGGTCCAGGTGCTTCCGGATGCGGACGAGCCGCTCGTCCACCTCTACGCCGAGGGAGAGTCGGCCGAGGACTCCGAGGACCTCGAGACCGAGCTCCGGACCCTCGTCACCGAGGTGATCGAGCGCGAGGAGATCGGGAGCCGAGCCTGAGGCTCCTCCGGCCGGCGTAGGAGTCGCGGAGGCCGGGGACACGAAGGAAGAGCCTCGCGTCCCCGGCCTCGACGCTGACGACGCAAACCCCCCACGGCCACGCCGATAGGCGCAACTTAGTACCTGCCGCCTGCATGCAGTACTAAGCGGGGGTTAACGACGCACGCCGGCCCGGGCCTCGAAAAGGCTGGTCTTGCTCGCCTACGAGAGTGACTCAGAATCAGTGGACGGCCCAGTCTGCTTCACCCCTGCCGCTAGGGGTTCGATGGTGGACGGCCGTCGGTCGGGCTGCCCCGAACTCCCCTCGGGGGCGGCTCGGCCCGAGGGTGGTGCATCTTTTCGGTCAGATCGAAACACCATCGAAATGTTCGCTGCGGCTAGATTCTCGTGATGGAGCCTGTCGCGCAGACCGCCGGGATCGACCAGCAGCAGTTGACGCCGCGAGAGTTCGAGGTGGCGATCCTGATGGCGCACGGCCACACGAACCAGGAAGTGGCGGACCGGCTCGTCATCTCGGTTCGCACCGCCGAGTCGCACCGAAGGAACCTGATGGCGAAGCTCTCGGCTCGGTCTCGCGCGGACGTCGTCCGCTGGGCGCTCGACCGCCAGCTACTGCGCTAGCTGCCTGAACTGCTGTGCCGCGCCCCCCGCGGCCAGACGATTCGTGGAGCGGTTTGCGATCGGGTGTTACCCTGGCGTGTGCCGAGGCGGTTCCTTTCGCACCCCTCACCTGGCTCGAGACCGCTCTTGCGGAGTCGGAGGCCACCTCCCCGGTGTACCCACCGGTCATCCGAGGAGGGGTCATGGAGAACAGCGGCAAGGTCGACGCACACACGGCGAATCTCGCCTACCACCAGTTGGCTTCGCGGGACGCCAACGAGCGGGTGGCCGCGCTGAACCGACGCTGGGGGACAGACAACTTTCCGTCGTCGTTCATGTGCGAGTGCCTCAACCCGAACTGCAACGAGCGATTTCTCCTCAGCCACGAGGAGTACGACCGGGTGCGGCAGAGCGGCTCGCCCTTCGTGATGCTGCCCGGCCACTAGCCGGCCCGCCCGGCATCCACTCCAGGTTTGGCGTGCGCGTGTCACAGGAATTGCGCGCCCTGGAAGGAATCAGAGACCAACCTTTGCCCATGCTCGCTATCGTGCAGCTGAACCCTTAAGCTGAGGTTGACGGTTCCGACAACCTCTGCTGGAATCAGATGACTCGACCGACGACCGAAAGGCGGCACATGGAACCGCTCCCTGATCTGGGGTCGCTGCCCGACAGCGACCTGAAAGGACTGATCGACGAGCTCGAAGTGCAGGAGCGTGAACTCAGCTACCAGCGCCGGCTCCTGCACGGCAAGATCGACATCCTCCGCGCCGAGCTCGTTGCGCGCCTCCAGACCTCCGGCGGGCGAAGCGTGCTCGACCAGGTCGACGTCGACCGCCTCACCGAGATCCTGACGGGGAAGTCGAGCCCGCCGGCGTAGCGATGAGTGTCGTCTACTGCCAGGAGTGCGGCTTCCAGAATCCGGAGTCGGCCAATTACTGCTCGCGCTGCGGCGCGCTCCTCTCGCGGGGCGAGCAGGCGGCGGAAACCACCCAGACCTTCTCCCCCGAGGAGGTCGGCGACATCGAGCACGAGGACTTCGGGATCGAAGGCCCGGCCCTCGTCGTGCGCGCGGGCGGTGGGAGGGCGGGGGAGAGCTTCATGCCCTCGGGCCAGCGCACCCGCATCGGCCGCTCGCCCGACTGCGAGATCTTTCTCGACGACGTCACGGTCTCACGCAATCACGCACTGCTGATCGAGCAGGACGGCAAGTTCGTCGTCGAGGACCAGGGCTCGCTCAACGGCACGTTCGTCAACCGCAGACGCATCGACAGCGCGCCGCTCACCGAGGGCGACGAGCTGCAGATCGGCAAGTACCGGATGACGTTCATCGCATGACGAGCACGGCCAAACAACCGGGACAGCTGCCGCAGAAGCCGCCGCGGGAGCGGTTCCTGCGGATCGGTGAGGTCGTCCGTCGCCTGCAGGACGAGTTCCCGGACATCTCGATCTCGAAGATCCGCTACCTCGAGGACGAGGGCTTGCTGATGCCGAGACGCACGCAGGGCGGCTACCGCCTGTTCAGCGAGCCAGACCTCGAGCGTCTGCAGACGATCCTGCGCCTGCAGCGCGACGAGTTCCTGCCGCTCCGTGTGATCAAGGACGAGTTGGACGCGCCCGGCGCCAAGGAGCGCAAACGGCGGCGTCCGGCAACTCTTGGCGCGGCCGAGGAATCGATCTCGCTCGACGAGTTGTGCGAGCGCGCGGTCATCGAGCCGGCGCTCGCGAAGGAGCTGGAGGACTTCGGGCTGCTGGCGCCGCACGGAAGTGGGGCGGACAAGCGTTACCCGGAGTCCGACATCGACGTCGCGCTGTTGTGCGCCCAGCTCGCGCGCTTCGGCGTCGGCCCGAGGCACCTCCGCACGATTCGCACGGCGACCGCCCGTCAGGCAGCGCTGCTCGAGCAGATGTTCGCGCCGTCGCTCAGCGGTCGCAACACCGAGCGGCGCGCGCAGGCCGTGCGCGACCTGCAGCAGCTCGCAGAGCTCGCCGGGGAGCTCTCGTCGCTCCTGTACTGGCGCGACCTGCGAGACTTGGCGCAGTGAACGATCTTCGCTCCATGGTTCGGGAGGTTGAGGACTTCCCGACTCCCGGCGTGGGGTTCAAGGACGTGACGCCGCTCCTCGCGGACCCGGCGATGCTCCGGCGGACGGTCGGCGAGCTGGCGACCTGGGTGAAGGGCCGGAACGCGGACCTCGTGCTGGGCGCCGAAGCGCGGGGCTTCTGGCTCGGCTCGGCGATCGCGGTCGAGGCCGGGGTCGGCTTCATCCCTGCGCGCCGGCCCGGCAAACTGCCTCCCGAGACTGTCAGCGCGAGCTACGTGCTCGAGTACGGCGAGAACTCGCTCGAGCTGCATCCCGATCTCATCCCGGCCGGCTCGCGGGTGGTGATCCACGACGACGTGCTCGCAACCGGAGGCACCGTCGAGGCGATCATGAGCCTCGTCGAGCAGCTCGGCGGGGTCGTCGTCGGCGCGTGCTTCATCATCGAGCTGTCGTTCCTCGGCGGCCGGGAACGACTTGCCGGGACGGATCTGTACGCGCTGATCGAGTACTGAAATCACGCGCAACAGCCGATACATGGGATAGGACAACTGCCCATGTATGACGCACTGACGAGCACCTACACCTTTTCCTGTCCGATTCACGGCGAGACGCGCGTGCGCCTGTCACGCTTTCGTCGCCTCGAGCAACTGCCGGGGGCACCGCATCCGGCCGTCTACCGCGTCGAATTCGATTGCGGCTGCGGCTCCGAGCATCCCGGGCTCGTCTCGCACGACGACCTCGACTGGGCGCCGCTCGGTCTGGGGGAGGAGACCAAGTTCGTCAACCTGATGACGTCGAAGCTCGAGGCCGTTGCCGGCGAGCTGAGCGACGTGGCTGCTGCACGCATCAAGGCGGGGGAGTGGCCCTGGAGCTTCTTCTGCTGGCCCGAGGAGCGTCCACGCCCGGTCTTCCCATCGGCGTTCACATTGCTTGCACCGGCTGCGTCGGGCGATCGCGTCGGCGTCGCCGTGCGCTGCCCGGTGTGCGGGAAGATGTCGGTCAACCTCGTAACACGCGCCCACGTGGACGTGCCGTTCCTGAACGACCGCGAGATCGGAGTCGTCGAGCATGTCTTCGAACGCGACGCTGATGCGACCGTGGCGGAATTCCGTGCCGAGGTCGAGTCGGAGTCGTTCGACGCGCGCCGGCTCGGACTTGAGTGAAGTTCTTCCCTCCCGCCAGGGATCGCGCCGTCCGACGCCTCGCCGATACTTTCACCGGTGAGTGAACTGCGTGCCCTCGAATCGCAACCCGCGCGTGGAGCAGCGTTGCTGCTCGTCCACTGCTCCGACTACGCGGAGAAGCAGCCGAGCGCGTACACACGCCTCGAGCAGAAGATCGGCAGTCCGCTCGCGCGCCTGCTCGTCGGCGCGCTCGTCGGCCCTCAGGGCCTGCGCGGTTCGTCTTCGCCGTAGACCCTGATCAAGAGGAACGCCAGGAATCCGACGACCGCACCGACGATGAACGTCATCGCCGAGCTGTAGCCGACGGCGCTCCCACCGATCCAGATGAAGAGCCCGAAGAAGAGGGCCCAGAGAAACGACGTGACGCCGTGGTCGGTGGCGGGAGAGCGCAGGTGCATCGCGGCGAGATCCTAGCGCGCCGCGAACACGGGCACCGCCGGACGAATCGGACCAAAAAAAATTCACCGAGCCGGTTGCGCTTTTGTCCACCTTCCCCGTGAACCTTCGGCTTCCGCCTACGGCCCTCGGGAGCGGCTTCGACCTACTCGCGCTCCGTGCTCGGTGCAAGAGCCAACCTATGGGGTGCGGCCACCCAGCGCAAGGGGGTCGAAACGGTCTTTGCCGCAATTTGCGAAGACTTCTCTGAGCGCAGGCCAAATTAGCATTTCGTGCTCTGTGCTCAAAAGGGGCCGGACCATAATTCACCGAGCCGGTGGCGCTTTCGTCCACCTCCCCCGTGAACCTTCGGCTTCCGCCTACGGCCCTCGGGAGCGGCTTCGACCTACTCGCGCTCCGTGCTCGGTGCAAGGGGGAAGCTAACGCGCCGGCCGCGTCCGTTCAAGAGGGGAGAGGCCCGAAAAAACCCGCTCGTTGCGGCCCTGGCCTGGGGAAATCCTGTGGACGACTTTTGGACGAGGCTGCAAACGCCGCGCCTCGACGGGACACGTCTGGGGTCTGACCCCGGTCGTGTCCCGGACCGACCTGTCGATCGTCACGGGATCGCGACGGCGTGGACGAGCGCCGGCCGCGCTTCTCGCAGTTGAGCCCGTCACGTCGTCGGCTTCGGACACGGCCGGGGTCTGACCCCGGTGTGCGGTGTGCCTCGATCGGTCGCGGCCAGGCGGGGGAGCAGGGCCGTTCCAGTGCCAGAGGGCTCGTTTCTTCTGACTTGACATAACTCTCATTTGCGTGCAGAGCAGTGCTGAGGCCGGATTGCCTGGTTTGGCCCCGGCACCGAGTGGCTAGATGGTCTTTTGCGTGGCCCCGGGGACCGACATCCTGCTCCTCAGCGACGATCTCCGGCGCCTCGTCGACGCGTGCGAGGAGCGAGGTTCGGTCTTGCAATCCGAGCTGAGCGACGTGCTCGAGCCGCTCGGGCTCGACGCGCTCGAGACAGACCTCGTCTACCGCGAGCTCGAGACCCGGCAGATCGAGGTCGTCGACGACGTCCGCGAGGACGACCCGTCGCAGCCCGAGCCGGAGCCGGAGCCGGTCCCCCAGCCGCTCGCGCTCTCGTGGGAGACGACCACGGACGCGCTACAGCTCTTCTTGCGCGAGGCGGGCCGGCATCCGCTTCTGACCGCGCAGCAGGAGGTCGAGCTCGCCAAGCGGATCGAGGCCGGCGACCGGGTCGCCAAGCAGCTGATGATCCAGTCGAACCTTCGCCTCGTCGTCTCGATCGCCAAGAACTACCGCAACCAGGGCCTGCCGTTCCTCGACCTGATCCAGGAAGGCACGCTGGGGCTCATCCGCGCCGTCGAGAAGTTCGACTGGCGCCGGGGATACAAGTTCTCGACCTATGCCACCTGGTGGATCCGCCAGGCCGCCGCGCGCGCGCTCGCCGACAAGGCGCGGGTGATTCGGATGCCCGTGCACATCGTCGAGCGGCTGCAGCAGCTGAACCGGGCCGAGCGGAACCTCTGGACGGCGCTCGGCCGGGAGCCGACCGGCGCGGAGATCGCCGACGAGGCGAACCTGTCGCTCGCCCAGGCCAAGGAGGTCTGGGCGGCAGCGCGCGCCTCCACCTCCCTCGACGCGCCGGTCGGCGAGTCCGACGATGCCGTCCTCGGGGACTTCGTCGCCGGCGACGGCCCGCTCCCGGACGAACTGGTCGAGGAAGCGCTTCGCTCCGAGACCCTGGCGCTCGCGCTCCGCTCGTTGCCGGACCGGCAGCGAACGATCCTCGTCCTACGGTTCGGCCTCGACGACGGCGACGCGAAGACGCTCGAGGAGATCGGACGCCGGCTCGGGTTGACGCGCGAACGCGTCCGCCAGATCGAGGTCGACGCGCTGAAGCGGCTCGGGAAGCTTCACGAGATGGAGGCTGTCGCCTACACGAGTTAGGTTCAGCTCTGGAGGTAGAGCTGCAGGCCCGGTGCCACCATGCGCAGCTCGCGCAGAGCTCGCGTCTCCAGCTGGCGGACGCGTTCGCGCGTGATGCCGAGCTCGGCGCCGACCTCTTCCAGCGTCTGCGGCGGCTGCCCGTCGAGCCCGAAGCGGCGCACGACAACGAGCTTCATGCGCGGATTGAGGTGCTCGACTGCCGCGGCCAGCTCGGCCGAGCGCGCGTTGTCGGAGCTGGCCCCGTCCGGCGACTCGGCCTTCTCGTCCTCGATCAGGTCGGCGACCATGCTCTCGCCATCGCCCACCGGAGTCTCGAGCGAGACGGGATCCTCCACGAGGTCGAAGAGCTCCCGCACCCGCTGCTCGGTGAACCCCGAGTCCGTCGCGATCTCCTCGACCGAGGGATCGCGGTTCAGCTTCTGGGCGAGCTGGCGGCGGGAGCGCTGGGCGCGCCGAACCTGCTCGGCGACGTGCACCGGCAGGCGAATCGTGCGTCCCTGGTCGGCGAGCGCGCGGGTGACCGCCTGGCGGATCCACCAAGTCGCGTACGTCGAAAGCTTGTAGCCCATCTTGTAGTCGAACTTCTCGACCGCACGGATCAGGCCCAGGTTCCCCTCCTGGATGAGATCCAGAAGCGGTACGCCGGCCTTCGTGTAGTTGCGCGTGATCGACATCACGAGGCGCAGATTGCACTCGATCAGGCGGCGTTTTGCCCGCTCGTCGCCGAGATCCTTGAGGCGCGCGAGCTCCCGCTCCTCGGGCGGAGTGAGCAGCCGTCCGTCGCCGATCTGACGGACGTAGAGCTTCAGCGGATCGGACGTCTGCAGCCGCTCGGCGTCGGAGAGGAACGCGTTGTCGGGTTCCTCTTCGACCTCATCTTCGATCTCGTCGAGCGCCGGCAGCAGGCCGAGCACGGGCTCGTCCGGCTCGGCTTCCAGCGACGCCTCGGGAAGCGGCTTCATCAGATCCCCTATCGGCGGGAGGAGCGCCGCACTTGAGATGTAAAGAGTCCGTGCCGATAGCAACTTCACGGCGCCTCGTCCGTCTACCCACCTAGGATCGACTTATGTGCGGCATTTCGGGATACAGCCTTCGTTCACGCTCATCAATCGGGCGGACGCTGGCTGCGCAGGCACTTCTCGCCGCAATCGCCGAGCGCGGAGCCGACGCGGTCGGCTACGCGTACCGGGGCCCGGGCGACACCTATGCGACCGTCGTCAAGCAGCGCACGCCGGCCTCACAACTCCTCGAACGAGTGTCTGTGCCCGACGGCGCGAACCAGCTCCTCGTCCACGTGCGCGACTACACGAAGGGCCATCCTTCGATCGCCGCCAACAATCATCCGGTTCGGCATGGGCCGGTGGTCGGCATCCACAACGGGATCATCCTCAACGACGACGAGCTGCTTGCCCCCCACTCCTGCGCTCGGGCCGAGCCCCGCATGACCGTCGACTCGGAGGCGATCTTCGCGCTGGCAGCCCACTCGCGGAACGACGCGCACGCGCTCGAGCACCTGCGCGGCGCGATGGCGACCTCCTGGCTGGACGAGCGCGAGCCTGGTGTTGTCTTCCTTGCCCGCGGCAGCGGCCGCCCGCTGTGGGTCGGCGAGGGCCGCGACGGTGTCTTCTTCGCCTCGACGAAGGTTGCGCTCGAGGTCGTCGAGCGTTACTGCGCGCTCAGGCTGCGCAAACGGGAGCTCCGCGAGGGCACCTGGCTCGCGCTCGAGGACGGACGAGTCGCACGTCGAGCACGCTTCCGGCCCGACGTCTCGTACCACGAAGATCACCCGCTGCCCTCGGTGCGCGCACCGCAGGAGCGCGAGTTCTGCCTCACGCGCCTCGCAGCGCTTGCAGCCGCTTAGGCGGCGGCCACCCAGCGCATCGGGTCACCCGCACCGAGGTCGGTGATGCCCGCGTCCTGGAACGCGCCGCAGACGAGCGTGCGGCGGTGGGCGGCAAACGTCAACACGTGGGCGATCATGCCGCCGTAGGTGAAGACCTCCGGCGGGTCACAGACCGCATCGACGAACGTCTCATCGAGACGGCCCTCGGCGACGATCGCCCGCACCTGATCCAGGAACGCCGGCCCCACCTCGTCGAGCTTCGCACGCATGCCGGCCACCGTCTGCCCCTCTTCGTCGTCGGTGTCATACGGCCGGTCGTGCGTGGCCGCATCCCACATCGCCAATTGCCCGACGAGGCGCGACAGCAGCGAGCGAACCGTCGGGTCACAATCGATGCCGTCGACGGAGATCTCCACGCGTGCATCGAGCACAGCGTCATCGAGCGTTTCCGCGCGGGCCACCATCTCGCCCACGAGCCAGACGTGATGCTCGACCATCCGAATCAGCAGATCCATGGAACTGACCTTTCTGTCGGCGGGGACCCGGAGGCCGCCCGGAGGGTTGAAATGCACCTTGCTCGGCGCGTCGATCTGGAACCGGGTCGGGCGCCTGCGCCAGCGGGACGGTGCGACCCCGTAGGCGCGCGTGAACGCCCGCGTGAAGGCTTCGTTCGAGGCGTACCCGGCATCGAGCGCGACCGCCAGGACTTCGTCGCCGCTCGTGAGCAGGCGATAGGCCGCCCGCTCCAGCAGCACCCGGCGGCGGAGCGTTGCCGGCGGTTCACCGGCCGCTGCCGACACGAGCCGGTCGAAGTGGAAACGGGACATATGCATGCGCGCGGCCAGCTCGTCACCGGTCGCCCCGTGATCGTCCAGCGTTTCCGCGAGGACGTCCACGAAGCGGCTGAACGTGTCCGTTGCGGTGCTCATGAGCCGGATCGTGCCTCAGGCCCCCGGCGCCCGCTTGATCGCAATTGCGGACTTAGCCGACCGTTCCGTCGGCCGAGACGGTCACCCCTTCCTCGAGCAGCCGCTCACGCACGAGGTACTGGAAGGTCGCCCAGGCGCCGCGGCGGGCCTCGAAGAGGCGATAGACCTGCCACTCCGTGAGCAGGGCCGGGTCGGCCCGGCGCGCCGCCTGCCAGTCGCCGAACTTCGGCAGGCGGCCCAGTTCCCGGGCCAGCCGGCTGCCCTGGTCGACCGCCCGCTCGAGCCGCTCCTCGCCGACAGCAACGTCGAAACCTGCTTCGCGAAGCGCGGTGGCCAGCGAGCCGAACGTATGCCAGTAGAGCGAGGTGGAGGGCATCGTTCCCCGCCGCGAGCGGATGTCGTGTGCATTCGGCGTCCGTCCGAGCTCCTCGCCCAGCCGCCGCAACTGCTCGACGAGCTCCTCGCGGGTCGCAAACCGGCGCGGCATCAACCCCGCGGCGCGCTTGGCCGCATTCCAGGTGCCGAAATGCTCGATCACCGTCTGCGGATGCATGCCGGCCTGCGGGTCGGCCGCGAACTCCTTCATCGTCGGCGAGCGCCCGAGCCGCTCAGCCGAGGCCCGGAGCGCCTCGAGGATCTGCTCGTCGCTGAAGCGGCGCCTGATCCCCGCCTGGAACTCCGCGAGAGCCTGCGGGTCGATCTTCGTCACCGCCCGATACGGCTTCCGCGCCACCACCAAGAATGGTAGAGCGAATTGGAGAAAGCGCAAGTGCGAACTAGTCGTGCCCGCCACCCCAGCGAAGCCGGGCGCGACCGGCCACACGGCTACCGTTCGCTCACGATGCGCTCTCCCATCCCGCTGTCCCTGGAATCGAGCATTCTCCGCGCGGCGGGCTCGCTCTCGCGCGTGGCCGGCCGGGGCGGCGGGACGACGCTGCCCGGAAAGCTCCTCTGGAAGCTCGATCCAGGCGCGATCGACCGGCTCGCCGGGCGGCTCGAGCAGGGCTCCGTGCTCGTGTCGGCCACCAATGGGAAGACGACCTCCGCCGCGATGGTGGCGGAGATCCTGCAGCCCCGGCTGCGGATCGCCCACAACCGCTCGGGAGCGAACCTGGTCTCCGGCGTCGCCTCCGCCCTCCTCCACGCCGACGGCGCCCAGCTGGGCCTCTTCGAGGTCGACGAGGGGGCACTCCCCGAGGTCGTGCGCCGCCTCCGGCCGCGTGCGCTGCTCCTGGCCAACCTCTTCCGCGACCAGCTCGACAGGTACGGCGAGCTCGAGCTCGTCGCGGCGGCCTGGCGCGACGCCGTCGGCTCGCTGCCGGACGCCGAGCTCGTCGTGAACGGGGACGACCCACAGGTCGGCGATCTGGCCCGGGGCCGCCGCGCACGAATCTTCGGTCTCGACGATCCGAGACTCGCGCGGCCGGCCCTGCAGCACGCCGCCGACTCCAAGTACTGCCTGCGCTGCGGCACGCCGTACGACTATGCGGCCGCATACGTCGGGCACCTCGGCGACTACCGCTGCCCGAACTGCGGACACGCCCGTCCGGAGCTCGACGTGACCGCACGCGACATCGACCTGCACGGGCTCGACGGGACCTCATTCACGCTGACGGCGCCGGAAGGCTCCGCCCGCGTCAACCTCGTTCTGCCCGGTCTCTACAACGTCTACAACGCCCTCGGGGCCGGCTCGCTCGCCCTGACGCTCGGTGCAACGCTCGACGAGGTGGTAGCCGGGCTGGAAGGGTTCTCGGCCGCGTTCGGGCGGTTCGAACGGATCTCGGTCGGTGACCGGGGCCTGCTGATGCTGCTCGTGAAGAACCCCGCCGGAGCGAATGAGGCGGTGCGCACGCTCGTCGAAGGACGAGAGCACGCGGTGGCGGTCATCGCGCTCAACGACGAGATCGCCGACGGCCGCGACGTCTCCTGGATCTGGGATGTCGACTTCGAGCCGCTCGTAGGGGGCCTCGACCGCCTGGTCGTGACGGGCACGAGGGCCGCGGAGCTCGGGCTGCGGTTCGCCTACGGCGGGCTCGCGCGCGAACGGATCGAGGTCATCCCGTCGCTCGAGGCTGCGCTCGACCGCGGGCTCGAGCTCACGCCCGCAGGCGGTGAGCTGGTCGTGCTCCCGACCTACACCGCGATGCTCGCGCTGCGGAAGATCGTGGCGAGCCGCGGCCATGTCGCGAACTACTGGGAGACGGCGGCGTGAGGATCCGGGTCGGCCACCTGTATCCCGACTACCTGAACATCTACGCCGACCGTGGAAACATCGCCGTGCTCGCCGAGCGCGCCCGCCTGCGCGGGCACGAGCTCGATGTGCGCTCGATCGGCATGGGAGAGCCGGTCCCTGCGGACGAGATCGACCTCTTCTACGTCGGCGGCGGCCAGGACCGCGAGCAGGCACTCGTCGCCCACGATCTCGTCGAGAAGACCGGGCCGCTGCGCGAGGCTGCCGAAGCGGGAGCCGCCTTCCTCGCGGTCTGTGGCGGCTATCAGCTGCTCGGCCGCTTCTACCGCGACGTGGCCGGGACCGAGCTGCCCGGCATCGGCCTGCTGCCGCTGCACACGATTGCGGGGAGGCGGCGGATGATCGGCGACGTGCTCCTCGACTGCGACTGGGCCGGGCAGACGATGGCCGGCTTCGAGAACCATGCCGGGCGAACGATCCTGGACGACGGGGCAGAGCCGCTCGGCCGCGTCGTCTCCGGGTTCGGGAACGACGGAGCGAGCGATGCCGAGGGGTGCCGCTGGCGCCGCGTCTACGGGACCTACCTGCACGGGCCGCTTCTGCCGCGAAACCCCTGGTTCGCCGATCACATCCTGGCCGAGGCCCTCGCCCACGCCGGCGGGCCGACCGAGCTCGCGCCGCTACCGGACGAACTGGAGGCCGAGGCGCATCGCGTCTCCGCGGACCGCGCGCGGGCGCGCGGCGGCCGGTTCTAGCGGGCCCAGAGCGCGCCGAGATACACCGCCGGGTCGCCCGGCTGCCACCGCTCGAGAAATCGCTTGATCGGCGGGTGCACCACGACGTCCTGCAGCTCGTCGTTCGAGAAGAGCCGCGCGCCCTTCACTGCCGCGTCCTTCGTCTCGACGTCTTCGAGTGACCGATGCGACAGATCGGCCGAGAAGATGATGTGGACGACGTGCTTGCGCGTGAGCAGCGACGCCGACTTCGGTGCGATCGAGTCGACGATCGCGACAGGCCCCTCGAACTGGACATCCGCCTCGACGCCGAGCTCCTCGCGCAGCTCGCGGCGCAGCGCCTCGATCAGCGACTCCCCGCTGTCGACGCCGCCGCCGGGAAGCAGCCAGTACTCCTTGCCCGGCTTCTCCTGGCGGCAGAGCAGCACGCGCCCTTGCCAGCGGAGGATCGCCGAGACGCGGATGCGAGGCTCCATCAGTGGAGCGACGAGCCGAAGCCGCGGACGCCCCGCTCGCTCTCGGGCAGCTCGCTCGACCTCGACGAGCTCGACGCTCGGGCAGCTCCAGGATCACGAGCTGCGCGATGCGCATGCCCTCCTCGACGACGAACGTCTCGTCGCGGTCGGTGTTGATGAGGTTGACGAGCAGCTCGCCGCGGTAGCCCGAGTCGACGAGCCCGGGCGTGTTGACGATCGAGATGCCGTGCTTCGCGGCCAGGCCCGAACGGGGCTGGACGTAGCCGGCGTGCCCCTCGGGGATCGCGACGGCGAGCCCGGTCGGCACGAGCGCCCGCTCACCCGGCGCGAGCTCGACCCGGTCGCAGGACGCAGAGGTCGAGGCCGGCGTCCCCCGCAGTACGCCCGCACCGGGACAACCGCGTTCGGGCGCACCTTCTGGATCAGCAACTCGATCAGGCCGACTCCCGGCTCGTGTCGGCCGCCTCGGCGACGAGGAACGGCGCGAACCGCGGCAGGTCGCGGCGGGGCAGCCTGGCGATCGACCAGCACGCCCTCGGGAGTGTCGTCCCGCTCTTCGATCGGCGTGCCGAGCGCGTACAGCTCCGACAGCCGGCCGCCGCTCTCGTACGGCACGAGCAGGCGCACGCGCTCCCAGCGATCGTCGAAGCGCCGGGCGAGCTCGGCCTGGAGGTCGGCCATCCCCTCGCCGGTGAGCGCCGAGACCTGCGGCGCGGACGGGAAGCGGTTCGACAGGCGACGTCGCCCGAGCGGGTCGACGCGGTCGATCTTGTTCAGCACGACCTCGATCGGCAGCTCCCCCGCTCCGATCTCGTGCAGGACGTCGTCCACGGCCTCTCGCTGGCGGTCCTGCTCCTCGTCGGGCGGCCGATGCGTCGACGACGTGCAGCACCATGTCGGCGACGAGCGTCTCCTCCAGGGTCGAGGCGAAGCCTTCGACGAGTTGATGCGGCAGACGCCGGATGAAGCCGACGGTGTCGGTGACCAGGTAGCGGCGGCCGTCGTGCTCGAAGCCGCGCGTCGTCGGATCGAGCGTATGGAAGAGCTGGTTCTCGACCGACACGTCCGAGCCGGTCAGCCGGTTCAGGAGCGTCGACTTGCCGACGTTCGTATAGCCCGCGAGCGCGATCGTGGGCGTCTCCGTCCGGCGCCGCTCCTTGCGCCTGGTCGCGCGTTGCTTCTCGAGATCCTTGAGCTTGCGCCTCAGCACGGTGATCCGGTGCCGCGCCAGCCGGCGGTCGGTCTCGAGCTGCGACTCGCCCGGGCCGCGCGTGCCGACGCCGCCTCCGAGCCGCTCGAGGTGCTGCCACATGCCGCGCATGCGCGGCAGGTTGTACTCGAGCTGGGCGAGCTCGACCTGGAGCTTCCCCTCGGCGCTCGTCGCGTGCTGGGCGAAGATGTCGAGAATCAGCTGCGTGCGATCGATCACGCGCGTGTCGAGCGCGTTCTCGAGGAAGCGCTGCTGCGCCGGATCGAGCTCGTCGTCGACGAGCAGGCTCTCGGCGCCAGACTCCTTGTAGCGCTGCTTGAGCTCCTCGAGCTTGCCCTTGCCGACGTATGTCCGCTGCGCCGGGTCGCGCACGGTGCTGAACGATCTCGCCGATCGGGCTCGACGCCCGCCGTCCGGGCGAGCTCCTTGACCTCGGCCAGCTCGTCGTCCACGTCCGCACCCTGTCCGAGCACCGCGAGGACGAACCCGCGCTCGGGCTCCGGGGAACGTGGAATCATCGGACTCGATTATGGCACTCGCCGAGCGCACCCTGGATCTCGTCAACATCCCCTCCGAATCGGGCCGCGAGGCGGAGCTGTACCGCTACGTCACCTCCGTCGTCCCGCTGGAACAGGCCTTCGCGGACGGTGAGACGGTGATTTTCGCCAAGCGCAGCGGCAAGCCGCTCGTCCTGCTCGCCGGCCACACCGACACCGTTCCGGCCCAGGGGAACCTGCCGGGACGGATCGAGGACGGTTCGGTCGTCGGCCTCGGCGCCAGCGACATGAAGGGCGGGCTCGCAGTGATGATCGAGCTCGCCCGCTGGGCGGCCGAGACCGAGCTCGGCCTACGACCTCGGCGCTGCTCTTCTTCCCGCGGGAGGAGCTCGGCCCGGCCGAGAATCCTCTCCCGCGCGTGTTCGAGCGGACCGGCGTCGTCGACGAGGCAGCGCTCGTCATCTGCCTCGAGCCGACCGACAACACGCTTGCAGCTCGGCTGTCTCGGCAACCTCAACGCCGAGCATCGTCTTCGAGGGGCGGTCGGCGCACTCGGCGCGGCCATGGCTCGGCGTGAACGCGATCGGCGTCGCGCTCGAAGGGCTGCGCCCCGGTCCTGACTGCCGAGCCGAGAGACGTCGACATCGACGGCCTGCATCTTCCGCGAGGTGATGTCGGTCACGCAGCTCCATGCCGGGCATCGCCACGAACGTGATCCCGGCGCGGGCCGAGGCGAGCGATCAACTTCCGCTACGCGCCCGACCGCACACCCGAGTCGGCGGCAGCGCGGATCCACGAGCTCTGGCCGGACGCCACCATCACCGCGAACTCGCCGCCCGCGCACGTCGCGCTGCGCTCGCCGGTCGTGGAGCGGCTCCGTGCGGCCGGCGGCCTCGAAGTCGAACCAAAGCAGGCGTGGACGAACGTCGCCGACTTCGCGGCGCGAGGCCTCGACGCCGTCAACTTCGGGCCGGGCGCGACCCGCTTCGCGCATGCGGTCGACGAACGAGTCGAGATCGCCGAGCTGGAGCGGACGTTCGCCGCGCTGCAGCGCTTCCTCGCCGGTAGCGTCTGAGCGTGCAGCTCTCCCCCGTTCTCGCCGACCTCGCGCAGTATCCGTTCGCCCGGCTCGACGACTGGAAGGCCGAGGCTTCGGCCCGGGGCATCGAGCTGATCGACTTCGGCATGGGCGATCCGCGCGAGCGCACGCCGGCGTTCATCCGGGAGGCCATGCTCGACTCGGTCGAGGAGGTCTCGTCGTACCCGCGCGCGACCGGGCTCCCCGAGCTCCGCACGCGATCGCCGGCTGGGTCGACCGCCGCTTCGACGTCACCGTCGACCCGGACGAGGAGATCGTGCCGACACTCGGCTCGAAGGAGGCGATCTACTCGTTCGCCCAGCTCGCCCTCGGCGAGAAGCGACTCGTCGCGATCCCCGAGCCTGCGTACCCGGTGTACGAGCGCGGCACGCTCTTCGCGGGCGGCAGCGAGTCGCGGGCGTTCCGCTGCGCGAGGACCACGGCTGGCTGCCCGACCTCGACGCGTTCGACTGCGTGGGACGAGATCGCCCTCTTCTGGGTCTGCTACCCGAACAACCCGACGGGCGCCGAAGCACCACTTTCGTTCTACGAGGAGCTCGCCGCCCGCGCGCGCGAGCACGGGTTCCTGCTCTGCTCCGACGAGGCGTACTCGGAGCTCTGGTTCGACGAGCCGCCCGGTCTCGGCCCTGCAGGTCGCCGACCGCACGAACGTCGTCGTCTTCAACACGCTCTCGAAGCGCTCGTCGATGACCGGCTACCGCTCCGGGTTCATCTGCGCTCCGGCCGGAGATCGCCGACGCGCTGCGCACGTTTCGCCCGACGGTCGGCACGGCGCCCCAGGAGTTCGTCCAGCGCGCATCGGTCGCAGCATGGTCGGACGATGCGCACGTCGAAGACGTCCGCGCGATCTACCGGCGCAAGCGCGAGACGATGCTGCCTGCGCTCGAGGCGGCCGGGCTGCGCCTCGCCGGATCGACCGCGACGTTCTACCTCTGGCTCGATGTCGGCGGCCCGTCGGAAGCCGTTTGCTCGCCGCCTGCTCGAGCACGGCGTCGTCTGCGCTCCCGGGTCGTTCTTCGGGCCGGCGGGCGAAGGCTACGTGCGCTTCGCGCTCGTGCCGACGCAGGAGGAATGCGAACGGGCGGCAGAGATCGTGCGGACGCTTCGATGACAACCGACCAGACGATCGCGGCGCTCGACCGCGGCGAGGTGCGCGTCGCCGAGCCCGACGGTGACGACTGGCGCGTCAACGCGGACGTTCAGGCGGCGATCCTCGACTACTTCCGCGAACGGCACATGGAGCAGAGCGATGCCGGGCCGTTCTCCTACCACGACAAGATCCCGCTCAAGACGGGTTACGCAGAGCTCGGCGTGCGCGTCGTGCCGCCTGCAGCCGCGCGCTACGGCGCGTTCCTCTCGCGCGGGGTCGTCCTGATGCCGTCGTACGTGAACATCGGCGCCTGGGTCGGCCCGAACACGATGGTCGACACGTGGGCGACGGTCGGCTCCGGCGCGCAGATCGGCGCGAACGTGCATCTGGCGGGCGGGGTCGGGATCGGCGGCGTGCTCGAGCCGCCCGGTGCGCGTCCCGTGATCGTCGAGGACGGCGCCTTTCTCGGTTCGCGCGCATCGTCGTCGAGGGAGTGCGCGATCGGCAGAGAGGCGGTGCTGGCACCGAACGTGACCCTCACGGCGAGCGTTCCGATCATCGACGTCACCGGCGACGAGCCCGTCGAGCACCGGGGCTTCGTGCCGCCGCGGGCGATCGTCGTGCCGGGGACGAGGCCGAAGGAGTTCCCCGCCGGGACCTACAACCTCTCCTGCGCGCTGATCATCGGCTGGCGGAACGAAGCGACCGATCTGAAGACGTCGTTGAACGACGCGTTGCGGGACTACGAGATCGGCAGCTAGACCCGCACGGCCGGCCCGGTCAGGAACGCCCGGGCGCCTTCGAACCGCACGTGCAGCTCCCCACCGGGGAAGCGAATGACGGCCGGGGAGACAGGCCAAAGGCCGCCGCGACGGCGACCGCGCTCGATCCCCGACGACGCGGTCTCCCCCGCGCCACGCTCCCAGACACGTGCCTCGATCGCTGTCGCCGCCGAGCAGGCGCGCGACCTGAACGTTCGTGCGCTGAGGGAAACGCTCGTGCAGTCTCGAGCAGCGGCCCGATCCGCGGCAGGTCGTCCGGGTCGCCGTCGACGACCGCATGCGGGTTCCCGACATCGACGGCGACGAAGCGGATGCCGTCGACCTCCTCGGGCGCCGAGACGGCCACCTCGCCCAGATCCTGTTCGACCCGCCGTCGGGAAGCAGGCGCGCAGCGACCTCGCGCGCGCCGACGCGCACGGTGATCGTCGGTCGCGCTGCTCAGCTCGGCGAGCCACCGTGCGGCGATGCGCGTGCCGTTGCCCGACATCTCCGCCTGCGATCCGTCGGGGTTCCAGATCGTGATCTCCACCCAGCCGTCGCCGCGGCCGAGCACCTCGAGCACGCCGTCGGCGTCACCTACGGCCGTTCGCGCACCGACTCGGCGGTCTGAGGCTCCTCAGTGACCAGGTAGATGTTTCCCTGCGCGTCCCAGCGAGACGATCTCATCCGCAAGCTCCTCGGCAGGCCGTCTGCCGTCGAGGGTGGTGACGCCCGGCATCCGGCGCAGCCATTTTCTCTGATAGCGCGCGAGTCTACGGGTGGCCAGTGCGACTGCGGCGACCGCTTCGTGCTTCGGGAAGCGTGGCGAACTGCTCGAGGCCGAGCACCTTGCGCGCGGTCGAGCGACAGAGGCCGGGCCCAGGCCGCCTTCGGGCTTCGGCCGCAGCGCCGGCCGCCGCCATCGCCCGCGTCCGTGCGTCGATCCGCCGGTCGAGCTCGTCCAACGGGACGTCGAGCGCGACGATCAGCGTGGGAAGACGGGTGTCCTCCGTCCAGAGACGGTCGGTCTCCGGGCGCCAGCGAGGAGCCGGCCTCTGCAAGCTCGAGCGCGCGGACGAGCCGCTTGCGGTCGTTCGCATGCACGCGCGCCGCCGCTGCAGGGTCGCGCTCGGCGAGCAGCGCGTGTGCCCCGTCCGGGCCGAGCCGGTCGACTTCTTCCTGCCAGTGCTCACGACGGCCCGGCGCGGGAGGCGGCGGCAGCTCGAAGCGCGGAAAGCGCTGCGCGGAAGTACAGGCCCGTCCCGCCGACGACGAGCGGCGACCTCGGCCGGCATCGACGGCGGCATGAGCGAGCCGTTGGTAGGCGCCGACCGAGCACGTCGGCGTCGAGCGGAACGATCCCGACGAGCTCGGCGGGATAGCGACGGCGCTGCCGTGATCAACGGCAGCCCGGCGTAGAGCGCGGCAGAGTCGGCCGAGACGACCGTCGCGCCGATCCGCTCGCGCAGGGTGCCGGCCACTGCGGTCTTGCCGGACGCTGTCGGGCCGAAGAGCGCGAGCAGGCTACGCGCCGGCGGGTGCCGGCTGCTTGAAGCCATGTTCGAGCTCGTCGGCCGCCTGTGCGACGCTCGAACGGCCGATCTTCTTCAGGGTGCGCGGCCCGCCACTCGTTGAACCACGCGACTGCTCGTCGGGATGCCGTCGTCGAGCGGTGTCTTCGGCGTCCAGTCGAGCACGTCACGCGCCTTCCGAACGTCTGCGACATAATGCGTCACCTCTCCGACCAGGGACGGTGCAAGGTTGATGTTCGGTTCGACGCCGAGCGCGTGGGCGATCAGCTCCGCGGCGCGGACGAGCGTGTTGCCCTGGCCATAGGCGAGGTTGATCGTCTCGTTGCGGGCTGTTCCGGCCGCAAGCGCGTACACGCCGCGCGCGATGCCGTCGACGCAGTCGTCGACGTAGGTGAAGTCGAGCACCTTCTGATCGCCGCCGAAGACCGTGATCGCCTCGCCGCGCGACAGCTGGTGCATCCACAGCGGCAGCACGCGATCCATCCGCCAGAGGTCGGAGTCGTAGCGCCCGTAGACGTTCGAGAAGCGGAAGACGAGATACCGGAGGCCGTAGCAGCGGGCGTACGCATAGATGAAGGCCTCACTGGCGATCTTCGACGCCGAGTACGGGCTCTCGGTGAAGGCAAAGTCAGCGGCTTCCTCGGAGTACTCCTCGAACCGGTGCACGTCCCCGTACACCTCACGGGTCGACGAGTGCACGATCGGGATGTTCATCCCTCGCGCGAACTCGAGGACGTTGAAAGTCATGATCGTGTTCTCGAGTGCGCGGTGCGGCTGGCGCACGAGTTGATGCACCTTCGCGTGGGCCGCGAGATGCACGACAAGGTCGACCGGCTGGTATTCGACGCCGTTGATGCCGCCGCGGAAGGCCGAGTAATGGCCGGCGAGATCCTGCAGCAACGTCGGGAACGCGTCCTCGACCCACGGGTTCGGGCGCTTGTCGACACCGAACACCTCGTGCCCGTCCGCGAGCAGGCGCAGCGCGAGGTTCGTGCCGATCTGGCCGGACGAGCCGGTGACGAGGATCCTCATCGCGCCCTAGTGTGACGGATGGATGTGATGGACCTGTCAGGCGGCGACGAGGGCCTCCTGCTGCGCGCCTCGCAGCGTGGTCGAGGTGGCGCCCTGGACGAGCACGCCGACGAGGTCGCCCGGCGCGGCGTCCCGGTGAAGTTCACGGTCGTGTTCCTGCGCGTGCGGCCACGGAGGATCGCCGGGTCGGTGCGCGACGGGCCCCTCGACGAGCACCTCTTCGACCCGGCCGACCCGCGCCTCGTTGCGATCACGTGCGAGCCGCTGCGTCAGCTCGACGAGCCGCTCCATGCGCTCGATCTTCACCTCGTGTGGCACCTGATCCGGCATCGCAGCCGCCTCGGTCCCGGCCCGCGGCGAGTAGACGAACGTGTAGGCGCTGTCGTAGCCGACGTGCTCGACGACCTCCAGCGTCTCGCGGAAGTCGCCCTCGGTCTCGCCGGGGAACCCGACGATGATGTCCGTCCCGAACGCGAGGTCGGGGATGGCGGCGCGCATTCGTTCGGCGAGGGCCAGGTAGCGCTCACGTGTGTACGTCCTACGCATCGCCTTGAGAAGCCGCGACGAACCGGACTGGAGCGGCAGATGCACGTGCTCGCAGACCGAGGAGCACTCGGCCATGGCGGCAATCACCGCCTCGCGGAAAGTCCTTCGGGTGCGGGCTCGTGAAGCGAACGCGCTCGATTCCTTCGACCGCATCGCAGGCCCGCAGCAGTTCGCCGAACTCGGTCTCGAGATCCGGGCGCAGGTCGCGTCCCCACGAGTTGACGTTCTGGCCGAGCAGCGTCACCTCTTTGACGCCCTGGCCGGCGAGGCCCAAGACCTCCGCGACGATCTCTCCCGGACGGCGGCTCTGCTCGCGTCCGCGCACCGCCGGGACGATGCAGTACGAGCACTTCGAGTTGCAGCCCATCGAGACCTGGACCCACGCCTGGAACGACCGCTCATTGTGCAGCGGCAGTTCCGCGGCGAAGTTGCGGTCGTCGAGACCGAAACGTCCACGGGGGACGCCCATGCCTCCCGCTCCGAGCCACTCGCCGAGGTGTGCGATCGAGCCCGGCCCGAACGCCACATCGACCGCCGGGTAGAGCTCGAAGATCCGCTCGCGCTGCGCTTCGGCGTAGCAGCCACCGACGGCGATCACGCGGTCGGGATGTTCGCGCTTCCGCGCTGCGGCTTCGCCCAGGTACGCCGCGAGTTTCGTGTCGGGCTTCTCACGGATCGTGCACGTGTTGAAGACGACGACGTCCGCCTCGTCGGCGGCTCTGCGCTTCGCCGAGCCCGATCTCCTCGAGCATGCCCTTGATCCGCTCGGAGTCGTGGGCGTTCATCTGGCAGCCGAAGGTGGTGACGAAGTACCGGCGCACCGCCGTAGGGTAGCCGCGCCGTGTCGCGGCGGTCCCGCGAGAGATACTGGCGACGTGAGCGATCTGCCCGCACCCGATGCTCGACCCACTGCTCTCTCCAGCACATTGGTCCTCACCGCGGTGCTCGCCGCCACGCTCGCCGCCTGGGCGGTTGCGGTCGAGCAGATGCGCGGTATGGACGCCGGGCCTGGCACCGACCTCGGGTCATTCGCCTGGTTCGTGGGGATCTGGCTGACGATGACGATCGCGATGATGCTGCCGTCCGCGGCGCCGACGACGCTCGATGTTCTCGCGCCTCGGCCGTGCCTCGCAGACCACACTGTTCGTCTCGGGCTACCTGCTCGCCTGGACGGCGTTCGGCGTCGATCGCGTACATCGTCAGTCGCGTCGCTCGCGACGCAGCTCCCTCCTTCATCGCCTGGGACCGAAGAGGCCCGTGGGTCGCCGGGGCTGCGTTGGCCGCAGCGGGCATCTACCAGTTGACGCCTCTCAAGACCGCGTGCTTGCGCCACTGCCGATCTCCACTCCACTTCCTACTGCGCCGTCGCCGCGGACGGCCTCGGGGCTTTGCAAGCGGGTCTCGGGCACGGCTGCTACTGCGTCGGGTGCTGTGCAGGGCTGATGCTCGCGTTCTTCGTGCTCGGGATCATGAGCATCTTCTGGATGGCCGTCGCCGCTGTCGTGATCCTGGTCGAGAAGCTGTTGCCCCGCGGCGAGGTGTTCGCCCGCATGCTCGCCGTCATCCTGATCGCGCTCGGGACCTGGATCGCCGTCTCTCCCCGGAGCATGCCGGGCCTTCACCAGCCGGATCGCATGCCGATGGAGATGGGGATGCCACGGTGAGCTGGCGGATCAGCGGGAGCTACTTCGAGTCCTGCAACTGCGACGCGATTTGCCCGTGCCGGCGCACCGACGGCGTGCCCGGCGGACGCTCGACGCACGGGACCTGCATCGGCGTTCTCTCCTGGGTGATCGATCGAGGGCTCCGCGGACGGCGTCGACCTGTCGGGCCTCCCGGTCGCGATGGCGGTGCGCTACAGCGACGACGAGCCCGGATCGCCGTGGAGCTGGATCCTGTACCTCGACGCTCGGGCGGACGACGACCAGCAGGCCGTGCTCGAGGCGATCTTCACAGGACAGCTGGGAGGCGATGCGATCGCGCACTTCCCCTGGGCCTGGAAGGAGAGCAAGCGCATCGCCGTGCGCGCGCTCGACATCGAGGTCGACCACACCTCCGCGGCGCCAGTGGCTTCGGATCCGCGATCTCGTGAGCGTCCGGATCCGCGATCGTTACGCGGGTGACGAGACGGTGAGTTGTGTCATCCCCGGTCACGACCGGGCGGGCGAGGAGCTCGTCGCGGACGAGCTCGTGATCGAGGACGGCCCACTCGCCGTCAGCTTCCGCGGCAACTGCGGCTACGGAGCGAACTTCGAGTACGCGGGCTAGCCCGGCGTGCGTTGGGACGACGCGGAGTGGGACGCCTGGCGGCCCGAGGAGGCGGCGTCACGACTCGCCGAGGTCGCCGTGCCGTGGTACGTGGCGGCGGGCTGGGCGATCGATCTCTTCGTCGGGACGCAGCGTCGTGAGCACGAGGATCTCGAGATCGGAGTTCCGGCCGCCCGGTTCGAGCAGGTAGCGGCGGCGCTCGGCGAGCTCGACTTCCACGTCGTCTCGCGCGGGCAGGTCGAGCCGCTCGTCGAGGCGGGCGACCTGATGGAGACCACACACCAGACCTGGGGCCTCGACCGTTCAGCGAATGTCTGGCGCGTCGATCTGTTTCGCGAGCCGTCCGCCGACGGCGAGTGGGTGTGCCGCCGAGATCGAATCGATCCAGCTCCCCTACGCCGAGCTGATCGAGCACACCGCCGAGCGGGATCCCCTACGCCCGCCCCGAGGTCGTGCTGCTCTTCAAGGCGAAGGATGCGCGACCGAAGGACGAGTCGGATCTCGCCGCCGTGCTGCCGCAGCTCAGCTGTCGAGCGCAGGCGCCTTCTGGCCGAGTGGATCTAGCTCGTCCACCCCGGCCACTTCTGGCTGCCCGACCTGGCCGAGCTAGGCGGCGTCGAGCCGCTCGACCGTGCGGCGCTCGACCTGCTTGTTCGAGGCGACGTCGATCGCCCGGCTCTCGCGGATCACGGTCACCTTGATCTGGCCCGGGTACTCGAGGTGGTCCTCGATCTCGCGGGCGATCTCGTGGGAGAGCAGCACCGCGCCGTCGTCGTCGATCTCCTGCGGCTTGACGAGCACCCGGATCTCCCGTCCTGCCTGCAAGCGCGTAGACCTTCTCGACGCCAGGATGGCGGCCGGCCAGCTCCTCGAGCGCTTCGAGCCGCTTGACGTAGTGCTCGAGCCCCTCCCCTCGCGCGCCGGGGCGAGAGGCCGAGATCGCGTCGGCCGCGATCAGCAGAACGGCTTCGACCGTCTGGGGCTGCACCTCGTAGTGGTGCGCCTCGATCGCGTGGCAGACCGCGGGGCTCTCGCCGTGCCGGCGGGCGAGCTGTGTCGAGATCTGCGCATGTGAGCCTTCGACCTCGTGCGTCATCGCCTTGCCGAGGTCGTGCAGGAGCGCCGCGCGCTTCGCGGTCTTGACCGACGCCTCGACCTCGGCGGCCATGATGCCCGCGAGCTGCACCACCTCGAGGGTGTGCTTGAGCACGTTCTGCCCGTAGCTCGTCCGGTAGCGCAGGCGGCCGAGGATCTTCACGAGCTCGTCGTTGATCTCTCCGCAGTTCGCCTCGAATACCGCCTGCTCGCCGGCCTGGCGGATGTGCTCGTCGAGCTCGGCCTTCGAGAGGTAGTACATCTCCTCGATGCGCGTCGGGTGGATGCGCCCGTCTTCGATCAGCTTCAGCAGCGTCATGCGCGCGATCTCCCGGCGAATGCCGTCGAACGAGGAGAGCACGACGGCGTTGGGCGTGTCGTCGATGATGAAGTCGACGCCGGTCAGATGCTCGAGCGCGCGGATGTTGCGGCCCTCCCGCCCGATGATGCGCCCCTTCATGTCGTCCGACGGGAGCTCGACGAGCGTGACCGTCGTCTCGGCGGCTGCGCTCGCTGCGACCCGCTGCAGGGCGTCGGCGACGAGGTTCCGGGCCCGGCGCTTCGCCTCGGTCTGAGCCTCCTCCTCCATCTGGCGCACGCGGCCCGCGAGCTCGTGGCGCACCTGCTCCTCCGACTCGGCCAGGATCCGCTGCCGCGCCTGCCCCATCGTCATTCCCGCGATCCGCTCGAGCTCCAGCCGCTCGCGGTCCCGAAGCTCCTTCATCTCCTCCTGCAGCTGGCGCAGGTGGACCTCGCGGTCGGTGACGCCCTGTTCGCGACGGGTCAGCTCGGTGAGCTTCCGGTCGATGTCGTCTTCCTTCGAGATGACGCGCTCCTCGATCTTCATCACCGTGTCGCGACGTTCGCGCAGCTCCGCCTCGAGCTCGGCACGCAGCTTGACCGTCTGCTCGCGCGCTTCGATCGCCGGCCTCCCGGCGCGTCGCGTCGGCCTCTCGCTGCGCCTCGTCGAGCAGCCGGCGCTCGGACGCGCCGCGCGTTCTCGAGCCCCGACCGGCCGAGCAGCCGGACCGCGAGCAGCGTTCCGACGAGCTCCGACCGCAATTCCGATCACGACTGCCACAGGGACGAGCATGGGCGCTCCTACGGGTTCGGTCGCCCGCACGCCGCACTTCCTGCCGATCGGCGTTTCCCGGCACGCTTGCGCGCGCCCTTCTCTGTCTCAGTTCAGGGTGTCTGTCTGGGTGGGCTCTGGCGCTGCCAGGCGGATCGATGACTGAGGATGAGCTTCAAGAAACATGGGTGATCGTTGGAAAATGCATTGTGCGAGCAAAAGTCGCATTATGCAGGCAAAAAGCGTTGAGTTCGAACCGTGAACTCTACAACTCAACCCGCACCCTCCGCAACGTCGGCTCCCAGCGCCGCCTCGAGCGACTCCTCGCCGAAGCCCTTTCGTGCCAGTTGCTGTGCCGTTTTCGCGGAGCGTCCGAGCCGGGCCACGAGCTCGCGAGCCCGGTCCAGCTCCGGCTCGAGACCGCAGATCGCGGCGGCTGCGTCCTCGCCGTCGACCCCGTGGTCTGCTGAGATCGTGCCGGATCGCCTCGTCCCCGTATCCCCTGCCCGGCGAGGGAGCCTGCCCGCGACGCGGCGAACCGGGCGTCGTCGACGTAGCCGACGCGCTCGAGCGTGTCGAGCGCGTCGGCGCGCTCGTCGTCGCCCACACCGGCCCGGGCGAGGCGATCGTCGAGCTCACGCCGCGAACGGTCGCGGTGCTGCAGCGCACGCGCCGCGAGCTCGATCGGATCGTGCTCCGCGGCTCCCGCGACACTACGCCGCCGCGGTCGCTGCCTCTGCGATCTCCTCTTCGACCTCCTCGAGCACCGGCTGGCTCTCGACGGGCAGGTCGCCGTCCGGCAGGAGCCGGGCGGAGATCACCTGTCCTTCCGGTGCCTGCGCCTGGATCGCCTGCAGGATCCCCTGGACGATGTCCGGATGCTCCTTGAGGAACGCGGTTGCGTTCTGGCGTCCCTGGCCGAGGCGGTCGTCTCCGAACGAGAAGTACGAGCCGGACTTCTGGACGACCTTCTTCTCGAGCCCGGTCTCGAGCACCGTGCCCTTCCCAGGAGATGCCGTCGCCGTAGATGATGTCGAACTCGGCCTGCTTGAACGGCGGCGCGACCTTGTTCTTCACGACCTTGACGCGCACGCGGTTGCCGTACGCCTCGACGCCGTCCTTCAGCGTCTCGATGCGGCGGATATCGAGCCGCACGGATGCGTAGAACCGAAGCGCGCGGCCACCCGAGGTGGTCTCGGGGTTGCCGAACATGACGCCGATCTTCTCGCGCAGCTGGTTCGTGAAGAGGCAGATCGTGTCGGTCTTGTTGAGCGTGCCGGCGAGCTTGCGGAGCGCCTGGCTCATCAGGCGTGCCTGCAGGCCGACGTGCGAGTCGCCCATCTCGCCCTCGATCTCGGCTTTCGGCGTGAGCGCCGCCACCGAGTCGATCGCGACGACGGCGAGCGCGCCGGAGCGAACCAGCAGCTCGCAGATCTCGAGCGCCTGCTCGCCGGTGTCCGGCTGCGAGACGAGCAGATCGTCGATGTTGACGCCGATGCGCTTCGCATAGGCGGGATCCATCGAGTGCTCCGCGTCGATGAAGGCGCAGATGCCGCCGCGGCGCTGCGCCTCGGCGATCACGTGGTAGACGAGCGTCGTCTTGCCCGACGACTCCGGGCCGAAGACCTCGATCACACGGCCGCGCGGCAGCCCGCCGACGCCGAGCGCCACGTCGAGAGAGAGCGACCCCGTCGAAACGGCGCCGATCGCGACCTGGGCCTGGTCGTTCATCTTCATGACGGCGCCCTTGCCGAACTGACGCTCGATCTGTCCCAGCACCGTGTCGAGTGCTTGCTCGCGATCCATCTGTCTACCGACCTCCTAGGGCTGCCGTTTCAAGTGCCTCGTACTGCGCCCCACCGGGTCGCAAGTCGAAGAGTAGAGCGCAGTGCGGACGACACGGAACGAACATATGTTCGCCAGCTCTGGGATGAGTCCTGCCCGCTCCTTGAAGCGCAGAACCGTCACGTGCGGCAGCCACGGCCGGCTCTCCCGGCGAAAGACACCGAGCTCCTCGAGCCGCTCGCCGACCGCTCGCCGCGAGCGCGCTCGCGGCCCCGGAAGGATCCTCGTAGACGATCATCCCGACGCTCCGCGTCTCGCGGTAGCCGTCGGGCCGCAGCTCTGCCGGGGCTCGCCTCGCGGGCGGCCGCGGCGAGCGCAGCGGCGATCGCCGGCACCTCGTGCACGGGCCGTGAGCCGAGGAAGGCGAGCGTGACATGCAGGTTCCCGGGCGGGACGAGCCTGCCCGGCGCTCGATGTTCTCCAACTGCGACGAGACAGGTGCTCGAACTGCCAGGCCACGACTCGTCGACGGCCGCGGGCGGCAGCTGGAGCGCGCAGAAGAGCCGGATCGTTCATCGCCGGCCACGCTAGGCGAGGAGTCGTGCCGTGTCTGTCACGGCTGTGTGACAATTCGCCGCACGAGATGCAGCGCCGCCACCGCCGCGCGCTGGCGGATCGTCTCCCGGTCTCCCGGGAAGTCGAGGCGGCGCGCGAGCTCGCCCGCCGGCCCTGACGGCATGCAGGAACACGAGCCCGACCGGCTTCGCCTCCGTTCCACCGCCCGGCCCGGCGACGCCCGTCACCGCGACCGCGACGTCCGCTCCGAGCCGCGCGCGCGCGCCGTGGGCCATCGCCGCGGCCGCCTCTGCGGAGACGGCGCCGTGCGCTGCCAGCACGTCGTCCGGGCACGCCGAGCTGCGCAGCCTTGACCTCGTTCGAGTAGGCGACGACCGCGCCGAGAAAGACGTCGCTGGCACCCGGCACGCCGGTGAGCCGCGCGGCGACGAGCCCGCCGGTGCACGACTCGGCCGTCGCGAGCGTCAAGCCCCGCGCCCGGAGCAGGTCGAGCACGAGCGCCGCGGTCGTCCGCTCGTCGCGGGAGAAGAGGTAGCCGCTCGTTCGCCTCGGCAAGTGCCGCCTCGAGCGCGGCCCCCCGCGCCTCGGCGCCCGCCTCGACGAAGAGGTCGACGTGGATCTCGAAGTCGCGCGCGCAGATCGTCACGGCGACGCCGTCCCCGTCGCCGCCGGCGGCGGCGAGGGTCTGCGCGACGGCGGACTCCGAAACGCCGAAGAGCCGCAGAACGCGCCGCTCCGGAGCCTGCGCGCGCGTCGCGCAGCGCGACGAGCGGCTGCGTCTCGAGCACACGCGGCCAGAGCTCCTGCAGCTCACGCGGCGGGCCCGGGAGCGCAACTGCGACGCAGCTCCCGGTGTCGAGGACGACCGCCGGCGCGGTGCCGACGAGCCCGACCCACTCGGCTCCGGCGGGCAGCGCCGCCTGCTTGCGCACGCCGTGCGCGAAGTCGGTGTAGGGACGGTTCAGCCGCTCGGCGACCCGGCGCGAGAGTGCCTCGATCTCGCGGGCCAGCTGCTCGTCGACCGCGAAGCGGCCGGCCGGCTGCCCGCGCGAGCAGCTCGATCGTGCGATCGTCGTGCGTCGGGCCGAGGCCGCCCGAGACGACGAGCAGGTCGTCGTCGAGCCCGGCGCGCAAGGCGGCCTCGAGCTCCGCCGGCTCGTCGCCGACGACGGTGATCCGCACCGGGTCGACGCCCAGCCGGAGCAGCGACGCCGCGAGATACGGGCCGTTCCGGTCCTGCCGGTCGCCCCGGACGAGCTCGGAGCCCGACGCGACGATGCTCGCTCTTAGGCGGCGTGCCAACCGGTGGACGTGACGATGATCACGCGAGGCTGCAGCCCCGGCACGTGCACGAGCTTGCCGTCGGACCTGGATGCGAAGGTTCTCCGGCGAGTCGATCTGCAGCCACAGGCGCCGCCCGTGGAGAGCGAGGGGCTGATCGCCCTTGGTGATCGTCCCGTCGAAGGCGACGTTCCCCGCAGCGCTTCCGACCCGCGCTGCGACGTGTGTCGAGCCGCGCAGTCCGGTCAGCGTCAGAAGCGGCGTTGGCCCGACGATGTTTCGCGGGCGGATGAGCCGCCTTCGGCGGCGCCGGTGAGTTGTTGTCGCTCGCCTTCCAGGCCGAGATGACCACGACCATGACGATCGCAATCGCGGCGAGCGCGACGAGCACGACGTTCGTCTCGATGCGCCGGTGCCGGTGCTGCGGGCGTGCTGCCGAGCGGCGCGTCCGCGGCTCGTGATCGTCTCCCGTGCCGACGAAACGCGAGTTGTACTCGTCGACGTAGAGCTGGCCGTCGAGGCCGAGATACTCGGCATACGTGCGCAGGAAGCCCTTGACGTAGGTCTGCGCGGGCAGCACGTCGAACTGCTCCTCCTCGAGCGCGCGCAGGTATTTGCCGCGGACCTTCGTCGCGAGCTCGGCCTGCGCGAAGTCGACGCCCCTGCGCATGCGTGCTTCCCGAAGGCTGTTGCCAATCTCGAACACGGCCTGCGAAGCGTAGCCGCGACCTGCGCCCTTCGGCTACTGCGCCCAGCGAAGCGCGCCGTACACGGCGAGCGCCAGAGCCGCCGTCACCCCGACGTAGAGACCGGCCCAGGCGAGTGACCGCGTGAAGAAGCCCGGCCCGGTGTCCTCGGGCCGCACGCTCCGCCCGGCCAGGAACCGGGAACGGCGGGTCGCGGCCACGGCCAGCAGGCCGAGCACGCAGGAGGTCGGCACCGCGACGTAGAGGGAATGCAGGAGCGTGACCCCGCCGACGACCCGTGAGGCGGCGCACCGCGGCCGGCACTGCGAGCACCGCCAGCAGCCCCAGCAACGCCGCCGCGCGGGCGGCGCGCTTACTGCTTGGCATAGGGCCGTCCGGCAGCCGCAGGCCCGATCGAGCGCCCGACCAGGCCGCCGACCGCGATCAGCGTGAGCAGGTACGGGAGCGCCTGGAACAGCGTGCCCCACTGGTTGCCGTAGGCGGCCGGCAGCCGGTCGGCCAGCGCGCTCGAGAAGCCGAAGAGGAGCGCCGCTCCCCAGGCCGGGAACGGCCGCCACTTGCCGAAGATCAGCGCCGCGAGCCCGATGAAGCCGATGCCGTTCGTCATTCCCTGGTTGAACGAATGGACGAAGCCGAGCGAGAGGTAGGCGCCGCCCATCGCCGCGATCCCGCCGGAGGCGATGACCGCGATGTACCTGACCCTGGAGACCGAGATGCCGACGGTGTCCGCTGCGCGGGGATGCTCGCCGACCGACCGGAGCCGCAGTCCCGACGGCATCCGGAAGACGAACACGTAGGTCGCCACGAGCAGCGCGAACGACAGCCAGATCATGAGGTTGAGCTGGCCGAAGATCGGTCCGATGAGAGTCCAGTTCTGCAGGAAGTGGAGATGGATGTCCGGGATTCCGTAGTCCGGGACGTTACCCGGAGTCCCCGTGTCTCCGTACTTGTCCACGAACAGGTACCCGGTGATGCCGAGCGCGAGGAAGTTGAGCGCGGTGCCGGAGATGATCTGATCGGTCTTGAACGAGATCGCCCAGACGGCATGGATCGCCGCGAGCGCCATCCCCGCCAGTGCGGCGGCGGCGAGGCCGACCACCCACGCGAGCCCGCCCGCCCAGGTGTGCGCCCAGATCGCGCCCCAGATGCCGAAGAACGCCCCGGTCAGGAGCATCCCCTCGAGCGCGACGTTGATGACGCCGCTGCGTTCGCAGTAGAGCCCGCCGATCGCGGCGAACGTGAGCGGCGTCGCGTAGCGCAGCGTCGCGGCGCCGAGCGCCCCCCACACGACGACGCTGTCCAGGTGCGCCGACGACGAGCGGGTCGCGAGCACGCCGAGGACGATCCCGAGCACGCCGGCCGCGATCGCGGTCCCACCGTTGCGGACCGCTCCGCGCGACGCGGCCCAGATGCCGGCGAAGATCGCGAGCAGCCCGATCAGGAGCGGCAGCGCCGCGGTGCGCGCGGCGAGCGGCGGCAACGCGAGCCAGAACGCGAGCCCGCCCAGCGCGATCCCGGCGAGGCCGACCCTCTGAGGGCTGGTCCAGCGGCTCATGCGCGCCTCCGGCGGCGCAGCCACGTCCAGAGGGCGCCCAGGTTGAGGCCGACGAAGAGGACGACGAGCCCCTGGATGATGATGGTGAGGTTCTCGGCGAGATCGGGACGGAAGATCGTCGGGTCGAGCTGACGGCTCGATGTGCCGGTGATCAGCGCGCCGAAGAGGAGCGATGCGAACCCGACGCCGACCGCCGTGTTTCGCCCGAGCAGCGCCGCCGCGAGCCCGATGAAGCCGATCTGGCTCGCCTGCAGATCGGCCGGCCCCACCTGGTACTCCCAGCCGGTGACGTCGATCGCGCCCGCGAGACCGGCGAACGCGCCGCCGATCGCCATCGCGATGAAGTAGTTGCGGCCGACGGAGATGCCGCTGTAGCGGGCCGCCTCCGGGTTGAACCCGACGGCGCGCACCGCGAACCCGAGCGTCGAGCGGTTGACGAGCACCCAGTAGAGGACGAGCATCGCGATCGCGATGAAGATCCCGATCGAGAGCCCCTGGAGCAGCTTCAGCCCCCAGAAGACCGGCAACTTCGCGCCGTCGACGATCGTGTTCGAGACCGGGATCGACGCCCGCGAGCCCTGCAGCGGGCCGCCCTCGCCGAACAGGTAGGAGCCGACCCAGATCGCGATCCAGTTGAGCATGATCGTCGTGATCACCTCGTGCGCACCGACCGTCGCCTTGAGGATCCCGGCGATCCCGGCCCACGCGGCGCCCGCGAGCGTTCCGGCGACGACGCACAGGGTCACGTGCAGCCAGGGGCTGAGCGAGGCGAACGACGAGCCGAGCCAGACCGCGAAGATCGTTCCGACGATGTACTGGCCCTGGCCGCCGATGTTGAACATCCCGCAGCGGAACGCGAAGGCGACGGCGAGCGCGGTCAGGATGATCGGAGTCGTGAAGAGCAGCGTCTGCTGCAGGTTCGAGGCGGCGACCGAGCTCGTGTCCCACGGGAACCACATGTGGCTGGTGCCGAACGGGACCCGCGCGGAGTAGTTGCCGACCTGGAAGAACCAGCCGAGGCCCGTGCCGGTGAAGATCGCGTGGTAGACGCGGACCGGGCTCTTCCCGGTCAGCGCAACGACGAGACCGCCCATGAAGAAGGCGAAGAGCGTCGTGAGGACGGGTGCCAGCACGTCCTTGGCGCCGCGGAAACGCCAGGCGAAGTGCTGCTGAGGCGTCGGCGAGACCCCGGCGACCGGCTCCTCGTCGAGCTCTTCGTGGTCGAGGTCGCTCACGGGGTGCCGCTCGCGAGCTCCTGCGCGGCCGCACGCGCCCGCACCAGCGTGGCGAGTGAGATCCGCGGGTCGAGCGCGCCCACGCCGATCGCCCCGCTCGCGGCCCCGAAGACGAGGTCCTCGCCACCGTGGTAGACCCCCGCCACCGCGTCGCGCGCGATCAGGGTCGTGACGACATCCCGGGACTCGAAGTCCGAGAGCTGCAGCCCCGGCACGTTCTGCTGCCGCGCGGCAACGACCGCCGCCTCGGCACAGAGACCACGATCTGCGGCGACGACCATGGCACCGCGGTCGATCCCGGCCAGGGCTGCTTCCTTGCAGCGCGCCGGGATCGACCGTGACCACTCGTCCAGCACGGTCGCGCCCGGCAATGCGCGGTGGACACCCTGAGCGAACGCAGCGGCCAGACGGCGGTTCTGCGGGCCGACCCAGGCCACACGCGGTGCGGTCGCCCCCACGTCGGCCGTGGCGTATCCCGCCACGATGCCCGCGAGCTGCGCAGCCTGCTCGTCGCGGAGCACGAGGCCGACGAGGTTGCCGACCCGGTCGCCCTTCGTGCTCGCCCCGACGAACGCGAAGTGCGACGAAGGATGGGCGCGCGCGGCGCTCGCGACGGCGGCGAGGCCGGCCGCTTCGTCCGAGACCAGGACGAGCGGCAGGTCCGCGACCCGTGCGAGCGTTCCGTGCACGGCGGCCACGCCGGGCAGGTGGAGCTCGAGCGGGCCGACGAGCCCGACGTGCAGCTCGCTCGACGGCGCCGGCGCGCTGCGCGTCGTCGTGGTCGCGGGCGGGCTCGCCTTGTGCGCCTCGCCGCACCCCGCTGCGAGCAGCGCGAGAGCGAGGCCCAGTGCCGCTGCCAGCCGCATCGGCCATACGGTACTGCGGGGCGTTACTGGACCGTCGTCGGGATGCCGGGGATCTTGCCTGCCTTCAGGAGCGCGAACTGGCCCGCCACCGCCCTGCGGACCGCGACGCCCACCCGGGGGCTCCAGTCGTCCGACCGTGATGCCCCCGTTCCTGGCCCCGAAGATCACGTTGGTGCCGCCGGCCGACTGCCCCGAGCGCGCGCCTCGCACCGCGGCCGCGACGGCGACGTCGGCTCGCTCGAGCACGCTGGTCAGGATGGTCGTGCCGAACGAGGACTGGTCGGCGCCGAAGCCGATCCCGGAGATGCCCTTCGCTCGAGCCGCGGAGAGTGCCCCGGCACCGCAAGGCCCGGCAACCTGGAACTCGACGACGGAGCCCTTTGGCGATCTGCTCCAGTGCCTGCTTCTGGCAGTTCGAGGGCACGGCGAAATCGCCGGAGTATGCGTTCAGGACGGTGAGGCCCGGGGTCGCCCGCTTGGCGCCGAACCGGAACCCGGCGAGCGCGCGATCGACCGGCGGGATGTCGAGGCCGCCGATCGAGCCGACCGCCTTGCCGCCGCGCCTCGCGGCCCACAGCCCGGCGAGGTAACCGGCCAGGTAGCCCGGCCTCCTGCTGCTTGAAGACCAGGCCCTCGACGTTCGCGGGGCGATGCGTGAGAGTCCGGACGTCGACGTCGACGATCGCGAACGCTGCGCGGGGAAACATGGTCGCGGTCTGGTCGACGGCGGTCGCGAGCTCGTAGCCGACGCCGATCGTGATCCCGGCGCCGTTCTGCGCGCACGAGCTGAGCTCCTGCACGTAATCCGCCTGGGACGCGCCGCGCACAACGCGGCCCACAACTCCTCGTCCTTCGACGGCATGCAGCCCCGTGACGGCGAGCTGGGTGAACGACTCGTCCTCCGGGCCGCCGACCCCGGTGACGAGGCAGGCGAGGAACGGCGGGCGGACCGCGGCCGACGAGGCGGGCAGAACGACGATCAGAATCGCGGCCGCGAGCGCGGCCAGCGCCGCCGCCCGTGCGCGGGGGCTACTGCTTGCGATACGGCTTGCCATCCGCAGCCGGCGGGATCGTGCGCCCGATCACACCGGCGACCGCGATCAGCGTCAACACGTACGGGAGCACGTTGAAGAGCGTCGACGCCGACGGAGAATAGACCTGGAGCCGCAGCGCGACCGCGCTCGAGAAGCCGAAGAGCAGGGCGGCAGCGAATGCCCCGCCGGGCGCCAGTTCCCGAAGATCATCGCGGCGAGCGCGATGAACCCGCGTCCGTCGGTCATGTTGTCGGTGAAGGTGCCGCCACCGAAGCCGTCGGAGAGATAGACGCCGCCGGCGGCGGCGAGGATCCCCGAGAGGACGACAGCGCCGTAGCGGACGGCGTAGACGTTGATGCCGACCGTGTCCGCGGCCCGCGGATGCTCGCCGCACGCGCGGATGCGAAGGCCGATCGGCGTCCTGAAGACGACGAAGTAGGAGACGATCACGAGCAGGAAACTGAGCCAGATCATCAGGCTCAGGTCGCCGATCGCAGGGCCGAGGAAGTGCAGGCCGGAGATCCACGGAAGCTTGATGTTCGGGATCGTCGAGACGCCCTGTGAGACGTAGTTGCCGTGGTAGAGCTGGAAGAAGAAATAGCCGGTGATGCCCGAGCGCAAGGAAGTTGACCGCCGTGCCGCCGACGATCTGGTCGGCGCGCAGGTGGATCGCGAAGTAGGCGTAGACGAGCGCAAGCGCTCCACCCGCGGCCATCCCCACGAGCAGGCCCACGACCCAGCTACCGCCCTTGTCGGCGCCCCAGACGCCCCAGAACGCCCCCATCAGCATCATCCCCTCGAGGCCGATGTTGACGACCCCGCTGCGCTCGGAGAACATCCCGCCGATCGCGCCGAACACGAGCGGCGTCGCGAACGCGAAGGTCTGGGCGAGCAGCGAGGCGTTGAAGACGACGTTCAGGTTGCCGATGCTCGAGCGCGTTGCGAGGATCCCTAGGCCGAGGCCGAGCACACCGGCAGCGACAGCACCGAGCCCGAGACGGCCGCGGCCCCGGCTGAAGGTGGCGATGCCGAACATGACGGCGAAGATCCCGATCAGGAGCGACCAGATCACACCACGCGCCTGAATCGGCGGGATGCCGATGAATCCCGCGAGGACACCGAGCGCGATGCCGGTGTAACCGGTGACGGCGGGGTTGCGCAGCCAGCGGGCGACCGGGTTGCGGCTGTTGCCCTGAGCGGCCCAGGTCACGCCGAAGCTCCTACGGTGCCTGTCTTCGCCTTGGGGCGGAGCTTCCGGCGGGCGCCCCACACGGAGAGGATCAGGACGTCGGCGCCCACGAACAGCACCACGAGACCCTGGATCATGTAGGTGAGGTTGCCGGCGAGCGACGGATCGATGACGTTCGACGACAGGCCGTGCGTCGTGCCGAAGAGCAGCGCACCGAAGAGCAGCGCACCGAACCCGACACCGACCGCCGTGTTCCGTCCGAGCAACGCGACGGCGATGCCGAGGAAGCCCACCGAGCTCACCGGGATGTCGGACGTCCCGAAGTGGTAGAGGTAACCGAGCATGTCGAGCGCGCCGGCCAGCCCGGCGAACGCCGCCGGAGATCGCCATCGCGCGGATCAGGTTCTTCTTCACGCTGATCCCGCCGTACGCGGCCGCCTCCGGGTTGAACCCGACCGCGCGCACCTCGTAGCCGAGCGTCGTCCGGTTGAGAATCAGCGCAAAGACGACGAGCGCCGCGAGCGCGACGAAGAAGGCGACGTCGAGGCCTTGCAGGCCCTGGACTCCCCAGAAGACCGGCAGTTGCGCGCTCGGCGCGACGTCGTTCGAGATCGGCACGGAGCTGTTGGCCGCGTTCTGGAGCGGGCCGCCGTCGCCGAACAGCCAGATGCCGACCCAGATCGCGATCCAGTTGAGCATGATCGTCGAGATCACCTCGTGCGCGCCGACGGTCGCTTTCAGGAAACCGGCGATACCGGCCCACGCGGCACCCGCGAGCGTCGCGCCGCTGACCGCGATCAGGATGTGCGGCAACGGCTGCATGCCGGCGAGGGAGTAGCCGAGCCAGTTCGCGACGTACAGGCCGACGAGGTACTGGCCCTGGCCGCCGATGTTGAACATGCCGCAGCGGAACGCGAATGCCACGGCCAGCCCGGTGAGAATGAGAGTCGTCGTCTGCAGCAGGGTCTGCGTGAGGTTGTAGGCCGAGGTCGACACGATGTTCGTCGTCGGATGAAAGATCCAGTTGAGACCCGCGCCGTTGAAGATGTCGCGATACGCAAGCAGCGGGTTGTGGCCCGTCGCGAGGACCACGAACCCGCCGATCAGGAAGGCGATCACTCCCGTCAGCACCGGCACGACGATTCCCCCGGCCCGCTGCTTGACGGCGAAGCGCGCGGCGAGTGTGCCGGTCTCGGCAGCTTCCTCGGGTGTCTCGGGCGGCGCGGTCGGGTCCGTGCTCACGCGGCGGGACGCTCCCGTCCGCCGAGCATCTCGAGCCCGATCTGCTGCTCCGAGACGTCGCCGGTGTGCTCGCCGACGATCTTTCCCTCGTAGATGACGAGAATGCGGTCCGAGAGCGAGAAGATCTCCTCCAGCTCGAGGGAGACGAGCAGCACGGCACGACCCTCGTCGCGCTCGGTGACGAGCCGCCGGTGCAGATACTCGATCGCGCCGACGTCGAGACCGCGGGTCGGCTGCGCAGCGATGAGGACCTTGGGGTCGCGCGAGATCTCACGGGCGGCGACGACCTTCTGCTGGTTGCCGCCGGAGAGCGCGCCGGCGGGTGCGAGCGGCCCGCCGCCCCGCACGTCGAACTCGCGGATCAGACTGCCGGCGCGTGCGAGGAGCCGTTTGGGGAACAGCCAGCCCCACTTCGCGGACGGCGCCTTGGCGTAGTCGTGGAGCGCGATGTTCTCGGCGATCGAGAACTCGAGCACCAGGCCGCGCCGTTGGCGGTCCTCGGGGATATGCCCGACGCCGGCATCGAGCATCTCGCGCGCGCTCGCGTCGCGCAGTTCCCGCCCTGCGACCTTGATCGTGCCGCCGTCGGTCTTCATCAGTCCCGTGATCGCATCGATCAACTCCGTCTGGCCGTTGCCGTCCACCCCCGCGAGACCCACGATCTCACCCGCTCGGACGTCGAACGAAACACCGCGCACCTTCTCGATGCCGCGGTCGTCGCGAACGTGGAGATCCTCCACGGAGAGCAGCACGTCGCCGGTCTGCGGGGGCGCCTTCTCGACGCGCAGCAGGACGTCGCGGCCGACCATCGCGCGGGCGAGCGACGCCTCGGTCGCTCCCTCTCGCGGGACCGTCTCGATCTTCTTGCCACGGCGAAGCACCGTGATCCGGTCGGCGATCTCGAGCACCTCGTTCAGCTTGTGGCTGATGAAGATGATCGATTTGCCGTCCGCCTGCAGGCTGCGAATGATCTCGAACAGCTCGTGCGCCTCTTGCGGCGTCAGCACGGCGGTCGGCTCGTCGAGGATCAGGATGTCAGCACCGCGATAGAGCGCCTTCAGGATCTCGACCCGCTGCTCCTGGCCCACCGTGATGTCGCTGACGAGCGCGCTCGGATCGACGGCGAGCGAGAAGCGCTCGGAGAGCTCGCGGACGCGCCTCTCGGCCGTGCGCTCGTCCAGCAGCAGGTTGTGACGCGGCTCGACGCCGAGCACGATGTTCTCGGCGACCGTCATCACCGGGATCAGCATGAAGTGCTGGTGGACCATCCCGATCCCGGCGCCGATCGCGTCCCGTGCGGACGAGAACTCGACCCGCTTGCCGTTCAGCAGGAGCTCGCCGGCATCGGGCCGGTACAGGCCGTAGAGGATGTTCATCAGCGTCGACTTGCCGGCGCCGTTCTCGCCGAGCAGCGCGTGCACCTCACCGCGGCGCACATCGAGATCGACGTCGTCGTTGGCGACGGTGCCCGGGAACTCCTTCCGGACCCCGCGCATCTCGAGAACGAGATCGTCGGCCATCGCGCAGCATCCTAAACGGAACGCAAAAGGGCGGGCACGAGGCCCGCCCTTCCGCATTCGCGCAGCTTCCGAGTGCTAGAGGCCGCTCGGCACCTTGAGCGTGCCGGCGATGATCCTCGCCTTGTACGAGGCCACCAGCTTGACCCAGGCCCCGGGAACCGAGGGGCTGATCCTGCCGATGCCCATGCCACCGTTCTTCAGGTTGAACACGAGGTCGGAGCCGCCCTGGAACTTGCCGCTCTTCGCCTGCTGGATCGCGTCGTAGACGCCGTTGTCGATCTCGCTTGACACCGCTCACGAGGACGCGCGGTGCGTCGTTGTACTGGTCGACGTCGACACCGATGCCCCAGAGCTTCGCGTCAGCGGCAGCCTTGAGCGTGCCGAGACCGCAGCCGCCTGCGACCTGGAACAGCACCTTGGCGCCCTGTGCGATCTCGTTCTGGGCAACTGTCTGGCACTTGTCCGTCGCCACGAAGTCGTTCGAGTACTGCACGAGCACCTTCATGCCCGGCGCGACCTTGTCGACGCAGTACTTGTAACCGGCGATCCAGATGTCGACCGGCGGGATCTTGAGACCGCCGACCGCTCCGACGGTGTTCCCGCCCATCTTCTTGGCCATCTTCGCCGCGAGAACGCCGACGAGGCAGCCGGACTCGTTCGCGGCGTACGTCAGGCCCTCGACGTTCTTGAACGCCGGCAGGACCTTGCCCGCCTTGTTCGCGAACGGCGCCGTGTGCACCGTGTAGTCGGTGATGGCGAAGTTCACGTTCGGGAACTTCTTCGCGTAGGTCGCCTCGGTCGGGGCGAGCAGGAAGCCTGCCGCGACGACGAGCTTTGCGCCCTTGCGGATCGCCGTGTTGAAGTTCGGCGCATAGTCACTGGTCGAGTTCGACTGCAGAGCGATGGTCGAAACACCGAGCTTGGACTTCGCCGTGTTCAGGCCCTTCAACTGGTTCTGGTTGAAGCCCTTGTCGGTGAACTTTCCGATGTCACTCACGAGCGCCGCTGTGAATGACCCCTTCTGCGCGGCCGGAGCCTTCGCACTGCCGAATGCCGTGGCCGTCACGACCACTGCAGCGAGTGCGACGACGCACGCCAGCATAATCCCGCGAGAAAACTTCACTTACCCTCCTCTATTGGTCTGACCGGGGGGAGTTGCGGGCGTAGCGTAGCCCGTCCACAGGTCGACTTGCTAGTCGGCTGCGACGCGTTCGAGGTCGAGCTCGGTGAGGAGCACCCGGCGCGGCTTCGAGCCTTCGTAGGGGGAGATGATCCCCCGCCGTTCCAACATGTCGATCAACCGTCCCGCTCTTGTGTACCCGACGCGCAACCGGCGCTGGAGCAGGCTCACAGAGGCGGTCTGCGCGGTCACAACGATCTCGATCGCCTTGTCGAGGAGCGGATCCTCGTCCGGGTCGAACTCCCCGTCCTCGCTGTCGGACCCGTCCGCGAAGACCTGCGGCAGCTCGAGGAAGCTCTCGTCGACCTCCTGCTCGCGCTGCGTCCTCGTCTGCTCGACGATCAGCGCGATCTCGTCCTCGGTCACGAAGGCGCCCTGGACGCGCTGCAGGCGCGAGGTTCCGAGCGGCTTGAACAGCATGTCGCCCTGCCCGAGCAGGCTCTCCGCCCCGTTCTGGTCGAGGATCACCCGCGAGTCGGTCTGCGACGAGACGGCGAACGCGATCCGCGACGGGACGTTCGCCTTGATCATGCCGGTGATCACGTCCACCGACGGCCGCTGCGTTGCGAGCACCAGGTGGATGCCGACCGCGCGCGACTTCTGCGCGAGCCTGATGATCGAGTCCTCGACCTCCTGAGGGCTGACCATCATCAGGTCGGCGAGCTCGTCGATCACGACGAGCAGGTAGGGAAGCTCCTCCTCGCCGCGCTTGCGGAACGCGCGGTTCGCCTCGGCGAGATTGCGTGCGCGCACCTGGCTGAGGCGCTCGTAGCGGCGCTCCATCTCGCTGACGACGTTGAGCAGCACCGCGCTTGCCTCCTTCGGGCTGGAGACGACGGGCGTGAGGAGGTGCGGGATCGACTCGTAGTAGTTGAGCTCGATCTTCTTCGGGTCGATCAGGATCAGCCGCGCCTCGTCAGGGGTCGCACGCAGCAGGATCGACGTGAGAATCGCGTTGATACAGCCCGACTTCCCCGAGCCGGTCGTGCCGGCGATCAGGATGTGCGGCATGCGCGCGAGGTCGGCCCACACCGCGGCACCGGAGATGTCCTTGCCGAGCCAGACGCTGAGCGGGCTCGCGGTCGCGGGCAGGTCGTCGTAGATGTCGCCGAGCGTGACCAGGTTCGGGCTGAGGTTCGGGACCTCGACGCCGACGGCCTGTTTCCCGGGGATCGGCGCGAGAATGCGGATCTCCGTCGTCGCGAGCGCGTAGCTCAGGTCGTCCTTCAGATTCGCCACCTTGCCGACCTTCGTTCCCGGTGCAAGCTGCAGCTCGTAGCGCGTCACGCGAGGCCCTGAGATCTGGCCGATCACCGTCGCATCGACGCCGAAATGCGCGAGGCATGTGACAAGCGCCTCGGCGACCCGCGCGTTTGCCTCACCCGTCGGCCCACTGCCCGGCTTCGACTGCTTCAAGAGCCCCCGGTCGGGCAGCTTGTAGTCGGCCACGGCAACGGACGTCTCGAACAGCGTCTCCTGCGTGTTCTCCTCCGAGAACACGCTCGGCTCCTCCTGCTCCTGCATGAAGAGCACCGGCGACGGTCCCGAGACGGAGTCGGAGACGAGGTCGGGATAGTCCTTGCGCACGTCGACGGGCGGTTCGAGGGCGTGCTCGGGGGTCAGCTCCGGCAGGCTCTCCGCCCGTGGTACGCGCTCGCGTCGGACCGCTGTGTGCGCACGGTGCAGCTCGTGGCCGGTGCGACGGAGGATCGCACCAAGGCTCGCCCCCGTCAGGAGCAGGACTCCGGTGATCGTCAAGAGGACTCCGAGGATCGTGGCGCCGGTCGTGCCGAGTCCCAGCGCCACGAGCGACTCGAAACCGTCCCCGACAAGACCGCCGTGTGCGGTGCCGAGCGTCAGCAGGAGACCCGTGAGCGCGACCGCGAGGCCGAGCTGGAACGGCCGAACGTCGATGAGCGAGCTCTTCGCGATCATCAGCGCCCCGAGCGGGATGAGAATCACCGGTGCGAGATAGGCCGCAGCCCCGATCGCGCTCTTTGCGGCCCCAGCGACAGGGCCGCCGCTGAAGCCGAACCAGAGCACGGCGGCGAGGAACACCCCGACCGCGGCGAGGCAAAGCCCGATCAGCTCGGGATGCTGGTGGGCGTGTGCGAGCCGAAGCCCTTTCCCGCGGCGCTTCCGTACCGTCCGTTTCTTGACGCGGCTGGGCGTCTTCGGGGAGGCCTTGTGGGGCCGCTTGCTGCGCGCCATGACGGCGCACTTCGCGCTACGGCCGGTCAGTCCTTCCGAACATAGGCCGCGGTGAGCATCCCGAAGTAGGTGGGCACCTCGTAGGAGAGCAGCTCGGCCTCGAAATCGTCCCCGAGGGCACCGTGCAACATCAGCAGCTGCCAGAAGCTGTCCGCCTTTGCGGCGACCGCGAAGCCGGGGTCCCAGCCTCGCAATGCGCCCAGCCGGTTGTCGCGCACAACCGCCTGGATCTCGTCGTCGTACTCGGCCGACTCGGGTGCGAAGCCGTACGGCCCGCCGGCCGAGTGGCCGTGGCCGTGGTCCGCGCTCGCGATCAGGGCGACCCGGCGATGAGCCGTCGCGTCCGCGAGGGCCGCGCCCGCCCGAATGTGCTCGTCGTTCGAGAGGGCACGGCATGGGCTCACGACGACGGCAGGCGCGCGCATGAACCACAGCGGGATCAGCGCGCCCCAGTCGAGCGGCATCGTCGACGATCCGGCCGCCGTCGCGCCGAACGTGACCCCGAGTGCAGGCAGGCCCGCCGCCTGGAGCGACTGGACGCACGCGTCGGCGAGCGTGGGATCGCCCGGCCCCTCGTACTGCGTGTCGGCATCGGTCCACTGCGATGCGTCGCCTGCGAGCTGCGCGGACCGAACGACGGGGAAGTGCCCGTCGACATGGACGCCGTGCGGCGTCACGACGATCACCGCCTCCGGCCGCTCGGCGGCGAAGCGATGGCCGAGCTCGTCCATCCCCTTTCGGGTCGCGCCCTCCGGCTCGTCGAACACCGGTCCGCCGTGCGGAGCGATCGCGGCGAACACGATCACGGCAGGCTGCTGATCCGTTCGACGACGAGCTCTGCGAACCGCTCGCCGTCGATGTCGAGCGCGACCTTGGCGTTCGGCGGGCCGAAGTGCTCGCGGTTCCGCCAGTCGACGTTCGTGCGCCCCCAGCTCGGCCCGGTCGTACAGTCGACCTCGATGAACGCGTCGTGCACCTCCAGCAGCGTCGGATCGATCAAGTGGGCGATGCAGACGGGGTCATGCATCGGCGAGCCGGCGAGATCCGGGTAGCGCGTCTTGTGGAAGCGTGCGTAGAAGTCCATCAGCTCGGCGACGACCCTCCCCACACGGCCCGCTCCGCGCATCCGCTCGGTGTGCGCGTCGGTGATCAATGCGCGATGCGTCACGTCGAGGCCGACCATCGTCGTGTCGAGGTTCTCAGCAAAGACCCGCTGGGCGGCCTCGGGGTCGGCCCAGATGTTGAACTCGGCCGCGGGCGTTCGGTTCCCTTCGCCGACCGCCCCGCCCATCAAGACGATCCGCCCGGGTCGCGCCCCGGCGTGGGTCGCGAACGCGAGACCGACATTCGTCAGTGGGCCGGTCGCGACGAGCGTTGCCCGTGGTGCCGCACCGAACTGCTCGGCGAGGTACTCGACCGCGTGCTGGTCTTGCGGAGCCTTGCTCGCAGGCGGCAGGTCGGGACCGTCGAGACCGGACTCTCCGTGCACGTGCGCTGCGACGTCACGTCCGCGGATGAACGGCGCGTCGGCGCCCGCGTAGACGGGAATGTCGCTGCGTCCGGCCAGTTCGAGCACGCGCTGGGCATTCGCGGTCGTCTTGTCGAGCGTCTGATTGCCCGAGACGGTCGTCACTCCGACGAGCTCGAGCTCAGGAGAGGCCAGGGCAAGCAGGATGGCGATCGCGTCGTCGTGCCCGGGATCGCAGTCGAGGATAATCGGCGTCGGCGTCATGGAGCGAGTATTGCGGGAGAGGCGGCGGCTCGCCGCCTCTCCCGCTCGCACCTTCACCCCCCAGAGTGGAGGCCTTGCGACCTGCCGTCGCTGTGGTCGATGCTGCGGCGGTCAATCTCCCGTGCAGTCGGGCACTCCGAGCTTCAGCTCGAGGCGGCCGGCCGCGAGGCGGAGCGAATAGGGCGCATCCAGGGTCGCGCGGATCGGCTGCGAAGCTTGCGTCGCCTGTTGGTCGGACGTCGGCACTGCAGCGATCAGGTCGTAGAGCTGCACCAGATTTTGGGCATACGTGTCGGCGAGCTGCTGTTGGACGGCAAGCCACCGAGCGATCGTCTGTGCCTCGTCTGTGGGCGCCGATAGCTGCGCGATCTCCGCCAGCCGGCGCCGCGTCGAAGCGCTGATGTCGGCTGCGGCGTCGAGTGTGCCTTGGCGGGTGCCGAGCGCGTGGCTTCCTTCGAACAGGACTGCACCAGCACAGATCTGGAAGACGTGGCGCGAGTACGCGGCGTTGGTGATGCTCGCCGGCGTCTGGCGCCGCTGAGTCTGCGCCTGCGAACCGGCCGCCGTGACCGCTGCGACCACGACGAGGACAGCGATCGGCCCCCGGAACCGCCTCCTGGTCAGGTGTTTCCCCCATTGCCTCGCTCTGAACGAGGCACTGCGGAGAAACGCGAGTGCGCCGCCGGTGAGAACGATCGCCGCGATGGTGATCCACGCCATGAGTGGCCAGTCGATTCCGCCGATAGACATCGACGTACCTCCTTCGCTTCGGGCCGCCCGTGCGGCCGTTGCGAGGAGGGTTGTGTGCGTCGCTGACGGTGTTCTTACGAGCCGCTGACGCCGGGCTGACCAGGGCAGGTCACCCGGTAGGCGGTGCCGCCGACATACTGCCGCCACTCCGCCCGCGTCAGGTTGCGGCCGGCGACCGCGCAGGCGTGGCGCTCCCACGCTGCGATGGATGTCGGCCACAAATTCCCCGTACCGTCGTCGTGGACGACGACCAGGTGCCCAGTGTCGGGAGTGTAGGCAGCGCTGCCCCATGTTCCCCTCGCTCCGACCAGTGCGCTTCCCACCGGCTGCAACGTCGCGCTCGACCAGATCCTCGCGAGACCATCCGACCCGCCGGTCGTCGCGAACGTCGAACCGCTGGGGCTGAACGCGATGCTCGCGACGGGAGCCGGGGCCACCAGCGTGGGCTTGCCGACCTCCCGTCCCGATGACGAATCCCAGAGCTGGACGATCCCGGACCAGTCGCCCGTCGCGAGTAAACCGGTCCGGCTGAACGCCGCGACAACGTGTCCCCATTCCCCTTCGGGACGCACGATTCGCCTCACTCGGCCCGAGTGGGCGTCGTAGACCGTCACGCGGTTCGACTCCTGACCTGCCGCGAGCTTCGTGCCGTCCGGCGAGAATACGACCGCATTGACCCCAGCCTGCTTGTTGAGCACCTTCCAGAGCATTCGTCCGGTCGCGGCATCCCAGACCGCAACCGTGCCGTAGCTCCAGACCTGGCTGACATCGCCAGCTGCGAGGAGGGAGCCGTCGGGTGAGTAGGCCAGCGACGTGACGGCCTCGGCCTGCTGGTCGGCCGAGCTGATCCCGTGCAGGATGCGGGCCAGGTGTGGGCGGCCCGAGACGTTCCAGATCTGGACGCGCCCTGCGTCGCCGCTTACGGCCAGCTCGCCAGACCTGGACCACGCGACCGCCATGACATCACCGCCGGTCGAGACGTCGAATGCTGATTCCTCCGATCCTGTATCCGCACGGAAAATGCCGACGCGGGTTCGACCGGCAACCGTCGCGAACCGGCGCCCGTCCGGTGACAGGGCGAGCGGAGGTGCCCCTGCGGACACAACGGACCTGACTCCCAGCTTCGAGGCAGGCGCGGTGACGAACGGGATGCCGAAGCTCCGCTTGCGACCGATGTCCCAGGCGAAGATCGCGCCGTCCAGGCTGCAGGTGTAGAGAGTTCGCCCGTTCGGGCTGAAGACACCGGAGGTGACACGCGAACCGTGTCCGGTCAGACGCTGCTCGGCCGCTCCCGATTTGACGTCCCACACGATCACGGTTCCGTCCTCGGCACCGGTCGCGAGTGTCCGACCATCGGGCGAGAACTCCGCGGACACCGCAGCCGACGGGAGGCTGCCCTGTGTCGCTCGCGCCTCGTCGGTTCGTAGGTCGACGATCCAGACCGCGCCGGAATTGGCCGCGAGCGCAAGCGCGTGGCCGTCACTACTCACCGCAGCAACCCCGCTCTTGGCGATCGACAACGGGAGCCGTATGCGCTTCAGGAGGTGCAAATTGCCCGCGTCGACGATCGTCGCGGCAGTGTCCCCGATCACGACCAACCGCCTCCCGCTGACAGGTTGGAGATAGAACGCTCCGTGGCCACCGATCGGTACACGGGTCCGGACTCGCTTGTGCGTCCGGAGATTCCACTGGTCGATGAACGCCGGACCGTCCGAGCCATTCTTGAGTTGTGAGGCCTCTGCCAGATCGAGCCGCCCGTCGCCGTCGACCTCGGCCTCTGTTCTGGTTGCGCTCGACGCGTAGAGCGGGTCGTAGGCGAGTCCACCCATCGATTTGAGCGTGCGGGCGTTCTCGATCTCGAGCATGTTCCCGGCGATACCGACCAGACGTGAGCCGTCCGGGGTGTACACGACAGGATTGCTGAAACCGAACGACCGAGTAGTGGCACGCAGCGTCCGCGTCGGCAGGTTGTAGTACCGCACGTTCGCGCCGTTGTCCGAGACGGCGAGCGTGCGCCCGTCGGGGCTCACACTGAGCGCTTGCGGGCGGAAGCCATCGGGAGAAGAGAACGTCGCGATCGCGGTCGGCGTTCGCAGCAGCGTCGTGAGCAGCGTGCCGTCGGTCTGCGTGGATGGGCTCAGATTGACGGCCTCGCGCGCGAGCAGCAGCGCGCGATCGATGCGCGGCTCGCTCACCGCCTCGGCGCCGAGCTCCCGCGCGAGCCCGACCCGTGCCTCGCGACGCGCAGTTCCACGTTGCAGCAACGCCGCTCCGCCGGCAGCCATCGCCAGAAGAAGGAGGGCGAAGATGCCCGCCGCGAGCGCACGCAGACGCCGGTTACGCACCCGTTGAGCCTGTAGCTCCCGTTCGCTCTCCAGCCGGCTCGCAGCGACGAATTCGTCCTCGACCGGCCCGAGCTCGCCGGGGTGCCCGGCCTGCCAGTCGAGCAGCGCCGAGAGCCTCGCGCCTCGGTAGAGGTCTCCGGCGTCGCGTCCGCCTGCCGCCCACTCCTGAGCCGAGGCGCGGAGGTGCGTCTCGAGCCGGCGAGACTCGCGCTCTTCCTCGAGCCAGCCGCGCATGCGGGGCCACTCGCGCAGCAGCGCCTCGTGGGCGACCTCGACCGAGCCGTCATCGGCCGTCAGCAGGCGGGCCTCGACGAGGGCATCGAGCACCTCCTGGACGTCTGCTCTGCCGCGCACCAGCTCGGCGGCCGGTAACCGGCGCCGAACCGCGTTGTCCGTATCGCCGACAGCCAGGCGCAACATCAGGGCTCGCGCGATTGCCCGCCCGTCCTCGCTCAGACCGGTGTAGGTCGCCTCGGCGAGCCGCCCGACCGCACCGCGCACACCTCCGGCCGCCTGGTAGTCGGCGAGCCGCAAGGTCGATCCGGCGCGACGGCGCCAGAGCTCGAGCAACGTGGTCGAGAGGAGCGGCAGGCCGCCGGGCTCGCCGGCGACGTCGCCGACGAGAGCCGAGACGAGACTCGACTCGACCTCCAGGCCGGCACGCTCGGCGGGAACGACGACCGCCCGTTCCAGCTCCTCGGGCTGCATGGGGCCGACGAGAACGTGGCTGAAAGAAAGGAGACGCGCAAACGCGGTATAGGTCGCGCACCGTCCGTAGAAGTCGGCTCGCAATGCGAGCGCGACGACGCCTCGCCGGCGCGGATCGTCCGCGATCGCCATGAGCGCGTCGACGAACTCCACGCGCTCGCCTTCGTCCCCGCAGACGGTGAACAGCTCTTCGAACTGATCGACGGCGACGACATAGCGGTCGTCCGGAGAGCCCGGCAGGTCACTGCGGGCGGCCTCGAGCTCTGCGGCCGGGTGCGCACCCGGCCGCACGACCACGATCGGCCAATGCTCGCTCCCGGGCAGCGCGCCCGACGCGAGCGCCCGCAGGAGGCCTGCGCGAAGCAGCGATGACTTGCCGATCCCCGAAGGGCCGATGATGCCGACGAGCGTGCCCTCGGCCAGGCGGGCGACGAGGTCGTCGACGAGTCGCTCCCTGCCGCAGAAGAATCTGGAGTCCGCGATGCCGAACGACGCGAGGCCCTTGAACGGACAGACTGCGATCTCGCTGCCGTCGGTGTGCGGCCTCGAAGCCGCCTCGAGCGACTCATCGTGGATCAGGATCGCGCGCTCGAGCTGCTGCAGCGACCGGGTCGGTTCGAGGCCCAACTCGTCGCTGAGTCGTTCGCGTCCGTCCCGAAACGCCTGCAGTGCATCGGCCTGGCGCCCGGCTCGGTAGAGCGCGAGCATGAGCTGGCCAAGCAGTCGTTCCTGGTAGGGGTTCGCGTCGACCAGCATGTTCAGCTCGGCGACGAGGTCGTGCGCGCTGCCGAGCGCCAGCTCTGCGTCGATGCGGTCCATGACGGCGCTCAGACGCAGCTCCTCGAGCCGCCTGATCTCCTGCTGTGCGAAGTCGAGCTCCGCGAGGTCGGCGAGCGGAGGTCCGCGCCAGAGCGCTAGCGCGTCCCCGAGTTGTCTCGCAGCGCGCGCTGCGTCCCCGTCCCCGAGGGCATGGTGCGCGTCAAGTCGCAGCCGCTCGAAGCGGTGCAGGTCGAGGTGGTCTGCCTCGACGTCGAGCCGATAGCCGGGCGCCTGCGTGACGAGCGGGTTCCCGTTCAGGCCGTCGCCATCGGCGCCGTCGAGGGCGCGGCGCAGCCGTGAGACGGCTTGCTGGAGCGCGTTCGCGGCTCCGCTCGATGCTTCCTCGCCGAAGAGGTCGTCGATCAGCCGGTCACTCGAGACGACCTCGCCCGCGTGGAGCAGGAGGATCGCGAGGAGCGCGCGCTGGCGAAGACCGACGAGAGGCACGACCCGGCCGCCACGGCGCACCTCGAGCGTTCCGAGAACCGCGAACTCGAGCCCACCTGAGGCCGGCGCTGACACTGAGCGCCCGAGTATGACTCATGTCATGCGCCGAAAAAAGCCTTCACTCGGTGAGAATCGCCTCGAGCTCCCGCGTCGTCGGCAGGGAGGGTTGCGCTCCGAGTCGTGACGCTGCGAGAGCCCCGGCCGCGCAGGCGCGGCGAAGCGCGTCGCCCCGTGGACGCCGCTCAAGGAGCGAGACGACGAGACACGCGGCGAATGCATCGCCCGCGGCCGTTCCGTCGACGACCTCGACCGCCGGAGGCAGCGCGCGCGCGACCTCGACTCCGTGCTCGAAGAGCGCCGCTCCTTCCGCGCCGTAGGTCACCGCGACGAGCTTGCCGCGCGACACGATCTCGTGCTCGAGCTGGTTCACGATCAGAAGGTCGGGCTCGACATCGATCGATCGGGCCGGTGCGGCGTTCAGGGCGAAGAACTCGGCGTCGCGCGCAGCGGCGAGCACGACGTCGTTCGGCACCTCGAGCTGGCAGAGCACGGCGCCGCGCGGGGAGACCGCGCGCACCGCCGCGTTCGCACCCGGGATCACGACGATCTGGTTCTCGCCGTCCTCACCGACGAGGATGAGCGCGATCCCCGTCGTGCCGGTGTGATCGAGCTCGAGGTCGACCCCGGCCGCCCGAAGCCCTGCGAGCGCCTCGTCGGCGAGCGGATCGGTCCCCACCGCCCCGACCAGTCGAACGTGTGCGCCGAGCCGTGCGGCGGCAACGGCCTGGTTCGCGCCTTTCCCGCCCGGGAAGCGCTCGAACGAGGAGCCGGAGATCGTCTCTCCGGGGCGCGGCAGGCGCTCGACACGGGCGACGAGGTCGAGGTTGATCGACCCGACGACGGTGAGCTCGACAGTCACGTACCGAGCCTAGAAGGTGTCAGGCGGCGATCGCGCGAAGATCGTCGTGCGCCCGGCCGAGCAGGTTCTCGCGCAGGTCGAACAGGCCGGCCCAGAGCGAGCTCTTGTCGATCGACGACTGCCACCGCGCCTGCGCGGACAGTCCCTCGAGCGCCCTCACGAGGACGGCCAGCTCGAGATATGCGGTCGCGACCCGATGCGCAGCGACCCGCACCCCGGCGCGTTCGAGCACCGGCTGCCAGTCGACGAGCTCGGCCGGGCCTGGCTCGCCGAACCACGATCGCCCCTCTGCGTGGTCCGCCTCCAGCTCGAGCAGGTACCGCCCGAGTGGGCGCTCCAGCCCGGCGAGCGCCGTCTCGACCCGGTCGGCCGCCCGCCGCAGCGCTGCCTGACGGCGACCGGGCGTGCTCGGATCGGCCTCACCGCTCCGCCAACGCTCGAGCAGGCGGCAGAACGCGAGCGAGGAGACCTCGACGGACACGAGCTGCCCGATCAGCTTGCGCCCGGTCGCCTCGTCGACGGCATGCTCGGCGATCACCGCCGCCCACTCCGGGCGGGTCCCGATCGTCGTCATACCTCGATCACCACCGGAAGGATCATCGGACGGCGGTGGGTGCGGTCGTAGACCAGCTGGCCCAGCCCGTCGTGGATGTGCTCCTGGAGCAGCTTGACCTCGCGGATGTCGTCTGCGAGGAGATCGCGCACGATCTCGTGCGCCTCCTGGCGCATCTCCGACAGCAGCTCGTCGCTCTCGGCGAAACCGCGGGTGATCAGCTCCGGCGCCGCCGCGGCTCCGTCGGAGAGCGTCGTGACGACGATCAGGACACCGTCCTCCGACATGTGACGCCGGTCGCGAAGCGCGACGTCGGAGATGTCGCCGACCCCAAGGCCGTCCACGTAGGTCACGCCGGCCTCGATGCGGTCTGCAATCCGAACGCCGCTCGCCGAGAGCTCGACGACATCGCCGTTCTCGGCGATCACGATCGAGCTCGCGGGCACACCGGCGTCCTGAGCGAGCCGGGCATGTGCCGCCTGCATCCGGTACTCGCCGTGGATCGGCATCACCGCCTTCGGGCGCAACAGGCTCAGCAGCGTCCGCAGCTCTTCGGCACGGGCGTGTCCCGAGACGTGCACGTCAGCGTTCTCCTCGTGCAGGACCTCCGCGCCGTTTCTCGTGAGCCGGTTGATCGCATCGTGCACGCGCAGCTCGTTGCCCGGCACCGGGCGCGCCGAGATGATCACCGTGTCACCGCGCTCGACCTTGACAGCGGGATGATCGTTGTACGCGATCCGGGTCAGGGCCGAGAGCGGCTCGCCCTGAGAACCGGTGCAGATGATCAGCTGCTCGCCCGGCGGCACTCCGTCGAGGTCGGCCGGCTTGACGAGAACATCCTCCGGCACCTCGACATAGCCGAGATTGCGCGCGACGTTCATGTTCCGGCGCATCGAACGTCCGACGACGACGACCTTGCGCCCGGAGTCGACGCCGACGTCGATTGCCTGCTGCATCCGGTGGATGTTCGACGCGAAGCTGGAGACGAGGATCCGGCCACGCCGGACCGGGATGATCTGCCGGAACGCCTCGCCAACGACGCGCTCCGAGCGGGTGAACCCTGCGCGCTCTGCGTTCGTCGAGTCACCGAGCAGCAAGTCGACTCCGCGATTGCCGAGCGCGGCCAGGCGCCCGACGTCGGTGCGCAGACCGTCGACGGGGGTGTGGTCGAGCTTCCAGTCGCCGCTGTGGAAGACGAGCCCGGCGTCGGTCTCGATCGCAATGCCGACGGCGTCAGGAATCGAGTGCGCCATGCGGATGAACTCCAGCTTGAACGGCCCGAGCTGGATCGGGCCCTTCTCAGGCTCGGCTTCGCGCAGCTCCGCCGCGCGCAGCAGGCCGTGTTCGTCGAGCTTCGACTTCACAAGTCCAAGGGTCAGCCGGTAGCCCAGATCTCGTCCACGCGGATCTCGCGCATCAGGAACGGGAGGGCACCGACGTGGTCTTCGTGCGCGTGCGTCAGCACCACGGCACGGATCGCTTGTCGCGCAGGTAGCCAAAGTCGGGGAGGATCACGTCGACCCCGAGGTGCTCGTCGCGCGGGAACGCCATCCCGGCGTCGACGACGATGATCTCGTCGCCGAGCTCGTAGACGGTCATGTTCTTCCCCACCTCGCCGAGCCCGCCGAGCGGGATCACGCGTAAGACGTCGTTGGCCATTCGGACGGCAGTCTAGGCTGCGACCAGCAGGCCGAGCCGTTCGAGGCACGCGCGGACGGCCGCGACCTCCTGCTCGGTGGGCGCCGGGAGCGGCAATCGGTGCCCTCCCACTCCGTGACCGAGCAGGTTCAGCGCGGCCTTGATCGGAAGGGGATTCGTCTGGACACCGAGGAGCTCGTACGCCGGCCCCAGTTCCCGGTCGAGCTCACGGCCACGCTCGACGTCGCCGGCCAGCGTCGCACTCACCTGCGCGGCAACCTGCGGGCCGACCACGTGCGTGTGGACACAGATCCCACCGGTCGCACCGAGCTCCAGGAACGGCTGCAGCAGCACGTCGTCGCCCGCATACAGGTCGAGCCCGCTGTCGACGATGTGCCGGGCCTGCCCGAGGTCGCCGTTCGCCTGCTTGACGGCCTGCACCGTCCCGATCTCGGCGAGCCGCGAGATCGTCTCCGGCTCGATGTTCACCACGACGCGCGCCGGAATGTTGTACGCGACGATCGGCTTGTCGCTCGCGCGCGCGATCGCCTCGAAGTGGGCGACGATTCCTCGCTGCGGCGGCTTGCTGTAGTACGGCGTGACGACGAGCAGCGCGTCGGCACCGAGCTCGGCGGCACGCTCCGAGAGCTGTGTCGAGTGAAGGGTCGAATAGGTCCCGGTGCCCGCGACCACGGTCGCGCGGTCTCCCACCGCTTCGATCGCTGCGCGGAACAGGTCGAGCCGCTCTTCGTCGGTGAGATTCGGGCTCTCGCCGGTCGTGCCCGCGACGACGATCCCGTCCGAGCCGTGCTCGACGAGATGACCTGCGAGCCGCTGGAACGAGTCGAAGTCGATCGACTCGTCCTCGCGGAACGGCGTGACGATCGCGGTGAGGATGTGCCCCAGCATCGGATGCAGGATACTCGCGCCATGGCACGGTTCGTCCTCGTGCACGGCGCCTGGCATGGAGGCTGGTGCTTCAGCCGGGTCGCCGCGGAACTGGAGCGTCGGGGGCACGATGTCGCGACGCCCGACCTGCCGTGCGAGCAGGTCGGCCTGACGCCGATCGACTATGCACGGCTGCTGGGGCCGCAGCCGGACGCGGTCGTCGTCGGTCACTCCCTGGGCGGGCTGACGGTCGGCCAGTTGGAGGCACGTACGCGTGTCTACCTCGGCGCGCTTCTGCCGGTGGAGAACCTCTATGCCGAGGCGTTCGTGGACGGGTTCGGCGGATTCGTCCGCGACGAGCAGGGCCGGTCGTACTGGCCCGACGCGGAGACGGCCGCCCGAGGGATGTATCCGGACTGCTCACGCGCTCAGTCCGACTGGGCGTTCGCCCAGCTCCGCCGCCAGGCGCCGGTCGACGCGGTCACCGGGGCGTTCGGGGCCGGCGACGTCGTCATCGCGACGCTTCGTGACGGCGCATCGACGCCGACTGGCAGCTCCGCACCGCTCGTGCCTACGGCGCCGGCCTGATCGAGCTCGACGCCGGTCACTCGCCGTTCTTCACGCAACCCGGCGAGCTCGCCGACGTGCTCAGCTCGCTCGCCTGAGCAGCACAACCCGCTCGGCGACCTGCTCGACAGTTCCCGGCGGCCCGCAGGAACACCGATTCGTAGGGCCGGCCGGCCAGACCGACGAGCGCCTGCGGGGCGAGCTCATGGAGACGCGCGAGCACCGGCTCGACGTTGCGCTGCTCGTAGAGCACGTCCGCGGCGAGCACGAGGTCGAACCGGTCGGGCCACGGGAGGCGCCAGTCGCGCACCTCGGCGACGAGCCCAAGGCGGTTTCGCTCCGCGTTTGTGCGCAGCAGCTCGATCGCGTCCTCGGCCCAGTCGGTCGCCGTCACCCGCGCGCCGCGTGCGGCGGCGACGAGCGACGGGACGCCGAGCCCGCAGCCGAGCTCGACGACCCGTAGGCCTGCGACGTCCGGCAGAGCCTCGGCCAGGGCAGTCGCCGCGGGCCAGAGCTCGGCCCAGTAGGGCAGGAACTCGTCGTTCGCGAACGCCTCCTCGTCGATCAGGGCCTCCGGCGACTCGGGCCGGAGCAGGGTCAGATCGACGCCCGCGACGCGGCGCGTCTCAGAGAAGAGCGTCAAGGCCGACGGTCAGTCCGGGCGGCAGCGACAGCAGGCTGCTCGAGCGCGAGGAGGACCCCCGGGGTGTACGCCTCCCGGGAGGTCACGTCGTGGCGGATTGTCAGCACCTGGCCCGCCGCACCGAGGATCACTTCCTGGTGCGCGTTCAGTCCCGGCAGGCGCACCGAGTGGATCGGGACGTCGCCGCCCATGCCGTTCCGCGGTGAGCTTCGCGGTTCCCGAAGGGACGTCGAGCTTCGTCGCGATGGTGCAGCTCGACGATCTCGGCGCGATCGAGGTGGCGGGCTGCCTCTTCGGCAAAGCGGATCATCAGCACCGCGCCGAGCGCGAAGTTGGGCGCGTAGAACACGGCGACAGGCGCAGCCGACGAATTCGCCCGTCTCCCAGCCGGTCGTCCCGACGACGCTCGGCACTCCGGCTGCGACAGCGGCGCGGACATTCCCGGCAACGACGTCGGGACGGGTGAAGTCGACCATCGCCTCCGCGCGCCGAGCTCGTCGACGAGCACATGGCCCGCCGCCTCGAGCCCGGGAGCAAGCACCGAGCCGACCTTCCCTCCTCGCCCGTTGAGAAGAACGTTCACGCCGCGTGCGCGAGGTCGGGCGTGATGCGCTCGAGCGCCGCGAGGAACCGCTCCTCGCTCGGGCCGATGCACGCCGCGGAGAGGCGGTCGGAGGCAAGCAGCGCTGCGGCGAGCTCGCACACCGACGACGCCTCGACCGCGTCGATCTCGGCGACGATGCGATCGAGGGACAGAAGCTCGGAATCCGTGATCAGCGACTTGCCGAGCCGGTTCATCCGCGTCGAGGTCGACTCCATCGAGAGGAGGATCCGCCCCTTGAGGTTCTCCTTCGCACGCTCGAGCTCGCCCGCAATCAGGTTCCCGGCGGCGATGTCGCCGATCTGCTCGGCGGTGATCGCGAGCGCGTCACCGAGGTTGTCCTCGCGGGTACCGAGATACACACCGATCTGGCCCGTGTCGGTGTACTGCGAGATGAACGAGTACACCGCATAGGCCATCCCGCGCTTCTCCCTGATCTCCTGGAAGAGCCGCGACGAGGCGGAGCCGCCGAGAATCGCATCGAGCAGCGATGCTGCGAAGCGCCTCCGGTCCGACCGCGAGATGCCCGGCGCGGCGAGGCAGACGTGGTACTGCTCAGTGTCCTTGCGGTGGAAGCGCAGCTGCGGCGGCGGTGCCTGGACGAGCGGCGGCCGCAGGTTCGCGCGCTCTGCGCCCTTGCCGGCCCGGCGCTCGAGCCCTTGCTGCACGAGCTCGACGATCTGTTCGTGCTGGATGTTCCCGGCGGCCGCGACGACGATGTTCGACGGCACATACATCTCGTCGTGATAGCGCGCGATCGCCTCCTGTGGGATCGACGAGATCACTTCGGCCGTTCCGATCACCGGCCGCCCGAGCGGATGGTCACCGAAGACGGCATCGGCGATCAGGTCGTGCACGAGCTCTTGCGGTGCGTCCTCGTACATCGCGATCTCCTCGAGCACCACCTCCCGCTCCGTCTCGAGCTCGGCGAAGGCAGGCGCGAAGACCATGTCGCTCATCACGTCCACGGCCGTCACGAGGTGGTGGTCGGGGATGCGCGCGTAGACCAGAGTGTGCTCACGCGACGTCGCGGCATTGAGCTCGCCACCCAGACCGTCGAAGATCTCTGCGATCTCGAGCGCGCTGTAGCGGCTCGTCCCCTTGAAGAGGAGGTGCTCGATGAAGTGCGACACACCTGCCTCGGGCGCATCCTCGTCACGTGATCCTGCACCGATCCAGTAGCCGACGGCCGCCGAGCGAACATGGTCGAGCCGCTCGGTGATCACGCGTTCGCCCGAGTCGAGCTCGGTCAGGACCCAGTTCTGCACGGCCGTAGCGTAGTGCCGTCCGCTAGCGGCGGTAGAGGATCTCGGTCCGGGGGTCGACGTAGAGGTCGGGGTCGATCCGCGGCAGCGAGAGCGCCGCCGCCACTCCGAGTCCGGCGCAGACGCCTGCCAGGAGCGCGGTGAGGGTCGGCTGCGGCACGAGCGTGATCAGTGCGAGCACGGCCAGACCGACGGTGCTCGGGAGCGTCGCCGAGAGCGCCTGGTGCCAGAAGGGCGCGAGCTCGGCGTTGGGCGGGAGCGCCACAGGCTCCGCGCGGGCCGGCACGAAGCGCGCGCGAGGGTCGTTGAACAGCAGGAACGTGATTGCGATCACTCCCGAGACGAACGCGAGCAAGGAACCAGTGCTCGGCGCCCCCGCGAGCCTTGCCGCGAGGAGGAGGAGCAAGCCGAGTGCGAGCCTGATCGGGATCACTCCGAGCGTCCGGCTGCGCAGGGAGTGGACGGTCACCGCGGGTCGTCCGGGAGCAGCGACCAGACGATCGCGTCCTGCCGCCGGCCGTGCAGCCAGATCGACCTGCGCTCGACGCCCTCCCGCTGGAAGCCCGCGCGCTCGGCGAGCCGTTGGGACGGCTCGTTCTCCGGATGCGTACGCAGCTCGAGCCGGCCGATCCCGGCACCGAACAGCCACTCACAGAGCAGCCGAACGCCGCGCGTCATCAGTCCCCTGCCTCGTCCCGCAGCGCCGGCGAGGTACGCCACCTCGTAGTTGTCACGCGCGCGGCGTGAGGCGATCACTGCACCGAGTGCAATGTCGAGCCCCGCTTCCGTGACCGCGTAGTCGATGCGGTCCCCCGTCGTGCGGCCCTCGCGCACCGCGCGCAGCAGTGCGTCGAAATCGGCGTCGCGCGGCCGGGCCGGCATGTTCAGCCACGTGTGCACGAGCTCGTCGCCCATCGTGGAAAGAACGACGGCGCGGTCGTCCTCTCGCAACTCGCGGAGGACGACCACGCCGTCGGTGAGTGACTGAGGGACGCGAAGAGCCATGGTGTCTGACACCCGATGGTGTCAGACACCAGTTCGACGAGAGAGGGCGGCTCGCGCCGCCCTCCACTCGACTGCTCTATTCGCTACGTGACCCTTCACGCTCGCGGCGGGGGCCGCCACGACTGCCGCCGCGCGCGCCGTCGCGGCGCGGTCCGCGGTCCTCGCGGGGCTCACGCGGCGGGGCATCCTTCGCCCGCTCGATGAGCTCCTCGGGGCTGACCATCGTGTCACCCTCGTGCTTCTGCACGAGCTTGAGGCCGATGCGGCCACGTGCCTTGTCGACTTCCTGGACGACCACGTCGAGGATGTCGCCGCGTGCGATCACGTCCTCGATGTGGTTGACGCGGCCCGGCCCGACGTTCGAGACGTGGAGCAGGCCGTCCGTCCCCTTCTTCAGCTCGACGAACGCGCCGAAGTCGGTCGTCTTGACGACGCGACCCGTGTAGGTGTCGCCGACCTCGGGCTCCTTGGTGAGGTTGCGAATCGCTTCGATCGCAGCATCCCCCTTGGTGCCTTCGGTGGCGTACACGAGGATCGTGCCGTCTTCCTCGATGTCGATCTGCACCTCGTACTCGGACTCGAGCGAGCGAATCGTCTCGCCGCCCTTCCCGATCACCATCCCGATGAACTCGGGGTTGATCTGGATCGTCGAGATGCGCGGTGCATGTTCGGCAAGCGCCTCGCGCGGTGCCGAGATCGCCTCGTGCATCCGGGCGAGGATCGCGATGCGGGCATCCTTCGCCTGGGCGAGGGCCTGTTGCATGATCTCGCGGCTGACGCCGGTGATCTTGATGTCCATCTGCAGGGCGGTGATGCCCTCCTGCGTGCCGGCGACCTTGAAGTCCATGTCGCCCAGGTGGTCCTCCGCGCCCTGGATGTCGGTCAGGATCTCGTACGCGTCGCCTTCCTTGACGAGGCCCATCGCAATGCCGGAGACAGGGGCCGTGATCGGCACGCCCGCGTCCATCAGTGCGAGGGTCGAGCCGCAGACCGAGCCCATCGACGACGAGCCGTTCGACTCGAGCGTCTCCGAGACGATGCGGATCGTGTACGGGAACATCTCGGTCGTGGGAAGCACCGCTTCGAGCGCACGTTGTGCGAGTGCGCCGTGGCCGATGTCGCGCCGCTTGGGCGAGCCCATGCGGCCGGTCTCCCCGACCGAGTACGGCGGGAAGTTGTAGTGGTGCATGTAGCGGCGGTCACGCTCGAGGGAGAGGTCGTCGATGCGCTGACCCTCCTTCGCCGTCCCCAGTGTCAGCAGCGACATGATCTGCGTCTGCCCGCGGGTGAAGAGCCCCGATCCGTGGGTGCGCGGCATGACCGACACCTCGACCTCGATCGGGCGGATCTGCGTGGCAGTCCGGCCGTCGGGGCGACGCTTCTCGACCGCGATCTTCTGGCGGACAAGCGTCTTGTAGATCGACTCGCACGCCTTCTTGACGTAGCCCTTGGTCAGCGAATCCTTGACGGCCGGCTCGCCGTCGACGCTGGCAGGTCCGACCGGGAACGGCAGTTCGACGCTCTCGACGATGTGCTCGAAGAGCAGGCTGCGCTTCGCCGACTTGAGCTCCTTCGAGTCCTGCTCGGCATCGGTGAGGCCGCGCAGCTCGTTCTCGAACTTCTCCCGCACGACCGTCTCGACGGCGACCGAACGCTGCTTCTCGAGGATCTGAGCGAGCGACATCCGAACCTGCAGCTCGCCGAAGACCTTCGCCTCGTTGGCGTCGAGCGACGGTGCGCCCACTTCCTTCTCGACGATCTCCTCGACGATGGCAGCCGCCTCGCGGAGGCCCTGCTGCTGAATGCGCTCCCAGACCTGATGGCCGTACGCGCCTTCGAGCCGTTCGGTCACAGCCGGGTCGAGCCACTTCGTCTTGCCCAGCTTCGAGCGCAGCTCGAGCTGAGCGTCGCAGAGCTTCACGATCTCGCGCTGAGCGATCTCGAGCCCCTCGAGGAGCTTGTCCTCGTGCACCTGCTTCGCCCCGGCCTCGACCATGGTCAGGCCGTCCTTGGTCCCGACGACGATCAGGTCGAGGTCGGATTCCTCGATCTCCTGCAAGGTCGGGTTGACGACGAAGTCACCGTCGATGATGCCCATCCGCACGGCGCCGATCGGGCCGAGGAACGGCAGCGGCGACACCGTCAAGGCGGCCGAGACGGCGTTGATGCAGAGAACGTCGTGCGCGGTCACCATGTCGGCCGAGAAGACCGTGGCGACGCACTGCGTCTCGTTCCGATAGCCCTTCGGCCAGAGCGGCCGGACCGGGCGGTCGGTCATGCGGGCGGTGAGGATGGCGCGCTCCGTCGGGCGCCCTTCCCGCTTGAAGAACCCGCCGGGGATCTTGCCGGCGGCGTACATGCGCTCCTCGACGTCGACGGTCAGCGGGAAGAAGTCCGCCCCCTCGCGCGCCTCCGTCCGGCCCTGCGCCGTGCCGAGAACGACGGTGTCACCACTGCGGATGAGCACTGCACCGTCCGCCTGCTTGGCGATCTTCCCGGTCTCGAACGAAATCTCCTTGCCGCCGACTTCGACGGACACGGAAACCGGCACCCCTGCGGGGTGCTCAGCTTCAACAATGGTCATATTTCTCCTATTCCTCCACTGTGCTTAAGGTGAAGGGTGGAAGTTTGGGTCAGCGCTTGCGATCGGAGCGCTCGCCCAAACTCCACCCTCCGTGACATGGTGTTGAAACCGCGCCGCAGCTAGCGGCGGAGGCCCAACTCCTTGATGAGGGCGCGATAGCCCTCGAGGTTCTTGCGCTGCAGGTAGTTCAGGAACCGGCGGCGGCGACCCACGAGCTTGAGCAGTCCACGACGCGAGTAGTGATCGTGCTTGTGCGTGCGAAGGTGCTCGGTGAGCTCGTTGATGCGCTGCGTCAGCATCGCGATCTGGACCTCCGGCGAACCGGTATCCGTCTCGTGCTTGCCGAACTTCTGAACGTGCTCCAGCTTCTCTTCCTTGGTGAGGGGCATGCTTCTCCTCTCGATGATGACGTCACCCAGGTCTCAGCTCGCCGCGAAGGAAGACGCGAGACGGCCGAGGCCGGGTCTGCCAGTAGGGTAGCCGATTCCCCATGAATGTGCCGTTTTCGAGCCAGATCGAGGCCGCCGCGACTGCGCGGGGCGTCCCTGCGCTCGCGGCCGGGTACTCGGTCGCCGGCGAGCCACCGGTGACGGCCGCGTTCGGCTGTGAGCTCACGACGATCTTCCGGATCGCCTCGATCACGAAGCCGTTCACAGCCACTCTGGTGGTCGAGCTCCTCGACCTCGAGGACGCGACCGGGATCTGGCCTGCCGATGTGCGGATCCGTCACCTTCTTTCGCACACGAGTGGCTACGACTGCGAATGCGGCGACCTGGCGCGGTTCGGTTCGGGCGACGACGCCCTCGCCGGAGTCGTCGCCGAGCTGCCCGGTGTCCGTCGGATCGTGGGCGTCGAGCAGGCGTGGTCGTATGCGAACACCGGTTACTGGCTTGCCGCTCACCTCGCCGCGGAGCAAGCCGGCTGCACGTACGAGGACGCGGTGGCCACTCACATCCTGGCGCCTGCGGGCCTCGAGTCGACGTCGTTCGGGGAGCCCGGGCTGGCCGGCACGGGCTCCGAGGCCGTGCCGGGCCCGTACCCGCGCGCCCGTCGCCCGTCCGGAGGGCTGGTCTCCAACGTCCCCGACCTCCTCCGCTTCGGCCGCCGGCATCTCGCCGATCCGGGATCGGCACGGCTCCGCGTGCCGCTCGCGAAGCCGACGTCGGGCGTCTACGGCCTCGGCCTCGGCGGCGAGCGGGTGGGCGGCGTCGAGGTCTGGGGACACGGCGGCTCGTATGGCGGCTTTCAGTCCTCGTTCCGGGTCATTCCCGAACGTCAGGCGGTGTTCGCCGGCCTGACCAACAGCAGCCTCGGCAGCAACGCGCTCTACGACCTCGAAGACGTCTTCTTCCAGCGCGTCCTCGGCACGCGGCGGCGACGGCCGGAGCCCGTCGAGCTTCCGGACGCAGTCCTGTCGTCCTACGCGGGTGCGTACGTCAACGACGATGGACGCTACGCCGTCCGGAGTGCACACGGTGGGCTCGTCCTCACCGTCGAAGGCTCCGACTACCCGGCACAGCCGATCGGCGAGCGGACGTTCGAGATCACAGAGGGCGACGCTGTCCGCGAACAGTTCGACTTCCCGCTCGAGGGCTTCGGCCGCTTCCGGAGCAGCCTCGCCGAGCGGGTTGCGACATGAGGGCGGCGGTCGCCGCGGGCCACCCGGCGACGGCGGTGGCGGGCGCGGAGATCCTCGCCGCCGGGGGAACCGCAGCCGACGCGGCGGTGGCGGCGTCGCTCGTCTCCTGCGTCGCGGAGACGCTGATGACCGGACTGCTCGGCGGCGGACACGCGATCTACTACGACGCAGGCAGCGCGGCCGTACGCAATCTCGACTGCTTCGTCTCGGTGCCGTCGGGCCGCGGCGCTCCGCTCGAATCGATGCCCGTCCGGTTCGGCGACGCACTCGTGGACTATGCGATCGGCGCAGCATCCTGTGCCGTGCCCGGGCTCCCGGCCGGGCTCGACGCTCTGTGGCGTGCACACGGACGGCTCCCCTGGGCGGACGTTGTCGAGCCCGCTCTGAAGGCGGCTCGCGCCGGTGTTGCGATGACGAGCGCACATGCAGCGTGCCTTGCGATGCTCGAGCCCGTGATGACGATGCGCGAAGGCGCCCGGATCTACGCGCCGGGCGGCGTGTTGCTCTCCGAAGGCGATCTGCTCAGTCAGCCGGGTCTCGTCCCGGCACTGGAGCTCGTTCGCGACGAAGGCGTCACGTCCGTTTACAGCGGCTCGATCGCATCGTCGTTGCTCGCACTGACGGCCGAGCGCGAGGGATCGATCACCGCCGGCGACCTCGCCTCGTACCGGGTGACCTGGTCGGAGCCGACTGTGTCCGGCTTTGCGGGACGCCGGGTGCAGACGCGCGCCGGGCTCTCTGGTGTCCCTCAGACGCTCGCCCGCTTCGATCCCGCCGGCGGCCCAGACGCGCTGCTCGAAGCGCTCGAGCAGGACGCAACGATCGACGGTGACACCACGAACATCACCGTCGTGGATGACGAGGGCAGCGCCTGCGTGCTCACGTCCAGTCTCGGTCTCGGGTCCGGCGACTGGCTCCCGGGCCTCGACCTGCATCTCAACAGCATGCTCGGCGAGACCGACCTCATCCGCGAGCCCCTTCGTCCTGGAACGCGGATGGCGAGCATGATGGCGCCGACGCTGGTCTTCGACGACGGTGCGCTCGAGCTGGGGATCGGCGCCGCGGGCGGAACACGGCTCCGGACCGCGCTCGTCGGCGTCCTCGCGGCCGTGTTGCACGAGGGCGTCGCACCTCAGACGGGGATCAACCGGCCTCGCTTCCATCCGGCCGGAAACGTGGTGAACGCCGAGCCCGGCGTCGACGAGACCTGGCTCGCCCGGCTCGAGGCGCACGGCCGGGAGGTACGCCGCTTCGCCGGCCTGCACCACTACTTCGGCGGCGTCAGCGCGGTCGGGCGCACCGGTGCCGGTGCCGATCCGCGCCGAAGCGGCGCTGTCTGCCTCCTGTAACACCGGGCGGTCAGACGGGTGGCTGCGCGGCTCTGGTCTCCTCGACGTCGCGGGCGATCTGCTCGACGAGCTCCGCCTCGCTCCCGAAGGCCCGCTCGTCGCGGAGCCGCTGCCAGAGCTCGACCACGAGCCGGTCGCCGTAGAGGTCGCCCTCCCAGTCGAGCAGGTACGCCTCGATCCGGCGCTCTGTGCCGCCGTAGTGGGGGTTGATGCCGATGGAGACCGCGGCCCGTCGCCCGCCGACCGCGCCTGCATAGATCCCGAAGCCCGGGACGAGGACCTCCGGGTCGACCTCGAGGTTCGCGGTCGGGAACCCGAGCGTGCCGCCCCGCCGGTCGCCGCCGACGACCTTCCCTTCGACCTCGAGCGGCCGACCGAGCAGGCGGGCTGCGTTTCGGACGTCACCGACCTGAGCAAGCTGACGGATCCTGGTCGACGACACACCCTCGACGAGGGGAACCTCACGTGCGTCGACGCCAAGCTCGCGCAGAAGCGCGAGGTCCCCGGCGCGCTCCTTCCCGAAGTGGAATCCCGTCCCTGCGACCACCACCTCGGCCCCGATGCCGAGTAGGTACTGCCGGGCGAAGTCGGCCGGCTCGAGCGCTGCGATCTCGGGCCGGAACTGAACGACCAGCACGTCCTCGACACCGGCTTCCTCGAGCAGCTCGAGCCGCCGCTCGAGAGTCGCCAGGAGCTCGACCCGTTTGCCGAGCACGGTCCGGGGGTGCGGGTGGAAGGTGACGACCGTCGGTCGGAGAGCGCCGCCGCTACCGGCATCGACCGCTGCACGAACGACTGCCCGATGGCCGAGGTGCACGCCGTCGAAGGTGCCGATTGCGACCGCCCGCGGACGCACCGCGAGGTCTGCTGCCGACGGAGCGACGTTCACGCGGCTGCTCCGCCGTTCGCCCCGGCCAGGGCGAGCACGCCGGCGAGAACGTTCTCGGGAACCTGCTCGGTGGCCGCGGCCGGGAGACGCGCCACCGCGTCGGTCACCGGCAGCAGCACCGCCTGGTCGACAGCACGCGACTCTTCGATGTCGAACGGCCCGACGGCAGTCCGGCGCAGCGTCGTGCAGTGGCCGTCGAGTGCCCGTGCGATCGACCGGACGTAGGTGCCCGAGCTGACGCGTAGCGCAAGCCGGACGGTCTCGCCGGTGTACGCGATCACCTCGAGCGAGTGCACGACCGAGCGCCGCACGGGCATCTCGACGACGACGCCGCGGCGTGCGAGCTTGTAGGAGCGCTCCCCGCCGATCTTGATTGCCGACGCAGCGGGAATCTGCAGCTCGACCTCGCCGCGCAGGCCTTCGAGGGCCTCCTCGAGTGCAGGCTGTGCCGGTGCCGGATGTTGCTCGAGCTGCTCCCCCTCGGGATCGCCGGTCGCCGTCGTCGACGTGAGATCGACGTCGGTCACGTAGCGCTTGTCCAGCCCGACGAAGCACGGAGCAAGTCTGGTGGCAGCTCCCGACAAGAGCACCAGCAAACCGGTCGCAAACGGGTCGAGCGTTCCGGCATGACCGGTCCGCGCGAGCGTCTGCCGCCGCAGGGCTGCCACGATCGCAAAGGACGATGGCCCCGCCGGCTTGTCGACCAGCGCGACCCCGACCGGCTTAAGACTTCTCGGCGGCGGCACCGTCGCCCTGTGTTGCCAGCGCGAACTCGCGGCGGATGAAATCGATGATCTCGTCGATCGAGCGCTCCGACGAGAACCCGGCGGCCTGCCGGTGCCCTCCGCCGCCCGACGCGCGGGCGATGGCGGACACGTCGACCTCGTCGTGGGACGAGCGCAACGAGATCCGGCGTGCGGGGCCTTCGTTGCGCGGGGGCTCGCGGATCAGCGCCACCATTTCCGAGCCTTCGACAGCGCGCAGGTAGTCGATGATCCCCTCGGAGTAAGGCTCTTCGGCACCGACGTCTTCGAAGTCGTCCTTCAGCAGATAGGACACGACGAGGCGGCCGCCCTCGAAGAGCTGCGCGCGCTCGAGTGCCCGTGCGAGCAGCTTCAGCTTCGCGAACTGCACGGTCTCGTAGACGTGCTGGAAGATTCCGTGCACGTCGGCTCCGGCCTCGACCAGCTCGGCGGCGAGCCGCAGCGACTTCGGTGTGGTGTTCGTGTACTGGAACCTGCCCGTGTCGGTGACGAGCCCGACGTAGAGCGCCGCGGCGATCCCGGGTGTCAGCGGCACCCCGAGCTCGCGCAGGACGTCACGCACGATCTCCGCAGTCGACGACGCCTCCGCGACGATGAGGTTGACGGCGCCGAAGGACGAGTTGTCGTGGTGGTGGTCGACGTTGACGACGAGCTTCGCGCCGTCGACGGGCGTTGGCTCCGGCCCGATCCTGCGCACGTTGGCGCAGTCGACGGCGATCAGCACTCGCTCGCCCAGATCGGCCGGCGGCTCCCGGTCGAGCTCCGACAGATCCAGGAAGCTGTACTCCCCGGGGGTCGGTCCGGCGCCCGACAGGTACATCACCACGTCCTTGCCGAGCGCCTGCAGGGCCAGCGTCATCGCCAGCATCGAACCGAGCGCGTCGCCGTCGGGATTCTCGTGCGCCACGACGACGAAGCGATCGTGCGACCGGATCGCGTTCACGACGGCCTGGAGATCAGTCTCGGTGGTGGTCTGGCTCATCTCCGGACATCCCCGTGTCTTCCTCGGGAGGTTCCGCGGGCAGGTCCGCGGCAACCTCGTCGATCAGCTTCGTCATGCGGACGCCTCGCTCGACGGAGTCATCGTAAGCAAACGTGAGCGTCGGTGTCCGGCGCAGGCTGAGCTGACGATTGATCTTCGCCTGCAGGACGCCCCGCGCGGAATCGAGCCCGGCGAGGGTTGCGTTGCGCTTCTTCTCGTTGCCGAAGACCGAAACGTAGATCCGCGCTTCGCCGAGGTCCGGCGAGACGACCACGCCCGTGACCGTCACCATGCCGATGCGCGGATCCTTCAGCTCGACGAGACCCTCCGCGACGACGGCGCGGACGGACTCGTTGACTCGACGCATGCGCTCGGACACCTCGGGAGCCTAGTCGTCGTCTGGAGCGACGAGCAGCCGCTCGCAGCGAACGAGCGTCCAGTCGCCGGAGGCAAGCCAGCGCTCTGCGCCGTCGGCCAACTCCTCGGCGTCCCGCGCCGAGCGCCCGACACAGGCCAGGGTCAGCGTCACGCGCTGCCAGAGATCGTGATGATCGACCTCGGCGATCGCAGCGCCGAAGCGGTTGCGCAGGTTGTCCTTCGCCGAGCGCACGAACTGGCGCTTGCCTTTGAGCGACGACGCCTCGGGGAAATGCAGCTCGACGGTCAGGATCGCGACGAAGCCCGACGCCATCCGCGAGAGCTACGGGGCGTCGGCCGAGCCCGAGCCGCCGGCCGGCTCGTCGAGCGAGGTCCGTTCGACCTCGCGCGTCTCGAACACCTCGAGCACGTCGCCTTCGCGGAGGTCGTTGAAACCTTCGAGGAGGATCCCGCACTCGAACCCCTCGGTCACCTCGCGAACGTCGTCCTTGAAGCGGCGCAACTGCGAGACGGTCGTCTCGTGGATGCGCGTCCCGTCGCGGAAGAGCCGGACGCTCGAGTTCCGGCGAACGAGACCGCTCGTGACCATGCAGCCCGCGATCGTGCCGAGCCGTGAGACCTTGAACAGCGCGCGCACCTCGACCTCGCCGATGATCGCCTCGGTCTCGACAGGCGTGAGCATCCCGACGAGAGCCTGTTCGATCTCTTCGGTCAGTTGGTAGATCACGCGGTAGAGGCGAATCTCGACACCGGCACGCTCCGCCACGGCACGCACCTCGGCCGACGGACGTACGTTGAAGCCGACGATCATGGCCGTCGATGCCGCCGCCAGGTTGACGTCGTTCTCGGTGATGCCACCGACGCCGGTGTGAATCACGTTGACGCGCACCTCGGGATGCTGGATCTTGCCCAGCTCGGAGACGATGGCCTCGACCGAGCCCTGCACGTCGCCCTTGATGACGATGTTCAGGTCCTGCACGCCTCCGGCCTGCATCTGCTCGAAGAGCTTGTCGAGCGAGACGCCGCCGCTCCGCTGCTTCGCCATCGCCTCGCGCCGCAGGCGCTCGCCGCGCTGCTGCGCGAGCTCGCGGGCGCGCCGCTCGTTCTCGACCACACGGCCGAGCTCGCCCGCGGGCGGCGGACGATCGAAGCCGAGGATCTCGACGGGCTCGCCCGGACGCGCCTGCTGGATGCGCTCACCGAGATAGTCGTAGAGGGCCCGCACACGGCCCCAGGCATCGCCTGCGACGATCGCGTCGCCCACCCTGAGCGTACCGCGATGGATCAGCATCGTCGCGACCGGGCCGCGGCCGACGTCGAGGCGCGACTCGATGATCGGGCCCGAGGCGTCTGCGGACGGGTTCGCGCGGAGGTCGAGCTCGGCATCCGCGACGAGCAGGATGCGCTCGAGCAGGTCGTCGAGGTTCTCGCCCTGCTTGGCCGAGACGCGGGCAACCTGAACGTCCCCTCCCCACTCCTCGGGCTGGAGCCCCTCGGTTGCGAGCTCGCTCAGCACGCGGTCGGGGTTCGCATCGGGAAGGTCGATCTTGTTGACCGCGACGACGATCGGCACGTCGGCGGCGCGCGCATGGGAGATCGACTCCTTGGTCTGCGGCATGACGCCGTCGTCGGCTGCAACGACGAGGACTGCAATGTCGGTGACCTTGGCACCGCGGGCGCGCATCGCCGTGAAGGCTTCATGGCCCGGCGTATCGAGGAACGTGATGCGGCGTCCGTTGTGATCGGCCTGGTACGCGCCGATGTGCTGCGTGATCCCGCCTGCCTCGGTCGAGACGACGCGCGTCTTTCGGATCGCGTCGAGCAGCGTCGTCTTGCCGTGATCGACGTGACCCATGATCGTCACGACGGGCGGGCGTGCCTCGAGCGTCTCCTCTGCATCCTCGAACGCCTCCGGCTCGACGTCGTCGTCGTCCGCGTGCTTGATCGTCACCTCGCGCTCGAGCTCGGCCGCGATCAGTTGCACCTCGTCGTCGGTGAGCGACTGGGTCGCGGTCTTCATCGTGTTCAGGTTCATCAAGAGCTTGATGATCTGCGGCATCGCCACACCGAGCGCCTGCGAGAAGTCGCGGAGCGTGACACCCGACTCGACCGTGACCGGCCCGGTCGGGGCGACGACCTCGCGGGGCTGCCTGGGACCGCGGTCGGCCGGGCGATCGCCGGGCCGCTGACGCTGGCCCTGACCGGGCCGGCCGCCGCCCTGGTCGATCACGACGCGACGCCGCCCCTTGGGGCCGCCGCCACGCGGTCTGATCGGTCTGTTCGGTTTGCCGTTAGCCATCAGGGATCAAGTGTAGAGACGGGACAGGTCCGGGTCGACGTGGACGGTCGAGCGCAGAATGCGGGCGAATGCCCTGCGCGACGCCGCGCGGTCGAAGCACTGCAGGCGCCGGCAGGTGTAGACACCTCGGCCGCTCCCGCCTCCGGCAACGAGAGTGCCGCGCTCCGCATGGAAACGCTGCAACTCGCTCTGGGGCGCCTTGCGACCGCAGCCGGCGCACGTCCGGACCGGTTCTTCGCTCGTTACCTGGCCTCCTCGATCGGGATACCGGCATTGGGATCGTCCTCGACGCGCACGGGGTGCGCGGCGCCGCTCTCGAGCGTCTGGTCCTCGCCGACGACCGGCGCATCGCCCGGCCCGGCAGGGAACGACTCCGGCTCGGGGCTCCCGAATGCAGCTGCGTCCTCGGTGACCGCCTCGGGCTCGGCGGTGTCCGCGAGCGCCTCCAGCTCGGGCTCGGACTCCTCGACGATCGGGTTGTCCTCGCCGTCGACCTCGTGCAGCGCGAGCTCCTGGTGGGCCGGGACGCCGCAGTACTTCGAGCCCGGCAGCGCGGCGTTCGGGCAGCGCTTGCCGTTCGAGAGCACCGCCGCGCAGCGGCCGGAAACGTCGTTCTCGTCACCGGGCTCGCCGCCGCCGAACGCCGCGTCTGCTTCCTGCTGCGCAAACTCGGTGTCGGAGGTGATGTCGATCTTCCAGCCGGTCAGGCGCGCCGCAAGGCGGGCATTCATGCCTTCCTTGCCGATCGCGAGCGCGAGCTGGTCGTCCGGGACGACGACGGTCGCCTCTCGGCCCTCGTCGTCGAGGTAGACCTCGCGGACCCGGGCGGGCGACAGGGCCTTCGCGACGAAGCGGGCCGGCTCGTTGTTCCACGGGATGATGTCGATCTTCTCGCCGCGGAGCTCGGACACGACCATGCGAACGCGCGACCCTCGCGGGCCGACGCAGGCGCCGACCGGGTCGACGCCCTGGGCGTGCGACTCGACGGCGATCTTCGACCGGTACCCGGGCTCGCGTGCGACCCCGCGAATCTCGACGAGACCATCGGCGATCTCCGGGACCTCGAGCTCGAAGAGCGTCTTGATCAGCTCCGGATCGCGGCGGGAGAGGATGACCTGCGGGCCCTTCGTGCCCGTCCGCACCTCACGGATCACTGCCTTGATGCGCGAGCCCTGCTCGTAGCGCTCGCCGTCGACCTGCTCCGGCCCGGGCAGCAGCGCCTCCACCTTGCCGAGGTCGACCAGGATGTTTCGGCGGTCGCCGGTCTGCTGGACGATGCCGGTGACGACCTCGCCGACGCGGTCGATGTACTCGTCGTACATCATCTCGCGCTCCGCCTCGCGGATGCGCTGCAGGATCACCTGCTTCGCCGTCTGCGCGGCAATGCGGCCGAAGTTCTCCGGCGTGACGTCCTCACGCTGGATGAGATCCTCGGGCACCTGCGACCAGTCGATCTCGAGATCATCGTCGGAGAGCAGCGTGTGGTTCTTCTCGCCGGTCTCCTCCTCGATGCGCTCCAGATCGTCGATCGCGTGCTCACGCGCCTCGTCGAGCAGGCGCAGTTCGAGGTCTTCGGGAAGCTCGATCGCGAAGACGCGGAAGTCGCCCTTGTCGTCGAGCTCCACGGTCGCGTGCCGGGAGGCACCCGGCGTCTTCTTGTACGCCGCCAGCAGCGCGTCCTCGAGGGCCGCGACCAGCGTCCCGCTCTCGATTCCCTTCTCGCGCTCGATCTCGCGAACGGCGTCAACGATCTCCTGGCTCATGCCGACTTCCCTTCATCGATCAGATTGGCCCGCACGATCTGGTCGTACGGTATGTCTGCCGGTTCGGCACCGTTCTGGATCCGGGCGGACCGTTCACCGGCGGAGAGAACCGTGCCTCGGGCGCGGCCGGTCTCCAGCTTCACGCGGACGTTCAGGCCGACAGCGCGCTCGAAATGCGCCCTGGTTCGCAGCGGTCGTTCGAAGCCCGGCGACGAGACCTCGACCGAGTATTCGTCGAGATACGGCCGCAGCACATCCGTGACCCGCTCACAGAGCGCGTGGTCGACGCCTTGCGGATGGTCGACATAGACACAGAACCGCTCTTTGCCCGTCAGCTCGACTGCGAGCACTTCCACCCCGGGCAGAGTCGATTCGACCGTCCGTGCGACGTCGCGCTGCAGTTGTCTCTCCTTGATGTGTGTTGCCGAGGCCATCTGCGACCAGCCCCCTGAATGAAAAATGGGCGCCGCGCGCCCATCTCGAACGTGCTCGAAATGTCGCCTGGAAGGTAGCAGAACCCCGTTATTCCAGGATGATCGTGACCGGCCCCTCGTTCACGAGCTCGACGGACATGCGGCCGCCGAAGGTCCCGGTCTCGACCGTGACGCCGAGCCCGCGCAGGGTCTGGCAGAACAGCTCGTAGAGCGGCTCGGCCGCCTCGGGGCGCGCTGCGCCGGAGAAGCTCGGCCGGTTTCCCTGCTTGGTGTCCCCGAGCAGGGTGAACTGGCTGACCACGAGGGCGGCCCCGCCCGCGTCGAGGAGCGAGCGGTCGAGCTTGCCCTCCTCGTTCTCGAAGATCCGCAGCTTCGCGGCCTTGGCCGCCAGCCGCACCGCCTCGCGGTCGGTGTCCCCGTCCGCGACGCCGAGCAGGATGCAGAGCCCACGCCCGATCGAGCCGCCGGGAGCGGCCGACGCGCGCGAAACGCGCTGGAGGACGGCTCTCACTCCTCGTCCAGGTCGAGGATCCGCGCGGCGTAGGTCTCCGAGCCTGGATCCATCGTGCTGGCGAGCTTGTAGTGCCCGTTCGCCTCGGCGGTCCGCCCGAGGTGCTCGAGCGCCCGGCCGAGCGCGTAGTGCGCATAGTGGTCGGTCGGTGAGAGCTCCTCGACGATCGTTCGAAACTCCCGTTCCGCGTCTTCCCAGCGGGCGAGGCGAAAGTAGGCGATCCCGAGCGCCTCGCGGATCGACGCCTGCTCCGGCTCGAGCTTCTTGGCCCGTTCGAGCGGCACGGTCGCCTGGGCGGCCATGCCGGTGCGGAGCCGCTTCTGGCCTTCGCGGAAGAGGGTGTACGCGTCGCTCATCGAGCCCGACGGCCGCCTCTATCCCAGGAGCCTCTCGACCTCGTCGAGGATCTCGACCGCGATCTCGGCCTTCGAGGCCTTGGGCACCACCCGCTCACCGTCGCGGGTGATCAGCACCACTTCGTTCTCCCCCACGTCGAACCCGATGTCCGGGCGGCCGACGTCGTTGAAGACCACGAGATCGGCGTTCTTCGTCTCGAGCAGCGCGCGCTTGCGGGCGAGGCCCTCGACGCCGTGCTCCGCCCCGAACGCGACGAGCACCTGCCCGGCGCGCTTCTGCTCACCGAGCACGCGTGCGACGTCGGGCGTCGGTTCCAGCTCGACCGTCCAGCCTCGTTCGTCCTTCGGCCGCTTGGCCGCGAGCGCCTCGGCCGGCCGGTAGTCCGCGACGGCGGCGGCGAGGAGGGCGACGTCCACGTCGGGCAGGGCCAGGGCCGCACCGAGCATCGACTCGGCGGTCGGCGTCGGGATGGCCTCGACCCCGTGCGGTATGCCGACCGACAGGTTGGCTGCGAGCAGGATCACCTCGGCGCCGCGCCGGCGGGCCTCCTCGGCGAGCGCAACTCCCATTCTTCCCGAGGAACGGTTTCCGACGAAGCGGACGCTGTCGAGCGGCTCGCGCGTTCCGCCCGCCGTGATCAGCACCCGGCGGCCGGCCAGCGAACCGGGCGCGAGCATTCGCAGCGCACGGGCGGCGATCTCGGCCGGCTCGGCCAGGCGGCCGACTCCCCATTCTCCCTCGGCCATCTCCCCCTCGTCGGGCCCGACCAGTTCGACGCCGCGCGCGCGCAGCGCCTCGACGTTGGCACGGGTCGCCGGATGTGCCCACATGCGCGGGTTCATCGCCGGTGCGACGAGCACCGGCCCGCGATGGGCGAGGGCAGCCTCGGTGAGGACGTTGTCGGCTATTCCGTGAGCGAGCTTCGCCAGCGTGTTCGCCGTGCAGGGCGCAACGACGAGCAGGTCGGCGCGCGTCAGATGGGGATAGACGTCCTCGCGCGGGTTGCGCCGCGCGAGCGCGAGGAAGGTCTCCTCGGTCACGAAGCGCCGAGCCCCCGGCGTGACGAGCGGGATCACCTCGTGCCCGGCCTTGACCAGAAGGCGCGTCAGCTCGCACGCCTTGTAGGCGGAGATGCCGCCCGTGACACCCAAAAGAACCCGGCTCATGCCTGAATGATGCCGGTCCAACGGTTTCTAGCCGAATCCGGCTCGGCGCAGCCGAATCGGATTCGGCAAGCTACTTCTTGGGGTAGTCGTAGACGATCTTGCCCTCGGCGATCTCTTCGAGGGACATCGTCAGGTAGTTCTTCGAGCGCGACTCGATCAGCGGCGGCGCGAACTCGTCGAACGTGCCCTCGCCGAGCTGGTGGTGGTAGTTGTTGATCTGCCGGGCGCGCTTGGCCGCGACGATCACCAGCGAGTAGCGAGAGTCGACCTTCTCCATCAATTCGTCGATGCGGGGATGAATCATGGTCGCGGCATGGTAGCGGTCACGCCGAGCTCCCGGGCAACGATCTCCGTCAGGCGGTCCGCCGCGGCCGCACGATCGTCGTTTTCGACCACGTGATCGAACTCCCCGCTCTCGGCCAGCTGCCGGCGCGCCGTGGCCATCCGTTCCTCGATCACCCCGGAGCTCTCGGTGGCTCGCTCGCGCAGCCGGCGCTCGAGCTCTGCGACCGGGGCGGTCACAAAGATCGTCACGGCCGGCTCGACGCGCCGTTTCACGCGGAGCGCCCCTTCGGTCTCCAGCTCGAGCAGCGGCGCCTTTCCCTCGGCGCGCAGACGGTCGATCTCGGAGTTGAGCGTCCCGTAGCGGTTGCCGACGTAGTCGACCCACTCCAGGAACTCGCCGGCCTGCTCTTTCGCCTCGAACTCTCCCGCCGTCAGGAACCAGTAATGCTCGCCGTTCTGCTCCCCGGGACGCTGCGGGCGGGTCGTCGCGGACACCGCCAGCGCGAGCTCGGGGAAGCGCGGCAGGACCAGCTGGATCAGCGTGCCCTTCCCGGCCCCGGACGGGCCGGTGACCACGAAGACAGGCCTGCCGGCTTTAACGGTGGTTGAAGAGGTCAATCAGCTCGTGCCGCTGGCGGTCGGAGAGGCCGCCGACCGTCTTCGACTGGCTGATGCGGCACTGGTTGAGCAGGCGGGCCGCCTTCACGCGACCGAACTTCGGGACCGCCATGAGCATGTCGAAGACCTTCGCGGTCGAAACGAACTCCGGCGGCTCTCCGAGGATCTGCTCGATCGAGACGCTGCCGGACTTCAGGTCCTTCTTCAGTTGCGCTCGCTTGACACGAATGTCGTTCGCACGCTTGAGGGCTTCCATCCGCTGGTCGAGCGAGCGGACCGGAGCTTGGACCTGAGTCTGAGGAGGCACCATGAGCGCAGCATCCTACCAACCTGCCAGCGCCGTGCAACTAGGACCTTTTCGGGCTAGTTGGCCAGTTTGGCAACGGTTTCGTGCGCGGCGCCGAACGCATCCTCGAGACGGTCGAACCCGGCGCGCTGTGCTTCGTCGATCAACTCGACGCGCACACGCGACGGTGCGTCGACATCCGCAAAGAGCACCGTGCCGAGTGCGACGTGTGTCGCGCCGCACGCGATCAGTTCGAGCGCGTCGCGTCCGTCTTGCACGCCGCCCATCGCGACGATCGGCAGCGAAGTCACGCGTCGCGCCGCAAAGACCGCGGCGAGCGCAACCGGTTTCAGCGCCGGTCCGGAGTAACCGCCGACACCGCGTTCGAGCTTCGTCGTCAAGCGTGAGTCGAGCGCGACGCCACGCAGCGTGTTGATCATGGTGACACCGTCGGCTCCCGCTTCCTCGACCGCGCGGACCGTCTCGCCCATGTCCCAGGAATGCGGGGAAACCTTGGCGTAGAGCGGCTTTGCGGTCACACGACGGCAGGCGCGCACGATCTCCGCCGCAGATTCCGGCGCCTCGTCCACGTTCGGGCAGCTGAGGTTCAACTCCACGCACGCGACTTCGTCGCGTGCTAGTTGCTCGCACGTTTCCACGTAGTCGCGCACGGAGAATCCACCGACCGAGACCCAGATCGGAACGGAGATCGTGCGAGCTAGACGCGGCAGCGTCTGGTCGAGGAACGCGACCCGCCCGGGATTCGCGAGGCCGATCGAGTTGAGCATCCCGTGCTCCGTTTCCGCGATGCGAACGGGTGCATTCCCAGCACGCGGTTCGGGGGTGACCGTCTTCGTCACGAACGCGTCGAACTGTGCCGCGACGTCTGGCGCAGTGAGCGCGTCGAGACATCCGCTGGCGTTCAGGAGAAGCACAGAACGGGTCCTTCCACGCACAACCTTTTCAGCTCTCCGTCGATTTCGACGACGCAGCCGTAACACGCGCCGTAGCCGCAGGCCATGGGCGCCTCCCACGCGAGCTGCGCGTCCGGGCAGAGTGCGCGAACCGCCTCGAGCATCGGTTCCGGACCGCACGCGAGCACGTCGCGGTCGCGAGGCATTGCGTCGGTGACGAGCACCGGGTCGATCACGACTTCGGCATTCGGAACGAGCGCAGCAGCCTCGGCATGCCGCTCAGACCGGAAGCCGAGCAGTGCGGGTGGTCGCTCGAGCGCTTCCGAGAGATAGGGGAACGGTGCAACACCGATGCCACCGCCCACCAGCAGCGGTCGCTCGACGTCGAGCCGGAAGCCGTGTCCGAGGGGACCGAAGACGTGAATCGACTCGCCGGCCTCGAGCTCCGCGAGCGCGCAGGTCCCGGGACCGATCGGATCGAGCAGGAAGCCGAGCTCCCCGGGCGGCGCGAGGCAGAGCGACATCGGCCGCGGCAGGACACGACCGGGCGCTTCGAGCATGAAGAACTGGCCGGGCGTGCCCGGGTCGAGCCCCCCGCGGGCGACCCGGACGAGCACGTAGGGCCCGACCTCCTCGACCGCGACGACGTTACGACGCTCGCGCCGAGGCCTCGACATCGATCCGCTCCTGCAGGGAGAGCGCGGTCTCGGCGCGTGCGTTGGCGATAGCGTGCACGGCGGCCGCGGCGCCTGGGATCGTCGTGATGCACGGGATCCGGGCCGCGAGCGCCGCCTCCCGGATCAGATACCCGTCGGAGCGCGGCCCCGAGCCTCCTTCGGGCGTGTTGACCACGAGGTTGCACCGGCCACGGCGTATGAGGTCGACGACGCTCGGCTCCTCCCCGGGCGTGCTCACCTTGCGCACCTCGTCGACGTCCAGCCCGGCGCCGCGCAACGTTTGAGCGGTGCCGTGGGTGGCGACGACCTGGAACCCGAGCCCGACGAGCGCCGCGGCGACCGGGACCGCTGCGGCCTTGTCGTCCTGGCGCACCGAGAGGAAGACGACACCGTCGCGGGGCAGCGGCCGGCCGGCGGCCCGTTCGGCCTTCGCGAACGCGGTAGGGAGGTCGCTCGCGCTCGCCATCACCTCACCGGTGGCCCGCATCTCGGGCCCGAGCACGGGGTCGGCGCCGGGGAAGCGGGCGAACGGCAGGACCGCCGCCTTCACGCTCACCTGGCGTGGCGGCCGCTCGGCCGGCAGATCGAGGTCGGAGAGCTTCTCGCCCGCCGCAAGCCGGCAGGCTGCAGCCACGAGATTGACGCCCGTGGCCTTGGAGGCGAACGGCACGGTGCGCGATGCGCGCGGGTTGACCTCGAGGACGAACACGACGTCGTCGACGACCGCGAGCTGAACGTTCAGGAGCCCCACCACTCCGAGGGCAGGCCCGAGCCGCTTGACGATCGAGGAGATCTCCGCCGAGGCTGCAACCCCGAGCGACTGTGCAGGCAGCACACAGGCGGAGTCGCCGGAATGCACCCCGGCCTCCTCGACGTGCTGCATGATCGCGCCGACGTAGGTGGTCTCGCCGTCGCAGAGTGCGTCGACGTCGATCTCGATCGCGTACTCGAGGAAGCGATCGACGAGCGTCGGCCCGTGCACGCCGTGAAAGGCCTCGACGACCTGTTCCTCGCTGTGGCAGACGCGCATCGCGCGCCCACCGAGCACGTACGAGGGCCGCACGAGCACCGGGTATCCGATCCGCCGCGCGGCTTCTGCTGCCTCGACTCCCGAGCGTGCGATCCCCCAGTCCGGGCACCGAATGTCGAGGTCCGCGAGCAGCTTGCCGAAGCGCTGGCGGTCCTCGGCGAGATCAACGGCATCGAACGGCGTTCCGAGAATCGAGAACCCGGCCGCCTCGATCGCCCGTGCGAGCTTGAGCGGTGTCTGGCCGCCGAACTGGATCACGACGCCGACCGGCTGCTCCCGCTCGCAGATCGCGAGCACCGATTCGGTGTCGAGCGGCTCGAAGTAGAGACGATTGGAGGTGTCGTAGTCGGTCGACACCGTCTCCGGGTTGCAGTTCACCATCACGGCCTCGTAGCCGAGCTCGCGGTAGGTCTGGACCGCGTGCACGCAGCAGTAGTCGAACTCGACGCCCTGCCCGATGCGGTTCGGCCCCGAGCCGAGGATCACCACGCGCTCGCGCTCGCCCAGAGAGGCACCCTCGTCCTGCTCGCCCCAGGTTGCGTAGTAGTAGTTCGACGGGGCCTCGACCTCGCCCGCGACGGAGTCGATCCGACGGTAGACCGGCGTCAACGTGCGCTGGCGCTCCTCTTCGGCTTCGAGCTGGGCGAGCTCCTGACGGAACCACGGATGCAAGCCCTGGGGCTGCCACTCGAAGTCTCCTTCGAGCCCGCGCTTGGCCTTCACGAACGCCTCGATGAACGAACGGCCGATGCCCATCGTCTCGCCGACGGACTTCATCTGTGTCCCGAGCGTCGTGTCGGCGTTCGGGAACTTCTCGAACGCAAAGCGCGGGATCTTCACGACGACGTAGTCGAGCGTGGGCTCGAAGCTTGCGGGTGTCGTGCCGGTGAGGTCGTTCGGGATCTCATCGAGCGTGTAGCCGACGGCGAGCTTCGCCGCGACCTTCGCGATCGGATAACCGGTCGCCTTCGATGCGAGAGCGGAAGAGCGCGAGACGCGCGGGTTCATCTCGATCACCCGGATGTCGCCGGAGATCCGGTCACGGGCGAACTGGATGTTCGAGCCGCCCGTATCGACCCCGACCGCACGAATGACGGAGATCGCGGCATCTCGCAGCTCCTGGTAGGCCTCGTCGCTGAGGGTCATCTGCGGTGCGACGGTGACGGAGTCGCCGGTGTGCACACCCATCGGATCGAGGTTCTCGATCGAGCAGACGATCACGACGTTGTCGGCGTGGTCGCGCACGACCTCGAGCTCGAACTCGTCCCAGCCGCGCACCGACTCCTCGACCAGCACCTGGTTGATCGGCGACTCGGAGAGGCCGCGTTCGACCTGTGCGAGGAGCTGGTCCGGCGTGTCTGCGAAGCCGCCGCCGTGCCCGCCGAGCGTGAACGCCGGCCGGACGACCGCGGGCAGCGCGATGCCGGCCAGATCGTCGATCGACGTGACGATGCGCGACGTCGGCACCCGGAGACCACAGCCTTCGACGGTTGCCTTGAACAGCTCGCGATCCTCCGCGCGCTGGATCGCATCGATCTTCGCGCCGATCAGCTCGATGCCGAGCTCCTCGAAGATCCCGGCCTGCTCCAACTCGCGGGCAAGGTTCAGTGCGGTTCCGCCGCCCATCGTCGCGAGCACGGCATCGGGGCGCTCCCGGCGCAGCACCGCGGCGACACCCTCGATGTCGAGCGGCTCGAGATACGTGCGGTCCGCGAAGCCCGGATCGGTCATGATCGTCGCCGGGTTGGAGTTGACGACGATCGTCCGGAACCCGTCCTCGCGCAGGACTTTCAGCGCCTGGCAGCCTGCATAGTCGAACTCCGCCGCCTGACCGATCACGATCGGCCCCGAGCCGATCAGGCAGATCGAGCGCAGGTCGTTGCGCCTAGGCAGCGGGCTTCAGCTCCCCCACCCAGCCGCTGATGATCGACGCCGCATCGTGCGGGCCCGGTGCCGCCTCCGGATGGAACTGCGCCGAGCGCGCACGCAGCTCCGGGTAGTCGAGGCCCTCGACGGTCCCGTCGTAGAGCGAGCTGTGCGTCACACCCGACTCGTCACCGTTCGCGACCGCGAAACCGTGGTTCTGGGAGGTGACGAGCACCCGCCGCGTGCGGTGGTCGAGGACCGGGTGGTTCGCACCGCGGTGCCCGAAGGGCAGCTTGAACGTCTCCTTGCCGGTCGCAAGCGCGAGCAGCTGATGGCCGAGGCAGACCCCGAGCACGGGTGTGCGCCCGAGCAGCTCGCGGAGCATGGTCGCCTCGTCCGTCAGCGGTTCGGGATCGCCGGGCCCGGGCGAGAGCAGCACGCCGTCGTAGCCCGCAAGCGTGTCGGCGTCGACGTCGTGCGGGAAGACGTCCACGGCGGCGTCGTTCGCGGCGAGCCGACGGAGGATCGAGCGCTTGCACCCGTAGTCGACCACGGCCACCCGTACTCGCCCCTCGGCGGCGAACGTGTAGTGCTCGGGTGCCGACACACCCGAGACGAGCGCGGCGCCGGCCATCTCCGGCTGCGCACGAACCGCGGCCAGGACCTCGTCCACCGACGTCTCGCCCGTCACGGCGGCCGCGCGCATCGCACCGCGATCGCGCAGATGCAGAACGAGCGAGCGGGTGTCGACGCCCGTCATCCCCACCACTCCGTGCTCGTGCAGCCAGTCGGTCCACTCGGGACCGCGGGCATCTCGCATCACGACCGCTTGCGCATGCGAACGCCGCGATTCGTTGCGCGTCTCGTCGACGCCGTAGTTCCCCACCATCGGAGCGGTGAAGCAGACGATCTGCCCCTCGAAGCTCGGGTCGGTCGCGACCTCCTGGTATCCGCTCATCGACGTCGTGAACACCGCCTCGCCGAACGCGAAGCCTTCGGCGCCGACCGACTGACCTTCGAAGACGGTGCCGTCCTCGAGAATGAGGGCGGCGGCGTTCACAGGTGGAACGCCACCCGGCCCGCCGCGATCGTCAGCTTGACGCGGCCGCGCAGGCGCTGGCCGAGGAGCCACGAGTTGATCGACCGCGAGCGGAACGCCGTCGGCTTCACCCGCCAGGTGGCGTTCAGGTCGATCAGGGTCAGGTTCGCGGGCGCGCCGACCGCAATGCGTGGTCGATCCAGCCCGAAGATCGCCGCCGGTCCTGCGGACATCCGTTGCAGGACCGTCTCGAGGGAGAGCAGTCCTGGCTCGACGAGTTGCGTGTACAGAACAGCGAACGACGTCTCGAGTCCCGTGACGCCGAAGGGCGCTGCTTCGAACGGCACATCCTTTTCCTCTGGCGAATGCGGCGCGTGATCGGTCGCAATGGCGGCGATCGTGCCGTCCCTCACCGCGTCGACGAGGGCTGTGCGGTCGTCGACGCCCCGCAGCGGTGGGTTCATCTTCATGTTCGGGTCGAGTGTTCGCACCGCCTCATCGGTGAGGCAGAGATGATGCGGAGTCGCTTCACCGCTCGCGCGAATTCCGGCCGCGTGCGCGCGCCGCAGATGCTCGACCGACTCGCGCGCCGAGAGATGCATCAGATGGACCGGCTGCCCGGTGTCGCCGGCGAGATCGATGTCGCGCGCGACCATCAGGCTCTCTCCGAGCGACGGCCAGCCGCCAAGACCCAGCTCCGCGGCCACCGCGCCTGCGTGTGCGTGGCCGCCCCGGGTCAGCGACTGCTCCTCGCAGTGCACGGCGATCATCCGCCCGGTGATTGCGTTGTACTGGAGTGCCCGCCGCATGACACCGGCCGTCGCGACCGGCCTGCCGTCGTCGGTGAAGGCTGCCGCGCCGGCGTCGGCGAGTGCCCCCAGCTCGGCGAGCTCCGCACCGTCCTGGCCCTTCGTCAGCGCGGCCATGAAGCCGACGGGAACCTGAGCCTCCTCCTCGGCACGCGCACGCAAGCCGCGCAGCGTGTTCGCGTCGTCGATCACAGGGTCGGTGTTCGGGATGGCCAGGATCGCGCAGTACCCTCCCGCGGCCGCGGCCGCGGTGCCCGAAGCGATCGTCTCCTCGTCCTCGCGCCCCGGCGTGCGGAGATGCACGTGCGGGTCGACGAACGCAGGCGCGAGGATCAACCCGTGCGCCTCGACGACTCGGTGCTCGTTGGTGTCCAGCGCCTCGCCGACCTGGGCGATCACGCCGTTGTCGATCCGCACGTCGAGCGTCGCATCGACGCCCTCCGCAGGATCGAGCAGGCGGGCGCCGCGGATGACGACGTTGTCGGTGCCGGTGCGGCCCGCGAGCATCATGCGACCCCCACCGCCGACTCGACCACGACCGGCCCGGTGGTGAGCAGGTCGTAGAGCACCGCCATGCGGACGATGAGCCCCGACCGCACCTGGTCGACGACGAGCGATGCCTCCGAGTCGGCGACTCGCGAGTCGATCTCCACCCCGCGATTCATCGGCCCCGGGTGCATCACGCGTTGCCCATCGCGGATGCGCTCCGGAGTGATCCCCCAACGCTCCGTGTACTCACGCAACGAGGGGACGAAGTTGGCGCCTGCGAGCATGCGCTCCTGCTGCATCCGGAGGACGTAGACGACGTCGGCGTCGGCGATCGCACCGATGTCGCTGGTCGAGGGCGCAAGCCCTGCCGGCAGCAGAGCCGGCGGCCCGACGAGGACCGCACTCGCACCGACGAGCCTCAAGGCCTGCACGAGCGACCGCGCGACGCGCGAGTGTGTGATGTCGCCGACGATCGCGACGTGAAGGCCGTCGAGCCTTCCGAATGCCTCTCGCATCGTGTGAAGATCGAGGAGCGCCTGGGTCGGGTGTTGGTGCTTGCCGTCGCCTGCATTCACCACGCGGGCTTCCGTCACGCGGGCGGCGAACTGTGCAGCGCCGACCTCGGGATGGCGGAGCACGATCACATCCGGGTCGTAGGCGGACAACGTCAGCGCCGTGTCCTTCAGCGACTCGCCCTTGTCGACGGACGAGCCGACGGCCTTCAGCGTCATCGTGTCGGCAGACAACCGCTTCGCGGCCAGCTCGAACGACGACGAGGTTCGCGTGGACGACTCGTAGAACACGTTCAGGATGAGCCGGCCGCGCAGGGTTGGCAGCTTCTTGTTGTCACGCTCCTGGGAGTGCCCGAACGACCGTGCTGTCGCGAGCAGGCGTTCGACGTCGTCCCGGGACAGATCCGTGATCGACAGAAGGTGGCGCCGGTCGTCGGCCGGCGGAAGCAGGTCGCCCCCGACCACACGCAGATCAGTCAACGTCGGCCTCCTCGCGCTCGGAGATGAGGATCACGCGGTCGATCTCGTCGACTTCCATCAGCTCGACCTGCACGCGCTCGCCGCGTGTCGTCGGCAGGTTCTTGCCCACGTAGTCGGGCCGGATCGGCAGCTCGCGGTGACCGCGGTCTGCCAGCACGGCGAGCTGCACACGGTCGGGGCGGCCGTACTCGAAGAGCGCGTCGATTGCCGCGCGAATCGTGCGGCCGGTGTAGAGCACGTCGTCGACGAGGATCACCGTTCGGCCCTCGAGATCGAAATCGAGTTTCGTGTCGCGCACGAGCGGCTGCGCGCGGCGCGGCGCCTGCCCCGCGCGCACGTGCACGTCGTCGCGGTGGAACGTGATGTCGAGTTGTCCGAGCGCGAGCTCCTCCCCCGAGCGTTCCGAGACGAGCGTACGGATGCGCTGGGCGATCGGCACCCCGCGGGTGTGGATGCCGACGAGCGCGACCGTCTGAAGGTCGTCGTTGCGCTCGATGATCTCGTGCGCAATCCGGGAAAGCGTCCTGCGGATCGACTCCTCGTCGAGCAGGACCCGCTGTGACCGGGCTACGGCAGAGTGCGACATTCGACTCCTTTCCGGCCTCGCTGGACCGGGTTAAAGGGGCGGTGCGGGTCGCACTGTAGACGATCTGGCCGGACGGATAGGCTCTCGCGGCCGTGGACGATGCGCTCCTTCGCCGCTACGCAGGCCTCATCGTCGAGGTCGGGGCGAACGTCCAGCCCGGTCAGACCGTGTGGATCGTCGCGGAACCGCGTGCGGCTCCGCTCGCGCGGCTCGTCGCGGCGGCTGCCTACGAACGCGGAGCGCGCTTCGTCGACCCCTGGTATTTCGACCCCCACGTGAAGCGGATCCGGCTCGAGCGGGCAGCCGAAGACACGCTCGATTTCGTCCCGGACTGGTACAGCCGGCGCGTGCTCGATCTCGGCGAGGGCCACGGGGTGCGCATCTCGATCACCCCCCAGGTGCCGCCCGGGCTCCTGGCCGGCATCGACCCGGCACGTGCGGGCCGTGACGCGCTGCCGGCGCTCGCGGAGACCTTCGACGTGATCAACGCCAAGACGACCAACTGGACCGTCGTCCCGTGGCCGTCGCCCGAATGGGCGTGCCTCGTCCACCCGGGCGTGGACGAGGAGACCGCGATGGCCCGGCTCTGGGAGCAGCTGATCTTCGTGCTGCGGCTGGACGAGCCCGATCCTGCCGCCGCGTGGCATGCCCGCCTCGCGCAGCTGCACGAGGCGGGGAAGCGCGTCGACTCGCACCGGTTCGACTCGCTGCGCTTTCAGGGGCCCGGCACCGACCTCACGGTCGGCCTGCTCCCGACCTCGCGGTACGCGTCCGAGACGCCCGGGATGCAGACGGTCGACGGGATCGTGCATGCGCCGAACCTCCCGACCGAGGAGATCGCGACCACACCCGATCCGTTGCGCGCCGAGGGTGTGGTCACGGCGACGAAGCCGCTCGACGTCGGCGGCGCCGTGATCCGCGACCTCCGGGTCCGGTTCGAAGGCGGCCGGGCGGTCGAGATCGACGGCGACGGGGCCGAAGCACTGCGCTCACGTGTCGCAAAGGATGAAGGCGGCTCGAGGCTCGGCGAGGTGGCGCTCGTCGACCGCGAGGGCCGAATCGGCAAGACGGGGACCGTCTTCTACAACACGCTCCTCGACGAGAACGCGGCGAGCCACATCGCGCTCGGCAACGCCTACGCGATCTCGGTCGGCGAGGAGGATCGCCACCGCATCAACAAGAGCTCGATCCACATCGACTTCATGATCGGCTCCGACGAGGTCACGGTCACCGGCAAGCAGGCGGACGGCACCGAGGTGCCGGTGCTACGCGGGGGCGACTGGCAGGTCTGACGCGGGCGCGAGGGTTCGGTCGGGACGCGCGCCGGCCTTCACGAGCTGCGGCTGCCCGCGCTCGGCGAACGGCACCTCGATCACGTCGAAGTCACGCGGAACGACGGTCGCCGCGAAGACGGCTCGCGCCTCTTCGGCAAGCTCGTTCCCGAAGTAGCGCGGCGAGACATGCGTGAGCGCGAGCAGGCGCACACCGGCGGTGAGCGCGATCTCTCCGGCCTGGCGAGCGGTGGAATGCAGTGTGTCCTCGGCGCGGTCGCGCTCCTCCTCCGAGAACGTCGCCTCGTGAACGAGGACGTCGGCACCCTCGGCGAGGACGCGGACGGTTTCGGTGGGCGCGGTGTCGCCGGGGATCACGATGCGCCGTCCTGGGCGCGGTTCGCCGAGAACGGTGTCGGGGGTGAGCACTCGCCCGTCCGGGAGCGTCACCGACTCGCCACGCTGTAGCGCGCCGCGCTCCGGCCCCGCCGGCACACCGAGCGCGTCGGCCGTGGCGACGTCGAAGCGGCCGGGCCGGGTGTCCTCGACGACGGCATAGCCCAGGGCCGAGACGCCGTGATGCACCGGGAACGCCAGAATCCGGTAGCCGTCTCGCTCGAGCGCCTCCCCGGCGCGGAGCTCCTCGATCTCGACGGGGTAGCTCAGCTTCCCGATCACACGGTTGAGGCCGGCGTAGAGCTCACGGAGCCCGGGCGGGCCGTACACCGTCAGGGGCAGTTCGCGCTGCCGGAGGGAGAACGTCTTGAGCATTCCAGGCAGCCCGAGGTAGTGGTCGGCGTGAAAGTGGCTGAGGAACACCTCCTCCAGGTCGGGGAGGCCGATCGACGAGCGCATCAGCTGCCGCTGGGTGCCTTCGGCGCAGTCGAAGAGCAGCCGCTCGCCGCCGCGCCGGACGAGGATCGCCGCGGGGGCGCGCCGGGCGGTCGGCGCGCTCGCCGAGGTGCCCAGGAAGACGATGTCCAGGTCCATGCCGCAGCTAGTCTCGCAGCGCGGAGGCCGCGAGCAGCAGTGGTCAGGGAAGGACGAGCTTCTGGCCGACGCGAACGTCGGCACCACTCAGGTGATTTGCCCGCTCGATCCGCCAGATCCCGTCGCGGACATCACCGCCGTAGTGGCGTGCCGCGATCGACCAGAGCGTGTCGTACGGACGAACCGTCACCACCTGGCGGGGCCCGTGCGCGTTCGAGGAGCGCGCGACCGCGCTCCAGGCCAGAACAGCGATTCCCACGATGAGAGCGATCCGAACGAACATATGTTCGCCACTCTAGCGAACAGACGTTCGTGTTGTCAAGTGGAGGCTACCGCCCGCAGCCGTGCCGGCCGTGGCCGTGGCAGTGCCGGGGCGCCCCGCCACCCGCCGGACGGCCGTGACCGCTTGCCGGCGAGGCGCCGCCGACGGTGAAGACCGGAGAGGTGAGCGTGGTCGTACGGGCTGGGTTCGTGAGCGCGGCGAGAACGATCTGGAACTCGTACGTGCCGTTCGACAGCTTCAGGTTCCCGAAGCGCAGGCTGGGCCGGTAGTACGCCTTTGCGACCCCGGTGAGCGTCGGCCCCACCGGTCCGCCGGGGACCTTGACGAGCCGGCCGGTGTAGCTCGAGTCCTCGCCGACCGTGAAGCTCGTCCGGAGCCCCGACCTGGCGGACTGCTTGGCCGTTGCGGCCGGGCCGCCGAAGATCCCCTGCGCGCCGATCACGGAGGTCGTGTGGCTCCACGCACGGGGGACCCCGGCGACACCGCCCTGGCAGAGGCCCTTCGAGGCCGCGATCTTCGCCTTCACTCCGGCGTAGGAGGCCTTGTGGGCGAGGTCGGCGAACAGGTTCCCCGACTGGAATCCGCCCGACAGGCTGGTGTCGTCGATGAGCGGGAAATAGAGCAGCGCCTTGACGTCCGGATCGCACGCGGCGATCTCCGCCAGCTGAACGTGGCTGGCCGACTGCTGCTGCTCCGTGATCGGCATGACGTTCTCGGGCGAGTCGGTGTAGGCAGCCTCGTGGCCGGTCACCATCGTCTGCTCGCCGACCTCGTCGAGGTTGATCGGCAGCCCCGTTCCGTCCGAGGCGGGCCGCGCGTTCTGCCCGGGCGCCTGCTCGGCCGGGACCGGCTGCGCCGTGCCGTTGAACGCATCCCAGAGGGCCTGCTTGATGCGGTCGAGATTCGCTGCGCCCGCCTGCGGCCACTGGAACGGCTTCGAGAACGGAGCCGAGTCCTGGACCGGCGGGTACGGGTGCATGTCGAACTCGTCGAAGATCGGCTTCGTCCGGCCCGACGCTCTGTAGGCATCGCCCAGGTACTTGATGAACCAGACGGGCGAGTGACTCGGGTTCGACGTCGCGTTCGCGTGGTCGTTCCCGCGCGACGAGATCGCAGGGCCCCAGACGATTGCGTCGGGGCGAACGGTCTTCAGCGCGTCGTAGGACTGGGCGAGCGTGTGCTCGTAGTCCGTCGCTGCTGCGTCCTTGCCGCCGCGGTACTGCGGCTGCCAGAACCGGTTCACGTTCGGCTCATTGCCGACGATGATGTCGTCGACCCCCGGGAACGCCTGGCCGACCAGGCTGACGAAGGTGGCGAACTGCGCCTGCGCGCCGGCGTTCGATCCGATCGCTGCCGGATGCTGCGGGTAGATAGCGAGAATCGGGCGAAGGTTGTTCAGCTTGGCGCAGTCGACCGCCGCCTGGATGTTCGCCTGGAACGGGATCACCGTCGGGGTCGCCTCGTTCCACTGCACCGTCATGCGGAACTCCTGGTAGCCGATGTCGGTGGCGCTCTGTCCACCAGACGTCTCCACACGCATGGAACTTCGGCCAGTCGTCGGCCACCCCGTAGCGGAGCGGTGCGGCAGTGGCGTTTCCAGCTGCGGCGAGTGCGGCTGCCGCGAGCATTGCCCCCATGAACCTCTTCACAGGGCCAGCGTGTTCGCGGTCGCGAACGCCGGGAAGTGCCGGGGGGCCTAACCTTCGTTCGGGCTCGGCCTAACTCGGTTGAGGAGCGACCGCGTCGACGAGCTTCGCCGCACCGAACCGCACCGGGTCGTCCGCAGGCAGGCCGGTCTCGGCCCCAGCCTCCTCGACCGCACGACGGGCTGCAGCCTCGTCGAGATCGCGCGTGTTCAGCGCCACTGCGAGCACGCGGGCCGGCCGCGCAAGGAGGCTCATCCGCTCGTGCAGGTCGACGAGCTCGGCGAGCGGCGGCATCGGGAAGCGCTCGTTCTCGTCGACGTACAGCTGGCCGGCTTTGTGGCAGAGCACGTAGGCGTGCGGCGCTGCGCCGTGGATCAACCCGAGGGTGACTCCGGAATATCCGGGATGGAGCAACGACCCCTGACCCTCGACGAAGAGCACCTCGCCCCCACGCTCCACCCCTTCGAGCACGAGCTGCTCCGCGGCGCCGGCGATGAAGTCGGCGACGACGGCGTCGACGGAGATGCCCCACCCCGCGATCGCGATCCCGGTCTGCCCCGTCGGGACGAACTCGCTCTTCCAACCACGACGCCGCGCTTCGCGGTCGAGCTCCAGCGACACGGTCATCTTCCCGATCGCGCAATCGGACCCGACCGTGAGGATCGTCGTCGCCCCGTGAGCCAGGTTCGCACCGGTCGGGACGTTGAGCCCGGACGGAGGCATGCGCAGATCGCGCAGCTCGACCCCGTGCTCGCGCGCGAGCGCGGCAAGCTCGGGGTCGATCGAGATGAACTCGTGGAGACCGTTCTCGACGTCGAGCCCCTCGCGGATGCAGTCCTTCAAGAGGTCCCGCCAGGCCGGCGGGAACCGTCCGCCCTGCGTCGCGACACCGACGAGCGCGGTCGTCGGCTCGTAACTCCGCGCCTCATCGACGGTGCGCACGAGCGGGAACCCCTCCAGCTCGCTCGCGCTCGGACTCCGAATCGAGGACGGCGACGACATCCTCCGGCCGGTAACGCAGCACACCACGGGCCGTCTTCCCGTAGTGCGGGTCGTCCGACTTGCCCTCGGCGAGGATGAGCAGCCTACGCGGGCGCAACACCCAGCCCCGGCGCCTCGGAGGGAAGCTGCACGCCGTCGACGAACGCCACGCCGGGCCACGGGTCCGTCGGCGAGCAGCAGGTTGCCGTCCAGGTCGACGTGGTCCATCAGGCTGGAGATGTGCGCTCCGGGAGCGATCCCGAGGCCGGACTCGACCATGCAGCCGAGCATCACGCCGAGCTCGAGCGCACGCGCGGCGTGCACCATCCGCACCGCCTCACGGATACCGCCCGACTTCGCCAGCTTGATGTTGATCCCGTGCGCCCGCTCGGCGCACGCGGCGACATCGGCGAGCACATGGCAGTCCTCGTCGACGTAGATCGGGACCGGCGAGCGGCGTTTCAGCTCCGGCCCGTCCGGGTCGCCGGCGGCCAGCGGCTGCTCGCAGTACTGCAGCTCGAGCTGCGGCAGGTACTCGAGCGCTTCGTCGAGGCTCCAGGCTTCGTTGACGTCGCATTGCAGCGGCAGGCTCGTCACGCCCTGCACCGCGCGGACGCGCTCCACGTCGAGGCCGTCGCGGCCACCGAGCTTCAGCTTCAGGCGCTTGAACCCGCGCGACGCGATCCGCTCCGTGCGGCGGGCCATGTCGTCCGGGTCGCCGAGCCAGATCGTCCACGACGTCGGCGGCCCGGCACGGCGCAGGCCGAGCAGCTTGTAGACGGGCTGTCCCGTGAGCTTGCCCTGCAGGTCGTGCAGCGCGTGATCGACGGCCGCCCGCGCTGCTTGCTCGCCCGGCGGCAGGCGTGCCGCGAGCTCGTCGAGCGCAAACGGATCGTCGCCCAGTTCGATGCCGTCGAACCACGCGACGGCACTCGCGGCAGACTCGGCGTAGCGCTCGATCGGCGCCGCCTCGCCGAAGCCCGACACGCCCTCGTGCGCCACTTCGACCTGAACGACGTCGGCGTCGTCCTCCGACCCCCGGGAGATGGTGAAGGTCTCCGCAAGCCGAACGGTCGCCACACGAGTCGTGAGTTTCACGGGACTACATTAGTGCCGCAACGCGCCCATAGCTCACGGGATACGGCGAGTCGGAATCGCGCTCGAGCGACTCAATACCACTTGCCCTTGGCGAACCCACCGAACGCGATCAGGCCAACGAGCGCGACGATGATCCCCAGCCACAGGCTCCACACAATCGCGATGACGATCCCGACGATCACGAGGATCCCGCCAACACCGATTCCGCCTACCGAACCGCCCCCTGCCATGCCCGCCTCCTCGATGTGGATGATCACGAGACTTCCCCGGACACCCCACGTACGAAACGCAGCCGAGCCGCTCAAGTGAGCGAGGCCGGCGACACGCTGAGGGGGCCATGTCACCGGCCTCGCAGACCCATGACCGCACCAGCCCCAGACACGGCCAGGTCGAACCAGCGAGTTTACTTCATTTTGTGAAGCGCTGCGAACGTTCTGACAGCGCGCTTCGTGGTTCGTGACGTTCTCGTAACGACCCGTTCCTACCTTTGCAGGCATGGGCACAGGATTGGATCGTTGGAGCCGGCTGGCGCCGTTGACCGGCCTTGCGTTTGCGCTGCTTGCGCTGGCTGCCTTTGCGAGCGCATCGGGAGCGCCAGGTGCGACAGCAAGCGGTGCACGGGTGATCACCTTCTATGAGGCACACGGTTCGAGCGCGCGAACGTCCGACTACCTGTGGATGTGCTCGTTCGCGTTCTTCTTGTTGTTTGCGGGCTCGCTTCGCAGCTTTCTGCGGCGCACGCCCTCGGCAAGGGACCTGAGCTCGATCGTGCTGGCCGCGGCCGCCGCACTGACGGTCGCGGCAACCGTCTATTTCGGCTTTGACTATGCGCTCGCCACGGTCCCGAGTCACCTCGATCCGGCGGCCGCCCAGGCGCTGAACGTCCTTGCCCTGAAGCTCTTCCTTCCCGTGTCAGGTGCAACCCTGGTGTTCGCCATGGCGAGCGGCCTGGCGATCCTGCGTGGAGCCGGGTTGCCCAAATGGCTTGGCTGGGCGGCGATCGCAATTGGGATCGTCACAGCGACTCCGGCCGGCCTCCTGGGCGTCGTCGCGCTCATTCTCTGGACCGCGATCGTGAGTCTCCTGGTCTGGAAGCGCAGCGCCGCGAGCCCACAAGAGGCCCCGGGCTGCACCGGCTTGACGCGAACGCTGCAGAGAGCTCCCTGATCGGCCGCTGTTTGCGATTGCGGCCAAAATCCTGTCCTTGTCTCGACGGCCGGAATCTGTTTGCGTGTTGCTCGGCCACGGAATTCGAACCCCCCACTGGCCCCGGATCGTCCCGCGGCGCAGAGTGACATCAGACACCCGCCGCGGGCTCGATCCGCTCCTCGTGGCTGAGGTGCGAAGCCCAGGGACAGCAGGAGAGCAGTCACCGCCATCCCCGGCTCCGCTGACGACGCCAACCCCCCAAGGCTCACGTCGATGAACCGAACCTAATGACGGCGTTCGGGTCGGCGGGGTGAAGACTCGGTTACGGGATGGTTGAGCAGCCAGGTCTTCTCCGAGACGATAGGCCGGCAGACCACGCCGCCGTCCTATTCGCCGACTCTGAACCACGAGAATCTCAGCGTCCGGTTATCCGTCGTTCTTGGCTTACAATCCCGCGACGCGCCCGTAGCTCAGGGGATAGAGCGCTCGCCTCCGGAGCGAGAGGTCGCAGGTTCGAATCCTGCCGGGCGCATTTCGACCGTGTTGGGGTCAGGTCAGCGGAGTTGGGGCGAGAAGACCGGCACCCCGCTGACGGTGCAGGCCAAGCGCGAGAACCCCCCAGCGCGAGGTCTCGTCGAAGAACGCCTGGACGCTTGAGGAGGCGTCCCTCAGTTCGCGGTTCGGGATGGTGTCCGACTTGCCACGAGGCCGATCGCGGCGATGACGCCCATCATGGCACCGAACGTGACGAGGTCGCCGAGCGTGTTTCTCTCGAGCGCGAGGAAGGCGACGGTTGCGATCGGCCAGACGGCGACAGGCCACCATGGCGCGAGTCGAGCCCGCCAGAGGCCGAGCCCGAGCACAATCGGGGCGAGGAGCAGCGCCAGCAGGGGGAGCAGGAAGATCGCGAAGGCCGAGGAGTTGCCGATCTGCGTGAGCGCGCCGACCGCGGTGCCGCGCGCGAAGTGCGGCTGGGTGAGCGTATAGAGCATGAGTGCGAACATCGCGCGCCCGGCAGACATCCAGATCGCAGCGACCCCGAAGAGGACGCTGCCCGCCGTGATCAGATGGGAGCCGCGCCCGGAGGTGGTACGTGCCAGCCCGATCGCAGCCGGGATGAGCAGTAGCCCACCGAGCAGGAAGAGGGTGGCTGCGAGCAGCTCGGGCGTACGCGCGTTGGCCACATCGGCGAGTTGCGCTGCGTAGCTGGACTGGGAGTGGTCGGATCGAACGAGCTCCGCCGCGAGCAGGACGGGGGCAGCGAGAACGAGGAGCCTGCCGCCGAGACGAGATGTGAGCATCTGCTGACCTCCGTGAGAGTCGAGGCTTGACGTTCTCGAGGATAGGAAGAAGATCCAACGGTGTCGTCGGGCGGCGGTCGGATCGATGTCCGACCGTGGTCGGATTCGCGTCGGACAAGACCCGCCCATGGTCGGATGCGAGGCTGGGCGCGGCGCGCTAGCTTCGGTACATGAGCCGGAAACTGGAGCGGCCATTCGTGGTCGACGCTGCCCTCGCGCTCGTCCTCGTCGTGTTGGCCGAGGTGCATGTGTGGTCGGGCGCCGCCGCGGGGCCGAAGGCAGTAACTGCGCCGGCGGGATTGGTGATCGCTGGCTCTGTCGCGTGGCGTCGACGTGCACCGCTCGCCGCGGTCGCGATCGCTATGGCAGCTGTGATCGTCCAGACGCTTCTTGCGTCGTCGCCGCAAGCGCTGTGGCTGATCGTCACCTGGATCGTTCTCTTCTACTCAGCAGGCTCTGCGTTACCGCGTGGACGGGCGCTGGTGGCGCTTGCGATTGGTCTGATTGGCGCGGCGATCGATGAAGTCGGAGCAGTTGATCGGAGCGTTCAGGGCTTCGTCTTCGGGCTCGCCCTTGTTGCGGTGCCGTGGCTCGCCGGCCGTGCCGTTCATCGGCGCGAGGGGAGAGCCGAGGCGCTTGAGCTGCGTTCGGCGCTGCTCGAGCGCGACCGGGAGGAGGCGACCCACGCGGCCGTGAGAGATGAGCGTGCGCGGATCGCGCGAGACCTTCACGACATGGTCGCGCATGCCGTGTCGGTGATGGTGTTGAACGCGGAGGCGGCCGACGCCGTGCTCGAATCGGAACCCGAGCGGACCCGCGACCAGCTGGTTTCGATCCAACGGACGGGGCGGCAGGCGCTCGGGGAAATGACGCGTCTTCTCGGGATGCTCCGCGAAGGCGAGCAACTCGAGCTCACACCTCAGCCTCGCGCTGCCGAACTGGGAGTGCTCGTCGACGAGGTCCGCGCGGCGGGACTTCCGGTCTCCCTCGAGATAGACGGTGAGGAGCGCGCTCTGGAGCCGGGGGTCGATCTGGCGATCTATCGGGTCGTCCAGGAGGCGCTCACGAACACACTCAAGCACGGTGGTCGTACCGCTTCCGCCAAGGTCGTCGTCCACTTCGGGGCCGCCGCCGTGACAGTCGATGTTCGGGACGACGGCGATGGCGCAACCGTTTTCAACGGCGGTGGCCATGGCCTGATCGGAATGCGCGAGCGCGTCGCGCTCTACGGCGGCTCGGTTGAGGCTGAGCCGCGAGCGACCGGTGGGTTCAGCGTGCGGGCTGTCTTGCCGCTTGAGCCGGTGGGTCGATGATCAGCGTCCTACTGGCCGATGACGAAGCCCTGGTGCGAGACGGGTTCCGGCTGATCCTCGAGACGCAGGCCGACATCCGTGTCGTCGGAGAAGCCGCGGATGGCGTCGCCGCCGTCGAACAGGCACGTGATCTGAAGCCCGATGTCGTGCTGATGGACATCCGTATGCCCAAGCTCGACGGGCTGGAGGCCACGCGTCGACTGCTGGCCTCGCACGCCGACGTCAGGGTCCTCGTCCTGACGACATTCGACAACGACGACTACGTCTACCAGGCCCTCAAGAGCGGCGCGAGCGGTTTCATGCTCAAGAGCGCCCCACGCGACCAGTTAATCGCGGCCGTGCGAATCGTCGCCCGAGGCGAGCAACTGTTGGCGCCGGCAATTACCCGTCGGCTGATCGAAGACTTCGTGCACCGGCCCGCACCGAGCAGCTCGCGTCCGCCGGACCTCGGCGCGCTCAGCGAGCGTGAGCTCGACGTCCTCAAACTGATCGCCAGAGGCGGATCAAACGCGCAGATCGCAGGCGAGCTCTTCATCAGCGAGGCAACCGTGAAGACCCATATCGGCAGGATCTTCTCCAAGCTCGACCTCCGCGACAGAGCTCAAGCGGTCGTGATCGCCTACGAGTCAGGCCTCGTCCGACCCGGAACCCGCTGAACCCGCGCCGCGCCGGCGGACGGGCCATCGGCTGGGCAAGTGTTCCGGAATGACCCCCAGGGAGACCGCGAACGGCTCTAGCCCCAGGGCAGGCGCTCCCAGTACGGCGGCCGCGCTCGCCGGAACCTCTCGGCCGTCGCATAGACCTGCTCCGGATCGGATGTCTCCTTCTCCACACTGGCGCCGTAACGCGCTGCCAGGTCCGACACCGGATACCGCACTTCCGGGCTTCCGTGTGTGCCAGCCATCAGAAGCACGCACGGCCCGTCGCCGGCTCCCACGAAGCCGTGCTCCGTCCAGGCGGGCGAATGAAAGAAGTCCCAGGCTCGGAGACAACGCTCCTCGCCCTCGACGAGCAGCCTGCACTCACCGGCCAAAACGAGGAACGCCTCCTGATTCGCCTCGGCGTGGTAGACGCCGCTCTGGCCGGGCTCGAGCACGGTCACATTGATCCCGAGCTGTGCGAACTCGATCGGAGGTTCGCCGTACTCGTTCGCGAACCAACACGCCGCGCCTCTCGTGTCGGACGAGAACCATTCGGCATCGCGCACATTGACGACGAACCAACCCTCCGTGACGGGGGCAAGTCCGGAGCCGGCGTCATCAAGCCTCGCTTCGTTCACGAACTGGATTCTGGCAGTTCAGTAAAAGCCCGTCAGACCACGGTCAGAGTTTGCAGCGTCCGCTGCCGGCGGGTGCGCCGGGCTGTTGCACGGCAACGAACGTCGGGCTGCGAAAGATCGTGCGCGAGCCGGGAGCGAGCACCTGTTCGCGGCGGGCAGCTGCCTCGTCTTTCGGGCCGTCGAACGTGACGACCCGGGCCTGGGAGGCACAGCGGCGCCAGACCGGATGTGAGCCGCTGTGGATGAGCACGATCTGCCGAAGCTCATGACTGTTGAAGAGCTCGAACCGCACGTCGTATGCGATGCGTCCGCTGAGCGACGGTTGGAGCCAGAGCAGCCAGTCGGCGTGCTCGTCGTCGGCGAGGACGGTTGCGGTTGGGCCGGCAGCGGCGGCGACGGCCGCGGCTGCTGCGGGTGGAGAGCTGCGGTCGAACCAGGCGGGCGATCTCGAAAACTCGACCACACAGACGACCAGAACGGATCCCAAAGCGCCCGCAGCGAGCAAGAGGTTCACGCGTCGCAGTCTCGGCGTCAGCTCTGAGTTGGGGCGCCAGGCCGCGTCGATCAAGCGCGGCAACCCCACCGCGGCGGCGAGCTCGAACCAGATGGTGTTTCGCACCGCGCTGAGCGCGAACACGAGCAGGAGCGGCAACGCCCAACGCTCGAAGCTCGTCAACACACGACGATGGGCACCCCAGAGCGTCGCCACTCCAAATGCGGACGCGAAGAAGATTGCGGTGACCGCCGAGACGGTCGGCGGTTTCCATTCCGACACGACGCTCGCCAGCGGCGGGTGCAAGAGCATCAACCGGTAATAGGGGATCAGACCGAGCCCGTAGGGCGACGCGAGCAGACAGAGCGGTGCGGCTAGGACCAACAGCAGTCCGCGCCGGCGACCGTCACGACGGCGGATCGATGACAGCCCGTACACGAGCACGAGCCCGGCGCCGAGTGCGGCCGATCCGTGCAGGTTTCCCCAGAGCATCAAGATCGGCAGCACCCACAGCACGCGCCGCCCCGGCTGCCGCGCGTCGAATGCGAGCAAGGCGTAAACCAGCACGAACGGAATCAGGGCGAGACTCTGGGAGCGAAGCTGCACCAACCACGGGGCCGCCAGCACCGGCAACATCAACCCGAGCGCGGTGCTGCGAGGCGACGCCCCAAGCTTGCGCGTCGACACCGCGACGGCAACCAGCGCTCCGACGACACAGGCGACCCCGAAACCGGCAGCCGCCGCCAATCCTCCACGCTGGACCAGCTCGTAGAGAAGAAGGTGCGCCGCCCATTGCTGATCGACCCAGTGTCGTCCGAGCGTCCACAACGTCAACGTGTCAGCGTGCGGCAGCCAGCGACTCGCGATCAGACGCCCGTCGACGAACGAGAGCCAGCTGTCCTGCACGAGCAGGAGCGGCATCACCGCAAGCAAAGCCGCCGCCCACGTCGCGACAACCACGATCGGCAACGCGTCACGCTCCAGGAGCGCGCGGACGGCGGCGAGAATCGAATACCAACGCCGGGACGAACCGAGGGTGCGACTCGGGACCGCGGTGCGTTCACGCACCTGCCTTGAGACCGGGGTGGCCACGTTTGACGCTTATCGGCCGACGATCAGCCGATCTCAAGTGACTCGTCGAAGCGGCGCGACCCAGAGGTGCCCGGCCGGCGTCGCTCCTATGACATCGGGGGTTCCGAGTCGGGCACCGTGCCGCCGTTCGAGATCAGCCACGGCTGCTTGATCACCCTGTCGCCGTCGTAGAACGTCGCCCAGAAATAGTCGTTGTTGAAGCTCGCGGGCATCGCCCGCAGATACCGCTCGCCATCGGTCGGGCGCAGCGGCACGGGGCCAGGCTCCATCACGCCCGTCTCTGCGATCAGCCCCTGCGCGTACCGGGTGTCGCCAACGGCAACGCCGTCGGCGTCGAGCGTCACCGTGCCGACGCGTTCCCCCCTGGATGAGAGTCTGACTCTGATCAAGCCGAACGGTGCCCCCGGCTCATTAAGAAACGAAAACGCCGTTTCCGCAAGAGCAAATTTGTTCGGCCCACATCGACGATCCGAAACCCGGTCTATGCTTTGCCGGAAGGGGGAGGTGGGCTTGATCGCGCGTCGTGGGCCACGGCTTGGAGGTTTGCTTGCGGCCTGTCTGGCCGTAGTGATCGCGGCTGGGCTCGGGCTGGGCTTCACTGCGGGCGGAGGAGCGAGCCGGATCACCGGCACCGCACGGGCCGACGTGCTGTACGGGACGAAGGGCGCCGACACCCTCTTGGCCCGGGGCGGAAACGACCGCGCCTACGGCGGCGCCGGCAACGACACGATCTACGGCGGCGCAGGGAACGACATGCTCTACGGCGGTACGGGCAACGACCGGATCTCGGGCGGTCCGGGCAACGACCGCATCGACGGCGGCCCCGGCCGCGACACGATCACCTGCGGCGCCGGCCATGACGTGGTGCTCGCAGACCGGCTCGACCGCGTTGCCCGCGACTGCGAGGTCGTTCGGCGCCCCACCGTGCCTGCACCGCCGCCGACCGTCACGGTCACCACCCCGCAGCCGACGACACCACCGGTGACGACGACAACGACCATCCCCACGCCGCCGCGGACCACGACGACGGAGCAGACGACCACCACAGCACCCACAACGACGACCACCCCCACGACCACGACGACACCCACCCCGCCGGCGCCGCCACCGTGCGGGCAAGGGCCGAAAAGCTATCGCTACAGCTACGTGAACCAGCCGCTCACGGCGTCGACCGTCAGCGTGACGGTGACGATCAACCAGCTGCCGACGTATCCCGCCGACGGGGACCACGCGATCGCGTACGTGGCGGTGGCGTACGGGCAGACTTCCGACGGTTGCGCCGCGCTCGGTTGGTTGCAAGGCGGGATCTGGCGCGGAGCCTCACCGGGAGGCCCGGACACCGGGTCCGCCTTCCTCTATGCGGAGTGGCAGACCTCGGCCGGCTACCGGTTGATTCGGCTGGCCGACGTCACCGTCCCCTCGACGCACACGTTCCTACTGTCCGGCTCGAGCGTCGGGTGGGCACTCGCGGTCGACGGAAAGATCGCTGCGACCGTTCAGCTCGACGAGGCTCCGACGACCTTCTCGACCGCCGCCGAGGACTACAGCGCGGACGGCACCTCCGAGCCTTCGTACGACTGGACGTTCTCCGGCGCGTCGCCCGCATTCGTCCATGCTCCCGCTGGCCAGCTGCCGTACGACAACTTCACCGGCACCGGCTGGCAGAGCCAGCTCTGAGGACGGTTTGGCGCAAGGCTCAAGGTGTGAGAGGTTTGCGCCGACGACGTTCCCTGCAGCCGTCGTTCTTGAGGAAATCGCCGTCGGCGCATCTGCGGCCTACGGGATGCGCCGACGGAGTCCTCTGTCTCCAAACACGCTGTTTTCGCTGGATACACCGCTAGAATTGCCATATGCCACTGACTCCCGTCATCGAGGATCCACTCAGTACCGATGCCGAGCCTGCCTCGCATCCGGCGCACTCGTACGCGGGAAACCGTGGTCGCCGCGACGGCTCAGCCGTCGCCGCCCGCTGAGCTCAACGCCGCCGGTCTCACCTGGATCCATCTCGACGCAGCAGACTCGCTCCACGTCGGCCTGCTCGCGAGCCGTTTCGGCTGGCATCCGCTCGACGTCGAGGACGTGCTCTCGAAGCGCCAGCGGCCGAAGATCGACGACTACGCCGAGGAGGGCTATCTCTTCGGCGTTCTGCACTTCCCGGTCTACGACCGGGTTGTCCAGCGGCTGAACGCGGCCGAGCTCGACTTCTTCATCGGGCCGGACTACCTCGTCACCCTCCCGACCGTCGAGTTGCGGCCGGTGACGCGGCTGTTCCGTCGTTGCGAGGAGGACGAGAACTTCCGCGAGCAGCTGTTCCCGAAGGGCTCCGGCCGGCTGCTCTACGAGGTGCTCGACGACCTGTTCGACTACTGCTTCCCGATCCTCGACAAGATCGGGCACAAGCTCGACTCCCTCGAGGACGACGTCTTCGAAGGGCGTTCGGAAGCGGTCGTCCGCGACATCTCGAACGCCAAACAGGAGATCATCAGCTACCGGAAGATCGTCAAGCCGGAGCGATCGACACTGCGTCTCCTGGAGCGGCACGTCGAGCGCTTCCTGCCGGAGGAGCTCGACCTCTACTTCGACGACATCGTCGATGCAACGGAGCGCATCTGGGACATCCTCGACAACTACAAGGAGGTCGTCGAGGCGCTCGAGTCGACGAATGAGTCGGTGATCTCGCATCGCCAGAACGACGTGCTGCGCATCCTGACCGTCTTTTCCGTCGTCCTGCTGCCGCTGACCCTGATCACGGGCTTCTTCGGGATGAATCTCGACTTCCCCGGCTTCAACACCGTGTGGGCGTTCTGGGTGGTCTTCGTCGGGATGCTCGTGGCCCTGGCGAGCATGCTGGCGTTCTTCCGGCTGAAACGCTGGCTGTAGCCGCAGGCGCGGCCAAGTAATCTCCGGGCGATGCCGAAGCCGTTGTGGGCGCCGTGGCGCCTCGAGTACGTGCAGCACGCCGACGAGCTCGACCGGTGCATCTTCTGCGACCCGGAGCCCGAACTGCTCGTGCACAGCGGCAAGGCCGCTCTGCTCGTCCTGAACAAGTTCCCGTACTCGTCCGGCCATCTGCTCATCGCCCCCAGCCGACACGTCGGCGAGTTCGGGGAGCTGAGCCCAGACGAAGCGCTCGAGATCCACGAGCTCGGCACTCGCGGGATCGGCGCGCTGCAGGCGGTGTACGCGCCTCACGGGTTCAACGTCGGCTGGAATCTCGGCCGCGCTGCGGGAGCCGGGATCGAAGAGCACGTGCATATGCACGTCGTGCCGCGCTGGAACGGCGACACGAGCTTCATGCCCGTTCTCGGCGACGTGAAGGTGCTGCCCGAGGCGCTCGAGCGGACAGCCGAGCAGCTCCGTCGGCACTTCTGACGACTCTCCGGTGGCCGTTCCCGAGGCACTCGGCGGGGCCGCCCTCCCCTGCGACCCCACCGACTGCCCCCGGAGGGCGGCAGCAAGCACGGAACGAACCGTCTGCGCCACCCCGATCACGGTTTAGCGGCCACGCGCCGGTCTCGCGCCAGACGGACGGCGGGCACAAATGCGCCGAAAGGCCAGTAGTCGGCCGCAGCGGACGGCGCATTCTGAGCTTGTGGCCGAGGACGCCCGATGTTGCTGATCCTGCGCATCCTGTCGACCCCCTGGTGGGCGCCGTTCGCAGCCGTCTACGGCCTGCGAAGGCTCAGGGGCCGGAGGCGCCGCGCGGAGCTTCTCGAGGCGAACGGCGCACCAGGTCCGCCGCCGCACCGAGATCGCTTCTCCGCCGAAACGCCGGCTGCTGCCGAAGAGCTTCGAGCAGGCTCGCGAGCACCCAGAACGCCATGACGATCAGGACGCCTACGGAGGCGCCCAGCACGAGGTTCGAGAGTGGATCCATGCGTGTTCGATTCGGCATCAGCGGCCGGTTCCTTTAATCGGCTGAGCCTCGTTTGACCTTCTCCGGGAAGGCCGCAGACCGGCCACGCTCGCCTGCGTGAACGATCGCCGGATCATCCGAAACGGATGACCCTGGTCGCGCGCGCACGGTAGATCGTCGCCCGTATGGCCCGGGTCGTCCTGTTCGAGCGGCAGATGCAGCGCTTCCTGAGGAATCCGGTGTCGGTCCGGGGCGCCGCCAGCGTCATCGTCACCACGACCGGGCTGATCGTCATCGCGAGTGGCTTCCTCATGCGCGTGCTCGACCACAAGGAGTACCCGAACATCTTCATCGGCATGTGGTGGGCGATCCAGACGGTGACCACCGTCGGCTACGGCGACGTCACGCCGAAGGCAGTCGCAGGACGCATCGTCGCGGCGTTCGTCATGCTCGAGGCGATTGCGCTCGTCGCGATCGTGACCGCCGCGATCACGTCCACCTTCGTGGCCCGCGCCACGCACCTGCAAGACGCGGCAGCGACGCAGGCTGAGGACCAGCGAGCGGCGGAGGTCGAGCGCCGGTTCGACGATCTGGCCGAGCGCTTGGATCGGCTCGAGACGATGCTGGGCGGACTGACCGAGCGGTAGCAACGCGACTGAACCTGATTCGGCGCAGCCGAACCTCCCTAGAAACTCGCGAATCAGATTCAGAAAGCGAATCTGGTTCGGTCTCGGTTCGGAATCATCCTGGCCGAGGCGCGCCCGGAAGACGCGGGCACACGACTGAACCTGATTCGGCGCAGCCGAACCTCCCGAGAAACTCGCGAACCAGATTCAGAGAGCGAATCTGGTTCGGCCTTGGTTCGGAATCATCCTGGCCGAGGCGCGCCCGGAAGACGCGGGCACACGACTGAACCTGATTCGGCGCAGCCGAACCAGATTCACGAGTTTCGAGTTGCCCACGCCTCCCGAGAAACTCGCGAATCAGATTTGGAGAGCGAATCTGGCTCGGTCTCGGTTCGGAATCATCCTGGCCTCTTCGACGCGAGCAGCTCGACGGGGCTCGACGCCGGTTTCACCTGGCCGAGGCGCGCGCGGAAGACGTGGTAGGCCCAGCTCTGGTAGAGCAGGATGACCGGCAGCAGGACGAGCGTGAAGATGCTGATCACAACCAGCGTGTAATGGCCCGACGAGGAGTTCGTCGTGGTGAGGCTGTCAGCGAAGTTCGTCGACGAGACCATCACGCGCGGATAGAGCTCGGTGAACAACGTCGCGACCGCGAGGACGATCGTCGCAGCGGTCGCAACGAACGCGAGGCCGTTCCGCCGTTGTCGTAGGAGCACGACCACCGCGACAGCGGCAGCAGCGGCGAGGACGACGATGACGATGCCCGGAAAAACGCTCTTGTCGTTCTTGTCGATTCCGACGATCAGCGTCCAGATGAGGAACGCTGCGCCGCCGAGCGCTGCCGGTACAGCGAGCCGCGCCGCCCATCGCTCGGCTCGGGCCTGCAGGTCGCCGCTGGTACGCAGTCCAAGGTAGACCGCGCCGTGCAGCGCGAAGAGCAGCACGAACGCCAGGCCCGCAACAACCGTGTACGGCGTGAAGAGATCCCAGAACGTGCCGGTGAACTCCTGGGCGGAGGAGACCGGGACGCCGTGCAGGAGGCTCGAGAGGGCGATGCCCCAGATCAACGGGATGACGAGCGAGGCGATCGCGTTCACCCACGTCCAGAAACCGCGCCAGGTCGCGCTTTCCGCCTTACCGCGCCACTCGAAGGAGACGATCCGGGTGATCAGGAAGACGAGCAGCAGCACTAGTGCGACGTAGAAGCCGGAGAACATCGTCGCGTACCAGGCCGGAAACGCTGCGAACGTCGCAGCCCCGGCGATCACGAGCCAGACCTCGTTGCCGTCCCACACCGGACCGATCGACTGGATCATCGTCCGCCGGTCTTCCTCGCTGCGGCCGAGAATCGGCAGAAGCATGCCGACGCCGAAGTCGAAGCCCTCGGTCAGGAAGTACAGCGACCAGAGCACGAAGAGGATCCAGAACCAGGTGGTCTGCATCAGTAGCTCGGCGCCGGGACCGGCGCCGCTCCTTCCGCATTGCCGCCGGTCTCGGGTGGATCGAGCCGTGCGTAGCGACGCATCAGATAGAAGTCGACGATCGCGAGCCCCGTGTAGAGCGCGAGGAACACCCCGAGGCTGAACGCGACCTTCGTGGTCGTCGAGCTCGGCGAGACCGCGTCGGCGGTCTTCTGCAGGCCGTAGACGATCCAGGGCTGGCGGCCGGTCTCGGTCAGGATCCAGCCGCCGAAGCAGGCGAGGAACGGGACCACGATTGCGCCCATCGCAATTCGCTGGAACCACTTCGCCTGCTCGAGCTTCTTGCGCCAGAGAAGCCAACCGCCCCAGAGCGCAATCAGCAGCATCAGGCCGCCGAGATAGGCCATCACGCGCATGCACCAGTACTCGAGCTCGACCTGCGGCATGTAGTTCCCCGGCCCGTGCTGCGCCACCTGCTTCTCCTGGTTCTGGTTCAGGCCGACGACCTTGCCCTGGAACGAGCCCGTCGCGAGGTACGAGAGCAGGCCGGGGATCTCGATCGAGTAGGAGGGCGTCTGGTCGCTCTTCGTGAAGCCGCCGATCTGGAAGATCGAGAACGACGCCGGCTGCTGCGTATTCCAGAGCGCCTCGGTTGACGCGATCTTCATCGGCTGCACGTTCGTCGTCTCGATCCCGAACGCGTTGCCCCACCAGAGCTGCGCCGCGGACAAGGGGATCAGGAGCAGGATCGTGAGCTTGGCCGCGGCGCGGAAGACGTCGACGTTGCGACCACGGCGCAGGTGCCACGCGGAGACGCCGAGGACGACGAAGCCGCCGGTCAGGCAGCCGGCGAGGATCACGTGCACGTACGCGAAGATCGCGAACTTCTGGAACATGATCGTCGCGATGTCGGTCGCCTGTGCCGTGCCCGTCGACTTGTTGATCTGGTAGCCGACAGGATGCTGCATCCACGAGTTCGCGACGATGATGAAGTACGCCGAGAGCCAGGTCCCGAGCCACACCAGGTAGATCGTCGCGAGATGCACCCTCGGCGACAGGTGCTCCCGGCCGAAGACCCACAGGCCGATGAACGTCGACTCGAGCATGAACGCCCCGAGCCCCTCGATCGCGAGCGGAGCGCCGAACACATCACCGACGTACTTCGAGAACGCCGACCAGTTCATCCCGAACTCGAACTCCTGCACGAGCCCGGTCGCCGCACCGATCGCGAAGTTGATCAGGAACAGCACCGCGAAGAACCGCACGAGCCGGTTCCACTTCTCGTCGTGCGTGCGGTAGTAGAGCGTCTGCATGATCGCGAGCAACGGCGCCAGACCGAGCGTCAGCGGCACGAAGGTGAAGTGGTACAGCGTCGTCGTCGCGAACTGCCACCGCGAGAGCGTCAGGGCGTTTGCCAGGAGAAAGCTCAATTGGCTGCCTCGTCCGCGACCGTGCTCACGGGCTCCTCTCAACCGTTGCCCAGGCAGAATGACGTTTTCGCCAGGAGCCAGGCATCATCCCGACCGGATGATGTCTTCGAGCGACGAGTCGCAGATGGGAGACCGGGCTCGGCTTCGTCGGGCTGACCAGGTCAGCTTCGTCGTCTACGGCACGATCGCGGTGCTGGCCACCGTCGGCGGGCTGGCTCTGGAAGCACACACGCTCCACCCGACGCAGGCGGCGGCCGTGCTGATCGTCGTGGCGTTCGCGGCCTGGCTCTCCCACACGATGTGGCGTGTGGTCAGGGCCCGCGGCCGACAAGACCCTGAGCCGGCCCGCTCACACGAGGTCCACGAGCTGCTGCGCTCCTGGCCGATCCTGGCGTCCGGCCTTCCCGGAGCTGCGCTGATGCTGCTGACGGCGATCGGCTCCTGGTCGGTCGCGACCGCGCTGGGAATCGCGCAGGGCCTGGGCGTCGGCGTCCTGTTCGCCGCGGGCGTCGCCACCGCCTATCTGGCCGGAGCGACCGGCAACCGTCGATGGGTCATGGTGATCACCCTTCCCGCCGTCGGGCTGCTCATCGTCGCCCTCGAGGTAGCGGCTCACAAGGTGTGACGAGCGGCGGTCAGCACAACAACCGGACTATGCCGCGCACGACGAGGTAAACGCCGACAGCCGCGAGGACGAGCAGCTCGAGCCAGTTAGGCAGGTCCAGTCGTGGCGGCGGCCGGGCCGAGCCCGTCCGCGAGCTTGTTCGCGAATGCGCGGGCCTCGTCGCCAAAGTCCGGTTTGAGGTTGGTCGGCGGGATCTTGATCCCGAGCGATCGCTCACGCATCTCGCCCTTGCCGAAGTAGCTGATGAGCGACAGCAGCGAGCGAATCTGGCCGCCTTCGTACTGGAAGTGGATCGCGTCGACGAACCTGCCTCCTTGCTTCGTCGCGAGCTTCTTCGCTTCCCTGAGGTTGACGCTCCAGTAACGGCGGCAGACGACGTACGCAGCGAACGGCTTGCCGTCCAGGACCTCCTTCGCCGCCTCCGAGACGAGGTATGAGCGCAGCGGCATGTTCGGTGGTGAACCACCACGTGGCCGAGCCGATGCAAATGAGGTCGTAGTCGCCTCGAGCCGCAGCCTCCGGGATCGCGATCTGGCCCGTCTTGCGCGTCGTCTGCCCGGGCAGCACGGCCAGGAGATCCCAGACCGCATGCTTGAACGGGAACCGGGAGAACTTCTCGATGAATCTCGGATCGGTGAACTCGATGCTCGCCTGCGCAACGTCACAGCCCCGTTCGCGGAAGACCTCGGCCATCACCTCGGCCACCCGACGCGCCTGCTGCGTGTGGGTGTAGTAGACGATCAGGATCGAGGGCTTGGCGGCTGAGTCCACGTTCTCGAAGCTAGCCCCGGGTGACCCTCACCCTGTCGTCCTCTTTGGATGACCCGTCGCTCGCGGGTCGAACCAGGACAAGCGCCGCCGGATCACCCCAAAGAGATGACGCCGGCCAGGAGCGACATGAGATGTTCACAACCTTGACTCATCACCCGGCACCCACTTGAGCAGGGTCTTCGGCTTCGCGCTGCTCGCGGCGGTGAACCCGGTGCTGCTCACGGCAACGACGGTGATGCTGCTCATGCCGCGGCCGAAGCGACTTCTGCTCGGCTATCTCCTCGGTGCGTACACGACGAGCATCACGGTCGGGCTCGCAATCGTCTTCTGGCTGAGCGACTCGGGCACGCTCGGCACGACCAAGCACACGATCAGCCCGGGGATCGACATCGTTCTCGGAGCGCTCGCGCTGCTGGTCGCCTTCGTCGTCGGGACGGGACGCATGGCAAGGCGAAAGGAGCGCCGCCGTAGCGCGCATGCCGACGAGCCGAAGAAGACTCCGCGCTGGCAGCAGACCCTGAACAAGGGCTCCACGCGAGACACCTTCGTCGTGGGCATCCTGCTCAGTTTCCCGGGTGGGTCCTATCTCGCCTGCCTGACGACGATCGCGAAGCTGAACCTCAGCGACTCGGCGATCGTGCTGACCGTCGTCGCGGTCGCCGTCGTGATGCTCCTCCTGCTCGAAGTGCCGCTGCTCGCCTACACCCTCGCCCCGCAATGGACGCCCGCAGCGGTCGAGCGGCTCAAGGGATGGCTCGCCCGGAACGGCGTCCGGGCGGGTGTGATCCGCGGCCACCGTGATCGGCGTCGGCCTGATCGTCAAAGGAGTGGCCGGCCTGCTCAACTGAGCTGCGCTGCTCAAGTGAGCTGGGGTGCGGTTCAGGCTGCCCAGCGTCGGAAGACGATGGCAGTGTTGTGACCGCCGAAGCCGAACGAGTTCGACACCGCGACCTCGACCTGCTCCGTTCGGGCGGTGTTCGCCACGTAGTCCAGGTCACAGTCCGGGTCGGGATCGGTCTGGTTGAGGGTCGGCGGCAGGACCCCGTGACGGAGGGCGAGGATCGTGAACACGGCTTCGACCGCCCCGGCGGCGCCCAGGGTGTGACCGGTTGCTCCCTTGGTCGACGAGACCGGCGTGCGAAACGCCTTCTCCTCGCCGAGCGCCAGCTTCAACACACGGCTCTCTCCCGCGTCGCCGGCCGGTGTGGAGGTGCCGTGCGCGTTCACGTAACCGACGTCCTCCGCCGTGATGCCCGCGTCGGCAAAGGCCATCCGCAACGCCCGCGCCGGGTTCTCACCGCTCGGGTCCGGGTCCGAGACATGGTTCGCGTCGGACGAGATGCCGTACCCGACGACCTCCGCGTAGATGTTCGCGCCCCGCGCCTGCGCGTGTTCCAGCTCCTCGAGCACCAGGACCGCCGCACCTTCGGCGATCACGAATCCGTCGCGGCCGGCGTCGAACGGGCGCGAGGCAGCCGCCGGATCGTCGTTTCGCACCGACAGGGCGCGCATCGCTCCGAAGCCCGCGAGCCCGACCGGTGTGATCGGCGCCTCCGTGCCCCCGCAGAACATCACGTCGGCTCGATTGAGCCGAATCGCATCCAGACCGTCGCCAAGCGCCATGTTGGAGGCTGCGCACGCAGTGCACTCCGACACGAGCGGCCCACGAGTTCCGAGCTCGATCGAGACCCACCCGGCCGCGAGATTCGGCAGCGTCTGCACGATCGAGAAGGGGCTGACACGCTCCGGGCCTCGCCGTTCGATCTGGAGGACGCACTCCTCGAACGAGCTCACGCCGCCGATCGCCGTCGCTATCGCGGCGCCGGCGCGCTCGGCGACCTGTCGAACCACCAGGCCGGAGTCCGCCTCGGCCTGACGGGCAGCCGCGAGCACGAGCTGGGTGCACCGGTCCATTCGCCGCGCCGATTTCCGGTCGATGAATGCGTCGACGTCCAGATCCTTCACCTCGCAGGCAAAGCGGGTCGAGTAGCCGCTCGCGTCGAACCTGGTGATCGGGCCCGCACCCGACGCCCCTGCCAGCAATGCCGTCCACGAATCGTCGACCGTGTTGCCGATCGGGCTCACCATGCCGAGGCCGGTGACGACGACCCTGCGCGTTCCTGACCCCACGGGCGTCAGGCTACCGTCAGTCCCTGCAGGAAGAGCAGAGCGACGATCCCGGTCCAGCCGGTCTGGTGGCTCGCACCGAGGCCGGCCCCGTTGTCGCCGTGGAAGTACTCGTGGAAGAGCAGCAGGTCGTGCCAGTGCGGATCGTTCTGGAACTTGTCGATCCCTCCGAAGACGGGTCGGTGCCCCTGCGCGTCGTCGGTGAACGTCGACGTGAGCCGCCTGCTGATCTCGGTTGCAACCTCGTGCAGGTTCAACTCACGACCTGACCCGGTCGGATACTCGACCTTCAACCGGTCGCCGTAGAAACGATGAAGCTGCAGAAGGCCTCTCAGGATGACGACGTTGATCGGGAACCAGACGGGGCCCCGCCAGTTGGAGTTACCGCCGAACATGGCCGAGTCGGACTCGGCCGGCAGGTAGTGGACGTCGTGCTCCTGTCCCTCCCACTCGAAGATGCACGGCTGCTCGAGATGGCGGCGTGAGATCGCGCGGATCCCGTGCGGGCCGAGAAACTCGTCCTCATCGAGCATCACCGCGAGAATCCGGCGCAACCGCGACTCGTCGACGAGCGACATGATCGCCCGACCCTCGGGGCTCCGTCCCGGAAGGTGCGCGAGCGACGGGACGGAGTCGGAGAACAGCCGAACGAACTCCTGAGTTCGCTTCTCGAACTCGGGGAAGCCGTCGATCACGTCGGGCTCGAACACGGTCGCCGCACACAGCGGCAGCAGACCGACGAGCGAACGGACCTTCAGCTTGATCGCGGCACCGTCGGGCATGCGCATCACGTCGTAGTAGAAGCCGTCCTCGTCGTCCCAGAGCTCGGTGTCGCCGTCCGGTGGGTTCATCGCGATCGAGATCCACTCGAAGTGGGCGATGAACTTCAGTGCGATGTCCCGGTAGACAGGATTGGTCTTCGCGAGCTCTGCGGCGATCTGGAGCATCCACTGGCAGTAGAGCGCCATCCACGCCGTTCCATCGGCCTGCTCGAGCGTGCCACCGCCCGGCAGCGGCGCCGACCGGTCGAAGATGCCGATGTTGTCGAGGCCGAGAAAGCCTCCCTGGAAGAGGTTCCTGTCGTCGGGGTCCTTGCGGTTGACCCACCACGTGAAGTTCGTCAGCAGCCGCTCGAACACCCGGGCGAGGAACGCAGCGTCACCCGAGCCTCGGATCTCCGCCTCGCGCTCGTACACGTAGAGCGCCGCCCAGGCGGTCACCGGTGGGTTGACGTCGCTGAAGTTCCATTCGTAGGCCGGGATCTGACCGTTCGGATGGAGGTACCTCGTGGTGAGCAGCAGCTCCACCTGTTGCTTGGCGAAGTCGACGTCGACGAGCGACAACGGCGCGCAGTGGAACGCGAGATCCCACGCGGCGAACCAGGGGTACTCCCATTTGTCGGGCATCGAGATGACGTCGGCCGCGACCATGTGGAACCACTGAACGTTGCGCACCGAGCTGGTCGCAGCGTTGGGAGCCCACGGGTTCACACCCCGGTCACGCAGCCACCGATGGACGTTGTACTCGTAGTACTGCTTGCCCCACAACAGTCCCGCGAGCGCCTGGCGCATCACCATCGTCTCGTCGCGGGGCAGCGACTCCGGGATCACCGTCGCGTAGAACTCGTCCGCTTCGCGACGGCGCGCTTCGAGCACACGATCGAGATCCGGGCCGAGCGGCGCTTCCTGCCGGGGCCTCGGCCGCCGCGCTTCGCCGGTCGCCGTCAGGCGCAGCCGGATGCTCGCAGTCTCGCCCGCGCCGATCGTCAGTACGTGCTGTGCTGCGGCCTTGGTCCCTGTCCGTCCGGGATTGACGGCACCCGCTTCACCCTCGACCACGAAGCGGCCGATCCCATCCTTGACGTAGGGCGAGACATTGACTGTGCCGAACACGCGCTCGGTGTCGGTCTCGTTCTCGCAGAAGAGCAGCTGCGCCGCTGCATCGGCACGCAGCAGCCACTCGCCGAGCTCCGGATGATAGGCCCGCAGAGCGGCGACCTCCGGTGCGTCGTCCACCGCCCCGAGCACCGGCTTCTCGACCTCGTCCCCCAGGACCACGTGTTGCGGAACCACAGCGTCGGTAGGAGGTGCAGCGTCGCCGGGTCCGGACCGCGGTTGTGCGCGGTGACGCGCATCACGATGTCGTCGTGGGTGGCCTTCGCGTACTCGACGATCACGTCGAAATAGCGGTCGTCGTCGAAGATCCCGGTGTCCATGAGCTCGTACTCCATGTCCAGCTTGCCGCGACGAGCATTGGTCGACACCAGATCGTCATACGGGAAGGCCTGCTGCGGGTACTTGTACTGGCACTTCAGGTACGAGTGGGTCGGCGTGCTGTCGAGGTAGAACCAGTACTCCTTGACGTCCTCGCCGTGGTTCCCCTCCTGGTTGTTCAGGCCGAACATGCGCTCCTTGAGGATCGGGTCGGCGCCGTTCCACAGCGCGAGCGCCAGACAGAGCCGCTGGCGGTCGTCGCAGATGCCGGCAATCCCGTCCTCGCCCCACCGGTAGGCGCGCGAGCGGGCGTGATCGTGGGGGAACGAATTCCAGGCGTCTCCGTCGGCGCTCTCGTCCTCTCGCACGGTCGCCCATTGGCGCTCGCTCAGATAAGGCCCCCACGCCTTCCACGCGACCTCCCCCGTGCGCGCTTCCTCGAGTCGTCGGTGTTCCGGAGTCTTCGCGCTCGCAGGGTAGGACGACACGAAGACCGAGTTTGCCCGATCTGCGGGCTGTGCCTTCATCCCCATCGGGTGATGGTGATTCGGTCGACACCGTCTAACCTCACGCCGCGTGCTCGAGCCTGCCACCGCAGCGCCGCTCGGCGCCCACTACGACGGCCACGGAGCCAGCTTCGCGCTCTTCAGCAGCGTGGCGGAGCAGGTCGAACTGTGCGTCTTCGACCGAGCCGGCGCCGAGACACGTTGGAGTCTTCAACAGGAAGAGGGGTACGTGTGGCAGGGCTACCTGCCCAACGTGCAACCTGGGCAGCGCTACGGGTATCGCGTCCACGGCGCGTGGGCCCCCGCAGCAGGCACCCGCTGCAACCCGGCCAAGCTCGTGCTCGACCCCTACGCACGTGCGATCGCAGGTGAGGTGCAGTGGCATCCCGCCGTCTACGGCCACGACCTCAACGACCCTGATCTCCCGGATGCCGGGGACTCGGCGCCCTATGTGCCGCGCTCCGTGCTCGTCGAATCGGAGTTCGACTGGAGCGGCGACGTAGCGCCCGGGAGGCCGATGGCCGATTCGGTCTTCTACGAGGTTCACGTCAAGGGCTTCACCAAGCTGCATCCCGGCGTGCCCGACGAGCTGCGCGGCACCTACGCCGGCCTCGCGCATCCCGCCGCGATCGCTCACCTCCAGCGCCTCGGCGTCACTGCGGTCGAGCTCCTGCCCGTGCACCAGTTCGTCCACGACGCACAGCTCGTGCAACGCGGTCTACGCAACTACTGGGGCTACCAGTCGATCGGCTACTTCGCCCCGCACAACGGCTACGCCTCGGGCGACGGCGGTACGCAGGTGGATGAGTTTCGGCGCATGGTCCGGGCGCTGCACGGCGCCGGCCTCGAGGTGATCCTCGACGTCGTCTTCAACCACACGGCAGAGGGCGACCAGTGGGGACCGACGCTGTGCTTTCGCGGCATCGACAATGCCGCCTACTACCGCCTCCAGGAAGACCGCTCTCGGTACGTCGACGACACCGGTTGCGGCAACACCGTGAACGTCGTCGAGCAGCAGGCGCTGCGTCTCGTTCTGGATGCGTTGCGCTACTGGGTGCAGGAGATGCACGTGGACGGCTTTCGCTTCGACCTGGCCGCCAGTCTCGGGCGCGGGGCGAGCGACTTCGATCCGTCGTCCGCCTTTTTGGAGACGATCGGGCAGGACCCTGTCCTCTCTCGGGTCAAGCTGATCGCCGAGCCGTGGGACATCGGCGCCTACGACCTGGGTGGGTTCCCCGCCGGCTGGAGTGAATGGAACGGCAAGTACCGCGACACGGTGCGCGACTTCTGGCGCTCGGCGCCGGGAACGCTTCCCGATCTCGCGACGCGCATCAGCGGCTCTCGGGATCTCTACGGCCACGGCGGTCGGCGCCCGACCGCCTCGGTCAACATCGTGACGGTGCACGACGGCTTCACGCTCGCAGACCTCGTCAGCTACGACGACAAGCACAACGAGAGCAACGGCGAGGAGAACCGCGACGGGACCGATGACAACCGCAGCTGGAACTGCGGCGTGGAAGGCCCCACCGCCGACCCGGCCGTGCTGGAGCTCCGTGCGCGCCAGCGGAGGAATTTCATCGCCACGCTTCTCCTGTCCGAGGGTGTGCCGCTGCTGCTCGGCGGCGACGAGTTCGCGCGCAGCCAGGGTGGCAACAACAACGCCTATTGCCATGACGACGAGCTGACCTGGTTCGACTGGGCCGTTGCCGAGCAGAACGCCGACCTGGTCGACTTCACGGCCCGCCTCTGCAAGCTGCGGGCGGAGCACCCGGTGTTCCGGCGCCGCCAGTTCCTGCTCGGCAAGCCGGCTCATGCCTCGGAGCGCGACGACCTCGACTGGTACCGCCCCGACGGTGGCGCAATGACCGACCAGGACTGGTCTGCGTCCTATGCGCGGGCGGTGACGATGGCGCTGAGCGGCGACACCGGCGCCGACGGCACGCCCGACGATCCGTTCTTGCTGATGCTGAATGCCTGGTGGGAGCCGCTCGCGTTCCGCGTTCCGGACTCGCTGCTCGGCCTCGGCTGGCAGATCGAGGTCGACACGGCCGAGCCCGGCACGACGGGCACGGACGTCGGCCCCGCCGGCGCCGTCACACTGACGGGGCGCTCACTGCTGCTCCTCCGGGGCGTCTCCTCAGTGTCCCGTTAGGTGGATCACACCCACGTCGTCGAGCCCGTTCAGCATGAGTTGCACGGCCAGTGCCGCGAGCAGGAACCCGAACACCTTCTCGGTGATCAGCATGCGGCTCTGATCCAGATGGTCGCTCACCCGGTTCGCCCAGCGAAAAACGACCACGTCGAGCGCGAAGACCACGGCGACGATGAAGAAGACGACAGCGATGTGGCCGACGGATGCGGCATCGGCCGATGCGGTCACGAGCATGACGATCCCGGCCGGGTTCAGGAGATACGGGACTGCGAGTGGATAGACGGCCGTCTCCAGCGGATCTCGCTCGTCGGCCCGCTGTTGCTCGGACTCGTCGCTCGAAGAGCCGCGGACCATCCCAATTGCGATGATCACCAGGATGAGCCCGCTGGCGACCGCAAGGGCACCCGTCGAGAAGTGAAGCAGCCTGGTCAGCAGGCCGCCGAGCAGCAGCAGCGCGACCGAGACCATGGCTGCCGTCACGAGCATCTTCTTCATCACGCGGGCCTTCGTCACCGTGTCCATCCCCGCGGTCAGCTCGACGAACGGCACCAACGCGATCTTCGGTCCGACGCCGATCAGCAGGAGCAGAAAGATGTCGAGGGTCGTGTAGACGTCGAAAGACGACGAGTCCACTGTCAGCCGCCGCCACCGGTGGATCGTTCTGTGCCGGCGAGAGCGAGGAGCAGCTCGCCCACGCGACGGTCGGCCAGGGCCGGGTGGCGCATCGGCCGTTTCGGATCGACTCGATAGTGGTTCTTGGCGCCGATCCGTTCGCGCACGAGATAGCCCTCGTCACAAAGGTCGGCCAACATGCGGTAGGCGTGACGGTCCGTCAGCCCGACTCGCCCGGCGATCTCGCGTACCGGCAGATCGGGGTCCCGCGCGACTTCGATCAGCACGGCCCCGTGCGAACTGATGAGCGTCCAGGGACGCTTTCCGGTCATCGGCATCGACCCTAGGTGCCACAACATGGGCCGTCGTCGTCCGTATCGGATGATCTCGCCCGGTTGCCGTGGACTCAGCCGGCGAACACGGTCGCCCAGTCGCTCTTGATGCTGACGACCGTCCAGTTCTGCTCCGCCGCCGTCTGCAGCGAGGTCTCGGCCCCGGCGGTGTAGGCGAACTCACGCTCCTCGTCGTCGTGGAGCAGGAGCAGCCGAAGCGCGGGCCGTCCCTTTCCGCCGGCGTACCGCAGCATGGGAATATCGCCGTTCGAGTTGCCGGCGGCGAGGATCGGGCGTTTCCCGATGCGGCTCCAGATCCGAACGGGCTTGACCGGCCCATCGTCGAAGAAGTCTCCCGTCGCTTCGTAGGAGACCGTGCCGCCGTGCTCGTCGTCCGTGTACGCAAGCGCGTTCGAGCTGCCGATCACGCGTTCAGAGGGGATGCCGTAGATCTCCTCGGTGACCGGGCGCATGAAGTCACGGTCGCCGCCGGAGGCGATGTAGTTGGTGAATCCGTTCGCCTCGAGGTACCGCAGCAGCTCGATCATCGGAAGGTAGCCGCACTCGTGGAACGACCGGCCGAGGGTCGGATGCTTGCCGGCTCGGAGAAACGTGTCGGCAGCGCTCGAGTAGTGCTCGACGCTCTGACCAGCGAAGGCCTGGAGGAGCCCGCCCATCAGCACCGACAGGTCGCTGTCGTCGCCGTGATAGTGCTTGTTGATGGCGCCGCCGAGCCAGGCATAGTCCTTGTCGTAGGCGGCCTGCCACGGCTGCTTCGTGCGCAGGGACTCGTCCTGCTCCGCCATCTCGGCGAAGCGCATCAGGACAAAGCCGAGTTCGATCGGCATCGGCTTCTCGCACCAGAGGGTGCCGTCGTTGTCGTAGACGGCGATTCGCTCGGCGGGCGGAACATAGTCCGGCCCGCCTTCCGCCGTCACGCGCTCGACGAAGTCGACGATCGCCTTGCGCGTCGCCGTGTCGTGCCACGAGGCCAGGTGATCGCTCATCCCGCGTCCTACTGAGACCGGATCAGCATCTCAGCCTGCCGCTCGAGGTCGACGTACGGGTCGCCGCTGACGTCGACCGCGATCCGGTTGATCGTCCCGCCGGTGAACGTATACGGAGCATCACCCGGGTAGTCGTCCGTCACCGGCTCGCCGCTATGACGCCCGACGTAGAGCCCCGAGCCGGCGATCGAGAAAGCGCCGAGCTGCGTCTTGAGCTTGCCCTCGCCCACCTTGGTGTCTCCGTGGTAGAGCGACAGCGTGCCGGTGGTGCAGATCGGCTCCATCCCCTCCTTCTCGAAGGACGCCGAGAGGATCAGGTTCTGGCCGGTCGGGACGTCCTCGTTGCCGACGATCAGCTGTTCCTCGGCACCGACGAAGTTGTTGACGTAGTGGAGACGGTTGTCCTTGACGTAGAGGGCGTGGCCGCCGAAGCGGGAGCCGATTGCGAAGAGCACACCCTGCGCCCCGGGCTTCGGGATGTCGACGAGCGCGCCGATCACGAACGACCGGCCCTTCGTGTTGACGGACTGCCATTCGCTGACCGGCGCGGTGTTGGGGAAGTACACATAGCGGTTGCGGGGAGCGGTCAGCTGCGGACGTGGTTCCGACAGGATCTCGACCGGCGTGCGGTCGTCCAGCGGGAACGCGCCGTTCGCGCCGGCCTCGGAGAACCAGATGTTGACCAGCTCACGCAGCTTCTCGGGTTGCTCGGCCGCGAGGTTGTTGACCTCCGAGCGGTCGACGTCGACGTGGTAGAGCTCCCACTCGTCGTCGTTGAAGTTGCCCCAGCCGGCGATGCACGGATGGGTCGTCACGGCCTTCCAGCCCTCGTGGTAGATAGACCGGGAGCCGAGCATCGCGTAGAACTGCGTCTTCCGCTTCGAATCGACCGAAGCGTCATCGATGCTCTCCCGCATGCTGACGCCGTCGATCGACGACTGCGTGTGGCCCTTGATCGTCTCCGGCGGCTCGACGCCGAGAATGTCGAGAATCGTCGGGACGATGTCGATCGCGTGGTGGTACTGGTGGCGGATCTTGCCACGCGCCTTCGTTCCAGCCGGCCACGAGATGATGCACGGGTCGCTCGTCCCGCCGTTGAACTCGTAGCGCTTCCACATCTTGAACGGCGTGTTGAACGCCATCGCCCAGCCGTTCGGGTAGTGGTTGTACGTCTTGGTGCCTCCGAGCTCGTTGATCATGGCCAGGTTCTGGGCCAGATCGTCGGGGACGCCGTTGGCGAACTTCATCTCATTCACGGAGCCGTCAGGTCCGCCTTCGCCGCTTGCGCCGTTGTCGGATACGACAACGATCATCGTGTTCTCGAGCAGGTCGTTCGCCTCGAGGTAGTCGAGCAGGCGACCGATGTGGTAGTCGGCGTGCCCCATGAAGCCCGCGTACACCTCGGCCATGCGGGCGAACAGCTTCTTCTGCTCGTCGCTCAGCGAGGCCCACGGCCGCGTGACGTCGAGCATCGGGAACGGCTTGCCATCAGGCCCGGTGCGCGTCTGGTCGCCGATCGGGTTGACCGGCGGCAACTCGGTGTCGGCGGGCACGATCCCCAGCTTCTTCTGGTTTGCGAGCGTCTGTTCGCGGATCGCCTCGTAGCCCATGTCGAACTGGCCCTTGAACTTGTCGATCCACTCGGTGGGCGCATGGTGCGGCGCGTGGCAGGCGCCCGGCGCGTAGTAGAGGAAGAACGGCTTCTCCGGCGCAACTGCCTTGGCATCGCGGATGAACTCGAGCGCCTTGTCGGTGAGGTCCTCGGTGAGGTGGTAGCCCTCGTCGGGCGTCTTCGGCTGATCGACCGGATGGTTGTCGTAGACGAGGTCGGGGAACCACTGGTTCGTCTCGGCGCCGAGGAACCCGTACCAGCGCTCGAAGCCCCGCCCGCTCGGCCAGTTGCGCCGCGTCGAGGCGAGGTTCATCTCGTCGGTCGGGCACAGATGCCATTTGCCGACCATGTAGGTGTTCCAGCCGTTCTCGCCGAGGATCTCGGACAGCATCCCGTTCTCGGCGGGGATCGTGCCGCTCGCGTTCGGGAAGCCGATCGCTGCCTCGGTGATGCAGGCCATGCTGTTCCTCGTGTGGTTCCGGCCGGTGAGGAGGCAGGACCGGGTCGGCGAGCAGAGCGCCGTCGTGTGGAACTGGGTGTAGCGGACGCCGTTCGCCACGATCCGGTCGATGTTCGGCGTCGCGATCGGCCCGCCGTAGGAGCTCAAGGCCGAGAAACCGACGTCGTCGAGCACGATGTACAAGACGTTCGGCGCGCCGTCCGGAGCCTTCGGCGGCTCGAACGGAGTCCAGTCGGGCTTCGAGTCGCGAATGTCGACGTTGATCGTCCCGCGGAACGGCTCGGCCATGATTTCCCCTTTGTCGGCTTCGGTCGCCGAAGTGTCGTGGTCGGCAGGGCGGCCCGACATCACCCCGATCGGGTGAAGATCAGGCGTGCACCTGGGCCCAGGGCATCCAGGCCGCCGGCGGGGGAAGCATGAACCCGGCGTGCGTTCCGTTCGGCACGACGAGCCGCCAGCGACCGGCCCGCCGCAGCACGACCACGACACGCCACGTGTAGGGGCCGGTACGGACGAGCCTGAGCTCGAAGCCGTCGTGCGGGATGTTCGCGTGCGCCTTGGACGAATCACCGGTGACGGTGCCGACCACGTCGTACCAGCCTTGGCCCGGCGCCACTGCGATCAGCCGCAGCCAATCGTTGCTCGGAACCACGTACCCGGTGCGGACGTAGACCGTGAACGGCCGGCCGGCGGCGGGCGTCGTATCCCCGAGCCTGACGGAGATGCGTCCCTTCGCAGACGCAGCCGGCGCCGCGAGCGCAGCGATGCACAGCCCCAGGGCGACGAGTCTCATACCGGCTCTACGTCGGAGGAGCGTCCGGAGGTCCCGGACCGCTGCTCGATTCTCCCGCCCGCCGGGCCTGACGGACGGCCGAGCCAGGTCCCGGCCACGACGAGCGCCGCGCAGACTCCCAGCCGAGCGGTCAACTGCTCGCCGAGCAGGAGTGCGGCGCCTATGGCGGTGAGGACCGGGATGACCAGTTGCACGGCGCCGGCCGTCGTGCCGGAGAGCGACCTCTGGCAGGCGTACCAGGCGACGTATGCGAGCGCCGTCGTTCCCGCCCCCATCGCGACCGCCCACGCCATCCCGGCCGCGGTGATGTGCAGCCCACCGACGACTCCCACCAGCGCCGGGACCGCCAGGACCGACGCAAGCACGACGAAGTGGCCGGTTGTGGCGACGCGCGGATCACCTCGGGTACGGCCGGCGGCGGTGTAGAGCCCCCAGGCCGCTCCGGTCACGGCCAGCAGCAGCACACCGAGCACCGTCACGCTTCGGATCGACCCGCTGGCGAGGACGGCGATCCCGGCCAGCGAGATGGCCGCGCCGACGGCGCGACGCAGCGGGATCGCGTCGCCGTGAAGGACGTCCCACATGACAAGCGTGAGCAGGACCGTCGCATAGAAGACGAACGTGCCGGGGGCGGCCCCGATGTGCTGGTAGCCGTAGGAGATACAGACGGCGTAGACCCCCAACCACAGGGCGGGTCGCAGATTGGTGCGACCGACGACGATTCGCTCGCGCCGTGCAACTGCGATCAGGACGAGGGCGATCGCGCCGGCCACGAACCGCACAGCCGAGAGCAGTCCAGCGTCGAGCAGATCCGCCGCGACGACGTGACGGGTGATCAGAGAATTCGCCGCGAACGACACGAGCACGAAGACCAGGAGCAACGACGTGGTGGGATCCCGCACCGCGCCGCGCTGCCGTCGACCGCCGCCGGCTCCAGGCATTCTCACGTTGGCGATTATCAACCGGGCTCCAAGCCCGCGCTCCTCAACGGGCCTACATCACTGCAGCCGACGCCGTGGCGGCGGCGGCGGTCTCGGCCTCCGCGTCCTCGGCGCTCTCCGACCACCGTCTGCGGGCGGTGAGCATCACTGCAGCGCCGACGAGCAGATAGGCCGTCAGGACGACGAGCGCGCGCGTGATGTCGTTGCCCCCGAAGTAGAGCGTGTTCCGGATAGCGGTCGTTCCGGCTCCCGCGGGCAGGTAGGGGCCGATCGTGCGCCAGAAGCCGGGCAGGAACGCCGACGGCACCGACCCACCGGCGGCCGGCGCGCCGAAGATCACGAACACGACGACGACTACAAGCGTTCCCGGCGGGCCGAGCAAGGTCTGGAGGGCCGAGGTCGCAAGCGCAACGGCCGCCATCACGAGGATGAACAGCGCCCAGAGCACGAGGAACTTCGATGTGGGGATCGCACCGAGGAGCGGCCCGGCGATCGTCGCGGTGACGAGTGCTCCGAGCACGGCCACGACGCTGAGCGCGGCTGCGCGCCCGCGTGGGGTCGACGGCCCTCCGAATGCCATCGCCATCGTCGCCGTCAGATAGCCGCCGACGACCAGCGCCATCGTGAGCAGGAACGAGACGATGCCGACGGAATCTCCCTTCGGCAGCGGATGCACCTGAACGATCGCGATCTTCCGGTGGAAGGCCACTGCCGCCGCCCCGAATGCGGCGCCGAGAGCAGATGCGGCAGCGGGCCCGGCGGCGGGAACGACGAAGAGCTTCGCTCCAGCCGGGCTCACGACGAGCGCGCCGACGATCTTTCTCTCGTCGATCGCATGCAACGCGGCCGACTCGCTCGGGTACGGAACCGTCTTCAACGAGAAGCTCTTCCCGACTGCGGCCGGCATCGCCGGAGAACCGACCACCCCGAGCGCGACGCGGTGAGGTTTCGGCGAATGGAGGGCACCGACATACGAGAAGACGAACACCGCTTGCACAAGCAGCGCAACGACCAGCCCGATGAGGAGACGCCGCTCTATCCCGCCCACGCTGCTCGATTTGCCGCCTCCGTGTTCGCTGTCCGCCACCGTTGACTCCAACTCAGATCGAACGACAGGGCTTGCAGCGGCGATCGTAGACGACGGCGAACTGGCAGTGTGATTGCGCTACCCCTCCCTGACTGCTGCGACGTAGAACCCTGCCGCGAGCCTCGGGAAGCGCGAGCCGAGTAACCCATTCATGGTCATCACCGGACCGATGCCGGTCAGCAGGAGGTTCGTCAGCTGGCCGCAGACGAGCACAGAGCCTGTCGCATCCAGCCGCTCAAAGCCGTTCGCGGCCAGGGTCTCGGTGATCGAACTGAGGGTGTACCTCTGGACATGCGGTGACTGGGAAAGTGACGACGGAATCGGGTCGTCCGCCGCCGCCGGAAACAACCTGCGCTTCCCACAGGCGATCGCGGCGGCAATCTTCGTCCGCTCGAGGAGCGCCCCCAACTTCGCGCGCTTCCAGAGAAAGCTCTCAGCCTCGTACCAGCCGAACCCGTTCGGCACGGTGGCGATCAGACGGCCTTCGGGGCGCAACTTGGCGCCGACCGCGGCGAGCAGGTTGATCGTCTGCACATCGTCGAGGTGTTCGAGCACCTCGGACAGAATCGCGACGTCGAAGAGACCGGGTAACTCGCCGACATCGCAGCCGTGGACTACCTCGGGTAGACCGGCGCGGCGGAACACCTCGCGTCCGGCTCCGACACTCGCAGCATCGATGTCGCAGCCGACGATGTCATGTCCAGCGGCAAGCAGCGGCAGGGTGATGCGGTAGCCGGTGCCACAGCCGACCTCGACGATGCGGTCTCCGTGGCGAAGGTGCTGCTTGATCCAACCGACGCGCTTCAGATGGCCGTAAATGTTCTCGGCCGGCAGCGGGACAGGCGTTGCGGCCACCTGACGATCGTAGTGGGCGCCCGAGCCCTAGAATGACGAAGTCCGGGGTTGGGCCCTACGGCAGCCGGTCAGTGGTGGGGCGATCCGGCGATCTCCGAGGAGAGACGGCCCAACCCCCAAAACGCATCTGCCTGGTCGTGGATCTACTCGGCCAGGTCAATTAGATGGAATTGCCTCTGCCCGTCGCGGCAGCACCCAGCCGGGACGCGGGAAGTGGCACGTGTAGCCGTTCGGATAGCGCTCGAGGTAGTCCTGGTGCTCCGGCTCCGCCTCCCAGAAGGACCCCGCGGGCGTCACCTCCGTCACAACCCGCCCCGGCCAGAGACCCGATGCCTCGACGTCCGCGATCGTGTCCTCCGCGATCCGCCGCTGCTCGCCGTCGAGATAGAAGATCGCCGACCGGTAGCTCGTGCCGAAGTCGTTGCCCTGCCGGTTGACCGTCGTCGGGTCGTGAATCTGGAAGAAGAACGCGAGAATGTCCCGATACGAGGTCTGCTCGGGATCGAAGACGATCTCGATCGCCTCCGCGTGTGTCCCGTGGTTTCGATACGTCGCGTTCGGCACGTCGCCGCCGGTGTACCCGACCCTTGTCGAGATGACGCCAGGCCGCCTCCGGATCAGATCCTGCATGCCCCAGAAACACCCACCCGCCAGGATCGCCTGCTCGGTCGCACCGCTCATCCCACACACCTCCCGAAATCGCTCCCGGATATCTTGCCTGGTCTCGCTACCCGGGCGTGAAAGGTACTCAGGAACTGCCACCATCCCTCGTATCGATCGTCCATACCGCCCGCATGTTGAGCGGCTTCGCTGC
>CAVQFF010000015.1:0-101168 GCA_963711785.1 uncultured Thermoleophilia bacterium
CTGTCGCCGTCGCCGCGAAGGCAGCGGTGACAGCATCCACGGCATCCGCGGCTCAAGTTCAAGGACACGTGGTGGCGGCACCTCGTCGGCGTGATCGCGATGTGCGTCGCGCTCTTCCCTGTCGTCTACATCGTCTCCTCGGCCTTCAACAGCAACAACTCGCTGCAGAGCGCCCAGGTGATCCCACCCACGTCACGCTGGACAACTTCTCGAACCTGCTGCACAACACGGTGAAGGGAAACACCGGCGCGAAACAGGATGCGCCGTATCCGAACTGGTTCCTCAACTCGATGCTGATCGCGCTCGCGACCGCGATCGCGACGACGGTGCTCGGCGCCCTCGCCGCCTATGCGTTCAGCCGCTTCCGGTTCAGAGGACGTCGCGGCGGAATGCTGGGACTGCTGCTGATCCAGATGTTCCCGCAGTTCGTCGCGGTCGCTGCGATCTACCTGATCGTCCTGAATGTCGGCGAAGTGTTCCCACAGATCGGGCTGGACAAGCAGGCCGCGGTGGTGATCGTCTACCTCGGCGGGGCACTTGGCGTCCAGGCGTGGCTGATGAAGGGCTACTTCGACACGATCCCGACGGAGCTCGACGAGTCGGCGAAGGTCGACGGCGCAACCGCCGCCCAGATCTTCTGGGGCGTCGTGCTGCCCCTGGCTGCGCCCGTGCTCGCAGTCGTCGCGCTGATCTCGTTCGTCTTCACGCTGAACGAGTTCGTGATCGCCTCGGCGATTCTGCAGACGACGAGCCACAAGACGTTGCCGGTCGGGATGCAGCTCTTCATCAGCGGCTCGTACGACAAGGTCTGGGGGCCGTTCACAGCCGGGGCGCTGCTTGCAGCGATCCCCGTAACGGCGCTCTTCCTCGTCCTGCAGCCGTACATCGTCAGCGGCCTGACCGCGGGATCCGTCAAGGGATGACGCTCAGGAGCAAGAGGTGGGCGCACTCCTCCACCAGCCTCATCACGACGGGTCGGACCTCTACGTCCTCGAGCGGCCCGTGCGCCTCGGCGACAGGCCGTCGTTCGCCTGCGCGTACCACGTGCGGCGACCGCCGAGCGGGTCGTCCTGCGCTACGAGCGCGACGGCGAGCCGCGGAACGCCGAGGCGTTCGTCGACGAAGAGACGGAAACCGACGTCTGGTGGCGCGCCTCGTTTCCGGTCGCAACCCGATCTCGCGCTATCGCTTCCTGCTCTCGGGCGGCGACGTGGGCTACGCCTGGGTGAACGCGCTCGGGACGACCGCGCACGAGGTTGCGGACGCAGACGATTTCGCGATCGCAGTCGGAGACTGGGGGCCGGACTGGCACCTGGAGTCGGTCGTCTACGAGATCTTCCGGACCGGTTCGCTCGCCGCGGGCGCCGCGGAACGACCCGACTGGGCGATCGACCGCGAGCTGGGACGGGTTACCGACGGCCGGGGCCGGCCGACGCCGTTCGAGCTCTTCGGCGGCGACCTGCCCGGCGTCGAGCGGCACCTCGACCACATCGAGTCGCTCGGGGCGAACGTGATCTACCTGACGCCGTTCTTCCCCGGCGAGCTCGTCGCACCGCTACGACGCGACGACGTTCGCGCACGTCGATCCGCTGCTCGGCGGGGACGACGCGCTGGTTTCGCTCGCCGCGGCGGCGCACGCGCGTGGCATCAGGATCGTCGGCGACCTGACGCTGAATCACACCGGCCATCGGCACGAGTGGTTCCTGGCCGCGCGGGCGAGCCCGAACGCACCGGAGCGGGCCTTCTACTACTTCGACGAGTCCCTCCCGCACGGCTACGAGTCGTGGCTCGGCCATCCGACTCTGCCCAAGCTCGACTGGCGCAGCGCAGAGCTCCACGAGCGCTTCGGTGCGTGCTGCGGCGCTACCTGGAGCTCGGCCTGGACGGCTGGCGGATCGACGTGGCCAACATGGTCGGCCGTACCGCGACCTCGATCTGAACCGTGAGGTCTCGAGGTGGGCGCGCGAGCAGGTCGGCGACGGCCTGCTGATCGCCGAGCACGGGCACGACTTCCGCCCCGACCTCGGCGCGCGCGGGCTGGCACGGCGTCATGAACTACTCGGGTTCCTGCGCCCGCTCTGGACGTGGCTGATCCGGGACGATCCCGACCCAGAGCAGCAGGAGCAGTTCTGGGGCATCCCGGTCGGCGTGCCGAGCCTCGACGGCGAGCCGTCGGTCTCGGCGCTCCGCCGTTCCGCGCCGGCGTGCCGTGGGAGTCGGTCATCCACTCGTGGAACCTGCTCGACAGCCACGACACCGCCCGCTTCCGAACGATCGCGGGGACGCCCGACCGGCACCTCGTCGGCGTCGGCCTACAGATGACGCTGCCCGGCGTGCCGATGCTCTTCGCCGGTGACGAGCTCGGGCTCGAAGGCGCCTGGGGCGAGGACGCAAGGCGCACCATGCCGTGGAGCTCCAGAGACACCTGGGACACAGCCTTCCTCGAACAGGTTCGCAGGCTCATCGCGCTCCGACGCTCGAGCGACGCACTCGCCCACGGCGGCATCCGCTACGTGCACGTGTCGGCCGACGCGATCGCCTTCGTGCGCGAGACGCGCGGCGAACAACTCCTCGTGCTCGCCTCGCGCGCCGCTCATGATCCGGTCAGGACCCCGTTCCGCACTCTCGAGACCCTCTACGGCCAGGACGCTTTCGACGGCGTCCTGCCCGCCTGACGGCCCGGCATTCCACCTCTGGAGAATTGCCCGAAAGGAAGTCACCCATGGCTGACGTCGCGTTCAATGACGTCGACAAGATCTACGACAACGGCGTCCAGGCCGTCTTCGGCCTGACCCTCGACATCCACGACGGCGAGTTCCTGGTCCTCGTCGGCCCGTCCGGCTGCGGCAAGACGACCGCGCTGCGCATGGTCGCCGGGCTCGAGGACGATCACCGGCGGGCACGTGTCGATCGGCGGCCGGGTCGTCAACGACGTCTCGCCGAAGGACCGCGACATCGCGATGGTGTTCCAGAACTACGCGCTCTACCCGCACATGACGCGTCGCGCGAGAACATCGCGTTCGGCCTGCAGCTGCGCAAGGAGCCCAAGGCGGAGATCGACGAACGCGTCGCCGGGGCGGCGAAGCTGCTCGACCTCGACCCGTACCTCGACCGCAAGCCGAAGGCAGCTCTCCGGCGGCCAGCGCCAGCGGGTCGCGATGGGCCGCGCGATCGTGCGGAAGCCGCAGGTCTTCCTGATGGACGAGCCGCTCTCGAACCTCGACGCCAAGCTGCGCGTGCAGATGCGCGCCGAGATCGCGCGCCTCCAGCAGCGAGCTCGCAGACGACGACCGTCTACGTCACCCACGACCAGGTCGAGGCGATGACGATGGGCGACCGCGTCGCCGTGATGCGCGAACGGCGTGCTGCAGCAGGTCGACGCGCCGCGCGAGCTGTACGACCGCCCGGAGAACGTGTTCGTCGCCGGCTTCATCGGCTCGCCCGCCGATGAACCTGCTCGAGGCAACTGCGATCGTCAACGGGGACGTGTCCGTCAACCTGGGCGGAAACGTGCTCCCGATCGCGCCCGAGGCGGTCCAGCAGTACCCGCGCATCCGCGAGTACGGCGGCCGTCAGGTGATCGTCGGCCTGCGAGCCGGGGATCTGCACCCGGCTCAGGGCCGGGACGACCTACCGCAGATCCACGCCACGGTCCAGATCGTGGAGTCCCTCGGCGGCGAGTCGATGGCGTACTTCCGAATCGACGCGAAGCACATCAAGAGCGAGGCTGCAGAGGAGGAAGACGTTCTTGCCGCCGACGGCGCGCCCGAGGTGGTCGTCGGCTCGCGGCCCAACCTGGTCGCGTCCTTCCCGCCGCACGTGCACCTGAGTCTCCGCGACGAGGTGCCGATCGCGGTGGACACACGGAATCTCCACTTCTTCGATGAAGCGTCCGGCGCTCCGCTTCGCTAGCTGGGGCGCAATCGCGGTCGCGATTGCGCTCGTTGGTGGCGCGGGGGCGACGAGCGTCGGCGGTCCACCTGCGGGACCTGTTCTCGCGACGCTCTCGCAGCCGCCGACGCAAAGCTCATTGGCCTCGCAGAGGATCTACTTCGTCATGCCCGACCGGTACGCCAACGGCGACCCGGCGAACGACACCGGAGGACTGAGCGGGCCGACCGGCGTCACCGGATTCGACCCCTCGAGCACCGGCTACTACCACGGCGGCGACCTGAAGGGTCTGACGGCGCATCTCCAGCGGATCAAGGACCTCGGCTTCACCGCGATCTGGGTGACGCCCGTGCTCAAACAGGACCCGGTCGAGGACGGGACCGCCGCCTATCACGGCTACTGGGGCCTCGACTTCACGACGGTCGATCCGCACCTCGGCACCGACCAGGACTTCGCGGACTTTGTCGGTTCTGCGCACGGCCTCGGTCTGAAGGTCTACCTCGACGTGGTGGTGAACCACACTGCCGACGTCGTCCAGTTGACGAACGGCGGCACCTACAGCGACATCCCGTACCGCGACTGCCACGGGAAGCGCTTCAATCCTGCGAACTACGTCGCGGCGAAGACCTTCCCGTGCCTCAAGGCGTCGACGATGCCCGAGACGCCGCTGCTCCTGAAGGCGGACAGCCACCTCAAGAAGCCGGACTGGCTCAACAACCCGCTCAACTACCACGACCGCGGCAACATCGACTTCGGGTCGTGCAGCCAGCAGTGCTTCGAGCAGGGCGATTTCTACGGGCTCGACGACCTCTTCACCGAGAAGCCCAACGTGATGAACGGCCTTGCTCAGATCTACTCGTCGTGGATCACGCGCTTCCACGTCGACGGCTTCCGCGTCGACACCGCGAAGCATGTCAACGCAGCGTTCTTCAAGCTGTGGGTGCCGAAGATCCGGGCGGCTGCCCGCTCCGTCGGGATCGACGACTTCCCGATCTTCGGCGAGGTGACGCTCGACGACGCAGTCGATCTCTCGGCGTTCGTGCGCGACCGCGGCCTGCCTCAGGTCCTCGACTTCCCGTTCCAGCAAGTCGCGACCGCGTATGCAGCCGGCGCGACGGGCGCCAAGGGAGTCGGCTTCCGCCTCCAGGACGACGACTACTTCCGCCTCCCGAACGGCATCGATCCTGCGTTCACGACGTTCCTCGGCAACCACGACCTGGGCCGCGGCGCGCAGCAGATCCTGTCGCAGGCGCCCGGGCTGGCCGGGACCGCGCTCGTCCAGCACGTCCTGCTCGGCTACGACCTCCTCTACCTCCTGCGCGGCGCCCCGACGCTGCTGTACGGGGACGAAGTGGGAATGATCGGGTCGGGCGGCGACCAGGCGGCGCGCGAGGACATGTTCCCGACCCAGGTCAGCGATTGGCAGACAGAGCCTCGCGTCGGTTCGCCGCCGATCGGCAAGGGGTCGTCGTTCGACGTGACTGCCAATCCGATCGAGCTGCAGCTGAAGCAACTGTCGGCGGTCCGCGGATTCCTACCCCGCGCTCTCGACCGGCTCGTCGGTCGTGCGCCGCGCGACCGACGCCGTGCTGGTCGTGTCCCGCATCGACTTCGCGACCGGTCACGAGGTGGTGACCGCATTCAACAACGGCGACACGGCCGCCCATGTGACGGTTCCGGTTGCGACGCCGGGCACGAGCTGGCAGATCGCGTTCGGCAGCGGAACCGCCACCGAATCGGGCACGTCGCTCTCGCTCACGATCCCACCGGTCTCCGCGCTCGTCACCGCACCGGCGGCGGCGATCCCGGCATCGGCACCCGCTGCCCCGAAACTGAAGGAGTCACCTGACCCGCTCACGTCGTACGACCTGCTCGCGGCCACGGTGACGGGTGAGCCTGTGAGTGTGACCTACGCGCTCCGCCGACCCGGCGGCACGTGGCAGCGCCTGGCGATCGACGACTCGGCACCGTACCGCGCGTTCGTCGACCCGGCGCGCTACCCGAAACACGAGCGGCTGGACGCGGTCGCGGTGGCACGCGCGCTCGACGGAAGCGTCTCCGTCTCGCCGGTCGTGACGTTCGTGGCGAACGGTTGAGCCGGCTTTCGCTAGCCTCGTCGCGGTCTTGGACACGATGGAACAGACGACCGGCCCGGCCGAGCGCTGGTGGGCGGGCGCCCACGCGGGGAACGATGTGCTCGTCGCGTACTTCAGCATGGAGTTCGGCGTCGACGTCGACCTGCCGATCTACTCGGGCGGCCTCGGCATCCTCGCGGGCGACCATCTGAAGGCCGCCGCGGAGCTCGGACTGCCCCTCGTCGGCGTCGGGCTCCTCTATCGCGGCGGGTACTTCACCCAGGGGCTCAGCGCCGAGGGCCGGCAGACCGAGACTCTATACGGCGATCGACCCGGAGGCGCTCGGACTTCAGCGCGAGCCGGTCACGGTAGAGGTCGATCTGGCAGGCGAGACGGTGACGGCGGACGTGTGGCGCTACGACGTGGTGACCGGGACCTCGGCCACCGTTCCGCTCTACCTGCTCGACGTCGACCTGCTCACGGACGCCCTCTACTCGGGCGACCGCGAGCACCGGATCCGCCAGGAGCTGCTCCTCGGGGTCGGCGGGGTGCGCGCACTCGCCGCGCTCGGGCTCGAGCCGACCGTCTTCCACGTCAACGAGGGCCATTCGGCATTCCTCGCGATCGAGCGGGCGCGGATCCTCGTCGAAGGCGGCCTGTCGAGCCGGGATGCGCTCGAGCAGATTCGCCGGTCGACGGTCTTCACGACCCATACGCCGGTCCCTGCGGGCAACGAGGTGTTCGGCGACGAGCTCGTGCTCCGCTATGCAAGCGACCTCGCAACGAAGGCAGGCATCTCGGACGAGGCGCTACTCGGGCTGGGCCGCAGCGACGGCACCGACGGCTTTGGCCTGACACCGCTTGCTCTCCGCCTCTCCGCGTACGCGAACGGGGTCTCGGCGCTGCACGGCGAGGTGGCGCGGGAGATGTGGTCCGGGCTCTGGCCGGCGCGCGGAGCCCCCGATCGGCCACATCACGAACGGTGTGCACCTCGGCACGTGGCTCGCGCCGGAGCTCGACGAGCTCCTGCGCTCGGTCGGCGTTCGCCCCGAAGCGCCGCCGGCCGAGGGTCGCTGGGACGCGCGTCCTCGAGCTCGAGCCCGAGGCGCTCTGGAACGTGCATGCGGGGCTCAGGGACCGGCTCGTCCGTCTGAGCGGCGCCGACGGTGGTCGGCTCACGATCGGATTCGCACGGCGCTTCGCGACGTACAAGCGCGCCGGGCTCGTCTTCTCCGACCTCGAGCGGCTGCTCGCACTGCCCGTCCAGATCGTCGTCGCGGGCAAGGCCCACCCGCAGGACACCCCGGGCAAGGACGTCATGCAGCGCATCGTCGAGCTCTCCCGCGACCCGGGCGTCGCCGGACAGGTCATGTTCCTCGAGAACTACAACATCGCGCTCGCGCAGGCGATCATCCCCGGCTGCGACATCTGGTTGAACACGCCGAGGCGGCCGCACGAGGCCTCGGGCACGAGCGGCATGAAGGCAGCCGTGAACGGTGTGCCCAACCTGTCCGTGCTCGACGGCTGGTGGGCCGAGGCCTACGACCCGTCGCTCGGCTGGGCGCTCGCGGGGGCATCGGACGAGGCCGACGCCGCGGAGCTCTACCGGCTCCTCGAGGACGAGGTCGTGCCGCTCTTCGCCGACCGCACAGCCTGGGCCGAGCTGATGAAACGCTCGATCGCGCGGCTCGCGCCGGTGTTCTCGATGCAGCGAGCCGTGATCGAGTACGCCGAGCGGTACTACCTGCCGGCATCGCGGGCGCGGGCCGACAGGTAGCCGGGCCCGGCTCCTAGGCCGACTGCGTCGGCTGCGGCGCGTCGTCCGCCGGTGTTCCCAACCGCTCGATCAGCTCCTGGACGTTCTTCAGCTCGCCCTCGAGATGCTCGCGGTAGGACTGAAGCCGCTCGACCCACTGCTCCCGGTTCGGGTAGCCGCGACGGCCTCTGCCGTGATGGTGTCCTCCACACATGTACGCTCACCCCCTCCCTTCACTTTCGATAATAGTTATCCGATGATAACAAAAGAGCAGCAACAGCTGACGGAGCTCCGCGATTCCCTCAGGCGCGTGATGCGCGGCCTGTGGGGCCGCAGGCGCCCCACCGGTGAGCTGCTCGCGCTCGTCGACGGCGACCCGCCGCTCGGCCGGCGCCACGTGGGGCTGCTCGCTCACATCGGCACGGAGGGCGAGCAGACGCCCTCCCAGCTCGCCTCGGCGCTCGGCCTGTCGCTCCCCGCGGTGAGCAAGTTGACGCGGGAGCTCGAGGACCATCGGCCTGATCGAGCGCAGCGAGGATCCCGCCGACCGGCGGCGCACGGTCGTGCGCCTCCACACGGCCACCGCGGGAGCGGTCCAAGGTTGGCTCGACCAGCGCAACAAGCCGCTCGAGCGGACCCTGGCCGGGCTCGAGCCGGACGAGCGCGCTGCCTTCCTGAAGGGACTGCACGCCCTCGGCGACGCACTGATGGAAGAATCAGGCCGTGGTCCTCTCAGATCGCACCATCGAAAGGTTCATCGGCGAGGGCCGGATCAAGATCGATCCGTATGAGCCGTCACTCCTGCAGCCGTCGAGCGTCGACGTCCGGGTCGACCGGTATTTCCGCGTCTTCCACAACGCGCGCTACCCGTTCATCGACGTGAAGCAACCGCAGGAGACGCTGACCGAGGCGGTGGAGATCGGAGACGACGACCCGTTCATCCTGCACCCGGGCGAATTCGTGCTCGGCTCGACGCTCGAGCGCATCACCCTGCCTGACGACCTGGTGGCCCGGCTCGAGGGGAAGTCGAGCCTCGGCCGGCTCGGGCTGCTCATCCACTCGACCGCCGGCTTCATCGATCCGGGGTGGGACGGCCACGTGACGCTCGAGCTGTCGAACGTCGCGAACCTGCCGATCACGATCTATCACTCGATGAAGATCGGTCAGATCTCGTTCATGCAGATGACCGAACCGGCGGCATCGCCCTACGGCAGCTCGTCGCTCGGCTCGAAGTACCAGGGCCAGCGCGGGCCGACGCCGTCCCGCTACTGGCAGAACTTCGAGCAATGACGGTTCTCTTTACGGGCGCGAGCGGGTTCGTGGGGAGCAGGATCGTGCATGCGCTGCGCGCGGAGAACCGCGGCGTCCGAGCGCTCGTCCGCAGGCCGGAACGCGCGACGCACCTGCGCGCACTCGGGGTCGAGCTCGCCGCCGGCGACATGACGGACCCGGCGAGCCTGCGCCGGGCTGTGGTGGGCTGCACGCACGTGGTGCACCTGGTCGCGATCATCCGGGGGAGCCCCGCAGAATTTCAACACGTGATGACGCAGGGAACGAAGGATCTGGTCGCTGCGGCTCAGGACGAGGGCGTCGACCGATTCGTGCTGATGAGCGCGCTCGGAACGAGCGCGCCGGTCGAGGGCACGGTCCCCTACTACGCCGCGAAATGGGCCGAGGAGCAGGCCGTCGCCCAGTCGGGGCTCGAGCACGTGATCTTCCGCCCGAGCTTCATCTTCGGCCGCGACGGAGGCGTTCTGCCGACCTTCATGAAGCAGGTCCGGTACTCGCCCGTCGTCACGGTGATCGGCGCCGGGCTGCAGCGCTCGCAGCCGATCTGGGTCGACGACGTAGCCGGCTACTTCACCCGCGCGCTCGATGCCCCGGAGGCCGCCAATCGGACCTTCGAGCTCGGCGGGCCCGACACCGTCGACTGGAACGGGCTCTATTCGACGATCGCGAAGGTGCTCGGGAAGCGCAGGCGCCTCGTGCACGTGCCCATTCCCGTCGCCCGCGCCGGTGCGCAGCTGACGCAACGGCTGCCGGGGGCTCCGCTGTCCGTCGATCAGTTGACGATGCTCGAGGGCGCCGACAATGTCGTCTCGAACACGGATGCCGCCGACACCTTCCAACTCACGCTCGTCCCACTCGAAGAGCAGATCCGCCGCGCCGCCTGAGCGCCGGCTCTCGCTTCTGCTGCTGCTCGTCGCCGCGCACCAGCGAATGGCGCAGGTGGTCGAACGCGAGCTGGCCGCGGACGGAGTCGAGGCGAACGGCTATGCCGTGCTGAGCCTGATCGGAGTTCGCGCAACGATGCGGCTCACCGAACTGGCCGCCGAGCTCGGCATGCCGCTCACGACGGCGTCGGACGTCGTGCGCAGGCTCGAGAGCAGAAGCCTGGTACGGCGGCGGCCCAATCCCGAGGACGGCCGGTCGTTCCTCTTCGAGCTCACAGCGCGCGGGGACCGTGAGTGGCGCCGCGGTTGGGGAGCGCTGCAGCGGATCAATGCGGCCCTCGCCGACCAGGTCGACGAGGCGGAGATGCGCGTCGCACTGACAGCGCTCGGCTCTGCCTTCGAACGATCGTTGACCGGCGGTTAGGCGGGCAGTGCGTGGAGGACGTAGGCGTCGACCACGGCGTCCTTGCCCTTGATCCGCAGACCGGACCACTCTTCGACCACCGCTCCGGCAGGCAGTTGCACGTAGGTCTCGGGGCCGATCAGCACGCCGCCGACAGGAGCCAGGCGCTCGAGCCGGGCACCGGTGTTGACCGTGTCGCCGAGGGAGGGGTAGGCGACGTGGCCGTCGCCGCCGATCTCGCGAACCACCACCCCGCCGCTGTTGACGCCGACGCGCATTCGCGGCCAATCCGGATGTCGCTCAGCGATGCGGGAGACCCTGCGCTGCAGGGCCAGGGCGGCCTGCGCGGCTCGCTGCGCGTGATCGGGCTGGTCGCCCTTGTTGTTGAACACCGCCATGATGCCGTCGCCGATGAACTTCTCCACCTCACCGCCAAACCGACGCGTGATCAGCGGCGCTGCGACGCCCCAGTACGCGTCGAGCACGGCTGCTGCCTCGGCTGGTGACGAGCGCTCGGAAAAGCCCGTGAATCCGGCGAGATCGGCAAAGAGGACACTCACATCCTGGTGGCGCTCGCGTGTCGTCGAGAGATAGAGCCGCCGGAACCGCTCGTCGCGCCATTCGCGGCGAGCCGCCAGTCCGACGATCAGGTACGCCGAGACGATCAGACCGTGCCATTCCCACCAACTGGCGTGCCACCGGCGCTCACCGGTGACCGCAACGCCGATCGTCGCCTCGGACAACAACACGAAGCAGGCGACCACCGCCGCAGGGAGCAGGCTGCGATTGTGGCGGAAGATGCTCCAGTACCGCGCGGCGCTGACCCCGTAGGCAACTGCGCCCAGGATCGCGATCACGGTGAGGAAGCGGTTGGTCGCGGCTTCGCTGTCCGAGCCGTCCACCGGGGGCAGACTTGCGACCGTCCAGGCAAACCAGACCACCATCGAGACGAGCACGGCCACGCGCAGGCGCGCCCGCCGGCGCATGAGCACCGCGCCGATCCCGGGACGGATGTCGACGAACGCGGAGCCCGCAGCAAAGACCGCACCCACCAGGAGCCCGACCGGAATCGCGACCTGAAAGCCGGCGTGCTCCGTGGAGAAGAGGATGGTGGGGGTCCCGAGCGCGTGCAGCAGGAGGAAGCCGCCGGTCGCCATGAACGCCAGCGAGAGGAGCAGGACGCGGGCATCGCCGCGCCGGTTGGCGGCCTCACCTGCTGCGTAGCCGAGCCCCAGTGCGAGAGCGCCCACGCTCCCGAAGACCACGAAGTGGAGCGGATAGTTCTCGATGTGAGGATCGAGCTGCGACCGGAGCAGCAACGAAACGAGCCCGACCAGCGGGAGCGCCGCGGCAAGAAGCGCAATCCCGACCAGAGCTCCCGCGCTCGGCCGCCGACCTTTACTCGCGCCCTCAGAGGTGGCGCGGTTGAACACGGGGGCACGCATTCAAAGCACTTCGCTCGCAGTGCGCGGGCTGGATTTCGGGAGTCTGCCGCGGATCGAGAGCGCCGGGCCTTCGAAGCGGATCTCGAGCGCACCCACCACCCGGCGGAGCAGGGCGACGGCCGCGCGATTGTCTCCCGACACGAGCGCAGTGACCTCGGTCACGCCGGCAGCGCGAGCATCGGCGATCAATTCATGCGTCAACGCCGAGCCGATCCCGCACTGCTGGTGGTCATCTGCGACCGCAACCGCGATCTCGGCGCTGCTCCCGTCTCGCACGAGGCGCGCGATCGCCACCGGCCGCGCGTCCCCGTCCACGTAGCCGACGAGTGCGTGGTGGCGTGCATCGACGCGGTGAGCGCCCGCAGGTCCCGCTCGTCGAGGTACTGCTTGGGGCCGAGGAAGCGCCGGCGCCGCGACTGTTCGCCAAGCCGGTCGAAGACGGCAACGACCGTCTCGACGTCACCTCGGCGAAGCGGCCTGACGAGCAGCCCGGGGCCGTGCCTGAGCTCCACCCTCCTGGAATGCATCGCCCCAGGCTACGGAGGCGCCCTTTGCGGACGCTTTGCACCGCCTTAGCAGAACCGTTAACCGATATTTAATACGGAGTCGTAGTATTTGCTCCGTGTCCGGACTATCTTCGAGCAGATGCGCATCCTGCTCGCTCTCCTCGCCGCCGCAACGCCGTTCGCCGCCACCTCGGGCGTCGTCGCCAAGATCCCGCTCGCGTTCTCGACCGCACCGTGCGCCGCAGCCGGCGGCGGGCGCTTCGTCTGGGTGAGCGAATACGGCGCGCCCTATCTCGTGCGGATCAACCCGAAGACCGACAAGGTCGTCGGGAAGACCCACATCGGTTTCGGCTCCTGCGGCCTCGGCTACGGCGCAGGCTCGATGTGGGTGGAGGACACGAGCTCGTCCACGATCAGCCGCGTGTCGGTCACGACCGGAAAGCGCGTGCAGGCGATCCCGGTCGGCAGCACGCCCTACGACGCCACCTTCGCCTCCGGCGCCGCCTGGACGACCGCCCACGGTAAGGGAGAGCTCGAGCGCATCGATCCCGCACGGAACCGCGTCGTTGCGCGCTGGCCGCTGCCCCTCGCGACGGGAGTCGTCGGGGCGTTCGGGTCGATCTGGGCGACCGGGGCCGACGGGGTGATCCGAGTCGATCCTGCGACGAGCACCGTGACCGCCACGATCCCCGTCAGCGGCGGCGCCGCCTGGACGGCGGCGTCTGCGGACGCAGTCTGGGTGACGACTCCCACGGGTCTCGCCCGCATCGACCCACAGACCAATGCCGTCGCGGCCACGATCCCGCTCGCGGGCGCGCCGGCGCTCGGCGATCCCGACGTCGTCGGCGGCAACGTCTGGGTGCCTCAGATCCAGAGGAATGCCGTTGCCGTGATCGATCCGGCGACGAACACCGTCGCACGGACCGTGAAAGCCGGAATCGGCCCGTTCGTCGTCACCGGGATCCGGGGCGAGGCCTGGGTGCCGAGCTGGAAGGGCCACGACATCTGGCGCATCAAGCCTTGAAAAGACAAGGCCCGAAAAGAAAAGGGCCGCCCCGAAGGACGGCCCTCAACCGGTTACCAGCTTGGACTTCGTAGAGGCGCTTCCGGCCGATAGTCGGCGGCGCGTTCACGCGAGTCCCCCACGCTGGCTAGGCGATTCCCCGTCAGGTCCCGGGGACACACCTCTACGAGCTGGTACCTCCACTGCCCGTACTTGAAGTCTCCAACGCCGGACCACCTCCTTTCCGCGGTTAACCGGAAATCTACCGGACCGGTCAGGACGGACGTCGTCTTTGCGTCTCGACGGCCTCCCGCACCCAGCAGCTCGCGAGATGGTCGTTGACGACGCCGCACGCCTGCATGGCTGCGTAGACCGTCGTGGGCCCGACGAACCGGAAGCCTGCCTGCTTCAGCCGCTTGGAAAGGGCGGCCGACTCGAGTGTCGAGCCCTGCCAGTCCGCGGGGCTCCGCGGGGCCTCATGCCACTCCGGTGCAGACGCCCAGAAGAGCTCGTGCAGCGGCTCGCTCTCCCGGAGGGCGACGGTCGCCCGAGCGTTCGCGATCGTCGCCTCGATCTTGCCGCGGTGGCGGACGATCGCGGCGTCCCCCAACAGGCGCACGACGTCGCGTTCTCCGAACTCCGCAACCCGGTCGGGCTCGAAGCCCTCGAACGCCGCCCGGAAGCCTTCCCGCTTGCGCAGGATCGTCAGCCAGGAGAGGCCCGACTGGAAGCCCTCGAGGCAGAGCCGCTCGTACAGCCCGCGCTCATCCCGGACGGGGCGGCCCCACTCCTCGTCGTGGTAGGCGTTGTACCGCTCGTCGGTCGTTTCCCAGCAGCGTTCTATGCGACTTCCACCTTGACGACGCCGTCCTCGACGACGACCGGGTACGTCTCGACCGGCTCATAGGCGGGCAGAGAGAGCGGCGAGCCGGTCTCGAGGTCGAACGCCGAGCCGTGCCGCGGGCAGATCACCCGGCAGAGATCTTCGTCCCACTCGCCCTCGCACAGCGGGCCGTCGTCGTGAGAACAGCGGTCCTCGAGCGCGAACAGCCTGCCCTTGCAGTTGTAGACGCCGATCGATGTCCAACCGAGCGTGACGATCCTGGCCGATCCCGGGCCGAACTCCCCGAGCGGCGCGACATCGATCTTCGCCACTAGTCGAACTGCAGGTCGTCGCCCAGGTTCTGCCATTCGGCAGGGAGCGGCGTCCCCTTGGCCTTGTGCAGGGCGACCTTGAGCACGCCGAGCCCGAGGATCGCGCACTTGAGGCGGATCGGCGTCAGCGGGATGCCGATCTCCTCGAGGAGCTCCTCCTTCGGAAGCGCGGCGACGTCGGTCGCCGTGCGGCCCTTGACGAGCTCGGTGAGCATCGAGGTGGCTGCCTGCGAGATGGCGCAGCCGCGGCCGTCGAAGCCGACGGCCTCGATCGTTTCGCCGTCGTCACCGAACTTGACCGAGATCGTCACCTCGTCGCCGCAGAGCGGGTTCTGCCCTTCGGCCTGCGCATCGGGATGCTCGAGCAGTCCGTGCCCGCGCGGCGACTTGTAGTGATCCAGGATCACCTCTCTGTACATCTGTTCGAGTTCGCTCATTCGAGCGAACTCGCTTCCCGCTCCGGCGCCGGCAAAGCCGGCACCTGAACCCTCTGGTCGGCTCCGTCGAGCCTACGCCGACATTCAGACACCGAACGTGTCCTTCACCTTGAGCAGGCCGGCGATCAGACGGTCGACGTCCTCTTCGATCGAGTAGAGGTAGAAGCTCGCGCGCGTCGTCGCCGCGACGCCGAGGCGCGTCATCAGCGGCTGCGTGCAGTGGTGGCCGGCGCGGACGGCGACGCCCTCCCAGTTGAGGATCTGCGCGACGTCGTGCGGATGCACGTTCTCGAGCTCGAAGCTGACGATTCCGGTCCGGCGATCGGCGGGCGGCCCGAAGATGCGCAGCCCGGGGATCTCACCGAGCTGCTCCATCGCGCTGACGACGAGCTCGTGCTCGTGCGCTTCGATCGCCGCCAGACCGATCTCGGAGACGTAGTCGAGTGCGATGCCGAACCCGTACGCCTCGGCGATCGCCGGCGTGCCCGCCTCGAACTTGTACGGCAGCTCGTTCCAGCTGGTGCGGTCGAGTGCGACCGAGCGGATCATCTCGCCGCCGAAGTTGAACGGCTGCATCTCCTCGAGCAGCTCACGGCGGCCCCACAGGGCTCCCGCGCCCGACGGGCCGCACAGCTTGTGCGACGAGAACACCAGGAAGTCGCAGCCGAGCGCCTGTACGTCGATGTGCTTGTGCGGCGCTGCCTGTGCTGCATCGACCACCATGATCGCGCCCTGCTCGTGCGCCCACGCTGCGAGCTTCTCGACCGGGTTGATCGTTCCGAGCGTGTTGGAGACGAGGTTGTTCGCGACCACCTTCACGTTGCCGCGGCTCGCGATCTCGTCCAGCGTGTCGAGTTGCAGCTCGCCGTAGTCGTCGATGGGAATGTGCGCGAACTGCGCTCCGGTCTTCTTCGCCATGAACTGCCACGGCACGAAGTTCGCATGGTGCTCCAGCTCGGTGATCACGACGACATCCCCCGGCCCGAGGTTCTCGAGCCCCCACGCGTAGGCGATCAGATTCAGCGCCTCGGTCGAGCTGCGGGTGAAGATCACCTCACGGTTCGACGGCGCGTTGATGTAGTCACGCACCTTCTCGCGCGCGCCTTCGTAACCGGCCGTCGCGCGCTCGGCGAGCGTGTAGACACCGCGATGGACGTTTGCGTACGAATGCTCGTAGAACTCGCGCATCGCGTCGAGCACCTGGCGCGGCTTCTGGGTCGAGGAGGCCGAATCGAGGTACGCGACCGGCAGGCCGTTGGTCAACTCGTCGAAGACGGCGAAGTCGGCGCGCAGCTTCTGCGCGTCGAGCTTCTGGGAAGCGGTCACGGCCACTCCTAGAGAGTAGCTAGGCGTCAGCGATGGACGATCTCGCAGCCCGTGAGCCGGTCGCTGCGGTCTGCCCAGACGACGTCCCGTCCCGGGCCGCAGGCGATCCGGTCGGTGTGTCGATCGTTCGCATGAATCCGGTCGTTGCCCGCTCCGGCGAGGATCACGTCGCCCCAGAGCGGCGTGCCCTCGATGACGTCGGCGCGCGCAGTCCCGGCGATCAGGCAGCTGCCGGTCAGCGGCCCTGTGACAGTGCTCAATCCGATGTGCCCCGGACAGCCGGGACGCGCACCGGCGAAGGCAATCGTGCCGGACGACGAGACCGCGGCACCGAGCCCTGCCGCTTGCTGGAGGAGCATGGAGCGTCCCGTCAGGGCGGTTCGGGTCAAACCTCCGCGCCAGCTGTAGACGACGCCGGTCCCGTCGGGCAGCCAGCTCGGAGTCGTCGCGCCGGGCTTCGCGCGCGCTATCGCGTGCGCCGGGACGACGCCACGGCCGGCAACCCAGACCTCTTCGCCGAGGGTGAACGCGAGCTGTGATCCATCAGGCGCCCAGACGGGGTCACCCGGGCTCGGCCCGCTGACGAGCAGCTCACCACCACCCGGCCCGGCGGCGGTGTACACCCCGCTGTTGCGCCGGAACGCGATCGTCTCCCGGTCCGGTGACCAGTCGGGCCGCCCGATCACGTGCTCGGCCCAGACCGTCCTGCCGACGACGAGCGATCCATGCACGACTCGAGCGATCGCATCGCCGAACGCCGGTGAGCCGCCTCTGCCGATGCGCCGCTTCGCCCCTGCCAGCGTGGTCACCCAGACGTCTCCGCCCGCCTGATAGGCGATCGACTTCCCGTCGGGCGACCAGCTGGGCTGGAGCTGAAACAGGTTCTGTGCGAGCTTGGTGACGCGGTGCGTGCGCAGGTCGAGGACCTCCAGCTCGGCCAGGTTGCGGCCGGGGTGGAGCCGCGTGAAGGCGATCGCACGGCCGTCGGGCGCCCAGACGGGCCAGGCATCCACGGTCGCAAGCGTGGGCGGCGATCCGGCCGCCGCCGGCAGCACGACCGTCAGCAACAGCAAGACCACGAGCAGCGTCCTCACACGCGAACCGTAGGGCGGCGGGGTCAGCGAACCATGAAGGTATCGTGGCCAACCTGTGAGCAGCGAATACATCTACACGATGTACAAGGTCGACAAGTTCTACGGCGCCGACCGTCAGGTGCTCGCGAACATCTCCCTTTCGTTCTTCCCGGGCGCCAAGATCGGCGTGCTCGGCCCGAACGGTGCCGGCAAGTCGACGGTGCTACGGATCATGGCGGGCAAGGAAGAGCCGTCCTCCGGCGTCGCCGAGCTCGCACCGAACGCGAGCGTCGGCCTGCTGGAACAGGAGCCCGAGCTCGACCCCGCGAAGACCGTGCGCGAGAACGTGGAGGACGGCGTCCGTGAGCTGCGCGACCTCCTCGACCGGTTCAACCAGATCTCCGCGCAGTTCTCGGAGCCCGACGCCGACTTCGACACACTGCTCACCGAGCAGGCCAAGGTGCAGGACCAGGTCGACCGGCGAGGCGCGTGGCAGCTCGAGGAACAGCTCGACCATGCAATGGACGCGCTCCGCCTGCCGGAGGGCGACCGGGACGTCACGTCGCTCTCGGGTGGCGAGCGCCGCCGGGTCGCGCTCTGCCGCCTCCTCCTGAGCGCACCCGACCTCCTGCTCCTCGACGAGCCGACGAACCACCTCGATGCGGAGTCGGTGTTCTGGCTCGAGCGCTTCCTCGCCGACTACAAGGGCACCGTCGTCGCGGTGACGCACGACCGGTACTTTCTCGACAACGTCGCAGGCTGGATCCTCGAGCTCGACCGCGGCCGGGGCATCCCCTACGAGGGCAACTACTCGGGCTGGCTCGAACAGAAGCAGGCGCGGCTGCAGATCGAGGAGAAGCAGTCCTCCGCGCGGCAGCGAACACTCGCCCGCGAGCTCGAATGGGTCCGCCTGGCCCCCAAGGCGCGCCATGCGAAGTCGAAGGCGCGCCTCGGTGCCTACGAGAAGCTGCTCGCCGAGGAGGACGATGTCCGCCTGGACAAGGTCGAGATCCACATCCCGCCCGGCCCCCGGCTCGGCGACGTGGTGATCGAGGCGAAGGGCGTCTCGAAGGGGTTCGGCGACCGGCTCCTGTTCGAGAACCTCGACTTCTCGCTGCCGCCGGCCGGCATCGTCGGAGTGATCGGCCCGAACGGCGCCGGCAAGACGACCCTCTTCCGGATGATCGCGGGCGAGGAGACGCCCGATGCGGGCGAGCTGCGGGTCGGCGACACCGTGCAGCTCGGATATGTCGATCAGTCGCGGGCGAGCCTCGATCCGAAGAGCACCGTGTGGAAGGAGATCTCGGGCGGTCAGGACATCATCTTGCTGGGCAAGAAGGAGATCAACTCGCGGCAGTACACCTCGTGGTTCAACTTTCGCGGCGGCGACCAGCAGAAGCCGGTGGGCAAGCTGTCGGGCGGCGAGCGCAACCGCGTGCACCTCGCCAAGATGTTGAAGAGCGGCGGTAACGTCCTGCTCCTCGACGAGCCGACCAACGACCTCGACGTCGACACGCTGCGTGCGCTCGAGGACGCGCTCCTCGACTTCGCGGGCTGCGCCGTCGTGATCACGCACGATCGCTGGTTCCTCGATCGGGTGGCCACACACATCCTGGCGTTCGAGGGCGACAGCGAGGTGACGTGGTTCGAAGGCGACTGGGCCGAGTACGCGGACTGGGTGCGCGAGACACGCGGCCCCGAGGCGCTCGAGCCGCATCGGATCAAGTACAAGCCGCTCGTTCGCGCCTAGGATCGCGCGTGCTGATCCACCGGCTGGACGAGATTCAACTGCGCGTCCTCGGTTGCCTGATCGAGAAGCAACGGACGACGCCGGAGCAGTATCCGCTGACGCTGAATGCCTTGCGCCTCGCGTGCAATCAAGCGACGAACCGCGAGCCCGTGCTCCAGCTCGACGAGTCCCAGGTGCGTGGAGCAGCTCAGAGCCTTGGCACCCTCGGCTGGGCGCGACTCGCGACCGGGCCCGGCTCACGCACGCCGAAGTACCGGCAGCTCTTCTCGGAGGCGCTCGACCTGATGCCGGCCGACGTGTCGATCCTGGCCGTGCTGATGCTCCGCGGCGCGCAGACCATCGCTGAGCTGAAGGCCCGCACCGAGCGGCTGCATCACTTTGCGACAACCGACGACATCGCCTCGGTGCTCGCCCGGCTCGACGAGCAAGAGCTCGTTCGGCTTCTGCCCCGCCAACCGGGACAGCGTGAAGAACGCTGGGTGCACCTGCTCGCCGAGGAGCGCACCGACCGAGCGCCGGCGCCGGCGCCGGCGGCCGAGACGGCCACGCTGGAGCAGCGGCTCGCGCAGATCGAGGACCGGCTCGTGGAGCTCGAACGGCGTCTCGACGAGCGCTAGAGCGACGCCGAGATCCCGCCGTCCTTGTGGCAGTAGTGGTGCGTGACGTGCCAGTTCGTCGCCTGCTGCTTCATGGGCAGGAGCTTCGGACGCTGCAACGTGTGCGAGCTCTGGTGGGTCGCGGCGACCGCGGCCCCGCCGCTGAACCCGACGGCGGCGATGAACGCAATGGCAAAAGCGACCCTGCGACCGAGCATGAACTTCTCCTTTGCTCGTGGAACGCCGAATGCTGACAGATCGCCCGGGCGGGCGCCAGCCTCCCGGCTTCAGGCCTGGGGGATACGGGCCTCGAGCGCGGCGCCCAGCGCCTCGCGCACCGGTTCCAGCTCGATGCGGTCGAGCACGTCCTGGAAGAACCCGCGCACGATCAGGCGCTCTGCCTCTGCCCGGCTCAGGCCGCGGGCCATCAGGTAGAAGAGCTCTTCCCGGTTGATCCGGCCGAGCGTGGCCCCGTGCGTGCAACGCACGTCGTTGGCCATGATCTCGAGGCCCGGGATCGAGTCTGCGTGGGCCTTGTCGGAGAGCAGCAGGTTGCGGTTCTCCTGGTAGGCGTTCGTCTTCTGCGCCTGCTCCTCGACGCGGATCATCCCGCGCCAGACCGCGCTCGCGTTCTCGCGGAGCGCGCCTTTGAAGGCGAAGTCGCTCTCGGTGTTCGGAGCGATGTGCTCCTGGAACGTGTCGTAGTCGAGATGCTGATCGCCGTCTGCGAAGTACGCGCCGGTGACGCGCGAGGTCGCACCGGGCCCGGCCAGATCGTTCTCGATCCACACCTTCCCGCGCTTCGAGCCGAACCCTCCGATCACCCAGTCGAGCTCGGAATCGCGCTCGAGCCATGCCTTGTAGCGGCCGAAATGCCAGGTCTCGCGCGACAGGTTCTGCAGCGAGACGTACTCGATCTTGGCCGCCGGCTGGACGAACAGCTCGACGACTGCGTTCGTGTAGGCGACCGTCTCGGGCGTCGCCGACGACAGGTCTTCGATCAGGGAGAACCGGGCGCCTTCCTCGGCGATCACGACCATCCGCCAGAAGAGCGTGCCCCCGGCCGAGGTGACCTGCACGTAAAGGGGCTTCTCGAGCTCGACGCCCTTCGCAACGTGCACGATGAGGCCGTGCTCCCAGTGCGCCAGATTCTCGGCGGCGAACCGGTCGTCGTCGGGGATCAAGGTGGCCGCGTAGTCGCGCGGCAGGAGCTCGAAGCGAACGCCTTCCGGCGCATCCGAGATCTCGATCCCGTTCTCGGTGACGAGCGCGCGGGCGGCGACGTCCAGGTCGAGGGCAGGCTTGGTGTCGGACACAGGAACGGTGTCTGACACCTCCTGCGGGGCGAAGCCGCGCAGGTCGGTGAAGCGCCAGTGCTCGTCCTTGGTCGACGGCAGCGGCAGCTCTGCGAACCGCTTCGCGGCCTGCTCGCGTGTCAGCGTCGTCATGCGGAAGGGGCGTAGCGGCGATGCAGCATCAACGCGTTCCCGTCGGGGTCGCGGAAGAACGCCATGTGGCAGACCGACGAGTCGAAGGTGTCGCCTGTGAAGACGATCCCCTTCTCTTCGAGGTCGCGCCGCGCCGCCTCGACGTCGGGCACGCGCAGCGCGATCGAGGCGGTGTGCGGGGCCGTGAACTCGGAGCCGACCTTCTGCATGTCGAGCAGGTAGAGGCTGACGTTCTCGCCGAGCTGATACTCGGGAAATCCTTGGTCCTCGCCGTGAACGACGAGGTCGAGGCCGAGCGTCTCGCCGTAGAAGACCTTCGACCGCTCCATGTCGGTGACGGGCACCGAGATGAAGTCGACGCGCTCGACGATCAACCGACACCCCGCAGCCGGCGTGCCCGGCGAGGGCTAGCCAACACTGCCTTCCATCTGGAGCTGGATCAGGCGGTTCATCTCGACGGCGTACTCGAGCGGCAGTTCCTTCGTGATCGGCTCGACGAAGCCGCTGACGACCATCGCCGACGCATCCGACTCGGAGAGGCCACGCGACATGAGATAGAAGAGCTGCTCCTCCCCGATCTTCGAGACCGTCGCCTCGTGTCCGATGTCGACGTCGTTCTCGTCGATGCGAATGTACGGATAGGTGTCGGAGCGCGACTCGTCGTCGAGGATCAGTGCGTCGCAGACGACCTTCGAACGCGATCCCTTCGCACCCTTCGCAACCTCGAGCAGCCCGCGGTAGCCCGCGCGGCCGCCGTTCTTCGAGATCGACTTCGAGGTGATGACGCTCGTCGTCTTCGGGGCGATGTGGACGCACTTGCCGCCCGCGTCCTGATGCTGGCCCCTGCCGGCGAATGCGATCGACAGCACCTCGCCGTGGGCGCCCTTGCCAGTCAGCCAGATCGCCGGGTACTTCATCGTCAGCTTGGAGCCGAGATTCCCGTCGACCCACTCCATCGTCGCGTTCTCCTCCGCGATCGCGCGCTTCGTGACGAGGTTGTAGACGTTGTTCGACCAGTTCTGGATCGTCGTATAACGGCAGCGTCCGCCCTTCTTGACGACGATCTCGACGACCGCGCTGTGCAGCGAATCACTCGAGTAGATCGGGGCCGTGCAGCCTTCGACATAGTGCACGTAGGCGTCCTCGTCGACGAGAATGAGCGTGCGCTCGAACTGGCCCATGTTCTCCGCGTTGATGCGGAAGTAGGCCTGGAGCGGCAGTTCGATCCTCACGCCTTTCGGCACGTAGATGAACGAGCCGCCCGACCAGACGGCGCTGTTCAACGCCGCGAACTTGTTGTCGTTCTGCGGGATGATCGTCCCGAAGTACTGCTTGAAGAGGTCCTCGTGCTCGCGAAGCGCCGTGTCGGTGTCCAGGAAGATCACGCCTTGCGCGGTGAGGCTCTCCTGCAGCTTGTGGTAGACGACCTCGCTCTCGTACTGCGCGCCGACGCCGGCGAGGTAGTTCTTCTCCGCCTCCGGGATGCCGAGCTTGTCCCAGGTGTCCTTGATGTCGGCAGGGAGGTCCTCCCACGAGTTGGCCTGGTTCTCGGTCGGCTTGATGTAGTAGAAGATGTTCTCGAAGTCGATCTCGGCCAGCGACGGCATGCCGCCCCATGTGGGCATCGGCCGAGCGAGGAAGTAGTCCAGCGACTTGTGCCGGAACTTGCGCATCCAGTCGGGCTCGTTCTTGTGCGCCGAGATCGCGTCGACGAGCTCGTGCGAGAGGCCGCGGCCGCTCTTGAAGAAGTAGTCCTTGGCCTCGTCCGGATTGGAGAAGCCGTACTTCGCGCCGTAGTCGGCACCGATCTCCTGAACGATCTCGGATTCGGTCTGTGCCATCAAGCAGCCTCTTCCTTCGGTTTCTCCCACTGGACGTACCCGGAGACCTCGAGCTTCTCTGCGAGCTCGGGGCCTCCCTCCTCGACGATCTTGCCGTCGACGAACACGTGCACGAAGTCCGGGTTGATGTATTTCAGGATGCGGTTGTAGTGCGTGATCACCAGGGCGCCCATGTCGGGGCCGACGAGCTGCTGCACGCCTTCCGCAACGACCTTGAGCGCGTCGATGTCGAGCCCGGAGTCGGTCTCGTCGAGCACCGCGATCTTCGGCTGGAGCATCGCCATCTGCAGGATCTCGACCCGCTTCTTCTCTCCGCCGGAGAACCCGTCGTTGAGATAGCGCGAGGCGAGCTCGCGGCTGACCTTCAGGTCGTCCATCTTCGCGAGGAACAGCTTGCGGAACTCGGGCACCGGCATGGGGTCGTCGACGCCACCGTTCCGGGCCTTGCGCACGGCGTTCAGCGCCTGCCGCAGGAAGTTCGTGACGGTGACGCCCGGGATCGCGTGCGGATACTGGAAGGCGAGGAACAGCCCGGCCTGGGCGCGCTCGTCGGCGCCGGCCTCGGTGATGTCCTTGCCGTCGAGCAGGATCTGCCCCTCCGTGATCTCGTAGGCCGGATGGCCGGCGATCGCGTAGGCGAGCGTCGACTTGCCCGACCCGTTGGGCCCCATGATCGCGTGCACCTCGCCGGAGGCGACCGTGAGATCGACACCCTTGACGATCTCCGTTCCGTCTTCCAGCGCGACGTGCAACTGCTTCAGCTCGAGCTTGGCCATGGTCTCCGAGTCCTAGAAGGGCGTCCAGAACGGGCCTCGTGGCCCGCTCACGTTCAGCTTCATCGTAGCCCAGGGGGCCGCAAAGGCCGAGGTTAACGCTTGGTTTTCCGCCCGGGCAGAGCACAAAACGCTGGTACGCTGGGCGCATGTCCAACATTGGTCCGCTCGAGATCGCAGGCTTGCTCCTGCTCGCCCTCCTCCTCTTCGGCGCCAAGCGGCTCCCGGAGATCGGACGCTCCCTCGGCAGCGGGATGCGTGAGTTCAAGGACTCGGTGACGGGGCACGACAAGCCCGAGCCCGTCCAGACGACCCAACTGCCCGTGGGAACGCAGGACACCAGCACCCCTGCGCCGCCCCGCGAGAACGAAACCGTTCACTAGCCGAGCATGCGGGTGCGGTTCTGGCGCCCGCCTCGCCGCCTTGCGCACGGCGAGGAGGCGACACTCGTCGAGCATCTCGAGGAGCTGCGTCAGCGGCTCTTCGTCTGCATCGGTGCTGTCGTGGTCGGGTGGATCGCCGCGTTCGCCGTGCACGGCCGCGTCATCCGTGCCCTGACCGACCAGCTGCCGCCGCAGCACCGCCAGCTCCTGACGCTGGGCATCGGCGAGCCGTTCATGACCTCGGTGTGGGTCAGCCTCTATCTCGGCTTCCTGCTCGCGATCCCGATCATCCTCTGGCAGGCGTGGGCGTTCTTCATCCCGGCGGTCGAGACCCCGCACGAGCGGATGTTGAAGGCGTTCGTCTTCCTCGCCACCGCCCTGATGATCACGGGAGTGCTCTTCGGCTACTACGTTGCACTGCCGGCTGCCGCGAAGTTCCTGACGAACTTCGACTCGTCGCTCTACAACGTGCAGATCCAGGCGAAGCCGTACATCACGTTCGCGACGAAGGTGCTCGTCGCAATGGCGATCGTGTTCGAGCTGCCGCTGTTCGTGATCGGGTTGACGCGGCTGGGGATCGTCAGCACCGCCAAGCTGCGCCGGAACAGGCGCATCGGTTACTTCATCGTGGCCTGCATCGGTGTCGCGCTGCCGGGAGTCGATCCGGTGACGACGTTCTTCGAGACGGTCCCGCTGATCGTGCTCTACGAGATGTCGATCTGGCTCTCCGTGCTGCTCGACCGGCGCTCCGCACGTGCCACCGCCGCCGCCGGCACCACGTGACCGAGCTCTCAGCGGACTGGGTGCTGCCCGGGGACGGGCCGCCGATCGAGGGTGGGCGCGTTCGCTGGGAAGGCGGTCGGATCGTCTCCGTCGAAGCGGGGCGCGCCGAGCGCCACTACAGCGGCTCGGTGATCCTGCCGGGCTTCGTCAACGCGCACTCACACCTCGAATACGCCGTCTACGCGGGCTTCGGGGACGGTGCTCCGTTCGGGCAATGGCTCCGGACCCACGTCGAGCGCAAGCGGCGCCTCGACCCCGAGGACATGGTCGCGGTCGCGCGCTGCGGCGTCGCAGACTCGTTCCGGACCGGGATCACGACGACGGCGGACTACAGCTTCTCGGGCGCGGCCGCAGTCGCGGCCGCGGAGCTCGGGCTGCGCGCGATCGTCTACCTGGAGGTGTTCGCGAACGATCCGGAGGATGCGCGACGGGCCTTCGAGGAGAAGCGGGCGCTCGTCGAGGAGACACCGCTGGTCGCGATCGGCGTCTCGCCGCACGCGCCGTACACCTGCTCGCTGGAGACGTACCGGTGGTGCCTGTCCCTCGGCGTCCCCGTGGGCACCCACCTCGCGGAGAGCGCCGGCGAGAACGAGTGGCTCGAACACGGGACCGGCGTGCTGGCAGGGATCCCGATCCTCATCCCGCCGACAGGCAAACGGGCTGTCGCCTCGCTGGACGAGGTGCTCGGCCCGGACCTTCTCTGCGCTCACTGCGTCGATGTCTCCGCCGAGGAGATCGAGCTGCTCGCCGAGCGCGGCGTCCCGATCGCACATTGCCCGCGCTCGAACGCCCTGCTCGGGTGTGGTGTCGCGCCGGTCGCGGCCATGCGGGCGGCAGGAAGCGTGATCGGCCTCGGCACCGACTCGCCGGCCTCGACGCCGTCGTTCGACGTCTTCGAGGAGATGCGCGCTGCCGTTTACGCTGCGCGGGCGCTCGAGCGGCGCCCGGAGGCCCTGTCGGCGGCGGACGCGCTGGGGCTCGCAACGAGCGGCGCAGCCCGCGCTCTGCGAATCGACGACCAGGTGGGTACCCTGACCCCCGGCAAGCGCGCCGACCTGGCGGTCGTGTCGCTCGCAGGCAGCCTCTACCACCCGGTCGAGGACCCTGCAGCGGCAGTCGTCTTCGGCGGCTCACCGGAACGAGTGCTCGAAACGATCGTCGACGGCGACACCCGCTATCGGAAGGAAAACGAGGAGCAGCAGTGGCGAGAGGTACGCAGCACCGCAAGCGCCGCCCGGCGCAAAATGCTCGCGCTTCGACCGTAGCGGCAACTCCGCACAAGCAGAAGCCGCCGCAGTGGCAGGAGGAGCTCTTCTTCCAGCGCCTCCGGGTGCATGCGAAATGGGCGTTCGTGCTCCTGGCAGTCGTCTTCGCGCTCGGGTTCGTCTTCTTCGGCGTCGGCTCTGGCTCGACCGGGATCAGCGACGCGCTCCAGAACGCCTTCCATTTCGGCAGCACCGGCGGTTCCTCGATCTCGGGCCTGCAGAAGAAGGCCGCCAAGACTCCGAACAATCCGACCGCCTGGCGCAATCTCGCGACAGCACTCGAGCAGAAGCAGCGGACGCAGGAGGCGGTCAACGCCCTCGAGCGCTACACCACGCTGCGCCCGAAGGACCAGGGCGCGCTGGCCGAGCTCGCATCCCAGTACGGCACGCTCGCGACCAACTACTCGAACGACTACTCCGCGGCCCAGCAGCAGATGGCGGAGCAGGAGTCGCCCGCGTCGGCCTTCGGACCGCCTTCGACGACCCCGTTGGGCAAGGCGTTCGCGAGCTCTTCGGCCCTGCGAGACCCGATCTCGGCCGCGGTGGCCACCCTGGCAGCCGCCAGGCAGCAGACGGCGTATTCGAACTACCAGGGCGCCCAGCGCAGCGCCGAGAGCGCCTATCAGCGGCTCGTGATCCTGAACCCGAAGGACGCGACCTCGCAGATCCAGCTCGGCCAGGCAGCTCAGGCCGCACAGGACACGGCGACGGCGATCAAAGCGCTGACGGCCTTCCTGAAGCTCGCACCGACCGATCCGCTCGCGCCGCAGGTGAAGCAGGCGCTGAAGGCGCTGAAGGCCCAGGCGGCTGCCGGCGCCTCTGGCGCGACCGCCGGTTAGACTCACGCCGCAGCGGCCCGCCACTGACGGTTTCCGGGGGACCAGATGAACTTCGACATCAAGACCGAGCAGCTCTCAGACGACGCCTACGTCATCTCGCTCGCCGGCGAGGTCGACCTCTACACGGCGCCGGAGTTCAAACAGCAGCTCCTCGAGGTGATCGGGCAGGGCGGCAAGCAGGTGATCGTCGATTTCTCTTCGACGACGTTCATCGACTCGACCACGCTCGGCGTGCTCGTCGGAGGCGTCAAGCGGCTGCGGACGAACGACGGCCAGCTTTCGCTCGTCTGCAGCGACCGCAACATCACGAAGATCTTCGAGATCACAGGCCTCGACCGCGTTTTCGCGATTCACGCGACGCGCGAAGAGGCGATTGCGAAGCTCAACGGTGTCTCCCAGCCGACCCCCTGATCCCGAGCCGATCCTGACCCCGAGCCGATCCTGACCCCGAGCCGACCCTGAACGCGCGCCGACTCCTCGCTCTAGCTGCAGTTCTGCTCGCTGCGGTCACCGCATCGGGCTGCGGTGCCGTCAAGCGCGTCACCTCGGGCGACCCGAGCCAGGGCAAGACGCTCTTCCTGTCGAACTGCGCCTCGTGCCACACGCTCGCGAACGCCGGCTCCACGGGCACGGTCGGGCCGAACCTCGACGATGCATTCGCGTCCGACAAGGCGCAAGGGTTCTCGCAGCAGACCATGGCGGACCTGGTGCGGGGGCAGATCGCCTACCCCGAGGCGCCGATGCCGGCCAACCTGGTCGACGGCAGCGACGCGGACGACGTCGCGGTCTACATCGCGCTGTGCGCCGCGAATCCCACCTGTGGCGTGAAGGCCTCGACCACGACGCCGCCGACGACCACCACGGCGGCGACGACCACCTCCGGTGGAAGCGGGTCGCCGACAGCGGCCGGCAAACAGGTCTTCGCGTCGGCCGGTTGCGGCGGCTGTCACACGCTGAAGGACGCGGGCTCGACGGGCAACGTCGGCCCGAATCTCGACCAGCTCAAGCCGTCGGCGGCCACCGTCGCGCACCAGGTCGAGGTCGGGGGCGGCCCGATGCCCGCGTTCAAGGGAACACTGAGCCCCGCGCAGATCGCGGCCGTTGCCGCCTACGTCAGCTCGGTCGCAGGCAAATAAGGCAGTCCACCGGACACGGCGGTCGAAAAGGTGTCTGACACCTTCAGTGTCAGACACCGCGGAATGTCCTGCAGCCGTCCTACGAGCTGAGGCGCTTGCCGAGCACGAGGTAGGGCGGATAGTTCGTGCCGAAGTCGACGTCCGCCAGCTCGGTCCACCCGTTCTTCGCATAGAAGCTGCGCGCCTTCTTCGACCCGGTCTGGGTGGAGAGCAGCGCCCGGTCGTGAGGCTGGCGACTGAGCAGCTGCGCGAGCAGCGCGCTGCCCGCACCGCGCCGCTGCCAGGACGGCCGCACGTGCAGCTCGACGATCTCGAAGTGCGGCGGGTCGAGCCACTGTTCGCGCTGCGCCGCGGAGAACGAACGGGCGACGTGCTCCGTCCACCACTGGTCGTTCGCGCCGGTGTAGCCGTACCCGAAACCGGCGAGCTCCGTGCCGTCACGAGCCACCAGGAACACGAAATCGTCGCGCTCGACGTGCGCGGCGAGCCGGTTCGTCGCCCAGTCGTCGGACAGCGCGCCCGCACCGAGTGCGGCGCGATGGACCTCCCTCAGCTCGGCCCGCAGCGGCAGCGGATCGACCCGCTCGACCGTGAGCTCGGGCACCTCAAGCATCGAGGTCCACGATCACGTGCGTCACGGGCAGGGCGAAGCGCTCGCGCGCCTTCTCCACGACGCCGCGCTCCAGCCAGTGCGAGCGCCCGGCCGGATGGGTCGAGATGATGAGCTCGTCCGGACGAAACGTGCGCAGGGCATCCTCGATCGCCTGGATCGGATCGCCGTCGCCGATCTCCCCGGTGGCATCGAGCCCGGCCGCGCGCATCGCGGCGAGGCTGGCGTCGAGCCGCTCGCCGGCAGCAGCGCGGGCTTCGTCCTCGTCCGAGACCCAGTGCCGGAGCGGCGAGTTGAGCGCCGGGCAGACGACGAGGACGAGCGCCCTGCCTGCGTCCGAGCGGGCGCGAATCTCCGACAGGAGCTCGGGGCCGCCGACAGTCTCGTTCGCGACGACGAGGATGCGAAGCTCGTCCGACGGGCCTGGAGCGAGCGCCTCCTGCACCGGCGCCTCGGCCTCGCGGCGGCGCAGGACCGCCCACAGGGCAACAGCCGTGAGAACGAGGAACACCGCGAAACCGACCCACGAGTTGATCGCGGAGCCGATCACGATCAGCGCGAAATAGCCGATCGTCAGGAGAACGAACCGGAACGCATCGCCTTCGCTCCGGAGGGGGTTCCGCACGACGCTAGAGGAGGTACACCGTCACGTAGACGACGATCCACATGACGTCGACGAAGTGCCAGTAGATGCCGCCGAGCTCGATTCCGTGATGGTGCTCGGGCGAGAACTGGCCCCGGAAGGACCTGACGGTCATGACGCCGAGAATCGTCAGGCCGACGAACACATGCGCGCCGTGGAGGCCGGTCAGACCGAAGAACGTGGCGGCGAACGACGTGTCGCTCGTGTTGAAGCCGATCCGGCTGTACTCGATGATCTGTGTGAGCAGGAAGGTGAGGCCGAGCAGGAAGGTGAGCACCATCCCGGCGCAGAGGCCCTTGCGGTTTCCCTTCTTGATCGACGTGTCCGCCCAGTGCATCGTGAAGCTCGAGCTGACGAGGATCAGCGTGTTGATGCCCGCGACGAAAGCCGGGCGCTGGTAACCGTCCGGGGGCCAGACCCCGTCGACGCCGTTGTTCACGACGCGGTCGAAGAAGTACACCGTGAAGAACGAGCCGAAGAGCATGATCTCCGACGCGATGAAGAGGAACATGCCGAGCACGAGCGGGGAGACCCGCGAGCTGTAGTGAACCGGGGGTGGACCGTGCTGCTCGTGCGCCGCTGCCGTCATGATGTCGACACCACATGCTCGACGGGCAGGCCGGTGTCCTTGCGGAGTCTCTGGACGAGGTCACGGCGCAGCCAGCCGCTGCGCTCGCCGGGGAACGTCGACACGATGATCTCGTCCACACGCTCGTCGTTGACGACATGGCGGGCGGCGGTGTACGGATCCGGGTGCACGACCTGCCCGTGAGCGTCGATGCCGGCGCCGCGCAGCTCCGTCAGTGCGCGCCGCAGGCGCTTGTCGGCGTCGTCGTGCTGGTCGTCGTCGCTCTGCGGGGCGACGATCAGGAAGCTCGCGGGGCTCTCGGCAGCACGCTCGCGGATCCGCTCCAGCAGCTGCTCCGAGACAACGGTCTGGTTCGCGATCACGAGCACGTTCGTCTCGCCCTCGACCACCGGCTCGACGACGACGTGCAGAACAGGAACGCCCGCGGTCCGCTCGATGTCGCCGACGACATCGCGGCGCAGCCAACCGGAGCTCTCGACACCGTGCGTGGCGACGACGATCTCGTCGACCGGGGGCTCGAGCTGCGCCAGCGCGTCCTTCACAGCCTGAACAGGGCCGGTCTCGACGACGAAGCCCTGGGCGGGCAGTCCGGCCTCGCGCAGCGCCTTCAGCGTCTTCTCGAGCCGCCGGCCCGCCGAGGCGCGCCGTGTGTCCTCGTAGACGACGTACCCCTGGTTCGGCTCGTTCACCGGGGCGATCACCGTGATCCGGTCGTCACCGCCCGCTTCGGCGCGCACCGCGTCGAGCAGCGTCTGCGAGGCCACCGTCTCGTTCGCGATCACCAGGATGTGCGACATCAGTCGGCTCCGACCGGGTCCGCGGGCACGGGTACCGGACTGGGCCCGCCGAGAATCGCGTGCTTGGCACCCGGCACGCCGTATTCGTACGGGTTGCCGACGACCTGTGGGATCTCGTCGAAGTTGAAGATCGGCGGCGGCGAGCTGACCTGCCACTCCAGTGTCAGCGCGCGCCAGGGATTGCTCGGCGCAGCGGGACCGTGCGCCCACGAATTGATCATGTTGTAGAGGAAGACGAGCGTCGACGCACCGAGCCCGAACGAGGCGATCGAGATGAAGAGGTTGATGTCGGCGAACCGCGGCGCGTAGTCGGCGACGCGACGCGGCATCCCCTGCAGCCCGATGTAGTGCATCGGGAAGAACGTCAGGTTGAAGCCGATGAACGTCAGCCAGAAATGCAGCTGGCCGAGCCGCTCGTCGTACATGCGCCCGGTCATCTTCGGGAACCAGTAGTAGATGCCGGCGAAGATCGTGAAGACCGAGCCGCCGAAGAGCACGTAGTGGATGTGCGCGACGATGAAGTACGTGTCGGAGGCGTGAATGTCGATCGGGACGGACGCGAGGTAGATGCCGGACAGCCCTCCGATGACGAACATCGAGAGGAAGCCGAGGGCGAACAGCATCGGCGTCTTGAAGTGGATTCGCCCGTTCCACATCGTTGCCAACCACGAGAAGATCTTGATCCCCGTCGGCACCGCGATCACCATCGACGTCACCATCATCGGCACGCGCAGCCACCCCGCCATGCCGGCGACGAACATGTGGTGCGCCCACACCGAGAAGCCGAGCACGAGGATCGCCATCAGGCTCAAGGCCATCAGGCGGTACCCGAAGATGGGCTTGCGGCTCATCACCGAGATCACCTCGCTGATGATCCCGAAGCCGGGCAGCATCATGATGTAGACCGCCGGGTGCGAGTAGAACCAGAAGATGTGCTGGTACCCGAGCACGTAGCCGCCGCCCGCAGGCTCGAAGAAGTTCATGTGCAGCACGCGGTCGAAGAGGACGAAGAACTGCGAGCCGGCGATGAACGGGGTCGCGATCACGACGAGGAGGCTGGTCGTGAAGTTCGCCCAGACGAGCAGGGGCATGCGCCAGAACGTCATGCCCGGCGCGCGCATGGTGATGATGGTGACCAGGAAGTTGAGCGCGGTCATGATCGAGCTCGCGCCCGCCCACTGGACGCCCATGTTGAAGAACACCTGACCGAACGGCTGATGCGAACAGAGCGGCGCGTAACACGTCCAGCCGGCCGACGGGCCGCCGCCGGGCGTGATCATCCCGACCAGCAGCATCGTGCCCGCGATCGGCAGCAGCCAGAACGACAGCGCGTTCAACCGTGGGAAAGCCATGTCGGCGGCACCGATCATCAACGGGATCACGTAGTTCCCGAGCCCGGCGAATGCGGGGATGATGAAGAGGAAGATCATCAGCGCCGCGTGGTTCGAGACGAGCACGTTGAACGTCTGCGGGTTGAAGTACTGATCGCCCGGCTGTGCAAGCTCGGCGCGGAAGAGCATCGCGAGCAGGCCGCCGATGCAGAAGAAGATGATCGTCGTCACGACGTACTGGATCCCGATCACCTTGTGGTCCGTGTTGATGCGGAAGTAGTCGCGCCACGACTTGGCGCCGTGACCCGAGTGGTCCTCGGGACGCGTCGGACGGCCGGAGGCGTAGTAGGCCCAGTAGTCGAAGCCGCCCAGCCCCACGAGGAACCCGAGCGGCACCGTGACGAGCTCGACGGTGGCGATCACCGAGGCCTTGTCGTACGGCTGCCACCCGGCGGCCCAGCGCAGCAGCACCGGCAGGGCGAAGCCGAACGCGAAGAAGAGGGGCGTCACCCACAGGACGCGCAGCCAGCCGGGCGCGGTCCAGCGATGCCAGCCGGTCGGGGCCGGCGGCGCCGCGTGGAGGTCGTGCTCGTGGGCGTGTGCGACGTCGGTCATTGGTTCGGGCCCTTGGCCAGATACTGCACGAGCTGCTTCAACTTGTCCGGCGGGATCTGTGTCCCGAAGATGTGCGGCATCTCGTCACTGAAGCCAGGAGCGATATAGGCCTCGGGCTTGACGATCGACTCCTCGATGAACGCGTTCAGCGCGCCGCGATGCGCCTGCGCGGCCTCCTGCGCCAGGTTGTCCAGGTTCGGGCCGACCGTCCCCGTCGCGCCGGCGGGCTTGAAGGTGTGGCAGCCCGCGCAGCCGTTCTGCTGGAAGACCGCGAGCCCCGGCGGGCCGGCGCTCGCCTTCCCGCCCGCCTTCACCCACGCCGCATAGTCGGCCGGCGAGAGGATGTCGACGTGGCTGCGCATCAGCGAGTGGCCGAGGCCGCACAGCTCCGTGCAGATGACGGGATAGGTCGCGATGTGGGTGGGCGTGATGACGAGGTAGTTGTGCTGGCCGGGCACCGCGTCCTGCTTCTGCGAGAGCTGCGGCACCCAGAACGAGTGGATGACGTCGGCGGCCGTGATGTCGAGCTTGACGTGACGGCCCTGCGGAAGCGTCAGGGAGCCGAAGCTCCTGCCGTTCGGGTACGTGAACGTCCACGCGAACTGGCGGGCGTTCACCTTGATGATCAGCGGATCGGTGCCCGCGCGCCCGTTCTGGGCCAGCACGATCGCGCTGACGATCGAGATCGCGGTGACGAGCACGGCCGGGATCGCCGTCCAGACGATCTCGAGCTTGGTGTGACCGTGGGTGGGCGGCCCGTCGGAATCGTCGTCCGGGCCGGCCCGGAACTTCCAGATCGAGTAGATGAGGACGGCTGCGACGACCGAGAAGACGGCGATGCAGATGACGGTCGTGAACCAGTAGACGAAGTGGATCCGGTGGGCCTCCTCGCCCCCGGCCACGGGGAGCCACGGGATCGCCAGCGCGACGGCGGTGCAGATCGCACCTGCGATCAGCGCGATCGCGGTGAGCTGAATGATCGATCCCCTGCGCACCCGCGCGAAGCCTAGTCCAACGGACGCGACGGCGACGCGTGACCGTTTCCGCGCTCCAGGGCAGGGCATGAGGTCATGAAGGCAGCGTTCCCGCATCGGAAGTGACATTTGACAGATGTCTCGTTTGATGTCATAGTGACATCATCATGAATCTGACGATCGTGCTCGAGGGCCTCCAGCAGGACCTCCAGAACCTCGGAGAGCTCGGCGACGAGCGCTCGGCGCAGGTCGCCCAGCGCCTGACCGAGGCACTTGGTTCCAGCCTGCGGCTGAAGCTGCTCGACCTGTTCTCGCAGGCGGCGGTGGAGCTGTCCTCGAAGCTGCCCTCCGGCCACATCGAGGTTCGCCTCGCCGGCCAGGAGCCGGAGCTCGTGTTCGTCGACATCCCCGGCGAGTCCGCCGGGATGGCGGGCGAGGAGCTCTCGGCGCGGATCAGCCTGCGCCTCCCCGAGTCCCTCAAGAGCGCCGTCGAGAAGGCGGCCGACCGCGAGGGTGTTTCGACGAACGCGTGGCTCGTCCGCGCGATCGCACGCGCAACCGAGTCACGCCCCGTGCAGGTGAGCGGCAAGCGCCTGTCGGGCTACGGACAGAGCTAGGAAGGAGCGTCATGCAGAAGTCATTCGAAGTCACAGGACCGGCGGAGCTCGAGATCAGGCTCGCCTCCGGAGACATCACGGTCGACGCAGGGACCGAGGGCCGGGTCGAGGTCGAACTGACGGCGCACGACGAAGAGTCGCAGCGGCTGGTCGACGAGGCCACGGTCGAACTGCGGGAGCAGTCCGGACGGCCGCAGGTGATCGTCGAGGTGCCGAACAAGCGAGGGTTCAGCCTCGGCCAGATGTTCGGCAGCCAGGGGATCACGTGCCGCGTTCGCTGCCCGGAGGGCTCGGGCCTGAGCACGAAGACGAAATCGGCTGACGTCCTGGCCCACGGCGTGCTCGGCGGCCTGCATGTGCAGACGGCGTCCGGCGATGTCGAGGCCGACCGTGTCACCGGCGGCATCAACGTCAAGAGCGCGAGCGGAGACCTGACCGCCCGCGAGGCGGGCGACGGCGTCTCGGTCCAGACCGCCTCGGGCGACGTCGACATCGAGATCGTGCGCGGGCCGATCAACGTCAACTCGGCTTCGGGCGACGTGAAGATCGGCGAGGCGTACGACAACGTCAACGTCAGCACGGTCAGCGGCGACCAGGATCACGGCGCGGTCATGCGTGGGACGGTTTCCGCGCACAGCGTCTCCGGCGACGTTTCCATCGGCGTCCGCCGCGGCTCGAAGGTCTTTCTCGATTGCAACACCGTGAGCGGCGACACCCGCTCGGAGCTCGAGCTCTCGGGAGAGGTGCCGGCCGGTGACGGGCCGCTCGTCGAGATCCGTGCGAAGACCGTCAGCGGTGACATCAGGATCACGAGGGCCCCGGCGCCCTCCGACAGCACACAGGGGGTGCACGCATGAACCGTCTCTCGTGGGACTCGACGGCGCCTCGGCGCCTGGGCCGCAAGCCTTCCGCCGACCAGCCCCGTCCGGAGTTCGGCCTCGTCGAGGCCGAAGCGGAGCTGATCCGCACCGCCTGGCAGAAGCCTCAGCGCGTCAGCGGCATCTAGCTTCTTGCACTCGGATGCACCAGGGGGACGACCCCGGTGAATCCGTGGCGGAGAACATCGAGCAGCGACGGTGGCGTGATCACCGTCGCTGTTTCGGTTCTCCGCCGCACGACACGCTCGGTGTACCCGGCAGGGCTCCAGCGCAAGAGCTCGTCGCCGAGGAGGAGCCAGGGCTCACCGTCTCGCAGGACGAACGCCGCATCGGGCAATGCACCGAGCTCTGCACTGCTGTACGGCGCAAGTCGCTCAGCGTGCAATCGCTCGTCGAGAGCGGACGCGCGTGACTCGCCGGCGATCTGCAAGAAACGGTTGTAGTCCTCGCGACGGCATTCGGCGCATGGCCTGTGGCCCGCAGCGAACGCTGTCGCCTCGTCGAGGAAGAACAGCTCGGTGTAGCGGCCCGGCTGCAGCTTGTCGACCCGTCGGCGGCCTTTGAACTCGAGCCGGCAGGCGATCCAACGTTTGACCTGGAACCCTCGGACGATCTTCCCGCGCGTGTCGTGCAGACACCCGCGGTTGCCGTAGACGAGCCCACGCGCGGGATCGGCGATCAGCTCGCCGAGCGGGGTGACGCGGTTTTGCAGCGGCACCGTCGGGGCTCAGCGGGACTGGCGCTCTCGTGCGCGCGTATGCGGCCGTGATGCGAGGAGCGCGAGCAGCACGACCGCGACGAAGTTGCGGAACGTCGGCTCGGGCCAGCGCACCCGGGCGGAGCCCTGGAACCACGAAGGGTCGACGAGAAAGACGATGCCCGCAATCAGGACCTTGCCGCCCCAGCCGGCGATCAGGAAGAGGGTTGCGAGAACGATCCCCCAGAACCCGAGCTCCGGCAGCCCGACCGCCTCGGCGAAGTCGAGCACGTTCCAGGCGAGCCAGAAGATCAGCGGCCCGAGGAGGACGACGAGCAGCAGGACCGCGAGCGCGATCGCAACCCCGCCCGCAATGAGTGCGCTGATGCCGAGCACGCGCAGAAGAATGCCGAGCGACCTGTTCACGAACCAGAGTGTAAGCGGACGGGCGCGCGGCCGATCGTCGTTGTCGAGCCCCCTGTCCCGCGCAAGCGAGACAGGAGGCACTCGTGTTCTTCTCTATGCGTCGAGCACGACTTCGCCGGCCGAGACCTGCGGCGCCGCGACGCTGAGACCGGGCAGGTTCTCGCGGATGAACGCCGCGGCCGCAGCCGTCGATGCATCCGCGCCCGCCTCGTCCTCGTACACGCTGACCGAGACCGCCCCGTCGCCCGTGCGAACGAGGTAGTAGGCCTTGAAACCGTCGATCCCGCTGATCAGGTGCCTTGACCTCGGCCGCCTTCCCGACGAGCGCGTCGGCGAGCTCCGACGCCGCTGAATACGTACGAACGGTGGCATACACGAGCAATCTCCTTCTCCTGGGGTCGCCGTAACCCGGCGCAGCGGCAGTGTCGCACCATCGGGGACACGGGCTCCGTGGAAGATTTTCGGACGCCGCCCCGTCTAGTGCATACGTGGTTCCAGTGGGGTGGAACCGACGGGTAGCGCACACGGCAGGGGCCGGAGTTGCTGCCTTCCTCTGGGGCAGTCAGTAGGGCCGTTTTGGGAGAGGCGGCCCTACCGGCTGTCTGGACCGGCTCCTGCGCACCACCCAAGCCGAACGGCGAGCCGTCACGCCTGCGCTACGCGCGGGTCACTCGCGCCGCCCGGTTACTGAGTGGGCGGCGCCATGAGAACCGCCGCCACGAGCTCCTCGACCCGGATCGGCTTGGAGATGTAGCCCCGCATGCCGGCGTCGAAGCAAGCCTCGCGATCGCCGTCCATCGCGTTCGCCGTCATCGCGACGATCCACGGGCGACGCTCGGGAGGAAGCTCATCCACGATGCGCCGCGTGGCCTCGAGCCCGTCGAGCTCCGGCATTTGCACGTCCATCAGCACCAGGTCATACGGCTGGCGTTCCACCGCCTCGATCGCCTCGAGCCCGTTCGCGGCGACGTCCGCCTCGTAGCCCATCTTGGCCAGGAGGCTCAGCGCCAGCTTCTGATTCACCGCGTTGTCCTCGGCGAGCAGGATGCGGAGCGGATGCCTGCTTGCCTGCTCTGGATCGAGATCGAGCGACCCGTGCTTCGGCGCCGCTGACCCTGCCTCGTCGACGACCGCGGCCGCCCGCGTCGCGATCGTGACATGGAAGGTGCTGCCGGTGCCCGGGCCGTCGCTCTCCGCCCACATCGTGCCACCCATCGCCTCGGCGAGCCGCTTCGAGATCGCGAGCCCGAGCCCCGTTCCACCGAACCGCCGCGAGATCGACGAGTCTGCCTGGCTGAACGACTGGAAGAGCTTCCCGAGCTGATCCTGGGACAACCCGATCCCGGTGTCGCGCACGCTGAACCGCAGCTCGAGCTGATCGCCCTCCCCTTTGGCCGCGCCGACGCGGAGCTCGACCGAACCGCGCTCGGTGAACTTGACGGCATTGTTCAGGACGTTCAGCAGAATCTGCCGCAGCCTGCTGACATCACCGACAACGCCCTCCGGCACGTCGTCGTCGACCACCGAATTGACGTGGAGCCCCTTCTGCAACGAGAGCGTGTTGATCAACGCGACTGCGCTCTGTACGCACTCGCGCACGTCGAACGGGGCAAGCTCCAGCTCCATGCGCCCGGCCTCGATCTTCGAAAAGTCGAGGATGTCGTTGATGATCGTGAGCAGCGCCTCGCTGCTCGTGCGAATGATCGACGCATAGTCGCGCTCCTCCTCGTCCAGCTCACTCCGCAGCAGGAGGCCGCTCATCCCGATGATCGCGTTCATCGGCGTGCGGATCTCATGGCTCATCGCCGCGAGGAACGTGCTCTTGGCCGCGCTCGCGTCGGTCGCGGCCTGTCGCGCCTCTTCCGCCGCGGCGAAGAGCCGCGCATTGTCCAGCGCAATCGACGCGAGCTGCGCGAAGCGCTGCAACCGCTCGACCTCGCTGACTGTGAACGCCCGTTCATCGGTCCGGTCGCGGGCGACTCCGAGAGCGCCGATCAGCTCATCGCCCGAGCCGATCGGCACCCCGACCAGCGACCTGACCCGCCCGAGCGGGAACGATGCGACCCGGCCGTCCCACGCGTCATAGTCCTCGATCACGATCGGCTCACCGGACTCCCAGACGCGCCCGGCGAGACCCTCGCCGCGGCCCATCCTGATCCCGATCTCGTCGACGAAGATGCCCGTCGCAACCCTGCTCACGAGCTCCTGACCGCCGGCATCCCGAACGTAGAAGTAGCCGTGCGCGGCTCCAAGCAGCTCGCACGCACGCGTCAGCAACTCGTGCAGGACGTCGTCGACGTCGAGACGGTGCATGACGCCGAGCGTGGTCTCGTGCAGCGCACCGAGCTCCGCGTTCTGGATGCGCAGCTCCTGGGTGCGCTCGGCGACGCGTTGCTCGAGCCCTTCGAGGGTTTCTCGAAGCTGCGCGGTCATCGTGTTGAACGCCCTGGCGAGCGTGCCGACCTCGTCGTTCGTCGTCACCGGAGCCTCACGCGTGAGGTCGCCGTGCGTGACGGCGATCGCCGTCTCGGTGATGGCGAGGATCGGCTTCGCAATGCGACGTGAAAGCAGGTACGTGCCGATTCCGAGCAGCCCGACCACGAGCAGACCGAAGCCGCCGATCGTGAGCCCGAGCCGGCGGGCCGGTGCGAACGCACTGTGCTGGCTCATCTCGGCGACGAGTGCCGTGCCGGTGACCGGCAGCCACTGGTAGGAGCCGATGACCGCGCTGTCGCGGTAGTTCGCGTACAACGCGTGCCCGGTGTGCTGCCGCAGGCCCGCGTCGATCGCGCGCGAATGCACCGCGCCCGCGAAGGGACCGGTCGCGAGGCGCTGCCCGATGAAGTGGTGGCCGGGGCCGACGAGGTACATCTGACCCGAGCCGCCGAGCCCGGTCGCCTGGAGGACGATCTCGTCCAATCGCTCGAGGCTGAGGTCAGCAGCAAGCTCGCCGATCTCCTGGCCGTCCTGATCGAAGAGCGGGGTCGCGATCGTGATCGTCGGTTCCTTCGAGAGCGACGACTCGGCGACAGGTTCGACCACCGTGACGCCCGAGCCTGCGTCGACGAAGTACTTCTCCTTGCCCTGCGCCTTGCCCTCGTCGCCACGCGTCGTCGAGAGCCGCACCATCCCGTCCTGATCGAGGATGCGGTACTCCTCCGCATCGGCCGTCTGGCTCACCACGCCGTTGAGGACGTTCAGGATCGAGTCGTGAGCCCGGCGACGTTCAGCCGCCTTCGTGCCGGTCGAGAGGAGCTCCTGGGAGAGACGCTTGAGCTGCGGGTCGCCGCTCGACTCTCCGCCACCGAACAACTGGCCGACGAAGACGACGTTGCGGCGCTGGTCGTCGACCCAGCTGTCGACCGCTCCTTGCTTCTGCTGCACAGCAGCGTCGAGGCGTGCATACACCGAGGCCTGCAGGGTGCTGCGCGCGCGCAGGTACGCGAGCACGCTCACCGCCGTCACCATCAGGACGGAGAGCACGAGGAAGGAGCCGACGAGCCGGACCATGAGAGTCCGGTTCGGCAGCTTCAGACGACGCGCCACCGGCCTAGCTGAGTGGTTCCATCTACTTGACGACCTGTCCGATCGTCTTCAGGTTGAACTGACCGGCCTTCGTCGCGTAGTCGACGCCGAAGAAGTCCTTCTTCGACAGTCGCACGAGCGAGCCGTCGCGGTGAAGGCCCTGGACGATCTGGTCGATCCTCGCAACGAACGCCTTGACGTCGAATGCCGAGAAGCGATCCACGAAGCCGGTCGGGTACATGAAGAACGCCGGCTCCTTCAGCGCGCGCAGCTTCAGCCCATTGTGGATCGATCCGTCTCCCTCCGGCGCTGCGCAGAGGAATGCGTCGATCTTGCCGGCGGCGACCGCGGCGAGCCCCGGATTCTCGACGTCGAAGATCGCGATCTTGACGTGGTTGACCTTGTAGACGACCTTGACGCCGGGGATCGTGAGCGTGCGCTTGAGGTACAGCTCGTGCGTGCAACCGGCGCAGACGCCGATCGTCTTGCCGTTCAAGTCGCTCGGCTTCTGGTACTTCGACTTTGTCGCGACGAAGAAGAGCTGTGGCGCGGCGTAGTAGGGCTGGGTGAAGTAGAGGCGGTTCGCCCGGTCCGAGTTGATCGCCCCCGAGCCGTACGAGATGTCCCAGCGGTCGTTCCAGTGGCCGCTGATGATCTCACTCCACGTCGGCGTGACGAAGCACGCCTCGACGCCCAGCCGCTGCGCCACGAGCTTTCCGGTGTCGGCGTCGTAGCCCGCCATCTGGTTCGCCGTCATCTGATTGGCGGCGCACTTGGTGTGCGCAAGCCGCTTCGCACTCTTCACGAGATAGGACTGCGGTGGATACGCGGGGTCGGTGGAGAGGATGAGCGTGCCACGCGCAAGGATCTGCGCAAGCTTGTCGGTCGAGGGGTCCCCACCGGCGGTCCCGCTCGATGCAGCGCTCGCGAGCAAGAGCGCGACCGCGGCGGCAAGGCCGACCGCCCTAGCGAACGTCTTGGTTGAGACTCGAAACGTCAAGGTTCCTCGCTTTCGTGGCGAAATCGACATGGAAGTAGCGCAGGGACAGGCGGCGAAGTGCCCCGGTGTTCTGCAGTTGCCGAACGATCGTGTTCACTCGCGTGACGAGCGAGGCGACGCTCAGGCCGGAGAACCGGTCGACCGCGCCGGAGATGTAAGCGACGTACTGATCAGCGCCTACCGAGCGAAGCGGTAGCCCCTCCTTGATGGCCTTGTCGCCAACCGCGACGCCGCAGAGAAACGCGTCGAGTCGGCCGTGCGCGACGGCGGCGAGCCCGTTGCGCTCGACGTCGTACCCGACGAAGCTTGCGTCCTTGACGTGGAACCCAACGTGCTCGCCCGGCAGCCGGAGCGTGCGCTGGATGTAGTACTGCGCAAAACAGCCCCCGCAGCCTCCGAGCCGCTTGCCGCTGAGCTGCGCGACGTTCGTCACGTGCGAGCTCTTGCGCACAAAGAAGCGCTCGGCTTCGGCCGAGTACGGCTGCGTGTAGTACAGGCGCGCCATGCGCTCGTAGGTGATCCCGATCGAGCCGAAGGCGATGTCCCAGCGATCGCCCCAGTGGCCGCTGATCAGTTCGGTCCAGGTCGGCGTCACGAAGCATGGCTCCACACCAAGCGCCTTTGCGACGAGCTTCGCTGTGTCGGCGTCGTAACCGGCGATCTGCTTCGACGTCAGCTGGTTCGCGGAACACCTCGTGTGGACGGGCCGTTTCGCTCCCTTGACGGTGTAGGACTGCGGCGGATACGCAGGGTCGGTGGAGAGCACGAGCGTGCCGCGCCCGAGCACCTGCGAGAGCAGGTCGGTGGACGGATCCGCCGGACGGGCCAACGCCAGTGGCACGAAGAGCAGAGCGACGGCCGCGACGGCCGCGGCGACGAAGGCTGCCGGCCGACTCCTCATGCGTCCGCGAGGCCCCAAAGGCGAGTGGGGCTCGTGCGGCCGCGCAGCACGACGTCACCGACGAGCTCGAGGCCCGCGGGACGGGTGAGCAGCGCGCGGGTTGCGTCCGCGACCAGCGCTTTGTGCGTCACTTCTTTTGTGTGCGACTCGATTCGGGCGGCGATGTTGACGGTGTCGCCGATCGCGGTGTACTCGAGCCGGCGCTCCGAGCCGACGTTCCCGGACATGAGCGGCCCGCTCGAGACACCCACGCCCACGCCGAACGCCTCCGCCGACCCATCGAGCCACTCGTTGAAGCGCGGCAGCCGAACGGTCAGCATCTCCCGGGCGGCAGCGATGGCGCGATCGGCGTGATCGTCCAGCTCGATCGGTGCGCCGAAGACGGCGAGCAGGCCGTCACCCAGGTAGCTGACGAGTGTGCCGCCGTTGTCGAGCACAGCGTCGCTCATCTCGCTCAGGAACCGGTTGAGGACGTCGATCACCCGGTCCGGAGCAGTCCGCTCGGCGAACGTCGTGAAGCCGCGCAGGTCGGTGAACAGCACCGTGCCGATCAGGCGCACACCGCCGAGCCGGGCGTCGCCGTCGGCACGCGCCAGCATCTGCTCGACGATCGACTCGGGCAAAAAGCGGGCAAAGACATCGTGGACGCGGGCGCGCTCGAGCTCGTGCAACGCGCGCTTGGTGAGCCCGGCATTGATGCGTGCGCGCAGCAACACTGGGTCGAACGGCTTCGACAGGTAGTCCTCGGCTCCGAGCTCGATGCATCGCAGGACGCTCTGGAAATCGTCGAGGGCCGAGATCATGATCACCGGCACGTCGCGCAGAGCGGGATCCCGCTTCAGCTCCTCGAGCACGCTCATTCCGTCGAGCTCGGGCATGACCACGTCGAGCAACACGACATCGGGGACGGCGAGGCGGAGCTGCTCCAGCGCGTCGCGCCCGTTCTCCGCCATCGTCACCTCGTGTCCCTCGGACTCGAGAGTGCGGACGAGAAGCGTGCGCGTCACGCGGTCGTCATCGACGACGAGGATCGTGCCGGCAAGGCTCGCCACTCCCTACCCGCGAAGCCCCCGCAGTGCAGGCTCGACGACACCCCACTGCTCCGCGGCTGCGGCCACGAGCGGCGCGGCTCCGGAGAGATCCCCTGCGCGCGCGATCGACTCGAGCTCGTGGGCGAGCTCCTCGAGCCTCGTCGCACCGAACGTCGCACTGTTGGCCTTCAGCGTGTGCGCCGCGCGACCGACGAGCACAGCGTCCCCCGCGGCGAGCCCTTCCGAGAGCTCGGCCATTCGCCGGGGTCCCTCCTCGAGGAACGCATCGACGATCTCGCGAAGCGTCTCCTCGTCGACGAGGTCGACGAGCGAGCGAACTGCGGCAGCATCGAGCACGCTTCTTGCCTCCGCAGACGACATCGGTCAACCATACGGCTTCGAGCGGGACGTTCAAAGGCGCCAAGCGCCGCACGATGAATGGGCCGTGAAGGGATCGAACCTTCGACCTTGGGATTAAGAGTCCCCTGCTCTACCAGCTGAGCTAACGGCCCGGGAAGCGCCGCGTATCGTAGCGAGGGTGACGAAAGTGCTCTCCGTGGTCGGGAACCGGCCGCAATTCATCAAGTCGGCGCCGCTCTCGGTGGCGCTCCGCGAGGCGGGGATCGCCGAGGTCGTGCTGCACACGGGGCAGCACTGGGACCCTGCGATGTCGCAGGTCTTCTTCGACGAGCTCGGCATTCCGGAGCCGACCCACCGGCTCGATCTCCGGACGTCTGACCCGCAGGCGATGACCCCGCCGATCCGCGCGGTGATCGAGACCGAACGGCCCGACTGGGTGCTCGTCTACGGCGACACGAACTCGACTCTGGCCGGGGCGCACGCCGCCGGGGAGGAGGTGCCGATCGCACACGTCGAGGCCGGGCTCCGGAGCTTCGACCGGTCGATGCCCGAAGAGCGAAACCGCATCGAGGTCGACCGCCTGTCAGCCCTTCTCTTCTGCCCCGACGAGCGCTCGGCGTCACAGCTGGAGCAGGAGGGCGTGCCCGGCCGGCGGGAGGTGGTGGGCGACGTGATGGGCGATGCGACGCGTCTCTTCGAACCTGTTGCGCGCCGCCTCGAGCTGCCGTACGCGCTGCCGTACACGGTGCTGACGATCCACCGGCAGGCGAACACCGAGCCCGACCGGCTGCGCTCGATCGTCGCTGCGCTCAACGAGAGCGGCGGACGCCGGTTCGTCTTCCCAGTGCACCCGCGAACGCGCCAGGTGCTCGACGAACACCGCCTCCGCCTTGGTGACCACGTCGAGGCGATCGAGCCGCTCGGCTACCTGGAGATGCTCTCGCTCGTCGCCGCGGCCGAAGCCGTCGTCACCGATTCGGGCGGCCTGCAGAAGGAGGCGTACTGGCTCCGCGTCCCCTGCGTCACGCTGCGGCCGAGCACGGAGTGGGTGGACACGGTGACCGCCGGCGCGAACCGGTTGGCCGAGCCCGCGGAGCTCGCAGCCGCGCTCGAGACGGCCCGATTCCCGGAGCAGGCGCCGCAGCTGTACGGCGACGGCCATGCCTCGGAACGCATCGCAGCCGCCCTGTACGCTTGAGCGCCGTGCCGGAGCCGACCCTCTACGACGTTGCCGTCATCGGCGCCGGCTATGTCGGCCTGCCGCTCGCCGTCACGTTCGCCGAAGCGGGCGGGCGCGTCCTCGTGATCGACGTGCAACCACAGATCGTCGAGGCGCTGAACGGTGGAACGAGCCACATCGAGGACGTCACCTCCGACCGGCTCGCAGCACTCGTCGACCAGGGGCTCGTCGTCGCCAGTGTCGACTACGAGCAGGTGAAGCACGCGCACGCAGTGCTGATCGCGCTCCCGACACCGCTCTCGCGCCAGCGGGAGCCTGACCTGTCGTACATCGAGCGTGCCGCGCAGAGCCTCGCGCCGGTCATCCAGCGCGACCAGGTCGTGGTGCTCGAGTCGACCACCTGGCCCGGCACGACGCGGGAGATCCTGCAACCGATCCTCGAAGCGGGCTCGGGCCTCCAGGCCGGGGTCGACTTCCACCTCGCCATGTCCCCCGAGCGCGTCGACCCCGGCCGCGAAGACTGGACGACGAAGACGACCCCGAAGGTGGTCGGCGGCATCACACCGGAGAGCACGAGAGCGGCTGCCGACGTGTACCGCGCGGCGCTCGATGCGGTGCACGAGGTCTCGACACCGGATGCAGCGGAGCTGACGAAGCTGCTCGAGAACATCTATCGCGCCGTGAACATCGCGCTCGTCAACGAGCTCGCACAGTTGTGCGACCGGATGGAGATCGACGTCTGGGAGGTGATCGACGCTGCCGCGACGAAGCCGTTCGGATTCGCGTCGTTCAAGCCGGGCCCCGGCCTCGGCGGCCACTGCATCCCGATCGATCCGTTCTATCTCACCTGGAAGGCGCGCGAGTTCGACTTCTCGACCCGCTTCATCGAGCTCGCCGGCGAGGTGAACAACAACATGCCGTACTTCTGCCGCTCGCTGATCTCACAGGCCCTGAACCACGGCGCGAACAAGTCGGTGAGCGGCTCGAAGATCCTGGTCGTCGGCGTCGCCTACAAGCCCGACATCGGCGACTGGCGCGAAACGCCGGCCGAGAAGCTGATCCACCTGCTGCGGAACGCCGGCGCGGACGTCGCCTACCACGACCCGTTCGTCCCCGAATTCGACGGGATGAGGTCAGTTGCGCTCGAGCCCGAAGCCTACGACTGCATCGCCATCGTGACCAACCACTCCCAGATCGACTACGGCGAGCTCGTGCGGCGCGGCAACGTGATCGTGGACTTCCGCAACGCGACGAAGGGCCACGAGGTCGACGGCAAGGTCTGGAAGCTCTAGTGGCGTCGGTCGGAGTCGTGGGCCTCAACTACTGGGGGCCGAATCTCGCCCGCAACTTCGACGACCTCGCTGATCTGACGTGGCTCTGCGACCTCGACGAGGGTCACCTGGCGCCGAACGCCGCGCGTTACCCCTCGGCACGAACGACGGCGAACTACGACGACCTGCTCTCGGACGAATCGCTCGACGCGGTCGTGATCGCGACGCCGGTCCCGACCCACCACGGGCTGGCGAAGCAGGCGCTGGAGGCCGGCAAGCACGTCTTCGTGGAGAAGCCGCCTGCGATGCGGGCGGCCGAGATGGACGAGCTCGTCTCGCTCGCCGACGCCCGCGGGCTCGTCCTGATGCCGGGTCACCTCCTCCTCTACCACCCTGCCGTGCTCAAGCTGAAAGAGCTGGTCGATGCAGGCGAACTGGGTGACGTGCGCTGTGTCTACGGCAACCGTGTCAACCTCGGAATCGTTCGCACCAACGAGAACGCGCTCTGGTCGCTGGGCGTGCACGACCTGAGCGTGATCCTGTACCTGCTCGACGAGGACCCGGATCTCGTCACGGCACAGGGCAGCTGGTCGATCCACGAGGGAGTTCAGGATGTCGTCTTCTGCTTCCTGCACTTCCCGAGCGGGAAGATCGCGCACATGCACCTCTCGTGGCTCGACCCGCACAAGATGCGCAAGATGACCGTAGTCGGGCGCGAGAAGATGGCCGTGTTCGACGACATGGAGCCCGACCGGAAAGTAACGGTCTACGAGAAGAGCGCCGGCCCGAAGGGCGAACTGCATTCGGGGGACATCCACATCCCGAAGATCTCGTCCGCGGAACCGCTACGTCTCGAATGCGCCTACTTCCTCGAGCTGATCGACGGACAACACGATCGCGGAAAGGTCGCGCGCGACGGCGCACGCGTCGTGCGCGCCCTCGAGATGCTGACGAACTCCCTGAATGGCTGAGGTTCACCCGTCGGCGATCGTCTTCCCCGGCACCGTGCTGGGCGACGGCGTGCGGGTGCTCGAGAACGCCGTCGTCGGCAAGCAGCCGTCGCTCGGTGCAGCCTCGACCGCGAAGCGCGACCCGCTGCCGCCGGCGACGATCGGCGCCGGCACGATCGTCTCGACCGCCGCGATCGTCTTCGCCGGCTCGACGATCGGCGCCAACTGCATCGTCGGCGACCAGTCGTGCATTCGCGAACGAGTGCAGATGGCCGACGACTGCATCCTCGGCCGCGGCTCGCTGATCGAGAACGACACGACCGTCGGCGCGGGCACCCGGATCCAGGCGGACGCGTATGTGACCGCCTACTCGACGCTCGAGGAGGACGTCTTCATCGCACCGTGCGTCGTGACGACGAACGACAACTTCATGGGACGCACCGACCGGCGCAGGGAACTGATGCGGGGACCGACGATCAGGCGCGGCGCGCGCATCGGGGGCGGCGCGATTCTCTGCCCTGCCGTCGAGATCGGCGAGGAGGCGTTCGTCGGGGCCGGAGCCGTCGTGACGAAGGACGTACCGCCGCGCATGCTCGTCGTCGGGTCCCCGGCGCGCGTCCTGCGGGAGGTCGACCCGGCCGAGTTGCGCGAGAACGGGGGCTAGGAGCCGGCCGCGGCCGGTCAGCCGCGCGCGACGGCCAGCCGGTAGACGAGGGGATCGCGCGTCGGATGGGCGATCTTCAGCTCGAGGTAGTACCTGCCGGTCTGCGTGGCCCGATACCCGACGCGCGCCTGCACTCCGACGAGGCGCGACTGCGCGAGGAGCAGGCGCTGGCCGTCGAGGCCATCGACCCGCTGCGTGCCGGGCGCCCACACGCTCATCCGAACGTCGCCGGTGACCTCGGGCGTGACCCGTGCAAACAGCCGCTGTCCCTTCTGGAGATAGACGCGGTAGACGTCCAGGTCGTCGTCCCAGTAGTCGAGGGTGGCCTCGATCGTGTGCGGCAACGGCGGGAGCGCATGCGCCCAGGGGCCGGCGTTGTCGTTCGGCTCGTAGTGGTCGGCGGGCGGCAGCGGTCCCTTGGTCAGGCGGGTGAGAGCGCTCTCGACGTCGAGCGTCCCCCAGCCGGTGAACCGGTCGCGACCGACCGGGCACATGCCGCAGCCCGTTGCCGCGTTGGCATCGTCGGCGCTCCGTTCGAGCAGCCACGCGACCTGCTCGGGGCGAAGCGTCGGGTCCTGGCCGAGCAGCAGCGCCGCCGCCGCAGAGACCTGGGGAGCCGCGAAGGACGTGCCGATCGCGTCCTGGAACTCGAACGGGCCGCAGTTCGAGTACGGAACGTCGACGCACCCCATCTTCGCCTCGACGAGGTTGGTCGGAATGGTCGAGAAGATGTCGTCGCCGGGGGCCGCGAGATCGTTGTAGACGACGTCGCGGTTCGAGTACTCGGGCACCGAGCCGTCCTGTCGCACCGCGCTGACCCCGATCACGTGCGGCAGCGAGGCCGGATAGTGCGCGAACCCCCACGGCGTTGCCGGCGACTGCGGGCCGTTGCCCACCGCCGCGACCACGACAGCGCCCTTCGAATACGCGTACTCGACGGCCGCCTGCTCGAGGGGCGAATAGGTGTCGAGGGTCGGGTCGAGCGGATCGCGCACCCCGCCGAGGCTGAGGTTGATCACCCGCGCACCGTTGTCGACCGCCCAGCGGATCGCTGCGACCTCGGCCTTCAGCGAGACCGAGCCGTCCGGCTCGACGACCTTGGCGATCATCAGCCGCGCGTTGAACGCCATGCCCGCGATGCCCTGGCCGTTGAACGGGCTCGCGGCGATCTCTCCCGCGACGAAGGTTCCGTGCCCCTGGTCGTCGCGGTACGGCGAGCCTCCGACGAACGACCTCGCGGCCACCACGCGACCGGTGAACTCGGGATGTGTCCCGTCGATCCCCGAGTCGATCACAGCGACGTTGATCGGAAAGAGCTGCGGCTGCATCGGCCAGAACGACCAGGCACGATCGCTGTCGAGATACCACTGACGGGCCGCAAGAGGCTCCAGATTCCCGAAGGCGGCCGCCGCCGCGGGCACGACGAGCGCGGCGATCGCGATCCCGATCGCGGCCCAGCGTCTCACTGCGCGACGAGCGTTGCGGAGACGCCGGGCGCCAGGCCCTGACCGGGCGCGCAACGGATGCGATAGGTGCCTGCAGGGAGCGCGCCCGAGAAGCTCCAGGCGCCCGCCGTGTCGGTGACCGTCGACGAGACGGTCGTCCAGACGGTGCCGGTTTGCTGTTGGAGCTGCACCGTGGCGGAGTCGAGCGCGGGCCTGATCGAACCGCTGACCGACGCGGCGGCAACGGTCGCGTCGACGCGAGGAGCGACGGCGATCTTCGCCAGGCCGGCCCTGACGTCGCCCCACGCGAGGCGGTACTGCGTCGTCGCCTGTGGCCGGACGATCGTCGAGAACGCGCCGCCGGAGCCAAGTGTCAGCGCGCCCGCGGGCGTCCAGACCGGCTGGGCTGCCGTCTTCGATTCGAGAGACACCGCGTCGGCGCCGTGCACCGTCCCCGTGAGCGAAACGGCACCGCCGTAGGTCATGGTCTTCGCAGGCGGCAGGAGCGAGAGGAGCGCCGACGTGAACCAGGTCGAGCGGAGGCCGAGCGCGGCGCGCACCTGCTCGCCCGTGAGCGTCGCCTGTGAGTCGTCAGCCGAGACGAGGGTGACGGAGCGCACGCGGCCGGAGGGACCGTTCTGCAGCTCGACGTCGGCGACCGGCGCCGAGAGCTTCAGCTTCTTCGCCGCCTTCGCCGTGTCCATCACCACCGGGCCCCAGTCGTGGTACGGCGAGAACGTGTCGTACGGATCGGGGACCGAGACGAGGTACGGCACCGCGGTGCCGGTCGCCTCGAGCGCAGACCCTGTGCGGCCGCCCGAGGTCGAGAAGAACAGCGTGTCCGCGACCGTGCCGCTGTAGAGCACGACCTGGCCCCGGGTCGCAGCCACGGCGGCGCTCGTCGACGGCGACTCGGCGTCGATGCCACCGTAGACCTGGCTGCGCGTGTCGCCGTAGAGGTCGAACGGACGACCCTTGGCGAGATTCGCGAGCGCGTACGAGCGGGCCGCCACAGCCTGTGCCTCGAGCGCCTCCGGAGGCCAGTCCGACGGCACCTCGGACGGAACGACGGCCCTGAGGTACTGCTCGAGCCCGACGACGTCGACCACCTGGACGAGCTTGCCTGCAGCCGAGACGGCGAGCTTGCCGCGGTACGGCGCGCCGTCGACCGAGATGGGCTCGGCCGCCGAGAACGTGTACGGGGGCTGCAGGGCCGACCGGGCAGCAAGCGCGAGGGCGCCCTTGAGCACCAGCGCGCCCGGAGCGAGCTTCGTCTGGCGCCCTACGGAGTCGGTGACCGTCCAGGGGACGCCCGAGGTGAGCGTCGCCTTCTTCGCCGCGACGAGCAGGACGCGCACGGTTGCCGTCTTCGCGGGCCCGAGCGAGGTGCCCGTGTAGTAGTGCGCGAGGATCCGGTTGTAGCTCCAGCCGTGCTTCGCGTAGCCGTAGGCGCCCCACTGGCTCATCCCGAGTCCGTGGCCCCAGCCGTGACCGTCGAGGACGAGCACCGCCTTCGCCGAGCTCGTCGTCACAGCGGCGGTCGACGAGGAGGCGATCGCCGAGGTCGTGGTCGAGCCGAGGCCGAACGCCGGCCCCGCCGCGAGCACCGCGAGCCCGAGACCGCCGAGGAACGACAGCGATGCGGCAGCCAGCCGGAAGGCGGAGCGACCCACGCGATCCACGGTAGCCGAGGTCCCAGCGAGGCCCGACGAGGCTTTACCGAACGTTTCCATAGCGCAGCGAACGGCAAGAAGCCGTCCCATGGCGACCTCCTTCGTTGCCCGCTGAGGCATGCCTGCCGAAACCGGCACATTGCTCCCGCCCCGGTACGGCGACGTGCGCCCGGTCGCGCGGGGCGGCATGGGCGAGATCTACCGGGCGACCGACCTCGAGCTTGGACGCGAGGTGGCGGTGAAGCTGCTCGCCGAGCGCCACTCGGCCGACGCGGACTCGCGCGGCCGGTTCAGACGTGAGGCCCTCGCGGCGGCGCGGCTCTCCGGCACACCCAACGTGGTCACCGTCTTCGATGTCGGGGAGCACAACGGCCGGCCTCTGATCGTCATGGAGTACTTCCCCGGCGGCTCGCTGGAGGAGCGGATTGCCGGGCGCCCACCGGGCCCTGCCGGCCAGGCTCTCGCATGGGTGGAGGAGGCCGCCGTTGCACTCGACGCCGCGCACGCAGCTGGGATCGTGCACCGGGACGTCAAACCTGCCAACCTCCTGCTCGACGACGCCGGCCACGTGCACGTTGCCGACTTCGGCATCGCGAGCGCCGCAGGGCTCGCGTCGTTCACGCAGACGGGCACGATCCTCGGCACGGCGGCCTACCTCTCACCCGAGCAGGCGAGAGGTGAACGCGCGACCGCCGCGAGCGATCGGTATGCACTGGCCGCTGTGGCGTGGCGCCTGCTGACGGGAAGCAGGCCGTTCGAGTCGGCGTCGGCGACCGAGGAGGCGGCAGCGCACGCAGCGTCGCCCGTGCCGTCAGTGCACGCGGCGAATCCATCGCTTCCGCGGAGCCTCGACAGGGTGTTCGAGCGGTCACTCGCCAAGGATCCGCGCGCCCGCTACTCGACGGCCGCAGAGCTCGCCGGCGAGCTGCGCCGCGCACTGCACGAAGATGCCGGCGAGACCTGGGCCTGGCCACAGACGGCCGCGCCGGCCCGCAATGCACCGGCTCGCACACGCCGGCGCGTCGTCCCCGTGGCCCTGTTGGGCGCCCTTGCCGTGCTGGGGATCGCCGCAGCGGTGCTCACCGCGGCACTCGTCGGCGGAGGCGGGGCACGGCAGGTCCTGACCGTCGTTCGCACCGTCACCGGGCCGACGGAGACCATGCGCCGAACGACCACCGTGCAGGTCTCGGCTCCCCCTGCCGGCCCACCGGCCGCCAGCGGCGCGGCGCTGAACGACGCGGGGTACGCGCAGCTGCGGGCCGGCGACTACCCGAAAGCGCTGCTCCTGCTCCAGCAGGCCGTCCGGCAGCTCAGCGGCACCGGTTCGACCGACGAGGCCTATGCCGACTACAACCTCGCCTACGCGACGCTCGCACTGGGGCACTGCACGAGCGTGCTCGACCTGCTCGACAGATCTCAGGCGGTGCAGGGGCACCGGCCGGAGATCAACCGCCTGCGCCACGATGCGCGCCGGCGCTGCGACCGGTCCGGCGAAGGGACCTCGGCCCAGGGCTAGGCGAGCCGGGCGGCGTACTGCGCGTCGTAGTAGCGGCGGTACTCGCCGGACTTGATCGGCTCCCACCAGTCACGGCTCGCCCGGTACCACTCGACGGTCTCTTCCAGCCCGCCGGCGTCGAACGAGTGCGCGGGCGTCCAGCCGAGGCCGCGCAACTTGGACGAGTCGACGGCGTAGCGACGGTCGTGGCCGGGGCGGTCCGCCACGTGCCTGACGAGGTCCGGGCTCGCTCCGGTCAGGTCGAGGATGCGCTTGACGACAGCCAGGTTCTCGCGCTCCTGGCCGCTGATGTTGTACGCCTCGCCCGCCGCACCGTGCCGCAGCGCCAGCTCGATGCCGTCGCAGTGATCCTTGACATGGAGCCATTCGCGCCGCTGCCTGCCGTCGCCGTAGACCGGCAGGTGCTGGCCGTCGAGTGCGTTGGTGATGAACAGAGGCAGGAACTTCTCGGGGTACTGGCGCGGGCCGTAGGTGTTCGCGCCGCGTGTGACCAGGGCGTCGACGCCGAACGTGCGGACGTAGGCGAACACCTGGAGCTCGCCGCCGGCCTTCGAGGCCGAATACGGGCTCGACGTGCGGAGCGGGGCGTCCTCGCTGCACGCGGGAGCGTCGAGCGGGATGTCGCCGTAGACCTCGTCGGTCGACACGTGGACGAGCCGCAACTGGGCGTGACGCACATGGTCGAGCAGCACTTGCGTCCCGAGCACGTCGGTGAGAATGAACTCCGCCGGGCCGAGGATCGACCGGTCGACGTGCGTCTCGGCGGCGAAGTTGACGATCGCGTCGCAATCCTGCGCCGCACGGGCGACAGCGTCCGGGTCGGCGATGTCGCCCTGATGGAACTCGTGCTCGACGCCCTCGAGGTTGGTGCGGCTGCCGGCGTAGGTGAGCTTGTCGAGCACCACGACGTTCTCGCCACGCTCGGCCAGGCGCCTGGCGAAGTGCGAGCCGATGAACCCCGCGCCGCCGGTGACGAGAACGCGCATCGCTACAGGGTACTCACAGCCGCGCCAGGCACTCGCGGAGGCCCTCACGCCAGTGCGGAAGCTCGGGTGCGCCTCGCTCGCTGCGCAGGACGGAATACGCCGGACGGGCCGCCCGAGCGCCGAACTCGCCGCTCGTGATCCGCCGCACACGTGTCCCGAGGCCGGCTTCTTCGAAGATCGCCTCGGCAAAGTCGGCCCAGGTGCAGTCTCCGGCCGCAGCGACGTGGTAAACGCCGTACGGCAGCCGCAGCACCTGCTCGGTCGCAGCCGCCAGGTGGCCGACGAAGGTGGGTGCGCCGCGCTGATCGTCGACGACCGCCACCTCGTCGTTGGCGGCACCGAGGCGCAGCATCGTGCGAACGAAGTTCGTCGAGGTCCAGCCGAAGAGCCACGACGAGCGGATGATCCACGCGCGCTCTCCCGCCGCCGCTTCGCCGTGGAGCTTCGTCCGTCCGTAGACACCGAGCGGCGCCGGGGCGTCGGATTCGACATACGGCTCGCGCTTCGTCCCGTCGAAGACGTAGTCGCTGGACCAGACGACGAGCGGTGTGCCGAGCTCGGCCGCGTGCTGCACGCCGCCGACGTTGACCGCAGCCGCTTCCTGCGGGTCGTCCTCTGCACCGTCGACGTCGGTCCACGCCGCGGCATGCAGGACGAGCTCGGCGCTCAGGCCCGGCGGCGGCGGAAAGCCCACGTCCCAGTCCGCGCGCGTCAAGCCTCGCGCGTCCGGAAACGCCTCGGAGAGCGCGTGGCCGAGCTGGCCACCGGCGCCGGTGATCACGACGCGGCGCGCTGGTCCCGCTCCGACAAGATCGGCGATCGAGTGCTCCACAGATGGGCGACACGCGGGTCGTTCCACGCAACCCCGTGCTCGTCGGGGCTCTCCGGGTCGTACTCCTCGGTGACGAAGTAGCAGAAGAGACAGTCGGTCAGCGCTTCGTAGCCGTGCGCGTTCCGTCCCTCGACGTAGATCGCGACCGGGTTGTCGTCGCCGATGTCCTCGGTGAATGTCTCACCGGTCACCCGGTTCAGGACCACGACGCGCACCATCCCCTCGAGGCAGACGAAGAGATCGTCCTGACCGCGCTCGTGGTAGTGCAACGCCCTGATCACGCCCCGGCGCGAGCGCGCGAGATTCGCCTGGCGGACGGGCTTCGGGAGCGCGCTCGCGCGCATCAGCTCCTGAAACCAGCCCCGGTCGTCCTCGTGCCTCGCCAGCGGGACACGCGTGACCATCACTTGTTCGCGCCTGTCTCTTCGATCAGCCGCGCCGAGCTCGGCAAGATCGGCCCAGTGCTTGCCGCCGTCGTGCCACCACCCCTCGACCCGTCGAACCTCGAGGTCTCCGCGCTGCGCGTAGACGCGATTGACGTCAGTGATCTCGAGCTCGCCGCGGCTCGACGGCTGGAGGCCGTCGATGATCTCGAACACATCCGGCGGGAAGCAGTACAGGCCGACGACTGCGTCGTTGGAGGGAGGCGATTCGTACCGGGTGTCGACCCGGCCGGCCTTCTCGACGATGTCGGTGACGTTTCCCTGGTCGTCGTAGGCGACGACACCGAAGTTCTCCGGGTCCGGGACCTCCTTGACGAAGACGACGGCGCCTGCCTGCCAGGATGCGATCGCGTCGGCGTGGGCGTGCTCGAAGATGTTGTCGCCGAGGCACACGACGAGCTGGTCGCCGGCGGCGAAGTCGCGGGCCATCCCGACGACCTGGGCGATCCCGCCCGGCTCGACCTGAACCTTGTACGACAGATCGAGCTCGAAGAGCGGCTCGTCCCCTGTACGCGACCGGACCTGGCCGTTGCCGAGCAGATCGATGAACTGACCCGCGTGGTGCTGGCCGGTGACGAGCAGCACCTCCCGGACACCGAGCCGCTGCAGGAGCTGGAGCGGGTAATAGACCATGGGCCAGCGACCGACCGGCAGGAGGTGCTTGTTCGTGACTCGCGTCAGCTCCTCGAGCCGGGTCGCGTTCCCACCTGCGCAGATCAGGCCCCTCATGCGGGCGATGCTACAGCGGCCGCTTCCGCGTCATGCCCACGTGCGGCGGCGAACCCGGTGAGGCCTGCGATCACGCCCACGGTGGCGACGCAGACCCACATGGTCGCATCGCCGTAGGCGTTGCGCACGGTCAGCCCGAGGAACGGCGTCGCAGCCCAGCCGACCGACCACGTGCCGCCGAACACACCCATGTAGGCACCACGGATGTCCGACGGTGCCAGCGCTGCGACCACGCCCTGCGACGTCGGCACCCAGAGCATCTCCCCGACGACGAAGATCAGGATCACGGCGGCGATCACGAGCGCTGACCCGTCCACGTTCAGGAGCAGGAACGGGACACCCATCATCGGCATCGCCACCGCCAGCTTGATCGACGGCGGCACCGGCCGCGTCCAGCGCGTCAACCGCATCTGCATGGTGGTGACGAGCAGCGGGTTCAGGATCATCAGGAAGCCCCAGGCCGCAGGCGGCAGGTTGTGGGTGGTCGTGACGGAGATCGGGAGCAGCGTCTCGGTCGCGACATACGTCATCGTCGCGAAGACGGACGCGAGCATGAAGAAGAGGAACGGCGTGTCATGGATGATCACCCCGAACGAGCCACGCTGCGGCGGCCCTTCGGGTGCGTACGCGCCGCCGCGGGGGATGTACCGGTAGGCGATCCCGAAGCCGATCCCGCCGAGCACGAGCGTCCCCACCCAGAGCCGTGACCAGTCTCCGCCGAGGAGCAGCAGTCCGCCGAGCACCGGCCCGATGGTGACGCCGAGGTTCTGGGCGATGCGCACGGAGGCGTAGGCGCCTTCACGGCGCTCGGGGGCGACGAGGTCCGCGACCATCGCCTGGTCGGCGGCTCCGCCGAGCGAGCCGAACGCCGGTAGGGCTGCGAGCAGCGCCAGTCCCCAGTAGACGTGCTGGCCGACGGAGAGGAGGAGCAGCGGCACGAGTGCCTGGAACCCCCACCCGGCGAGGATCATCGGGCGTCGCCCCACGTAGTCCGACAGATGGCCGCCGAGATATCCCGTCCCGCCCGCGAGGACTGCTCCCGCGAGGTACGTGACAGCGAGCGCCGACTGCGGAGCAGAGAGATGCTTGATCGCCCAGATGCCCATGAACGGATAGGCCGTCGCGCCGGCGATCGAGCCGGCGAGCGCGACGGCGAGCACCGGCCGCAGGGCGCGGTCGACATCGCCGCCCCAGACGAGACGGAAGAAGCGCGCGAAGAACGTCATGTCACGAGTCGCGTCCGCGAGATCAGCCAGAACGACCCCTCGACGGACGGACCGATCAGCAGCGCGAAGATCAACGTACCGATACCCACGCGACCTCCCAATGCAAACCCTGCAAGAAGGACGGTTCCCTCGAGCAGGGCGCGCACGGCACCGATGCGCACATGCGTGCGGAACGCACCGACGAGCATCAGCGAGTCCCGCGGGCCTGCACCGAACGCCGCGCCGATGTAGAGCGCCGAGCCCACACCGAACAGGACGAGCCCGGCTGCGAGCAGTGCTGCGCGCGCGCCGAGCGGCCAGGTCGCAAGATCCTGGACGAACCCGAGCGGCTGCACGATCACGATGAAGAGGCCGATCAGCGCGGCGTTCGCCACCGTCCCCGGTCCCGGCTTCGAGCCGAGCGACCAGGCGAGAAAGAGAACGACCACGGCGACGAGCTCGTTCGCAAACCCGAACGAGAGCGGGGTGTGGTTCGCGATTCCCTGATGGAGCACATCCCACGGGGGCAGGCCGAGCCGCGATTCGAGGAACGCGAGGATGCCGCAGGCGCAGAGAAAGAGGCCGGTGACGAGCCAAACCGCCCGCGCGGCTCTCCCGCCACGCAGGACGGGAGCCGCGTGCACGGTCGGACGTTAGCCTGTGGCGGCGGAACTACGGCGGCCGAGAGCCAGGCCCAGCCAGACCAGCACGACACCCAGGCAGGTGAAGACGAGCGGCGACACCCACGGGCGGTCCGAGGCGCTCCCCCCGGAGAAGAAGACCAGCCGGACATGCGTCCACTCGAGCGCGAAGTGGACCAACGCGAGCAGCAGCCCGATCGTGCCGAACACGGCCCAGCTCGAGCGGCCGGTCGGCTGCGAGAAGAACACGAAGACTACTGCGGCGATCGCGATCAGCGTCCACTCGAAGTTGCCGCCGTGCCAGAACCACAGCAGGCTCCCACCGATCATGATCCCGGCGCCCACGTGGAGCCAGAAGCCGTACGGACGCCGTGCTCCCGAATCCACCGCGAGTGCGACCGCCAGATAGAAGAGGCCGACGAACAGCGTCACGACGGCGGACCAGCTGCCGCCGTTCGACAGCAGATCGGTGACGACGAGCCAGCCGGCGAGCACGGCCTGTGCGACGAGCAGCGGAAACCGGAAGGTGCGCAGTGCGACGAGCGCCGCGACGAGCCAGAGCAGCTCGAGGAGCAACTGTGCAACGTGGAAGCCGCGGAAGCTCGACGACGTGGGTGCCGCAGACTCCCACCCGAACCAGGTCCACAAGGCGCTGATGAACGCCACGAACGCGATCACGGCGACGAAGGCGAAGACTCCTGCGGCGACCGGGTGTGCCGTCCGGCGAAACCCGGTCGCAGCCGCGGCCAGCAGGACGAGCACGAGCAGCGTCCAGCCGGCGTAGCCCGCCCGCCCTGCGGTGGTGGAGAGGTACGTGAGCCAGGCCCCGGTGGCACCGAGCATCGTCAGCCCGCCCGCGTAGACGAGAAAGCTCCAGGCGGACCAGCGCGGGTGAACGACCTCCACGGCCTCATCGTCTGCCGGGGATCGGACAGACAGACCACGCCAACGTGAAGGGCTGGACGGGGTACCGTTCGCGCTGGATGACACGCAGAGACGTCGACAAGCTGCAGGAGGAGATCGAGGAGCTGTTCGCAGATCTCTGGCAGGTGCCGCGGTTCTCCGGGCTCCGCCACGGCTTTCGCCCCAACGTCGACTGCTTCCACACCGACGAGCCGCACGCGCTGACGGTGGTCGTCGAGCTTCCGGGTGTGGAGGCGCAGTCGATCCGGGTCGTTGCGGGCGAGCGCCTCCTCGTGATCGCAGGCGAGCGAAAACGCCCTCAGGCCCCGGGACGCGTCTATCAGCAGGTCGAGATCGAGTACGGCTCGTTCCAGCGGCACGTCCGCCTCCTCGAGGACGTCGACCCGCAGCGCGCGGAGGCGCGTTTCGAGCACGGCGTGCTGACGATCGAGCTGCCGGTGATCGAGCACACGCCGCCCACGGGCCGCTTCCGGATCACGGTCGAACGACTATGACCGAGATAGGCTTCGACGTCGCGGAGCCGGAGGAGCAGCAGCTCGAGTTTCCGGCTGCGCTACCGGTGCTGCCGCTGAAGGAGACGGTGGTCTTCCCGCAGTCGATGTCGCCGCTCGCGATCGGCCAGGAGCGCTCCGTGCAGTTGATCGACGACGTGGTCGCGGGCGACCGGCTGCTCGCCCTCATCACCACCAGGGACGGTTCGGTCGAGTTGCCCGGCTGGGCCGACATCTACGAGATCGGGACGATCGCGCTCGTCCACAAGATGATCAAGGTCCCCGACGGGACGCTGCGCATCCTCGTCCAGGGAATCGAGCGGGTCCGCCTCGAGCACCAGCTCGACGTCGACCCGTATCTGCTCGGCGAGTTCAGCGCGCTCCCGGACGTGCTGGAGGAGACACCTGAGCTCGAAGCGCTGACGCGGAACGTGCAGGGTCTGTTCGCGCGCATCATCGGCCTTGCGCCGTACCTGCCCGAGGAGCTGCAGCTCGCCGCGGCGAACGTCGACGACCCGAGCGCGCTCTGCCACCTCGTCGCGTCGACGCTCCGCACGATCCGGACCGAGGAACGGCAGGAGATCCTCGAGGAGGTCAACGTCGAGCAGCGGCTGCGCACGGTCTCGGCGATCCTGAGCCGCGAGCTCGAGGTGTTCGAGCTCGGATCGAAGATCCAGTCGCAGGTCCAGTCGGAGATGGAGAAGGGCCAGCGCGAGTACTTCCTGCGCCAGCAGCTGAAGGCGATCCAGCAGGAGCTCGGGGAGAACGACCCCGAGCAGGCGGAGATCGCGGAGCTGCGCGAGCGCCTCGACGCGCTCGGGGAGCTGCCCGAGGAGGTGCGCAAGGCGGCCGATCGCGAGCTGCAGCGCCTCGAGAAATTGCCGTCGGCGGCCGCCGAGTACGGCGTCATCCGCACGTACCTCGAGTGGATCATCACGGTGCCCTGGTCGACCTATACGGAGGACAACCTCGATCTGGAGCACGCCCGCGCTGTGCTCGACGCCGACCACTTCGATCTCGAGAAGGTGAAGGACCGCGTCATCGAATACCTCGCCGTCGCGAAGCTGCGCAATGAGGTTTCCGGCCAGATCCTCTGCTTCGCCGGTCCTCCCGGTGTCGGCAAGACGTCGCTCGGCCACTCGATCGCAAATGCCCTCGGGCGGAAGTTCGTGCGACTCTCGGTCGGCGGCGTGCGCGACGAATCGGAGATCCGCGGCCACCGGCGCACGTACATCGGCTCGATGCCGGGCTCGATCATCCGCTCGCTGCGCGACGCGGAGTCGGCGAATCCGCTCGTCCTGATCGACGAGATCGACAAGATGGGCAATGACTGGCGTGGCGACCCGGCGAGCGCGATGCTCGAGGTCCTCGATCCGGAGCAGAACCGCACCTTCCGCGATCACTACCTCGACCTGCCGTTCGATCTCTCGAAGGTGCTCTTCATCTGTACCGCCAACACGCTCGACACGATCCCGGGGCCGTTGCTCGACCGCATGGACGTGATCGAGCTGTCGGGGTACACCGAACAGGAGAAGCTCGGGATCGCGAAGCGCTATCTGCTGCCGAAGCAGCTGGAACTGCACGGCCTGCAACGGTCGCAGCTGACCCTCTCCGACAAGATGCTGCGGTCGGTGATCCGCGAGTACACCCGCGAGGCCGGCGTGCGCAACCTCGAACGGCGGCTCGCCGACGTCTGCCGCAAGGCGGCGACGCAGGTGGCAAAGGGACGCGCACAGAAGATCCGCGTCGACGATGCGCGGCTGCGTGAGTGGCTCGGGGTCCGGCGCTTCTCCGGGGACGTGCGCAAACGCACCTCGGACCCGGGCGTCGCCACCGGTCTCGCGTACACCACGGCCGGCGGCGACGTGCTCTTCATCGAAGCGACCGCGTATCCCGGCAAGGGCCGGCTCACGATCACGGGGCAGCTCGGCGACGTGATGCAGGAGTCGGCGCAGGCCGCACTGTCGTGGGTGCGATCGCACACCGCCGAGATGGGGCTGGCCGACGACTGGTTCGCGAGCCACGACCTGCACATCCATGTTCCGGCGGGCGCCGTGCCCAAGGACGGCCCGTCCGCGGGAGTGACGATGGCGACCGCGATCGCGTCGCTCGTGCGCGGCGAGCCCGTCGCGGCGGATGTCGGCATGACGGGTGAGATCACGCTGACCGGTCAGGTGCTCCCGATCGGCGGACTGCGCGAGAAGTCGCTGGCCGCGCAGCGCGCGGGGCTCAAACGCGTGATCTTCCCGCGCGAGAACGAGCCCGACCTCGACGACCTGCCGCCCGAGGCCCGCGGCGCGATCGAGTTCATCCCGGTGGACACCATCGAGGAGGTCTTCGCCGCCGCCTTCGACGGCAAGCGCCGGGCCCGCCCTCGCGCCGCCCGGGGCATCGAGCGCCAGGCGGCTAAGCCGGCCGGAAGCTCGTAAGCAGGTCGGAGCAGAACGAGTCGGACGACGACGTGCGGAAGCGGCAGAGCAGCTGATACTCCCGCTTCCCGATGAGGACGAAGGTGTACTGGTCGACATGGCCGTCGACCTTCACGTCGAAGCGGTGCGACTTCACGCCCCCGGCGTTCACCGTGTGCATTCCGGTGAGTGTTCCGCCTGTCTCGCGCGCAATCGTCTTCATGCGCAGCTCGAGCTCATGGGCGACGCGGGCGAAGAGCGGGGCCGTGTAGGCCCTGACCAGCGGGAAGGTGGACACCTGGACGAGCTCCGAGCCCTGGGAGGCGGCCGAGCCCCGGACCGAGTGCTGAATGTGCCAGCCAACGGGCGCCTTGAAGCTGAATCCGCGGCCCTTGACGACCTGCGTCTGCGCCTTCGGCTCGCTCGACCCGCCGCAGCCTGCGAGGATGAGCACAGCCAGAAGGAGCGTTTGTTTGCCACGTAAGCTCCGGGGCATCAGACGCGAGGTATCGAGGCGAAAGGATCCAGCAAGCATGGTCAAGACAAGAGACAAGGTTTACGACGCAGCAGAGAACGTCAAACCCTACGTCGAACGGGCGATGAACGACGACAAGCTGCGCGAGGACGTGATGAGCGCGTTCGCGACGGCGAAGGACCTCTACACCGAGTTGGTCGGCCCGCGCGGGGCGGTCACGCTCGCCGCACGTGTCGCAACCGACGACGAGATCCGCGAAAGGCTCAGGGCTGCGGTCGACGATCTGCGGAGCGCAGCCGACCGGCTCCAGGGCAAGAGGTCGCACAGCGGACGCAACACGACGTTGCTGATCGCCGGCATCGCGCTCGGCATCCTCTTCAACCCGGTCACCGGCCCCGAGACGCGCAAGTGGGTCAAGGACATGATCGGCGGTGGCGAGGACGAGTTCGGCGGCGACTACCCGTCTTCGAACGGGAGCCCCACAACCTAGTCGAGGCGTGCGCGCGTTCCGGCTAGCCGCGCCCGAGATCGGTCGTCGGCGCGGGAACGGTCGGAACGAGCGTCTGCATCAGCGCTGACGCCTTCAACGGCGTGAGCGCGCGCTCGAGCGAGCCCGGGTCGAGCCCGTCGGCGGTGGAGATGTCGTTCATGCCGAGGAGGATCGCTCCGGGCTCGGGCGCGGCCGGGCCGCCGGGAACCGACGGAGCCCAGCCGGCGGCGACCGGGAACGGCAGGTCCTTCTGGTGCTTCCAGGCGTCGAGGTAGGGCGTGGGGTCGACGGCGCCGTCGTAGCCGAGATAGAGCAAGGACACCGGGTGCACCTCGAAGTGCAGGTGAACGGGCGTGCCCTCGGCATCTCCCGTCTGGCCCATGAAGCCGACGACCTCGCCCGCTTTCACGTGGGCACCGTTCGTCGCGGCCGCCGAGAACGCGGAAAGATGCGCGTAGTAGAACTGGTTCCCCTCCTTGTCGAGGAGCCAGAGCCGGTTGCCGCCGAGCTTGTTCCAGCCGACCGAGAAGACCGTCCCGTCCGCGACCGCGAGCAGCGGCTGCCCGAGCTGGCCGAAGATGTCATCGCCGTGGTGATAGGTGACGTCGGATCGGGCGGCGCCGAACGTGTCGATGTACGAGGACGGCCCGTAGACCGGGAAGACGTAGTGGCCGGCGGTGAGCTTGGGGTGAAGCTTGAGCGGGCCGGACGTCTGCGCGCCGTTCTGCTTCGGGCGGAGCCGAGGCGCGTCGCCGGCGCTCGGGTCGTAGGGCGTCTCGGGCACGGTCGCGGTCGTGGTGGTGGTCGCCGTCGTCGTGGCCGGCGGCGCGGTCTGGGCAGCAGCCTCGGCGTAGCCGATCTGGATCTCGCTCGAAGCCGGCAGACCATCGTGGTCCGCGGTCAGCCGCACGTCGAGCTCGGTGACGAAACCGCGATAGCCGTGAGCTCCGGTGGCCGCGCTGAGATCGGCGCCCGTCGTGTCGATCGCCAGCTGGCCCCAGTCGCCGAGCGCGACCTTCACCGCGCCCGGGACAACCGGCTGGCCGTCGACCACCAGGTTCGTGACGGTGCTCCCGTTCGTGTTACCGCCCGCGCCGGAGTAGCCGGTGCCGGCAGACGCACGAGCGGTCACTGCGTCCGCGGTGATCTCGCCCTTGAACAGAGAGAGCGCCGTCACGACGCTCTCGGACGTCGCCGACGCGTTCGCCCGGATGGCAGTGGTCGCGCTTGCGGTCGTGGACTGCGCGGAGACAACGGAACCGTCTGACGGATACGAGAACACGGCACCGGCCGACGGAGCCGCGTTCGGTGGGGATGCGACCGTCGGCGTGGTCACGGCGGCGGCACCCGGCGTCGCGACCTTGATCGCCCACGCAGTCGCAGCACCACTCGGGGCGCGTGCGGGCCCCTCAGCGCCGGCCGACCCGAAGGCGAGCAGCGCGAGGGGCAGAAGCAGTGCGAGGCGGCGGCGCACCATCCTTGATTCTGCCAGGGATCGACGATTCCTCAGGCGGCCGCCTCAACCGAGCTGTTTGCGGGCGAACTCGCGAAACCGCTCACGTGCCGCTTCGTCCGGCCCGATCGGCTCCTCGACCCGGTATCGCGGATCTGCGGCAACCTCCTCGGCGACAGCACGCAGCTCGCGAACGACGGCCTCCCTGTGTCCGGGATCGCGCAGCAGGGCGTCGATCCAGGTCTCCGTGCCGTCGTAGTCCGATACGTCGTTTTCGACGAGGAGCTGGCCAAGCACCAGTCCGACCCGGATGTGGGCGAACGTCCGGAAGGCGAGGGTCGCCTGGGGGCCTGTGACGAGCTCGCCGATCTCCGGATGCTCCGCCTGGAGCTGCTCGACGATGGTGCCGATCGGTTCGTCGACCAGTGGAACCCAGAGGTCGTCGTGCTCGCTCATCGGCTGGAAGTGTTCACGATCGGCTCCGCAGGCGCCAGACGAGATGCGCCGCGGTGAGGAGGAGCAGAACGCCGAACATCTTCCGCAGTGTGCTGTCCGCCAGCGACTCGGCAACGATCACCCCGCCCTGGACGCCGATGATCGCGGCAACCCCGATCAGGGCGGCGGCCCGAAAGTCGACGTTCCCATACCGCTGCTGGCGCCACGTCCCGACGACCGCCGTCGGGAGAATCGCGAGGAGCGACGACGCCTCCGCATGCAGCTGCGTCAATCCGAGCACCAGCGTCAGCGTCGGCACGAAGATGATGCCGCCGCCCACACCGAACAGGCCGGCGAGCACGCCGCCGATCGCACCGATCACGACGACGAGGGCGATCGTCATACGAGGAGTCGAGCCCCGACGGCGGCCAGGAGCACCGCGAAGCCGTACGACAACCGCTGGACGGGAATTCGCTGCTGCAGCGTCGTCCCGACGAGCACCCCGAACACCGCCGGGATCCCGACGAGCGCCGCCGCCCCGACCTTGACGTCGCCGTGGAACCCGTAGGTGATCGCGCCCGCGACCGACGAGACGAGGATCGCAGCCAGCGACGTCGCCGCGGCGCGACGCTGGTCGAACGCGAGCAGGAGGGCGAGCATCGGCACGATCACGATCCCTCCCCCGACGCCGAAGACCGCGCTGAAGAAGCCTGCCACAAGCCCGATCGCAAGCAGCTTCGGCACCTCTCGTACTCTACGCGGGTGGATCCGCTCAGCCTCCTGATCTCCGAGCCACCCCGGGCGGCGCTCTTTCTCGACGTGGACGGCGTGCTCGCCCCGATCGTGCCGCGCCCCGAGGATTCGACGGTGCCACCGGAGACCCGCCGGGAGCTCGAGCGGCTGGCCGGCCGCTACGGGCTCGTCGCGTGCGTCACGGGCCGGACCGGCGATGTCGCGCGGGCGATCGTCGGTGTCGACAGCCTGCGTTACGTGGGCCAGCACGGCCTCGAGCTCGAGCCGGCCGCGGCGGACTGGGCCGATCGCGTTCATGCGTTTGCGCGCGAGTGGCCGTGGCCGTGGCAGGAGGCGAAGCCGCTGACGGCGGCCTACCACTTCCGCCTCGCACCGGACGAGACCGACGCGAGGATCGAGCTCGAGGCGGTCGCCGCCGCGGCGGCAGCGGCCGGCCTGCGGCCGCGCTGGGGACGAATGGTGCTCGAGGTGCTCCCGCCGGTCGACGCGACGAAGGGAACCGCGGTGCGCCACCTGCTCGAGGAGAGTGGACTGAGACGCGCTCTCTACGCCGGCGACGACACGACCGATCTCGACGGCTTTGCCGCGCTCGACGAGCTGGAGGCAGCGGTTCGGGTCGCGGTCCTCTCGGCGGAGGGGCCGTCGGCGCTCGCCGAGCGCGCCGACCTGATCGTGGGCTCGACGGGGGAGTTTCTCGAGCTGTTGCAGCGCCTCTAGTCTTCGGGCTTCCGGAGATCGTCGAGGAGCGCGAGCGCCTGCTCGAGCGCCCGATGGAGAGCCGCAAGCTGGGCGCGTGGGACAGCGCCGGGCGATTCCTCGCCGTCTGCGGCCGTCGTCGGCCCGGAGAACGACATGGTCGAGATGGACTGGTTGCTCCCGACGGCTCGCGTCCACGGGCCGGGGCCGTCGGGCGGCCACAGCCGGGTCACCGCCCTGGCGGCCTCGAGGATCGGGCCGACGTCGATCTCCGCGCTCGCGAGCTCGATCTCGGCGACCGGCCACTCGCAGAAGAGCCGTAGGACGCCGGCGCCGGGGAGCGGCCAGAGCCAGTAGCCGACGCTCCAGTCGACGCTCGTGCCACTCGAACTACCGCCTCCCGAACCACCGAACTGGCTGAGCACCGGGCCGATCGCCTCCTCCGGCGGAGAGCGCCGCCAGCCTCCCTCGGAGAGGTTCGAAACGCGCGCTCCGTCGGAGAGCTCGATTCCGAAGCGCAGGAAGCCGTTCGGGGGCTCCGGCAGCCCCATCCGGCCGGCGTGCTGTTCGTGGAAGATCATGTTCGACTCACCCGCGCGCAGGCCCTCGACATGGGCGACGACCTGAAACTGGACGCCGCTCGAGTGGACCAGCGCGTGCGACACCGCGACGACGCCTCGCTGCGAACGGCCGAGCACGACCGCAAGGGGGACTGCGACCGGGAGTTCGCCGCTAGGCGGCCCGAGCCACTCGGGCCGCACCTGGTCGATCACCGGCTCCGGTAGCGGCTCCGGGGGATCGACCGGAAACAGGTCGCCGAAGCTCATCGGTCCAGTCTAGGACACGGTCGCTCCGGGGTCAGAAGCCGAGCCGCTCGCGCAGCTGGCGCGCCTGCCGGCGCGCGACGTCGAGCTCGGTCTTCCGTGCGTCGGCGAGCTGCAGGCACAGCCGCTCCGGCGAGATCCGGCGCACGCCCGCGACCTTGCTCAGATTGACGAGATAGGAACGGTGAATGCGCGCGAACCGGCTCGAGGGCAGTTTCTCCTCGAGCTCTCCGAGGGAAGCCGTGCAGAGATACGAGCGGTCGTAGGTGTGGACGCGGCTGTAGTCGCCGTCGGCCTGGGCGTAGTGCACCTGGTCGTAGTCGAGCAGCTCGGTGCCCCCGGCGGACACGACCGGAACCCTCTCGACGGGCAGCACATTCTCGACCGAGCGTTCCTGCAGACGCTCGACCACACGCGCGAGACGGTCGGGGTCGACGGGCTTCAACAGATAGTCGAACGCCTCGACGGCGAACGCATCGACGGCGTACCGCTCGTGCGCGGTCACGAACACCACGGCGGGCGGGTCGGTCCGCTCGCGCACGAGAGGTGCCGCCTCGACGCCGCTCAGCCCCGGCATCTCGACGTCGAGGAAAACGACATCGGGCGCGAGGTCGCGGGCGAGCTCGAGCGCCTCCCGCGCGCTGGCCGCCTCGCCGACGACATGCACGCCGCCCTGGCCGGCAAGCAGATACCGCAGCTCCGACCGCGCCGGCGCTTCGTCGTCCACGAGCAAGGCGCGGATCACGGGGCGACCGGCACCTCGAGCCGCACGACGGTCCCGAAGGGAAAGGAACGCAACCGAACGCTCTCGCCGTAGTGCGCGATCAACCGTTGATTGACGTTCGCGAGCCCGAGACCGGTCCCCTCGCCCAGCCCGACCCCTGGCTCGAGGACACGCTCGATCACCTCCCGTGCAATTCCGCGACCGTCGTCGCGCACGGTGACATGCAACCGGCCGCGCCTGACCCGGGCCCGCACGAGCAGATGCAGCGGCCGGTCGGTCTTGCCGTGCTTGATCGCGTTCTCGACCAGAGGCTGCACGAGCAGCGGCGGCAGCCTGACGGCGAGCGCATCCGGCGCAGCATCGATCGTCACCTCTAGCTGCGAGCCGAACCGCGCCTGCTCGAGCTCGAGGTAACTGCCCACGTGCCGCAGCTCCTCCTCGAGGGTGATGAACTCGCCCGGCCGCGCGAGCCGGCTGCGCAGATGGTCTGCGAACGCGAGCACCAGCCGCCGTGCGCGCTCCGGCTCGGTGCGAATGAACGAGGCGATCGTGTTCAGCGCGTTGAAGACGAAATGCGGTTCCATCTGTGCCTGCAACGCGGTGGTCGTCGCGGAGTGGAGCTCCGAGAGCTGAAGCTGCGCCGAGAGCTGGGTGCCGAGCAACTCGAGTGTCTCGACGGCGGTCTCGTCGAGAGGCGATCCCGCCGTCGCGTATACGACGACGGCGCCGCCGGGGCCGTCGGTCAGCTGCAGTGGAACGACGGCCGCGGCGCCGAGCGGACAGGCTGGATGCGCGCACTCGGTGCGGATGCCGAGCGGCGCGAGCAGCGGACGCCCTTGCGCGAGGGCTTCGTAAACTGGGCGGATCGGCTGGTCGCCGGCACCATGATGATCGGCTCCGGCGCCGACGAACGCGAGCACCTCATGGGTGTCGGTGACCGCGACCGCGCCGAAGCCGAGCTTCTCGAAGAGCTCGTAGGCGACGGTGCGAGCGGCCGATTCGGTCAAGCCGCGCCGAAGCTCGGGCAGCGTCGCCTCGAGCAGTTCGAGCACCGGCGCCTGGCGCCTGGGCCTGCGCACGCGGGGCATGATCCGGATTGTGCACGTGAACGACGAAGTCCTTGCGCCACTGCGGGCCAGATACGGCAGTCCGGTCGACCTGGAGTGGAGCGGCGAGATCACCGAACGGGAACACGCGCTGGCGACGTACAACCCGGATCGCACCCACGACGTGACGCTCTTCATCCTCGACCCGGACGACCGCATCGCCCTGATTCGCAAACCGCACTTCGCGAGCGGCATCTGGAGACCGCCGGGAGGCGGCATCAAGCCCGGGGAGGACTTCGCGCTCGGCGCAGAGCGCGAGGCGCTGGAAGAGACGGGCCTCCGGGCGCGGCTCGAGCGCTACCTGGTCGCGACGCACGCATCGTTCGTCTTCGAGTCGCAGGCGCTGTCGTGGCAGACCCACGTCTTCCTCGCCCGCACGACGGACAACCTGCTCGCGCCGCGCGACACCGAGGAGATCGCAGGCGCGAGATGGGGAACGCTCCCGGAGCTCGCAGGCCCGCTGCGCGAGCGCCTGCTGGCGACTGGACACGCGCTCTGGCGCTACCGGGTCGCGCTGCACGACGCCGCGCTCAGGGCTCTTCGCGAATGAACGAGTAGCCGACGTCGAGCGGGCTCGGTGGATACTCGACGACGCGCGTCTCACCGTTTCGGCGCCAGCCGTGCTTCTCGTAGAAACGGCGGGCACGGCGGTTCTCCTCCAGCACCCAGAGCTTGACCTCCGCGCAGTCGGGCAGCGCGGCAAGCGCCGCATCGTGCAGCGCGAGCGCGACCCTCGTGCCCCACGCCTCCGGGACGACATAGAGGCCGTGCAGCCAGCACGCATCGATCGCCGCGAGGCCCACCGGGACGCCGTCCTCCTCCGCAACGAGCACTACGCCGCGAAACGCGCGCCAACGCGCGCGCACCGCGTCGTCGGGATACGGATATTCGCCGGGCGGGAAGATGTGCCCGAGGCCGGCGAGCGACGCCGCCCGCTGGAGCCCGAACTGCAGCTCCGACTCGGCGTTCCCGGAGCGCCGAATCTCAAGGCTCATGCGAGCACATCGAGCACACCCGGGATCGACGTGACGCGGGGGCCGTCCCAGTCGTCGAGCCCCGGCCAGAGCGGCCCCTCCCCGGCGCGATGGATGAGGATGGCGTCCATCCCGACACGGCGGGCGCCGGCCAGCTCGTCGTTCGCGCCGTCGCCCACGAACACCGCTTCGCGCGGCTCGAGCCCGAGCAGTCTGCAGCAGTGCAGGTAGATCTCCGGATCGGGCTTCGACATCCCCACGCACGACGAGAACACCTCCGCATCGAAGAGGCCGGCGAACTCGGTCTCCGGCCAGAGCGTCTCGATGTCCTGGCTGCAGACCGTGATCAGCCCGACCAGATAGCCGTCGGTGCGCAGGCGGCGCAGCGTGTCGACGGCCCCGGGCCGCGGCACGAGGGAGCGTCTGTGATGGCGCAGCCGCAGGGCGCAGATCTCATCGTGGAGGTCTGCCGGAACACCGGCCTCGGAGAGCGCAACCCGGATCGGCGCGTTGTACCGCGTGGTGGAACCGCTCCAGCGCTCACCGAAATCCCCGCCGACGATCGCCGCGACCTCGTTGCCGAGCGCCTCTGCGGCCACCGGGTCCCAGTCGATCAGCGTCTCCCAGAGATCGAAGATGACGCCGCGGTAGCGCCTGCCGGCGCCTAGACCGTCGGAACGCACGAGCGCAGCACCTCCCACGAGCGGCGGATGTCTTCCTCGGTCGTTTGCGCGTTCCCGATCGCCAGGCGGATCACGTTCTGGCCCCGCACGCTCGCCGTGGCGACGAACAGCTCGCCGGTTCCGGTCGCGGCGCGCGCGAGCGCGACGTTGTCGGCGTCGACGTGTCTGAAGCAGACCGCCGAGAAGGGATGCGGCGCGACCACCTCCCACCCGGGCTCGTCCTCGACGAGGGCAGCGAAAAGCTGGGCGAGGCGCACGTGCTCGCGGATCAGCGCGCGCAGGCCGTCGGCGCCGTACCAGCGCAGCACGGCCCACAGCTTGAGAGCGCGGAACCGGCGCCCGAGCGCGGGCCCGTAGTCCTTCAGGTCGACCGCCGCCTCGGTGGCCGCGAGGTAGTCCGGCACGAGCGAGAACGTCTCGTAGAACGCTTCGGGGCGTCGCGTCCACAGTGTCGAACAGTCCATCGGAGTGAAGAGCCACTTGTGCGGATTCACGACCAGGGAGTCGGCACGATCGACGCCGTCGAGGCACCAGCGAAGTTCGGGGCAGACCGCAGCCGAGCCCGCATACGCCGCGTCGACATGCAGCCACACACCGGCCTCCTCACAACGACGGGCGAGCTCGGGTACCGGATCGACGGACGTCGTGCCGGTGGTGCCGACCGTCGCGACCACGGCGGTCGCGCCGTCGAGATCGAAGTCGGGCCGCATGCGGAACTCGTCGTCGACGCCGACGGCGCGAAACTCGAGCCCGACGAGCCGGGCGGCCTTCTCGACGCTGATGTTCGCCAGCTCGGAGGCGTAGACCACCCCGCCCGGCTTGCGCGAGCGTGCCGCTGCGAGCGCTGCGACCGTGGCGGTCGACGCCGTGTCCTCGATGTGGCCGTGCCAGCCGCGCGGCAGGCCGAGCAGCTGGGCGAGCCAGTCGAGCACCGTCACCTCGAGCTCGGTTGCCGCCGGCGACGAGAGCCAGGTCATGTTGTTGACGTTCAGCGCGGCGATCAGGAGCTCGGCCAGGATCCCCGGCTCGGAACCGGTGTTGGCGAACCACGCGAAGAAGCGGGGATGGTTCCAGTGGGTGAGCCCCGGCAGGATCAGGTCGTCGAGGTCACGCAGGATTGCCGCGAAAGGCTCCCCCTGCTCGGGCGCCGCGTCCGGAAGAGCCGCGCGGACGGCTCCCGGCTCCACCCGGGTCGCGACCGGCAGCTCGCCGACCCGCTGCAGGTACGCATCGACCCAGTCGGACGCGAGGTTCAGATCGTCGCGAAACGCCATTGTCTCAGCGCTTCTTCCGCAGCTTCTCGATCTGTTTCCAGGTGCGCGTGTTGAGCACGTCGTCTTTCGTCAGCCAGGCGCGGCGCGCCTGGCCGACGCCCAGCTCGACGTAGTCGAGCGCGGCGACCTGATGGCCGTCGGAGTCGATCACGACCTTCAACCCGGCCTCGCGGGCAGCGCGGGCGTGGACATCGCTGAGGTCGAGCCTGTCGGGCTGCGAGTTCATCTCGATGAACGTACCCGTCGCAAGCGCCTGCTCGATCACCCGCTCCAGGTCGAGCGGCGACGGCGGTCGCTTGCTGATTCTGCGAGCGGTCGGATGGCCGATGCAGTCGACAAACGGGCTCTCCATCGCAGCGACGATCCGCTCGGTCGGATTGTGGTCGAAGCGCGAATGCGTCGAGGCGACCACCCAGTCGCGTGTTGCGAGATCAGCGTCGTCGACATCGAGCGTCCCGTCGGGCCGGATGTTGACCTCGATCCCCTTGAGGATGCGGAACGGAGCGACCCGCTCGTTCAACGCGTCGATCGCCTCCGACTGGCGCCGCAGAAGGTCGCCCCGCAGCCGCTGCGAGTGATCGCAGATCGCGTAGTACGAATATCCGCGTGCTCGCGCGGCCGCCACCATGTCCTCGAGCGTGTCCTTGCCGTCGGACCACGTCGTATGCGTATGCAGATCGCCTCGCAGGTCCGCAAGTTCGACGAGCTTCGGCAGCGTGCCGTCGCGGGCCGCGGCGAGCTCGCCCCCATCCTCCCGCAGTTCCGGCGGGATCCAGTCGTAGCCGAGGAAGCCGTAGACGCCCTCCTCGCTCGCAAAATGGTGCTCCTCGCCGGTCTCGACCTCGGTCACCGAGTACTCCGACACCGAGTAGCCACGCCGGACCGCATCCTCGCGCAGCGCGACGTTGTGGTTCTTCGAGCCGGTGAAGTGCTGCAGCAGGTTGCCGTAGCTCTCCGGCGGCACGACGCGGAGGTCGAACCTCGAGCCGTCGTGTGAAACGACCGTCGCCTTCGTCGGTCCCTTGGCCGCCACGTCGACGACGAAGCGGAGCGAGCAGAAGTAGTCGACCAGCGCAGCGGGATCGGTCGCGGTCGCGATGATGTCCAGGTCGCGGACGGTCTCGCGCATGCGGCGCGCGGAGCCGGCGATCGAGACCTCGACCGACGCGGGGTGCTCGCGCAGGACCTCGACGACATCACGCAGCTTCGGCAGCGTGGTCCCGAGCAACGCCCGCCGCGGGCCCGCGGTCGCCTGCGGCTGCGCGAGCGCTGTTGCAATCTTCTCCTCCGTCCCGGGCCCGATGCCCGCGTGGCCGCGCAGCTCGTGCGCGTCGGCCGCCGCTTGCAGCGCGGCGACGGTCGTGATGCCGAGCTCCTGCCAGATCCGCCGGGCGGTCTTCGGTCCGAGCCCGGGCAGCCGCATGAAGACGGCAACCTCCGCCGGCACCTCGGCCTTGCGCTTCGTCAGGGCGTGCACCTCGCCGTCATTCACGACCTGGACGATCTTCTCCTCGATCGTCTTCCCGATCCCCTGCAGCTGCTTGGCCTTCCCGTCGAGCGCAAGCTGTGCGACGGACGCCGGTGTCTCGCGGATCCGCGCCGCCGCCTTGCGATACGCGCCGATGCGAAACCCGTCCGCCCCTTCGAGCTCCATCAGGTCGGCGAGCAAGTCGAACTGCTCCGCGAGCAGTTCGTTCCGCGGGAGTTCGGCCACGTAGCGATCATAGGCGCGGCGATGAACGCGACCGTCTGCCTTCCGACGTACAACGAACAGGCGAATCTCGAGCCGATGCTGCGCGCGCTCGAGCAGGTGCTGCGGCCGGGCGATCGCGTGCTCGTGATCGACGACAGCTCTCCGGACGGGACCGGCGAGCTCGCCGACAGGCTCGCCTCGGAGCTGGACTTCGTCGACGTCCTGCACCGCGATACGAAAGAGGGGCTGGGCCCGGCCTACCTGGCCGGCTTTCGGCAGGCGCTGTCGACCGACGCGGAGCTGATTCTCGAGATGGACTGCGACTTCTCGCACAATCCGCAGGACGTCCCCCGCCTGATCGCGGCCGCCGAGGAGGGAGCCGACCTCGTGCTCGGGTCCCGGTACGTGGACGGCGGGCACGTGGGGAACTGGGGCCTCCTCCGGCGCGCGATCTCGCGCGCCGCCTCCCTCTACACCGCCCTCTTCCTGCAGATGGGCGTCCACGATCCGACGGGCGGGTTCAAGTGCTTTCGCCGGCGTGTCCTGGAGGAGCTCGACCTCGACGCGATCACGCCGCGCGGCTACGCCTTCCAGATCGAGACCACCTACCGGGTCAAGCGGGCCGGATTCCGGGTCGTCGAGATCCCGATCACCTTCAACGACCGGACCGCGGGCCACTCGAAGATGAGCCGGGCAATCGTGCTGGAGGCCGTCTGGGCCGTGCCTCTCCTGCGGCTGCGCGGGTAGCCTGCGCCGGGTGCGCAGCGTCACCGACGACACATTCGACGCCGAGGTCCTCGGCGCCGGGAAACCCGTCGTGGTCGATTTCTGGGCTCCCTGGTGCGGCCCCTGCAAGGCGATCGAACCGGCGCTCACGGAGCTCGCCGAGGCCAACCAGGGCGTCGAGTTCGTGAAGATCGACATCGACGCAAACCGGCGTACGGCCGACCGCTTCAGCGTGCTGTCGCTGCCAACCGTGATGCTTTTCCAGGACGGAGAGCCGCGCGAGACCGTCTACGGCGCACGATCGAAGAAGCACTTCCAGAAGAAGTTCGAGCCCTACTTCTGAGCGCGGAAGTGCTCCCAGCCGGAGAGCTCGAACGGCTCGCCGGCGCGAAGCACGCCGACACCCTCGCCGGGCTGGATGCTCCCGATCACCGGGAGGCCACCGGCATCCTCGACGGCCGCGAGCAGCTCGAAGTCCTCGCCGAAGCCGAGATCGGCGACGGTCGCGCCCGGCGAGAGCGGCACGGCGTCCAGCTCGATCTCGACCCGGACGGCTGACCGCCGCGCAATGTGGCCGGCGTCGACGGCGAGCCCGTCCGAGACGTCGAGCAGAGCGTGCGCCCGCCGCGCGAGGGCCTGCCCCTCGGCGAGGCGCAGCGGCGGGCGGAGGTACGAGCCCGCGCGAAACGCCGCCCCGGCACCACCGAGAGGCCCGGTGACGACGAGCAGGTCTCCCGGCACCGCACCGGCCCGGCCCGGGACGCGCTCGCTCCTGCCGAGCGCAGTCACGGAGATCAGGACCGCGCCCGCCGCGGTGGTGTCGCCCCCCACGACCGGAACACCGGCCTCGGCGATCCCTTCGTACAGCTCGAGCACCGCCTCGGTCTCCATGCTCTGTGGCAGCGCCAGGGTCACGAGCAGCGCCTCTGGAACGGCGCCGGAGGCAGCTAGGTCGCTGAGATTGACGGCGGCGGCACGGAACCCGAGCTCACGCCAGCCGATCCAGTCGAGCCGAAAGTGCACTCCCTCGACGAGCGCGTCCTGCGTGACCACGAGGTCGCTTCCGAGCAGCGCCGCGTCGTGCTCGACGCCGACGATCAGTCCGCGGCGTTCGAGCTCGGCGAGGAGCCCGAGCTCACCGCTCTCCGAGAGCCTCGTCAACGACCCTCCTCACGTTCGGATCGACGGCCGCGCGGATCGTCGCGACGCCGGCTGCACCGGCGCCGATGCACTCGCCGGCGTTCGAGGCGTCGATGCCGCCGATCGCGACCACGGGGACGCCGGCGACGGCGCAGATCGCGCGGAGCCCCGCCAGGCCCAGCGGGGGCGCCGCGTCGGCCTTCGAAGGAGTCTCCCAGACCGGCCCGGCACCGAGGTAATCGGCGTCCGCCGCCAGGGCCTCCTCGAGCGTGGTCACCGAGCGGCCGAGCAGGAGGCCGTGTGAGCGGGCCCGAGACGCACCCGGGTCGTCCTGGCCGAGGTGCACCCCTGCTGCGCCGAGCGCGAGCGCGGCGTCGACGTCGTCGTTGACGACGAACGTGACGCCGAGCTCGCTGAATCCCGCTCCACGGTCGACGATCTCGTCCGTCGGCCCCTTCACCCGCAACTGCACGACGGTGGCGCCCGCTGCGATGGCTCGACGTGCGGTCTCGAGATCGGCCACGAGCGCATGGACCTTCACGACGTGCGGGCCTTCGCGTCGAGCGTCGCCGGATCGAGCGCAGCGAGCGAGTCGTACAGCGCGACGTGAAACGAGCCGGGCCCCTTCGCACCGCGGGCGGCCTCCTCGCCGGCCACCCCGAACGCGACGAGCGCCTCCGCGGCAGCCTCGAGCGGACGGTCGCGATTGACCGCGAGGAAGCAGCCGGTGAGCGCAGACGACATGCACCCGGTCCCGGTGATCGACGCCATCAGAGGATGACCGTTCGCAACGGCCACCACCGCGTCGCCATCGGAGACATGATCGACCGGCCCGGTCACCGACGCGACGAGACCGAGCTTCGCCCCGGCCGTACGCGCGAGCGCGGCGGGGTCGTCCGCCGCGCCGATCGACTCGACACCGCGCACCTCCGCGGCGACCCCGACCAGCGTGGCGACCTCGCCGGCGTTTCCACGCAGCACGGTCACCTGCACCTCGTCGAGCAGCCGCTTCGCCGTTTCCGTGCGATACGCCGTCGCCCCTGCGCCGACCGGGTCGAGAACGACCGGCACGCCGTGCTCGTTGGCCGCCCGGCCTGCGAGCAGCATCGCGTCCACCCAGTCGGGGGAGAGCGTGCCGATGTTCAACACCAGCGCGCCGGCGATCGCGACCATCTCTTCGACCTCTTCGCGGGCATGCGCCATCACCGGCAGCGCGCCCAGGGCGAGCGTCGCGTTCGCGGTCTCGTTCATCACGACGTAGTTGGTGATCTGGTGGATGAGCGGCTTCGCTTCACGCAGCCGCCGCAGGGTGTCACCCGTTTGCATTGGTTCCTTTCACGTTGAGGACGTCGACCGGGCCGTCGCCCGCGCCGAGCTCGGCCAGGCCGTTTCGTACGGCGTCTGTCGCAGCACGGGCCGCTCCGCGTGCCGCATCGGCCAGCGGCAGCCCGCGAGCAAGCAACGCGGCCAGCGTCGCGGAATGAGTGCACCCCGCCCCGTGCGTGGCTGCGACGTCGAGCCGTTCGACCGGGATCGCGAGATGCTCGCGACCGTCGAAGAGATGGTCGACCGCATCCTCGCCATGACCGCCCGTGACGAGCGCTGCGGGCGCCCCGAGCGCGACGAGCCGCTCGGCGAGCTCCGCACGCGTCCCGTTGCCCGCCAGGGTGTGCGCCTCGGGCAGGTTGGGGGTCACGACCGTGGCGAGCGGAAAGAGCAGCGTCACGAGCGCGTCGACCGCGTCGTCCTCGAGCAGCCGCGCGCCAGATGAGGCGACGAGCACCGGATCGACGACGAGCGGCGTCGGATGAGCCGCGAGGAACGCAGCCACCACTTCGATCACGCGGCGAGAGTGGAGCATCCCGGTCTTCGCAGCGTCGACGCCGATGTCCGAGTAGACAGCTTCGAGCTGGGCGACGACGAAGGCCGTCGGCACCTCGTGCACCGCGGTGACGCCGGTCGTGTTCTGGGCGGTCAGGGCGACGATCGCCGACGTTCCGTGCGCGCCCGCGGCGGCGAACGCCTTCAGGTCGGCCTGGATCCCTGCACCGCCGCCGCTGTCCGAGCCGGCGATCGTCAATGCTCTCGGAACCATCTGAGACAACGCTCCCTTCGCCGGTTCTAACCGGATCAGGTTCAACGGGTGTGATCTCAGCCCCGTTCAGGGCACCCCGGTAGCGCGAGGCTAGCATCGCCAGAGTGAGCGTCGACGTGCTGCGTTGGGAGGGGCTGCTCGAGGGCGAAGAACTGGCGCACCTCGTCACCGAGCCCGCGCGTGAGGCCCGTCCGGCCGCGCTGCCGGACGAGCTCGACCCGCGCGTGCGTACCGCCGTCGCCGTTCCGGAGCTCTATGCCCATCAACGGGAGGTGTGGGACGCAACGAGCCGCGGAGCGCATGTGCTCGTGACGACCGGGACCGCGTCGGGGAAGACGCTCGCCTTCAACCTCCCGGTGCTGGACGAACTGGCCCGCCGGCCCAAGAGCCGCGCCCTCTACCTCTACCCGACCAAGGCACTCGCCCAGGACCAGTTCCGCTCGCTGGCCGCGCTCCGCGTCCCCGGGCTCAAGCCTGCCATCTATGACGGGGACACTCCGGCCGAGCAACGGCAGCAGATCCGCAAGTGGGCGAACGTGATCCTCACCAACCCGGACATGATCCACGTCGGGCTCCTGCCGAATCACGACCGTTGGGGCGATGTCCTCTCGAATCTCCGCTACGTGATCGTCGATGAAGCGCACGTGTACCGCGGTGTGTTCGGATCACACGTGGCGAATGTCCTGCGGCGCCTGCGGCGCCTCGCTCGCATCTACGGCGCCGAACCACAGTTCGTGCTCGCGTCGGCGACGATCTCGAACCCCGGCGAACTGGGCGCGGCGCTGCTCGGCGAGCCCGTGAGCGTGATCGGCGACGACGCCGCACCGCGGACCGAGCGCACCATCGTCCTCTGGAACCCGCCCCTGCTCGACGGGGAGCTCGGCCTACGGGCGTCGGCGCTCGGCGAGGCCGCGCGCCTGCAGGCGATGTTCGTCGACCGCGGACTGCGCACGCTGACCTTTGCGAAGAGCCGCAAGGCCGCGGAGCTGATCCATCGCTTCACCGCCGAACGGCTCGGCGACGACACGCACCTATCGCCCTACCGCGCCGGCTACACCGCACCCGAGCGCCGGGAGATCGAGCGGCGGCTCGCGGCCGGCGAGCTGCTCGGTGTCTCCGCGACGAACGCCCTGGAGCTCGGGATCGACGTCGGTCTGCTCGACGCCGTCATCTCCGTCGGCTTTCCGGGCACGATCGCGTCACTGCGCCAGCAATGGGGGCGTGCAGGACGCCGCGGCAACGGGCTCGCCGTGCTCGTCGCCACCGAAGATGCGCTCGACCAGTTCTTCATGCGGGAGCCCGACAAGCTCCTCGGCCGGCGGGTCGAAGCCGCGATTCTCGATCACACGAACCCGCGCGTGCTCGCCGGTCACGTCCGCGCCGCCGCCTACGAGGCGCCGCTGACCGAGAGCGACGAGGCGATCCTCGGCCCGGAGGCGCTCAGCGCGGCGCGTGCCGACCCGGAGCTCAAGGACACGCCGGCCGGGATCGTCTGGGCCGGGAAGGATCACCCGGCGGCGCGGATCTCCCTCCGCGCGACCGATCCGAACGCGTTCACCATCGTGGACGCGACAACCGGGTCGGTGCTCGGTCTGGTCGAACGGAGCCGCGCGTACACGACCGTTCACGAAGGCGCGGTGTACCTCCACCGTGGCGAGTCGTTTCTCGTCCGCGAGCTCGACCTGACGACGCTCCATGCCGTGGTCGAGCCGTTCGCCGGCAACTGGTACACACAGGCCAAGCAGGAGACGATGACGCGGATCGTCGAACCGCGACGCGTGGAGTGGCGGCTGGGGCTCGAGCTGGCGTTCGGCGAGATCGAGGTGACCGAGCAGGTCGTCGGGTACGAGCGCAAGACGATCTCCGGCCAGGAGCGTCTGGAGCTCGTCGCGCTCGAACTGCCACCCGCGACGTTCTCGACCGAGGCGGTCTGGTTCCTGCCCGAGCCACATCAGCTCGCCGAGCTCGACGAGATGCCGAAGCTGCTCGGGACGCTGCACGCCGCCGAGCATGCGCTGATCGCGATCCTGCCACTCTGGGCGATGTGCGACCGCTGGGACATCGGCGGCCTCTCGACGAACATCCACCCCCAGACCGGGCGGCCGACCGTTTTCGTCTACGACGGCCACCCCGGCGGCGTCGGGATCACCGAGCGCGGCTTCGACCAGTTCGAAGGCTGGGCGAGGGACACCGCCGCGCTGATCCGAGGGTGCCCGTGTCACGACGGCTGCCCCGGCTGCGTGCAGAGCCCGAAGTGCGGCAACCTGAACGACATGCTCGACAAGCACGGCGCGCTCACCTTCCTCGAGCGGCTGAGATGAAGCCTCGCGCCCTCCTGCTGCACGGCGGTCCGGGCCTGCCGGACTACCTCGACCCCCTCCCCGAGGAGCTCGCTCCCGTCTTCGACCTCAACCGGTATACGCAAGGCCGGCACTTCGATTTACCGAGCTTCGTCGCCGAGGCGCTGGAGCATCTGCGCGCGCCGTCCTGGATCGTCGGCCACTCCTGGGGCGGGTACCTCGCGCTCCAGGTGGCGGCGGCTGCTCCCGACCGAGTGCTCGGCCTGGTACTGATCGGATCGCTCGGAGCCGTCGGCGACGGAGGCTGGCAGGCGGCCGGCCCGCGCCTCGTCTCACGGCTGACCGACGACGAGCGGGCGGCACTCGAGGAGGCCGCGCCGGGCGAAGGGCTCGCGATCGTCTGGCCCGGCTACTTCTCACACCGTGAGCTCGCTCCGCCCTACCCCGGCTGGCGAACCGACCCCGAGGTGCTCGAATCGATCTATACGTGGGTGCAGGAGCACGGCCCGGAGCTCGCCCCGGCGCTGGCCGACCTCGACGTCCCCGTCCTCATCCTGCACGGCACCTACGACCACATCCCGCTCGAGCCGGTCCAGGAGACCGCAACCCTCCTGTCCGGCGCCGAGCTCCGCATCCTCGAGGGAATCGGCCACTTCCCCTGGTTGGAGCGGCCGGGCATCGTTCACGAAGCCGCTGTCGATTTCGTCCCGTCCCGTTCGTCGTAGTAGCGACCAACCGCCCGAAGGAGGCGAACGTGAAATACGCACTGCTGATCTATTCGGACGAGGCTTCGGACAACGGCTCGAGCCTTTCGGAGGCCGAGCAGAACGCCATCATGAACGAGTACTTCGCGATCTCGGAGCTGCCCGAGACGTTCCACGGAGCGCAGCTTCAGCCCGCCGCGACCGCGACCACGGTGCGCGTCGACGCCGGAAGCACGCTGACGACGGACGGGCCGTTCGCCGAGACGAAGGAAGCGCTCGGCGGCTTCTATCTGATCGAGGCGGACGACCTCGACACCGCCCTCGAGATCGCCGCGCGCGTGCCCGCCGCCCGTCTGGGCGGCAGTGTCGAGGTCCGGCCGCTCGTGGAGCGCTGACACTGCTCGAGCAGGTCTTCCGCGACGAGTGGGGTCGCGTGCTCGCCTCACTGATCGGCTTCCTCGGCGACTTCGACCTCGCCGAGGAGGCCGCACAGGAGGCGTTCGCGATCGCCGCCGAGCGCTGGCCGCGCGACGGCGTCCCGGACAACCCGGGAGCCTGGTTGCAGACGACGGCGCGCAACCGCGCCATCGACCGGATCCGGCGCGATCGCACGCTCGCGGTCAAGACGCAACTGCTCGACGTGCCGGAGGCAACCGACGACGACATGGAAGACACCGCATTCGCAGACGAGCGCCTCGAGCTCATCTTCACGTGCTGCCATCCGGCCCTCGCGATCGACGCACAGGTGGCGTTGACGCTTCGCACGCTCGGCGGCCTCACGACCGACGAGATCGCCCGCGCGTTCCTCATCCCCGAGCCGACGATGGCGCAGCGGCTGGTGCGCGCGAAGCACAAGATCGCGGCAGCAGGCATCCCGTTTCGCGTGCCGCCGGCTCATCTGCTGCCCGAGCGGCTCGCCGCGGTCCTGGCAGTCGTCTACCTCGTCTTCAACGAGGGCTACGGCGGCCGCGGTGATCTGGCTGCCGAAGCGATCAGGCTGGGCAGAGCGCTGGCGGAGCTGATGCCGGACGAGCCGGAGGCGCTCGGGCTCCTCGCGCTCATGCTCCTGCACGACGCACGACGGGAGGCCCGGCTACGCGACGGCGAGCTGGTGCTCCTGCGAGACCAGGACCGTTCGCTCTGGGACAAAGCGCAGCTCGACGAGGGCCGGCTCCTGCTCGATCGTGCGCTCGCGCTGCAGGGCCGCGGGCCGTACGTCGTCCAGGCGGCGATCGCGGCGCTGCATTCCGACAACCCGGTCGACTGGCCCCAGATCGCCGCCCTCTATGGCGAGCTCTCCCGCCTCACCGAGTCGCCTGTGGTCGAGCTGAACCGGGCGGTCGCAGTCGCCGAAGCGGACGGCCCACTCGCCGGGCTCGAGATCATCGACAGGCTCGAGCTCGACAACTACCACTACCTGCACGCCGCCCGGGCAGAGCTGCTGCGCCGCCTCGATCGGGGAGCTGAGGCGAGGCTCGCGTACGTCCGTGCGCTGGAGCTGGCGCACGCCGACCACGAGCGGCGCTTCCTCGAACGGAAGCTCGCAACGCTCTAGCCGCCAAGATACGGCGGTGGGCATCGAGCGCATCAACGGTTTCCGCAGGACGGTCGAGCTTGCCGCCGCGGAGCGGCGCGAGCCGACGAGGCACGGTCTCGGCCTCTTCGCGGACTCGGTGCCGAGCGTCTACGACGCGAACTACGTGTCGGTCGAGGATCGCGAGGTCGACGCGGCCGGGCTTGCGGTGGAGACGGACCGCGTGATGGAGCGCTACCACCATCGCCGCGTGATCCTCGAGCAGGGCGGCGACGCAACCGCGGCGGCACTCGTCGCCCGCGGGTATATGCGCTCGACCCACATCGTGTTCGCGCATGCGCGCGAGCCAGACCGGCGCGTCGACACCTCCATGGTGCAGGAGGTGGATTTCGACCGGATCGTGCCGGTCCGAATTGCGACGACGATCGCGGAGCCCTGGGGCGATGACGAGATCGCCGCGCAGCTGAACGACGCGAAGCGGTTGATCATGCGGGCTGTCGCAACGCGATTCTTCGCGGCGATCGTCGACGACCGCGTTGTCGCGTACTGCGAGATCCGCAGCGACGGCCGGACCGCGCAGATCGAAGACGTCGAGGCGGTGACGCGCATACCGCGGCCGTGGGCTCGGTCGCGCGATCGTCCAGTACGCCCTCGACGAGGCACGCCGCACGCACGACGTTGTCTTCCTCGAGGCGCTCGCCGACGACTGGCCGCGCAGGCTCTACGCCAAGCTCGGCTTCGACGCCGTCGGCCGGCGCGACTTCCTGACGAAATTCCCGCATCCGCTGACCCGCCTGCGACTGCGCACGCCGCGGCTCGAGCTCCGGCTGCCGACCATCTTCGAGCTGCGGCAGCTCTACCGGGTCGCGGCGGGAGGGATCCACGACCCGGAGTTCATGCCGTTCGAGACGGCCTGGACCGACGGCCTGAACGAGCCGGGCTTCCTCGCCTACCACGCCGCACAGCTCGAAGGGCTGGGTCCCGGGGACTGGGAGCTCGGCCTGGTCGCCTTCCACGACGGCCGCCCGATCGGCGTGCAGGCAGTCGCCGCGAAGTCGTTCGCGCGCGACCTGACGGTGTCGACCGGGTCGTGGCTCGGCCGCGATTTCCAGGGACAAGGGTTCGGCACCGAGATGCGCGCCGCCGTGCTGACATTCGCCTTCGCCGGCCTCGGCGCAGCACGAGCCCGCTCGGGGGCGATCGAGGGGAACCGGCAGTCGCTCGGCGTCTCTCGCAAGTTCGCCTACGAGCACACCGGCGTCGGAACGGTGAGCCCGCGCGGCATTCCGCTCGCGCATGACAACCTCGAGCTCTCGCGTGAGCGCTTCAGCTCACCGATCCCGGTCGACATGGTCGGGCTCGACGGCTTGCCGCCGCTGTTCGGCGCCTTGTAGTCTCCCGGCTCAAACGCTGGTGGACAAGGAGGGCATGCCATGACGATGCGGCTGCCCCGCCCGCGGCACGGGGATCCCCAACAGACGACGGCCGAGCTGCGCGAGCTCGCGGCGTCGATCCTGCAGGACGATGTTCAGACGCTCGCGCGCACGACCGCCTACCTGCGGCGCTCGTACCGAGTGGTGTTCATCGGGTACATCGCGATGATGGTCTTCGGTGTCGCGGCGATAGCCGCGGCGTTCGTGAAGGGCCTGACGGCGGGAACGATGGGGCAGGCGGCAGCGGCGATCGGGCTCGCCGGCCTGACCGTCGGCATCTTCATCGCGTTCTTCGTACAGAGACCGTCGGCCGCCCTCGAGCGGAACGCGATCTTCATGCCCTGGGTCTCGATCGTGCTGACGACGTTCTGGACGCGGCTCCTCTACCTCGACGATCCCGAGACGCTGGACCTGAAGCTCGGGCACGCGGCGAAAGAGGCCTCCGACGAGCTGAGCGCAATCGCGCTGCGCTACGCGGTGATCGACGGGAAGGAGCTCACGGTCGCAAAGGAGGCAGCGCACACCCACCCGGTCAAGCCAGGCGCTTGAGCGCTTTCGAGAGAGACTGGCGCGTCGTCAGCACGCCTTCGTAGAGGTCGCCCTTCGCCCGGACGCGCTCGAGGACCACATCCATCGTGTAGATCGACGGGTTCAGCCGGTCGTTCACCTCGCTCCACGAAAGCGGCGTGGAGACCGGCGCGCCCGGCTTGGGCCGCACCGAATACACCGATGCGATCGTCTTGCCCTCGCCGTTCTGATTCGAGTCGATCAGGACGCCGCGCCGGCGCGCCTTCGACCACTCCGTGGTGGCGAGCTTCGGATGCGTTCGGGCGATCGCGCCGGCGACATGCTCGGCGAACTCCCGCGTGTCCTCGAACGTGGAGCGGCGGTCGATCGGGACGAGGACGTGGAAGCCCTTGCCGCCGCTCGTCTTCGGGAACGACTCGAGCTCGAGCGCATCGAGCAGCTCCTTGAGGATCAGCGCGACCTCGACGGTCTGCGACCAGGGAACCTCGGGCGTCGGGTCGAGGTCGAAGAGGACGAAGTCCGGCCGGTCGGGCTTGTCGACCCGCGAGTACCAGGTGTTCATGTCGATGCAGCCCATGTTCACCATCCAGAGAAGCGCCAGCTCGTCGTTCACGATCGGAAAATCGACCCACTTCTTGGCCCGCGAGCTCTCGCGGGTCGAGACGAGCGCACGATGCGTCGCGATCCAGTCCGGCATGTGCGTCGGCGCATGCTTCTGGAAGAACGCCTTGCCGTAGGCGCCGTCGGGATAGCGGCGCATCGTGAACGGCCGGCCGCGGAGGTGCGGCACGAGCACCGGTGCGACCGCCCGGTAGTACCGAAGCAGGTCGCCCTTGGTGATCCCTTCGTCCGGCCAGAACGGTTTGGCGAGATTCGTGAGCCGCAGCTCCCGCCGGCCCTTGCGGAGCACGGCAGGGAGATCCGGCTCGAGCTCCACCTCGTCCGCGCTCTTGTCGTCTCGGATGCCGAGGTAGGCCGGATGGCGGAGGTGCCCGTCATGCGTCCACTCTCCGAAGCGAACCTGCACGATGACCCGCGGCTCGACCCAGTGCACATCCCCCTTGCGAACACGCGGCAGCCTCGGCTCGACTGCGAACGGGGTCGAGTCCCGCCGGAGCGGCTCGAGCAATGCCAGCAGCTTTCTGATCTCCGCATCGTCGAAGCCAGTGCCGACGTTTCCCACGTACCGCAGCTCGCCGCCGTCGTTGACGGCGAGCACGAGCGACCCGAACGTCCCGGCACGACGCCCGCCGCCGCGGGTGTAACCGGCGACGACGAACTCGTCGTTGTGCTCCGTCTTGACCTTCAGCCAGTCGCGCGTGCGCCTGCCTTCCTTGTAGACACTGTCGACGCGCTTCGCGATCACACCTTCGAGCCCGCGCTCCCGAGCAACCTCGAACAGCGCGTCACCGTCCTCGAAGCTCTCCGAGTAGACGACGTTCTCGACGCGTGCGTCGAGGAGCTCGCGCAGCCCGTCCTTGCGCTCACGCAGCGGCAGCTCGGTCAGCGGCCTGCCGTCGAGCTCGAGCAGGTCGAACGCGTAGTAGACGAGCGTGCCGGTCCCGCGCTGAAGCTCCGAGAAGCTCGCACGCCCGGACAGGTCGATCCGGGTGACCTCTCCGTCGACCACGGCGTTCGGCGACTTGACGGCCTTCGCGATCGCCTTGGCCACTTCCGGGAAGCGGGCGGTCAGGTCGTTGTCGTTTCTCGAGACGAGCGTGCAGTCGCCGCCGCGAACGTGGGCGAGCGCGCGATATCCGTCGAACTTCACCTCGTAGGACCAGAGCTCGCCGTGCGGGACCGCGTCGGCAGGGGTCGCGAGCATCGGCCGGTAGCTGTGCACAGGCGCGGCATCCTGGCCGTCGCCGCGCTTGATCAGGAGCCAGTTCTGCTCCTTTCCGTCCAGATGCGCAGGCACGAGCGACCAGCGCCCGCGCAGGCGCGAGCCGCTCAGCTCGAACGTCAGCTGGCCGCCCGGCTTCTCCTCCACGAGGTCGTAGGTGCCGCTGTCCCAGATCTCGACCGTCCCGCCGCCGTACTGCCCCTGCGGGATCTCGCCGTGGAACGACGCATATTCGAGCGGATGATCCTCGACGTGGACCGCGAGCGCTCTCGCTCCCGGCTCGAGCGGAACGCCCTTCGGCACGGCCCAGGACGCGAGCGCGCCGTCTCGTTCGAGGCGAAAGTCGTAGTGCAGCCTGCGGGCGTCGTGCCGCTGGACGACGAAGATCGGGCGCGTGCCGCGCTCGCCGCCGTCGCGAAACGGCTCGGGGGTCTTCTTCGGGTCCCGCTTGCGGCGGTAGTCGTCGAGGCTCACCGGGGAAGCTTCGCTCCTTCGAGGTCGACTTTCCACAGCCGGCGAGGTTTAGCCCTGCCGCAGCGGGAAAGACAGGGGTGGACGTCTCTTCCTGACGGGGGGAATGACGCGCGAGGCCTGCCTTTCAGCGGGCCTCGACGCGTTTCGGACCGCGTTCGTGCCGGTTGAAAACCCTGTGGATGATGTGGAAAGTCCCTGGATTACGTGGCAAACGTCACGCGTAGACGCCCATGCCGCGGAACTTCGCCCGCCGGCGGCGGCGCAGCTCCTCGCCCGGGGTGTCCTCCAGCTCCTCCAGCGACTCGACGAGCGCCGCCCGCAGGAGGAGCGCCGCCTCGTCGTGGTCGGAGCTGGGCGCCGCCCGCAGGCTCGGCGACGATGCCGTCGATCACGCCGAGCTCGAGACAGTGCAGAGCGTCCGGCTTGAAGGCGGCGGCGGCCTTCTTCGCCTCGCCGGCGTCCCGCCAGAGAATCGCCGCGCAGCCCTCGGGTGTGATCACCGAATAGATGGCGTTCTCCTGCATGAGCACCCGGTCCGAGACGGCGATCGCCACGGCGCCGCCCGAGCCACCCTCCCCGATGATGCAGGCGATCGTCGGCACGGTCAGCCGGGCCATCTCGGCCTGGGAACGCGCGATCGCGCCGCCCTGCCCGTGCTGCTCGGCCGCGACGCCCGGGTAGGCGCCGGGGGTGTCGACGAGCGAGATGATCGGGAAGCTGAACCGCTCGGCGATCTCCATCACCCGCATCGCCTTGCCGTATCCCTCCGGGTACGCCATGCCGAACTGCCGGTCGAGCCGCTCCTTCACGTCGCGGCCCTTCTGGTGCCCGATGAGGACGATCGTTCGTCCGTCGAGCGAACCGAGGCCGGTGACCAGGGCGCCGTCGTCGGCCCGGCCGCGGTCCCCGTGCAGCTCGACCCAGTCGTCGACGAACCGCTCGACGTAGTCCATCGTGTAGGGCCTGTCGGGATGGCGCGCCAGCTCGACCGAGCGCCAGATCGCCTCGTCGCTCGTGTCGGCCTGGAGCCGCTCCAGCTGCTTCTCGAGCCGCTCGGCCTCGCCTTCCACCCGCGCGCCGCGCAGGAGCGGCAGCCGCGACAGCCCCGAGAGCCGCCGGCGGAGGTTGAGCTCCTGGTCCCTCTCGGTCACGTGAAGAGCCTCAGCAGCCTGACGAGGTGCTCCCGCTGTTCGGAGCGCGGCACGATCGCGTCGAGGTGGCCGAAGCGCAGGTTCTGCTCGGCGAGCCCGAAGTCCTCCGGCAGCTTCTCGCGCGTCGTCTGCTGCACGACGCGCGGGCCGGTGAATGCGATCAGCGCGCCCGGCTCGGCGATCGTCACGTCTCCGAGCGACGCGAACGATGCGAGCACTCCGGCCGTGGTCGGGTGCGCCATGACCGTGAACATCGGGATGTGCGCGTCGTGCAGGTCCTCGACCGAGCAGACGGTCTTCGGAAGCTGCATCAGCGAGAGGATCCCCTCCTGCATTCGCGCGCCGCCCGAGCACGTGACCGAGACGAGCGGCACGCCTCGCTCGATCGCGGAGTCGCAGGCGCGCGAGAACTTCTCGCCGACAGCGCTGCCCATGGAGCCGCCCATGAACGTGAAGTCCATCACCAGCAGCTCCAGACGGATGGCCGTCCATCGTCGCCTGGCCGATCACCGCCGCCTCGCCGAGCCCCGTGTTCAGCTCCGCTTCGGCCAGGCGCTCGGCGTACGGACGGAGGTCGAAGAAGTCGAGTGGATCCTCGGACCGGACACCGGCTGCTTCCTCGACGAATGAGCCGGTGTCCGCGTACCACTCGATCCGCGCCCGCGCTCCCATCGGATAGTGGTGTCCGCAGTGGCCGCACACCCACAGCGCGGCCGCCAGTTCGTCGTCGCGATAGTGCGACCCGCACTTCGGGCAGGTGTTCGGGTGCTTGCTCTCGTCAGGCGGTGGAGCGCTCTTGTGCTCGACCTGGACGTCGATCCGGGCCTCGGACATGTCGAGAGCTTAGACCCCAGTCCGTCACCGATCGGTTACAGGCGGCAGCGTCAGAAGCCGAGCGCACGCGCGAACCGGGGCAGGATCGCCTCGTTTCGCTGCGACAGAACGAGGCCGGTGAGCCCGAGCCCCGCGGGGGCCGGGAGCCCGGCGAGGACAGGCTCCAGCCCGGCCGGGGTCGGCCCACCCGCCTCCGGCATGAACACGTCCAGGCTGCCGGGCGAGAACACGTCGCAGTCCAGGGCGACGTAGACGTGTTCGGGCAGGTCGCCGAGCTCTTGACGGATTCCCGCGCGGCGGATGAAGTCGGCCTCGGGCGGGTCGAGGTTCCGGGCGCCGAGCAGCGTGACGTCGCCGGCGTCGACGTCGCCGGCGTCGATCAGCGTCCGTAGCGGCATGCCCCAGGCGTTGCCCGACGGCGAGCTCTCGGCGGTGTTCAGGTCGCCGTGCGCATCGAACCACACGAGCCCGATGCGCCCGTGCCGACGTGCGAGCTCGCGCACGGCTCCGACGTGCGCGCAACAACAGCCTCCCAGGACGAGCGGCCGCTGCGGCAGCTCGCGCGCCGTCGCGATGATCTGCTGGGCGAGCGTCGACTCGTCGATCGTCGCGGCCTCGGGCCACGGCAGAGCCATTGCGGCCGCTCCGGCCATCGCCTCGCCGCCGGTGCCCCAGGCGCGCGGTACACGCACGAGCCCGGCGCCGAACTCGCGGCCGCAGGAGTGGCACTGGTACTCCGGGCCGATCGCGACCGCCGTCAGCGTCCGGCAGTCGGGACACCTCGCGCGAAGCGCGCTCACCTACGCCGCGACGAGCTCGTCGAGCGTCTCGGGCAGCGCGAGCAGGTCCCGCAGCTCGCGTGTCGGCTCGACGCCGGCCGACGCGCGCGCGCCGGTCCGGTTGATCCAGACACTGCGGAGGCCGAGCTCGTTCGCGGGCGCGATGTCGTGGAAGAGCGATGCTCCGACGTGCACATGTCCCTCGCGCGGTGCATGTGTACGGGCGAAGAACTCGTCCCAGTGTCGGTGCGCCGGCTTGTACGACCCGATCTCCTGAGCGACGACGATCTCGTCGAACGGCACGCCGATCTGCACCTGGGAGGCGGCGATGAAGTCGTCGTCGGTGTTGGAGAGGATCGCGAGCTTCCAGCCACGGGCGCGCAGCTCCTCGAGGACGCCGTGCACCTCGGAGAACGCCCGCCAGGCCGGAAGGGACTCTGCCAGGCCGTGCTCGGCGCCGGCCGGCGCTCCCAGGCGCCGCATCGACTCCGTCAGGACCTCGCGGTAGCTGAGCGTCCCGTCGCGCTGCAGCTCGGGCTCGACCTCGTGATAGCGCACGAGCAGGTCGTCGGCCTCTGCATCGCCGAACACCAGGGCGAGCTCGGCCCGCACACCCCCGTCCCAGTCGATCAGCGTGCCGTAGCAGTCGAAGCTCGCCCAGCGCTCCACACGATCATCTTAGGCAGCGGCTTCGAGCGGCGGGCGATACGCGAGCAGCTCCCACCCGTGGTCGTCGAGCCAGCTCTTCGACTCACGGTATCCCGGCCGGCGCCGCTCCACGAGCTTCCAGAACGCAGGCCCGTGGTGATGCTCCGCCAGATGACAGACCTCGTGCACCACCACGTAATCGAGGACGTCGTGGGGCGCGAGCACGAGCCGCCAGTTGAAGCTCAACGCACCCTTGCTCGAGCACGAGCCCCAGCGGCTGCGCTGGTCGCGAAGCGTCAGCCGGGTGTAGGCCACGCCGAGCGCAGCCGCCTCGGACTGTGCGATCAGAGAGATGTGCGCGTGGGCCTCCCGACGGCCTTGCTGCTCGGTCAGATGCAGGCGCTCCAGCCCGAGGCATGCCTCGGGAACGCTTGCGAGCTGACGCTCGAGCCACGCCTTGTGCATCGCGATCGCGTCGTCGATGTACGAATCCGACGCGCGCGGGCGCACCACGAGCTCGGGCGGCAGTCCCTGTCGCACGTACAACCGGTGACCGTTCACACGCTTCGAGCGGCGTATGTGCAGCTCGACCAGGCGGCCGCCCACGTCCACGAGGCGCATGACGGGACGGTACGAGTCGCCTCGGACGACAACGCCTGTGCGGTCCATGCGCGCCTGTTTCGCGCACGGACGGGGTGTTTCCTGTGCCTATTCGACGAACGCGCGCAGCACGATCGACGCGTTGTGCCCACCGAAACCGAACGAGTTCGACACCGCGACGCGCAGATCGGGCAGGTCACGAGCCACGTTCGGAACGTAGTCCAGATCGCAGGCGGGGTCGGGGTCGGTGTAGTTGATCGTCGGCGGCGCCTTATGGTCGACGAGGGCCAGCGTCGTGAACACCGCCTCGACTGCGCCGGCCGCACCGAAGCAGTGCCCGGTCGCGCCCTTGGTCGAGGAGACCGCGAGCTTCGTCGTTGCGTGCTCCTCGCCGAATGCGATCTTGATCACCTTCGTCTCTGCAGCGTCACCGAGCGGCGTGGACGTCGCGTGCGCATTCACGTAGCCGACTTCCGTCGGGTCGACGCCGGCATCGTTCAGCGCCATCTTCATCGCGCGCGCAGGGCTTTCACCGGTCGGATCGGGCTCGGTCATGTGCGAGGCGTCGGACGAGATGCCGTAGCCGACCAGCTCGGCGTAGATGCGCGCGCCACGCGCCTGCGCGTGCCCGAGCTCCTCCAGGACGAGGACTGCGGCCGCTTCGCCCATGACCAGGCCGTCACGCTCCCTGTCGAACGGGCGCGACGCTTGCTCGGGGTGGTCGTTGCGGCGCGAGAGCGCACGCATGGCGTCGAAGCCGGCGATCCCGACCTGGGTGATCGGCGCCTCGGTGCCGCCGGCGAACATCACATCCGCACGGCCGATCCGAATCTCGTCCATCGCGTCGCCGATCGCCATGTTCGACGCGGCGCACGCTGTGCACTCGCTCATCAACGGGCCTTTCGTCCCGAGCTCGATCGACAGCCAGCCGGCGCCCATGTTCGGAATGATCGACGGGATCGAGAACGGGCTGACGCGGTCCGGGCCCCGGGTCAGAAGCACGTGGTAGCACTCCTGGTAGCTCTGCAGGCCGCCGATGCCGGTCGCGATCGAAGCGCCGAACCGATCGGGCGCCGACGAGACGTCCACGCCCGAATCACCTTCCGCCTGGCGGGCGGCCGCGAGGATCATCTGTGCGAAGCGGTCCATCCGCCGCGACGCCTTGCGGTCGACCCAGACCGTCGGATCGAAATCCTTCAGTTCGCAGGCGAAGTGAACGTTGTAGTCGGTGTGATCGAACGCCGTGATCTCCGCGGCACCAGACTCGCCCGCGAGCAAGCGTGACCACGACGACTGCACGTCGTTGCCGAGTGGGCTGACCATGCCAAGGCCGGTGATCACGACTCTCCTACTCATGCCTGCTCACATTCCCAACCCGCCGTCGACGAGCAGCACTTCGCCCGTGATGAACGAGGCTTCGTCGGAGGCGAGGAAGCGTACCGCGCCCGCAATCTCCTCCGGCTCCGCGACACGCCCGAGCGGCGTGTTCTGGATCATCGCCGCAGTCGCCTCCTCCGGCAGGACGTCGGTGAGCTGCGACTTCACGTAGCCCGGCGCCACGACGTTGGCGCGGACGTTCCTCGAGCCGAGCTCGCGTGCGAGCGATTTCGTGAAGCCGATGATCCCCGCTTTGGACGCTGCGTAGTTCGTCTGGCCAAAATTGCCATGCACGCCGACCACCGAGCTGATGTTGACGATCGATCCGCCGCGCTTCTTCATCATCGGCCGGGTGACGGCGCGGCAGGTGTAGAAGACCGAGCTCAGATTCGTGTCGAGCACCGTGCGCCAATCATCGTCGGACATGCGCGCCAGCAGTCCATCGCGAGTCAGCCCCGCATTGTTCACGAGCACATCGACGTCGCCCGCTTCCTCGACGAGCCGCTGTGCGTCCTCCGCCGACGAGACGTCGGCCTGGATTGCGCGGGCGCCGAGCTCCGCCGCGAGCTGTTCCGCCTCGTCCTTGCCGGAGCGGTAGCCGAGCACGACCTCGGCGCCGGCGACGGCCAGACCGATCGCGATCGCACGGCCGATCCCGCGCGAGGCGCCGGTGACGAGCGCGAGCTTTCCATCGAGGGTGGCGAACTGGGAGCTGTTAGCCAAGTGCGTTGCTGACGTCGTCGAGCGACTTCAGGTCGTTGACCGACAACGTGCGCACCGATCTGTCGATCCTCTTCAGTAAACCGCTGAGCACGTTGCCGGGCCCGACCTCCACGAAGGTTGTCACGCCGCCCGCAATCAACTCGCGCGCGGCCTGGGTGAACTTCACCGGGGCGGTGAGCTGGTCGATGAGCAGTTCGCGGTAGCGCTGCGCGTCTTCGACCCGCGCGGTGACCGTTGACATGAACTCGGCAACACCCTCGCCGATGTGCACGCGGTCGACCGCGGGACGAAGGCGGTCGGCGGCCTTCGCGACGAGCGGTGAGTGGAACGCGCCGGAGACCTTCAACTTGATCGCGCGACCGGCACCCTCACGTGTCGCCTCTTCGCAAGCCTCGTCGACCGAGGGCGTCTCCCCGGAGATGACAAGCTGGCCCGGGCAGTTGTAGTTCGCAGGCCAGACGTTCGTGATCTTGTGACACAGGGCCTCGACCGCCTCGTCGGCGAGGCCGAGGATCGCGGCCATCGATCCCGGGTGAGCCTTGGCTGCCGCCGCCATCGCAACGCCGCGCTCACGGACGAGTGCAACCGCGTCGCTGACGGACATCGACTGCGCGGAGCCGAGCGCCGAGAACTCGCCGACCGAATGTCCGACGACCACGTCGGGGTGGATGTCGCGCGCGCGCAGCGCAGCGTCGAACGCGAGGCAGGTCGTGACCAGGGCCGGCTGCTGGATCTCGGTGTCCACGAGATCCTCGACGGGGCGCTCGAAGCAGAGCTCCTTGAGATCCATTCCGGCAGCCGCGCTGGCAGCGTCGTACACGGCCATCGCCTCCGGCACCGCCGTTGCGACGTCTTTGCCCATCCCGGCCTCGAGTGAGCCCTGGCCGGGAAACATGAAGGCGATCTTGGTCATGCTGCTGCTCCAGTCGTTTGGTGTGTCCATTCGATCAGGGCCGACCCCCAGGTCAACCCCGCCCCCATGCCGGTCAGGAGCACCAGTTTGCCTGGTTCGAGGCGGCCGTCGTCCGCGGCGTCGGCTAGCGCGAGCGGGATCGAGCCCGATGAGGTGTTGCCGTACCTGTTCACGTTGACGATCGTCTTCTCCTGCGGGAAGCCGAGTTTCCGGGCGGCGTGATCGATGATGCGGACGTTTGCCTGGTGCGGGACGTACACGTCCACGTCGTCGACCGTGAGGTCGCATTCGCCGAGAATCGCCTCTGCCGAGGTGACCATGACCCGGGTCGCGAACTTGAAGACTTCGCGGCCGTTCATCTTGACGTACTTGTCGGGGTCCTCGAACTTCCGCGAGCCCGAGCCCGGAAGCCAGAGGTTCCCTCCACCGCCCCCGTCTGCGCCCAGCTCGAAGCCCAGAAAGCCGCCGGCTTCGACGCGCTCCATCACGACGGCGCCGGCGCCGTCCCCGAAGAGAACGAGCGTCGAACGGTCCGTCCAGTCGAGAATCTTCGACAGCACATCCCCGCCGACCACGAGTGCCCGTTTCGCCAGGCCGGAGGAGAGCATCGCGTGAGCCTGAGCGATCGCGTAGACGAAGCCGGTGCAGCCGGCCGAGAGGTCATAGGCAGCCGCGTCGGGCATCCCGAGCGTGTCGGCCATCAGAGCGCTCGAGGACGGGAACGCCATGTCCGGCGTGACGGTCGCGACGATGAGCAGGTCGATCGACGACGGCTCCGCGCCCGCCATCTCCAGGGCTCGACGCGCTGCCGGAAGGCAGATGTCGGTGAGCGCCTCCTCGTCGGCGGCGATTCTCCGCTCGCTGATCCCTGTCCGCTCGAGGATCCACTCGTCGTTCGTGTCGACCAGTTCGGAGAGTTCGTCGTTGGTCAGCACGCGCTCCGGCACGTGCACCCCGAGGCCCGTGATCGAGATCGGGCGGCCGTTCGTCTTTCCGATCACGCGGAGGCCTCGCCGCCGCCGTCACCGACCGCGAACGTCAACGTGCCGCGCACCGCGAGCTGGCCCTCGACCGTCGCCTTCACCTTGCCGCGCCCGACCGGGCCGCGCACCGTTTCGACCACGCACTCGAGCGTCAGCACATCGCCCGGCCGCACGACGCGCTTGAAGCGCACGTCGTCGATTCCGGCGAAGAGCGCAAGCTTGCCGCGGTTCTCCTCCTGCGACAGCACCGCGACGGCGCCGCACTGAGCGAGCGCTTCGACCATCTTCACGCCGGGCATGATCGGATTGCCGGGAAAGTGGCCTGCGCAGTCCTCCTCGGTCACCGTCTTGCGTGCGACGACCCGCTCGCCCGGTACGAGCTCGGTCACCTCGTCGATCAGGAGCATCGGGTCGCGGTGGGGCAGGACCGCCTCGATGGCGGCCTTGTCCATGACCACGTCGGTCACGCGGACAGCCGCTCTCGGAGGCCGTTGCGCCCGCGGTGGGCGTAGCACTTCGCGGTGCCGACGGGCAGTCCGGTGGCGGCCGAGATCTCGTCGAACGGGACGTCGAAGGCATCCTGCAGCACGACGACCCGGCGCCTGCGCCGCCGGCAGCTCGGCGAGGCAGCGGCCGAGCTCGAGCCGGGCCTCCGACTCGGCGAGCGCACGCGCCGGGTCGCCGTCGGCGGCGATGCGCGCATCCTCGTACAGCGGCTCCGTTCGCCGAGTCGCTGCCCAGCGCGCCTGCGCCACGTCCTTGCAGGTGTTCACGACGAGCCGGTGCAGCCAGGTGGAGAACTGCGACTGGCCCTTGAACTGACCGACCCGCTGCACGAGCTTGACGAGCGACTCCTGGGCTGCGTCGCGAGCGTCCTCCGGGTCGCGCAGCACGTGCAGGGCGATCCGCTCCACCCGCGGAGCGTGCCGCTCGCAGAGCGTTGCCAGTGCCTGCCTGTCTCCGTCCTTCGCGCGTCGCACAAGAATGGGGTCCGAGAGCCTCTCGTACACGAGCGGCCCGTCGGGCCGCAGGTCACGCACGATTCGACGCGAGCCGGTGCTGGAAGGTTGCACGCGCCTACTCTAGTGCCGATGGGCCTGACCCCTGCCGTCGTCCTGCCCGCGCTCCGCGGTTCATATGGACGTGAATATCACTACGCCGAGACGACCGAGACGACGCAGCGGATGCTGCCGGCGCACGCGTCACACGGAGCGGTCGCCCTCGCCGAGCGCCAGACCGCGGGCCGCGGGCGCATGGGACGAACCTGGGTCGACTCGGCCCTCATGTTCTCGGTCGCGCTCTATCCGCCGCAGCCGGTCGCGCACTGGCCCGAGCTGACTCTGGTCGCGGCGGTGGCGGTCGCGGCGGCGATCGGCCCAGCAGCTGCGATCAAGGACCCGAACGACGTGCTGGTCGACGGCCGGAAGGTCGCGGGGATCCTCGCAGAGGCGGGAGAGCGCGTCGTGCTCGGGATCGGGATCAATGTCGGCCAGACCGCGTGGCCCGGCGGCGGCTTCGTCGAGCGAGGCAGGCTCGAGTTGCTGGTCGACGTGCTGGAGCAACTCGAGCGCGGCTACGAGCAGTGGGCGACTAGCCGGTCACGACGGAGCTGAGGTTCCCGCCCGCATCCTGCGCCTGGGCCGAGAGCGTGAGCACGCTCCCCTGGAACGGAACGGTGAACACGCCCCTGGGCTCGGCGGTCACGATCCTCGTCGTGCCGTTGACGAGCACCGTGAGCGTTGCCGGCTCGTCGAGGCTGAACCTCAGCGCCTGGGCGTCGATCAGGGCGAGTGTCGGCGGGCGCGTGTCGATCGTGACCGGAACAGGTATCTGCACCTCACCGAGACCGCCCGTGATCGTGAACACCGCGACGTAACGGCCGTCGGGGAGCGGAGCGCCGCCCGCGGTGCCGTCCCAGCCGAGCGTGTGCGCGCCGGCGGCGAGCTCGCCCTGGAAGGGCGAGGCGACGACGGAGCCTCCTTGTTCGATGTCGAGCCGGACCGGCACGTCCTGCGCAAGTTCGAAGGAGAACGTGACGGAGTCGTCGAGGCCGTCGCCGTTCGGTGAGAGAACGCGCCGGCAGCGGCCCGAGCCCGGTCAACGTGCGATCGACCGTCAGGGACGCCGTCTTCGTCACGCTCTTCGTCCCCGGCTTCGCCGTCACGGCGAGGAGGTAGCGGCCGTCGGGGAGCGATGCGGCAGACCAGGTGAAACTGTTCGGCCCGGCCGCATGCTGGGCTGCCGAGGATCGAGAGCGCGCGGTCGCCGTCCTGGTCGAGCACCTGCGCCGTCACGACTGCCGGAGCGCCGAGCGTGAACGTGACGGTCGAGCTGCTACCGGTCCCGTCGGCTGTCGGGGCGACGACGACGGGCAGCGTCGCGAGGTCGTGAGCGAGAGAGGTGGGGCTGGTGCCGGACGCCCGGCACCGATCGTGCCCGTGGCGGGCCGAGCGCCCGGCGCAGCGATCGTCCAGGTGAAGCGGCCCTGAGCCGCGGCCGGCGCGCTCCACGTCCAGTCCACGAGCGGGCCGCGTCCCTGACCGGACGCGACGGTCCTGCCGAGCTGGTCGGTGATCGTGACCGTCCAGCGCAGGGCCGACGACACGCGGGCCTCGAAGCGGACCGGGCCGCCCAGCGCCCCCGCGACGGTCGGGGAGTACAGCTTCGGCAGTCCCGTGAGCGAGACGCGCCGGGCAATCGCCGGGAGGAGGGCATACACGTCGTTGCCGGGACACTCGGTGGGGCCGGTGTCGCGATGACCCGAGATCGCCCGCAGCATGTCACCGCGGTTCCGGCCCTGAACTTCGCGTTGCCACCCGAGAGATAGACCACCCTCGACAGCGGATCGACGTGCGCGACGTCGAGGCGCCACGCGAGCAGCTTGACCAGCGCGTCGATCATCGCCCGCGGCGGTTTCGCGTTCGTGAAGTTGCCGATCAGCGCGACGCCGACGGTGCCCGAGTTGAAGCCCTCCGAGTGCGCGCCGATCACGTTCCTGGTGATCCCTCCGGCGCGGCCCTCGTACACCGTCCCGAACCGGTCGACAAGGAAGTTGTAGCCGATGTCGTTCCAGCCGTTTCCCTGCACGTGGTAGACCTCGATGCCCCGCACGATCGCCGCCGCCTGGGCGGGTGTAGTACGAATTGGCTCCGGCGGTGTGATGGACGACCGCCAGCCTGACCGCCGGCGCGAACCTCGGCGCTGCGCGGACGATCTCCTCGTTCGCGTGCCAGCCGGAGCGGGAAACGATCGCCGGCGCCGCGGCCGCTGAGAGGCTCCGTGAGGCTCGCGTGGTCACCCGCGACCACAGCTCGTAGACCCGCAGCCGCTGCACCACGCCGCTGCGGCGAAACCGGAAGCCGTCCGCGGCGCCCGTCCACTGGAGGCCGCCGTCGTGCCACGGGCCGGTGCCGCCGTCTGGCGCCACATCGGCATCGGCGGCCGTCCAGCCCGACCAACCGCCGTGCAGCCGATGCGTTCGGTAGAGCACCGCGCCCGTGCCGGTCCAGTGCACCGCGAGCATGTTGAAGTGCATCGGGGCCGGCACCACAGCAAGCGAACGCGGGCCGAGCGGCACATCCTGAACCCGCATCGCGACGTCGTTGGCGCGTGCGAGCCCGGGAGAAGCGAGCGCCGCGGCGGCAGCGAGAATGGGAACGAGCTTCGACAGTGCACATCCTTCCCACCGGTGAAGCGCCTGCTCCTGGCCGTGTTCTTTCTCGTCCTCGCTCTCCCTGCGGGGTCGCGCGGCCGGGAGCACGCCCGCGCGGCCACGGGTCATGGCGATCCACTTCACCGCCGACGTCGATCCCGTCACCCAGGACTGGCTGAACCACGAGCTCGGGCAGGCAGCCGCCCAAGGGTACTCGGCCGCGGTGATCGTCCTCGACACGCCCGGTGGCCTCGAGGAGTCGATGCGCAAGATCGTGGCGCGCGAGCTGTCGCTGAAGATCCCTGTGATCGTCTACGTTGCGCCCGCGGGAGCGCGCGCGGCCTCGGCCGGTGTCTGGATCGCTCAGGCCTCCGACCTGCTGGCGATGGCGCCCCAGACGAACATCGGATCATCCACGCCGATCAACGGCAACGGCTCGAACATCGGCAGCGACCTGCGCCGCAAGGTCGTGAACGACGCGGCGGCCTCCCTCCGTGGGCTGGCGAAGTCACACGGCCGCAACGCGGAGTGGGCCGATGCGGCGGTGCGGAAGGCGTCGAACCTCACCGCGGAGGAAGCGCTCAGGATGAACGTGATCGACGTGATCTCGCCCACCCTGCCCGCGCTCCTGAACACGATCGACGGCCGGGTGACGACGCCGCGACACTTCACACTGCACACGGCCAACGCGACCATCGTCGATGAGCACGCAGGCTTCCTGACCAGGTTCCTCTCGACGCTGATCGATCCGAACATCGTCTCCCTGCTCTTTCTGGCCGGCCTGGCCGGGCTCGGGTTCGAGCTGTTCCATCCCGGTGCCGTGATCCCGGGCGCATTCGGCGCGATCTGCATGGTCGTTGCGCTGTTCGGGTTCTCGGTGCTGCCGCTCTCCTGGGCCGGCCTCGCACTCGTGCTGCTCGGTGTGGCCCTGCTCGTGGCCGACCTGCACGTTCCGAGCCACGGGGCGCTGACCCTCTCGGGCCTCGTCGCGATGTCGATCGGGATGATCACGCTCTTCCACAATCTCCCCGCGCCGTACCACACGTCCGAGGCGCTCGTGATCACGATCACCGTGCTGCTCGGCGGCCTCTGGGCCTTCGCGATCTCGAAGGCGATCGCCGTCAGACGGCAGCCGGCACGAGTTGGCCCACAGGAGATCGTCGGCATGGAAGGGGTGGTGCAGCCCGGCGGGCTCGTGTTCGTGCACGGCGAGCTGTGGCGGGCGGAGTCCGACCGCCCGTTGCGTGAGGGCGAGGAGGTGCAGGTCGAGGCGTTGGACGGCCTCTCCCTGCGGGTGCGGCACATCTAGAGGGCTAAGCTGTCGAGATGGATGCGGCCCTCATCGTTTTCGCGATCGTCGTCTTCCTGCTGCTGCTGTTTGCATTCGCCGCGATCAAAGTGGCGCGCGAGTACGAGCGCGGGATCGTCTTTCGGCTCGGGCGGCTACTGCCCGAACCGAAGGGACCGGGCCTGTTCATCCTGATCCCGATCGTCGACCGCATGGTCCGCGTCGACCTGCGCACGATCACGTTGAACGTCCCTCCGCAAGAGGTGATCACGAAGGACAACGTCCCGGTGCGTGTGAACGCGGTGGCGTACTTCCGGATCGTCAAGCCCGAGGACGCGATCGTCCAGGTCGAGAACTTCCTGGTCGCGACCTCCCAGATCGCGCAGACGACGTTGCGATCGGTGCTCGGCCAGCACCAGCTCGACGAGCTCCTGTCGGAACGCGAGAAGATCAACGCGATCCTGCAGGGAATCATCGACGAGCAGACGGCGCCCTGGGGAATCAAGGTGTCGATCGTCGAGGTGAAGGACGTCGAGATACCGCAGGGCATGCAGCGCGCGATGGCACGCCAGGCCGAGGCCGAGCGTGAGCGGCGCGCGAAGGTGATCAACGCCGAGGGCGAATTCCAGGCCTCGGAACGGTTGAAGGATGCCGCGAAGGTGATCGAGGAGCACCCGATCGCCCTCCAGCTGCGCTATCTGCAGACGCTGCTCGAGCTCGGCGCCACTCCGTCGACGACGATCGCATTCCCGATCCCGATCGAGATGCTGCGGGCGTTCACGGCCCTCGCCGACCGGCCCGAGGCCTGACCCAGGCGCCGGCGCTGACCGACCTCCGCCACGACGCGATGACCGGTCGCTGGGTGGCGATTGCCCCGGGACGGGCGGAGCGGCCAGGAGCGCTCGACCGCGCCTCCGACGATCCCGCCTCCTGCCCGTTCTGCTCCGGCAACGAGACCCTGACGCCGCCGGAGACACTGCGGCTCGGTGACGGTCCGACCGGCTGGCAGGTCCGGGTCGTCCCGAACCTCTATCCGGCGCTCGAACGGCAGGAGGTCGTGATTCACGGCCCGGCCCACGTGCACTCGTTCGGCGCCCTGGACGACTCGACGATCGATCTCGTCGCCGAGGCGTGGCAGCGGCGGGCGCGGGCCGAACGCGGCCACTGCTTCGCAATCCTCAACGAGGGGCACGAGGCGGGCGCATCCCTGCCCCACTCACACTCGCAGCTGGCCTGGCTACCGGCCCCGGCCCCGGCGGTCGCAGCCGAACGTGGGCTGCCCGCCGTGCTCGAGGTGCTCACGCGCGACGGCGTCACGGCCGGCTGCCCGGTCGCGAGCCGCGTCCCGTACGAGCTCCTGATCGCGCCCTTCCGGCCGGAGGCCCACGGGCTGGAGAGCGACCTGCTGGCACCCGCACTGCGCCTGCTGGCCGAGCTCGTGCGCCGTCTTCAGCGCATCCGTGGCGAACCGCTCGTGCCGCTGAACGCGTGGCTCCACGACGGGCCCCACTGGCATCTCGAAGTGTTCCCGCGGATCACGAGGCTCGCCGGGCTCGAGCTCGGAGCCGGTGTGTACATCGACGCCGTCGCACCCGAAGATGCGGCGGCAGCGCTCAGTCTCTAGACGAGCGCGGTCCTCTGCGCGCGGAAGCGGCGGGCGGCTTCGATCGCCGCGCCAAGATTGAGGCCCTTGTCCTTCGCCTGCTTGATCAGCATCACCGTCTCGACAGCGTCCATGTCGTAGATCCGCTGCTTGCGTCCTTTGGTGGGGATCTGCGCCTTGTTCGTCCAGTAGTCGAGTTGCATCTTGGAGATGCCGGCGACAGCGCATACCTGGCCGAGGTAGAGCTCGAGCTTGTCCAGGTGCTCCGCCATGTCGATCGGCTCGAGCAGATCGAGCTGCTTGCTGTACGCCATCGGAGACGGCTTCCTTTGTCCGCTTGGCCGCGACCTCTCGGTTGCTACTTCTACCACCACGTCTTGCAAAAGGGAAGGAGCTCAGTCGTGTTCGGGCAGGACGCCGAGGCTCGGTGCCGCCGACGGCACCCGGCTCGTCATCGCCGGACTCGACGACGGGTGCGAGCGACGAGACGAGCTCGCCTTCGCGCAGCCGCATCACGATCACGCCCTGGGTCGAGCGCCCGAGCCGCTTGACGTCCTCGACGGGCATCTTGATCACGGTGCCGCCGGTCGAGATCAGCATCACCTGATAGCCGTCACGCACGACACGTGCGCCGGCGAGGTGACCTCGCGCAGCGGTGAGCTGCACGGTCTTCACGCCCATGCCCCCGCGGCCCTTCTTCGGATACTCGGAGACCCTGGTGCGCTTGCCGTAACCGTTCTCGGTCACGACCAGCAGGTCGGAGTCGTCGGCGGCGATCGCAACCGAGATCACCTCGTCGTCACCGCGAAGGCGCATCCCCTGCACGCCCGACGCGTCGCGGCCCATCGCGCGCACGTCCTGCTCGGAGAAGCGGATCGCCTGACCGAGGCGCGACACCATCAGGACGTCGTCGGTGCCGGAGCTGTGCCTCACTCCGACGAGCTCGTCGCCGTCCCGCATCTTGATCGCGATGATCCCGTCCGCCTTCAGATTCGTGTTGTAGGCGCCGAGCACCGTCTTCTTGACGACACCGTTCTTCGTCGCGAACAGGAGGTACTTCGCCTCCTCGAAGTTGCGCGTCTGGATCACGGCCCGCACGGTCTCGCCCTGGCGGAACGGCAGCAGGTTGACGATGGCGCGGCCCTTCGACTGGCGCGAGCCGAGCGGCAGCTCGTGCACCTTGAGCCGATACACCTTGCCGACGCTCGTGAAGAACAGGATGTAGTCGTGGGTCGAAGCGACGAACAGGTGCTCGATGTAGTCCTCGTCCTTCAGGTCCATTCCCATCACGCCAATGCCGCCCCGGCGCTGCTCGCGATACGCCGTCACCGGTAGCCGCTTGATGTAGCCGGACTGCGTGATCGCGATCACCATGTCCTCTTCCGCGATCATGTCCTCGAGCTCGAGCTCCTCCTCGGCGGCGACGATCTCGGTGCGCCGGTCGTCGTGCCGGGCGTAGATCCCCTGCAGCTCCAGCAGCTCGTCCTTGATCAGCGTGTCGATCATCGTCTCGTCGGACAGGAGCAGCCGAAGCTCGGCGATGCGCTCCTTCTTGTCGCGATACTCGTCTTCGACACCTTTGCGCTCGAGCGCGGTCAGCGCGCGCAGGCGCAATTCGAGGATCGCGAGCGCCTGCAGCTCGGACAGCTCGAATTGCTCCATGAGGCCCGTCTTCGCTGCTTCGGTGTCGGCGGCTGCGCGGATCAGCGCGATCACCGCGTCGAGATTGTCGAGCGCGATCAGATAGCCCTCGAGGATGTGCGTGCGCTTCTCGAGCTGGCGCAGCTCGTGCTTCGACCGGCGCGTGACGATCTCCCGCTGGAAGTCGAGGTAGTGCGTCAGCAGCTCGA